>CAVXTP010000001.1:0-101531 GCA_963764715.1 uncultured Acidobacteriota bacterium
CGCTGCCCTCCTTCGACGCGGCGGACGTCGTCGTCTCGCTCGAGAGCGACTTCCTGGGCAGCGGCCCGTCCATGCCCCGGCACGTCCGCGACTTCACGTCGCGCCGCCGGCCCGGCGCCGCCGCGATGAACCGCCTCTACGTCGTCGAGTCGACGCCGAGCCTGACGGGCGCGCGCGCCGATCACCGGCGTCCCATGTCGCCCGCCGCGATCGAGGCCTTCGCCCGGGCGGTCGCCGCCGGCGTCGGGGCGGTCCCGGCCCCCGCGCGCCGCTCCGCTCCCGATCCCTTCGCCGACGCCGTCGTCGCCGACCTCAAGGAGCACCGCGGCTCGAGCCTCGTCGTCGCGGGCGAGACGCAGCCGCCCGTCGTGCACGCCCTCGCCCACGCGATCAACGCCGCCCTCGGCAACGCCGGCAAGACGGTCCGCTACGCGGCGCCCGCGGCGGCGAGCCCGTCGGCGCAGACCGAGGCGATGACCGGGCTCGCGGCCGACATGGCGGCCGGACGGGTCTCGACGCTCGCGATCGTCGGCGGGAATCCCGTCTTCTCCGCGCCGGCCGACCTCGCCTTCGGGAAGGCGATGGAGAAGGTCGCGCTCCGCATCCATCTCGGCCTCTACGACGACGAGACCTCGCGCCTCTGCCACTGGCACGTGACCGAGGCCCACTCGCTCGAGAGCTGGAGCGACGCGCGCACCGAGGACGGCACCGTCACGATCCTGCAGCCCCTGATCGCGCCGCTCTTCTCGGGCCGGACGGCGCACGAGCTGCTCGCCGCCTTCTCGGCGGAGCCCGAGCGCTCCTCCCACGACATCGTCAAGGACGGCCTGGCGCGGCAAGCCCGGCGCGGGCGACGACCCCGCCTGGCAGAAGGCGTCCACGACGGCGTCGTCCCGGGCTCGGCGTCGACGGCGAAGACGCCGGTTCTCCGGGCTTCCCGCTCGACGCCCCGCGGCGCCCCCCTCCGACTCGGGACTGACGCTCCTCTTCCGGCCCGATCCGACGGTCGGCGACGGCCGCTACGCCAACAACGGCTGGCTGCAGGAGCTCGCCAAGCCCCTGACCAAGCTGACCTGGGAGAACGCCGCCCTGATCGCGCCCGCGACCGCGCAGCGGCTCGGCGTCACGACCGAAGACGTCGTCCGGCTGACGCTTTCCGGCCGCACCGACGAGGCGCCCGTCTGGGTCATGCCGGGCCAGGCCGAGGACTGCGTCACGGTCCACTTCGGCTACGGCCGCACCCGCGGCGGTCACGTCGCCAACGGCACGGGCTTCGACGCGTACGCCCTGCGCGAGAGCGCGCGCCCGTGGAGCGCGCCCGGCCTCGTGCTCGAGAAGACGCTCCGGAGCGCGTCGCTCGCGACGACCCAGCACCACCACTCGATGGAGGGCCGCAACCTGGTGCGCGCCGTGACGGCGGACGAGTACCGCGCCAATCCCGAGGTCGTCGCCCACATGGGCGAGGAGCCGCCGGGGCCGCGCGACTCGCTCTACCCGCAGCTCCCGAAGGGCAGCTACGCCTGGGGCATGTCGATCGACCTCTCGACCTGCGTCGGCTGCAACGCCTGCGTCGTCGCGTGCCAGTCGGAGAACAACATCCCCGTCGTCGGCAAGGACCAGGTCCAGCGCGGCCGGGCGATGCACTGGATCCGGATCGACCGCTACTACGAGGGCGACCTCGAGAACCCCGGCACGGTCCACCAGCCGGTGACCTGCATGCACTGCGAGAACGCGCCCTGCGAGATGGTCTGCCCGGTGGCGGCGACCGTGCACAGCGCCGAAGGCCTGAACCAGATGGTCTACAACCGCTGCGTCGGCACGCGGTACTGCTCGAACAACTGCCCGTACAAGGTCCGGCGCT
Organism: uncultured Acidobacteriota bacterium; assembly: GCA_963764715.1. Classification (GTDB taxonomy): domain Bacteria; phylum Acidobacteriota; class Thermoanaerobaculia; order UBA5066; family Gp7-AA6; genus DAHUXD01. The sequence goes on from CAVXTP010000001.1 coordinate 1,862, forward strand.
TCAACTTCTTCCTCTACGCGGACTTCACGACCGAGATCCACAAGCTGGTGAACAACCCCGAGGTCACGGTGCGCAGCCGCGGCGTCATGGAGAAGTGCAGCTACTGCGTGCAGCGGATCAACCGGGCGCAGTACGTCGGCCGAGAAGGAGAACCGCCCCATCGGGGACGGCGAGATCCGCACGGCCTGCGAGCAGGCCTGCCCGGCGCGCGCGATCACGTTCGGCAACGTCGACGATCCCGCGAGCCGCGTCTCGAAGGCCAAGGCCGAGAAGCGCGGCTACGGCCTCCTGACCGAGCTCGGCACCCGCCCCCGGACGAGCTACCTCGCCTCGCTCTCGAACCCGCTGCCCGCCCTCGGCGGCGCCGGCGGAAAGAAGCCCGAGGGAGGCCACGGCGCATGAGCGAGACGACTCCTCCCCGCTCGGGCGCCAAGCCCGCCCCGTCGGGCGCGATCCTCGCCCCGGGCTACTCGTTCACGACGCTGACGGACAAGCTCGCGTCGATCGCGCTCTCGCGCCGGACGCCGCTCGTCTGGTTCATCGGGATCGGCATCGGCTTCTCCCTGATGATGGTCCTCCTCGGCGCCCTCGGGTACCTGCTCGTCAAGGGCATCGGGATCTGGGGCGTGAACCAGCCCGTCGGCTGGGGATTCGAGATCGTGAACTTCGTCTGGTGGATCGGCATCGGCCACGCCGGCACGCTGATCTCGGCGATCCTGCTCCTCCTGCGCCAGCCGTGGCGCAACTCGATCAACCGCTTCGCGGAGGCGATGACGATCTTCGCCGTCGCCTGCGCCGGCCTCTACCCCGCCTTCCACACCGGCCGGCCCTGGCTCGACTACTGGCTGCTGCCCTACCCGAACACGATGGGCATGTGGCCCAACTTCCGCAGCCCGCTGATCTGGGACGTCTTCGCCGTCTCGACGTACGCGACGGTGTCGCTGCTCTTCTGGTACGTCGGCATGATCCCGGACCTCGCGACGCTGCGCGACCGGGCCAAGAAGCTGTGGGCCAGGATCCTCTACGGCATGCTCGCCATGGGCTGGCGCGGGTCGGCCCGGCACTGGCACCGGTACGAGACGGCCTCGCTCCTCCTCGCGGGCCTCGCGACACCCCTCGTCGTCTCGGTCCACACCGTCGTGTCGTTCGACTTCGCGGCCGGCATCGTGCCCGGCTGGCACGCGACGATCTTCCCGCCCTACTTCGTGGCCGGCGCCATCTACGCCGGCTTCGCGATGGTCCTGACGCTCGCGATCCCGCTCCGGAAAGTCTACGGGCTCGAGGACTTCATCACCCTCAAGCACCTCGACAACATGGCCAAGATCCTCCTCGCGACGGGGCTGATCGTCGGCTACGGCTACCTCGTCGAGGCCTTCATGTCCTTCTACAGCGGCAACCCCTACGAGCGCTTCATGATCTGGAACCGGATGCACGGCCCGTACAAGCACATGTACTGGCTGCTTCTCTTCTGCAACCTCCTCGCGCCGCAGGCGCTGTGGTTCCGCAAGGTCCGGCACAACATCCCGGCCCTCTTCGGCATGGCGATGATCGTCAACGTCGGCATGTGGCTGGAGCGGTACGTCATCGTCGTCGTCAGCCTCTCGCGCGACTTCCTGCCGTCCTCCTGGGGCATGTACAAGGGGACGATCTTCGACTGGGCCACCTTCGTCGGCTCGATCGGCCTCTTCATCGCGCTGCTCTTCCTCTTCATCCGGCTCCTCCCGATGATCTCGATCTTCGAGATGCGGGCGATCCTGCCGGAGGCGAAGGTCGAGGGAGAGGAGAAGGAATGACCGCCGCCAAGCTCTACGGCCTGATGGCCGAGTTCGAGAATCCGCACGACCTCGTCGAGGCCACGCGGACGGTCCGCGAGGCCGGGTTCACGAAGCTCGACGCCTACTCGCCGTACCCGATCGAGGCGCTGACCGAGGCGCTCGACATCCACGACCGGAAGCTCCCGGCGGTCGTGCTCGGCGGCGGCATCCTCGGCGGGCTCTGCGGCTACGCCCTGTGCTACTGGACCTCCGTCATCGCCTACCCGCTCAACATCGGCGGCAAGCCCTTCCACAGCGCGCCGGCCTTCATCGTCCCGACCTTCGAGACGACGATCCTCTTCGCCGCATTCTCGGCCGTCCTCGGCATGCTGGCCTTGAACGGCCTCCCGATGCCCTACCACCCCGTCTTCAACTCCCCGCGCTTCGCGCTCGCCTCGCGCGACCGCTTTTTCCTCTGCATCGAGGCGCGCGACCCGAAGTTCGATCACGACGAGACCTGGGCCTTCCTGACCAGGCTCGGGCCGCGGGTCGTCATGGACGTGGAGGAGTAGGGTTGCGACGCGCTCTGCCGATCCTGCTCCTCGCGGCCGCGGCCTCGCTCGCCGGCTGCCGCCGCGACATGCAGGACCAGCCGAAGTACAAGGACCTGCGCGGGTCCGCGTTCTTCGAGGACCGCCGCGCGGCGCGGCCGGTCGTCGAGGACACGGTCGCCCGGGGGCTCCCGTACGGCGACACCGTGTTCCTGACGGGCAAGTCGAACGGCCAGCCGGTCGCCGAGCTGCCCGTGCCGCTGACCCGGGAGCTCCTGGCGCGCGGGCAGGAGCGGTACGGCATCTTCTGCACGCCCTGCCACGGCCTGACCGGCAACGGGCTCGGGATCGTCGTCCAGCGCGGCTATCGGCAGCCGCCGTCGTACGCGATCGACCGGCTGCGCGCGGCGCCCGTGGGCTACTTCTTCGACGTCATGACCAACGGCTTCGGCGCGATGATGGACTACCGGGCGCAGATCCCGCCGGCGGACCGCTGGGCGATCGCGGCCTACGTGCGCGCTCTCCAGCTCTCCCAGAGCGCCACGCTCGCGGACGTGCCGGCCGAGGCCCGCGGTCCGCTCGAGAGCCCCGACGCCCCGCCGAAGCCGGCGCCCCTGCCCGTCGGCGCCGACGACTGGAAGAAGGCCGTCGAGATCGAGAAGGAGTTTTCGCAGCCCGGAGGCGAGAAACACTGATGGACGTCTCGAACGATCCCCGCCTCCCGGAGACGACCGGCCGCGCCGCCCGGCGCGCGCTCATCGTCGGCGTGCTCGCGCTCGCCGTCTCCATCGTGGGCGCGTTCAAGGACCCGACCCAGTTCCACCGGTCGTACCTGGCGGCCTTCGTCTTCTGGAACGGCCTCGCCGTCGGGTCGCTCGCGGTCCTCATGCTGCAGTACCTGACGGGCGGCGCCTGGGGCATCGCCATCCGGCGCGAGCTCGAGGCCGCCACGCGCACGCTCCCGCTCTGCGCCGTGCTCTTCGTCCCGGTCGCCCTCGGGATGCACCGCGTCTACGAGTGGACCCACGCGGACCTCGTCGCCAAAGACGAGCTCCTGCGGAAGAAGGCGGCCTACCTGAACGAGCCCTTCTTCCTGGTGCGCGCGGCCGCGGCGTTCGCCGGCTGGCTGCTGCTCGCGTACTTCCTCGGGAAGTGGTCGCGGCAGCAGGACGCGGCCGACGAGCACCGGCTCCTCGACCGCAAGCTGCAGCTCCTGTCGGGGGGCGGGCTCGTCTTCTACGCGCTCTCGGTCACCTGGACGTCGGTCGACTGGGTGATGTCGCTCGAGCCCCACTGGTACTCGACGATGTACGGCGTGATCTTCATGGTCAACCAGGCGCTCGGGGCGCTCGCGCTGGCGGCCCTCGCGGTCCTGCGCCTCGCGCCGCTCCAGCCGTTGAAGTCGTTCCTCGGCGGCCGGCACCTCCACGACCTCGGCAAGATGATGTTCGCCTTCGTGATGATCTGGGCGTACGTCAACTTCTCCCAGTACCTGATCGTCTGGTCCGGCAACCTCCCGGAGGAGATCGGCTGGTACCTCGCGCGGTTCCGCGGCGGCTGGGGCGCGCTCGGGCTCGCCATCCTGCTGTTCCACTTCGTCCTGCCGTTCCTGCTGCTCCTCTCGCGGCAGGCGAACCGGAGCCCGCGCCTTCTCGGCGAGGCGGCGGCGCTGCTCGTCGTCATGCGGTTCCTCGACGTCGCCTGGCTCGTCCTGCCGGCCTTCTCGGCCGGCGCGTTCCGCATCCACTGGCTCGACCTGACCGTGCCGGTGGGCCTCGGCGGACTGTGGGTGTCCTTCTACGCCCGCAACCTCGCCGCCCGCCCGCTCCTGCCCGCCCACGACCCCGGCTTCGAGGAGGCGCTCGCGCATGGCCGCGGATAGCCGCAAGCCCAACGCCCACGGCGTGGCCGCCGAGCCCGACGTGGTGAAGACGTCGGTCGCGGTCGGTCTCGGGATCGTGCTCGTGGGCGCCGCCATCGCCGGCGCGCTCCTGACGTTCCTGGTGTTCCGGCGCCACGAAAAGAGCGAGGTGAAGAAGGACGAGGCCTCGATCGCCGCCGCGGGAATGGAGCGGCGGGAGGACGCCGCGCCGCCGCTGCCGAGGCTCCAGGTCCAGCCGGTCCGCCACTGGAGGGAGTTCCGCTCCGCGGAGATGGATCGCCTCGCGACCTACGGCTGGATGGACCGGACCTCGGGCGTCGTGCACATCCCGATCGACCGCGCGATGGACCTCGTCGCCGAGCGCGGCATCGCGCCGCTCGCGCCGCTCGTGCCGCCGCCCGCGCCGACGCCCGGCGTAGAGGTGAAGAAGTGAAGCGCGTCGCCCCCGCTCTCGGCGTCCTGGCGGCGCTCGCGCTTTCGGCGTCCCTTCGCGCCCAGTCCGCCATGGCGCCGCCGCCGGGACAGATCGTGCGGGCCGACGAGAAGCCCGCGATGCTGAAGGACATCGGGATCGACCAGCGCCTCAACGAGAGCCTTCCGCTCGCGCTCCCCTTTCGCGACGAGGCCGGACGGACGGTCGCGCTCGGCGACTTCTTCGGGAAGCGCCCCGTCATCCTCGCCCTCGTCTATTACAACTGCCCGATGCTCTGCACCCAGGTCCTGAACGGCCTCGTCGCGTCCCTGAACGTCATGTCGCTCGAGGCCGGGCGCGATTTCGACGTCGTGGCCGTCAGCTTCGACACGCGCGAGACGCCGGCGATGGCCGCGGCCAAGAAGGAGGCCTACCTGTCGCGCTACAAGCACCCCGCGGCGAGCGCGGGCTGGCACTTCCTGACCGGGGACGCCGCGTCGGTCGAGGCGCTGACGAAGGCCGCCGGGTTCCGGTACCGCTACGACGAGAAGCTCGAGCAGTTCGCGCACGTCAGCGCGATCATGGTCGCGACTCCCGAAGGCCGCCTCGCCCGTTACTTCTACGGCATCGAGTACGCCCCGCGGGACCTGCGGCTCGGGCTCGTCGAGGCCTCGGCCGGGCGCATCGGGACGCCCGTCGACCAGGTCCTCCTCTACTGCTTCCACTACGACCCGGCGAGCGGCAAGTACGGGGCCGTCATCGTCAACATCATTCGCCTCGCCGGCCTGGCGACCGTCGTCCTGATCGGGCTCGGGATGCTGGCGATGTCCCGCCGCCGGGCCCGAGCGCTCGCCGCCGCGCACGGAGAGGTCCGCTGATGCCGCAGATCTGGCCGGAGCAGGCATCCTCGTTCGCCCCGCACGTCGACGCGCTCTACGGCTTCATGATCGCCGTCACGGCGTTCTTCTCGATCCTGATCGGGACGCTCGTCGTCGTCTTCGCGATCAAGTACCGCCGCCGCGCCGGACACGAGGTGGCCACCGAGATTCACGAGTCGGGCACGCTCGAGATCGCCTGGACGATCGTCCCGTTCCTGATCGTGCTCGTCATGTTCTTCTGGGGCGCGTCCGTCTGGTTCCGCATCACGCGGCCCCCCGCCAACGCGATCGACGTCTACGTCACGGCCAAGCAGTGGATGTGGAAGATCCAGCACGCCGACGGCCACCGGGAGATGAACGAGCTCCACGTGCCCGTCGGCCAGGCGGTGCGCCTGACGATGGCGTCCGAGGACGTCATCCACAGCTTCTTCGTGCCGGCCTTCCGCTTCAAGCGGGACGTCGTCCCGGGCCGGTTCTCGACGGCCTGGTTCCAGGCCACGAAGCCCGGGAAGTACCATCTCTTCTGCGCCGAGTACTGCGGGACCCGCCACTCCGGGATGATCGGCTGGATCTACGCCATGACGCCGGCCGACTACCAGGCCTGGGTCGCGGGCGGCACGGCCGGCGAGTCGCTCGCGGCGGCCGGGGCCAAGCGGTTCGTCGAACAGGCCTGCAACAACTGCCACGGCGAGGTGAAGGGGGCGCGCGGGCCGTCGCTCATCGGCATCTTCGGCAAGCCCGTGCGCACCCAGGCCGGGACCGTCCTCGTCGACGAGGCGTACGTGCGCGAGTCGATCACCAACCCGCAGGCGAAGCTCGTCGAGGGCTTCCCGCCCATCATGCCGACCTACCAGGGCCTCATCAGCGAGGAGGGTCTCCTGCAGCTGACGGCCTACATCAAATCCCTGTCTCCCGCGGCCGCCTCGGCGCCGGCCGCCGCGCCGGCCGTCCCGGCGCCCGCCGCCGTCGCCGCGCCGGAAAGGAAGCCCGCAAAGCCATGAGCGACAACGCCCCCGTCGAATCCGCGGTCCGCCGCCCGAACTACCTGAACTCGAGCTACGGCGTGAAGTCCTGGCTCCTGACGCAGGACCACAAGCGGATCGCGATCCTGTACCTGATCGGCGTCACGTTCTTCTTCGCCATCGGCGGGCTCTACGCCGCCGCGATCCGCCTCGAGCTCCTGACGCCGGCCGGCGACTTCTTCCAGTCCGAGACGTACAACAAGATGTTCACCACGCACGGCGTGATGATGGTGTTCTTCTTCATGATCCCGGGCATCCCGGGCGTCCTCGGCAACTTCCTCATTCCCCTGATGATCGGCGCCAAGGACGTGGCCTTCCCGCGGCTGAACCTCCTGTCCTGGTACCTGATGGTCGTCGGCGGCCTGATCTCGCTGTGGGCCGTGGTCCATGGCGGCGTCGACACGGGCTGGACCTTCTACACGCCCTACTCGACCGTCTACTCGAACGGCTGGGTCGTCGTCACCGCGGTCGGGATCTTCATCGCAGGGTTCTCGTCGATCCTGACGGGGCTCAACTTCCTCGTCACGATCCACACGATGCGCGCGCCCGGGATGGGCTGGGCGCGGATGCCGCTCTTCTGCTGGGGCATGTACGCGACGGCGCTCATCCAGATCCTGGGCACGCCGGTCGTCGCGATCACGATCCTGCTCGTCGGGGCCGAGCGGCTCTTCCACCTCGGCATCTTCGACCCCGCGCAGGGCGGGGACCCCGTGCTCTTCCAGCACCTGTTCTGGTTCTACTCCCACCCCGCCGTCTACATCATGGTGCTGCCGGCCATGGCGGTCATCTCGGAGCTCGTCACGGCCTTCGCCCGCAAGCCGATCTTCGGGTACAAGTTCATCGCCGCGTCCTCGGTCACGATCGCCGGCCTCTCGTTCCTGGTCTGGGGCCACCACATGTTCGTGTCGGGCCAGTCGGTCTACGCCGGCCTCGTGTTCTCGATCCTGTCCTTCATGGTCGGCGTGCCGTCGGCGATCAAGGTCTTCAACTGGACGGCGACCCTGTACAAGGGCTCGGTGTCGTACCAGACGCCGCTCCTCTACGCCCTCGGCTTCATCGGCCTCTTCACGTTCGGCGGGCTGACGGGCCTCTTCCTCGCGGCGCTCGGCCTCGACATCCACGTGCACGACACGTACTTCATCGTCGCGCACTTCCACTACATCATGGTCGGCGGCACGATCATGGCGTACCTCGGCGGGCTCCACTACTGGTGGCCCAAGATCTCCGGCAAGCTGTACCCGGAGTACTGGTCGCGCGTCTCGGCGTGGGTCATCTTCATCGGCTTCAACCTGACTTTCTTCCCGCAGTTCATCGCGGGCTACATGGGCATGCCCCGGCGCTACCACGCCTATCCCGAGGAGTTCCAGGTCTTGAACGTCATGTCGACGGCGGGCGCCTCGATCCTCGGCATCGGGTACCTGATCCCGCTCGTCTACTTCGCCTGGTCCATGCGATACGGCAAGGACGCGGCCGACAATCCCTGGGGCGCGACGGGCCTCGAGTGGCAGACGCCCTCGCCGCCGCCGACCGAGAACTTCCCGGAGACGCCCGTCGTCACGGGCCGTCCCTACGACTACCTGACCGGACACGAGGAGCCCGCCGTTGGCTGACGCGCACGCCCACGCCGCCGCCCACGACACGCCGCCCGAGCTCAAGCACCACTTCGTGGACCTCGAGGCCCAGCGGACGGCCTCGACGCTCGGGATGTGGGTCTTCCTCGTCACCGAGGTCCTCTTCTTCGGCGGCCTCTTCACGGCCTACGTCATCTACCGGGCCACGTACCGGCACGCCTTCGAGGGGGCCTCGAACCTCCTCGACATCAAGCTCGGCGCGTTCAACACGGCGGTCCTGATCCTCTCGTCGCTGACGATGGCGCTGGCGGTCTGGGCGTCGTCGCAGGGGAAGAAGAAGGCCCTGATCCTCTTCCTCGTGCTGACGGTCCTCCTCGGCTCCGTGTTCCTCGGGGTCAAGGTCGTCGAGTACGCCCAGAAGTTCGAGCACCACGAGGTCCCGGGCCCCGCCTTCGTCGTCCCCCTCGACGAGAAGACCCACCAGCCCCTGCCACGGCAGACCGAGATGTTCTTCTCGCTCTACTTCTGCATGACCGGGCTCCACGCCCTCCACATGATCATCGGGATCGGCCTGCTGACCTGGCTGATCGTCAAGGCGCAGGCCGGCGCGTTCTCGCCCCGCTACAACACCCCCGTCGACATGGTCGGCCTCTACTGGCACTTCGTCGACATCGTCTGGATCTTCCTGTTTCCGCTGCTCTATCTGCTCGGGAGGCACACGCTGTGAGCGACAAGACTCACGGTTCCGGAGTCGGGGCGTACCTCGGCGTCTTCGCGGCGCTGATGATCCTGACCGCGTTGACCGTCTGGGCCGCGTTCCAGCACCTCGGCATCTGGAACACGCCGCTCGCCCTCGGCATCGCGGTGACCAAGGCGCTGCTCGTGGCCTGGATCTTCATGCACCTGCGGGGCTCGCCGCGGCTGACCCTCTTCGTCGTCTCGGCGAGCATCATCTTCCTCGGCTTCCTGATCCTGATCACGGCGTCGGACTACTTCACGCGCGCCTGGGTCCCGATTTATTCGCGCTGAGCCGTGCGCGGCATCAGCGTGCTCCTCCTCGGTCTCCCGGGCGCGATCGCGTGCCGGGTCCTCCACGCCCCGGAGTGGACGATCTTCGCGGCTTCGGCGCTGGCACTGGTCCCGCTCGCGGCCTGGATCGGCCTCGCCACCGAGCACGCGGCGGCCCGGCTGGGCAGCTCCCTCGGGGGTTTGCTCAATGCGACGTTCGGAAATGCCGCGGAGCTCATCATCACGCTCTTCGCTTTGCGGAGCGGACTGACGGACCTCGTGAAGGCGTCCATCACGGGCTCGATCATCGGCAACACCCTGCTCATCCTGGGGCTCTCCGCCTTTCTGGGCGGGATCAAGAACGGCAGCCAGCAGTTCGAGGTCAAGACCGTGGGCCGTCATGCCGCGATGATGATCCTCGCCGTCTCGGCGTTGACGCTGCCCGCGGTGTTCGCGACCCTGGAGAAGAGCGCCTACATCCGCGAGGAAGTCTCCGTCGGCGTCTCGATCCTGCTGCTCGCGACCTACGGCGCGTACCTCTTCTATTCCTACTTCTCGCGGGAGGCCCGCGCGGCGGCGCCTGCCCACCCGGCCGAGACCGCCGGGAAAGCCTGGACCCTCCGCAAGTCGCTCTTCGTCCTGGCCGCGGCCGTCGTCGCGACCGGGGCCGCGAGCGAGCTGCTCGTAGGCGCCATCGACCCGGTGTCGAAATCCCTCGGCCTCTCGCAGTTCTTCGTGGGCCTGATCGTGGTCCCGCTCGTCGGCAACGTGGCGGAGAACTACGGGGCGATCAAGTTCGCGCGCCGGAACCAGATGGAGCTCGCGCTCTCCATCGCGGCCAATTCGTCGACGCAGATCGCCGTGTTCGTGGCCCCTGTGCTCGTGCTCGCGAGCCTCTTCTTCCACCCCATGGACCTGGTCTTCCAGCCGATCGAGCTCGTGACGCTCTACGCCTCGACGGCGATCTTCGCCTACGTGTCGCTCGACGGCGAAACGAACTGGCTCGAGGGGTTCCAGCTCCTCGCGCTCTACCTGATCGCCGCGGTTTCCTTCTACTTCCTGCCCGGCCGGATCTGAGCCCGTCTCAGGCGATCGCCGGCTCGGTCTTTCGTCTCGTCGCCGCGAGCAGCACGGCCAGCAGGATGAGGGCCGCACCCGCGAGGACCCTCGGGGACAGCGACTCCCCGAGAACGAGGCTGCCGAGGACGACGGCGATGACGGTGTCGACGATCGGGATCGTCCCGATCACCGAGACCGGCACGCGGTGCAGGAGCCAGAAGAGCCCGGCAAAGGGCAGCGCCGTCCCGAACAGGGCGAGATAGACGAGCGCTCCGACGGAGCTCGGCGTCCAGCGCATGACGGCGCCGGGCTCGAAGGCCGCCGCCAGCGCGAGCAGGAGGGCCGAGCCCGCGAGCGTCTGGAGCCAGACGTTCCAGACCGGCGGCACGGCCGAGAGGTACTTTTTGTTGTAGACGTTGGCGTACGCCGCGACGAGCGAGGCCGCGAGGATGAGCGCGCTGCCGGCGAGGAGCGGCCGCGTCTGCGCCGAGAAGAGGGTCGCCAGCGCCGGCGCCTCGATCACCGCGACGCCGCCGAGGCCGAGGATCGCGGAGCCCGCCGTCCGCGCGGTCAGCGGTTCGGCCGCGAGCATGAAGTGCGCGAAGAGCCCGGCGAAGATCGGAAACGTCGCGAAGAGGACCGCCGAGAGGCCCGAGTCGATCCACTGCTCCGCGAGGAAGATGCACGCGTAGTTGACGCCGATCTGGAGGACGCCGCTCCAGAGGATGCGCCGCGTCCTTCCCCGCGCGCCCTCGCGGCCGCCCCGGGCGAGGGCGAAGGGCGCGAGCAGCGCGCAGGCGAGCGCCATGCGGACGCCGCCGAACCACAACGGCGGCAGGTCCCGCAGGCCGATCTTTATGACGAGCCACGTCGAGCCCCAGACCGCGCACAGCGCGACGTACATCGCGAGGCGGCGGCCCGAGAGCGCGGACATGGTCGCGCATCCTATAGAATTCGCGCGATGTTCGAGGCCACGATCGACCACAGCCGCGGGAAATCGGCGCTCTACGGCGATCTCGCCGCCTCGCTCGCCGCGATGCTCGAGGGCGAGTCGGACCCCGTGGCCAACCTGGCGAACGCGTCGGGACTGCTCGCGCAGGCCCTCGACCGCATCAACTGGTGCGGCTTCTACCTGCTGCGCTCGGGCGAGCTCGTCCTCGGACCCTTCCAGGGCAAGCCCGCCTGCGTGCGCATCGCGATGGGCCAGGGCGTCTGCGGAACCGCCGCCGCGCGGCGCGCGACACTCGTCGTTCCGGATGTCAACGCGTTTCCGGGACACATTGCCTGCGACGCGGCCTCGCGCTCGGAGATCGTGGTCCCGATCCTCGACGGCGGGTCGCTCCGCGGCGTCCTCGACGTGGACGCGCCCGAGCCCGGCCGCTTCGACGCCGAGGACCAGGCGGGGCTCGAGGAATTCGTCCGCGTGCTGACGCCGCGAGTGGCCTGGACGAAGCTCTAGGAGCGGCTTTCTAAGGGGGTCAGGTCTTCATTTTTCGGATCTCGGTTCCTGCGTCGCGTGAGCAAGACTCGCCTGAGATCTCGAAAAAGTGAAGACCTGACCCCGACCTCGTCTCGACGACCGTTCCGACGGTCTAGGTCAGCGGCAGGCGGCCGGCGAAGCCTTCGTCGTACGAGTGGAAGTGGTTGAGGCCCGCCTCGGGGTACTTCCAGCAGTAGTAGCCGCCGCCCGAGTCGAAGTCGACGAGCCAGACGCCCTTGATCTCGAGGCCCATCCCCTGGAGCTCCTCGGCCCAGGCGCGCACGATTTCCTGCCGCGCCTCCTCGAGGTCGCCCGGCAGCTTCGAGAACTGGGCCACGGCCTCCGAGGTGATCTCCTGGACGCGCGGAAGGAGCTCCCGGGCTTCCTCGAGCGTGAAGATCCGCCGCTCCGAGGCCGGGGCCGCGCCGTATTCCGAATCCTCCTCGTCGTCGATCTCGCCGGCCTCGCCGCGCAGACGCGCCCGCACCGCCTCGATGAGCCGGGTGATGCCCTCGGCGTCCTCGCCGGCGGCCACCGCGGCGTATGCCTCGAGCACCGGGAGCGCCTCCTCCGGCCGGCCGCACTTGATCAGCAGGAGCCCGCGCTCGCGGACGATCTCGGGATCGTCGGGCTCGAGCGCCTCGGCGCAGGTGAGCACCTCGAGGGCGTCCTCCCAGCGGTCGCGCTGCTCGTAGGAGCGCCGCAGGTTGAGCAGCACGCGCGCGAGAATCGCGCGGGGCGGGTCCGGCTGCAGGATCTCTGGCCCGACGGCCACCGGCTGCCCGAAGATCGCGGCGAGCCGGCGCGCCAGCCCGCCCGCCTCGTAGAGCTCGCCGCCGTCGAAGGGGTCGAGGTACATGCCGTCGGGCAGGTCCGGGCCGCCCACGACGAAGTGGCCGGGCAGCCCCACGCCGGTCAGCCGCAGGCCGGCGAGCCGGCCGACTTCGATCGCGAGGATCGAGAGCGTGATCGGAAGGCCGCGGTGGCGAAAGAGCGCCCGCGCGACCGAGGAGTTGGAAGGCTGGTCGTAGTCCTCGTCGTCGCCGCGGAAGCCCTCCTCCTCGAAGAGGACCTGGCCGAGCGCCGCGTGGGGCGCCGCGCCGGCGGCGATCTTCTCCTCGACGCGTGTCGCGAGGGCCGCGACGGCCTCGCGCGCCGCCCCGACGTCCTCGCCCGGGTCGACGAGCTCGGCGACGAGGAGCGCGCCCTCGAAGAGATCGGGCTCGGCCGCGTCGGCGAACCGGCGGAATCTCGCCGAGACGGAGTCCCGATCGCCGGGCACGCGCCCTACCCTTCCCGCCGCGCGATGGCGACGCCGTCGCGCAGGGGAACGATCGCGGTCTCGAACTCCTGCAGGGCGAAGAGGCGCCGGTTGAACTGCCGGATGCCTTCCGTCGCCGCGTCCTGGACCTTCGGGTCGACGACCTTGCCCGACCAGAGCACGTTGTCGGCGACGAGATACCCGCCCCGGCGCACGCGCGGCGCCGCCGCCTGGAGGGCCTTCGGGTAGCCGTCCTTGTCGACGTCGATGAAGATGACGTCGTAATACCCCGTCGTCGCCTCGAGCGACGTGACGGCGTCGCCCACGCGAATCGCGACGCGGTCGAGGTAGCCGAGGCGCTCGAGGTACCCCTTCGCCCGCTCGGCGTTATCGGCGTTCCCGTCGGTGTAGGTGACCTGGCCGCCCTTGCCGACCGCGCGCGCGAAGAAGGCCGTGGAGTAGCCGATGGCGCTTCCGAGCTCGAAGACACGCTGCGCGCCGATCGAGCGCGCCAGGATCTCCAGCAGCGTCGCGACGGCGGGCCCCACGATCGGCACGTCGTGCTTCGCGGCGTAGGCCTCCATCTCCGCGATCACGGGGTCGCGCGGCGGCAGCAGGTCGAGTACGTAGCGGTCGAGCTCGGGGGCGATCAATCCGGCCATGGGCTGAATCTTATAAGGATCGCAGACATCCGGCAGGCCGGCCCGAACCCTATAATCCCGCGCGCATGGAGAAGCTCGAAAAGCTGCTGGCCGACTTTCCGACGGAGGAGCAGGCGCTCCTCGTCGCGACGCGGCGCGACCTCCACGTCCATCCCGAGCTCGCCTACGAGGAGACGCGCACCGGGCAGGTCGTCGCGGATCGGCTCGCGGCGCTCGGCCTGACGCCGCGGCGCGGGATCGGGCGGACCGGCGTCTTCGCGGACGCGGGGCCGGAGGGACGCCGGCTGCTGCTGCGCGCGGACATGGACGCCCTGCCCATCGACGAGGAGTCGGGCGAGCCGTACGTCTCGCGGAGCCCGGGGAGCATGCACGCCTGCGGGCACGACGGCCACGTCGCGATCGGCCTCGCCGTCGCCGGGCGTCTGGCGCGCCGTCCGGCGGAGCGCGGCCTGCGCTTTCTCTACCAGCCGGCCGAGGAGGGCCGCGGCGGCGCGGACTCCTGCGTGCGCGACGGAGCGCTCGAGGGCGTCGCGGCGGCCCTCGGCCTCCACCTCTGGAGCCCGCTGCCGGTCGGGAAGATCGGGATCAACCGGGGCGCGCTGATGGCGGCCGTCGACCAGTTCACGATCGAGGTCCAGGGCCGAGGAGGCCACGGCGCGATGCCCCACGAGGCCGTGGACCCGGTCCTCGCCGCGGCGCGCATCGTCGAGTCCCTGCAGTCGGTCGTGTCGCGGGAGATCTCGCCCCTCGATTCCGCGGTCGTCACGATCGGGTCGATCCACGGCGGCACCGCCTTCAACGTCATCCCCCCGAACGTGACGCTCGCCGGAACCGCCCGCTCCTTCACGCCGGAAACCGGCCGCGCGCTTCCCGAGAAGATCCGCCGCGTCGTCGAGGGCACCGCCGCGGCGTGCGGCGTCTCGGCGGCCCTGAAGTACGACCGCACCAACGCCGCAACGGTCAACGACCCGGCAATCGCCGACGTCGTGATCGAAGCGGCCGCGCGGCTCCTCGGAGAGGAGAACGTCGAGACCGATACACGCACGCTCGCCGGCGAGGACATGTGCGTGTACCTCGAGCGCGTCCCCGGCGCCTTCTTCTTCGTCGGCTGCGCGCGGGAGGGCGAGCCGCGGCCGCACCACTCGCCCCGCTTCGACCTCGACGAGCGGGCGCTCGCGATCGGGACGCTCGTCCTCGAAGAGGCCGCCCGGGAGCTCGCGCGACGCATCTGACGCCGCGCCGGCCGGCGTCCAAGCCATAATGCCGCGCCGTGCCGACGCTTCCCCTCGCGGCCCTCGCCGTCTACCTCCTGGCCGTCCTCTCGATCGGCTTCGCGTACCGCCGCCGCGCCGGGCGTGACGAGGCGTCCTACTACCTGGCCGACCGCTCGCTCGGCACGTTCTGGGGATTCACGGGGCTGGCTTCGCTGACGACCGGCGGATCGACGACGATCGCCCTCGCCGCCCTGGTCTACACCCACGGGATCTCGGGCCTCTGGCTCGACCTCGCCGGGGCCCTCGGCCTCGCCACGCTGGGCCTCTTTCTCGCCCGGCGGGTCCGCCGCGAGGGCGCCGTGACGCTGCCCGAGATCGTCGGCCGCTACTACGGCGTCGCGGCGAGGCGTGTGGCGGCCCTCCTCGTCCTCGTCTCGGAGATCGTCTGGTTCGCGCTGCTGACGGAGACGACGCAGGTCGTCCTGACCGCTGCGCTCGGCCTCTCCCCCGTCCCCGCGATCGTCCTGTCGACCGCCGTCTTCGTGGCCTACACGTCGCTCGGCGGCCAGTTCGCGGTCGTGCGCACGGACCTCCTGCAGTACGGCCTGATGCTCGTCGGGATCCCGGGCATCGCCCTCGTCTGCGCGCTCTCGGGGGCGGGCGGGCTCTCGGGGCTTCCGAAGGAGGTCTGGAGCTTCCCGACCTCGGCCTCCTTTCACTCCGGCGACATCGCGGCGATGCTCGTCCTCATCGGTCTTCCCCACCTCGTCGGCAGCGACGTGTACGCGAAGCTCCTCTCCTGCCGCGACGAGGAGACGGCGAGGCGCTCGGCGCTGCTCGCGGCCGGCTCGAAGGTCCTGTTCGGCTTCTCGGTCGCGGCGATCGCGCTCGCGGCGAGAAAGGCGCTGCCACCAATGGACGCCGCCGGCGCCCTGCCCGCCGCGGTCCTCGGCTTCGCGCCGCCGGCGCTCTCGGCCCTCGTCCTCGTGGCGCTCGTGGCGACGATGCAGACCTCGGCGGACGTCGTGCTGCTCTCGGCCACGGCCGTCACTGCGCGCGATCTCGCGCCGGCCGTTCTCGGGCGGACGCTGCCGCTCTCGGGCGCGCGCCTGCTCGCGCCGGTCTACGGTGCCCTGGGCCTCGCCGTCGCGCTCGCTCTCGACCGCAACGTCCTCGCGACCCTGAAGCTCGGCTACTCGATCTTCGCCGCGGGCCTGATCCTGCCGGTCCTCGCGGCGTTTCTCCCGGGGCGTCTCCGCATCCCGACGGGCGGGGCCATCGCGGCCATGGCGGCGGGCGGCGCGATCGCGGCCGCGGGGCGCTTCGCGCCCGCCCTCGCGTTCGGGCGCGATCCGGTGCTCGCCGGCACCGCCGTCAACGCCGCGGTCCTCGCCGCCGCGTTCCTCGCGGGCCGCCGACGCGGCGCCTCGCCCGCGCCGGCCCGCGCATGAAGTGGCGCCTGCGCCCCGAGGCGCATCCCGAGCTCGTCAAGCCGGCAGGGCCCAACCTCGGCGTCGCCCCGCCCCGCGGGGCCGAGGCGCCGCGCCGCGGGATGTTCGCCTCGCTCGCTCACACCCAGTACCGCCGCTACTGGACCGGCCTCTTCCTCTCGAACGTCGGGACGTGGATGCAGTCGGTGGCCCAGGGCTGGCTCGTCCTGCGCCTCTCGAACTCGGCGTTCCTGCTCGGCCTCGTCGGGTTCGTCGGCTCGATCCCGACGCTGCTGCTCGCGCCGCTCGCCGGCGTGGCCGCGGACCGCCTCGACCGGAGACGGCTCCTCCTCGCCACCCAGGCGACCCAGATGGCCTGCGCGTTCACGCTCGCCGGCGCGGTCTACGGCGGCTTCGTCTCGGTCGGGCTCGTGGCCGGGGTGGCGATCGTCAACGGCGTGGCGAACGCGCTGACCACGCCGGCGCACCAGACGCTCTTCCTCGATCTCGTGGGGCCCGAGGACCTGACCAACGCCATCGCGCTCAACTCGATGCAGTTCAACCTCTCGCGCATCGTCGGCCCGGCGCTCGCCGGCCTCGCCATCGGCGCCCTCGGCGAGGCCGCGTGTTTCGCCCTCAACGGGATCTCGTTCGTCGCGATCCTCGTGCCCCTCGCGATCCTTCCCGCCATGCCCCCGTCCCGCCGCCGGGCCCGCAGCGCCTGGATCGACCTGCGCGCGGGCCTGCGCTTCGCCCGGCGGCATCCGCTGATCCCGCAGCTCCTCGTCCTGATCGCCTCGCTCGCCATCTTCGGGACGCCCGCGGTCACGATGGCCCCGCTCTTCGCGAAGAACCTGCTCGGCGTGGGGCCCGAGGGCCTCGGCGGCATGCTCTCGGCGGTCGGCGTCGGCGCCGTCGCGACCGCCCTGCTCATGGCTTCGGGCGGAGATTTCGGGCACAAGGGCGCCGGCGTCCTCGCCGCCTCGACCGGGTTTGCGCTCTCGCTCGCGGGCTTCGCGCTGTCCCGCAGCTACGCGCTCTCGCTCGCCTGCCTGGTCCTGCTCGGCGGCTCGATGACCTCGACGGCCTCGCTCGTCAACACGCTCCTCCAGAAGAGCGCTCCCAGCCGCATGCGGGGCCGCGTGATCTCGCTCTACGCCCTGGCCTGGCTGGGTCTCGTCCCGCTCGGCAACCTTCAGGCCGGGATCGTGGCGGAGCGCTTCGGCGCGGCCTCGACGCTCCTCGTCGGCGCCGCCGGCATCACGCTGACTCTCGTGCTGCTCCGCCTCGTTCGCCCCGTGCCCCTCGAAGCGGCGTAGCTCCCTGCCTCCTGCCTCCTGCCTCCTGCCTCCTGCCTCCTGAGGCTTACGGCTTCCCGCTCACCGGCGCCTCGCCCAGGCACTCGTACGCCGGCTCCTCGGGCGAGCGGATCAGGGCGAAGTCCCACAGGCTCTTGTCGCCTTCCCACTCGCGGAGAGGCTGGAACACGACGAGGTGCGCCGGGCAGTTGACGCGGTCGAAGTTGACGATCGCGAGCCCCGGCTGCCGTACCGTCACCTGGACGTCGCGCGCGTCGGGGTAACGCTTCTTCACGAGCTCGGTGGGGTCGAGCGCCCATGGCGCCTCGGCCACGACTTTCTTCTGGCGCTCCTGGAGCTTCGCGAGGTCGCTCGCAAAGGTCGACTGGTGGACGAGCCCCCAGTAGGAGAGATCCAGGCCGCCGCCCTGGGACCATTCCGGCTCGAGCGCCTCGGACGCGATCCGGAACTTGCGCTCGCCGAAGACGAAGTTGGTCGTCAGCGTGAAGCTCCGGTAGCGGGGCGGCAGCTCCTTGTTGATGAACGTGTCGACGGCGATCCGGCGCGTGATGCCCTCCGGGCCGAACTCGACGTCGACCGCCGTGCGCGGCAGCACGACCGAGAAGGTGGTGTCGAAGCGGTCGCGGTCGAGCCGGTAGAAGTGGGTCTCGGAGAGGCGCGGGTCGCCGGGGTGGATGACCTGGAGAGCGACCTGGGGCCGGTCGTCGAACCGGAAGTCGACGCTGCGGAAGGCGACGAGCTCGTCGCACTTGGTCGGGTCGTCGCTCTGCGAGCAGAGGAGCGGAAGGTGCCCTGCGAGCAGGAGCTCCCACTCCGCGCCCTTGCCCTTCTTGAAGACGGCGAGGATCGGGTTCTCGAACGGCAGGCGCGTCCGGGAGACGAAGCCGACGGCCGGAATGTCCGGCGGCAGCCCTTTGAACGAGCCGATGCCTTCGACGAGCGCCTCGAAGACGCCGTCGCGGTCGAGATCCACCTCCTCGACTCGCGTCAGCTTCGAGAAGGTCACGAAGCGGTTCTCGTACCGCGCGACCCGCGCGCCCGGGGCCGCGCCCTTGTACTGGCGACCCTCGCGCTCCGGCGGAACGGGCGTCGGGATGGGAGTCGGCGCGACCGTGGGCCGCGGGCGCGGGCGCGGCGTCTGGGCGGAGGCCGACGCGGGCAGCGACAGCGCCGCCGCCAGGGCGAGCACGCCGGCCAGGGCCGTTCGATTGTGGGGATGCATCGGTTTCGCCGATTTTACAGGACTCGGGCCCCGCTGGTTTAGGCTAGCGGCCGCGCATGCGAGTCTTCGACGTCCACGTCCACGTCCAGCCCTGGGAGCAGATGAAGCCGGGCGTGCGCGCCCTGATGGCCGGGGGCCGCAAGGACCTTCCGGCGATCCAGGAAGCCCTCTCCGATCCGGCCGCGCTCCTGGCGCTGATGGACCGGGAGGGGGTCGAGAAGGCCGCCCTGATCAACTACGTGGCCCCCGAGGTGATGGGTTTCACGCCCGAGGCCAACGACTGGATCGCCCGCTACGTGCGCGGCCACGAGGACCGCCTGTACGCCGTCGGATCGGTCCACCCGCGGCACACGCGCGACGCCGCGGGCGACACCCGCCGCCTCTTCGAGTCGCTCGGCATCCGGCTCCTCAAGATCCATCCGCCGCACCAGCTCTTCGCCGCCAACGCGTACCTCTCGGGCGAGCCGGGCCTCGCCGACGTCTACCGCGTCGCCGAGGAGCTCGGACGCCCGGTGACGATCCACACCGGCACCTCGATCTTTCCGGGCGCCCGCAACCGGTTCGCCGACCCGATGCCGGTCGACGACGTCGCGGTGGACTTTCCGAAGTTGAAGATCCTGCTCGCCCACGCGGGCCGGCCGCTCTCCATGGAGACCGCCATGTTCCTCGTGCGGCGGCACCCCAACGTGCACCTCGACCTCTCGGGCATTCCGCCGAAGAAGCTCCTCGAGTACCTCCCCCGCCTCGAGGACCTCTCGGACCGTTGCCTCTGGGGGACGGACTACCCGAGCCCCGGGGTCGCCTCGATGCGAAAGAACGTCGACGACTTCCTGGCGCTCCCGCTCTCCGAGGCGGCAAAAGAACGGATCCTCTGGGGCAACGCCGACCGGGTTTTCGGCCACTCCATATAATCCGGCCATGGCCTCCGTCCTCGTCATCGGCGCGGGCACGATGGGCCGCGGGATCGCCGGGGTCTGCGCCCTCGCGGGCCACGACACGCGGGTCTTCGACGCCGATCCCGACGCCCAGCGCGCCGTGCGCGGGCACGTGGAGTCGACCTGGAGCCGCGCCGTCGACAAGGGCAAGCTGACCGCCGCCGCGGCGGAGAGCGCGCGGCACCGGCTGCGCATCATCGAGCGGCTCAAGGACGCGACGGAGGTCGACATCGCCATCGAGGCCGTGCCCGAGGCCCTCGACCTGAAGCAGATGCTCTTCTCGGAGCTCGACGACCTCTGCCCGCCGCGCACGATCCTCGCGTCCAACACGTCCTCGCTCTCGATCACCCGGATCGGAAAGGCCACGGGCCGCCGCGACCGCGTCATCGGCATCCACTTCTTCAACCCGGTCGCCGCGATGCCTCTCGTCGAGATCGTCCTGGGCCACGACACCTCCGCCGAGACCGAGACCCGGGCGCTCGAGCTCGTCCGCTCGCTCGGCAAGGAGGCGGTCCGGGTCCACGACTCGCCGGGCTTCGCCACCTCGCGCCTCGGCGTCGCGCTCGGCCTCGAGGCGATGCGGATGGTCGAGGAGGGGATCGCCAGCGCCGCGGACATCGACCGCGCCCTCGAGCTCGGCTACGGCCACCGGATGGGACCGCTCAAGACGACCGACCTCGTGGGCCTGGACGTGCGCCTCGCGATCGCCGAGACGCTCGCCGCCGAGCTGCCCTCGGACCGGTTCACGCCCCCGGAGATTCTGCGCACCCTCGTGGCCGAGGGGAAGGTCGGCCGGAAGTCCGGCGAGGGCTTCTACCACTGGGAGGGCGACAAGGCCGTCGGCCCGGGGCCACGGGCGGCCTCGCTCGCGAAGAAGCGATGAGCGTTCCGGACCGCCGGGGCCTGAACCTCGGGATCGCCCTGATGGCGCTCGGCGTCTTCTTCCTGGTGCGCCGCGAGCTGCACCTGACCGGTCCCGGGCCGATCCTGCTGCTGATCGGGACGGTGCTCTTCGCGATCTCGGCGCTGCGCAACTTCCGCGGGCCGGTCGTGCCCGCCGGGGTCCTCATCGGCCTGGGGACGGGATTTCTCCTGCGCGACCCGCTCGAGCCCTGGATGCCTCACTGGGCGACGCTGCTCGCCTTTCTCGGGGGCGGCCTGCTCCTCGCCGCCGCCGTGGATCGCTACGCGGGCCGGGAGCGGCGGCCGTCGACCCTGACCCCCGGCCTCGTGCTCGTCGCGATCGCGGCGGCGACCGCCTTCTCCCAGAACATCGAGCTGCCGGAGAACCTGTTCCAGATCGCCTGGAAGCTCTGGCCGTGGGCGCTCGTGGCGGCGGGGGTGATGCTCGTCGTCCAGGGGATGCGCGGGCGCCGGAGCACGTAGGCCGGGCCCTCCGATTCGCGTCGAGGCACGACACGTCGCGGTCTGCGGCGTGCGAGGGCGGGGACGAGCCCCGCCCCTACGACCGGAGCGCGGCACTCGCAGCGCCGGCTGCATCGTCGGCCCCACGGTCGTCGGGGCGCCCATGTCGCCGCCCTCTGCGTCGCGTCGAGGCACGACACGTCGCGGTCTGCGGCGTGAGGGGGCGGGGACGAGCCCCGCCCCTACTTTGTTCGACGGCGAGAGGACTTCAGTCCAGGTTCAGCACCCGCACGACCTCTTTCGGCTTCTCTGCCGGCGGCGGCGCGGAGCGGCGGGCGGCGAGCAGGCCCGCGGTCGCCACGAGCACCAGCGCGGCGGCCGCGATCTCGAGCGAGAAGAACCCCGTCGCCAGGCGGTGGTAGCGGTCGAGGAGGACGCGCGACGGGTCGGCGGCGGGCAGGCTGTCGATCAGCCCCGGCGCCTCCTCGCGGATGCGGTCGATCGGCGGGATCAGGAGCTGCCGGATGACGAGCGCCGCGAAGAACCCGAGGACCGGCATCCGGGTCAGGAGCGCGCGGGTCGCCTTCGGGGCGTCGCGCCGGGTCAGGAGCCAGGAGGTCGCGAAGAGCACCGCGAAGCTCGCCTCGGCGAGGACGCACATCTTCGAGAGGATCGGGCTCTGCACGGCCGCCGCGAGGTCGCGGGTCGGCAGGACGCGGAAGACCGACGGCGCGACGACCGCCCCGAAGAAGACCGGCGGAGCCAGCGCCAGGGCGAGGGCCGCCAGGTGGACCGTCAGGACGAGCGTGTCGAGCCGGCCGTCGGTCCTCACCCTACGGAGCCCACTCGGCCTCGACCGCCGGGGTCAGGCCCGCGGCGTGCGCCCGATCGAGCAGGGTCTGGACCGCCCGGCGGCCCGCCTCGCCGTACCCCTGCGTCCAGGCGTTAACGTACATCCCGACGAATCGGTCGGCCTTTTCCCGGGGGAGCCCCCGGGCGTACTTCATGGCGTGATCGAGGGCCGCGCCGCGATGCGCCAGGCCGTACTCGATCGAGCGGGAGAGGGCGCGCGAGATGCGGCCGATCCGCTCGGCGCCGAGGTCCTTCCGGACGACGTTGCCCCCGAGGGGAAGCGGCAGCCCGGTCTCCTCCTTCCACCAGCGGCCGAGGTCGACGATTTCCGTCAGCCCCTCGTCGCGGAAGGTGAGCTGGCCCTCGTGGATGAGCAGGCCCGCACGCTCCTCGCCCGACGCCACCGCCTCCTGGATCCGGTCGAAGGAGAGCGGGCGCATGCGAACGCCCGGCGCCCAGAGCTGGAGGGCGAGCGCCGCGGTCGTCCAGGGCCCGGGCGACGCGACGACGACGTCGCCGGCGGCGATCGCGGCGCGTTCGATCGGCTCGCGCGCGACGACGACCGGCCCGTAGCCGTCGCCGAACGACGCGCCGTGGGGAAGGAGGAGGTAGCGGTCCGCCAGTCGCGTGTACGCGTGGAAGGACACGGCGGTGACGGCGAGCTCCCCGGCCATCGCGCGGCGGTTGAGCGACTCGATGTCGGACAGCTCGTGCGTGAACGCGAGGCCCTCGGTGTCGACGCGCCCCTCGGCGAGGGCGTAGAACATGAAGGCGTCGTCCGAGTCGGGACTGTGCGCGACGGTGATGGTCTCGGCGGTCACGGGTCGGATTCTAGTCGCAGCCGGCGACGCGCGGGCGCGTCGGGATCGCGGCCGGAGGAGACGCGAGGTCGCGCCGCGGGTCGCGGCGAGCCCGAAGTCGGGCTCCGGAGACGCCGCGGAGGTCGCGGCGACTTGACTTGCGTCCCCGCGAACGCCACAATGAAGTCAAGAGCGATTGCAAGGAAAAATCTTGTACCAACGCGAGGGATGCTTCTAAAATCAAATCGCCGGCTGGGTTGCGGCCCAACCGGCGATTTTGACGAGCGTATGACCCATCAAACATTCGGCAGCGGCAGACTGAAGGCGATACGCCCTTTGACGGGGGCGGAAAAACTAGCATCTCGCCCGAGGGCTGTCAATTGGCTGTCGGGAGGGAGGTGACGTAATGGCGACGAAGAAGAAGGCCGCGAAGAAGGCGAAGAAGGCTACCAAGAAGAAGAAGTAAGTCAACGACTTACGCTTCGAACACGGTTTCTCGGGGGCCCGCGGGCCCCCTTTTTTTTCGCCTTGATTTTCACCACGAGAGGACACGCCCGGGCCGGAACCCGCTCCAGACTATATCTATGTTGATATAGTCGGCCGTGTCCCTCCCCCACCTGCTCCTCGGGTTGCTCCACGCCGAGCCGCGCACGGGCTACGATCTCGCGCGCGCGGTCCGCGACGAGGTCGACCCGGCGTGGAGCGCGGGCTACTCCCAGATCTACCCCGCCCTGGCGGGGCTGCGCCGCCGCGGGTGGGTCCTCCTCCGGACGCTGGGCCCCCGCCGCGGCCCCCCCCGCCTCCTCTACCGGGCGACCGCCGCCGGCCGCCGGGAGCTCCAGCGGTGGCTCGCGGAAGCTCCCCCGCCTCCCCGCCGCAACGACGCCATCCTCGCCCGGGTCGCGCTGCTCGACGCCCTCCCTCCCGCCGCCCGCGCCGGCGTCCTCTCGCGGCTCGCCGCGGTTCTCGCGGCGGAGGCCGACCGGCTCGAGGCGCTCGGCGCCGGCGAGGGGTCGCGCGGCTTCGCCCGGCGGGCCGCCGCGGCCGAGCGCCGGGGACTCGCGCTCTTCCTCGATCGCGGGGCCGCTCCCGCTCCCGCCGTCCGGCGCTCGGCGCTCTCCCGCCCCGGCTCGCCGCAAAGTCCTTCCGGCGCCCGCCGTCGGAAGTATCATCGGTAGCCCGAGGGGAGGAGCCATGAGCGAAGAGCCGAAGGGCGGCTTCACGCGTCGAGACCTCGTCCGAGGCACGCTCGTCGGAGCGATCGCCGCCGGAGCACCCGTCAAGCTTCGCGCCGGCGAGACCGGGATCGTCGGCCCGGGTCCGGCGCCCGTCGACCTGAAGGTCAACGGCGAGGTGCATCACCTTTCCGTCGAGCCCCGGGTCACGCTCGTCGACGCACTGCGGGACCGCATCGGCCTGACCGGCACCAAGTCGGTCTGCGGCCGCGGCGCCTGCGGCGCCTGCACGGTGCTCGTCGACGGAGTGGCCGTCTGCTCCTGCCTGACGCTCGCGCACGAGGTCGCGGGCCGGTCGATCACGACGATCGAGGGCCTCGCCGCCGACGGGCGGCTGTCTCCCCTCCAGGAGGCCTTCGTCGCCGCCGACGCCCTGCAGTGCGGCTTCTGCACCTCCGGCATGGTGCTTTCCTGCAAGGTCCTCCTGGACCACAACCCGAAACCCTCCCGCGCCGAGATCCGCGCCGCCGTGGCCGGCAACCTGTGCCGATGCGGAACCTACCCGCACGTTTACGACGCCGTCGAGCGCGCGGCGGGCCTGAAGACGGCGGCGGCCGGTGAGGCGTTGCCGGAGGCCGCCGCGCTCGAGGCCCGGGCCCGGGGATTCCACGACGACTCCCGCGTCGCGCTCGCGACCGCGGAAGCCCTCGAAGCCGAGGAGGCCTGACATGACCGAGAAGCTTCGCGTCGGCTTCAACGGAGAGTTTCAGACCAAGGAGATCACGGTCTCGGCGGACGATCCCGCGCCCTGGGACCCGTCGGCCAGGCTGTCGATCGTCGGAACGCGCGTCCCGCGCCTCGACGGTCCGGCCAAGGCGAGCGGGGAGGCGCGCTACTCGATCGACGTCCGCCTCCCGGGGCTTCTCTATGGGCGGATCCTGCGGAGCCCCTGGGCGGCCGCCACGGTCAAGTCGATCGACCTCGCCCCGGCCCTGAAGCTCCCGGGCGTCCGGGCCGCGGTCGCGCTCGCCGAGCCGGGCGAGAAGGTCCGCTTCGCCGGCCAGGAGGTCGCCGCGGTCGCCGCCGACACCCCGGAGCGGGCCGGCGACGCCCTCGCGGCGATCGTCGTCGCCTACGAGCAGCGTCCGTTCGTCGTCGGCATCGAGGCCGCCTCCAAGCCCGGCGCGCCCCTCGTCTTCGAGGGCCAGGCCCAGGAAAAGACCTCCGCCGGCGAGGTCGAGGAGCGCAAGTCCGGACTGCCCCGCAAGGGCAACGTCATGGGCCCCCGCCAGAGCGGCAAGGGCAGCGTCGAAGCGGGCTTCCGCCGGGCCGACGCCGTCGTCGAAGCCACCTACGTCACGCAGGTCCAGCTCCACACGGCCCTGGAGACCCACGGCCTGGTGGCGCACTGGGACGGCGGGGACCTGAAGGTCTGGGCCTCGACGCAGGGCATCTTCTCGGTCCGCGACGAGCTCGCCGAGGCCCTGAAGATCCCGGCCTCGCGCATCCAGGTGGTCACGGAGTACATGGGCGGAGGCTTCGGCGCCAAGTTCGGCGCCCGCATCGAGGGCGTCGCGGCCGCGAAGCTGGCGAAGCAGGCCGGCGCCCCGGTCAAGCTCTTCCTCGACCGCAAGGAGGAGCAGCTCGCGACCGGCAATCGCCCCTCCTCGATCCAGTGGATCAAGGCCGGCGCCACGAAGGACGGGAAGCTGACGGCCCTGCACCTGATCGCCCGCGGCACCGGCGGCACCAACGGGGGCACCGGCACGTCCGGGCCGATCAAGAACGTCTACGCCTGCGAGAACCTCAAGGTCGAGGAGTACGACGTCTTCACCAACGCCGGACCGTCGGCCGCGATGCGCGCGCCCGGGCACCCGCAGGGCGCCTTCGCCCTCGAGGCGACGATGGACGAGCTCGCGGCGAAGCTCGGCATGGATCCGCTCGAGTTCCGGATGAAGAACGACCCGTCGGAGGTCCGGCGGGAGGAGTTCCGGATCGGCGCCGAGAAGATCGGCTGGAAGACGCGCGACGCCCGCCGCAAGACCGACGACCCGGCCGTCCGGCGGGGCATCGGCGTCGGGGCGGCCGTCTGGTACGACACGGGCGGCACCGGCCCCCGGGCGACCGTCGCGATCAACCGGGACGGCTCGGCCGAGGTCGAGCACGGCGTCCAGGACCTCGGCACCGGCTCGCGCACGATGGTCGCGATCGTCGCGGCCGAAGAGCTCGGCCTGCCGCTCGAGAAGGTCTCGGTCCGCATCGGAAACACGCGCATGCCCTTCGGGCCGGCCTCGGGCGGGTCGACCACGACGCCCTCGAGCGCGCCCACGATCCGCCGGGCGGCCTGGCAGGCCAAGCAGAAGATGGCCGCGGCCGTCGCGAAGGAGTGGAAGGTCCCCGCCGCCTCGGTCTCGATCGAGCGCGGCGCGGTCACGGCCTCGGGCGGTACGCCCAGGAAGGCGAGCTGGGAGGAGGCCTGCAAGCTCCTGCCCGAGGAGGGCGTCTCCGCCACCGCCGACCGGGCCGAGAACAACGAGGGCGCCTGGAAGCGGTTCATCTGCGGGGCCCAGTTCGCGGAGGTCCTCGTCGACACGGAGACCGGCCGGGTCACCGTCGAGAAGGTCGTCGCCGTGCACGACTGCGGCCTCGCGATCAACACCCTGACGACCGAGAGCCAGATCCAGGGCGGCGTCATCCAGGGGGTCTCCTACGCGCTGTTCGAGAACCGGGTGCTCGACCGCGGCAGCGGCCGGGTGCTCAACCCCAACGTCGAGCAGTACAAGATCGCCGGCGCGCTGGACTGTCCGGAGATCGAGACCGTCATCCTCCCGGTCTGGGCCGGGGTCAACAACACGCAGTCGACGGGCATCGGCGAGCCCGCGACGGTGCCCACGGCCGCCGCCATCGCCAACGCCGTCTCGCACGCCATCGGCGTGCGGATCACGAGGCTTCCGATCACGCCGGAGGTCGTTCTCGCCGCCGTGGACGCGGCCGGGAAGTCGAAGGCTAAGGGGGGTCGCGCATGAAGCCGTTCACGCTGGTGCACGCGAAGTCGCTCGCCGAGGCCTCCCGCGCGACGGAAAAGCCGGATACCGAGCTGAAGGCCGGAGGCGTCGACCTGCTCGATCGGATGAAGGAGGGCTGCGACAGCCCGGCGACCGTGGTCTCGATCGCCGAGGTGCCGGGGCTCGACCGCATCGAGGCGGGACCGCCCGGAAAGATCGGGGCGCTGGCGACCCTCGCGAAGATCGCGGCCGACCCGGGGCTCCGGAAGCACTACCCCGCCCTCGCCGCGTCCGCCGACGGGGCCGCCACGCCCCAGATCCGGAACATGGCGACCCTCGGCGGCAACCTCTGCCAGCGCCCGCGCTGCTGGTACTACCGCCTCGAGGAGTTCGACTGCCGCAAGAAGGGCGGCAACGACTGCTTCGCCCGCGACGGGGAGAACCGCTTTCACGCGATCTTCGACTCGAACCTGACCTGCTGCTGCGTCCATCCCTCGGCCACCGGGGTCGCCCTCTCGGCCTACGGCGCGACCCTCGAGGTCGTTTCCGCGAAGGGGCGGCGGACGCTTCCGATGGACAAGTTCTTCTTCCGGCCGGTCGACGATGCGACCCACGAGAACACGCTGTCGGCGGGCGAGATCGTCGAGACGATCGTGCTGCCCGCGCCGGCCGAGGGCGCCCGCTCGGTCTACCGGAAGCTCAAGGAGAAGGAGTCGTTCGACTGGCCGATCGTCGAGGTCTGCGTGGCGCTGACGATCTCGGGGGGGACGATCCGCAACCCGCGGGTCGTCTTCGGCTCGGTCGCACCGACCCCGCACCGGTCGCCCGAGGCCGAGACGGTCCTGAACGGCGCGAAGCCCTCGCCGGAGGTCGCCCGCAAGGCGGCCGAGGCCGCGGTCGCCTCCGCGAAGCCGCTCTCGCAGAACGCATACAAGGTCCGCCTGGCGAAAGTCGAGCTCGAGCGGGCACTCAAGGAGGTCTTCGCCTGAGGAGACCTCGGGTGGATGCGGGCTCTCGTCGTAGGGGCGGGGCTTGTGGCCGCCCGCTCAGAGAAGGGTTACGACCGGGGGCCCGATGACGGACGACCCGCTCGGCCCGATGCGGCGCTTCGCCCGCAAGGGCGAGGCGCCGATCGAGCCCGATGCTCTCCTCTGCCGCCACCTGCGGACCAAGACCTGGTTTTCCCCCGACGCGTTCGGCGAGGGGGATCCACGCCAGTCGCCCTCGACCGCGCAGTACTGGTGCCTGCGGACGATGCGCCCCAACGGGCCGGACGGCGACCTCGCACTGCCCGAAGAATGCACGGACGAGCGGATCTGCTTCGAGGCGCTGGTCGGAAAGAGCGGCGAGAGCTAGAGGGCACCGGGGGTCAGGTCTTCATTTTTCGGCTCGGGGCGACAGTTCGCGACGGCTGAAAAATGAAGACCTGACCCCCTGCGGCTGAAAAATGAAGACCTGACCCCTCTACCTCTTCTTCAGGTCCATCAGGACCTGGCGCGCCACGGCCTTCAGGGTGTCGAAAACCCCGGCGCCGGTCGTGGCGACGGCTTCGAAGGTCGGCTCCCGCTTGATGTTGAGGCGCCGGTACATCTCGTCGGCCGCCATCGAGGTCGGCAGGTCCCGCTTGTTGAACTGCAGGACGTACGGCACGTTGGCGATGTCGTAGCCCTGCTCCTTGAGGTTCTTGTCGAGGTTGCGGATCGACTCGATGTTGGCTTCGAGGCGCGCCTCCTGCGAGTCGGCCACGAAGACGACGCCGTCGACGCCCTTGAGGATCAGCTTGCGCGAGGCGTCGTAGAAGACCTGGCCGGGGACGGTGTAGAGGTGGAACCGGGTCTTGAAGCCCTTGACCGTGCCGAGGTCGAGCGGCAGGAAATCGAAGAAGAGCGTGCGGTCGGTCTCGGTCGCGAGCGAGATCAGCTTGCCCTTGGCCGAGGGATTCGTGCGGTCGTAGATGTACTGGAGGTTCGTCGTCTTCCCGCAGAGGCCGGGGCCGTAATAGACGATCTTGCAGTTGATCTCCCGGGCCGCGTAATTGATGAACGTCATGAGGGTGCCATCGCCCGCCGATCCCGGCCGTCCGCCGCCTACTCCGAGAAGAGGCGGTCGATGTCCTCGTCCGTGATCTCGGCGAAGGGCGAGTCGAAGTCGGCCTGGAGCGCCTGCTTCTCCTTCTCGGCCTTGCGGGCGATGTCCTGGAAGATGGTCTCGAGCTCGGCCATGGCCCGGCGGACGCGCAGGCGCACGAGCCCGAGGGAGGTCCGCTCGTCGAAGATCACGACGAGGATGACGCGCTGCGCCACGATCGAGATGTGGATGTTGTCGCGCTCGCCCTCGTGGAAGAGGATCGAGAACTCCTTCTCTCCGATCAGCCGGGCGAGGCCGTCGGTGGCGGCGACGTTGCCGGCGGTCAGGGAAGCGAGGGAGGTCGTGTCGAGCGTCGTGAGGTCGCCGACGGCCGCGATCTGCTGGCCGTTCTTGTCCACCAGGAAGACCACGTTCGCGTTGGCGTCGGACGCCAGGCGGTGGAGCGATTCCTTGATCTTCCGGAATTCCTCGTCGTAGAGGACGAGGTCAGGCAGCGTCATGGATTAACTGATTCTCCTGTGAGGACTTATTCTAACAGCTTTATCTCACAACTCGCGCCGGTTCTCCAGCGACCGGGCCATCGTCACCTCGTCAGCGTACTCGATGTCTCCGCCGACCGGCAGCCCGAAGGCGATGCGGGTCACCCGCACGCCCGTCGGTTTGAGACGCCGGGCGAGATAGAGGGCCGTCGCCTCGCCCTCGACGTTGGGGTTCGTCGCGATCACGACCTCCCGGACCTCGGGCGTGACCCGCGACACCAGGCCGGCGACGTCGATCTCGTCGGGCCCGATGCCCTTCAGCGGCGAGAGGGCGCCCCAGAGGACGTGGTAGCGGCCCCGGAACTCGCGCGTCTTCTCCACGGCGGCGAGATTCCCGGGCTCCTCGACGACGCAGAGCAGCGACGGATCGCGCTGCGGGTCGGAGCAGATGTCGCACGGGTCTTCCTCGGTCAGCGTGTTGCAGGTCGAGCAGCGCTTGACCGAGGAGCGCGCGTCGGCGATCGCGTGGGCGAGGCGCTCGGCGTCCTCCGAGGGCGACCGGAGCAGGTAGTAGGCCAGCCGCGCGGCGCTCTTGGCGCCGATCCCGGGCAGGCGCTGGAACTCGGCGGCGAGGCGCTCCAGCGATTTCGGGGTTCCGGGCAAGGCCTAGTGTCCTGTGGCGGGGGCCGTTTCGCGGGCCCGGCACGGCGACGACGGCCTCGCTCGGCCACAGGACCAGGAGCCGCTCAGCCGATCGCGCACCGTGCCGCCGACGTCAAGATCTCGGTGACTGAACACTAGCGCATCCCCGGCATCATTCCGCCGAGCATCGACGCCGTCTTCTTCTGTACGGCCTCGTCCACGCGCCGCGAGGCCTCGCGGGCCGCGGCGAGGACCAGGTCCTGCAGCGTCTCGACGTCTTCGGGATCGACGGCGGCCTTCTCGATGTGGACGGCGAGGACTTCCTTGGTCCCCGACATCTCGATCTTGACCATCCCGCCGCCCGAGGTCGCCTCGACCCGCATGGCCGTGAGCTCCTCCTGCAGCTTCGTCTGCATGGCCTGGGCCTGCTGCATCATCTTCTGGATGTTCATTGCGCCTCGGACGGGGTAGGGGCGGCCCTCGTGGCCGCCCGCCCGGGCGGGGGCAAGCCCCGCCCCTACTCCGCTATTCCTCCTCCTTGATCTCGGTCAGCTCGCCGTGGAAGAGCTCCATGGCCGAGCGCACCATCGGGTCGGCTTCCGCGCGGGTGCTCGCCCGCTCGCGGGAGATCGTCGAGCGCGGCACTTCCCGCGCGGCCTTGCCGAGATCGCCGTCGGC
This sequence comes from uncultured Acidobacteriota bacterium, assembly GCA_963764715.1. Taxonomy (GTDB): domain Bacteria; phylum Acidobacteriota; class Thermoanaerobaculia; order UBA5066; family Gp7-AA6; genus DAHUXD01. The sequence goes on from CAVXTP010000001.1 coordinate 32,606, forward strand.
CGGCGGGCCCGTCTTCAGCACGATCTTGAGCGGCCGGCCGAAGGCCTCGCGGGCCACCTCGGCGAGCAGCTTCTTCGCGGCGTGCTCCTCGAGCGCCTCCTTGGCGGCCGCGCGGTCGATCCCGAAGCGCAGGACGAGCTCCTCGCCGGCCACGCCGATCGACTCGGCCAGGCTGACCTGGGCGGCCGTCACGCGGCGGCGCGAATCGAGGATCTCGTGGAAGCGCTCGATCGGATCGCCGGCCGCGGGCGCCGCCGCGGTCTCGCGGGGCTCCGGCTCGGGCTCGACCGGAACGAGGGAGACGATCCGGGGGCCCGCGTCCGCGGCGCGGGGCGGGACAGGCGTCGGCGGCGGCACGCTTCGCGCCGGGGGCGCTCCGCCGATCGACGCCTCGATGTCGCGCAGCCGCGGCAGCTCGGCGAGCTTCAGGACGAGCATCTGCACGACGAGGCCGGGGTCGTCGACGCGGCGCACCTGCTCCTCGGCCTGGAGCGTCAGCGAGACGGCGCGGAGCAGGTTTTCGTAGGGCATCGCCCGCGCGAGCGCCGCCATCCGCGCCTGCTCCTCCTTCGGGAGGTCGCTCGGGGCGCCGGCCGCCGAAAGGAGCGCGCGGCGCAGGAACACGACGAACTCGCGGAGCACGTGCCGCGGGTCCGCGCCCCCCTCGGTCAGGCGCGACAGGCTCGCGATCGCCGCGGCCCGGTCGCCGCCGGCGACCGCCGAGTACATGGCCTCGAGCAGGGTCGAGTCGACGAGCGCGAGGATCTCGGCGCAGCGTCCCTCGTCCACCCGGCCCGCGGCGAGGGTCGCCGCCTGGTCCAGCAGCGACAGGGCGTCGCGCAGGCTTCCCTCGGCGGCGCCCGCGAGCAGGCGCAGCGCGCCCGGCGTCGCGTCGATCTTTTCGGCCTTCGCCACCTTCGTGAGCTGCGCCGTGATCTCGGGGACGGTCAGCGCGCGGAACGCGAACCGCTGGCAGCGCGAGACGATCGTCGCCGGGATCTTGTGGAGCTCGGTCGACGCCAGGATGAACCGCGCGTGGGGCGGAGGCTCCTCGAGGGTCTTCAGGAGGGCGTTGAACGCCTCGGTCGTGAGCATGTGGACTTCGTCGATGATGGCGATCCGGTAGCGGTCGCGCTGCGGCGCGTAGCGCACCGTCTCGATGAGCTCCCGGGCGTTCTCGATCTTTCGGTTCGACGCGCCGTCCATCTCGTGCACGTCGAGCGACTCGCCGCGATCCAGGATCTCGCGGCAGGACGCGCACTCGCCGCACGGACGGATCGTCGGCCCCTTGTCGCAGTTGAGGGCCCGGGCGAGCATCCGCGCCGTCGAGGTCTTTCCGACGCCGCGGGGACCGGTCAGCAGGTAGGCCTGCGCGACGCGCCCGTCGGCGATGGCGTTGGAGAGCGTCCGCGCGACCGCCTCCTGGCCGACCAGGTCTTCGAAGATGCGGGGCCGCCATTTGCGGGCAAGCGCGAGGTGCATCGGGGGTATCTTAATCGGTCGCTCGACGCGACCGGACGGGAGCGGAGAGCGGAATCGGCAAGATCGGGACCATCAAGAGTGTCCGGCGGCCGAAGATGAGCTCAGGTTGACCTGCGGCGCACGGTGGCGCCTCCTGATCGCTGCTTCCTTCCGGACCTGACGAGGTTCGGAGACTTCCGTCGCACAGGGCCCGAACTCATCTTCCGCCGCCGGACGAGCGATTCTATCCCACGGAGGACGGGCGGCGCGGACGGAGGAACGTCGCGAGAAGGACCGCGCCGAACAGCAGGCCCGCGGCGAGGTCCGAGCCGTGCAGGAATCCCTCGGGCGGCAGGGGCCACGCGCCGAAGGCCGCGCCCGCCGAAAAGACGAGAGCGAAGGCCGCGAGCCAGCCCGCGCCCGCCGCCGCGACCCGGGCGGGCGTCATTCCTTGTCGCGGCACCGCGCGCGGACGAACTCCATGACCACCTGGGCGAGATTTCGCGGCACCTCGCGCGGCTTGAGCATCCGGAGGGTTCGGCCGGTCGCCCGGTAGGTCTTCAGAAAGACCACGCAGGGCGGGCAATGGGAGAGGTGCTTCTCGAGGTCCTGGCGCACGTCCTCGGGCATGGAGCCGTCCTCGTAGTCCGCGAGGTAGTCGACGATCAGCTTGCGGCAGGAGATCTCGTCGTGGCTCATGGCGCCACTCTCCTCTCCGCCGCGCGCCGGTCCGGGGGCGCCGAGGCGACTTCCGTGAGCCGCTGGCGCACGTAGAGACGGGCGCGGTGCAGCCGGGACTTCAGGGCCGCCAGGGAGATCTCGAGGGTCTCGGCCACGTCCGCCGGCTTCATCTCTTCGACGTCGACCATCCAGATCGCGTCCCGGTACGTCGGGGGCAGCTCGGCGATGAAGCCCTCCGCGCGCTCGGCCAGGTCGCGGGCGATCGCGTCGTTCTCGGTGCCGTCCACCCAGGCCGTGAACTCCGAGGACGGGGGCTGGCCGTCGCCGCCGAAGCGCGGCAGGTAGTCCTCGAGGGAGACCGTCGAGCCGGCGGACTTGCGGCGCCGGGCGCGGGTGTAGGCCGAATTCAGGGCGACGCGGTAGAACCAGGAGAAGAACTTCTTCGACTCGTCGAAGGTCCCGATCTTCCGGTAGAGCGTAAGGAAGGTGTCCTGCGTCGCCTCCTCCGCGTCTTCCGGGTTCCGGAGGACGCCGTAGGAGAGCGAGTAGACGCGAGCGTTGTATCGGTCGACCATGTCTCGAAAGGCCTGATCGTCGCCCCTCTTGATCCGCCGGACGAGGTCGAGGTCGGAGGCGTTGGGATCGTCTGCCATCAAAAGTACGCTATCGCGTGCAGGGCTGATTCGGGAAATGAGTTGGGCGGGTTGCGCGATTTGGACGGGACAAGCGGGTTTGGGCGCGGATTCAGCTCAACTGTGGCGGAGAGGGGGGGATTCGAACCCCCGGTACGTTTTGCGTACACACGCTTTCCAAGCGTGCTCCTTAAGCCACTCGGACACCTCTCCGGGGGCGGGGAATCCTACAACACCAGGCGACAGTCGCATGCGAGTAAACGCCGCGCGCCGCGCGGCGTTGCCTACTGCCGGGGGTCTGCCTCTGGTGGTCGGCTCCAAGCGTGCTCCTTAAGCCACTCGGACACCTCTCCGGGGCGCGGAATCCTAACAGGGTCACCGACCATAAACGAAGGGTCCGAGAGCCTGCGCCGAGTGATGTCCGGACGTTTTAGGGTTAGGGGGGTTACACTCAACGCGTGACGGGAGAGCGGGCGGCGAGGGGCGATCGGGCCGATTTCGTGTTTCTGGGGGGGCACCCCTGCCTCGATTTCCTCAATACGCGTCCTTTCGTGCGCGGACGGGCGGTCGAGCTGCTGCCGGACCTCGAGGCCTTCATCCGCTGGCTGGGGCGCGCGGGGAGGCTCGATCCGCGAACCGCGGCCGACGCACTCAAGCGGTGGGGTGAAAACCCCGAAGGCGCGCGAATCGCCGAGCGCGCCCGGGCCTTCCGCGAAACGCTCCGGCAAACCATCGACGGGCTGACCCGGGGACGCGGCGTCTCGACCGAGGGGTTCGCCGCGATCAACTTCATCCTGGCCGAGAACGACGGGAACCTCCGCCTCGAACGCATCGGCGGCGGATTCCGGACCCGCTTCACCTCCCGCCCCACGCACCCGATCTCGCTCCTCGGGAACGTCGCCGAGGCGGCCGCGGACCTCCTCTGCACGAAGAAGCCGGAGCTCATCCGCCGCTGCGGGAACCCGGATTGCGTGCTCTTCTTCTACGACGCGACGCGCAACCACCGGCGCCAGTGGTGCGCGATGGGGACCTGCGGGAACCTGATGAAGGTGCGGGCCTTCCGCCGGCGGCACCGGCGTCCGACCGAGAAGCGGTGAGTTCGGTTCAGCGCGGGCGGTCGACTCGCTCCCGCTCGTAACGCTCATTCAAGTCTACGCGCCGGAGGCCATCCGCCGCAGCGACTCGAACGAATAGATCCCGTCGTTGTGGCCGTCGGCCCAGTCGATCTGCAGGGCGTACGAGCCGACCCACCGGTGGGCCGCCGCCTGGATCGACAGGGGCGTGAGCGGCCGGTCCGGCCCGCGGTAGATCTTGCCGAAGAGGTCGGGCTCCCCCTTGCACATGGCGCACGGGCAGGCGCGGCGGAGCTTCTCGAGCGACAGGTAGTCCTCGCGCCCGTCGTCCCAGACGATGACGAGCTCCTGGCCTAGGACCTGGACCTGCTTCGGGACCGAGATCACCGGATGCCTTCGGCCAGGAAGAGGTCCGAGAGGATGCGGTTGTACGAGTAGACGTACGTCTTGCCGTCGGGCGTCAGGGCGGGAGGCGACAGGAGGTCAATCCCCGCGGGGTCGAGCGGCACGAGCTCTTTCCAGAGCTCGCGCTTCCCGGTCGAAAGCTCGACGCGGAACACGCGGCCCGGAATCTTTTGCCGGTCGAAGAGAAACAGCCAGTGGCTGTCCCCCATCCAGCCGACCGGATCCTCTCCCGGCACGAGGCTCGGGATCGGCTGCGGCTCCCCGCCGGCGAGCGGATAGAGATATCGGCGGCGGTCGGGTCCCTGCACGGACGCGAACTTCCCGTCCGGCGAAATCGACCGAAGGAAGGCCCGATAGCCGGGAGGACTGATGGAACGCGGTTTGGCATCGGCCGAATCCAGAAGGTAGAGGCGCTCGCCCCGGGTTCCCTCGCTCGCGGTGATGAGGATCGTCTGCCCGTTGGGGAACCACTCGGCGGTCTTGACGACGAGCCCCCCGGCGGTGACCGGCCGCGGAGATCCCGCGCCGGTTGGCAGCATCGAGAGCTTCGGGTCCTTCGAAATGTTCGTGACTCCCAGTACCCATCGGCCGTCCGGCGAGATCGACATCGGGATTCCCTCGCCGAGCCTGACCGGGGGCGATCCGTCCATGCGCCGCGTGTACGCCGAGTAGCCCGCTCCCCCGCCCTCGCCCGACTCGACGAACGCGAACCACGAGCCGTCGGCGGCGATGTCGCGCACGCCGGACCAGTCGAGCCACGAGAGATCCTTTTCGCCCCTGTCGCCCGGGGCGTAACCGAGGATGCCCGACCGCAGTGTGTCGTGCGCGACGAGAACGCGCCCGTCCCGGGCCACGTCGTGGAGAGTCAGGTTGCCGGTCACGCGGGCGAGCACCCGCGTCCGACCCGAGAGGCTCGCGGCGTAGATGCTGCGATTCCCGCCGACCTCGGCGGCCGTAAACCACACCTCGCGGCCGCCCGGGGGCCACGCGAGGCCGCCCGCCGTGGAGAACTCGCGCGCCAGCGTCGTCATCTTCCCGGCCCGGTCGATCACGGCCACCGATCCCCCGTCGTCGCCGATGGAAGGATGGTTGATGAAGGCCACGGAATCGCCGCCCGGCGAAACGCGCAGGTTGGTGATCCAGCCGTCGGTCTCGTAGAGCGTCTTGCCGATCGGATATTCGACTCGGGTCTTGGATCCGACGGTGCGCACGATCGCGAGCGTCTGGCCGTCGGGAGCCCAGTCGGCGAACTGGACCTCCTCCTGGATCTCCCGGGGCGTTCCCCCGCCCGTGATCCCGATGCGGGCGAGCGTGCCGGCCCGCTCGAACGGTCCGACGAAGTGTCGATTCAGGCCGACGGCCATCTCGCCGGACGACGAGATCGACAGGACGTCGGCTCCCACGAGCCCGAACGGCCGGGCCTCGGGGCTCTCCAACCGGCTCACGTAGATTTCGACCGGCCTCCCCTCCCAGGCCGCGGAGTAGATGATGGTCTGGCCGTCGGGCGCGAAGCGCGCCGTGAAGATCTCGCCGCGCTGGAAGGTCAGCTCCCGGAAGGACGGCGGGGTCGTCGCGCCCGCCTTCTTCCCGCCGGCGAACGCGGCGGCGCCGACGATCGCGGCGAGGGCCAGGGCGGCGAGGATCCACGGCCAGGCCCGCCGGCCCGATCGGACCGCCGCCGTTGCCGCGGCCGTCTGATCGGTCGACGTCGAGAACGACGCTTCCGAGAGATGGTCGCGCACGTCCGCGAGATCGCGCGCGAGGTCCTTCGTCGTGCCGAACCGGTCCTCCGGGTCCTTCGCGAGGCAGCGCTCGACGAGCCAGCGCACGGGCGAGGGCACCTTCGGGTTGAGCTGCCCGAGAGGCGCCGGCTCCTCGCGGATGATCGCCGTCATCGTCTCCGCCGTCGTCGCCCGCTCGAAGGCGCGCTTGCCCGTCGCGAGCTCGTAGACCATCGATCCGAAGGAGAACTGGTCGGAGCGAAAGTCGACCATCCGTCCGGACGCCTGCTCCGGCGACATGTAGCCGACCGTCCCCATGACCATGCCCGGCCGCGTCGGCTCTCCGACCGCCGTCTTCAGGGCCGAGACCTCCTGGTCCTCGGGCGTGATGAGCTTGGCGAGGCCGAAGTCCAGGATCTTCGCGAACCCGTGCTTGGAGACCATGACGTTCTGCGGCTTCAGGTCGCGATGAACGATTCCGGCGGCGTGGGCCGCGGCGAGCCCGTCGGCGATCTGCACCGAAATCTCGAGGAGCTTCTTGACCGGCACGGGGCCGGCCGCCGAGAGGTCCTTCAGCGTCCCGCCCTCGACGAGCTCCATCGCGATGTAGACGTTCGACTCGTGGGTGCCGATGTCGTAGATCGTCAGGATGTTCGGGTGCGAGAGCGCCGAGGCCGCCCGGGCCTCCCGCTCGAAGCGGGACCGGCGCTCCGGGTCCGAGGCGAGCTCGGGAGGCAGCACCTTGACGGCGACGTCGCGTTTCAAACGCTCGTCGCGCGCGCGGTAGACCTCCCCCATCCCGCCGGCCCCGATGGGCGCGACGATTTCGTAGGGTCCGAGCTTCGTTCCGGCGGCGAGGGTCATGGAGAGCGGGGGGATTCTACCGGAGGCCTATTTCAGGCCTTCGACGAGCTGGAGATAGGACAGAACCCGCAAATAGCTGTACGCGTAGAAGCTGCCGTCGGGAGTGCACACGAAACGGCTGGCGCCCGCGAGGCCCGCGGCGTCGGCGGGCGAAACTTCCTTCCAGAGGTCGAGCCGGCCCGTGACCGGGTCATACCGCCAGACCTGCATCGGAAGTCGGTTGGCGTCCTGCACGAAGAGGCTCCGCCCGTCCGGCGCCCAGCGGATGGGGCGATGGTTGGAGGTCAGGCCCGGGAGCGCGGTGGGCTCGCCGCCCCCGACGGCGTAAAGATAGATCCGCTGGTCCGGGCCGCTCACGACGACGGACTTTCCGTCGGGCGTCACGGTTCCCCGGAAAAGCGAATAGCCTTCCGGCGAAATGGCGCGCGCTTTCGCTCCCGCGATGTCCCGCACGTACAGCCGCGTTCCCCGGCCGGCCTCGGACGCGGTAAAGATCAGCGTCTTCCCGTCGGGAAGAAAGTCGGCGTTGAACACGTCGAGCCCGTCGTGCGAAAGAGCCCGGGGCTCGCCCACGCTCGTGGGAAGCAGGTGAATCTGCGGGGTGGCCGTGTGCGTGATTGCGATCGCCCAAGCGCCGTCGGGCGAGAACGCCTCGGTGGAGCCGTCGCCGATTCGCACCGCCGGAGTGCCGTCGAAGCCCCGAAGGTATGAGGAGTAGGCGGGACCGCCGCCCTCTCCCGACTCCGTAATGAGGATCTTGCTCCCGTCGGAGCGAATGTCGGTCACGAGGGAGTAGTCGAGCCACGAAAGCTCCCGCTCCTTGGCATCGCTCGGCCCCCGCGCCAGAATCCCGAGCCGGGCGCTCTCGTTGGTCATCAACACCCGCCCCTGCTGAGAAATGTCGCGGATCGTGCTGATGCCCGGCACGCGCCCGACCAGGCGCACCTTCCCGGACAGCGTCACGCCGTGGACGGCCCGGTTGAAGCCGCCCACGGCCGCCGTGTACCAGATCTCGCTGCCGTCCGGCCTCCAGACGAGGCCCTGGGCCGTCGCATAGAGAGGCGACACGTCCCGCTTCTTCCCGGCCCGATCCACGACGGAGACGACCCCCCCGTCGTCGTTGGGGACCTGATGGTCGAGGAAGGCGACGAGCCCCCCATCCGGAGAGATCCGAGGGTGGCTGATCCAGCCCGAGGTTTCGTAGAGCACCTTCCCGATCGGATACTCCACGCGACACTTCGCGCCGACGTCCCGCACGATCGCCAGGTCCTTCCCGTCGGGAGACCAGTCCGCGAACTGGACGTCGTCGAGGATGTCGCGCGGAGCGCCCCCGGCGATCGATATCCGGGCGAGCCGGCCCGTCGTCACGAAAGCTTTCGAGCGACGGGGAGCGAGCTTGATCGCCATCTCGCCGGCCTTCGAGATGGCGAGCACCTCGGCGGGGGGCAGGCCGAAGGGCCGCGATTCCGGGCTTTCCGGTCGGTTGATGAAGATCTCGAAGGGCGCCCCTTCCCAGGCGGCGGAATAGACGACCGTCTGGCCGTCCGGGGCGAAGAGCGAGCCCGCGACCTCGCCGCGCGAGAACGTGATCTGGTGAAACTCGGGCGGTTCGACGACGCCGGCCTTCTTGCCGGCGGAGTAGAGGAACGGCGCGGCGATGGCCGCGCCGAGGACCGCCGCGAGGATCAGCGCCGGCCAGGGCCGCTTCTTCCCGGCCGACGGCAGGGCGCGCACGCCGGTCGTCGTCCCGGAGACGCCGGAGAGCGCCTCGAGGTCGAACGCGACGTCGCGCGCCGACTCGAACCGCTCCTCCGGGTTCTTCTCCAGGCAGTGCCGCACGATCCGGTCGAGGCCCGGATGCACCTCCTTGTTCGTCGCGGACAGGTCGGGCGGCTCCTTGGTCAGGATCGCCGTGATCGTATCGGCCGCCGTGTCCCCGCGGAATGCGCGCTGGCCCGAGAGCATCTCGTACAGGATCGTCCCGAACGCGAAGATGTCGGACCGGCGGTCGGCGGCCTTCCCGCGCACCTGCTCGGGCGCCATGTAGCCCATCGTGCCGAGGACGACGCCGGGCTCGGTGCCGCCCGAGACGGTGTTCATGTCCGTCTGGCCGTGCTCGTCCCGCTCGGTCTTCAGCTTCGCCAGTCCGAAGTCGAGGATCTTCACCCGCCCGTCCTTCGTCAGGAAGAGGTTCTCGGGCTTGAGGTCCCGATGCACGATCCCCTTCTCGTGCGCGGCCGCGAGACCCCGCGCCATCTGGACGGCGTACTCGATGGCCTTCCGCACCGGGAGCGAGCCCGTCAGCAGCCGCGCCCGCAGCGTTTCGCCTTCGAGGAGCTCCGTCACGATGTAGGGCGCGCCCGCGTGCATTCCGAAGTCGTAGACCGCGGTGATGCCCGGATGGTTCAGCACGCCCGCCGCCCGCGCCTCCTGCTCGAAGCGCTTGAGGCGGTCGGGGTCCTGCGAGAAGGTCGCGGGCAGCACCTTGATCGCCACGTCGCGCCCCAGCCGCGGATCCTTCGCCCGGTAGACCTCGCCCATGCCGCCCGCGCCGATCGGCGCGAGGATCTCGTAGGGACCGAGCTTCGATCCGGCGGAAAGCGTCACTTCAAGCCCTCGACGAGATACAGGTCCGACAGCGTGCGCTGAAAGCTGTAGACGTAACCTGTGCCGTCCGGAGTGATGATGATCGGCGCGATGTCGACGATCCCCGAACCGTCGGCCGGCATGACCTCGCGCACGAAGTCCTTCTTTCCGGTGCCGAGGTCCAGTCGAAACACGCGCCCGGGCAGATCGCGTCTTCGGAAGACGTAGAGGGATTTGCCGCCGGCTCCCCAGCCTGCAGGCGACTCGTCATCGGCGAGTCCCGGGACCGGAACGGGCTCGCCACCGGCCATGGGATAGAAGTAGCGCTTCCGGTCGGGCCCGACGACCAGGACCCGGGTGCCGTCCGGCGTGACGCCTCGGGAGAACGACCGATACCCCTCCGGCGTCAGCGCCCGCGGTTTGCCGGCTTCGATCGGGATGACCCAGATCCGCGGGCCGTGCCCCGGCTCGTTCGCCGTGAAAACGATGCTCTTTCCGTCGGGGGTGAACGAGCTTCCGCCCTGGGTCTCGAGATCACCCGTCGCAAGGACCTTTTTCTCGCCGGCCCCCGTCGGGTAGAGGGTGATGGTGCGTTTCTCCCGACCGACCTGGACCGCGGCCCATTGCCCGTCGGGGGAAAGCGCCTGGCCGCCACCCTCGCCGAGACGGACCGGGGGCGCGCCATCGGTGCTCCGAACGAAGGTCGAGTACGCCGGACCCGAGCCTTCGCCGGTTTCCGAAAAGAGAATCGTTTTCCCGTCGTCGGAAAGGTCGAAGAGCGAGGACCAGTCGAGCCACGTGAGCTCCTTCTCCCTGGCCTGGCCTTCCCTCCCCCCGAGGATCCCGATGCGGATCGAGTCGTGCGCGACGAGGACGCGCCCGTCCCGCGAAACGTCCTGGAGCGTGAGGCTCTGCGTCACCCGGGCGAGCAGGCGTTCGCCGCCGCTCAGCAGAAAGGCGTGAATCGCGCGATTGCCCCCCACCTTGGCTCCGGTGACCCAGATCTCCTTCCCGTTCGGCGACCACGCGAGGCCGTATTCCGACGAGAACGCCCCGGCGAGCGACGTCTTTTTCCCGGCCCGGTCGACGATCGCGACCGACCCTCCGTCGTCGCCGCGCTGCGGATGGTCGAGAAAGGCGACGATTTTGCCGTCGGGAGAAACGCGCGCATGGCTGATCCAGCCGGCCGTCTGGTAGAGGACCTTCCCCGCGGGAAACTCGAGCTGGTTGCGCAGGTTCACGTCCCGAACGAGCGCCAGATCTTTCCCGCCCGGCCCCCAGTCCGCCCATTGCACTTCTTTGTGGATCTCGCGGGGAGCGACTCCGCCGCTCACGCCCACCTCGGCGAGCGTGCCGCTCCGGGTGAAGGGCCCGTCGTTGTGGCGGTCGAGCGAGACCGCCATTTCGCCGGTCTCGGAGATCGCGAGAAGGTCCGCGCCGACGAGGCCGAACACGCGGGACTCGGGGCGGTCCGTGCGGGTCGAGAAGAGCTCGACCGGCCTTCCGTCCCACGCCGCCGCGTAGACCACGGTCTGGCCGTCGGGCGCGAACCTCGCGGAGTAGACCTCGCCCCGCCGGAACGTGAGCTGCTGGTAGTTCGGCGGCGGAACGTAACCCGCCTTCTTGCCGTACCGGTATCCGGCCGCGACGCCGGCCGCGAGGGCGAGCAGGGCGGCGAGAAGCGCCGGCCCGATCCAACGCGAGCGCTTCGCCACGACCGGGGTGAGGACGGCGCCCGTCTGCGAGGAGACGCTCGAAAGGGATTCCAGGTCGAACGCGACGTCCCGCGCCGACTCGAAACGCTCCTCCGGGTTCTTCTCGAGGCAGTGCCGCACGATCCGGTCGAGGCCGGGATGGATTTCCTTGTTGGTCTGCGAGAGGTCCGGCGGCTCCTTGGTCAGGATCGCCGTGATCGTGTCCGCCGCCGTGTCCCCGCGGAACGCGCGCTGACCCGACAGCATCTCGTAGAGGATCGTTCCGAACGCGAAGATGTCCGACCGCCGGTCGGCCGTCTTGCCCCGCACCTGCTCCGGCGCCATGTAGCCCATCGTCCCCAGCACGACGCCCGGTGTCGTCCCGCCCGAGACGGTCTGCATGTCGGTCTGGCTGCCGTCGCCCTTCTCGGTCTTCAGCTTCGCGAGGCCGAAGTCGAGAATCTTCACCCGTCCGTCCTTCGTGAGGAAGACGTTCTCGGGCTTCAGGTCCCGGTGGATGATCCCCTTCTCGTGCGCCGCCGCGAGACCCTTCGCGAGCTGCACGGCATAGTCGACGGCCTTGCGGACCGGCAGCGAACCGGAGAGAAGGCGCGCCCGGAGCGTCTCGCCCTCGAGAAGCTCGGTCACGATGTACGGCGCATCGTCGTGCGTCCCGAAATCGTAGACCGCCGTGATGTTCGGGTGGTTCAGAAGGCCCGCGGCGCGCGCCTCCTGCTCGAAGCGCTTGAGGCGGTCCGGGTCCTGCGAAAACGACGCCGGGAGCACCTTGATCGCGACGTCGCGCGAAAGGCGCGGGTCCTTCGCCCGGTAGACCTCGCCCATCCCTCCCGCGCCGAGCGGCGAGAGGATCTCGTAGGGACCGAGCTTGTTTCCGGCGGAGAGCGTCATTAAGGCGGCAGGATTCTAACCGCGAATCACTTGACGCCGTCGACGAGGTAGAGGTCCGACAGCAGCCGGAAGTAGCCGTAGACGTAGGACTGGCCGTCGCTCGCCGGCCCAGGATTGATGTTCGAGACGCCTGCGGCGTCGGCCGGCATCAGCGTTCGCCAGAGCTCCTTCTTCCCCGTGGCGAGCTCCAGGCGGTAGGCCTTCGCCGGCACTTCGCTGCGTCGGTGAACATAGAGAAAGCGGCCGTCGGCGCTGCGCTGGTCGACCGAGTCGTCGTCGTCGAGCCCCGTTATGGGAGAAGGTTCTCCGCCAGCGAGCGGATAGAGGTAACGCCGTCGATCCGGGCCGCCGACGACGGTCCACTTTCCGTCGGGAGCGGTGACTCCGGCCAGCGAGTAGCCCTCCGGAGTCAGGGCCTTGGGCTTGCCGCCCGCCACGTCGAGCCGGAAGACCCGCGAGCCGCGGCCCGGTTCGGCCGCCTCGATGAGAACGCTCTTTCCGTCGGGGACCCACGCGGCTCCGAAAACCCTGAGGCCGTCGGTCTTGAAGACCTTCATCTCTCCCGCCCGGGTCGGATACGCAACGAGGCGGGGATCGGAGGACGTGCGCTGGATCGCCAGTGCCCACTCTCCGTCCAGCGACAGGTCCCGGGCTCCGCCCTCGCCCAGCCTCACGGCCGGAGAGCCGTCCGTCTTCCGTATGTAGACGGAGTACCCGGCGCCTCCTCCCTCCCCTGTCTCGGAGAAGAGGATCGTCCGGCCGTCGGCGGCGATGGCGGCGCCGAGCGTCCAGTCGAGCCAGGTCATGTCGCGCTCCTTCGTCTCGCCCGGAGCCAGGCCGACCATCTCGGAACGAAGCGTGTCGCGCGTGACCAGCATGCGGCCTTCCCGCGAGATGTCCTGCAGCGTGAGGCATCCCGGCACCCCGGCGCGAAGCGCCGCCTTCCCCGAAAGGGTGGTCACGTAAAGAGCGCGGTTGCCCCCGACCTCCGTCGCCGTGAACCAGATCCGCCCGTCGGCGCTCCATGCGAGACCCTGCGCCGACGCAAACGACTGCGAGGCTGTCCGCTTCTTCCCGGAGCGGTCGACCACCGCGATCGACCCGCCGTCGTCCCCGGGCGTGGGATGGTCGTCGAAGGCCACGAGCTCTCCGTCGGGCGAAACGCGCAGGTGACTGACCCATCCGCTCGTCTCGTAGACGGTCTTGCCGACCGGGTACTCGATTCGGCTCTTTCCAGCTCCTCGGAGAGAGACGGCAAGGGCCTTGCCGTCGGGCGCCCAGTCCGCCCATTCCACCCCTTCGAGGATCTCGCGTGGCGCCGCGCCCCCCGCGACGGAGATCTGCGCGAGCGTTCCCTGGCGCCGGAACCCACTCACGGATCTCCGGTTGAGCGAAACGGCCATGTCCCCCGTTCGCGAGATCGCGAGGAGCTCCGCGCCGACGAGGCCGAACGGCCGCGATTCCGGGCTCTCGGGACGCCCCACGAAGATCTCCATGGGGCCGCCGTCCCAGGCGGAGGAGTACACGACCGTCTGGCCGTCGGGTGCGAAGCGCGCGGCGTAGATCGTGCCGCGGCGGAAGGTGAGCTGACGAAACGACGGCGTGTCGAACTTCACCGTGCCGCGGCCGAGGAAGAACGTCGCCGCCATACCCGCGACTGCGAGCGCGCCGACGAGGAGAAGCGCCCGGCGCGGCCGCGACATCACGACCCCCTTCGCCGCCGCGGCGACCGCCGCCGGGGTCGACCCGGACAGCGCCTGGAGGTCGAACGCCAGATCGTGCGCCGAGTGGAAACGTTCCTCGGGGTTCTTCTCGAGGCAGTGGCGCACCACGCGCTCGAGGCCCGGCGCCACGTTCTTGTTCGTCGCGGAAAGGTCCGGCGGCTCCTCGCGCAGGATCGCCGACATCGTCTCGGCCGCGGTGTCGCGGTGGAAGGCGCGCGATCCCGAGAGCATCTCGTAGAGCACTGCCCCGAACGCGAAGATGTCCGAGCGAGCGTCCGCCGGCTTTCCCTTGACCTGCTCGGGCGCCATGTAGCCGAGCGTCCCGAGGACGACGCCGGGCTCCGTCCCGTCCGCCGTCGGAAGGTTGGTCTGGGGATTCGTTTGATTTTCGGGCTGGGTCAGCTTCGCCAGGCCGAAGTCGAGGATCTTGACCCGCCCGTCCTTCGTCAGGAACAGGTTCTCGGGCTTCAGGTCGCGGTGGACGATGCCCTTCTCGTGCGCCGCCGCGAGACCGCGCGCGATCTGCGTCGCGTAGTCGGTGGCCTTGCGGACCGGCAGCGCTCCGCCCGAGAGGCGCGCGCGCAGCGTCTCCCCTTCGAGGAGCTCCGTGACGATGTACGGCGCGCCGTCGTGGGTGCCGAGGTCGTGGACGGCGGTGATGTTCGGGTGGTTGAGCCCGCCGGCCGTCTGGGCCTCCTGCTCGAAGCGCCGCAGCCGTTCCGGGTCGCCCGAGTACGACGCCGGCAGGACCTTGACGGCGACCTCGCGCTTCAAGCGCTCGTCGCGCGCCCGGTAGACCTCCCCCATCCCTCCGGCGCCGATCGGCGCGAGGACCTCGTAGGGCCCGAGCTTCGTTCCGGCGGCGAGGCTCATTTCAATCCCTCGACGAGGTAGAGATTCGACAGGTTGCGGAAGTAGCTGTAGGCGTAGGCACCGTTCGGCGCATTTCGGAACGCGACCAGACCGTTCACGCCGGTCGCGTCGGCCGGAAAGAACTCGCGCCAGAGCTCCTCGCGTCCGGTCTCCGGGTCGAGCGCGTAGATCCGCATCGGAATCTCGGTCGAGGTCCCCTTGCGCACGAGAAGGCGGCCGTCGGGCGCCCAACCGGCCAGCGATGATGATGCCTCGAATCCGGGAACCGCCTTCGGTTCTCCGCCGTCGACCGACACGATGAACGCTTCGCCCTTCGGTCCCCTGGCCGCGAAACGCTTTCCGTCCGGGGACACCGTGGCCCCGCTGACGCCCTCCGCGGTCAGCGGCCGCGGAGCGCCACCCTCGACGTCGAAGACGTACGTCCGCGCGGCGCGTCCCTTCTCGACGGCGACGCCTAGAAAGTGCCGTCCGTCGGGCAGCCACCGGGCAGCCCGAACCGCGAGGCCCCCGTTCGGCACCTTCTTCGCTTCGCCGGCGCCCGTCGGGTACACGACGAGCTCGGGCGCGTCGGGCGGGCCCACGAACGCCAGCACGCTCTTCCCGTCGGCGGAAATGGACTGCGCGTTGCCTTCTCCCAGCCGCACCGCCGGCGAACCGTCGATCGCGCGCACGTAGACCGAATAGCCCTTTCCACCGCCCTCGCCCGCTTCGCTGAACAGGACGGTCCGACCGTCCTGGGAGATGTCCGACATCAGGCTCCAGTCGAGCCAGCTCAGGTCGACTTCCTTCGCGTCGCCGGCGCCGCGGGCGAGAACCCCGATCTGCGCGGTGTCGTGCGAGATGAGGACCCGGCCGTCCCGCGAGACGTCCTCGAGCGTCAGCGACCCCGCGACGCGGGCGAGCGTCCGAATCCGGCCCGACAGCGTGGCGGAGCGGAGAACGCGGTTGCTGCCGACCTCCGCCGCCGTGAACCAGACTTCCGAGCCCCCGGGCGACCAGGCGAGCCCGCTCGACGACGCGTAGACGGGCGAGATCGTGGTCTTCTTCCCGGCGCGGTCGACCACGGCCACGGATCCTCCGTCGTCGTTGACCGCCGGATGATCCAGGAACGCGATCCGGGCGCCGTCGGGCGAGATACGGGGATTGCCGATCCATCCCGCGGTCTCGAACAGGACCTTTCCGGTCGGGAACTCGAGCCGGCACTTGCGGTTCAGGACCCGCACGATCGCGAGGTCCTTGCCGTCGGGAGACCAGTCGGCGTAGTCCACGTTCTCGAGGAGCTCGCGCGGCGCGCCGCCGGTCGCGCTCACGCGCGCGAGAGTGCCGGCGCGCGTGAAGGCGGTGTCGAAGTCGGCCTTGAGGATGACGGCGACTTCGCCCGAAGCCGACACGGCCGCGACGTCGGCGCCGGGAAGGCCGAACGGCCGCGACTCCGGGCTGTCGGGACGGCTGACGTAGATCTCGGCGGGCTTGCCGTCCCAGGCCGCCGTCGTCAGGATCGTCTTCCCGTCGGACCCGAAGCGGGCGCCCCAGATGGCGCCCTTGCGGAACGTGAGCTGGTGGAACGTCGGGGGCTCGGTCGCTCCCTTCCCGTGGCCGAGGAAATAGCCGACCGCCACGGCGGCCGCGAGGGCCGCGGCGCCGAGCGCGTACGGAACGACGCGCATCCGCGCGGACCGCTCCGGGACGGCCGGAACCGCGGTGGAGCCGGTCGTGCCCGACAGGGCCTCGAGGTCGAACGCCAGGTCGTGCGCCGAGTGGAAGCGCTCCTCGGGATTCTTTTCGAGGCAGTGCCGCACGACGCGGTCGAGGCCGGGCGCGACGTTCTTGTTGGTCGCCGAGAGGTCCGGCGGATCCTCCCGCAGGATCGCGGACATCGTCTCGGCCGCGGAGTCGCGATGGAAGGCGCGCGAGCCCGAGATCATCTCGTAGAGGACCGCTCCGAACGAGAAGATGTCCGAGCGCGCGTCCGCCTTCTTTCCCTTGACCTGCTCGGGCGCCATGTAGCCGAGCGTGCCCAGAACGACGCCGGGTTCGGTGCCGTCGGCGGTCGGCAGGTTCGTCTGCGGGCCCGCAGCGCCATCGGCCTGCGTGAGCTTGGCGAGCCCGAAGTCGAGGATCTTCACCCGCCCGTCGTTGGTGACGAAGAGGTTCTCAGGCTTCAGGTCCCGGTGAACGATCCCCTTCTCGTGCGCGGCCGCCAGCCCTCGGGCGACCTGGATCGCGTAATCGGTCGCCTTGCGGACCGGCAGCGCGCCGCCCGAGAGGCGCGCCCGCAGCGTCTCGCCCTCCAGAAGCTCGGTGACGATGTACGGCGACCCCTCGAACGCGCCGAGCTCGTAGACCGAGGTGATGTTGGGGTGGTTGAGCCCGCCCGCGGACTGGGCCTCCTGCTCGAACCGGCGCAGCCGCTCCGGGTCCTGCGCGAAGGACGCTGGCAGCACCTTGACCGCGACGTCGCGTTTCAACCGCTCGTCGCGCGCCCGGTAGACCTCTCCCATCCCGCCGGCGCCGAGCAGGCCGAGGACCTCGTAGGGACCGACCTTCGTACCCGCGGCAAGGCTCACTTCAGGTCCCTCACGCGGTACAGGGTCGAAAGAATGCGATTGAACCCCGCCGTCATGATCCGCCCGTCGGGGATGACGCGGGCCGGGCCGAACGCCGTCACGCCGGCGCTGTCGGGACCGACGAGGTCCCGGACGTGCGTTCGGTGGCCGGAGACGATGTCGATCAAGTCGACGCGGCAGGGAATGCCCACAACCGAGACGTAGAGGCCCTTTCCGTCCGCCGACCAGCCCGCGGGATAGTCGCCAACCTGCGAGGCGGGCAGATCCACGGGCGGTCCGCCGCCGACCGGATAGAGATGGACCTTCTGGTCGGGGCCGGTCGCCGTGACGAAGCGACCGTCGGGGGACACAAACAGGCGGCTCGGGTTCAGACCTTCCGCGCTGATCGGGGTCGGCTTCCCTCCCGCAACGGGCTGGGCATACAGCCGCGCTCCATGGCCCGGCGCCGCGGCTTCGAAGAAGAATTTCGACCCGTCCGGAAGGAACGCGCCGTACGTGGGCCTCCCGAGCCCGTCCGGCGGGAACTCGCGGGGCTGCCCCGCCTTGACCGGAACGAGCACGAAGTGGGACGGCTCGGTGTAGGTCCGCGTCAGGGCCCAGGCGGCGTCCGGCGAGAGCGCCAGCCCCACCCCGTCGCCGAGTCGCACGGCGGGGGATCCATCCGTTTGCCGCAGGTACACCGACCCGTTGGCGCCTCCGCCCTCGCCCGATTCGTCGAACAGAAGGAGCTTCCCGTCGCTGGACAAAGCGCGATCGCCCGACCAGTCGAACCAGCCCAGATCGCGGCCCGCCGACTGATCCGGCAGGAATGCCAGGACTCCGGAGCGATAGTCGTCCTCCGTGACGAGAGCGTTCGTGCCGGCCAGATCGAGCAGGGCCGGTGTTCCTTGCATCGTCCGAAGCAGGCGCAGCTTGCCCGAAAGCGTAACCGCCCAGATCTCACGCTCGATGCCCTGGCTTGCGGCCGTAAACCAGATCTCGCGTCCTCCCGGCGCCCAGACGAGGCCCTGGACGGTGGACCATCCCCCGGCGAGGTCGAGCTTCTTCCCCGAACGGTCCACGACGGCGATCGTGCCGTCGTCCCCGAATCCCGGGTGATCGATGAAGCCGATCTGCGATCCGTCCGGCGAGAAGCGCGGGCCCTGGATCCAGCCGGCCGTTTCGTAGAGCACCTTGCCGATCGGGAATTCGAGGCGCTCCTTTCCCGACGTTCGCTGGACCACCGCGAGATCCGTCCCTCCCGGCGCCCAATCGGCATACGTCACGTCCTGCAGGATCTCCTTCGGCGCGCCCCCCGAGAGCGGCGCCCTCGCGAGCGTTCCGGTGTAGGCGAAGCCGGCCGGAGACGGTTTCGAGTCGAGTTGAATCGCAACCTCGCCGCCGGAGGAGATTCCGAGCAGGTTCGCCGCCGGGAGATTCAGCGCGGAGGATTCCGGATTTCCCGGCCTCAGGGAATAGATGCGAGGAGCGGCGCCTTCCCAGGCGGCACCGTAATAGACGGTCTGGCCGTCGGGCCCGAACCGGGCCGCGAGGATCGTCCCTCGCTGAAACGTCAGGCGCTGGAAGGTGGGCTGAGCTGCCGGAGCCGCCCGACGGCCGACGAACAGGCCGACCGCCGCGCCGAGAAGGATTCCGGCCGCGACGAGCGGGATCGCCCACGACCTCCGGCGCACCGGCTCGGCGACGGCCATCCCTCCGGAGGCCGACGTCGTGACCTCCGAAATGTGCTCGCGCACGCTCTTCAAGTCCCTCGCGAGGTCGCGCGTCGACGCATAGCGCTCGTCGGCGTCCTTGGCGAGGCAGCGTTCCACGATCCATCGGAACGGGGCGGGCGCGCGCGGGTTGACCTGCGCGACCGGCTCCGGTTCGTCCCGGATGATCGCCGTCAGCGTCTCCGCGCCCGTGTTCTTCTGAAACGCGCGCTTCGAGGTCGCCATCTCGTACAGGATCGAGCCCAGCGCAAACTGGTCGGACCGGAAGTCGACCGGGCGGCCGCTCGCCTGCTCCGGGGACATGTACCCCACCGTTCCCATCACCGTGCCGGGCTGTGTCTCCTGGGGGATCGCGGTCGGGGCCCCGGACTCCTTGTCGCTCGGCGCGACGAAGAGCTTCGCGAGACCGAAGTCGAGGATCTTGACGAAGCCGTCCTTCGTGACCATCACGTTTTCGGGTTTCAGGTCGCGGTGGACGATCCCTGCGCCGTGCGCCTTGGCGAGGCCTTCCGCGATCTGGACGGCGACGTCGAGCAGCTTCTTGCCCGCGAGGGGCCCGGAGGCGAGCAGCTCGCGCAGGCTCGCGCCTTCGACCAGCTCCATCGCGAGGTAGGGGGACCCGTCCGAGGATCCGATCTCGTGGATCGTGATGATGTTGGGATGGTTGAGGGCGGACGCAGCTCGCGCCTCCTGCTCGAAGCGCTTGAGGCGGTCCGGGTCCTGCGAGAACGAGGCCGGCAGGACCTTGATGGCCAGCTCGCGCGAGAGGCGGGGATCCTTCGCGCGATAAACCTCCCCCATGCCTCCCGCCCCGAGAGGCGCAAGGATCTCGTAGGGTCCGAGCTTTGTTCCGGCGGAGAGGGTCAAGTCGGGGCGATTCTACGACGGCCGCGCTTCGTCTAACCGGCGGCAGCAATGAGCTTCTGAAACCGAGGATTCCCGCGCAGCGGATCGAAGTTCGGGTCGATCTTCAGCCAGCCGGGCGAAAGGATGTAGGGGATCTTTAGAAGGGGCTCGAGCTGGTCGAGCGCTTTGTCGGGCTCCCCCGCCAGGATGTAGATCCGCGCGAGCTGGTGCTGCAGGAATGGGCCGGTGAACCCGTCCTTCGCGATCGGGAGCATCGCCACGCCCTTCTGCGCCTCGGCGATCCCCTGCGCGGTGTCGCCCGCGTAGGCGAGCGCCAGACCGAGGCCCACGCGGCGCTGCGCGTCCTCGGGGGAGGACTGCAGCTGCTCCTCGATCGCCTTCCTTGCCGCGTCGGCGTGCGCGCGCGTCTTCGCCGCGTCGCCGCGGAGGGCCCAGGCCTGCGCGAGGCAGAGGCCCCAGGTGGCGCGATCGCCGTCGAAGGCGCTCGGCGCCAGGCTCACGAGAAGGTCTCGCTGCTTCTCGTCGAGGAGCCACACGACGTCCCAGTAGGCCGCCACGTAGGCGACGAGCGCCGCGGGTTCGACCTCCCGGGGCGCCGCGGCGAGCACGCTCCTCGCTCCCGCCAGATCGGCCTCTCCGAGAAACGTCATGGCCTTGCCTTCGATCAGGCCGAGGTGCGTCGGCGCGATGACGAGCCCCCGGTCGAAGGCCTCCCGCGCCGGGGAAAAGCGACGAAGCCAGTAGTACGCGTCGCCCAGCCGGCGCAGCACGCTGACCGAGCGGGGGTCGAGCCGTTCCGCCTTCTGCAGCGTCTCGACGGCGGCGTCCCACCGGCCGAGCGCCACATCGGCCACGGCGATCGCCGAGAGCAGGTCGGCGTTTCCGGGCGAAAGGGCCCGCGCGCGGGCGTACTGCTCGAGGGCCCGGTCGGAGTCCTTCGTCACGAGCCGTTCGTACTGGCCCATGGCGACGTAACCGTCCGGGCGATTCGGCGCGAGGCGGACGGCCCGCTCGGCGGCCTGCCGCGCGGCCTCGGCGAGCGCGGGCGTCGGCCCGCTGTTGCCGTAGAGCATGGAGTTCGCCCTCGAAACCCTCGCCCAGGCCTGCGCAAACCCGGCATCGAGCGCCACGGCCCGCTCGTAGAAGGAGAGGGCCTGGCGCAGGCTCGGCGGGTCCTGGACACCCATGCTCCGGGAGACCTGCTCGCCCCGGAGAAACTCGTCGTACGCGGCGAGGTCCTTCGTGGGCCTTTCGTTCAACTGCTGCTGCTCGCGCGGCTGGAGCACGACGCCGAGCTCCTGCGCCACGCGCGAGGCGATGTCCGACTGCACCTGGAACACGTTGGTCAGGGCGGCGTCGAAGGGCTGCTGCCACTTGGACGCCGGCGCCTCCGAGCCCGCCACTTCGACGAGCTCCGTCGAGACGTGCACCCGACTCTCCGCCGCGGCCTTGTCCCAGCGCACCGTCGCGGTCAGGAGGTATCGCACGCCGAGCTCCCGGGCGATCTCCTGAGGCGTCTTCGTCGTCTTGCGGTAGGGAGTCGAGCTGCCGCGCGCGATCACCTGCAGCCCCGGCAGGAGCGTCAGCTTGCCGCGGACCTCGTCGGCGATCCCGTCGGCGAAGTACTCGTCCTCGGGCGC
The DNA here is from genome assembly GCA_963764715.1 of uncultured Acidobacteriota bacterium. GTDB lineage: Bacteria > Acidobacteriota > Thermoanaerobaculia > UBA5066 > Gp7-AA6 > DAHUXD01. The sequence continues at coordinate 54,015 of CAVXTP010000001.1, forward strand.
GCCGAGATTTTCGAACGGCAGCACGGCGAGTCGGGTCGGGGCGGCCGGAGCCGCCGCGGTGGTCTTCGCCGGCCGTTGCGGCCTCAGCAGGAGGAAGAGGCCGACGGCGGCGGCGAGCCCGATCCCGCCCCAGAGGGCGAGCCGGCCGACCGGTCTCCGGCGCCTCCGGGGCGGAGGAGGCTCGGGCGCAACGGGCCGGGGGCCGCTTCCCGCCACCGCGGCCGCCGCGGAGAGCGAGGCCTCCGAGAGCGCGAAGACGACGTCCTTGGCCGACTGAAAACGGTGGTTCGGGTTTTTCTCCAGACAGTGGCGCACGACGTGGTCGAGAGCCGGCGCGATCCCGCGACCGGACTCGGCCGGATCGGGCGGTTCGTCGCGCAGGATCGCCGTCATGGTCTCGATCGCAGAGGTCCGCCGGAAGGCCCGCTGGCCCGACAGCATCTCGTAGAGGATCGCTCCGAACGAAAAGATGTCCGAGCGGTGATCGGTTTTCGCGGCGCGCACCTGCTCCGGTGACATGTAGCCGGCCGTGCCGAGCACGACGCCGGGTTCGGTCAGGCCCGGGTCGGTGAGCGCCGGCGACGCCGAGCCCGCGGGGTCGCCGCCGACGCGCTTGGCGAGCCCGAAGTCGAGGATCTTCAAATGCCCTGCGTTGGTCACGAAAATGTTCTCGGGCTTCAGGTCCCGGTGGACGACCCCCTTCTCGTGCGCCGCGGAGAGCCCACGCGCGATCTGGAGCGCGTAGTCGACGGCCGCCGCCTCGGTGAGAGGGCCCGCCTCGAGGCGTCCGCGCAGCGTGTCGCCCTCGAGCAGCTCGGTGACGGCGTACGCGACGCCCTGCGCGCTTCCGAACTCGTGGATCGCAAGGATGTTCGGATGCGACAGGGCCGCGACGGCCTTGGCCTCGCGCTCGAACCGCGCATACGCGTCCTGGTCCAGCGCGAGGTTCCCGGGCAGCACCTTGATCGCCACCTCGCGATCGAGCGTCGTGTCGCGGGCGCGGTAGACCTCCCCCATGCCTCCGGCTCCGAGGGGCGCAAGCACCTCGTAGTGGCCGAGGAGGCTGCCCTCGGAGAGTGGCATCGGGCGTTGTCCGGATTCTACCCGCAGTCGTGGAATATCCTTGCCGCGCTTACTCAATCGAAAGGCCGTCATGAGACCAGCGCCGACGCGTCGCCTCGCCTCGCTCATCGCCCTTCTCGGGGCCCTTCCGCTCCTGGCCCAGACCCCGCGCGAGCTCACCGTCGACTGGATCTACGGCGAGGAAGCGACCGCGGCGGCGAGGCTTCCGAAGTTCGCCTGGACGACCGCCGACGACGTCCTCGTCCTCGATGAGCGGGCCGCTCCGCCCCGGCGGACGATCGAGCGGATCCGGGCGAAGACCGGGCAGCGCTCCGCGGCCGTCGACGCCGCCGCCGCGCTCGCGAGCCTCCGGGCGATCTCTTCGGAGAACGCCCCGGCGTCCCTCGCCTGGCCGGAGGCGTTCGATCCCGCGGGAGCCACCGGGATCTACGTCCTGGGAGACGACCTCTACGCCCTCGACCTGGCGGCGTCGCGCTTCTCGCGCCTGACCACGACGGACGCGAAGGAGACCCTGCCTCGATTCTCGCCGGACGGCCGGAAGCTCGCGTTCGTCCGAAGCAATGACCTCTACGTGATGGACCTCGCCACGAAGCGGGAGTCGCGGCTCACCTCCGACGGAAGCGACACGATCTTGAACGGCACGCTCTCCTGGGTCTACTGGGAAGAAATCTTCGACCGCGGCGATACCGGTTACTGGTGGTCGCCCGACTCGAAGTCCATCGCCTTTCTGCGGACCGACGAATCCGGCGTCGACGTCACGACGTTCACCGACTTCGCTCCGGCGGTGCCGCGCGAGATTCGCCAGCGCTACCCGCGAACGGGCCGGCCGAACCCGGCCGTCCGACTCGCAATCACGGACCTCGCCGGGGCGAAGACGGCCTGGATGGAGCCGTCCGGAGCCGCCTACGAGTACCTCCTCGGCGTGGACTGGCTGCCCGACAGCTCCGCCGTCGTCGTCCAGACGATGAACCGGGCCCAGACGAAGCTCGACGTCTGGCGATTCGATCGCGCCGCCGGGAGAGCGACCGTGGTCCTGAGCGACAGCGATCCCGCCCTCGTGTACCAGAAGGAGATCCAGTTCGCGGACGGCGGGAGAACGTGGATCGTCTCGTTCGAGAAGAACGGCTACACGCACCTGTACCGCTACGGCGCCGACGGCGTTCGGAAGAACGCGATCACGCAGGGCGACTGGTCGGTCCGCGGAGGCGGCGGGTACGACGCGCCCCAGGGTTCGACCTTCATCGACGACGTGAGCGGCGACATCTATTTCTCGTCGACCGAGAAATCGCCTCTCGAATCCCACATCTACCGGATCCGGTCCGACGGCACCGGAAAGGTCCGCATCACGAAGGACGACGGAACGCACAAGGTCACGTTCTCTCCGGACCGCCGCTACTTCGTGGATGCGTACTCGAACCGGAACACCCTGCCGTCGCTGGCGCTGTACGCCGCTTCCGGCGAGCGGCTGGCGACGATCTGGGAAACCGGGCCGGACTTCCTCGCGCCCTACGGTCTGACCGCCCGCGAGCTCCTCACGATCCCGGCGCCCGACGGCTTCCCCATCCCGGCGAGCATCCTGAAGCCGGCGGATTTCGACCCCGCCAGGAAGTATCCCGTCCTCATCCACGTCTACGGAGGGCCGGGCTCTCCGATCGTCCTGGACCGCTGGGGCCGCGACGATCTCTTCGAGCACCTTCTCGTCCAGCAGGGCTACGTCGTGGCGTCCTTCGATCCGCGCAGCGCCGCGGGTCGGAGCAAGGCGCTGGAGGACCCCGTCGTCGGCAAGATGATGAGCGACTCCGAGCTCGCCGACCTCCAGGCCGCCGTGAAGTGGCTCAAGGCCCAGTCCTGGGCGGACCCGTCGCGTTTCGGCATCTGGGGCTGGAGCGGCGGGGGCTCCTACACGCTCCTTGCGATGACCAGGACGTCGGAGTTCAAGGCCGGCATCGCCGGCGCGCCCGTGACCGACTGGCACTTCTACGACACGAAGTTCGGCGAGGCCTACATGCAGACCGCGGAGACGAACCCGGAGGGCTACGCTTACACGTCCTTCGTGAAGCGCGCGAAGGACCTCTCGGGGCGGCTGCTCCTGGTCTTCGGGACCTACGACGACAACGTCCACCCGCAGAACGAGTGGGCCTTCGCAGACGCCCTGATCGCGGCGGGCAAGCCCTTCGACATCATGGTCTACCCGATGCGCAAGCACGGCTTCGTCGACAAGCCGGCGATCCGCCACCGGGCCGCGAAGATGCTGGAGTTCTGGAAGCTCTACCTTTGACGCCTGAACCTCGGCGAAGCTCCCGGTCGTAGGGGCGGCCCTTGCGGCCGCCCTCGGACGGGGACGAGCCCCGCCCCCTGCCCGGAGCCGGAACGACGCTGCTTCAGCCCCGCATCGCCAGAAGCCGCCGGATCCGCTCTTCGAGCGGCGGGTGGGTCGAGAAGAGCGCCATGAGGCCTCCGCCCGTCAGCGGATTGACGATGCAGAGGTGGGCGTTCGTCGGCGTCGCGCCCTCGAGCGGAATGCGGCCGGACGCGGCGCCGAGCTTCTCGAGCGCGCTCGCGAGCGGGCGCGGGTCTCCCATGAGCGTCGCTCCCGAGGCGTCGGCGCCGTACTCGCGGCTCCGGCTGACGGCGAACTGGATGAGCATCGCGGCGATCGGGGCGAGGATCACGAAGAGCAGGGCGAGCGGGTTCCCGCCGCCGCGGCGGTCGTCGCCGCTCCTCGGCGTCATGTAGGCGAACCGCGTCAGGAACGTCAGCGCGCCGGCGAGCGTCGCGGCGATCGACGACGTCAGGATGTCGCGGTTCAGGACGTGGGAGATCTCGTGGGCGAGAACCCCCTCGAGCTCGGCCTCGTTCATCGCCTGGAGGATGCCCTCCGTCGCGGCGACCGCGGCGTGCTGCGGGTTGCGCCCGGTCGCGAAGGCGTTCAAGGCCGGGCTCGGGACGACGTAGAGCCGCGGCATCGGGATGCCGGCCTTGCTCGCCAGGCGCTGGACGATCGCGTGGAGCTTCGGCGACTCGGCCTCGGTGACGGGCTGCGCCCGGTAGGCGGCGAGCGCGAGCTTGTCGCTGAAGAAGTACGAGACGAAGTTCATCACCGCCGAGAAGGCCAGGGCGAGGAGCATCCCCTGCTCGCCTCCGAGGGCGTACCCCGCGAGCAGGAAGAGTCCCGTGAGGAGCCCCAGCAGGAGCGTGGTCTTCATCATGTTCATCGCCGCACCTCCGCCGTGGTGTCGACGATATCGCTGTAACGGCGGGACGCTACTCGTAACGGAGCGCTTCGATCGGATCGAGCCGCGACGCCTTCACCGCCGGGTACAGGCCGAAGAAGATCCCGACCGACAGCGAGACGACGAGCCCGAGGACGACGGACCACAACGGCGTCTCGGCCGGCAGGGCGTCGAAGGCCGCCTTGATCGCGGCGGGCACCGCGACGCCGACGGCGACGCCGATGATGCCGCCGAGGACCGAAAGGGTCGTGGCCTCCGTCAGGAACTGCAGCACGATGTCCCGGCGAAAGGCGCCGACGGCCTTGCGCACGCCGATCTCCCGCGTCCGCTCGGTCACCGAGACGAGCATGATGTTCATCACGCCCACGCCGCCGATCACGAGCGACACGAACGCGATGAAGATCATGGCCAGGGTGATGCCCTGGGTGATCCCGCGGAAGCTCTCGATCATCTTGTCCGGCGTGACGATCCCGAAGTCGTTCGGCTGGTCGAACCGGACGTGGCGCCGGGTCCGCAGGACCTGCTGGACCTTGTCGATGAGGGCGGGGACCTGGTCGGGCCGGTGCGGCACCATGGCGATCCGGAGCGCGTCGCCGTCGAGGCCGCCGACCTTGATCCAGGGGAAGCGCCGGTCGAAGGTCGTCAGCGGGATCGTGACGAAGTTGTCCTGCGACTCGCCGAACATCTTCCCCTTCTTCTCGAAGACCCCGATCACCGTGTAGGCGTCGTGGCCGAGCGTGATCCGCTTCTGCAGGGGGTCCTCGCCGGGGAAAGAGCTTCTCCGCGATCTCCGCTCCGAGCACGATGACGTCGGCCGCGTGCTCCACGTCGAGCTCGTTCAGGAACCGTCCCTGCGACACGAAGCGGCTCAGGGCGACGGCGTAGGGCTCCATCACGCCGAAGACCCTCGGCGACTGGACCTCGTTGTCGCGGTACTTCAGGTGGAAGTTCGAGTTGTCCCAGAGGTAGCGCTGCGGCGAGACGGCCCGCGCCTCCGGCACCTGCTTCCCGGATCGCTTCGGCGTCGGCGAGGGTCAGGTCCTTCCTCCGCAGCTCCCCTTCCGGGCGCGGCCCGCCGGGCCCGAAGCGCGGCTCGTACTTCTGGACCATGACGAGGCTCGCGCCGAAGCTCTGGAAGTTGCGGACCATGTTGTTGTTGAAACCGGTGACGATCGAGACCATCGCGATGACCGTCGCCACGCCGACGACGATCCCGAGAACCGTCAACCCGGCGCGCAGCTTGTGCAGGCGCACGGCGAGCATCGCGAACCGCAGGTTCTCCCCGAACCCGCGCCTCAGGTGCTGGAACACGGGCGGACGCTATCAGCAGTCAGGCGCCCTGCCTCCTGCCTCCTGCCTCCTGCGGGCGGGCTACTCGTACCGCAGCGCTTCGATCGGGTCGAGCCGCGAGGCCTTCACGGCCGGGTAGAGCCCGAAGAAGATGCCGACCGACATCGACACGAGGAGGCCAACGAGGATCGCCCAGAAGGGCGTCTCCGCCGGAAGGGCCGCGAAGGCCGCCTTGATCCCTGCCGGGACGGCGACCCCGACGACGACCCCGATGACGCCGCCGAGCAGCGACAGCGTCGTGGCCTCGGTCAGGAACTGGAGGACGATGTCGCGGCGGAAAGCGCCGACGGCCTTGCGCACGCCGATCTCCCGCGTCCGCTCCGTCACCGACACGAGCATGATGTTCATCACGCCGACGCCGCCGATCAGAAGCGAGATGAAGGCGATGAAGATCATCGCGCCCGTGACGCCGTTGGTGATGCCGCGGAACGACTCGATCATCTTGTCGGGCGTCAGGATGTAGAAGTCGTCCTCGGCGTTGAACGGAACGGCCCGGCGCGCGCGCAGCAGGGCCCGCCCCTTCTCGATCACGGCGTCGACCTGGTCCGGCCGGTACGGCACCGTCGCGATGTGGATCGTGTCGCCCCGGCTGTTCTTGATCTGCGGGAACTGGTGGTCGAAGGTCGAGAAGGGAATGAAGAACCAGTGGTTGCTCGAGCCTCCACCGAAGTCGCCCTTCTCTTCCATGATGCCGACGACGGTGTACTTCCAGCCGTTCAGCTCGACGGTCTTGTTGAGCGGGCTCTCGTTGGGAAAGAGCGCCTTCTGGACGTCGGTGCCGATGACGCAGACCTCGGACGAGTGCGCGATGTCCGTCTCCGTGAAGAAGCGGCCGTGCTCGACGAAATGGTTGTTCGCGAGCGTGTAGTCGGGATAGACGCCCGCGACGGTCGGCGAGGTCGACTCGTTGCCGCGGTACTTGACCGTGACGTTGGTGCCGTCGAACAGGTAGCGCTCGGGCGACACGCCGCGGATCTCCGGGATCTGGGCCTTGAGCGCGAGCGCGTCCTCGAGCGTCAGGTCCTTGCGGTTGCGCTCCGTGTCGGAGCGGTGGCCGGGCCCGAAGCGCATCGAGAACTTCTGGAACTGCACCAGGGTCGCGCCGAAGCTCTGGAACTGGCGCGCCATGCTGTTGTTGAAGCCGTTGACGATCGACACCATCGCGATGACCGTCGAGACGCCCACGACGATGCCGAGCACCGTCAGCGAGGCCCGCAGCTTGTGCGCGCGGACCGCGAGCATCGCGAACCGCATGTTCTCGCCGAAACCGCGGCGCAGGTGGGAGATCAGGGAGGACATGGCGACTAGCCCCCGGTCCTTACTCGTATCTCAGCGCTTCGACCGGCGGCAGCTTGCTCGCCTGCGACGACGGGATCCAGCCCGCCAGGATGCCGGTCACGGTGGCGACGCCGACGCCGAGCAGGATGAACGAGAGTCGGACCTGCGCCGGGAACACCTGCTTGACCGCGAGCGCGATGAGGGTGCCGAGGATCACGCCGATGACGCCGCCGATCGAGGACAGCAGGGCCGCCTCGAGAAGGAACTGCCGGCGGATGTCCCGGCGCCGCGCGCCGAGAGCCCGCCGCACGCCGATCTCCTTGGTCCGCTCGACGACCGACACGAACATGATGTTCGCGACCACGATCGCGCCGACGACGAGCGAGATGCCCGAGATCAGGACCATCAGCAGGAACATCCCCGCCGAGATGCCGCGCCACAGGGTCTGGAGCAGCTCCGCCGTGACGAGGCCGAACGGATCGTCCTTCTCGAAGCCCGTCTTCCGGAGCGCCCGGAGGATCGTCCGGACCTCGTCGGTCGCGGCCGTCACGCCCTCGACGCCGCCTTTCGGCTTCAAGAAGATGCCGATGTCCTCGCTCGGCGCGATGTGCTTGTGGAAGAGCGTCAGCGGGATGTAGATCACGTTGTCCTGGCTCTGGCCCAGGACCGAGCCCTGCTTGGCGAGCGTCCCGATGACCTTGACCGGATAGCCGTCGATCTTCATCACGCGGCCGATCGGATCGATATTCGGGAAGAGCTCGTCCTGCACGTCCCAGCCGATGACGGCGACGGGGAACGACTGGTTGTACTCGGTCTCGGTGAAGTAGCGCCCGTTGACGATGTCGAACTTCATGGCCTCGCCCATGTTCGGCGTGTGGCCCTGGATCTCGACCTGCGGGAGCTTGCGGTCCTCGTACTTGACGGGACGGTTGCGGTCGCCGCGCGCGCCGATCGACGCACAGAGCTTGCACTCGCGGCGCACGACCTCCATGTCCGTCAGCGTGAGGTCCTTGCGCTTGCGGGCCATCAGCCACTCTTCGCGGCTCGTGATGATCCCGTACTTCGTGAAGATGACGATGTCGGGATTGAGGCCGATCACCTTGTCCTTGACGTAGGCGTTCAACCCCGAGATGACCGAGACGACGCCGACGACGGTGGCCACGCCGATGATGACGCCGAGCAGCGTCAGGAACGCGCGGAGCTTGTGCCGCGTGAGCGCCGACCCCGAGACGCGGAAGAGCTCGGCGGTGGTCATCGCTAGCCCTTCTTCGGCCCGTCCTTGCCCGGCCCGCTCTCCTTCTCGATGATGACCCGGTCGCCTTCCTTGATCTGCCGCAGCACCTTGAAGGGCCCCGTGACGATCTCCTGCCCCACGGCCGGTCCCTGCTTGACCTCGATCATGAGCTCGCCGGCGATGCCCGGCACGACCTTCGTGAAGGCGAGCTTGCCGTCCTTGATGGTGTACACGCCCTCCTCGGTCTCGGGGCGGCCGGTCGACGGCGCCTTGCCCTTCTTGTCGACGTCGCGGACGATGAGCGCCTGGATCGGGATCGTCGTCGCGCCGTCGCGGCGGCCGGTGACGATGTCGGCCGTCACCGAGAAGCCGGGGCGGATCGTGTCCGGCGGGTTGTCGATCTTGATCTTGACCTTGAAGTTGATCGCCTCCGAGTTGGCGGTCAGCGCGAGCAGGTCCGGGTCGTTCTTGGGGATCGGCGAGGAGCCGACCTCGGTGACGGTGCCGATGAACTTGGTGTTCGGGTAGGCGTCGATCGAGAGGGTGGCCTTCTGCCCGACCTTGACCTGCGGCACGGAGGTCTCATCGACCATCATGACCGCCTCGACCGTCGCCATGTCGGAAATCGTCATGAGCTGCGTGCCGGCGTTGTTCATCGTGCCGATGACCGTGACCTCGCCCTCCTTGATCGGAAGCGCGGTCACGACGCCTTCGAGGGGAGCCGTCACCGTCGTCTTCGACAGCGAGTCGCGACTCGCCGCGAGGCTCGCCGAGGTGGAGCGCATGCGCTGCTCGGTCGCCGCGAGGTTCGCCTCCGCCGTGTCGAGGTTCGACTTGGCCTTCTGGAGGTCGGCCTCGGCGAGGATGTTCCCCTTGAAGTTCGCGGCGGCGCGCTCGTAGTCGAACTTCGCCTGCGCGGCGGTCGCCCTGGCCGCGTCGAGGTCGTGGCGCATCGCCTCGAGATTCGACTCCGCTCCCTGGGCCTGGGCGGCGAGCTGCGCGCGGTCGATCTGGAGAAGGAGCTGGCCCTTCTTGACGTGGTCGCCTTCCTTGACCGCCAGGTTCACGATCTGTCCCATGACGAGGGCGGACATGTCGACCTTGCGCTGGGCCTGGATCTTGCCGTTGGCGGTGACCTTCGAGACGAGGTCGAGCTTCTCGACCTTGGCGGTCGTCACGCGGGGCACGTCCTTGTCCCGCCCGCGGATGAAGGCGGTCAGGGCGCCGATGACGGCGACCCCCAGGATGGCCCCCCCGATGATCTTGGTCCTCTTCGACATGGCCCTCAATCCTCCGGTCTAACGCGGTTTTCCTGCGTATTCCTTTCTACGGAACGGCCCTCGGAAAGTTCAATTCCCCGGAGCCCATTGAAAAGACTGGGGCTTTTCGCTAGCCTTCCGCTCCCCTGCGCCCATAGCTCAATTGGATAGAGCGTCTGACTACGGATCAGGAGGTTGGGGGTTCGACTCCCTCTGGGCGCACCACTTCCGACTGGGGTAGCCTCCCCGCGGTGTCTTTCACGGACCAGGACCGCCGTTTCATGGCCGAGGCCCTCGCCTTCGCGCGCATCGCCTATGCCGAGCAGGAGGTCCCCATCGGGGCGGTCGTCGTTCGGGACGGACGGATGATCGGCCGGGGGCGCAACCGCCGGGAACGGCTCGCCGACCCCACCCACCACGCCGAGATCGAGGCCATCCGGGAGGCCGCCCGCGAGGTCGGTCACTGGCGCCTCGAGGACTGCACCCTCTATGCCACGGTGGAGCCCTGCGCGATGTGCGCCGGCGCCGCGGTCAACGCCCGGATCCGACGGATCGTCTTCGGCTGCACGGACCCCAAGGCCGGCTATTGCGGCACCCTCGGAAACATCCCGGGGGACGCGCGGCTGAACCACCGGCCCCAGGTCGAAGGGGGCCTTCTGGCCGACGAGTCGGCCGAGATGCTCCGCCAGTTCTTCCAGGCGAAACGCTGACGGGGTCAGGTCTTCATTTTTCGGTTCGAGGCCCGACCCGGTTCCGTCAGGCCACCTGGTAGATCTGGATCAGGTTGCCGCAGGTATCGGCGAAGACCGCCATCGTGACCGGCCCGGCCGGAGTCGGCTCCATGGTGAACGCCACGCCCTTCGCCTTGAGCTTCGCGCACTCGCCGCGGATGTCGGACGACTCGAACGCCGCGATCGGGATCCCCTGCGCGAACATCGCCTCCTGGAACTTCTTCGCCGCGGGGTTCGCATTGGGCTCCAGCGCGAGCTGCACGTCGTCGCCCGCCTCCGGCGACACGACCGTGATCCAGCGGTACTCCCCGACGGGAAAGTCGAGCTTCGTCCTGAAGCCCAGGACCTCCGTGTAGAACTTCTGCGCCCGGGCCTGGTCCTCGACCATGACGCTCGTGAGCTTGATCTTCATTGCGTCGCTCCTTTCTCTGACGGCCGGGCGGAAGTCTGCCCGAGCGCCGGGAGTCAGGCTTCTCGAAAACTGCGAAACGCCGACGGCGGCAGGCGGCCCATGAGCGAAAGGCAGCCCGGGAAGAGCTCCCGCGGCAGCCCGCCCGGCACCCGGACCATCGACCGAGCGCGGCGGCGGAACCCCGACGGCGTCTCCCCGACGCGGCGCGTGAAGACATCACTGAAGCTGCCGAGGCTCGAGAAGCCGACCTCCATGCAGACCTCGGTGACGGAAAGCTCGCCTTTTGCCAGGAGCCGCCGGGCGCGGTCGAGCCGCGCCTCGATCCGGTACTGGTGCGGCGTCGCGCCGAAGACCGCATCGAATCGCCGGATGAAGTGGAATGGCGAGATACCCGCAAGCCTCGCCGCTTCCTCGACCGAAAGCGGCCGTTCCGTGACGCTCCGGAGCGCCCGGCGAGCACGGCAGAGTCCGGAAAAGAGGCTCGGCCCGACCAGCATTCGAGCCCCAGTCTACGACTGACAGCGCCCCAAAAATCCGCTAGGATGCGCCCCTTCCACCCGCGCGGAGAGGTGCTGGAGTGGTTGATCAGGCCGGTCTCGAAAACCGGTAGGCCCGAAAGGGTCTCGTGGGTTCAAATCCCACCCTCTCCGCCACTACTACTGCCTCGCGACAGTCGTGGGTTCACCCGACCACCAGCGGCAGACCCCCGGCAGTAGGGAGCCGTCCACCAGAGATCGACCCCCGATCTTAGGCAACGCTGGCCGAAGGCCAGCGGTAACCCACGCTGCGCGAAGCGCAGCGGTAAATCCCACCCTCTCCGCCACTAATGTTGCCTCGAGACAGTCGTGGGTTCGCCCGACCACCAGAGGCAGACCCCCGGCAGCAGGGAGCCGTCCACCAGAGATCGACCCCCGATCTTAGGCAACGCTGGCCGAAGGCCAGCGGTAACCCACGCTGCGCGAAGCGCAGCGGTAAATCCCACCCTCTCCGCCATTATTGCTCCTCGAGAGAGTCGTGGGGTCGGCGCCCTCACCGGATCGGATCGATCGGCGTGCGCCTGGGCTCCTTGCCGAAGCGGATCCGCGACTTCTCGATCATCTTGCGGATCTCGACATCGCGATCCTTTGGCGGGGCGTTGGTCACCCACCCATGGACCAGTCGCTCGGCCGCCGCGGCGACCTCGTCCACCGCGCGTTGGAACAACGCCTCATTGGCGCGCGAGGGCTTGTTGGCCCCGCTCAGCTTGCGGACGAACTGCAGCGACGAGGCCCGGATCTCGGCCGCGGTGGCCGGGGGCGCGAAGTTGGCCAGGGTACGGATGTTGCGGCACATGCGTTCACACTAACCCAGCCCCCCGGCGGACGGGTGGTCTCCGGTTTTTCCTAAACCCCGCCCCAAGGAATCCGTAATAATCCGCGAGCCCCATGGAAAACGCGATCGAGCTGGAGCACGTCGCCAAGAGCTTCGGCCGCTTCAAGGCGGTCGACGACCTGTCGCTGAAGGTCCCGAAGGGCTCGATGTTCGGCCTTCTCGGGCCCAACGGCGCGGGCAAGACGACGACGATCCGGATGACGATGAACATCACGGCGCCCGACTCCGGCGAGATCCGGATCCTCGGGCACCCGATGGACCGCGCCACGCAGAACCGCATCGGCTACCTTCCCGAGGAGCGCGGGCTCTACCGGAAGATGAAGGTGATCGACCACCTCTACTTCCTGGCCGCGATCAAGGAGGTCGGCCGCGAGACCGCGAAGGAGCGCATCTCCGGCTGGATCGACAAGATGGAGCTGCGCCCCTGGCTCAACAAGAAGGTCGACGAGCTCTCCAAGGGCATGCAGCAGAAGGTCCAGTTCATCGCGACGATCGTCCACGATCCGGAGATCCTGATCCTCGACGAGCCGTTCTCGGGACTCGACCCGCTGAACGTCGCCCTGATGCGCGACTACTTTCTCGACTTCCGCGCCAAGGGCAAGACGATCATTTTCTGCACGCACGTCCTCGAGCAGGCCGAGAAGCTCTGCGACGAGATCTGCCTGATGGCCAAGTCGAAGAAGATCCTCGAGGGCAGCCTCAGGGACTTGAAGCGCCGCAACTCGAGCGGGCTCCTGCGGCTTTCGACCAACGCCAGCCTCGCCGACGTCTCGGCTCTCCCGGGCGTCGACTCCGCGAAAGCCGTCGACGGGTCCTTCGTCATCGCGCTCGCGCCGGGCGTCGCGCAGAAGGACTTTCTGAAGCGGGCCCTCGACACGTACACGGTCGAGGCCTTCTCGCAGAAGGAGCCCGACCTCGAGGAAATCTACATCGACGCCGTCCGGAACGCGGGCCTGGAAGAGACCCGCACGATCGAATGAGGCCCGCATGAACTGGAAGAAGACCTTCGCGATCGTCCGGCGGGAGTACATCGAGCGCGTCCGCACGAAGTCGTTCTGGGTGGCGACGCTCCTCATCCCGTTCCTGTTCCTCGCCTACATCGCCTTCCAGATCTCCTCGTCCCGCAAGACCGGCGGCGAGCGGACGATCGTGGTCGTCGACCAGACCGGCACGCTGTACGCCCCGCTCGAGAAGGAGCTCGCGGCGACCGAGTCCGAGCAGAAGGCGAAGGGATCCGGGAACAAGGGGCCGCACTGGAACCTGAAGCTCGCTCCGGCCGGCGGAGATCTCGCGGCGACGAAGGAGGCCCTTCGCAAGCAGGTCCTCGCCAAGGACATCAGCGGCTACCTCGTCCTCGAGCCGCAGAAGATCAAGAACGACGAGGTCGAGTACTACTCGACGACGGTGTCGGACTTCATCGCGCTGAACCAGCTCGAACGCTCCCTCAACCGCGTGCGCATGCGGGAGAAGATGCACGACCGCGGACTGCCCACGGACCTCGCCGGCGAGCTCGAGAAGCGGATCGACTTCAAGGCCTTCAAGGTCACCGAGAAGGGAACCGCCGAGGAAAAGGGCGCCGGCATCATCGCCGCGATCATCTTCATGGTGCTCATGTACACGACCTTCTTCGTGTACGGCGGCCAGGTCATGCGCGGGGTCATCGAGGAAAAGTCGAGCCGGATCGTCGAGATCATCATCGCCTCCGTGCGGCCGACCGAGCTGATGCTGGGCAAGATCATCGGCATCGGCCTCGTCGGCCTGACGCAGTACCTGGTGTGGTCGCTCCTCGCGATGAACCTGTCGCTCCCGGGGATCGCCACCGTTCTGTCGTCGAGCGACATGGGCGTGCCCCGGATTCCGGTCGCGATGCTCGGCTACTTCATCCTGTTCTTCGTGCTCGGCTACTTCGTCTACGCCAGCGTCTACACGACGATCGCGGCGCCGTTCAACAGCGAGCAGGAAGCCACCCAGTTCATGATGATCCCGATCATCCTCATCCTCGCCGGCTTCATGGTTTACCCGGCCGTGATGAACAACCCCAACGGCAACGTGGCGGTCTTCTTCTCGCTCTTCCCGTTCACGTCCTCGCTCGTTATGTTCCTCCGGACGGCCGTCTCCGAGCCCCCGGCCTGGCAGGTACTTCTCTCGATCGCCCTCCTGATCGCCACGACCGTCGGCCTCGCCTGGTTCGCGGGCCGCGTCTACCGCGTCGGCATCCTCATGTACGGCAAGAAGCCCACGATCCCCGAGATCCTGCGGTGGGTCAGCTACAAGCCTGGCAAGGCTCCCCAGCCGGCGGCGAAGGCGCCGTAGGGCCTGTCCCGGCGGGCGGTTGCCCCGATCGCGACGGCTGTGCTACCTTTCGCGCCCCCGTTTGGCCCATTCGTCTAACGGTTAGGACGCGGCCCTCTCAAGGCCGAAATACGGGTTCGATTCCCGTATGGGCTACCAGCTCCCCGCCGCTTCGTTATTAGCCCGCCGCGTCCTCCGGACGCGACCCTCTCAAGGCGGCTTCCTTTGAGCGCGCCCTTCCGGGCGCGACACGGGTTCGATTAGCGCCGGGCGGACCCGGCGCTTGTCGCGGCGCTTTCGCGCCGCTCGGTGCCCCGTATGGGCTACCAGATCTCCCCGCGCTGTCAGCTCCCGCCGACGGGGGTCAACGCTGCTTTCCTGCAGCGTCACGTCGGCACAGGATTGCAGCGTTGACCCTGTTCACCTGTTTACCGGTCCTGCTCCTGCGGGACGCGAACGATGCGCGAGACGTCGTAACCCTGCTCGCCGACCAGCGCGAGGAGGCGCGCGTAGTCGGCCTCTGGAATGCGCGGAGTGCGCGCCATGATCCAGACGTGATCGCGCTTGTTGCGGCTGATGATGGTGGTGGAGTAGTCCTCGTCCAGGTACGTGATCAGGTACTCCGCCTCGATCGGCCACACGAACTGCATGCCCCAGGTGGCGTTGGTGCGCTTGTCGCGCACGTACCCCCTGGGCGTGTAGCGCTTCGGTTTGCCGTCGAAGCCGCCCTTGCGGAAGGTGAAGGTCGTCTCCACGACGCCGTCCGGGCGCAGGCGGTACGACTCGATGGCGGCGTAGGCGCCCTTCTCGAGCGAGGTCGGGATGCTGGCGATGACGTACCAGTCCCCCATGAACCTCGCGAGATCCACGTGGTCCACGGTCTTCAGCGGCCGTAGCGCGGAGGTCGAGCATCCCGTCGCGGCGACGAGGAGGCCCGCCAGGAGGAAGCGGGCGCCGGCCACGATTTCAGAGCAGTTCGTAGAGGAGGCGGTGGCCGCCTTCGAGCTGCGACTCCAGGCCGAGCCAGCCTCCGCCGGGCGCGTACCAGAGGTCGATCGCCATGCCCGGCGCCTTCAGCCGGTATCGTTCCGCCCGGGTCACCGCGCCGCGCACCGGGAACGTCTCCTCGCCCAGCGGTTGCACCTCGACGGCCACGAGTTCGCCCGTCTGGCTGTTCAGCAGCGACGAGCGCTCGAGGAACTCCGGGTTCCAGTAGGCGAAAGAGCTGACGCAGGACGGCCCTGCTCGCCGCGCGCCCCGGCTTTCGACGAGGAATTGATTCCCGGCCGAGGCCCCGCGCACTTCGTACGTTCTGCCGTTGTCGTCGGTGCGCGACTGGATGCTGGCCAGACAGCGATCGTCCCAGACCTCCACGGCCTCGTGCCGGTACTCGTAGGCCGTGACGAAGAGGAGCTTGACCTTGAGCGCGGCCTCGCTCCGAAGCACTTTCCGCGAGCCCTCGGTCCGGAGAACGAAGTCGTGACGCCCCACCTCGCGCCCGTCGAGGAGAACGCGGAAGCGCCATTGCTGCGTCGGCTCCGCGTCCGCCCGGGCGGCCCGCGCCCCGTTCGGAGTGATCGCGCCGAGCACGGCCAGCGCGAGTGCGGCCAGAACGTTCCGCGACTTCATGCGAGCCCCCTCCTGACTGCCAGGAGCCGGCATTCTCCTCGACCTGGGGCTCGATGCGTGCAGGTTGTCCAGGTCGGAAAGGCCGGCGCCGCCGAGCCGTGGGGCTACCCGATCTCCCGCCCTTCCCGCCGCCCGGAGCGCCGGCGCCCGGGGCCGAGAAAGCTTTCGCCCACCAGGACCGTGACGCCGTCCGAGCGGAACGAGAAGGTGTGCCCCGCCGGGTTGTCGTCTCCGGCCGGAGGACGAATGCGGACCGGGGTGCCACCTACGCCGGCCGCCGAAGGCGTTCGATTCCCGCGAAGAACGTCGAAAGGTTCCAGGTCGCGCCCGTATGGGCGACCAACTCCAGCCGGCTTCGCGAGGGACGGCTGCGTCCCGCCGCAGCCCTCTCAAGGCGGCTCACTCTCAGGCGTCGCTCCGCGACGCGCGCGCCCCTTCTCGCGCGACACGGGGTCGTTTGGCGTTGCCGCCGAGCATCGGCGTCGTGAACGCGGTCAGAACTCGCGTGGCAGGCCCATTTTTCTCAGGCGATCGTCAAAGCGCGGATCATCGCGCAGGCCATCCCAATCCGGTGCGACCGCCAGGTGAACCAGTGCCGGGTCGCGCTGTGCGATGGCCTGATCGAGGCAGTCGAACGCTTCATCGAGCCGGCCTGCTCCCCCGTAGATTCTGGCGCGGAAGAACGGCATCTTGAGCAACACGTCGAAGTCCAGCTGCGGGTTCGAGATTTGATCCACCCAGAATTGGCTCAGTCCGGAGAGGCCGGCCGTCGCGTACGCGTGCTGCGCTTCCGCGGTGACCTGCTTCACTACCGCCAGCCACTCTTCGGGTAAGCCGAACTCGATGGCATTGCGGACGGCCAGGGCCGCGAATCGATCGAGGTCGACGATCTTCAAATAGACGTAGCCAATGAATTGGCACGCCTGCGCATGCTTCGGGTTGACGTCAAGCGCTCGCCGGGCCCAGCCAAGCGCGTCGTCGTACTTCCGCTGGTGCCAATACGAGATGGCGATCTGCACCAGAACGCCGGGCGATCGCGGATCGCGCGCGAGCGCCTGTTGCTTGCATCGCAGCCCGTCGTCGAGCCGCCCGAGCGCTTCCTGGAGCGACCCATACTGCAGGAGCGCCTCGGTGTGATCCGGATTGATTTCGAGCGCGCGTTGCAGGCTGCGCTCCGCCGCCGTCCAGTCCCACTCGCTGAGAAAAAGGACGGTGCCAAGGGCAACCTGCGCGTCCGCCGAGGCGCTGTCCATCGCCAGCGCGCGTAAGGCAGACGCCTTCGCCTCTGCAAACGCCTCCTGGTGCGGCACCCCGTGAGACGCTGCCAGCACGCACTGTGCGCGCGCCAGGCCGGCGTGCGCCGGCGCGTAGGTCGGATCGATCTCGATCGCGGAACGAAAGGCTTCCACGGCGGCCGGCAGTTCGAAAAACGAGTCGGACAACAGGTGAGACCGGCCGCGGCCGACAAGCTCGTAAAGTTCGACGGGTCGCGCCACGGCGCTCGATACGAATGGCCTCTCGTCCTCCGAATCAACCCTGACTGCAGCGATGAAGCGGTACCCGGACCCCGCCACCGTTTCGATATAGATCGGCCGGTGGGCGTCCTCGTGAAGCGCCTTGCGCAGCGCCGACATGTGAACCGTGAGACCGCCTTCTTCGACGAATGACTCGGGCCAGATGCGCTTCAGCAATTCGTCCTTCGTGACCAGGCGGCCCCGCTGTCGTACCAACGCAACCAGCACATCGTAGGCCTTCGGTGACACGCGGACGACTTCCGCGCCGCGCAGGAGCCGCCGCTCTCGCACGTCGAGCGTGAATTCGTCGAAATGAAATACCTCACTGCTGGTGGCCATCAGATTTCGGCGAATCTTAGCAAGTCCTTAAGGACGCGTCACGGCCGGGACAGCTGTCATGAACGCGCTTTCAAAGGAGAAGAGAATGATCACCCGATCGTTGGTCGCCTTCATTCTGAGCTGCGGATTCACGGCACTCTCACTCGCGCAAGCTCCACCAGAGCCCCCGAAGCCGGGCCCCGAGCAGAAGAAGTTGGAGTACTTCCTTGGCACTTGGAGGGTGGAAGGCGAGGTTAAACCGAACGACTACATGCCGGCCGGTAAGAGTGTCATCACCGCGACATATGCATTGGGTCCGGGGGGATTCTCTGTCGAGTCCCGAGGTGAAGGGGAAAATTACCCGACGACCCACGGAATCACGGCCTACGACAGCCAGGCGAAGCTCTACACGACATTTTATGCGAGCAGTGCCGGACTCGTGGGTGGCGGCACAGCAACGGTTGACGGAAATACCTGGACGTGGATGCTTGAAGACAAGTGGCTTGGCCAAGCATTCAGAGGAAGAACGACAGTCACCGTCAAATCGGCGTCTCAGTACACGGCCAAGTATGAATATCTCGACCCGAACGGCAGTTATGTAACGCTCGTAGAAAGCACCGCCACCAAAGTCGCGCCTTAGAGACGCAGACACCAGCCGTTCGAAGTGGAGCAGAACCTGGTCCTCGCCCTAGAAGCGAAGCGGGCTCGCCTCCCAGATCCGGACTTGGCGTCTTATCCGAACCAGCTTCTCGATGCCTGCAGCGAGGTCTGGCAGGGGTTCACGGCGATCCTGGAACACGGCTTTCCAGGTCAACCTTCAGTCTTCCCAGCTGCGTGAGCCAGTCTTGGATCTGGTTTCAGCTGGGGCCAGATCAACCCCACTCCAAGTCTCACGCCGCGTCCTGCGGATGCAGCCCTCTCAAGATGGCTGCCTTTGAGCGCGCCCTTTCGGGCGCGACACGGGTGAAATTGGCGCCGGGGGGTACCCGGCGCCTTGTGTCTGCTCTTCGCGCGCTCGCGCGCTCTCCCCGGAGGGGGACCCCTACTTCACCGTGAACGTCTTCGAAGGCCCGGGTTTCCCGTCCACCGTGGTTTCGACCTTGTAGCTGCCCTTCGGCCAGCCCGACGGCTTCTGGATCGAGAACTCCGTCGTCGCCGGACCCGTGGGCGCGATGGTCCTCGAGTCTTCCTTGACCACCTGTCCATCGCCGAAGGTCCACTTCACCGCGATCACCGAAGCGGCCGCCGAGCCGTCCGTCGATACGGCGGCAAAGATCGTGTCTTTCGGCGAAAACGTGTCGGTCGGCGCCTGGACCTTCTTGTCGGGTCCGAGGGACTTCCCGAGCGAGAGATCCGTGACGGTGACGGCGGGGGCCGGGACGGCCGTCGGCACGACCGGGACGGGGGTGGGCATCGGGGCCGGGGCCTCTGCCTTCTTGCATGCGCTCAGAGCGACCGCCGAAGCCAGGACTGCCGCCACGAGGGCGGCGTGAGTACGTGTCGTCATCTGCTCTCCTTCTGCCTGGGAACGGCGCTGCCGCTCATTCGGGAATCCGGAGCTTCCAGCCCGGCTGGATGAGGTCCGGATTTTTCACGATGTCCCTGTTCGCTTCGAAAATCCGCTTCCACGAATTCGCGTTGCCGTAGAACTTCTTGGAAATCTTCGAGAGACTGTCTCCGCTCTGGACGACGTACGTTCGGGAGGTCTCGGCGGCCACTCCCGCCTTGTTCCCCGAGGGCGATGGCGCCGTCGACGAGCTTCCGGATTCGACGTCCGAGAAGTCCGGCTTGTTGGGGTCATCCGTCATTCCATCCTCCTTCTCGACCCGTTTGCCGGGTCGGCAGTGTTCGTTCTCACGCCGGCTTGGCCGTGAACTTCCGGTAGATCCAGGTGACGGCGATCGCGCCGATGACCGCCACGATGATCGTATAAATCAGGCCGCCTTCCGCCTTGAAGCCGAACAGGCTCATCAGGAAGCCGCCCGCCAGAGCTCCCACGAGGCCGAGGATGATGTCCATGAGAACTCCACCCCCGCCTCCCATGATCTTGCCGGTGAGCCATCCCGCAATCAGGCCCACGATCAGCCACCAGATGATGCCCATGGCTCATCTCCTCGCCTGAGAAATCTTGGACATGAGGAGCGCCAGTGCGCCGGCGCCGATCGCCTTGACGAGCGTCGGGTGTTGCGCGTAAAAGCCCGCGGCCTTGTCCATGATTGACGGATCTCTTGTCGCCGCCTGCCGGGCGATCGTCTGGACCGCCTCGGGGCTCACATCCTGAGCCTGCTGCGGCGTCACGCTCTGGCCGGCGACCGCCCCGGCAAGGCCTCCGAGTCCCAGGGAACCCAGGATCTGGGAGCCGGCGGGACCGAGCGATGCGAGCAGCTGGTTGAGAAGTCCCGCTTTCTGATCGGGGTTGGACTGGCCGAAGAGCCCGGACACCATCTGCTCGAACGGCGGTGTTTGATCGGACTTGAAGGCGTGACCGAGGCCGGCCGCGAGGCTCCCCTGCGGAACGGCGGAGGCCACTTGATCGTAGGCCGCGTGCACGTCGGAGTCCGATGCACTGCCACGGGTGAACTGATCGACGATGCTGCCGAGGTTATCCATAAGACCCATGGCGTCCTCCTTACGATTCGATGATTCGTCGACATCGAGAAACACGCCGGCGAAACAGCGACAGTGGCGTTCGCCGTCCGCGACCTCGAGGAACCGAGTCTATAACCGGTTCCTAACCCCACCTCGAACGTGCCGGGGGGCAGGACCGGGCCGCCGTCCGCCGCAAGATCCTTTAAGAATCTTTCGACGTGGTTCCATCTCGGGCCCGTATGAGCTACTTGCTCTCTGCCGCTTCGTTAGTTACCCGCCGCGTCCTGCGGTCACGACCCTCTCAAGGCGAATCCCTTTGAGCGCGCCCTTTCGGGCTCGATACGGGTTCGATTCCGGCATGTGTTCCGAAAGCGGCTTCAAAGAGATAATGGTCGTGTGAAGCACTCGTCGCCCAACCGCCGACCTCAGTCGGCTGCCGCAAAAGCTCGTGTCAAGGCCCTGAGTCGCGGCGAGGCGCCGGTCGTGCGCGACCCGGAGGAGGCTCGAGGGCTCCCCTTCGTATCCCCGGCCGAACGCCAGGCGGCGTTTGCCATGGCGGCCAGGAAACGGGCAGCCGAAGAGAAGCGCCGGAAGAAGTAGTCCTTCGGGCCAGCTACGCGCGTCCCCTCATCAGCTCGTTGATCTTGCCGTACGGCAGCTCGCTCTCGACTGCCGCCTCGAAGGCTCCCGTCTTCAGGAATGACTCCGCCAGCGCCTCGGTCCTCGCGAGGACGGCGCCGGCGATTCCCGATCCCGCGCTCAAGCGGCGGACGCCCAGGGCCTCGAGCTCGGCCGCGCCCGGCAGTCCGGGCCAGGCCAGGACGTTGACGGGCAAGAGCGACGCCTTCGCGACGGCGCGGATCTCGGCCGCGTCGACGATGCCCGGCACGAAGATCCCGTCGGCGCCGGCGGCCCGATAGCGCTCGGCCCGCGCGAGCGTCTCGGCGACGCGGCTTTCGGGGGGCACGAGACCTCTCAGGTAGACGTCCGTCCGGGCGTTCACGAAGAGATCGACACCGCGCTGCGCCGCAACGCGCCTGACGCTTTCGAGCTTGGCGCAGAGGAGGTCGGGCGACTCGTCGCCGTCCTCGAGGTTGATCCCGACAGCGCCCGCGTCGATCACCGCGCCGACGGTCGCACCGACCTCCGCCGGGTGGCTCGAGTATCCGCCCTCCACGTCGGCCGATACGGGGACCTGGACCGCGCGAGCGACCTCCGAAACGGTCGCGAGCAGCAGGGGCACGGGAAGCGCGTGGCCGTCGGCGTGGCCGTGGGACCATGCCACGCCGGCGCTCGTCGTGGCGATCGCCTTCGCGCCGACGCTTTCGATGAGCCGGGCGCTGCCGGCGTCCCACGCGTTGGGAAGCACGAGCAGGCCGGTCTGGTGGAGTCGTCGAAAGAGATCAGCGGCGTTCTGTTGGGACGTCATCGTGCCTTCCTTTCCTCTGCGGGACCGAAACACTCGGGTCAACGCGAAGGATTCAAACTTTCTTTCGCGCGCAGCGTAAGCGACACCGGAGGCCCCCATGAAGCACGTCCTGCGTCTCGCGCTGGCGCTCGCCTTCCCCGCCGTTCTTCTTGCGGCCGGCCAGCCCGCGAAACTTGCCGCCCCGGACGGGACCAAGCTCGCGGCGACGTTCTACCCCGCCAGCCGTCCGGGGCCCGGCATCCTGCTCCTCCACCAGTGCAATCGCGACCGGACGAGCTGGAACGGCCTCGCCGCCGAGCTCGCCGCGAAGGGGTTCCACGTCCTGTCGCTCGACTACCGGGGCTACGGAGAAAGCGGCGGCACGCCGTTCAACGACATCCCGTTCCAGGAGCGGGTCCGGATCACGACCGAGAAGTGGCCCGGGGACATCGACGTCGCCTTCGCCTACCTTCGGGCGCAGCCCGGAGTGCGGCAGGACGCGATCGGCGCCGGCGGCGCGAGCTGCGGCGTCAACAACTCGATCCAGCTCTCGCTGCGCCATCCGGAGGTCAAGTCCCTGGTCCTTCTCTCGGGGGACACCGACCGCAATGGTCGGCAGCATTTGAAGCGCGCATCCGGGCTGCCGATCCTCTTCGCGGCCGCGGACGACGACGGCGACGTCGTGTCGGTCATGACCTGGATCGACGCGACCTCGGGCAACAAGGCGAACCGGTTCCTGGAATACGCGAAGGGCGGGCACGGCACGGAGATGTTCAAGGCGCACCCGGAGCTGCCGGGCCAGATCGTGGCGTGGTTCGAGCTCACGCTCATGGGCAAGGGCCCCGGCGTCTCCGCCCCTCCCCGCCCGACGAAAGTCGACCCGCGGACGCAGCTCCGCATGATGATGGACGAGCCGGGCGGGGCGTCCCGCGTGGCCGAGAGCCTCGCCGCCGAGCGCAAGAAGGATCCGAAGTCGCCGGTGCTCGCGGCTGCCTTCGTGAACCAGCTCGGCTATGCGGCCATCCAGAGCGGGCAGCCCAAGGCGGCGATCACGATCATGCAGCTGAACGTCGACGCGCGTCCGAGCTCGTCCAACGCGTGGGACAGCCTCGGCGACGCCTATCTCGCCGACGGCCAGCGGGAGAAGGCTCGCGAGGCGTCCGAGAAGGCCCTCGCGCTCGTCGGCTCCGACACGGCCGAGACCAAGGAGCAGCGCGAGAACATCCGCCAGAGCGCGCAGGGCCGGCTCGACCAGCTCAAGAACCCTTCCCCGCCGAAGTAGGACGACGACCGCGGTCCTTCGGGCGCCGCCCTGGCGCGGCGGAAGCCTCGTGCTCGAGCAGCCAGCGCTTGCGAGAGATCCCTCCCCCGTAGCCGGTGAGAGAGCCGTCCTTGCCGACGAGACGGTGACAGGGCACGACCACTCCCACGGGATTGGCGCCGTTGGCGTGCCCGACGGCGCGGACCGAGGACGGCCGGCCGATCCGACGCGCCAGCTCCGAATACGACAGCGTCCTCCCGCACGGGATCGCGCGCAGCGCCTTCCAGACCCTCCTCTGGAACGGAGTGCCGGCGGCGGCGACCGGCAGCCCGTCGATGCGCCCGAGCTCCCCGTCGAAGTAGGCGGAGATCGCGGCCGTCAGACCCCCGGGGTTGCGGCGCCGCTCGAGGGTGTATCCGCCGGCGCCATACGCGATGTCGAGCGAGCGCGCGAGACGTTCCTCGTGATCGGCCCACCCGGTGGCGCACAACCGGCCTTCTGCGTCGGCGACGAGGATCAGCCCCCCTATCGGCGTCCGCGCACGGTCCGTGAAGAGGCGGAGACGGGCTCCCGGGTTGCGGATACGCCGATCCATCGACCGACATTCTCAACCCGTTCGGCCTCGGCCGGTTTCTGAATTAGCGTATGGGGACCAACAAGGAGCCTTCCGTGAGTACTCTCGAACGCTCGACCCGGGCCGGCCTCCGCCTGGCGGCCCTCCTCGGCGTGCTCAACCTGTCGGCGACCGCCCTCGCACAACCGGCCCCGCGCCCGCGACCGATCGAACGGGGCGAGCTCGTCGAAACGAGCTTCACCGCCACGGCGCTCGCCGGCAACCTCCTCGGTGATCCGGTCGAGCAGCCCGTCTCGATCTATCTGCCGGCGGCATACGCCTCTTCACCGAACCGGCGCTTCCCGACCGTTTACCTGCTGCATGGCTACACCGGAAAGATCGAGGAATGGACGACCGACGGGTACCAGGGCATGAACCTGCGGGACGACATGGACGAGCTCATCCGCACCGGTGTCGTTCCGCCGACGATCGTCGTCGTGCCCAACGGGAACAACGCGTTTCACGGCAGCTTCTACCTGAACTCGACGACGACGGGCCGCTGGGACGACGCGATCTCGCAGGAGCTCGTAGCGTTCGTCGACGGACGCTACCGGACGATCCGCGGCTCCCGGAGCCGGGGCATCGCCGGCCACTCGATGGGGGGCTTCGGCGCGATCACGCTCGGCATGAATCACCCCGACGTCTTCGGATCGGTCTACGCGATGAGCCCGTGCTGCCTCGCCTTCGAGGGCGACATCGGCAGCGAAAATCCGGTGTGGAGAACGGTCCTGACGCTGAAGAGCCGCGACGAGCTGCCCGCGGACCCGCAGACGCCGGCCGAGTTCTGGACGGACGTCTTCGTGGCCGCCTCCGCCGCCTTCTCGCCCGACCCGGCGCGGCCTCCCTTCTACGCCGACTTCCCGTTCGAAGAGAAGGACGGCCGCCTCGCGCCGGCCGAGCCGGCCTACTCGCAGTGGCGGTCGAAGATGCCGCTCTATCTGGTCGAGCCCAACCGGGCGAAGCTCCTGAGCCTGCGCGGGCTGTCGATCGACGTCGGCGACCACGACGACTTCACGCACATCCGCATCGGCAGCCGCCTGTTTTCCGACGCTCTCGCCGAGCGCGACATTCCGCACATTTACGAGATCTACGCCGACGGCGATCACGGCAACCGGATCCGGGAGCGGCTGAAGCGCGCGATGCGCTTCTTCGCGGACACGCTGCAGCCGGCCCCCTGAGGAGCGGAATCAGCGAACAGCCGAACCACTCGTTCATGGTCGGCCAGGCCCAGTGCACCTGGACCAAGGTCGAAGTGGCCGGAGTGCCTTACAAGGACGGCGTCTCCACCGACCTGGACGAGATCACCGGCGACAAGACGTCCTTCACTGGCTATCACGTGGCCGCCTCGGCCGGCGGCGACATGGCGGCTTGCAAGTACCAGGGCACCGGAAAGCTCAAGGACGGAAAGCCCGTAGGCGGCGAGGGCACCTGGACCTTCACGAGCGGCACCGGGAAATACAAGGGCATCAAGGGCAAGGGCACTTTCAAGGGAACGGCCAATCCCGACGGGAGCATGACCTACCAGGTCGAAGGCGAGTACCAGCTCCCGTAGCGACCGAAGGCTTAGCGCTCGAAAAGAAATCGGCCGGGGGTTCCCCCCGGCCGATTGTCTTGCTGACTAGGCGGGCGGTACGTCACACCCTCTTTCGTTCACGGCCGCGTCACGTGGATCTTGAACCTCATGTAGAAGTCGCCCTGGTTGGACGAGTCGGCGTGCAGGAGGCTTTCCCCGGTGGTCCTCCCGCCAGTCCGATCTGTGACGGAAGCCCCATGAGGATCACGGCGAAGGCCCCCTTCAAAGGACCGATAGCCAGGTTTCTCCCAAAATGAGACCGGAGATTCTTCATCACTTCTCCTTGAGAGCGCTTCCTGTCATGGCACCGAGGGCAGCGGAGCGAGCGTCTTGATCTCGACCTTGAAAGGCATCGAGTACTGCCCCTCATTGATCGTCGAGCCTCTCTTGCCGTTGACGGAAAGGCGGGCGCGGTTGATGGCAGGATCGGCCGTCACGAGATCGCCTTCCACGAGCCACGTGTCCGGCGCGGTCCTGGTCACCTTGACCCACGCCTCTTCCTCCGGCTGATTTCGAAGAGGATCCGTTCCGTCCGGAACGGGTGCGCAGACGCCCGGGCAGCTGGCGTTGTCAGGGTAAAGCGCGAGGTGGTACGTCTGCCCATCCGGGCCAGGGAACGTGGACGAGGTCTTCGTGTAATAGGTCGTCGTCCCCGCGGGTAGCCCGTAGCCGAGGACATTATGAATGTTGAAGAATGCCTGTGACGGAAAAGCGGGGCCGCCCGCAAATGGTGCCGGACTGCCCAGCGAGCCGGGAAGCGCAGCCGGGAACTGCATCCACAGAGTGCGGGTCGAGCCTCCCAGGCCCAGGGTTGCATCGCGCGTTCCGTCACACGACATGTTGAAGTGAATGACGGCGCCGACTCCATTCTCACCGTTCTTGTAGGGGCTCCCGATATCGTTCCAGATTGCCGCCGGAACGCTGGGGGTCATGAAATTCACGCTGATCGGAACGTCGCTACAGCGGGCGGGCTTTGCCCCGAACGCCGTCGCCAGGTTGCCCAGAAGGAGTAGCAGGACGAGAACTGCGATTCTGAATCCCGGGGTTTTCGGTGAATGAGTGACCAGCGAATTGCGGTTCGACATGATTTCCCCTCAAGAAATCGGCCGGAAAGCGCCGGCCGTCGCGTTTCAGAGATCCTCCTCCTCAAGCCTCGCCGTTCGAGCGGTGCCACCTCCAGGAACGGTTCACGGGCGGGTCACGTGGACGTGGAACCGCATGTAGAAATCACCGTCATTGGTGACGTGTCCGGCGAATGCCGAGCGGGAGCGTGTGCGGGGAGATCGAGAGACGCTCGGCGACCTCGGCGTAAGAAAGGCCTCGGCGAGGACGATCGCGACGTGGATCTCCGCCGGCGTCAACCCGAGCCGGGTACGGAGTCGAGCCGAGAGGTTCGGCATACCTCCCTCAGAGTCCGCGACCGCTACGATGTGATTGGCGCTCAAGGAGTCTTCCCTGGTGGTAGTAACGATCCCGCCGGCTTTTCTGGACACGAAGCCGCCGATTCGACACAGCGCCTTGCCATGCCGGCAAGCCGGATCCCCCCTGCCGCCTTTCGGTCCCTGGGCTAGAATCCTCCCCAGAACTGGCTGGAGCGCTACGCAAGAACCTCCTGACCCGGACAGCCGGCACGGCCCGCCCTCGGCGCCAGCCGACGACGCCGAATCGACGTTCCATCTCATCCAGCGATTTCGAGCCGGAGACAAGCAGGCGCTCGAACGGCTCTTCGAGCGGCACCTTCCCCGACTGAAGCGCTGGGCCCGCGGACGCCTCCCGAGCTGGGCCCGCGACCTCGCCGACACGCAGGATCTTGTCCAGGAAACCCTTCTCCAGACGTTTAACAGAATTGATGTGTTCGAACCCGAGCGCGAGGGGGCCCTTCAGGCCTACCTCCGCCAGGCGGTGATGAACCGGATTCGCGACGAAATTCGCCGCGTCGGAAGAAGGCCCATGCACGGAGAGCTGGAGGGAACCGAGATCGACCAGGCGCGTTCACCGCTCGAGCTGGCGGTCGGGATGGAGGAAATCGAGCGTTACGAGAACGCTCTCGGGCGACTGCGCCCAGAAGAACGCGAGGCGATCATCCTCCGCGTCGAGCTCGGATACTCCTACGAGGAGCTCGCCCATCTGCTCCGCAAGCCGACCTCGGGCGCGGCGCACAAGGCGACCAAGCGCGCGCTGGTTCGCCTGGCCGAGGAGATGACCCGTGGAACCTGAGGACGAACCGCTCGATGGGCTGGCGGACGCCGTTCTCGAAGGACAGCCCGTCGACTGGGCCTCTGAGGAATCGACTCCGGACGCGCCCGGTCGCGAAGTCGTTCGGCAGCTCAAGGTGCTGGCGGGCATCGCCGAGCTCCATCGCACTCTCGCCGACGAGACCCCGGTGTCGGAACGGTCCGACGTTCCGGAGGAACACCTCGAGCGTTGGGGCCGGCTCAGGATCCTGGAACGCATCGGGCACGGGTCCTTCGGCGACGTCTATCGCGCGTGGGACTCGAAGCTCGACCGCGAGGTGGCGGTCAAGCTCCTGCACGCCGGGAGAGAGCAACCCGAGGGCGCCACGGTTCTGCGGGAAGCCCGTCTGCTCGCGCGCGTTCGCCATCCGAACGTCGCCATCGTCTACGACGCCGACGAGATCGAAGGACGGGTCGGCCTCTGGATGGAGTTCATCCACGGGCACAACCTGGAGCAGGCTCTGGGCGACCGAGGGAAACTCCCTGACCGCGAGGTGACGTGGATCGGCATCGAGCTTTGCCGGGCGCTCACGGCGGTGCATGCTGCCGGCCTGGTCCACCGCGACATAAAGGCACAGAACCTGATGCAGGCCGGCGACGGCCGCCTGGTCCTGATGGACTTCGGGACGGGCCGGGAGCTCGAAGAGACGCCGGGCTCGACGGTCGATGCGGCCGGAACGCCGCTTTATCTGGCTCCGGAAATCTTCGATGGAGCCAAGGCAACCGTGCGGTCCGACATCTACAGCACGGGAGTCCTGCTCTTCCATCTGCTCACCGGCGCGTACCCGGTTCGCGGAGCGACCATCAAGGAAGTCGGTGAGTCGCACGCGGGCGGCCGGCGGCTCGATCTCGCCGCGGAAGCTCCGGGAGTGAACAAGGCGCTGGCGGCCGTCATCGGCCAGGCCATCGAGACCGATCCGTCGAAGCGGTTCGAATCTGCGCGGGACATGCTCACGGCACTCGAAAGTGTCCAGCGCGGGACGGAGAAACCCCGCCGGGCCGCGCTGATTGCCGCCGGCTTCGCGCTGGCGGTCGTCCTGGTGGGCGCGGCCGCCTGGCTCTCGCGGGGCGATTTCCGACCGGCGGAAGCGCCGCTCTCGTTCAAGGCCCGGGACTGGGTCCTGGTCTCGAGCTTCGAAAACCGCAGCGGAGAGAAGCTCTTCGACGGAACGCTCGACTACGCCCTCGGCCTGGAGCTCGCCAACTCGCGCTACGTCAACGTGGTGCCGAGCGAACGGGTCAGGGACGCTCTTCGGCTGATGAGAACGCCCCAGAACACTCCACTCGACGCCACGCTCGCGCGAGAAGTCTGCCTCCGGGACGGCGGGATACGGGCCTTGCTGACGGGGCGCGTCGAGAGGCTTGGTCCCAGCTTTCTCGTGACCGCTGAACTCGTTGATCCGAGGAAGGGCACGATCCTGGCCCGATTCCGGGAGGAAAGCGCCGGGACCGAGGGCTCCCTTGCCGCCGTCCGTCTCATCTCAGACCGCGTGAGAGCCAAGCTCGGCGAAACGCCCGCGTTCGGCGAACCGGATGGAGCGGAGCTCGCCAGGGTCACGACCAACAGTCTCAGGGCGCTCCAACTCTATTCTCGAGCGGATCTCCTGATGAAGGAGAGTCTTGACAACACGGGTCTTGAGGACAAGCAGGCGGCCGCGGAAGTCCTGCTCCGGCAGGCCGTGGCCGAAGACCCGTCGTTCGCATCGGCCTGGATTCATCTGGCGTGGACGCTGCGCAACCAGGGCAGAACTCGCGCCGAGTTCGAGCCCCTTGCCGAAACGGCGCTGCAGCTCTCGGAAACGACGACCGAGCGCGAGCGCTACTTCATCAGGGGAAGCTACGACTTTCTCCTCGAGCGAGGAGACAAGGGCAGGGCGGCGTACGAGACGCTCATCGCTCTGTACCCCGACCACTACTGGGCGCCGTTCCCCCTGCTCGGGACCTACGACTTTTGGCACAGCGCGGATAACCTCGAGAAAGCCATTCAGGCGGAAGCCCGAATCGCCGATTTGCGGCCAACCGACTTCTTCTTCAATTGGAATGCTCTGTCCAGCGCGGTCGTCGTCAAGCCCGACACGGTTCGAGCCGAAAGATTCCTGCGCCGAGCCACGGCGGCGATCACACCGGACGTCAGCGAACGCTGGCCTGACTTGGTCGCCTGGATGGATCTCCTGCCATTTACCCAGAACTGGCTGAAGGGAGAGATCGAAAACGCGAACGCCGAGATCGACCGCGTCGCCGGAAGGATCGACGCTCTCGGCGGGCGATCGAGGGACGGCCTCGCCATGCAAACCGCTCTCGGATACGTGACGCTTGGCCGACTCCACGCGGCCACGCAGACGGCCAGGACAATCGCCGACCCCGGCCTTCAGAACGCCGTGCTCGCGCAGATCGCCTTCTTCAAGGAAGACGAGGCCGCGCTCCGGCACCGCCTGGAGTCCCAGCGAGACCCGGAGCCCGACAGTCCGGAGGCGTGGCAGAACACGATGGACCCGATTCACGTCCTGCAAGCCCGCAAAGGCCTGAGGCTCGAACCAGAGACTCCGAGTCTGCCGGCTTCCTCCGGGGATTGGAGCGACTCCGTGCTCCGCGGAGAGATCGCGCTCGCCCACAGACATCGCGCGGAGGCGGTTCGAGAGCTCGAGGCCGCCTGGGAGCATGTTCAGATCGTGCTCGTTCCACCCTCCTACTATCTCGCCAGGGAATCATTGGCGGCGATCCTCGGGAGGCGGGGAGACATAGCCCGTGCCATTCAGATACTCGAGCGCCGCCCGGAGGACATCTGTCTCGCGTGGCCAGGCACGACGTACGCCTATGAGCTCAGGAATCGGTTGCAGCTCGCCCAGCTCTATCGAAGGGCCGGCCGTGTGGCGGACGCGCAGGCGGTGGAGGCGGAGCTCAAAGCGCTCCTCGCCTTCGCCGACCCCGACCATCCGATCCTGATAGCGCTCCGGCGTCTCGAGACGTCCTGACAGACACTCCATCTCCTCCTGGCGCCGGTATTGCTCGGAAGACGCGGAACCCTGCAGACCGACAAGCAGGAATTGGTCTGCTCGCGAGTGACGCTCGAAGGGTTCATCAGAGTCCTAACGCTCTAGGGCTCTCCCGATGAAACTCGCGGGCCGGGTAGCGGGTGTGGAGACCGCGGTCCCGGGTTCGCCGAAAGGGGCGTCGACCGGTCAGTCGTCAGTCTGAGCATGAAGACGACTCCCGTTCCGGCCGCGCCGCCCTCGGAAGCGGTGCCATAGAGGTTACCGTCCGAGTCCTGAATCAGCGCCGCCATGGGGTAGGCGCCGTCGCGACCGCTGAAGCTGTGAAGCGTCGTCAGGGTCTGCGTAGGCTCGAGCTTGAAGACCGTCCCGGCGCCTGCTGCGCCGCCTGAAGATGTCGTTCCGTAGAGGTTGCCCGAGGCGTCCCGCAGCAGCGCGGCCAGCGGGCGGGCTCCGTCGGCGCCGCTGAAGCTGTGCAGCGTCGTCAACGTCCCCGAAGGCTCGAGCTCGAAGACGGTTCCCACATCGGCAGCGCCACCCCCGGAAGTGGTCCCGTACAGGTTGCCGGAATCGTCCCGGATCAAGGCAGCGTAGGGATAGGCCCCGTCCTCCCCATCGAACGTGTGAAGTGTCGTGAACACACCCGACGCGTCGAGCTCGAAGATCGTGCCGACGCCATTTGCGCCGCCGCCCTTGGTGGTCCCATAGAGATTCCCGGCCTCGTCCAGAACGAGGCCGTCATCCGGATACAACAGGTTGTAATACGGGCCGGCGCGGTCGCTGAAAACAAAGCTGTGAAGCGTGGTCAGCATTCCCTCGCCGTCGAGCTTGAAGACCGTACCGTGGCTACTCTCGCCTCCCTGTTGGGTGGTCCCGTAGAGACTTCCGGAATGGTCCCTGACCAGGGTGGCCCCTGGGTTGGCGCCGTCGAACCAGTTGAACCGGTGGAGCGTCGTCAGCGCGCCGCCCGCGTCTACCCTGAACATCGTCCCGTTGGCATTGAGGCCGAGAGTGGTGCCGTAGAGATTGCCGGAGTCGTCCCGGGTCAGCGCCGCCCTCGGAAGGCCGTCGAGGCGGGCGAAGCTGTACAGCGTCGCCGCACTGCCCGAGTCGTCGAGCTCGAAAACCGTCCCGTAGCGTTCACGGCCCCCGAGGTAAGTCGTCCCGAAGATGCGTCCCGAGGCGTCCTGGACAAGGGCGCTGTAGGGATACGCCCCGGCGTTGGGACGATTGAAGTCGTGCAGCGTGGTCAGCGTTCCCGAGGCGTCGAGCTTGAAGACCGTACCGTCGCCGCCCGCGCCGCCACTTGAAGTCGTCCCATAGAGATCGCCCGAGGAGCCCCGAATCAAGGGAGCATACGGCCTCGCACCATCGGACCCGTCGAAGGCGTGGAGTGTCACCAGAGTCCCCGTGGCAGAGAGCCTGAAAACCGTACCGTTGCCGCTCGCTCCGCCGCGGACGGTCGTTCCGTACAGGGCCCCTGAGTCGTCGCGGATCAGAGCCGAATCGGGCTGGTCACCGTCGGAGCCGCTGAAGCTGTAGAGGGAAGTCAGCGTACCCGAGCTATCGAGTTTGAAGACCGTCCCCTTTCCGCCACCTCCGCCGCCCGAAGTCGTCCCGTAAAGATTGCCCGAAGCATCCCGGATCAGCGACGCATGAGGGCTTGCTCCGTCCGAACCGTTGAAACTGTGGAGCGTCGTCAGGGTCTCTGAGCTGTCGAGTTTGAAGATCGTTCCCTTGCCCGCAGCACCGCCGGCCGCGGTGGTCCCGTAGAAATTGCCCGAGGTGTCCCGGATCAGGGCGCCATAGGGGTTGGCGCCGTCGGGTCCTTTGAAGCCGTGGAGCGTCGTCAGAGTCCCCGAACTGCCGAGCTTGAAGATCGTACCGTTCGGGTAAGCAGTCTTGGGCCCACCGCTGAAGGTCGTCCCGTAGAAATTACCAGACTCGTCCCTGATCAACTCGGAGTATGGATTGGCGCCGTAGTAAGTGCTGATGGTCGTGAAGTCGGCCAAACTGGTCAGCGTCCCCGATCTGTCGAGCCTGAAAATGGTGCCGCCACCCTTAGCCCCGCCGTTTGCAGTCGTCCCGTAGAGGTTGCCGAACTCGTCCCGGATCAGAGAAGAATAGGGCGTCGAGCCGTCGTCACCGTTGAACGTATAGAGCCGCGTCAGCACGCCAGAACCGTCGAGTCTGAACACCGTCCCGTGTCCCCACGCGCTGTCCTCCGAAGTCGTCCCGTAGAGGTTGCCGGACTCGTCGAAGATCAGCGCGCCGTGGGGATGGATCGGTTGGAGATCGAAGTTGTGGAGCACACGGTAGCTCTGGGCGGCTATGGTGGCAGCGGCAAACCACACGACCGCGACCGCGAGGACAACTGACCTCGGCGAGGGAGCGACCCGCCGGCGGCGGTGCCTGATTATCGCGCCCATCTCCCTTCGGAATCGGACCCTTGCGGCTTTGCTGCGGCAAACATACTCCCGCCTGGCCGCCCTCGCACCCGCATATCCGCGCAGGCGGCGGAGTCGAGGCCGGGCTCTTTGGTGGAATTGCCCCTCCCGCCGCCCGGTTCGGACGCGCGTAACGCGAAGGAGCCGCGATGAAGCGTCCACTCCCGGTGACTGCCCTCGCCGCCGCCTTGGTTGCCGCGGTCCTCTACGCTCAGCAGCCCTCCCCGACTCCCGGACCGACCCCGCCTGCGCGCCCGGAGATGGTCGACCTCCGGTTCATCCGGATGAAGATCTCGGCCGGGGACCTGCCGAGCGCGGAGTCGATCCTGGAGGTGCACCGCGCGGAGAAGGGCGAGGACGGCGAGTACCTCCTCGGCCTCGCGTGGCTCGCGCGCGGGGCGGCGCTGGTGGAGGACTGGCCGGCGGCGTCGCGCTACGCGAAGGCGGCGCGGGAGCTCGCGGTCGCCCGCCTCGGCACGCCGCCCGACTGGGAGAACGCCGCCGGGGCGCAGTACGCCCTCGGCACGGCGATCGAGGTCGAGGCGCAGGCGCTCGTGGCCGCGGGCAAGAAGGCGCAGGCGCTCAAGTTCCTCGACGAGAGCGCGCGGGTGCAGGAGAAGGCGCCGTACAACCTGCAGGCCCGGATCCAGAAGCGCCGCAACCAGATCGAGATCGTCGGGCAGAAGGCGCCGGGCATCCGCGCCGAGGACCGCGTCGGGCCGGAGTTTGCGGGCCTCGAGGCGCTCCGCGGGAAGCCGGTTGTTCTGTTCTTCTGGTGGGAGGCGTGCGGGGACTGCAAGGCCCAGGCGGCGGCCTTCCGCCGGACCGTCGAGAAATACGCCCCGAAGGGCGTCGCCTTCGTCGCGCCGACGCGCTTCTACGACGAGAACCGGGCCGAGGAGAAAGCCAAGATCGAAAAGACCTGGACGAGCTCTATGGCCTCGCGGGCTCCGTGCCGGTTCCGATCAGCGACGAGGCCATGCGGCGCTACGGCGTCTCGGCGACCCCGACGTTCGCGTTCGTCGACCGCAACGGCGTCGTCACGCAATACCTCCCGTACCGAATGACGGATGAACGGCTTTCGGCGACGATTGATGCCCTGCTGCGTTAGGCCTCGTGGCACCTCATTCCTCCGGTGTCGGCGTAGACTGCCCTCGTGACCGAAGAGGGCGGATATCGAAGCGCGAATCAGGAGTTGCGAGATCTCCTGTCACTCCGGGAAGTGACTCCGGAAGACTTTGCGCTGATCGATGAAAGGCTTCGTTTGACGCCAGAGCAGCGCCTGGAAGCCAACGCTGCCGCTCTTCGCCTCCTCCTCGAGGAAATAGAAAAGCGAAAGCGCTAGCCCCGCGGCCGCTTCAGTGCACGAGCAGCGTCGCCAGCCCCAGCAGCATTCCCATGCTCACGACGTCGGTCGCCGTCGTCAGGAAGATGCTCGACGCGGTCGCGGGATCGGCGCCGAGGCGCTTCAGGGTCAGCGGAACGAGAGCGCCCGCGATGCCGCTGATCATGCAGGCGATCGTCATCGCCATCCAGACGACGAAGCCGAGCAGCAGCGCGTGGCCCTGAGGTTGCGAGCGCGCGTAAAACCACATCCCGGCGCCGGCGACGAGGCCGACGAGCGCGCCGTTCAGCAGGCCGAGCATCGCCTCCTTGATCACCAGCCGGCGGGGCTTCATCGTCCGCAGCTCCCCCAGCGTCAGGCCGCGCAGCGTCACGGCGAGCGCCTGGCAGCCGGAGTTGCCCGACTGGCCGGCGAGGACCGGCAGGAACACGGCGAGGACGACGAGCCGGTCGATCGTGCTCTGGAAGAACCCGACGACCGCGGCGGCCACGAACGCCGTCAGCAGGTTGAGTTGCAGCCACGGGTGCCGGAAGCGGAAGCTCCGCCACCAGTGGGTGGCGACCCGCTCCTCCTTCTCGACGCCGACCATGGCGCCGGCCTGGGCGCTGATCTCGTACGCCTGGCGCTCGAAGAGGGCCTGCCCCCGCACCATGCCGACGAGGCGGCCCCCGGCGTCGGTCACGGGGTACGCCGGGAAGTGGCGCGTCACGACGGTCCGCATCGCGTCGACCAGAGGCATGTCCGGCTGCAGCGAGAACGGGTCGCGCAGCATGATCTCGTCGAGGCGCTGGTCGCGCCCGGCGAAGAGAAGCTCGCGGAACGCGAGGACCCCGACGAGCTTCCCGTCGGAGTCGGTCACGAAGACGTAGGTGATGAAGGCCTTCTGCACGAGCTCGCGGAGGTTCTCGATCGCGTCGCCCACCTTCGTTTCGGGGCGATAGACGGCGAGGGCCCGTTCCATCAGCCGTCCGACGCTCTCCTCGGGGTAGTGGAGGTCGATCAGCCACTGCGCGCCCCGCCCGTCCGGCGCCGCGGCGGCGATCTGCTCGCGCCGCGCCGCGGGCATGCGGCCGAGGATGTCGACGGCGGCGGCGGGGTTGATCAGGGCGAGCGACCGCGCGGCGATGTCGTCGGTCTCGCTGCGGAGGCGTTCCACGGCCTCGGGGGGCGGGAGCCTCTGCAAGTCCTCGCTCAGGGCCACCAGGCGCGGGGCGTCGGTCAGAACCTGCCGGCGGTCGGCGGAATCCATGCGTCCTCCTGGCGAATGCGGTGAGTGCCGCGCCATCATAGTCGGACGGGAATTTCGCCGGAGGATATCTGTTCTGCCATCGAATCATGCTCAATGCCCTGTTGCTCGCGGCCGCGGCCCTGTCCGCCGCCCCCGGGACCGGTCCGTCGCGCGCCGCCCTGGAGGCCCAGGTGCCCCGCCCGTCGCACCCCGCCCTGGAGGCGGCCCTCGCGGCGTGGAGCCACGCGGTCGGCACGGGCGCGGTGGAGCGTCCCGGGATCCTGACCGTCATCGACTACTCCCGGCCTTCGACCGAGCCCCGGCTCTTCGTGATCGACGTGGCGACGAACCGCGTCCTCTTCTCGGAGCTGGTGGCGCACGGGCGGGGCAGCGGGGACAACGCCGCCGAGCGCTTCTCGAACGCGGACGGCAGCCACATGTCGAGCCTCGGCGTCTTCCGCGCGGGCGGCACCTACAACGGGCAGCACGGCCTGTCGCTCCGCCTCGACGGGCTCGAGCCGGGATTCAACGACCGGGCGCGCGAGCGCGCGATCGTGGTGCACGCCGCCGGTTACGTCAGCCGGGCGATGATCGCGTCGCAGGGACGCCTCGGAAGAAGCTGGGGCTGCCCGGCCGTCCGCCCGGCGATCGCGAAGGAGCTCATCGAGGCGATCAAGGACGGCTCGCTCGTGGTCGCCTATTTCCCCGACGCGGACTGGCTCGCCCGCT
This sequence comes from uncultured Acidobacteriota bacterium, assembly GCA_963764715.1. Taxonomy (GTDB): domain Bacteria; phylum Acidobacteriota; class Thermoanaerobaculia; order UBA5066; family Gp7-AA6; genus DAHUXD01. Next base: position 90,136 of record CAVXTP010000001.1, read on the forward strand.
CGGCCTTCCTCGAGACGCCTAGGACTTCACGGACGGCGGATCCGAGTTGACGACGTTCAACGTCGGCCCCGTCGTCTCCTCGAGCACGGGAGAATCGGTCACGTAGAGGGTCGCCCCGGGCGTCAGGACCTTGAGGAGCTCGGCCGCGAAGGGCGCCGGCACGTCGACGCGGGAGGCATTCTCGAGGTTCATCGCGACGCCTCCCCCCACGCGCGCGCCCGGCAGCGCGATCCCCATCCAGCGCATTCCCCCGGGCGTGTCCGGGTTCGCCGGGGAGCCCGGCTCCGACTTGAGAATGAAGGCCTCGGTGCCGATCGGCTTTTCCGGCGAGACGATGGTGATCGCCGCGCGGCCGATCTCGACGGCCGTTGCGCATGACCAGAATCTGCCGGTCCGCGCCGCTGACGACGACCGTGATCGGGCCCGTCGCCGACTTCTCGGGCTGCCAGCGCCAGGTGTCGCCCGAGGGCAGGCGCGGCTCTACGTCGTCGGCTCCCCGCGCGTCGACCGGCGCCATGAATCCGGGATGCACGACGTCGACCGGCGCGGTCGCGTCGTTGGCGATCACGACGGTGATGCCGACGCTCGTGACGCCGAAGAGCAGCTCCGCGAACCGGGACGGCAGGTGCACGCAGCCGTGCGACTCGGGATATCCCGGCAGGCCTCCGGCATGCAGCGCGACCCCGTCCCAGGTCAGCCGCTCCGCATACGGCATCGGAGCGTTGTTGTAGGTCTTGGAGCGGTGGTCCTTGTCCTTGGCGAGGATCGTGAAGATCCCGGTCGGCGTCGCGTGGCCGGGCTTGCCCGTCGACACCCCGGCCGCCCCGATCGCGACGCCGTTGCGGTACACCTTCGCGATCTGCCGGGGGATGCTGACGACGATCACGAGCGGTCCGTCGGGCGCCGCCCCGGCGTCCCAGAGAAACTGTCCCGGCTTCAGCTTCTCGGGATCGGTGCCGACCGGCTCCGGCTCCCGGGCTCCCCAGAACGGAACCGGCGCGGCGGCGACGATCCGCGGCGCCGCGGCGAGCAGCGCCAGCGCGAAGGCCGCGCCGAGACGGACCGGGCGTCGGAATCGAGCGGGAATCAAGCTTTCGACAGACTACGCGCTCCGGCGGTCCGCGCCAAGCGCCTCCGTCAGTAGTGCTTGCCCTCGATTTCGGCGGCGCGGCGGATCGCCGCCCGGATGCGCAGGTACGTGCCGCACCGGCACAGGTTGTCGTTCATCGCGGCGACGATCTCGTCGTCGCCGGGATTGGGCGTCTTTCCGAGGAGGGCCGCGGCCTGCATGATCTGGCCGGCCTGACAGTAGCCGCACTGCGAAACGTCCTCGGCGATCCAGGCCTGCTTGAGACCCGGGGCGTCGAGCCCCTCGATCGTCGTGACGCGCTTGCCATCCACGGCCGAGATCGGCACCTGGCACGAGCGATAGGCCTCGCCGTTGAGATGGACGGTGCAGGCGCCGCAGATTCCGGAGCCGCACCCGTACTTCGTGCCGGCCAGGCCCAGCCGGTCCCGCAGCACCCACAGCAGCTGCATGTCCCCGGGGGCTTCGACGTTCGAGGACTTGCCGTTGACGACGAGCGTGAAGCGCGGCACGTCAGGCTCCTTTCAGGTCTTCGGCGCGTACCGGAAGGCTGCGGATCCGGCGGCCCGCCGCGGACGACAGGGCGTTGGCGACGGCCGCGGTGGTGACGGGCACCGGGGGCTCGCCCATCCCTGTGGGCGGCGCGTCGCTCTCGACGATGTGGGTCTCGACCCTCGGCATGTCGCGCAAGCGAAGAATCGGGAAGTCGTTGTAGTTGCCCTGCTCGACGCGCCCGGCCTTGAGCGTGATCTCGGTCGACAGCGCCGAAAGCGCCCACGCCACCGAACCCTCGACCTGCGCGCGGATGCCCAGCGGGTTGACGGCGACGCCGCAATCCACGGCGCACACGACCCGGTCCACCCGCCACACGCCGCCCGCTTCCACCGTGACCTCGGCGACGACGGCGGCCGGCGTCCGGCCGTCGTAGGACATGCACGCCACGCCGCGGCCGCGGCCCCGCGCCAGCGGCGCCGACCACTTCGCCTTGTCCGCCGCGAGCGCGAGCGCCGCGGCCAGGCGCGCGCGATCCACGGGCTCCCCTTCGCGCCCGCCCGGAACGACCGCCTCCCGGCGCAGCAGCGCCAGTCGATAGGCCACGGGGTCCTTTCCCGCGGCGCGCGCGAGCTCGTCGAGGAAGCACTCCGCGGCAAACACGTTGTGGTTGTGCGCCACGCCGCGCCACGAGCTCACGCGGACGGGGGTCGACGCCGGGAACCCGCCGACCTCGAACGCCGGGATCGCATAGGCAAGATCGTAGGCGCCGCGCAGGAGCCCCCGGAGCTGGTCCTCGGCGACCGGACCGGACGGCGCCGGCCAGACCGCGACCGCCACGGAGTGGCGCCAGGCGGTCGGATCGCCCGCGGCGTCGATCCCCGCCGCCAGGCGGTGCAGCGATACGGGATGGAAATCACCATTACGCATGTCGTCCGATCGCGTCCAGAGGATGCGAACCGGAGCCTTCGCCGCGCGCGAGGCCTCCACGGCGTCGAGCACGAAGTCGACGCGGCCTCGCCGACCGAAACCGCCTCCGAGCAGCGTCACGTTCACGGTGACCGCGGATTCCGGAAGGCCGAGCAGCTTCGCGGCCTCGGACTGCGCGCGGTTGGGCGCCTGCGACCCGGCCCAGATCTCGCACCGATCGGCGCGGACATCGGCCGCCGCGCTCATCGGCTCCAGGGGAGCGTGAGCCTGGTATGGATAGAAGTACTCGGCCTCGAGCTTGCGGGAGGCCGCCGCGAGCGCCGTCGCCGCGTCGCCCCCGCGCTTCAGGACGCCGCCGGGCTTCGCAAGGGCCGCACGAAGACCCGCCAGGACCTCGGCCGTGCCGACCCTCGCGTTGGGCCCTTCGTCCCACACGATCGTCGGCTCGAGCGCCTCGCGCGCCGCCAGCACCGCCGCCGTGTCGTCGGCGACGACGACGAGCCCGGCCGCGACCGGCGCGACGAGACGCACGCCCGGGACGGCGCGGGCCTTCGCGTCGTTCCACGTCTTCGCCTTGCCCCCGTCGACCGGACAGCGGACGACGCTTCCGACTTTCATGCCGGGGCGCTGGACGTCCGACGCGAAGAGCGGCGCGCCGGCCACGATCCGCGGCGCATCGACGCGCCGGCGGTCCTTTCCGATCTGACGCCAGGCGGACCGCGGCTTCAGGGCCGGCGATGCGGGAACCGGAAGCCGGCTGGCCGCGGCCGCGAGCTCGCCGTAGCCGAGGCTGCGGCCGGACTCGCCATGGATGACGCGGCCCTTCTCGGCCCGACAGGCGGTCGCGTCCACGCCCCACTTCGCGGCGGCCGCCGCGACGAGCATCTCGCGCGCTGCCGCGCCGGCGGTGCGCATCGGCATCCAGGTCGTCCGGGTGCTGCGGCTCCCGTAGGTCCCCATGTCCTGGAAATCCGGGCCGGGCGTGGCCTGGTCGAGCGCGACCGTGTCGACGTCGACCTCGAGCTCCTCCGCGAGGATCACGGGCAGAGACGTTCGCACGCCCTGCCCCATCTCGGACTTGTCCACGGTCAGCGTGACCTTGCCCGAGGGGTCGATCCGCACCCATGCGTTGGGGCGAAATTCCGCGGCTGTCCCTTCGGCCGCCCGCGCGAACCGCACGCCGAGACGAGCCCTCCCGCCGAGACCGGCTGAGATCCGCAGGAAGTCGCGCCGGGTCGCCTGGCGGGCCGCGCTCACTTCGCCGTTCTCTCCTGGCAATAGACGAAGCCGACGATCTGCCACTTTCCCTCCACCTTGAGAAGCGAAGCGTAGTCGATCCAGCGAGGCTCCGACAGGCCGCCGTCATAGTATTCGCGCGATGAGCTCCCGCGGTTCGGCCTCGGTCGAGCTGCGCCCGGGAGCGGGCGCGGGACGGGGCGCCGTCCTGCGCTCTCGCCGGCCCCTTCGACGTCTCGACGGCCGCCGCGGCGCGCCGGCAGATCCTCGAGGCCCTCGGCGGAGCGCGGCCCGCCGCTCTCGAGGTCGACGCGAGCGGCATCGACCGCGGCGACGTCTCGGGGATGGCCCTGCTCTACGAGCTCGCGCAGGGACGGCTGCTGCCCGGCGTGCGCGCTCCGGTCAAGGGCCTGCGCCCCGAGTTCCAGACGCTGCTGGCGGCCTTTCCGACGCCGGAGGCTCTCGACGCGCTGGCGGCGCCGCCGGAGAAGCGAGGCTTCTTCCGCGAGGTCGGGGCCGCCACGCGGTCGATGTTCGCGGACCTCGGCGCGCAGATGTCCTTCATCGGCGGCGTCGTCCTGGGGTTCGCCGCCGTGCTGCGGCGTCCGCGCCTCATGCGCTGGCGCGAGGTCGCGGTCGTCTTCGAGAAGGCCGGCGTCAACGCCCTGCCGATCGTCTCGCTCATCAGTCTTCTCATGGGCCTCGTCATCGCGTTCGAGGCCGCGCAGCCCCTCGAGATGTTCGGCGCCCAGATCTTCATCGCCGACATGATCGGCCTCGTCATGGTCCGCGAGTTCTCGCCGATCTTCACGGCGATCATCTTCGCCGGGCGCTCGGGCTCGGCCTTCGCCGCCGAGATCGGCACCATGAAGGTCAACGAGGAGTTGAACGCCCTCGAGACGATGGGCCTCGACCCGATGCGCTTCCTCGTGATCCAGCGCGTCTTCGCCGGGACGATGCTGATGCCGGTCCTCGCGGCCTACTCGATGGTCCTCGGCGTCTTCGGCGGCGTCCTCGTCATGCTGACGATGGGCTTCCCGCTCGCCCAGATCTGGGGCCAGCTCGAGGGCGCCCTCCACGTTCGGGACGTCGTCGTCGGGAGTCTCGAAGTCGTTCGTCTTCGGGGCGATCGTCGCCGGCCTCGGCTGCCTGCGCGGGATGCAGACGAAGGAGGGCCCCAACGCCGTCGGCGACTCGACGACCCGCGCCGTGGTGGCGGGGATCCTCATGATCATCGTCGTGGACGCCGTCTACAGCGTCATCACCTACGTGCTGCACGTATGAGCGCCACACCGCCGGCCCCGACCGTCATCGACGTCGACGACGTGACGATCGCGTACGGCCCGAAGGTCATCCAGAAGGACCTCACCTTCCAGGTCCGCCGCGGGGAGGTCTTCGTGATCCTCGGCGGCTCGGGGTGCGGCAAGAGCTCGCTCCTGAAGACACATGATCGGCCTCTACCGGCCGCCGACCGGCCGCATCCTCTTCGAGGGGGACGACATCGTGACGGCCGACGGGGGACGACCGCCTCCGGCTGCTCCGGAAGTTCGGCGTGATGTACCAGAGCGGCGCGCTCTTCGGCTCGATGACCGTGCTCGAGAACGTCCGGCTGCCGCTCGACGAGTTCACCGACCTCGAGGCCGAGCAGAAGGACCTCGTCGCGATGGCGAAGCTCAACCTCGTGGGCCTGCTGCCGGCGGCCGCGCAGAAACCGTCCGCCCTCTCCGGAGGCATGCAGAAGCGCGCCGGCATCGCCCGCGCGATGGCGCTCGACCCGGGGATCCTCTTCCTCGACGAGCCGTCGGCGGGCCTCGACCCGATCACGTCGGCCGGCCTCGACCAGACGATCCGGGAGCTGTCCCGCGGCCTCGGCATCACGTTCGTCGTCGTGACCCACGAGCTCCAGAGCATCTACGCGATCGCCGACCGCTGCGTCATGCTGGACGCGCGGACGAAGACCATCATCGCCGAAGGAAAGCCCGCGGACCTGCGAGACCATTCCGACGACCCGTACGTCCGCCAGTTCTTTCTCCGCCAGGCCGAGCCGGCCGCGGCGGGGACGAAGGAGAGTCCGACTTCATGAGCGAGAAGGCCAGCCAGTTCCGGATCGGGCTCTTCGTCACCGTCGGGGTGGCGATCGTGCTCGCTGGCGCTCTTCCTCTTCGGCATCCGGGAGGCGTTCCAACCGAAGGACATGTTCGAGACCTACGTGATCGGGGACGTCGAGGGCCTCTCGGTCGGCTCCGTCGTGGAGCTGCGCGGCGTCGCCGTGGGCAAGGTCACCCAGATCGGCTTCAGCTGGAACCTCTACCAGGTCGGCCAGCCGACGTGCGTCGTGGTCCGCTGCAGCGTGAGCCAGCGAATCATCCCCCCGACCTTCCGGAAGGACTTCGGCGACCGAGATGCAACAGATCGTGGACGGGGGGCTGCGCGCCGTGATCCAGACCAACGGCATCACGGGCTCGAGCATCGTCGCGCTGCAGAAGATGGACCCGACGCTGTACCCGCCCCTCAAGGTCCCCTGGACGCCGAAGTACTTCTACGTCCCGTCGGCGCCGAGCCAGCTCGGCCGGCTGCTGGCATCCGTCGACCGGACCCTCGCGAACCTGGAGAAGCTCGACGTCGGCCGTCTCTCCAAGAGCCTCGACGCCACGCTCGTCTCCGCCGACGCCGCCCTGCGCGGCTCTCCGAGCTCGACGTCCAGGGCATCTCGAAGAACGCGAATCAGGTGCTGGTCGACGCGTCGGCCGCGATCAACGAGGTCAAAGGGCTCGTCGCGGACGCGCGCACCGACATCGAGGGGATGAAGCTCCAGGCCCTCGGGCCAGAACACGGGCAAGCTGCTCGAAAATGTCGACGCCCGCATGACGGTCCTGCTCGACAAGCTGTCGGGGGTCGACGTGAACGCGCTGAACGACACCCTCGCCGGCACGCGCGAGGCCGCCCGGAATCTGAACGAGGCCATCGAGGAGCTCAAGAAGTACCCGTCGGGCTTCCTTCTCGGAGGGCCGCCTCCGCCCGCGTCGGGCCTGCAGAAGGAGAAGAAGTGATGGCCGAGAGCGCGCGCCGGACTCGATTCCTGGCTCTCGCGATCGCACTCGGGACGGCCGCCGGGTGCGTCTCCAAGGCCGCTCTCGTCCCGCAGTCCTACGCCATCGATCCGCCCGCCGCTCGCCTCCGTCGCGCCCCCCGAGCGCGGGACGGTGCTCGCCCTCACCCGCGTGGACGTCGCGGCGCCCTACGGCGGGCTGTCCTTCGTCTACCGCAGCGGCGACCACGGCATCGAGCGCGATCCGTACGCGAGCTTCGCGGTCTCGCCGGGCTGGATGCTGTCCACGGCCATCCGCGGCTACCTGCGCAACGCGCCCTTCGTGCGGGACGTGGTCTCTCCCGGAACAGGCGTTCCGTTCGCGGCGTCGATCGAGGCGCACGCCACCGAGCTCTACGCCGACCTCGGAAGCTCCCCGGTCGCGGTCCTCAGCCTCCAGTTCCGGGTCCTCAGCTCGCCGTCGTCCGGAGCGCCCCTCCGGGAGCTCCTTCTGAAGACCTACACGGAGCGCGTCGCCCTCGAATCCCGCACGGCGCAGGCGGCGGCGAAGGCCTGGAACGAGGCCCTGGCGTCGATCATGAAGAGCTTCGCCGCGGACCTCGAACGCGCGATCCCTCGGGGCTGACGCGACGAGCGCCAGGGCATCCCTCATGAAGTGGCCGTCCTTCGTCCAGCACGATCTCGTCGGCGTGCGCTTCGCCCTGAACGTCTTCATCGCGTCGGCGATTCTCTGGTTCCTGCTCCGCCGCGTCGCCGACACCAACCCCATCTGGGCGATCGCCTCGATGATCGCGGCCTCCGACCCGCAGGTGAAGGAGGCGGCCCGCATGTTCCGCAGCCGCATGGTCAACGTGCTCGTGGGCTGCGCGGTCGGCCTCGTCTTTCTCGTCGTCGGCGGATCGAGCGACTGGAAGCTCCCCCTCGCCCTGGCGGTGACGGTCCTGATCTCGTCCTACGTCATTCACATCCCGACCATGTGGCGGCAGGCGCCGATCACCGCGGCGATCGTGATCGCGGCGGGCCTGACGCACCAGTCGAAGCTCTCCGGCATCGAGCACGGGCTCCACAAGGTCGCCGAGGTCCTGTTCGGCTGCCTCGTGGGCCTCGTCGTCAGCTTCGCGATGTCGCGGGTGTGGCCGCTCCCGGAAGCGAAGAAGTAGGTCGCGCCGCGAAGAGGAAGTTGTTGCAGTAGCCGGCGGCCTCCCAGAAACGGCCGGGCCCCCGGCGCTGGTGAACCGCCGGGTCGAACTCCTCGACCGGCCGGAGCCCGTCGGGCGAGAAGAAGCCGCCGCGATAGCCGAAGCCCTCGAGAAACCGGAAGACCTCCCGGGGCGAACGGCCGGCGAGGTGTCTTGCCTCGCACTCGAAGAGCAGGGTCGGCCGGGAACCCTCGAGCGTCCGCGCCGCTCCCCGAAAGACGGCGAGCTCGTGACCCTCGACGTCGACCTTCACGAACGCGACCGGTCCCGCGCCCTCGAGCTGGTGATCGAGCGTGTCCGCCGCGACCTCGCGGACCCGCGCGCCGGGAGCGGCGGCCACGGCTTCCTCGAGCGACGCCCCGGGCGAATTCTCCCAACCCGGAACGTGAAGGGACCGCGGGCCCGCCGAATCCGAGAGCGCGCACTCCCGGACGGCGACGTTCTTCCAGCGCATCCGCGCGCTGACGGACTCGAGGTAACGGGCGAGCCCCGGCTGGGGCTCGAAGGCGAACACGGAGCCCTCGGCGCCGACCGCGCGCCGCATCCAGTAGAGGTAGGCGCCCTTGTTCGCTCCGACGTCGACGGCCACGTCTCCCGGCGACAGCTCGCGGAGGACCGCGCGGATCTCGGCGCCCTGGTCCCGATAGCGGGCCTTCATCGCGCGGTACAGGAAGCGTGCTTTCACTGGAGGTCGCCGCCTGGGCGGCCACGGGATCCTACCAAGCGCCCGGATCCCGGCGGCCGTGATAGAAAAGCAGCCAAGGATCCAACACGACAAGGAGAACAACGCGATGAGGAAGACGTGGGTTTCCCTGCTGGCGCTCGTCTTGACGGCGGGACTCTCGGCCGGATGCAAGAAAGCGGAGACGTCCGACGCCGGCCAGGCCGCGAAGGACGCCGCCAGGGAGGCCGGCCAGGCCGCGTCCGAGGCGGCGCAGAAGGCGGGCGAGGCCGTGAAGGAAGGGGCCGAGGCGGCCAAGGAGGTCGCGACGGACGCCGCCGACAAGGCCAAGGAGGCCGGCCAGGCGGCGGGCGACGCGGCGAAGGACGCGGCGGCGAAAACCGCCGATGCGGCCAAAGAGGCCGCCGACAAGACGGCGGAGGCCGCGAAGAAGGCGGCCGAGGACGTCCAGAAGGCGATCACGCCCAAGCCGTAGCGCGGTCAACCCCGGGAACCGCGAGCCGTCGTCCGAGCGGTCGGGCGGCGGCTTTTTCTTCTGCGCTAGATTAGGCGGCTCGATGCCCCGCACGAAGATCGTCTGTACCATCGGGCCCGCGTCGCGCTCACCCGAGACCCTGCGCCGCCTGGCCGACGCGGGAATGGACGTCGCGCGCCTCAACTTCTCGCACGGGACCCACGAGGAGCACGCCGCGGTCCTCTCGACCGTCCGGCGGATCTCGGATGAAATCGGGCGGCCGATCGCGGTCCTCCAGGACCTCGGGGGCGTCAAGATCCGGATCGGCGGCGTCGCCGGCGGCGCCGTGCGGCTCGACCCCGGCGCGGCGTTCACTCTGACGCAGCGCCCGGTCCCCGGCGACGCGCGCGAAGTCTCGCTCGGCTACCCGGACCTCGTCCGGAGCGTCCGGCCGGGCGATGCGCTGCTGCTCTCCGACGGCGACGTGGAGCTCCGGGTCGAGGCGATCGACACCGTCGACATCCGGTGCCGCGTGATCGCCGGGGGGATCATCTCTTCGCACAAGGGGATCCACCTGCCCCACCGCTCGATCGCCGCGCCGGGGCTGACGGCCAAGGACCGCGACGACCTCGCCTTCGGAATCGCCCAGGGTGTCGACTACGTGGCGCTCTCCTTCGTCCGAAGCGCCGCCGACATCCTCGAGGCGCGTCGGTTCATCGACGAGCGGCGCGCGTCGACTCCCATCATCGCCAAGATCGAGAAGCACGAGGCGCTCGCCTGCATCGACGAGATCCTCGCGGCGTCGGACGGCCTGATGGTCGCCCGCGGGGACCTCGGTGTCGAAACGCCGCTCGAGCACGTGCCCCTCCTCCAGAAGATGCTGATCGACCGGGCCAACCGCGCGGGGAAGCCCGTCATCACCGCGACCCAGATGCTGCTCTCGATGGTCGACAGCCCGCGCCCGACGCGCGCCGAGGTCGGCGACGTCGCCAACGCCATCCTCGACGGCACCGACGCCGTGATGCTTTCGGAGGAGACGGCCGCGGGCCGCTTTCCCGTGGAGTCCGTCGCCACGATGCGACGCATCGCCGAGGACACCGAGGCGGCGTTTCCGTTCGAGGCCTGGATGCGCCGGTTCGAGGACCGGAGCCTGCAGAGCCTGCCGGAGGCCGTGGCCGGCGCCGCGTGCGAGCTCGCCGAGCACATCGGCGCGGGCGTCATCGTCGCGTGGACGGAGTCGGGCGCCACGGCGCGCCTCGTGGCGCGGCACCGCCCGCGCCGGCCGATCCTCGCCCTCTCGACCCTTCCGGCGACCGCCCGGCGGCTCGCCCTGGTGTGGGGCGTCATACCGCTCGTCGCCGAAGGAGGGCCGACCACCGACGCGATGCTCGAGCGCGCCCCGGGCCTCGCCGCGGGCCGCGGACTGCTGAAGCCCGGAGAGACCGCGGTCATCACGGCCGGGGTCCCGATGGGCGTCTGCGGAAGCACGAACCTGATCAAGGCCGTGAGGGCGCCCGCGTGAGCCCCGAGCGCGGCCCCACGCCGATCCAGCGCCGCACGACGCGCAACATCGTGCTCGGCATCGCCTTCTTCATTCTCGGCGTCATCGGGATTCTCGTCCCCGTCATGCCCCAGGTCGTCTTCTTCTTCCTCTCGGCGCTCTTCTTCTCCCTCGTCTCCCCGCGCCTGCGCCGCGCCCTGCGCCGTTTCCGCCAGCGCCACCCGAGCGTGGAGAAGGCCTATGCGAAGTGGCGCGAGAAAGGCCGCAAGCGCCGCCTCAAGCACATCCGGAGGCGCCGGAGAGTGCCGGAGGAGATCGAGGTCGAGGAGGCAGCAGGCGGGAAGCAGGAGGCAGGACGCCCCAAGAGACACTCTCCTCGCGACAATTAATTAGGAGGAGAAGTCTTGGCGGACGGGCACCGGGACCTGGTGGTTTTCCAAAAGGCCTACGGCCTCGCAATGCGCATCTTCGAGGCCTCGAAGCGCTTTCCGAGGGCGGAGCAGTTCTCTCTCACAGATCAGATCCGCCGCTCTTCCCGAGGCGTAGCGGCCAATGTCGCCGAGGGCTTTCGCAAGCGGAGGTACCCGAACCTTTTAGCCAATCGACTTGCTGACGCCGATGGCGAAGTAGCCGAGACGCTGGTCTGGGTCGACTTCGCGGCCGATTGCGGCTATCTCGATGAGCCGACGAGGGAGACATTGCGACGGGGATACGAGGAAGTCGGACGAATGCTTGGCGCGATTTTGAAGAATCCGAGCAAGTATCG
>CAVXTP010000002.1:0-67640 GCA_963764715.1 uncultured Acidobacteriota bacterium
TTCGCCGATGGAGATCGCCGGTGCCTACGGCGCGCTCGCCAACAGCGGCGTGCGCGTCGCCCCCAACGCCATCGTCGGCGTCATGACGGGCGACGGGCGCGTCCTCGACCGGAAGGCCACGCAGCTCGCGCCGGCGCTGCCGGCCGACGCGGTGTTCCTGGTGAACTCGGTCCTCCAGGGCGCGGCCACCCGCGGAACGGGGGCCGGGGCGCGCTCCCGCGGCCTGACCGGCGTGCTCGCCGGGAAGACCGGCACGACCAACGACGGGCGCGACGCCTGGTTCGTGGGCTTCTCCCCGAGGTTTCTCTCCGTCGTCTGGGTCGGGTACGACGACAACCGCGGCCTGAATCTCTCGGGCACGCAGGCAGCCGTGCCCGTCTTCGCGGATTTCTCGCGCTCCGTGCCCGCCCAGTACTTCGCGGAGCCGTTTCCCGTCCCCTCCGACATCGTGACGGCCGAGATCGATCCCGACACGGGCTTCCTCGCGTCACCCGGCTGTCCCCGCACCATGACGGAGGTCTTCATCGAGGGGACCGCGCCGACGACGGCGTGCCCGATGCACGGCGGCGGAGGTTCCGCGGGAACGCAGTAACTCCTCCGCCTGCCGCCGCCCCTCCGACTCTGGTAGATTCGGCGGTTTGAAGAAGCCACCCAGAGAGGCCCGTCCCTCTCCCATACGGATCCGGGGAGCGCGGACCCATAACCTCCAGAACATCTCGGTCGACATCCCCATCGGGCAGCTGACCGTCATCACCGGCGTCTCGGGGTCGGGGAAGTCCTCGCTCGCCTTCGACACGCTCTACGCCGAGGGGCAGCGCCGGTACGCGGAGTCGCTCTCGACCTACGCGCGGCAGTTCCTCGAGCGGCTCGACCGCCCCGACGCCGACTCGATCGAGCCGGTGCCGCCGGCGATCGCGCTCGAGCAGAAGAACGGCGTGCGCAACGCCCGCTCGACCGTCGGGACGCAGACCGAGATCCACGACGCGCTCCGGCTCCTCTTTGCTCACGGGGGGACGACCTTCTGCCCCGACTGCGGCGAGGCCGCCGTGCCCGGAGGCGTCGACCGGGCCGTCGAGGAGCTGTGCGCCTCCGAGGCGGGCCATCGCGCGACGCTCGTGGCGCCGGTGAGTGGAAGGACCCGGCCGCGCCGGCCGGAGGCCGCCGAAAGCGGGGCAAGAGCGACGCGGCCCGGCTCGCCGAGTACCGGCGGGGCGGCTTCTTCCGCGCCGTTTCGCCGGAAGGGGAGACCATCGAGATCGGGGATGACGCCGAGGGGCTGCTCGACCCGCAGGGACGGCTGCCGATCGTCGTCGGCCGGTTCGTCGTCGGCGAGGCGGCGCGGCCCGAGATCGCCGCGGCCGCCGAATCGGCGTTCGCTCTGGCGGGAACGCTCGAAGCTCGTCTCGAGGAGCGCGTGCGCGTCTTCCGGCGCGGCCTTCACTGCCCGCGGTGCGGGCGCGAGTTCCGCGACCCCACGCCGCCGATGTTCGCGTTCAACTCCCCGCTCGGCGCGTGTCCCGCCTGCCAGGGCTTCGGCCGCGTCATCGGCGTGGACATGGAGAAGGCGATCCCCGATCGCAGCCTCACGCTCGCCGAGCGGCCCGTCGCGCCGTGGAACACGCCCGCGTACGAGTCGGCCTACGACGATCTCTTCCGCGCCTGCCGGCGCTACTCGGTGCGGACGGACGTTCCGGTCTCGCGCCTCTCGGCGCACGAGCGCGAAGTCCTGATCCAGGGGCGGGGCGACTTCTACGGTGTGAAAGGCTTCTTCGACTGGCTCGAGACCAAGCGCTACAAGATCCACGTCCGGGTCCTGCTCGCGCGCTACCGGGCCTACACCCCGTGCGACGCCTGCGGGGGGACGCGCCTGGCGCTGCCGGCCCTCTGGGTCCGCTTCCGGGGCCGGACGATCGCCGAGCTCGCGGACCTGCCCCTCGCGGAGACCCAGGCGCTCTTCGCGGAGCTGACGACGACGCCGGCCGAGCAGGAGCGGCTGGGCTCCGTCCTGGCCGAGGTGACCGCGCGGGTGCGCTACATGAACGAGGTCGGCCTCGGTTACCTGTCCCTCTCGCGTCCGGCCCGGACGCTCTCCGGCGGCGAGGCCCAGCGCATCGGGCTCGCGTCCGCGCTCGGCGGCTCCCTGACCGGCACCCTCTACGTCCTCGACGAGCCCACGATCGGCCTGCACGCGATCGACACGCGCCGCCTCCTGCGGATCCTGCGGCGCCTCGCCGATCGCGGCAACACGGTCGTCGTCGTGGAGCACGACCCGGAGGCCATGGAGGCCGCAGACCACGTGATCGACCTCGGCCCCGGCGCCGGGAGCCTCGGCGGCCACGTGCTCTTCGAGGGTCCGCCCGGGCGCCCTGGCGCGCCTCAAGGGGTCGGCGACGGGGGAGCTGCTGCGCGCGAGGCAGACATCCGGCGCCAGGCGGCAGGAGGCGGGCGGCGGGAGGCAGGAGGCAGGAGGCAGGCGAGAAGCAAGAACGACAGTCGATCTCGGCCGGCGGGTGGTTCCCTTCCGGCGGGCCGAGGGAGTCGTCACGATCGTCGGCGCGCGGCAGAACAACCTGCGCGACCTGACGGTCCGCATCCCACTCGGCCGGCTCGTGTCGGTCGCCGGCGTCTCGGGTTCGGGCAAGTCGACGCTGGTGCGGGACGTGCTGCACAACGCCTATGCCCGCCGGGTCAAGGGCGCCGCGCAGTTCGACGTCGGCGAGCATGACCGCATCGACGGCCTCGCGTCGATCTCCGATCTCCTGCTCGTCGATCAGAGCCCCCTCGGCCGCTCGGCGCGCTCCAATCCCGTGACCTACACGAAGGCCTGGGACGAGATCCGCCAGACGTTCGCGAAGTCCGGCAAGGCCATGTCGCGCGGCATCTCGGCGCGCGACTTCTCCTTCAACTCCGCCGGCGGCCGCTGCGAGGCCTGCCGCGGGACCGGCTGGCAGACGATCGACATGCAGTTCCTGGCCGACGTGACGGTGCGCTGCGACGTCTGCGACGGCCGCCGGTTCCAGAGCCGCGTCCTCGCCGTGCGGCTGCGGGGCAAGAACATCGACGACGTCCTCGAGATGACCATCGACGACGCGGCCGTCTTCTTCGCCGGGGAGGAGAAGATCGTCCGGCGGCTCGAGCCGCTGCGCGAGGCCGGCCTCGGGTACATGCGCCTCGGGCAGCCGACGGCCACGTTCTCGGGCGGCGAGGCGCAGCGCCTGAAGCTCGCGGCCTTCCTCGGGATCCGGCCCGCGTCGACCCGCGGCGCCCTCTTTCTCTTCGACGAGCCCACGACGGGCCTGCACGCGCAGGGACGTCGACCGGCTGCTCGCGACGCTGCGCCGGCTGATCGCGCGCGGCCACTCCGTGCTCGCCGTCGAGCACCACCTCGGCTTCCTCGAGGCGTCCGACTGGATCATCGAGCTCGGCCCCGGCGGCGGACGCGAGGGAGGGCGGATCATCGCCGAGGGAACCCCGGCGGACATCCGGCGCAGCCCCTCGAGCGTCACCGGCCCGATTCCTGTTCGGCGCTCGCGCCCGAGGAGCGCGCGGCGACCCCCTATAATGCGACGGAGATTCCCTAGCTCGCGCGCTCAAACCGTGCCGAACTCCTCGAGACGAAACGCTTCGAGCCGACTCGCGGCTCTCGCCGGGGGTCTGACGCTTCTGGCCGCGTACGCGCTCGTCGCGGCCCCGCCGGCCGCGACGGGTGTCGCGCCCTTCGAGGGCCGCTTCGAGTTCCGGACGTACACCAAGGAGGAAGGGCTCGAGGACCTGTCGGTCGAATGCGTGATCCAGGACCGGGTCGGCTACATCTGGGTCGGAACCGACGACGGCCTCTTCCGATACGACGGCCGTCGTTTCCGCAAGTTCGGCCACGAGGACGGGCTGCCGCGCCTGCGCATCTACCAGGTCCACGAGACGGCGAACGGCCGGTTCTACGTCGCGACCGGCGGGGGCCTCGCGCGGTACCAGGGCGGGCGGTTCGTCGTTCTCGGCGAGAAGGAGGGCCTCGGGGTCTTCGCCGTCGGCCACCAGGGCGTGGCGTCCGACGCCACCGGGACGGTGTACGTCGGGACCGATCGCGGCCTCTACTCGGGCCGGGACGACCGCTTCAAGTTCGACAAGGAAGCCAACTCGCTCGGCTCGGGGCCGGTCAGCGCCGTGCACGTCGACCCGGCGAGGCGCCCTGTACTTCTCGCGCAGCGGCCTCGCTCTACCGGAAGGAGTCGGGTCGGGCAGTGGAGTTCGGGCGCCCGCGCGGCCTTCCCTCCGACGAGACTCTCGACGACGTCCGGACCGACACCGCGGGCCGCCTCTGGGTCCGCACGGTCAAGCGGCTGTTCGTCCTCCCGCGGGGCGCCCAGCGCTTCGAGCGGGCCGACGAGGGGCTTCCCGAGTCGAGCGAGGTCGGGCGCCTCGGCCTCGACGACCGCGGAGAGATCCTGGTTCCGACGGTGCAGGGACTCGCCAGTCCGCGAGGGCGCTTCGTGGCGGCTGATCGGCCGCCGGGAGGGCCTCGCGGTCGAGACGGCGCTCGCCGCGATCGTCGACCGGGAGGGCTCGCTCTGGATCGGGCTGCTCGGAGGAGGCCTCGCGCGACGCGTCGGGCACGGACAGTTCACCAGCTGGTCGGCGGCGGACGGCCTGTCGCACGAGGTCGTGTGGGCCGTGGCGCGCGAGAAGTCGGCCTCGGGACCGGGCGCGGTCTGGGTCGGCACCGAGCAGGGATTGAGCCGCATCGACCCGAAGACCGGCGCGGTGCGCGTTTACCACGATTCCGACGGCCTCGCGGGCAACACCGTCAACGCGCTCGCCGCCGGCGAGGACGGCACGATCTGGGCCGGCTCGTGGCCCGGAGGCGTGACGCGCTTTTCGCCCGACGGAAAGCTCCGGCGATTTCCGGCCGACGACGTTTCGCCCGAGCAATTCCGCGTCGCGGCGATCCACGTCCGGCCCGACGGCGAGATCTGGGTGGGCGCGGTCAGCGGCCTCTACCGGCTTCGGCGCGGCGGCGACCGGCTCGAGCGCGTGACGATCGGGCGGGAAAAGCCGGACAACATCCGCGGCTTCGCCGAGGACCCGTCCGGCGTCCTGTATGCCGCCAGCAAGCAGGGCGTCCTCCGCGTCAACGGGCCGGCGCCTCGAAAGTTCACCGTCCGCGACGGCCTGAAGGAGGACTTCGTCTCCTCGATCGCCTTCGCGTCCGACGGCAGCCTCGTGATCGCCTACCGCGAAGCGATCGGCGCGGCCAGGATCATCCTGCAGGGGGACCGCCTCACGGTCCGGCCCATCGATGCGTCGACGGGCCTCGTCTCGAACAAGGTCGTCCTCGTCGGCCGGGACGCCGCGGGAGCGATGTGGATCGGCACGGGGTCGGGCGCCGACGTGTACGGCGCCGACTGGACGCTCGTCGCCCGGTACGGGCGGCTCGACGGCATGATCAGCGAGGACCTGGATCAGAATGCGTTCCTGGCGGAGCCCGACGGCACCGTGTGGCTGGGCTCGAGCCGGGGCCTGATCCGCTCCCAGGCGGGGATTCCGCCGGCCCCCGAGCCCCCTCCGACCGTCGTCCTGACGAACGTCAGCGCCGGCGACCGCCCGCTCAGCGCGACGGCGGAGGCTTCGGTTCCCCCGAACGAGCGCAACGTCAGCGTGTCCTGGGCCGGCCTGACGTACGTCGAGCCGCGCAAGATCCGCTACCGCCACCGCATGGCGGGGCTCGTCGACCAGTACACCGAGACCGAGCTGACCGAGGCGCGCTTTCCGGCCCTCCCGAGCGGCCGCTATCGCTTCGAGGTGCTCTGCGTTTCGGCGCGCGGCAAGGTGTCGGTGACGCCGGCCGTCTTCACGCTCGAGGTCCGGCCCGCGTGGTGGCAGAGCGTCTGGGCGCGCGCCCTGTGGGTCCTCGCGGCGGCGGCCGCGCTGACCGCCTTCGTGCGGTGGCGCACGCGGCACCTCGAGGCCGAGCGGCGGCGGCTGGAGGAGGCCGTGGCCGCGCGCAGCGCGGAGCTCGCCGCGGCCAACCGCGAGCTGCGCGAGGCTTCCTTCACCGACGCGCTGACGGGGGCCCGCAACCGGCGCTTCTTCTCGACCGTCATCGAGGACGACGTCAACCGCACGCTCCGCGTGCACTCGACGCCCCCGGCCAACCGGCCGCGCAACTGCGACCTGATCTTCTACATCGTCGACATCGACCACTTCAAGGAGATCAATGACGAGTTCGGCCACGACCGGGGCGACGGCGTGCTCGCGGAAATGGCGCGGCGGCTGACGGGCGTGGTGCGCGACTCGGACCGGCTGATCCGGTGGGGCGGGGAGGAGTTCCTCCTGATCTCGCGCGACGCGGACCGGACGCGCGGCGACGTCCTCGCGGGGCGCGTCATGACGGCCGTGGGCTCGGAGCCGTTCGACATCGGCGGAGGCCAGAAGGTGCGCCGGACCTGCTCGGTCGGGTGGGCGCCGTTCCCCTGGTACCCGGACTCGACCCGCACGTTCGCCTTCACGGAGGTGTTGAAGCTCGCCGACCGCGCGATGTACCTCGCCAAGCAGTCCGGGCGCAACCGCTCGGTCGGCGTCGTCCCGTCGGGGCCCTACTCCGAAGTCGGCGGCCGGAACGGGGACTGGTGGGAGAAGCCCCTGAGCGACGCCGAGGGCTCGGCCGTCGCGATCGTGCGCACGGGGGGGCCGGTCATCGTGGCCGAGGACTGAGCCGAAACCTCCGGCCGGGGTCGGCGTATCCGGAGGCGGGAGGTCGCCATGACGACACGCTGGATACGGGTCCTCGCCTCGGCCGCGGTCCTCGCGCTGTGCGCTTCGGCGGCGACGGCCGGCCAAAGAAATCGCAACGTCTCGGTCCGCGACGGCGAGAATCCGTCGAGCTGCGCCGACATCCGGGTCCTCTTCGGCGACCGGCCGGCGGCCCGCGCGGAGGAACGGCTGACCGTCCCCGTGCCCGCCGGAGGAACGCTGTACGTCGAGGCGGCCCGCAACTCCGGCGCCCACGTCCGGGAGGCCGACCGCACCGACTTCGAGATCGTGGCGTGCAAGGCCGCACCGGTCCGCCGACGACCTCGTCCGCGATCGCGCTCGAGCGCTCCGGCGACAGGGTGACGGTGCGCGGCCCCGCCGACGAGGACTGGGTCGGCTATCTCCTCGTCGTGGCGCCGCGCGGCGCGTCCCTCGAGATCTCGGCCCAGAACGGCCCGATCGGCCTCGCGGGGCTGTCCGGCCGCGTCGTCGCGAGCACGCGCAACGGACCGATCTCGGTCCACGATTCCGCGGGCGATCTCGACCTGCACGCCCAGAACGGCCCGATCGAGTTCGAGGGCGCGGGCGGCAAGCTGCGGATGCGGACCGAGAACGGACCGATCGAAGTCGAGCTCTCCGGCGACTCCTGGACCGGCGACGGCCTCGACGCCCGCGCCGTCAACGGGCCCGTCTCGCTCGCGATCCCCGCGGGCTACCGGTCGGGAGCGGTCGTGGAGTCGCGCGGGCACTCGCCGTTCCAGTGCCGCGGCGAGGCATGCGCGGGCGCGCGGCGGACCTGGGACGACGACCACCGGCGGATCGAGCTCGGCGACGGGCCGGCCCTCGTGAGGCTCTCGACCGAGAACGGCCCGGTGTCGGTGCGCTCCGGATCGGGCGCGGGCCGGGCGGACGCCGACGAAGAGGACGAGTGAGCGGCCCGGGGCCGCGGGCGGGCGCTAGGGCCGGCCCGGCTCTTTCAGGAACTCCACGAGGGCGGCGCGGTTGCGATAGCCCTCGTGCTTGCCGATGAGGCGCCCGTCCGGCGCGGCGACGACGAGGGTCGGGAAGCCCGAGATCTCGTAGCGGCGCTGGAGCTCGTCGACGTCCGGCGCGTTGCGCCCGTCCTCGCGCGCGCGGTCCACCACGCGGACCGGAACGAAGCCCGCGTTGACCCGGTCGGCGACCTCGGGCGCCTCCCAGTCCCGGTCGACGAGCTTGCACGGGCCGCACCACGCCGCGGTGAAGTCGTAGAGGATCGGCTTGCCGGCCTTCGCGGCCCGAGCGGCCGCCTCGTCGCGGGGCTGCCAGCGGATGAGGCCCGTGCCCTCGGCGCCGCCCCGGTCCATGACCGCCGTGACGATCCGGAAGAGGACCGCCGCGACGAGCGCCCAGAGCAGGACGGGCGAGAGCCGCGACTGCGACTGGGGAACCGGGACCGTCTCAGTCCTGTCCATAGGCGAACTCCCGTCGGCTGAAGATCAGGGCGGCGGCGCAGAGAAGGACGACGGCCGCGAGCACGCCCCGTCCGGCCCCCGAGAGCGCCGCCGGCTCTCCCCGGAACACGCGCTCCCAGGCGACCTGCGCCAGGATCTCGCGCCGGCCGGCCTCGACGGCCTTCTGGAACCAGCCGACGTTGGACTGGATCGAAAGCAGGATCTGGAGACAGGCGACGGCGATGACGTCGCCGTAACCGGGCAGGAACGTCGAGAAGAAGATCAGCATCGCCGCCGTCTGGGCGGCGTGGAGGATGCCGTAGCCGACGTTGGCGACCATCCATGCGGGCTCGAGCGGCGGCCCGGAATCGTGCACGGCGGCCTTCACGACGACCGCGAACAGCGCGCAGGCCACGAGGAAGGCGGCGAACGCGAAGAGGATGCCGAGGTAGCGGCCGAAGAGATAGTCGGTGCGCCGGATCGGGCGGACGAGGATCATCTGGAGCGCCCCGCTCGAGGCGTCCCGGGAGACCGACGCCGCGGCGAGGACGAACAGGACGAGGTATCCGGCGCCGCCCGTCGGCGCCCGCCTGTCCTCCGGACGCGGCGATCGTGAAGGCCGACGCGACCGCGAAGAGGACGAGCACGACGAGCGTTCCGGCGCTGCGCGACTTCTGCCGCAGGAACCGGCGGACCATCTCGGTCACGACGGGGGCGCCTCGCGAAAGAGCTCCTCGAGCTCGGCGGAGGAGCGGACCTCGCGCACCGCGACGTCGGCGAGCGCGAGGGCCTTGACCGCCCGCGCGATCTCGGCGGGCCCGGCGTCCGCCAGGCGCAGCAGGCCGCCGTCGCCGGCCTCGACGGAGATCCCTTCGCGCCCGAGGACCTCGGCCGCCCGGGCGGCGTCCGCCGGGTCGACGCGGATCGCGGCGCGGCGTCTCGAGGCGGCCTCCCCGGTCAGCGTCTCGGAGCGCGCCAGCCGGCCGTGATCGATGAAGACGACGCGGTCGCAGACCTTTTCGACCTCGGGAAGCTGGTGGGAGTTGAGCACGATCGTCGCGCCCCGCGCCTTGGCCTCGAGGATCCGCTCGCGCACGGTGACGACGCCGAGGGGATCGGTGCCCGAGGCGGGCTCGTCGAGAAACAGGAGGTCGGGCCGGCCGAGCGTCGCCTGGGCGACGCCGATCCGCTGGAGCATCCCGCGCGAGTAGGTGCGGAGCCTGCGCGCGAGGGCGCCGGGCTCGAGGCCGACCCGCGCCGCCGCGTCCCGGACCTCGGCGTCGGTCCGCCCGGAGTCGCCGCCCGACAGCCGCCAGTGGAACTCGAGGAAGTCCGAGCCGGTCAGGTCGCGGTCGAACCCCAGCCGCTCGGGCATGTAGCCGGTCCGGGCGCGGATCGAGAGGTCGTCGGCCGGCCGGCCGTCGATCCGGATGGACCCGGAGTCCGGGCGCAGGAACCCGAGCAGGCACGACAGCAGCGTCGTCTTGCCGGCCCCGTTGGGGCCGATCAGGCCGACCGTCTCGCCCCTCCGGACCTCCAGGGAAACGCCGTCGAGCGCCCGGGTTCGCCGACCGAAGCGGCCGTAGGTCTTCGAGACGTTCTCGACCGCGATCACGCCGCGAATGATACGCGACCCGGTTTTTCGGGAATATGCATTATCCTTCCGCGATTTCTTAACGCGGTTTCCCCGAAGCTCGCATGATCGAAGTTCAAAACCTCTCGAAGCGCTACCCGACGCGGCTCGCGGTGGACGACGTCACCTTCTCCGTGCGGGAGGGCGAGATCGTCGGCTTCCTCGGGCCCAACGGCGCCGGGAAGACCACCACGATGCGCGTGCTGACGGGGTTCCTCCCGCCGACTTCGGGAACGGCGCGGGTCTCGGGCTTCGACGTCGTGACCCAGCCGAACGCGGCGCGCGGCTCGCTCGGGTACCTGCCGGAGTCCGCCGCCGCCTACACGGAGATGCGGGTGGGCGAGTACCTGGCGTTCCGGGCGCGACTGGAAGGCGTCCCGCGGGGACAGGTCAAGGCCCGGGTGTCCGAGGCCATCGACCAGTGCCTGCTGGGCGAGGTCGCGGGGCGGAGGATCGAGAACCTCTCCAAGGGCTTCCGGCAGCGCACGGCGCTCGCCGGTGCGCTCGTCCATCGCCCGCGCGTCCTGATCCTCGACGAGCCGACGATCGGGCTCGACCCCGTCCAGATCATCAAGATCCGGGAGACGATCCGCCAGCTCGGCAAGGACCGCTCGGTCCTGCTCTCCACCCACATCCTGCCGGAGGTCGAGGCGGTCTGCGACCGCGTCCTCATCATCGACCGCGGACGCATCGTCGCCGAAGGCACGCCGACGGAGCTCCGCAGCAAGCTCGCCGGCACGCCGGTCGTGCGGGCCGTCCTCCGCGGCGCCGTCGACGCGCGCGAGGCCCTCGCCGGCCTTCCGGGCGTCTCGGCGGTCGATCTCGAGGCCGCGCCGGGCGAGACGCGCGCGCGGCTGACGTGCCTGCAGGGCACGGACCCGCGCGAGGACGTCTTCCGCCTGGCGGTCGAGAAGGGCTGGGTGCTGCGCGAGCTCGCCCGCGAGGCCATGTCCCTCGAGGACGTTTTCGTCCGCCTGACGCGGCGCGACGCCGCGGCCCCGGAAGCCGACGCGCCCGGGCCCGAGGCCGCGCCGGCGGCGGAAGGGGAGGGCCGGCCGTCGTGAGGAAGCTCTTCGCCATCGTCGGCCGGGAGTGGCGCGCGTACTTCCTGTCGCCGCTCGCCTACGTCGTGCTCGCCGCGTTCCTCCTGATGAACGGCTTCATCTTCACGATCATCGTGAACTTCCTCAACTCCCCGCAGGCCCCCAAGGGCCAGGCGCTGATCCTCCTCTTCTCGAACACGTACTTCTGGATCTTCAACCTCTTCGTCGTGCCGATCATCGCGATGCGTCTGTTCGCCGAGGAGCGCAAGTCCGGCACGCTCGAGATGCTCCTGACGTCCCCGGTGTCGGAGGGGACGGTCGTGCTCGGCAAGTTTCTCGGCGCGCTCGGGTTCTTCCTGACGCTCTGGATCCCGACGCTCGCGTACGTGGCGATCCTGCGCTGGCAGACGCCGATCGACCTCGGGCCGGTCGCCGCGGCCTACCTCGCCGTCGCGCTGATGGGCGGCTATTTCCTCTCGGTCGGCCTCTTCGCGTCGACCCTCACCAAGAACCAGATCGTCGCCGCCATCTTCGCCTTCGCGATGCTGATCGTGATCTTCTCGGGCGGGCTCCTCCAGTCCGCCGTGAACGACCCCGACAAGCGGGAGTTCTTCGCCTACTTCAACGTGTGGGAGCACATGGAGGACTTCGCGCGCGGCGTCGTCGACACGCGGCGGGTCGTCTACTACGTTTCCGCCACGATCTTCTTCCTCTTCCTGACGACCGTGTCGGTCTCGGCCAAGAAGGAGACCCCGTGAAGGCCCGGGCCGTCCGGGCGGGCACGTCCGCCGTCGCGGTCGTTCTGGGCGTGGCGCTGCTCGTCGGGATCAACTACCTGTCGGCCCGTCACTGGGCCCGCGGCGACTGGACCTCGACCCGGATCTACTCGATCTCGGAGCAGACGCGGAAGGTCCTGGCGGGACTCAAGAAACCCGTGCGCGTCACCGTCTTCATGACGTCCGGTGCGAGGCTCTATCAGCCGGTGCGCGAGCTCCTCTCGCGCTACCAGGCGATTTCGCCGAAGATCGAGGTCGAGTACCTCGACCCGACGCGCAACGTGGCCCGGGCCGAGGCCCTGCTCAAGGAATTCGGCGTCCGCCAGAACACCGTGGTCTTCCGCTCGGGCGACCGCAAGAAGTACGTCGAGGAGGACAAGCTCGCGGACTTCGACTTCGCCGCCGCCCAGATGGGCGGGACGCCGACGATCAAGGCCTTCAAGGGCGAGGAGGCGTTCACGTCGGCGATCCTGGCGGTCTCCGAGGAGAAACAGCCCAGGATCGTGTTCACGCAGGGCCACAACGAAGCGTCGCTCGAGTCGAGCGAGCGCGGGCGCGGCTACTCGGAGGCCAAGCAGCTGCTCGAGCGCGACAACATGACGGTCGCGACCTGGGCCTCGCTCGGCAAGGACGACCTTCCGGCGGGAACCGACGTCGTCGTCGTCGCCGGGCCGCGGACCGCGTTCCTCGCCCCGGAGTCTGGCGCCCTCGAGAAGCACCTGGCGGAGGGCGGCCATGCCCTGATCCTGCTCGACCCGGTCCTTCCCGGCCCGGGCGCGCCGCCGCCGGACCTCGGCTTCGCCGCGCTCCTCGGCAAGTACGGCCTCCGGCTCGGCAACGACATCGTGGTCGATCCGTCGAACGCCCTGCCGATGGTGGGGGCCGAGACGGTCCTCGCGAACAAGTACGGTAGCCATCCCATCGTGAAGCCGCTCTCGGCCGAGGACCTCCCGGTGGTCTTCCCGCTGGCGCGGTCGGTGACGAAGGCGGAGAAGCCTCCGGAGGGCATCGCCGAGACGATGCTCGTCGAGACCTCGCCGGAGGGCTGGGGCGAGACGAACCTCAAGGCCCTCGCCGAGGGCAACGGCGCCATCCAGAAGGAGGCCGGCGACACGCCCGGTCCCGTCTCGATCGCGGTCGCGGTCGGCCCGGCCGACGAGAAGAAGGCCGACGGGAAGGTCCCGCGCCTCGTCGTCATCGGGAACTCCCGCTTCGCCGGCGACGGCTCGATCGCCAACGGAGGCAACGGCGTCCTGCTCGCCAACGCGATCCACTGGCTGACCGGCAGCGAGAAGCAGATCGGCATCGCGCCGAAGACCATCGAGCAGGCATCGCTTTCGCTGACCGACTCGCAGGTCCGGCGGATCGGCATCTTCGCGATCGCCGGCCTCCCGGGCCTCGCCATCCTCCTCGGTCTCTGGGTCTGGTACCGGCGCAGGGACTGATCCCGTCGTGTCCGCGCGCAAGCTCCTCGCCCTCACGGCCTTCGTGGCGGCGCTCTTCGCGTTCATCTTCCTCTTCGAGCGCAAGATGCCCTCGACCGCCGAGCGCCAGCGCAAGGGCAACCTCTACTGGGACCTCCCCGAGGACCGGCTGACGGGCCTCACGCTGACGCGCGGCCCGGAGATCGTCGAGCTCGCGCGGGCCGACGGCGCGGCTCCGTGGCGGCTGGTCAAGCCGGATGCCTATCCCGCGGACACCTTCGCCGTGAACAGCGCCGCCGGCGAGCTGACGGAGCTGAAGCAGGCCTCGGTCGACTCGGCCGAGGCGAGGCCGCAGGATTACGGCCTCGACCACCCGGTCGCGACCGCGAAGCTCGTCTGGACCGACGCCGACGAGCCGTCGGCGGTGAAGACGCGCACGATCGAATTCGGCGTCGACATCCCGGGCACGGACATCACCGCCGCGCGCGTGGCGGGCCAGTCGACGGTGCTGTTCGTGCCGTCGTCGGCCCTGGCCGCCGTCAAGAAGCCGGTCGACGACTTCCGCAGCCGCGACGTCTTCGGCGGGCGCGCCGCCGACGTCAGCCGCATCGAGATCTTCCGGGGCCGCGGCCGCCTCGTCCTCTTCCGGCGGGACGGGACCTGGTGGCTCTCGGAGCCCGTCGCGGACCTCGCCGACGTCGCCGAAGCGGACCGGTTCGCCGGCCAGTTGACGGGCCTCCGGACGCTCGAGTTCCTGCACGGCGGGGAGGACCTCGCCGCGCTGTCGCTCCAGCCGCCCCTCTACCGCGTCAGCCTGACGGGGGAGAAGGGCGCCGTGACGTCGGTCGACTTCGGGGCGACCCGCTCGGACGGGAATTCGGTCTACGCGCGGAGGGACGGCCGCGTCCTCACGGTGGACCAGGAGATCGTCGCCGAGCTCTCCAAGGAGTCCGAGGCGTTCCGCAGCACGAGCCTCGTCGCCTTCAACCGGGGCGACGTGACGTCGGTCGAGGCCGACTTCCAGACCGACAAGCACACCCTGACCCGCGACGCCACGGGCTGGACGGCCGGCGGAAAGCCCGTCCTCGCCTCGGCCGCGGACGACGTCCTGGCCGCGATCGCGGCGTTGAAGAGCAAGGGGTTCGTCGACGACGCCGCGGTCAAGGCGCTGCCGCCGCCGGCCTCGACGGTCATCGTCCGGACGAAGACGGGGCCGCCGTGGACGATCAGCCTGCGGCCGCGCGCCGGCGAGCTCGTCGCGACCGTGTCCTCGCGCCCGGGAGGGTTCGTGCTCGAGGGCGACGTCTCGGGCAAGCTCGGCGCGGCCTTCGCCCGGGCCGTGACGCCCCCGACGCCCGCGCCGACGAAGAAGCCCTAGGCCGGCCTACCTCCGGCCGGTCAGGTGCGGCGCCTTCTTGGTCGCCTCGGCCTCGAGCTCGGCGATCCGCTTCTGGCGCTTGGCTTCCTTCTCGTCGAGGGCCTTGGTCTTCTTCTCCTTGGCCTTCGAGAACGAGGTCGACAGGGAAAAGAGCAGGCCGTGGCCCTTGGGCGGCTTGGCCCGACGCGCGGTCGCTCCCCAGAACTTCGTCTTCTTGAAGATCGCCTCGGAGAAGTCGGAGTTGGCGAGGTCCGCGCCCTTCAGGTCCGCGTCGGTGAAGTTGGCCCCGATCGCGCGGGCGAACCGGAAGTCCGCGTCCTGCAGGCTCGCGCCGGTGAAGTTGGCCCCGATCAGGAGGGCGCCGGAGAGGTCGGCGTCGAAGCCCTTGGCCTGGCTGAAGTCGGCGCGCTTCAGGTTGGCCTGGCGGAAGCTGCCGAGGGAGAGGTCCGCCCGCGAGAAGTTGACGCCTTCGGCCTGGACCTCGCCGAGGTCGGCGCCCGAGAACGACGCGCCGACGAAGGAGTACGGCTTGAGATTGGCCCGCCGGAACACGGTCTTCGAGAGGTCCGCGTTCTGGAAGCTCGCCTTTTCGAACCGCGCCGAGCGCAGGTCGACCTCCGTGAGCTTCGCTTCCGAGAAACTGACGTCGGAGCCGCCGGCGTCGAGGAAGATGGCGCGCCGCAGGTCGGCCTTGCGGACCCTGGCCCGGTCGAAACCGGCCGCCGTGAAGTTCGCTTCGACCGCCGAGACGAGCTCCAGGTCGGCGTCGGTGAACTCGGCGCGCTCGCAATCGGCCGCGTTCAGGGCGGCCTGCCGGAGGATCGCGCCCGCGAAGTTGGCCTTGCGCAGGTCCGCCCCCGTCAGGTCGGCCGTCTTGAGGTTGGCGCCGCTGAAGTTCGCGTTGGGGAAGGAGCCGCGCACGGCCGAGACGCCCTCGAAGACCGCGCGGGAGAGGTCGGCCCCGTCGAAGTGGGCGCCGGCGACCTTCACCCCGCGGAAGTTGACGTCGCGCAGGACGGCCCCGGCGAGGTTCGCGTTGGAGAGGTCGGCGCCTTCGAGGCGGGTGAACGAGAGGTCCGCGCCGGCGAGGTCGGTCCCGACGAGCGCGACGCTCTGGAGCGAGGCCGAGCGAAAGCGCGCGCCCGCGAAGAACACGCCGGAGAAGTCGAGGAAGTCGAGCGCGCAGTGCTCGAGGACGGCGCCGGCCGCCTGGGCGCCGGCGAACTTCGCGTTGCGCAGCGTCGCGCGCGTCAGGTCCGCGCCGGCCAGGTTGGCCTTCGAGAGGTCCGCGCGCGTCAGGTCGGCGCGCTTGAGGTCCTTGCCGGAAAGGTCCCGGCCCGCGAGCTCCGCGCCCGTCAGGTCGGGCGTGACGTTGGGGTTCTTGACGCGCCAGTCGTTCCACTCCGGCGACAGCAGGAGCCGCTGATGTTCGGGGTTGGCCATGCGCGGCCATTGTAACCGGCCCGCCGCGCAAGGCGCGTTACAATCCCCGCCATGAGCACCGCCGCGACGTCGCCTCTGATCGCTGCGCCTTCGAAGGCGATGGAGCGGATCCGGAAGGCCCTGCTCGGCGGCCACCCGCTGCTCTACGTGCTGTCGTGGGAGGAGTCGCGCGTCGAGCGCCTCGCGCAGCATCTCGCCAAGACGTTCTACGGCGCGCCCTGCCCGTACGGCGTGTGGTCGATCGTCGAGGGGCTGGTCGTGGACGGCGCTCCGGTGCCCGGAACGCGGGACCCCGTCAAGGCGCTCGAGGCGATCCTGAACGCGAGCGGCAAGGGCTTCTACCTCCTCAAGGACTTTCCGACGGGGGGCGAGGGACACCCCGACGTCGTCCGCCGGATGCGCGATCTCTACCGGGCGCTCAAGGACCGCGGCCGCCACGTGCTCTTCGTGTCGCCGCGCCTGGCCATCCCCGAAGAGGCGAAGAAGGAGATGTACGTCGTCGAGTACGAGCTGCCCGACGACTCCGAGATCGGAAAGCTTCTCGAGGGCCACCTGCGCCGCCGGCTCGGCGTCGAGATCGACGAGGCCTCGATGCGGCGTCTCGGCATGGCGATGCGCGGCCTGACGGCCGACGAGATCGGGCACCTCGTCTCCAAGACCTTCGCCTCGCGCAAGACGTTCGACGAGGCGGCGTACTTCGAGGTCCTCGCGGAGAAGGAGCAGATGTCGCGCAAGGAGGGCGTGCTGGAGTTCGTGCCGCCGCGCTTCTCGCTCGACGACGTCGGGGGCTACAACGTCCTCAAGACCTGGCTCCTGAAGCGCCAGGCGCTCTTCTCGCGCGACGCCCTCGACGCCGGGATCCCGATCCCCAAGGGGATCCTCCTCATGGGGATCTCCGGCTGCGGAAAGAGCCTCTGCGTCAAGACCATCTCGACCCTCTGGAACCTGCCCCTCTTCCGGCTCGACATGAACGCCGTCTTCGGCACCGACAATCCGGAGATGACCTTTCTCCGCGCGCTGCGCGCGGTCGAGGCGGTCTCGCCGGCGGTGCTCTGGATCGACGAGATCGAGATGGGCGTCGGCGGATACCGCGAGGGCCAGGACGCCTCGATGTCGCGCATCTTCTCGGGGTTCCTGACCTGGATGCAGGAGAAGTCGGCCCTCGTGTTCGTGGCCGCGACGGCGAACCGCATCCACCTCCTTCCCGCCGAGATCATCCGGAAGGGCCGCTTCGACCAGGTCTTCTTCGTCGACCTGCCGAACGAAGAGGAGCGCAAGCAGATCTTCTCGATCCACCTCAAGAAGGCCAAGTGCGACGTGGGCCGCTTCGACCTCGTGTTCCTCGCCAAGGCGACCAACGGGTGGAACGGGGCCGAGATCGAGCAGGCCGTCGTCTCGGGCGTCGTCGACGCGTACGCCGAGAACCGGACCCTGAACGAAGACGACATGTACAAGATGATCTCGGCCACCGTGCCCCTGGCGGTGACCATGGAAGAGCAGATCAAGCAGATCCGCAGCTGGGCGCACGAGCGCGCGCTGAACGCTTCGCAGGCCTGACGCCGTCGCCGTGAAGCGGCTCGTCCTCGCGGCCCTCCTCGCGGGCGGGGCGTACGTCGCGTACCGGTACGCCGTCGTCGACGCGCCGGTCCGGGCCGGGAAGCGATTCCTCGAGGCGTGGGGCCGGGAGGACACTCCGGCGGCCGCGGCCATGACCGTGGGCGACGCGGCCCGGAAGAGCGTCGAAACCAACGTTTTCCGGGGCGTCTGCCAGGCGCCGATGGAGGCGTTGCGGGGCTCGCGCTCCTCCGTCGAGTCCCGCACGAAGGGGCCGGAGGACGAAGCGGTGCTCACGATGCGCCAGGTCGTCGCCTTCGATCCGCCCGGGATGACCACGGGCCTGGGCGGCGCGATGGCGGCCACGTTCCGGCACGTGGTCACGCTGAAGAAGACGCCGGAGGGCTGGAGAGTCGCCGCGTTCGAGCCGAAGTTCCTGGACGCGGTCGCGACGCGCGGACGGTGAGTCGCCCGCCGGCCCGACTCCGGAGGGCGGCCCCGAGCCGCCCCGACGATCGGAGCGATGCCGACGCGGAGCCTTCCGCCTCGCCGGAGTAGGGGCGGGGCTTGTCCCCGCCCTTCGAGACGACGGAGCCCTCAGTTGCGCCGCGGGTCGAGCTCGGGAGGACGGAAGGGCGCCAGGAACCGGAGCCGTCCCTGCCACTCGAGCATCCGGCCCGCGAGGGCCTCGAAGCGCGAGGCGACCGAGTCGATCTCAAGGAGGGCCTGGAGCTCGGCCGGGGCGTAGCGCAGGCGCAGGGCGATCTCCGAGGCGAGGCGTTCGGCCGGCAGGGTCTCCTCGGGCAGCGGTGGCAGCCCGAGCTCCTGCGCGATGACGCCGAAGAGCGCGGCGGCGGCGGCGGTGACCCGCCCTTCCTCGGTCCGGTCGGCGAACGGCAGCGAACGCACCTCCTCCACGCGGGCCACCCGGTACGGGCCGCCGGGCGCCTCCTCGAGGACGCGGTAGCGGAAGCGCCCCTCGAGAAGGATGTTGTACCGGCCGTCCTCGAGCTCCTCGGACTCGACGATCTCGCCCGCTCCCCCGACGGGGTAGATCCGCGGGTCCTGGCCCTCCCCGGCGGCTTCCCACCCCGGGTAGAGCATGGCCATCCCGATGGTCCGGTCGCCGGCGAGGGCGTCGGCGACCATCGTGCGGTAGCGCGGCTCGAAGATGTGGAGGGGGAGGATCGTCCCCGGCATGAGCACGACGCCGGGCAGCGGAAAGAGCGGGATCCGTCTCATGGCCCTCCCGGCGGCGGGGGCCCGGACGACGCCGCGCCCGGCGCGGACCTGGAGAGCGCGAGGACGTACGCCACGGTCTGCCGGATCTCCTCGTCGGTCAGTTTACCCTCGAACTTCGGCATCGGATCACGTCCCCGGCGGATCTGCCGTTCGATCGCCGCGGCCGAGCCGTCGCCTCGCCATCGACCGTCGAGGAGGTTGGCGTACGGAAAATGGCCGGCCACGATGGTCCGGCCGTCGCCGTTCTCGTTGTGGCAGGAAGCGCACCGGCGCTCGTAGATGCGGCGGCCCGCGGCCTGGTCACGGTCCACCCGCGCTCCGTCGGGCAGCGGCGCGTCCTGACACGCCACCGCGAGGCCGCCGAACAGGAGCGCGAGGAGCGCGAAGAAGCCCCGGGGGCGCACGCGCGGCAGTCTAGCGCAGCGGTTCCGCCCGCTCCCGCTCTTGACCCAACCTTCATTTGGCCTCGACCGGGCGCCGTGCTAAGGTTCCCGCCCTCGTGGCCGACCGCAAGGACAAGGTGGCGGAGAACGCCGCCGGAAAGTACTACGTGGACTCGCAGTGCATCGACTGCGACGTCTGCCGCGTCA
Organism: uncultured Acidobacteriota bacterium; assembly: GCA_963764715.1. Lineage (GTDB taxonomy): Bacteria > Acidobacteriota > Thermoanaerobaculia > UBA5066 > Gp7-AA6 > DAHUXD01. Next base: position 19,264 of record CAVXTP010000002.1, read on the forward strand.
CCGCGCCGACGTGCTTCCAGCGCAACGAGGACCGGGGTTACTCCTACGTGTTCCGCCAGCCCGAGACCCCGGAAGAGGACGCCCAGTGCCAGGAGGCCATGGACTCGTGCCCGGTCGAGGCCATCGGCCGCGACGGCGCCGACTAGCGTTCTGTCACCGAAGTTTCGACAGCGCCATTCGGCGCCGCGACAACCCCCGGGGCTCTCGCTCTTCGGCCTTCCTGAATCTTTCGAGCAAAGAGATTGACGCCCGGACTTCCGTGACAGGACTTTGGCGGCGAACGCCGGTCAGCGGGGTCTCCGGTCCTCGGGCGGCAGGCTGCGGAAATACTCGATCGTCCGCCCGAGGCCTTCGTCGAGCGCGACCCGCGGCTCCCAGCCGAGCAACGTCCGGGCCCGGGTGATGTCGGGCTGGCGGACCTTCGGGTCGTCGACCGGCAGCGGCCGGAACACGATCTCGCTCCGGGTGCCGGTGAGCCGCTGGATGGTCTTCGCGAAGTCGAGGACCGAGAGCTCGGCCGGGTTCCCGATGTTGACCGGATCGACGACGTCCGAGAGGAGCAGGCGGTAGATGCCGTCGATGAGGTCGGCGACGTAGCAGAAGGACCGCGTCTGGGAGCCGTCTCCGAACACCGTCATCGGCTCGCCGGCGAGCGCCTGGCAGATCAGCGCGGGCACGACGCGGCCGTCGTGAGGCCGCATCCGCGCGCCGTAGGTGTTGAAGATGCGGGCGATCCGGGTCGCGACACCGTGCGCGCGATGGTAGGCCATCGTGATCGCCTCGGCGAAGCGCTTGGCCTCGTCGTAGACGCCGCGCGGACCGATCGGGTTGACGTTGCCCCAGTAGGTCTCGGGCTGCGGGTGGACGAGCGGGTCGCCGTAGACCTCGGACGTCGAGGCCAGGAGGAACCGCGACCCCTTGGCGAGCGCCAGGCCCAGCGCGTTGTGGGTGCCGAGCGAGCCGACCTTGAGCGTCTTGATCGGATGCTCGAGATAGTCGATCGGGGAGGCGGGCGACGCGAAGTGCATGACCGCGTCGACGGGACCGTCCACGAAGATGTACTCGGCGACGTTGTGGCGGACGAAGCGAAACCGCCGCTCCTCCTCGAGGTGCGCCAGGTTGCGCATGTTGCCCGTCAGGAGGTTGTCCATGCAGATGACTTCGTGGCCCTCGGCGAGCAGCCGGTCGCACAGGTGGCTGCCCAGGAATCCCGCCCCGCCCGTGACCAGAATCCGCATGCCTCCGCCTTTCGTCATCCCCGGCCGACGCCCGCGTACGTCCAGCCGAGGCGACGCATCTCGGCGGGCTCGTAGACGTTGCGCAGATCGATCATCGTCTTCGACCGGAGGCCGCCCGCCAGCCGCCCGAGGTCGAGCTTCCGGAACGCGTTCCACTCCGTGGCGAGGACGAGGAAGTCGGCGCCCGTCGCGCAGTCGTAGGCGTCCTCGGCGTAGTGCACGTCGGGGTGCACCGCGCGGGCGTTCGTCCATGGCCGCCGGATCGAAGGCCCGCACCTTCACGCCGGCCTTCTGGAGGTCCGCGACGACGGCGAGGGCCGGCGACTCACGGATGTCGTCGGTCTCGGGCTTGAACGAGAGGCCGAGGACGGCCGCGGTCTTGCCGGCGAGCGGCCCCGCGGCCCCCGCGATCTTCTCGATCATCCGGGCCTTCGTCTTCTCGTTCGCCCGCATCGCCGCCTCGATGATCTCGAACGTGTAGCCGTTCTGGCGGGCGAGGTCGGCCGCCGCGGCCGTGTCCTTCGGGAAGCACGAGCCGCCGAACCCGGGCCCGGGATGCAGGAACTTGCCGCCGATCCGTTTGTCGAGGCCCATCCCGCGCGCCACGTCGTGGACGTCGGCGCCCATCAGCTCGCACATCCGGGCGATCTCGTTGATGAACGAGATCTTCACGGCCAGGAAGCCGTTGGACGCGTACTTGATCAGCTCGGCCGAGGCGACGTCGGTGATCACGAACGGCGTCTCGATCAGGAAGAGCGGGCTGTAGATCTCCTTCAGGATCTCGATGGCGCGCGCGTCGCCGGCCCCGATGACGACGCGGTCGGGCCGCAGGAAGTCGGCGACGGCCGAGCCCTCGCGCAGGAACTCGGGGTTGGAGGCGACGGAGAACTCGTGCCGGCGGTTCGCGGCGCCGATGATCTGTTCGATCATCCGGCCCGTGCCGGTCGGCACGGTCGACTTGGTGACGACGACCTTGTAGCCGTTCATGTGCTCGGCGATCGTCTCGGCGACCTGGCGCACGAACGTCAGGTCGGGCGAGCCGTCGGCCTTCGGCGGCGTCCCGACGGCGATGAAGATGGCGAGCGCCTCCTCGATGGCGGTCTTCAGGTCCGTGGTGAAGCGCAGCCGCCCCGCGCGCTCGTTGCGCGCGATGACTTCCTCGAGCCCCGGCTCGTAGATCGGGATGTGCCCGCGCTGGAGCGCGGCGATCTTGTCCGCGTCCTTGTCGACGCAGACGACGTTCATGCCGAAATCCGCGAGGCACGCTCCCGTCACCAGCCCGACGTATCCGGTTCCGATCATGCAGATGTTCATAGACCCGTGCCGTCTCTCCTGTCTTCCTGCCTACTGCTGACTGCTGACTGCTTGCGCCCGGCTCCGATACCACTCCACCGACCGCCGCAGACCCTCCGCGAGCGGCACCCGCGCCCGGAAGTCGAGCAGCCGTTCCGCCTTCTCCGTGGCCGCGAAGGTCACCGGGACGTCGCCCGGCTGGTCGGGCTGCCGGAGCAGCCGGGCCGTCCGGCCGGTCGCCGCCTCGAGGGCCGCGACGAGCTCGGTCAGCGTGACGGGCCGGGAGCCTCCGAGGTTCACGATCTCGAAGCCGGAGTCCCGGCCGAGGGCCGCCAGGACGCCGTCGACGATGTCGTCGATGTACGTGTAGTCGCGCCGCGAGGTCCCGTCGCCGTAGAAGGGGATCGGCTCGCCGGACTCGAGGCACCGGATGAACCGGGCGATCGCCATCTCCGGGCGCTGGCGCGGTCCGTAGACGGTGAAAAACCGGAGGCAGACCGCGGCCAGGGCGTGGAGGTGGTGGGCGGTGAAGACGTGGAGCTCGCCGGCGCGCTTGGTCGCGGCGTAAGGAGAGACCGGCCGCTCGATCGGGTCTTCCTCGGAAAACGGCAGCTTGGAATTGACGCCGTAGACCGAGGAGGAGGACGCGAAGACGAAGCGGGGCTTGCCGTGCGCGACCGCCGCGTCGAGGAGGTGGAGCGTCGCGACGCAGTTGACCTCCTCGTAGAGGACGGCCTGCGTGAGGGACGGCCGTACGCCGGCGCGGGCCGCCAGGTGCGCCACGGCGTCGAAGCGTTCTTCGCCGAAGAGGCGGAAGACCAGCGCGCGGTCGCGGATGTCGCCCTCGACGAGGCGGTACGACGGGTGGCGGAGGTGCGGCGCGACGTTCGAGCGCTTGATCGCGGGGTCGTAGAAGTCGTTGAAGTCGTCGAGCGCGACGACCCGGTCGCCCCGCGCCAGCAGACGATCCACCAGATGCGAGCCGATGAAGCCCGCACCGCCTGTGACCAGGATGCGCATCACCGGGAGGGCGTCGGCATCGGCTCGATCGTCCCCGCTTTCACCGCGTCGTTGTACTCCTTCTTGATCGCGGCCTTCTGGCGGTCCTTGATGAGCCAGCGCAGGATCGGGGACTGGTCGACGCCGACGACGAGCCGGTGCGCCGCGTCGAAGAGCTCGGGGTCGTTGATGAGCTTGCCGGCCGTTCCGTCGCCCTCGTCGAGCTTGCGGCTGATGGAGTCGAGGTGCAGGGAGAAGCTCTGGAGGTTCTTGGTGAATTCCTTGCCGAACTGCGGGTCGTTCAGGAGGATCGGGATCGCGCCGTCGCCGTGCTCCAGGTTCCTGGCCACGGCGGCGAGCGTCGCGGCCGCGGTGGCGAGGTCGTCGACGAGCGCGTAGACCTTCTTCTTGCCCTCGGGGTCCGAGAGCAGCGCCGGGATGGCGCCGTTGCCGGTCCGAACGCCCTCGTCGATCTTTCCGAGCAGCGACTGCACCGAGCGGATCGCGCCGGCGAGCGACTCGCTCGTTTCGCGGCCGTACTTCTCGTCCGATCAGGAGCTTGCCGGCCAGGCCCTGGCCGTTGTCGATCTTCTTGAGGATCGAGTTCAGCGTGTGCAGCGCGCCGTTGAAGCTGTTGCCGAGCTCGGTGCTCTCGGGGCTCGAGGAGGTCAGCGAGCCGAGCAGGCCCTCGCCCTTCTCGGTCCGTCCGAGGATGGCCTTCAGCGACTTGGCGATGGCGCCGAGGTCGGTCAGCAGATCACCGCTGCCCTCGAGGAACTTTTCGATGCCGGCGCCGGGGGCCGCGGGGATCTCGCCGCCGATCGGGACGACCGGCTCGTCGGCGCTGCCGCCGGCCAGCTCGATGTACTTGTCGCCGAGGAGGCCCCGCGTCTTGATCGACGCGCGCGTGCCCTTGCGCAGCATCTGCTCCCAGCGGCGCACGACGTCGTAGACCACGCGGACCGTGCGGTCGGCCGGATCGCCCGAGAGGTTGACTTCCATCACGTTACCGACGACGACGCCGTTCAATGTCACGACGTTGCCGGGGACGAGGCCCGCGGCCGACTCGAAGTGGGTCGAGTAGGGGAACTTCTTGCGGAAGAGGTTGGCCCGCTGCCCGACCATGAAGACCCCGATCATGGTCGCCACGAGGGCGATCATGACCACGAGGCCGACGCGGAAGCGCCGGCCGACCTGCGTTTCTCCAGCCACGGGCTACGGTCCTTTCGGCGCGGGCACGGTCTGGAAAACGCCGGTGCCGCACGGGAAACCCATGGAGCGGAAGTACTCCATGAGCACGGGATGGCCGCCGCGGGCGGCCTCGTCGAAGGTCCCGATGAACTGGAACCGTCCCTGGTGAAGGAAGGCGAGCCGGTCGGCGACCGTCCGGGCCGCGACGATGTCGTGGGTCACGACGATCGACGTCGTCTCGAGCCGCACGTTCAGGTCGACGATCAGCTGGGCGATCTTCTCGGAGGAGAGCGGGTCGAGGCCCGTCGTGGGCTCGTCGTAAAGGATGATGTCCGGGTCGAGCGCGATCGAGCGAGCCAGGGCCACGCGCTTGCGCATGCCGCCGGAGAGCTCGGACGGCATCTTGCGCTGGATCCCGGGCAGCCCGACCATCGTCAGCTTCTCGGCGACGATCGCCGCGACCTGCTCGGGGGTCTTCTCGGTGTGCTCCCGGACCGGAAAGGCGATGTTCGCCTCCACGTCCATGGAGTCGAACAGCGCGCCGCCCTGGAAGAGCATCGCGGTGCGCCGGCGCACGGGCGACAGCTGCTCCTCGGACAGGCCGACGACCGATTCGCCGAAGACGAGCACGTCGCCGGCGTCCGGCTGGGTCAGGCCGTTGATGTGGCGCAGCGTCACGCTCTTTCCCGTCCCGGACGGTCCGAGGATGCAGAGGACCTCGCCGCGGCGGATCTTGAGGTTGATGCCGGCCAGGATGTCGCGGCCGGAATAGCGCTTCCAGACCTCGCGAAACTCGACGATCGTGTCGCCGAGGGCGTGCGTTGCGACTTTCGGGCCGGTCGCGGCCGTGGCGGAGCTCATCAGAGGGCGAGGAAGAGCTTCGTGAGGAAGAAGTCCGAGACGAGCACGCAGATCGAGGCCAGGACGACGGTGCGGGTCGTCGCCAGCCCGACGGAGGCCGCCCCGCCCTGCGCCTGGAGGCCGTTGTAGCAGCCGATCGCGGCGATCTCGAGGCCGAAGAAGAACGGTCTTGCCGAGTCCGCTGAAGATGTCGGCGATCGACGAGCTGCTGCCAGATGCTGGTGATGTAGTCCTGCGCCGTCATCTGGAGCTCGAGCACGGCGATGCCGAGACCGCCGAGGATGCCGAGGACGTCGGCGATCGACGTCAGGACGGGCATCATGATGACCGTGGCGAGCACGCGCGGAACGACCAGCCGCCGCACCGGCGAGATCGCCATGGCGCGCAGGGCGTCGACCTGCTCGGTCACGGTCATGGAGCCGAGCTCGGCGGTGATGCCGGAGCCGACGCGGCCCCCGACCATCAGCGCGGTCAGCACCGGCCCGAGCTCGCGGACGAGCGAGAGGGAAACCACGCGCCCGACGAACATCTTGCCGCCGAAGGCCTCGAGCGAGTAGGCCGTCTGCAGCGCGAGGACCATGCCCGTGAAGAGCGCGGTGATCCCGGTGATCGAGACGGACTTGACGCCGAGCTCGTCCATCTGATCGAGGAGCGCCGAGCCGTAGAAGGGCCGGCTGACCACGGCGGCGAAGGTCTCGCCGAGGAGCTGGGAGAGCCCGCCGATGTACTCGACGAGCTGCGAGCCCTTGCGGCCGAAACGGTCGACGAACCGCAGCCATCGGAGGTTGCGATAGAAGATCGCCGTCGCGGACTGTTGCGTGGGCTGCGCCATGGGAGACGGGGCATTCTACGCCGTCGACTCCTCGCGGTGTAAACGCCGGACGCGTCGAGAGTTGTCGCTCTGCTACGATGCCGCGCCGTGCGGTTCCTGCGTTCGCTCGCCGCCTGGGTCGTGATCGCCGGCGCGACGATCCTGTGCGGGCTCCCGGCGATTCCGATGGGATTCGTGCCTCCGCGGGGCGCCTGGTCGATGTTTTTCGGGCGGGCCTGGTCGCGGATGATCCTGGGCGGGACCGGGGTCCGGGTCCGTGTGCTCCACCCCGAGCGGCTCGGCCGCGGCGAGAGCGTCGTGATCGCGGCCAACCACGAGAGCTTCTACGACATCCTCGTTCTCTTCGCGCGCCTGCCGATGAAGATCTCGTTCCTGGCCAAGCGCAACCTGTTCCGGCTGCCGATCCTGGGCTGGTCCATGGCGGCCGCCGGCTTCGTGCCGGTCGACCGCGGCGAGCGGCGGCGCGGCGCCGCGATCGTCGACGCGGCCTTGAAGCGCGCCGGGAAGGGCGCCTCGCTCATCGTTTTTCCCGAGGAGACCCGGACGCGCACGGGCGAGCTCCTCCCGTTCAAGGCAGGCGCGGCGTTGCTCGCGATCCGGTCGGGTCTGCCGATTCTGCCCATCGGCATCGGCGGCACCTTCGGCATCCTGCGGCGCGGCGGATTCACGGTCACGCCGTCGGAGGTCGCGATCGCGGTGGGCGAGCCGATCCCGGTCGCCGGGCTCTCGAGCCGCGAGCGCGGCGAGTTGACGGAGCGGCTGCGCGAGCGGGTCGAGGCGCTGCGCGCGGAGGCGCGGGCCGCGGTGGCATACAATCCGGACCCGGTGAAACGATGAGCGTGACGGCGGAGCTGACCGAGGAGCGGGTCCTCGAAACGTTGAAAACGGTCCGGTTTCCGGGCCTTTCGCGCGACATCGTGTCGTTCGGCTTCGTGAAGGACCTCGCGGTCGGCGGAGGCAACGTGTCCTTCCGTCTCGAGATCACCACCGAGTCCCCGAAGGCCGCCGAGGAAATCCGCCGCGACGCGACCGAGAAGCTGCGAAGCCTGCCCGGCGTGCAGGCGGTCACGATCCGAGTCGACGTGAAGGCCCCGTCGGCCGCCGCCCCCCGCTCCGGCGCTCCGCCCCAGGCCGCGGGCCCCGCGATCCTGCCCGAGGTGCGCTACAAGATCGCGGTGGCTTCGGGCAAGGGCGGGGTCGGCAAGTCGACCGTGGCCGCCAACCTGGCGCTCGCGCTCGAGCGTCTGGGTCACCGCGTCGGGCTGATGGACTCGGACATCTACGGGCCCGTCGCAGCAGATGATGATGGGCATCGACGAGAAGCCCCACGTCAACGAGTCGAACCAGATCGTCCCGATCGAGCGCCACGGGGTGAAGGTCATGTCGCTCGGCTTTCTCATGGACGTCGACCAGCCCGTCATCTGGCGCGGCCCGATGGTCATGAAGGCCGTCGAGCAGTTTCTCCAGGACGTCGCCTGGGGGGCGCTCGACTTCCTCGTCATCGACCTGCCGCCGGGGACGGGCGACGCGCAGCTGACCCTGACCCAGAAGATCCAGCTCTCCGGGCGCCGTCATCGTGACGACGCCGCAGGACGTTTCGCTCATCGACGCCCGCAAGGGCCTCGCGATGTTCCAGAAGGTCAACGTGCCGGTCCTCGGCATCGTCGAGAACATGTCGTACTTCATCTGCCCGGGCTGCGGCCGCCGGGAGGAGATCTTCAAGCACGGCGGCGGCGAGCGCACGGCCCGCCAGCTCCAGGTCCCGTTCCTCGGCGAGATCCCGCTCGACCCCCGGGTCACCGCGGGCGGCGACGCCGGGCGGCCGATCGTGGCGGGGGAGCCGAAGTCCGCCGTTGCCGAGTCGTACATGCGGATCGCCGAGTCCGTCGCGAAGTCGGTCGGCGCCTAGGAGCCGACTCAGGAGCTCATGCCCGTTTCGATCGAGCTCGCCAAGACGGACATCACGTCGATGCCGGTCGACGCGATCGTGAACGCGGCCAACGAGGCCCTGCAGCTCGGATCGGGCGTCGCCGGGGCGATCCGCCTGCGCGGGGGTCCGACGATCCAGGAGGAGTGCGACCGGATCGGAACCTGCGCCGTCGGCCAGGCCGTCGTGACCAAAGGGGGCAAGCTCCACGCCCGCTGGGTGATCCACGCCGTCGGGCCCGTCTGGAAGGGAGGGGACTACGGCGAGGAGATGCTGCTCGCCTCCGCGGTCCTCCAGGCGCTGCGGCGCGCCGAAGACATCGGCGCCGCCTCGATCGCGATTCCCGCGCTCTCGACCGGCGTCTTCGGCTTCCCGCTGCAGCGGGCGGCCGAGATCACGGTCGCGGCCGCGCGCTCCTTCGTTCCGACCGCCGAGTACGTCCAGCGGATCGTCTTCTGCCTCCTCGACGACGCCGCGCACGAGGCCTTCCGGAAGGCGCTCGGCGGCGGATCCTCCGCCCCCGGCTAGCGCGTGCTCCTCGCGCTGCTCCTCTTTGCGGCGGGCGCCGCGCCGCTTCCGCCCGGACAGCTCCCGGCACTGCAGTCCGACCGCAACGTCGGACTCGCGGCGCTCGAGGAGGGCAACCTGCCCGAGGCGACCCGCCGCTTCGAGCGGGTGCGCCGGGCCGTGCCGTCCGACCCCCTCGGCTGGGCCAACGGCGCGGTCGCCGCCATGCGGGCGAAGGACCTCGCCGCGGCCGAGAAGCTGCTGGCGGCGGCCCTGAAGCTCGCTCCCTCGGATCCGCGCCTTCTCGCGCTCGACGGGGCGAGGCGCGAGCTCTCGGGCGACCTCCGCGGCGCCGAGGAGGCCTACGGACGAGCGGCCGGCGCGTCGCCGGCGGACCTGCCGTCCCGCTGGGCCCAGGCGCGCCTGGCGAGCGCGCGGGGAGACGAGGGCAGGAAGGTCGCGGCCGCCGAGGTCGACGCGGCCCTCGCGCAGGCGCCCAACAATCTCTTCCTCCTGGTCCGGCGCGTGGAGCTCGCCCGGGCGCTCCACGATGCGCCGGCGGCGGCCTCGGCGACGGACCGGCTGGCGCGGCTCGCCGCGGGGGACGAACGGGTCGAACGCGCGCTCTCGGAGGCGGCCGCCGCCGACCGGGCGGGCGACGCGCCGGACCGCGGACCTGAAGTACCGGATCGTCGAGAACATCCTCCGCACGACGCCGCGTTACCAGCAGGCGCGGCGGGACGCCGAGCCGCAGTTCGTGGGGCTGCCGCTCGAAGAGTGGTCGCCGGAGCTCGCGGCGGCCATGCGCGCCCGCGCGGGACGGCCCGTCCCGGTGAAGTTCGCCCCGGTCGACGCGGCGGGCCTCGACGGCGTCGAAGGGGCCTCGGTCGTCCGGGTCGCGGGGGCCTCCGGCCGCGATCTGCTCTTCGCGGGCCCCGCGGGCTTGCGCATCGCGGCGGCGTCGGGTACGGCGTATCGGCTCGGGGAGACGATCCCGGGCTCGTCGACGAGCGACGCGGCCGTCGCCGACGTGACGAACTCGGGCTCGCTCGACGTCGCGACCCCCGGCGCCCTCTGGATCCGCGACGCCTCGGGCTTCCGCAAGTCACCCGATCGCCGGAGGCGAGCGGGTCCTTCCCTTCGACGTCGACGCCGACGGAGACCTCGACCTCTACGTGGCCGGCGCGTCCGGCGATCACCTGCTCCGCAACAATCTCGACGGGACCTTCGCCGACGTCACGGAGGCGGCCGGGCTTCCGAAGGGCGTGGCCTCGCGGGCGGCGGTCGCCGCGGACTTCGACCGCGACGGCGACATCGATCTGCTGCTGGCGCCCGTCGGCGGGGGCTTCGCGCTGTACGACAACCTCCGGGGCGGCCGGCTCGCGCGGCGCGACGCGGGCCTGCCCGGCCGCGGAAACATCCGGGCCGCGGCGGCCGGCGATCTCGATGCGGACGGGCGCCTCGACCTCGTCTGGACCGTCGACGGCGGGGCGTTCTTCGCCCTCAACCGTGGCGACGGCGTGTTCCTCGAGCCGAAGCCCCTCGGCCCCGGCGATTCGCCCCTGCTCCTCGACTACGACAACGACGGCTTCCTCGACGTGCTCCTCGTCTCGGCGGCGGGGGCCTCGACCCTCTGGCGCAACCTCGGCGCGGGGCGCTTCGAGGCGGCGGCCGTCGGGGCGCTCCCGGCGGCGGCGGCGGCCGAGGCGGTCGATTTCGACGGCGACGGCGACCTCGATCTCGTTTTCCTGACGCCGCGGGGAAGCGCGACGCTCCTGTCGAACGACGGCGGCAACGCCAACGGCTGGATTGACGTGGCGCTCGAGGGGCTTCCGACCGGGTCCGCCAAGGTCAACCGGTTCGGCTACGGCTCGGAGGTCGAGGCGCGGTCGGAGGACCTCTACGTCTACCGCGTCGCGTCCCGGCCGGTCACGCGGCTCGGCCTCGGCGACCGGCGCCGCGCCGACGTCCTGAGGGTGGTCTGGACGAACGGAGTCCCGCAGAACGCTCTCGACCCGAAGGTGAAGACCGTTCTGCGCGAGGTGCAGCAGCTCAAGGGCTCGTGCCCGTTCCTCTACGCCTTCGACGGCGAAGCGTGGCGCTTCGTGACGGACGTGCTCGGGCGCGCGCCCGCCGGCCTCCTCTACGACGGCGTGCACCAGGCGCCGGCCGACACGCGGGAATGGCTCGCGATCCCGGGACGAACGCTCCGGCCGGCCGACGGACGCCTCGACGCTCGATCTGACGGAGGAGCTCTGGGAGGCCGCCTACATCGACCTCGCCGAGCTCCGCGCGGTCGATCACCCGGCCGGCGTCGAAATCGTTCCCAACGAGAAGATGGTGCCTCCGCCGTTCCCCGAGAAGAAGCTCTTCACGGTCGTCGCGCCCGTCGACGCCGACGGCGCGGGACGAAGCCGGGCGCGACCGCACGGCCGAGATCGCGTCCGAGGACGGAGTCTTTCTCGGGGGCTTTACGACGACGAGCTACCAGGGGATCGTCGCGCCGCACGCGCTCGAGCTCGAGTCTGCCCGACGCCCGGGGCGCCCGGACGGTGATGCTCTATCTCACGGGCTGGATCCAGTACGCCGATACCTCGATCAACGTCTCGCTTTCGCAGCGCCGCGACCTCGCGGCCGAGGGGCCGGTCCTCGAGGTGCCGGACGGGCGCGGAGGCTGGAAGACGGCCATCGCGCCGATGGGATACCCGGCCGGAAAGACGAAGACGATGCCGGTCGACCTCTCCGGGGTCCTCGATCCGGCCGACCCGCGCGTCCGCATCCGGACGAACCTGGCCATCTACTGGGACCGGATCGTCTACACGGTCGACGAGCCCGCCGGCGCCGCTTCGGATCACGGCGGCGCCCCTCGTCTCGGCCGAGCTCTCGGAGCGCGGGTTTTCCCGCATGACCCGCGCCTCGGACGAGAGCCCGCACGTGTTCGTTCACGACGACGTGACGACGGAGCCCCGCTGGGCCGACATGGCCGGCTGGTACACGCGCCTCGGCGATGTCCGTCCGCTGCTCTCGGCGGCGGACGACCGGTACGTCGTCATGAAGGGGGGCGATGCCGTGCGCCTGATCTTCGACGCCTCGGCGCTGCCACCGCTGCCGGAGGGCTGGGTGCGGGACTGGCTCTTCGTCTCCGACGGCTGGGACAAGGACGCCGACAAGAACACGGTCGCGGGGCAGACGGTCGAGCCGCTGCCGTTTCACGGGATGGACGACGGGCGCTACGGCGAGCTCGCGTTCCCGGACAGCGAGGAGCACCGTGCGTTCGTCCGCGAGTGGCTGACGCGACGGGGAGGGCCGGAGGGGTTTCGGGACGCGTTGAGGCCAGTGGGCAGTAAGCAGTAAGCAGTAAGCAGTGAAGAGACTCTTCCTCGTTGCGATTGTCGGGCCGGCGGCGGTTTTGCTGGCGGCGGGGGCGAAGCCGGCGGGGCTCTTCCGGGACGTGACGAAGGCCTCGGGGATCAAGATGGCGGTCGGCTCCGACCTGATGCGGCTGAAGCTCATCGCGACGATGGTCGGCGGCTGCGCGATCGGGGACTACGACGGCGACGGCCGGCCCGACCTCTACGTGACCAACTCCGTGCCGCGCTGGGGCAAGCCCAACACGGACCACTGCGGCCGGCTCTTCCGCAACGTGGGCGGGCGCTTCGAGGAGACGACCCCGGCGTCCGGGATCCGGGCGTGCGGCCTCGGCATGGGAGCGTTCTGGGCCGACCTCGACGGCGACGGACGGCTCGACCTCTACCTGACGAACGTCGGTCCGAATGCCGTCTGGTGGAACCGGGGCGACGGGACGTTCGAGGAAGGCCGGGACACGGGTCTCGAGGACCCGCTCTTTTCGGTCGGCGCCGGCTTCTTCGACTACGACGGCGACGGCCGCCTCGACGTCGCCGTCGCCAACTATCTCGACTCGACGCCGGAGTGGGAAGTCGCGCAGGCGCAGTTCGAGCTCCGCGTGCCGGAGGACTACACGGGGCAGCCGTCGCACCTCTACCGCAACGAGGGCGGGCGCCGGTTTCGCGACGTGACGGAGACGGCGGGCCTCTCCGTGCCGCCGGCCGACACCAAGACGCTCTCCATCGCGGTCCTCGACTACGACGGCGACGGCCGCCCGGATCTCTATTTCGTCAACGACCGCGTGGTCAATCGGCTCTTCCGCAACGCGGGAGGCGGCCGCTTCGAGGAGGTGACGGCGGAGACCGGCGCCGGGGTCCTCGGCGACCGTCCGCGGGCGGGCATGGGCGTCGCCGTCGGCGACCCCTTCGGCGACGGGCGGGACTCGCTCTTCGTGACCAACTTCGGCGCGGAGGAGAACAGCCTGTATCGCAACGTCGAGGGCGCGCTCTTCGAGGACGCCGGGCGCGGCCTCGGGAGCCGGCGAGGATCGGCCTTCCGAACGTTCGGTGGGGCACGCACTTCGCCGACTTCGACAACGACGGCTGGCCCGATCTCTACGCCGCGGGCGGCCACCTCGCCCCGCGCATCGTCCGCATGCTCGGGCACTACCGCGGAGGCGGGGCCTCCTACGTCGAGGCGGGCGACCGCGCCTTCGCGCAGAAGACGGTGGTCCTCCACAACCTCGGCGAGGGCCGGTTCGTCGAGTGGCAGGACACGGGCGATCTCGGGAAGCTCCGGATGTCGGCGCGCGGAACCGCCGTGGCCGACCTCGACGGCGACGGCGCGCTCGACCTCGTCGTCGTCGACATCGACGGGCCGCTGAGGATTCTCCGCAACGCGCTGCCGGCGGGACACTGGATCGCGATCGAGCCGCGGCCGAGCGCCGACGGATTCGCGGACCGTCCTCGAAACACGCGTCGCCGTCACGGCCGGAGGGAGGACGCAGGTGCAGACGTACCGCGTCCTCGCCGTCGTACGCTTCGGGTTCGCTCGTGCCGCTCCACTTCGGCCTCGGGGCGGCCGACGACCGCCGACGTCGAGGTGCGCTGGCCCGGGGGCGAGCGGCAGACCTTCGCCGGCCGTCGCGGCGAACCGCGCCTACGCCGTCCGGCCCGGCGGAACGCTCGAGAGTATGATCGCCGCCGGCGCGAAGCCGCAGCCATGATCCCCATCGGCGACGACAACTCGGACCGGCGCATCACGCCGCTCGTGACGTGGATGCTGATCGGCATCAACGTCTTCGTGTTCGTGGTGCTCCAGGGGCTCGGCTCCAACGAGCGCTTCACGATGGCCTTCGCGACGGTGCCGGCCGAGATCCTGACCGGGCGCGACATCGTGGAAACCGTCCCGATCCGCGACGCCTACGGTCGCACGGTCGGCGGGCTGGAGCTGCCGGAGACGCCGATTCCCGTCTACCTGACGCTGATCTCGGCCATGTTCATGCACGGCTCGCTCATGCACCTGCTCGGCAACATGCTGTACCTCTGGATTTTCGGCGACAACCTCGAGGACGCCATGGGACACGGGCGGTACCTCGTCTTCTATCCTGCTGACCGGGGTGCTCGCGGGCCTCGCCCACGTCTTCGTGACGGCCGTCTTCGGGGATGAATCCGCTCGTGCCGTGCATCGGCGCCTCGGGAGCGATCTCGGGGATCCTCGGCGGATACATCGTTCTCTTCCCGCACCGCCGCGTCCGCGTGATCTGGCTCTACCAGGTGATGCACGTCCCGGCGATCGTGGCGCTCGGGCGTCTGGTTCGTCTTCCAGCTCTTCAGCGGCGTCGGCTCGGCCGGGACGCCGGGGGGCGGCGTCGCCTACGGCGCGCACATCGGCGGCTTCCTCGCCGGCGTCGTCCTGGTGAAGCTCTTCGGCCGCGCGCGGCCCGCGTTTCAGGTCGCCTGAGCCGGGGCGCCCGCGGACTCGGCCGCGGCGGACGAGGCGTCGATCGCCACGGCCGCGAAGCAGACGATGAGGAGCGCCGAGTATTCGAACCCGTTGCGCCCTCCGCCCACGACGAACCAGCCTTCCCGGAAGTGCACGAGCGCGATCCCGCAGGCGAGCTCGATCGCGAACCAGGCGCAGAGCGGCCTCACCAGCCGGCCCGAGATCAACGTCAGGCCGCCGAGGATCTCGACGGCCGTCAGCAGCCACGCGACTCCCGTGCCGAACGGGACGTGGTTGCCCTCGAGGAACCCGCCGAAGCCGGGGACGCCGCCCGTCGCGGCGCGGGTGGTCCCGTGGATCACCATCATCGCCGCCGCGGCCATGCGGACCAGGACGATCCCGCGCACGGGCAGACTCTACAGCGTCTTTTCGAGCACGTGCTGCTGCTTGATCCGGCCGAAGCCTTCGCGCTCGTAGAAGCGCAGGGCCCGCTCGCGGATCACGTTCGTCCGGACGCGGAGCGCCCGGCAGCCGCGCGCTCGCGCCCAGTCCGCCGCGGCCGCGACGAGGGAGGCCCCGATGCTGGAACCGCGCCGTGCCTCGTCGACGACGAGGCCGGCGATCTCCGCCGTGCCCGGCGACTCGAAGATGCGGGACAGGCTGACCTGCAGCCAGCCTGCGAGCCCGCCGGGAGCGGGCACGACGAGAAGGGCGTGATCGGGGTGGCCGGAGAGGAGCTCGAGCTGCCGCGCGGCGTCCGCCGCCGACATCGGATAGCCGAGCTGGCTCGAGAGACGCGCGAGCTCCGGCGTGTCCTCCGGCCGGGCCTCGCGGACTCCCGGCGTCATCTCAGCCAAGGGTCTTGATGTAGCGGACGTATTCGGCCGAGAAGCCGCGGCGTTCGTACACGTCGCGGGCGTGCCGATTCTCGTCGAAGACGTTGAGGGTCAGGACGGCGTAGCCCTTCGAGCGCGTCCAGTCCTCCGACGCGGTCAGAAGCGCCCCGCCGGCCCCGGTCCCCTCGGCCTCCCGGGCGACGGCGAGCTCCGCCAGGTGCGCGTGCGGGCGGCGGGTGAAGAAGTCGAGCTGCGTCTCGAGGTACGCGAACCCGAGCGGCCGACCTCGAGCGTCCTCGGCGACGAGAAGACCGGAGTCGGCGGGAGCGTTCTCGAAGAAGTTCCGGAGGGCCCGCGACTCTCCGTCGACGACCTCGGCGACCGTGCGCCACGGCGGGGGCCCGAACTCGGCCAGCCGCGCCGCGGTCGAGAGCACGAACTCGCGGTCGTCGGGCCGGGCCGGACGGACGACGACGCTCCGCGCGTCTCTCTGTTCCGCCATGGGTCGCGAAGTCTATCGCGGCGCCGCGGCCGCCCCTTCGACGACGGTCAGCCGCGCGCCGCCCGGGGACGTCGGTCATCCGCTGGGTCTGACCGTCGGGCCAGCGGATCTCGAGCGAGTCGATCTTCGGGGCCGCGCCGAGGCCGAAGGTGAGCGTCTTCTCGGAGGCGGAGAGGTACGACTGCCCGCCGGACACTTCCTGCGTGAGGGTCCGGCCGGCGATCGAGGCCGTGACGCGGGCCCCGACGGCGTCGCGATTGGACGGAGGGGCCCCTTCGAGGCGAAGGCGCACGCTCCGGTTCGGGGCGTTCACGGGATTCAGGTAGACGCGGGCCGGGCCGCCGTTCTCGACCACGACGAGGTCGACGTCGCCGTCGCCGTCGAGGTCCGCGTATGCCGAGCCCCGGGCGACCAGCGGCGCCGCCAGGTCGCCGGACCGCGCGCCGAGGGCCTCGAAGCGGCCGTCGCCGGCGTTGAGATAGAGAGCCGGCGCCTGGCGGTACGCGACGTCCTTCTGGACCGCCTGCACGGTCGGCTCGACGTGGCCGTTGGCGAGGAGGAGGTCCATCCGGCCGTCGAGGTCGGCGTCGAAGAAGAGGACGCCGAAGGTCAGGTCGAGGAGCGAGGAGGGCCCGACGCCGCTCCGCGGCGACTCGTCCAGGAAGACCTCGCCCGTCTCCGTCCAGTAGAGGGACTTGAGCTCGTTGGAGAAGTTGCCGATCGCGAGCGCGAAGCCCTTGCCGTTGCGGGTGTCGGCCCAGGCCGCGCCCATGGCGCCGCGTGCGCGGCCGGCCTCGTCGACCGCGATCCCCGCCGGGATCGCGACGTCCTCGAAGACGCCGCCGCCCTGGTTGTGGAACAGGTTGTTGGGCGCGGTGTCGTTGGCGACGAGGATGTCCGTGCGGCCGTCCCCGTCGAAGTCCCAGGGGGCGACTCCCAGAGCCTTCTGGTTGTCGTTGCCGGTGCCCGAGGCGTTCGTCACGTCGATGAAACGGCCGCCCCCGGCGTTGCGGTAGAGATGCGAGGGCGTGCCGGGGTAGCGCTCCGGGGTGCAGTAGGCCTTGGTGCTCCCGTCGAGCGTGCAGAAGAGGTCCCGGGCGGGGCTCCAGTCGACGTAGCGGCAGACGTAGAGGTCGAGCCGGCCGTCCCCGTCGAAGTCGAGCCAGGCCGACGAGGTCCCCCAGCCCGACTCGCGCACGTCCGCCTTCGAGGAGACCTCCTCGAACCGACCGCCGAGGTTGTGAAAGAGGAAGTTGCGGTTGAGGCCCGTGACGTAGACGTCGTCGCGCCCGTCGTTGTCGTAGTCCGCGACCGACGCGCCCATCCCGTAGAAGACGCGCGCCAGCCCGGCCTCGCGCGTGACGTCGCGGAAGCGGGGCCGTCCGGCCGCGTCGGGGCCCTCGTTGCGGTAGAGCGCGAGGGAGGATTTCTGCGAGGCGGACCGGGGATCGCCGGGCCAGTACGCCCCCGACACGAACAGGAGGTCGGGCCGTCCGTCGCCGTCGAAGTCGAGGACGGCGACGCCGCCGCCCATCGTCTCCGGCATCCACTTCTTGCCGGCGGCGCCCGTGACGTGCGTGAAGCCGACGCCGATCGCCGCGGCCCTCTCCTGAAAGGCGAGGGCCCGGCGCGGCGCAGGCGCGGGCGTCGGCGGAGGCGCGACGGCCGCCTTCTCGGCGCGCCGGCAGGCGAGACCGAGGCAGAGCAGGCTTCCGATCGTCCGCAGGCGCCGCACGGGGCGGTAGTTTAGCCTCCGGCCCGCCGCGCGAATCAGGGAACGGAAGAAACCCTGGGAGCGGGGGCGGGAGGCCGCGACGGGGCCGTGGCGTAGGACCACTGCGCGGCCTCGGACGGGACGGGCGCGTGCCGCCGCGTCAGGTAGCCGCCGTCGGTCTCGTATCCCTTCGGCCCGATCCCCGCCACCCACGGCGCCGGTTGCCCCGGCGGAGGCTCGGCCTCCGCGTGGACGTGGAGCCCGAGCGATTCGCGATTGGCGAAGGGATTCTCGAGCCGGAAATCTCCGGCGATCGCGCGGATCGACTCGTCGTCCTTGTACTTGCGGTAGGCCGCGTCGTGGGCCTCGGCCTTTCGGCGGTCGCCGGTCGCGCGGTAGACCCGCATCAGGTTGTAGTGGGCGTTGAGGTCCTCGGGGTCGATCGCGAGAACCTTCTCGTAGGCGGCGATCGCGTCCGGATACCGGCCGGCGAGCCACGCGACGAGGCCGAGGTTGTTCCAGGCGACGCGGTCGAGGGGGAATTTCTCGAGGACGGCTTTCAGGTCCTTCTCCGCGTCGTCCAGACGCCCCTCGTCCTTGGCGACGGTCGCCCGGAAGAAGGCCGTCTTGCCCCAGCCCGGCCTGCGCCGCTCGGCCTCGGCGAGCGACGCCCGGGCGTCCGAGAGGCGGCCCTCGGCGATCTCTGCGCGCGCGCGGTTCAGAGGGCCGTCGGGCTTGTCGGGGGCGAGCTCGGCGACCTTCGTCCACGCCGCCGCCGCGCCCTTGAGGTCGCCCTGGAGGAAGAGGCCGATCCCGTAGTCGTTCCAGCGCAGCCATGCCGGGTCGGTGTTGCCGCGCGCGCCCGCCGGCGGCGTCGGAAGCGTTCTCCCCCCGACCGGCAGGACGACCGTGTCGCTCGCGAGCGTCGTCACGGGCAGCGACGGGTGCTCGGCGCCGAGCGAGAAGGTCGTGTAGTCGCGGCTGAACTTCCGGTAGTGCGTGCCGGCCGCCAGCGTGACGCCGCCGCGCGCGTCCTCGGGAATGCGGACGCGATAGTGCACCACGCGCGCGGCGCCCGGCCCGATGGCGTTGTTGTACAGCGGCACGCGGATGTCCTGCGGCTGCCGCCGGTCCATCGGATCGCCGTTCTGGTCGATGACCAGAGTCGAGAGGCGGTCCGCGGCCGCATCCAGGCGTCCCCCCGCGTCGAGCACGCCGCTCGCGAAGAAGCGCCCGCCGTCCGACGCGGCTTCGAGCGACACCCACGTCTCGTTCGAGTCGGCGGTGCCGTTGGTGTAGGGGTGGCCGACGCCGCGGGTTCGGACGACGACCTCGATGTCGAGGGTCTCGCCGGGACGCACGGCGGGCGGGTTTTCGCCGAGGACCTCGAGCCGTCCGCCCGCGCGGCGCAGGGCAAAGAGGTCGACCGACAGGACCTTGTTCCGCAGGAAATCCTCGATCGCCTTCTGCGTGGAGGCGTCCTTGCGGACGAAGGGCAGGGCGGTGTTCGCGGCCGGAAAGAGGTGGTCGTGCAGGTAGCCATTCCGGCTCCCGAACTCGTCGGAGCGGTAGGGGGGCAGGTGGCAGTCGCGGCAGGCCCTGGCCTGCGGCGGGTCGTAGAAGGACCGGACCGCCCGCCCGGAGACGCCGGAGTCGTACCAGGTGTCGTAGTGGTCCTGGCCGCGCAGCCACCGGTACCCGTTCAGCGCCGGGATCAGCGCGACCTTGTGGCAGGTCGCGCAGAACTCGGGCGTGCGCATGACGGGCTTCATGAACGTCTTCCGGTGGAGCGACGGCTCCATGCGGATGAGCAGCCGGTTGACCGCGCGCAGCATCCCGTTCTGCGAGAAGGCGAAGGGATACTGCTTGGACTCCTCGATGACGTAGCCGCCGTTGCCCTCGGTGCCCTTGACCTCCGCGATCGAGTGACAGGACATGCAGGTCAGTCCCTGCTGCGCTTCCCAGGAGTCGTAGGAGAAGGCGGCCTGGGTCGCGGCGCCCATCTGGCCCGTGAAGAGAACGACGGGATCGTGGCAGCCCGAGCACCACTTCGTCCGCTCGCGGCCCACCTGGTCCGCCATGAGCTCCACGCTCTTCCGATAGAAGGGATTGTTGAACGAGGAAAACCGGTGGGCGGAGCGTTCCCACTGGTGGAAGGAATCCGGGTGGCACTCCTTGCAGTACGCGTTGGCGGCGAGCTTCTTGCCGTCGAGCAGTCCCTGATCGAAGGTCTCGGAAGAGGACGGATAGAAAACGGTGTCGCCGTTCATGTTGACGATGCGCCGGGGAGGTTTCTCGAGCTTCGCGAGGACGGCCATCCCGGCGAGGAAGACGGCGACCGCGCCGCCCCAGGCGAAGAGGCGGCGGAACTGCAGGCGGTGGGTGTGCGCGCGGCGGTGGAGGATGAAGGCGACGAGCGCGAGCGGCACCGACGCGACGTGCGCGAGCCAGATCGGCCGGTGGGAGAGGGTCGCGCCGCGCAGCGTCATCGTCACGCCCGTCGACACGCAGACGAGGGCGAGGCCGAAGATCGCGAGGCCCGCGGCCTTCGCCCGCCGGTTCCAGGTCCGGATCATGCGCCGGGCGTGCGTCACGGCGAAGACGAAGAAGGGCACGGCGATGAGAACGCCGAGCGTCAGGTGAAGGAGCAGCATCGCGTAGAAGAACGCGGTGTCGCGCGTGAAAGCCGCGATGAAGATGGAGTTGGCCGCGATCAGCCCGAGGGGCACGAGGAGGAGGGAGTACAGCCGCCTTTGCCACGGCCTCAGCACGCCGGAGGTCCTGGCGGGCGCGGGGGCGTCCGGAGCCATCGCGGGCCATTTTATGGGAAGCGCCGCCCGGCGGGCGGGCCACGTGCCTTCGACCGCCGGGTTATCTTTGCGCCGTGCCGACCCGCGCCGTCTTCGCCGATTGTCACGTCGGGCGCCGTCCGGGCGACGAGGGGCCCTTCCTCGAGGCCCTCGAGAAAGCGCGCCGGCGGGGCGTCACCCGCATCACGCTCCTCGGCGACATCTTTCACTTCTTCATCGCCCACCCCAGGTTCGAGACCCCGGCGATCGCCCGGTTTCTCGAGACCGTGCGCCGGCTTGCGGCGGCCGGGGTCGCGGTGACGTACGTCGAAGGCAACCGCGACTTCTTCCTTCGCGGCAGCTACGTCGAGAAGGAGTTCGAGTCGGTCTGCGACGAGGAGGTGTTCGAGGCCGGGGGGCGGCGGTTTCTGGCGACGCACGGGGACCTCCTGAACGACAAGGACCTGCCGTACCGGTTCTGGCGCTTCCTGTCCAAGAACCCGGTTTCGCGCTTCGCCCTCAACTTCTTCCCGAAGGAGGCCGGCAATCGCCTCGTGTGGAAGGTCGAGGCCCGCCTCTATCGCTCCAACTTCAAGCACAAGTCGCGCCTGCCGTTCGACATGATCCGCGCGTTCGCCGGGCGCCGGGTCCGCGAAGGCGTCGACGTCGTCCTCCTCGGCCACTTCCACAAGTCCTGGAGCGAGCCGGTCGACGGCGGCCGGGTCGAGATCCTGCCGGCGTTCGTCGAGGATCGGCGCTGGATGGAGATCGCGGAGGACGGGAGCACCTCCCTCGTCTCGCTCTGAGCGCGCCCCGATGACCGATTACCTGGCGATCCCGCCGGTGCGCTCGCTCGAGGGAAGGCTCCGGGTGCCTCCGTCGAAGAGCGCGCACGAACCGCGGGCTCGTCCTCGCCGCGCTCGGGGAGACGCCGGTCGAGATCGTCCGCCCGCTCGAAAGCGACGACACCGCGGCGCTCCGGCGCTGCCTGTCGGCGATGGGCGCGCGCTTCGAGCCGACCGCGGACGGGTGGCGCGTCGCCGGACCTCTCGGGCGCGGCCCCGGGAGCGCCGTCCCACTGGACGTCGCCGACTCGGGGACGGCGGCACGGTTCCTGACCGCGGTCTGCGCCGCCGTGCCGGGAAGGTTCTCGCTGACCGGGTCCGCCCGCCTCTGCGAGCGACCGATCGGGGAGCTCGTCGAGGCGCTTTCGCGCCGCGGCGCCAGGATCGCCTACCTCGGCGCCGACGGCCGGCTGCCGCTCGAAATCGAGGGCGGCTTCCTCGCGTCCGGCGAGGTCCGCGTGGATGCATCGCGGTCGAGCCAGTTCCTCTCGGCCCTCCTGCTCGCCGCCGTGGCGGTCGAAGGCGGGCTCACGGTCGCGCCCTCGGGGCCCGTGGCCTCGGCCCCGTACGTCGGAATGACGCTCGAATCGTTGCGCGAGTTCGGGCACGAAGCGGAGGCATCGGCGGACGGGAGCTTTCGCGTGCGGCGCGGCCTCGCGCCGGCGGCGCGCTTCGAGGTCCCGGGCGATTACTCCTCGGCGGTCCCGTTCCTGGCGGCCCTCGCGGTCGCCGGCGGGCGCCTGGTCCTCGAGGGGCTGCGCTGGCCATCGCTCGACGCCGACGCGGCCGCGCTGCCCGTTCTCGAGAGGATGGGCCTCGCCGTCGAGGCCCGGGACGGCATCCTGAGCGCCTCGCGCGGCTCCGGAGCGCTTGCTCCCGTCGAGGTGGTGGCGACCGATTTCCCGGACGCCGTCCCGTCGCTCGCCGCAGCGGCGGCGCTCGCCCGCGGGACGAGCCGCTTTTCGGGCGTCGCCCATCTGCGTCTCAAGGAGAGCGACCGGCTCGCGGCCCTCGAAGCGCTGGTCGTTTCCGCGGGCGGCCGGGCGGGGATCGCAGGCGACACGCTCGAAGTGGCAGGGCCGGCGAAGGCTCCGCCCTCCGTCGCCCGTCTCGCGACGCACCGCGACCACCGGATGGCGATGTCCGCGGCGATCCTCTCGCTTCGACTGCCGGGCCTTCTGATCGAGAATCCGGATTGCGTCGCGAAGTCCTATCCCGCGTTCTTTCGCGACCTCGAGCGGCTCGCCGTCCGCTGATCCCGGCCTCGCGACAATAAGAAGGCAGAGATTCGGTGAGACATTCGTGCTGCCGTCGAGCGCCGCCGCCGCCCCGGAGAGCCATGCCATCGCTTCGTGCCGGGAGCGGTGGCTCGAGTTCCTCGGCCTCGAGCACGAGACCCTTTCGCCGGCCGCGGACTTCGCTCGGTCGGAGGACGACCTCCTCGTTCGGCGCGACCCGGTCCGCGGCCTCCCTTTGGCCTCCCGCATCCCGCGGCCCTTCCGGGCGCCGCTCCTCCTGCAGGCGGCCGCCGCGGCCGCGTTCTTCGCATCCCGCGGCTTTCCCCTGGCGCCCGAGGACCTCGACTCCGCCGTCTGGGAGCCGGCGCGGGGTGTGCCGCGGCTCTGGCTGACGCGCACGCCCGCCTCCGTTCGATCGCCGGTCGACACTCCGGTCTCCGCCGTTCTGGCGCATGCGGCGACGCTTCTCTTCGCCCGCCCGGGCGGCCGGACGTCTCCCGGCGCGGCCCGGGAGCTCCTGTCGGCGCTGACATCCCGAGACGCGGCGTCGAGGCGAGGAGAGCACTGGGTCGCCGAGGTCTTCCGGACGTTCCCCGCGCTGGCCGAACCGGCGGCCGCGCCGGCGCGCGAGCGCACGTTCGGTCTCGGCGGCCACGCGCTGCGGAGCTTCGCCGCGCGGGCGCTCTCGGAGAAGGCGCTGGCGATCCTTCGCGGACGGGCGCCCCGCGTTTTCGAGCCGGGTCCTTCGTCGCTGACCCCCGGAGGAGCGCTTCGCCTGACGCCGCCGGTCGAAGGGACCGCGGATGCGGCGCGGAGGCTTCGCGCGCTGGCCGTCGAACGGGACGGCCGTCCGCCGGTCTGGATCGCCGCGCGCCCGGAGGCCTGGGATCCCGTGTCCCGCCGGGCCTTCGATTCGGCGCGGCGATCGCTCGGCGACGCGGTCGAAGTCGTGGTCGTCCCGGAGCACGCGGCGCTTCCCGATTCGCCCTCGGACTGGCGGCGGGCCGTCTGGGTGCCGTGCGGAAGCCTGGCCGCCTCGGTCCGCTTCTACGAGTGGCTCGCGGAGGCGGCCGCTCGGCGGGCCCGGCCGGGCCCGCGCGCTCCTTCGCCGGACGCTCGGATCCGCGGGCTGGGCGGCGTTCGTCTCCGATCCGACGGGTGACGCGCCTCTCCCGGCCGCTGCGTCCGACGTCGCCGCCGAGCCTGCCCCGCCGGCGCGCCGGCCGGAGGCGCCCGGCGACCCGGGGCGGCGCGTCGAGGATCTCCTCGACGAGGGCCGGGCGGATCTCGCAATGCGCGAGGCGGAGCGATGGGTCCGCCGTTTTCCGGGACGGCCTCCCGAGGCCTGGTTTGCTCTCGCCGCGCAACTCCAGGCCGCCGCCGCGCCGCCATTGCCGGCATGGCTCGAAGCGATCGAGGCCGAGCGCGAGATCGCGGGGGGCCGGCCGCAGGCGGCGCAGCGTGCGACTCGAACGGGTGACGCGCGCGCTCGAGGCCGACGCCGGGGAGCGGCGCCGTGCGCGCCTGCGCCTCGCCGAGGTCGCCGTGATGCTCGGGCAGACGGCGGAGGCCGCGCGTCGCGCCGCCGAATGGCGCCGGATGCATCCCGGCGCGCCCGCGGCCGAGGCGGTCCGCGCCCTGCGGCTGGGCGCCGCCGGGTTCGCGCGCGAGGGACGCGCCGACTGCGCGCTGGCACTTGCTCGACGAGGCCGCGCGCCTCGGGGCCGCGCTGCCCGTCGGCGAGATCGTCGAGACCGCGCTCGCCCGCGCCCGGGTCTTCGCGTTCAGCGGGCGCTTCGAGGAGGAGGCGGCGGTTTACGCCGAAGTCCGGTCCCGGGCGCTCGGCTCGGGGGAGGAGGGCGTCGCGGCCCGCTTCCTCGCGCAGGAGGGCCGCGGGCTGCTCGACCGGCGCGAGTACGCGCGGGCGATCGTCCGGCTCGAGGAGGCCCTCGGCGCCGAGGCCGATCCGGGCGAGCGCGCGGCGCTCGAGCTCGACCTCGCGGCGGCGCGCTACCATGCCGGCGACGCCGCGGGAAGCGAAGCGGCCCTCGGCGAGGCGCTCGCGGCCGCGGCTTCGGCAGGACGGGAGGACCTCGCGTGGATCGCGCGTTCGAACCGCGTCGAGCTCCTCGTCAACCGGTGCGCCTGGGCCGCCGCGGAGTCGGAGATCGCCGCACTCGGCGAGCGCGGCCGCGGCGAGCAGGACCTCACCCGGCGCCTCGTGGCGATGCACCACCGCGGCCGCCTCGCGCTGCGGCGCGGTTTTCTCGACGAATCCGCAAGGGCCAACGCCGAGGCGCGCCGGCTCGCGGAAGAGACCGGCGACCGCCTCGAGATCGGCGAGCTCTGGCTCGAGGAAGGCGACCGGCGTCTCTACGAGGGAGACCTCGAAGCGGCGCGCGAGGCGTGGGAAAGGGCCGCCGCCGCGCCGGCGGACCGTTCCGACCGCGAGCGCTCGGCCCGCGAGCGGCTCGTCGAAGTCTCGTGGATCGACTCGGGCGGCCCGCCGGAGGACGCCCGGCGCGAGGCGGAAGCCCTCTTCGCCCGCGAGCCGTACCTCGCCGCCGAGCGGGTCGCCCGCTGGAAGAGCCTGTACGGCGCCGAGGCCGTCCCGGCGAGCCTGCGCGACCGCGCCGCCCGCGTCCTGCGGGAACAGGGCGGCCCGGAGCTCGCGGCGCGCGTGTTCGGCGCGGCCGGAGAAGCCGTCTCGAGCGACGCGCTGCGGCAGGTCCGCGGCGCCGTGATTGCCGTGTTTTCCGGGGAGCCGCCGAACCTCGACGGCGCCCTGCCCAGACTCGGGATCTCCGGACTCTGCCTGCGCGACGCCTCGGGCCGGGAGCTGCTCGCTCTGGGAGACGCTCCCGCGCCGGCCGGGCTCGAGTGGCGCCCGGTCGACACCGGCGCCGGCCTCTACGGCCTCGCTCTCTGGCCGTCGCCGCCCCCCGAGACGGCGGCTGCGCTGACGCTCCTCCTGGAAACCCTGCTGCTCTCGGGCGGGATCCGCGCCGCGGCGCCGGACTTTGCGCCGGCGTGGAAGGCGCTCGGCATCGTGACGGCCGACGCGTCGATGGAGGAGCCCTACCGGCGCCTCGCGCGCTTCGCTCCGCAGGCCGTGACGGTGATGGTCCTCGGCGAGTCGGGCTCCGGCAAGGAGGCGGTCGCCCGCGCCATCCACGGCCTCTCCCGCCGCGCGGCCGGGCCCTTCGTCGCGGTCAACGTCGCCGCGATCCCGGCCGGCGTCCTCGAGAGCGAGCTCTTCGGCCATGCGCGCGGGGCGTTCTCGGGCGCGGAACGCGAGCGGCGGGGCCTTCTCGAAGAGGCGTCCGGCGGAACGATTTTCTTCGACGAGATCGGCGACCTCGCGCTCCCACTGCAGTCGAAGCTGCTGCGCGCGCTCCAGGAGCGGGAGCTGCGCCGCGTGGGCGAGAACCGGCCGCGTCCGATCGACGCCCGCGTCGTCTCGGCCACCTCGCGCGATCTCGCGCGGGAGGTCGAGGCCGGACGGTTCCGCGAGGACCTCTTCTACCGCCTGCACGTGGGCCTCGTCCGGCTGCCGCCGTTGCGCGAGCGGGGAAGGGACGCGATTCTGCTGGCGCGGCACTTCCTCGAGCGCTACGCCCGCGAGTACGGGCGGGGCGAGCTTCGGCTGGCGCCCGAGTGCGCCGCCGCGATCGGGGTCTACGCCTGGCCCGGCAACGTGCGCGAGCTGCAGAATGCGATGGCCCAGGCCGCGGCTCTCGCCGAGCCCGGAGGGCCCGTGACCGCGGCCCTGCTGCCGGAAGCCGTCCGGCCCGCCCGCCCGCCGGCGCGCGAGGGTGGACGGACCGGCGACTATCGCGCGCGCGTCGACGCCCACCGCCGCGACCTGATCGCCGACGCGCTCGACCGCGCCGGCGGCAACCGCAGCCGGGCCGCGCGCGATCTGGGGCTGTCGCGGCAGGCGCTGCTGTATTTGATACGGGAGCTGAAGGTGGAAGTCGGTAAGCGGTAAGCAGTAAGCAGTAGAAGTCAGGCGGCGAGGCGCAGACGACCCCCTGCTGCACTGCTTACTGCCTACGCTTGCCTCCTGATACCCTCTCCGCCCGTGATTTCGCTGCTCGACATCGTCGGCCCGGTGATGGTCGGACCGTCCTCGTCGCACACGGCCGGCGCGTGCCGGCTCTCGCACGTGGCCCGGGCGCTGCTCGAGGAGGAGCCCGTCGAGGCGCGCTTCGAGCTTCACTCCGCCTTCGCCAAGACCATGCGCGGCCACGGCACCGACCGGGCGCTCGTCGCCGGAGCGCTCGGGATGGAGGTCGACGATCCCCACCTGAAGGACGCCCTGGATCTCGCGCGCGAGCGCGGCCTCGTCTTTCAGTTCAAGCCCAGGAACATGGGGCCCGAGGCGCACCCCAACAGCGTCGCGATCTACCTGCGCGGCGCGACGCACGCGATCAAGGTCCTCGGCGCGTCGATCGGGGGCGGGATGATCGAGATCCGCGAGGTGGACGGCTTCCCCGTGTCCCTCTCGGCCAAGGACCCCTGCATCCTGCTCTTCTACGAGGATCGTCCCGGCATGGTGATGCGGGCCTCGGAGATCATCGGCAAGCGCGGCATCAACATCGCCTCGATGGAGGTCCTCCGGCGCGGCCGGGGCGACCAGGCGTTCATGCGGATCGACCTCGACGCGCCGCTGCCCCACGAGGACGTCGCGGCGCTGAAGGCCATGCCGGGCATCCGCCGCGTTCACGTGCTCGACCGGGTCGCCGGCGGGGCGCCGATCACCTAGACCGAGGAGGTCGCGTGCATCACCTGAACAGCTTCGCCGACCTGCTGGACATCGCCGGCAAGAGCGGGCATCCGCTCGACGAGATCTTCCTCGAGCGCGAGTCCGCCGAGCGCGGCCGGCCGGCCGGGGAGATCTTCGGGGTCTTCCTCGAGCGCTGGGCGGTGATGAAGGACTCGGTCCGGCGGGGGCTCGCCGGCGGCAAGTCGCTCTCGGGGCTCGTCGGCGGCGACGCCCGCAAGGTCATCGAGTTCACCCGCGACGGCGACATCGCCGGGGGAAAGCTCGTCGCGCGGGCCATCGCGTACTCGATCGCGGTCCTCGAGGAGAACTCGCGGATGGGGATCATCGTCGCGGCGCCGACGGCCGGAGCGGCGGGCATGGTGCCGGGCACCCTGCTCGCGATCTCCGAGGAGCGCGGCTTCACCGACGAGCAAACCGCCCGCGGGCTCGTCGTGGCGGGGGGCTTCGGCGCGCTCGTGGCGGCCAAGGCCGAGCTCTCCGGGGCGGCCGGAGGCTGCCAGGCCGAGCAGGGCGTCGGCGCGGCCATGGCCGCGGGCGCGCTGGCCTACCTCCTCGGGGGAACGCCCTCGATGAGCGTCCACGCCGCGGCCCTGACGCTGCAGAACACGCTCGGCCTCGCCTGCGATCCGGTGGCGGGGCTCGTCGAGGTGCCCTGCGTCGTGCGCAACGGCTTCACCGCGATGCTCGCCCTCGCGGGGGCGCAGACGGCTCTCGCCGGAGTGGAGAGCGTGATCCCGATGGACGAGGTCGTCGAGGCGATGGTCAAGATCGGCGAGGCCATGCCCCGGTCCCTGAAGGAAACCGCCGACGGCGGGCTCGCCATGACGCCGACCGGCTGCCGGATCCGGACCCAGCTCTACTCGATCCGGTGAGCCACGCGCGTCTCCGGGCTTCCTGGGCGCTGCTGCTCGCCGGGGCGTGCCTGCTCGTCTACGCCAACGCCCTGCCGGGCGGGTTCGTCTACGACGACAAGGCCATCGTCCGCGACAACTTCCGCATCCGCGCGCCCTCGCGGGTCGACGAGATCTTCACGACCCAGTACTTCGGCGGCCCCCCGGGCACCGGCACGGCCTACCGTCCGCTGCTCCTGCTCTCGTTCGCGGTCGAGTGGTGGATCCATGGCGCCGACGCGCTGACGTTCCATGCCGTCAACGTCCTCTTCCACGTCGCCGCGACGCTGCTCCTGGCCTCGCTGCTCCTGCGCCTGGGGATGCCGCCGCCCGTCGCCGTCGGGGCGGCCCTCCTCTTCGCCGTTCACCCGGTCCACGTCGAGGCGGTGGCGAGCCTCGTCGGACGGGGAGAGACGCAGGCGGCCGTCCTGCTGCTCGGCTCGCTTCTCCTGGCGCTGCGCTTCGTCGAGGGGAGGGGGCGCCGGTGGATCGCGCTCGCGCTCGCGCTCCTGTGCTACCTCGCGGCCAACCTGACGAAGGAAAGCGCGGCGGTGGCGCCGGCGCTCCTCTTTCTCGGGCTCGCGTTCATGGCCGAGGGAAGCCTCGCGGCGCGGTTCGCGCGGGCGCTCCGCCGGGGGCTCGCCTATTACGCCGGCTCGGCCGCGGCGCTCGGCGTCGTCTTCGCGGTCCGAGCCCGCGTCCTCGGCGGGGCGCTGAAGGCCGGCCACACCGGCATCTTCGAGCTCGAGAACGCCCTCGCGCCGCTGCCGCCGCTGCTGCGGGCCTCGAACGCCTGCGTCCTTTTCTTCCGGATGCTCGGCCGCCTCGTCCTGCCGCTGCGGCTCTCGTCGGACGAGTCGGCCTGGTCGATCCGGCCCGTCTCGGCGCGGGACGTTCTCGCGTGGGCCGCGCCGCTTCTCGCCGCCGCGCTCGTCACGGCCGCCGTCGGGCGCCTGCGCGACGCGTCGATCCCCGCGTTCGGGCTCCTCTTTCTCGCGGTCGCCGCGCTGCCGACCTCGAATCTGCTCTTTGCGACCGGCACGATCTTCGCCGAGCGCCTCGCGTACCTTCCCTCGGCCGGCCTGTGCCTGATTCTCGCGGCGTGGATCGGCGGAGGGGCCCGGGGCTTCGAGGCGCTCCCGCGCGCGCGTCTCGTGCTGCTCGCGGCGGTCGTCGTGGCCTTCGGTGCGCGGACGATCGTCCGCAACCCCGTGTGGCAGAGCGACGAGACGCTCTTCACGAACATGGTGCGGGTGTCGCCCGGGAGCGCGAAGGCCCACTACGATTACGCCTACATGTCGGCCGAGGCGAGGCAGCCGCGCCGGGCGCTCGTTCACTACGTGCGGGCCACCGAGATCTATCCGGGCTACTGGGACGCGTGGGCGGGACGCGGCCGCATGGAGCGCGAGCTCGGCGATCCGGCCGCCGCCGAGAAGTCCTGTCTCGAGGCGATCCGGATCAACCCGGCCTACGAGAATGGCTACTTCGGTCTGGGGATGGCGCGCGAGGCGAGGGGAGATCGGAACGGCGCGGAGCAGGCCTATCGCGAGGGGCTGCGTCGCGTTCCCCGTTCCCTCGCGCTCGCCTACCGCTTCGCGTTGCTCGTCGCGGCGCAGGGCCGTCCCGAGGCGCTCTTCGCTTGGCGCCGCACGCTCACGATCGAGCCCCGGTCGGTCGCGTCGCAGCGGGGCCTGAAGGAGTGGCTGGAACGGAGCGCGGCGCCGGTCAGTGGATCCGCTGGTCCGGGGGAAGCTCGGTCGGGCGCGTCTCCGCCGGGCCCGGCCCGGCCGGAAGGGCCTCGCGGCGACGGCGGGCCGCGCGCTCGGCCACCCGCGGATACCGGCGGTGGTACAGCATCAGGGCCCCGTGCATGAGGGCGTAGGCGCCGACCGCGACGATGATCGCGAGCAGCGACGTCCCGACGAGAAACGACGCCAGGCGGGGTTGAAAGCCCGGCCCCCGGAACGAGACCCAGAAGTCGTTGTGGAGGATTCGCTCCCAGCGCAGCGGCGGCACGCGCGAGGGATCGTGTCCGAGCAGGACGCGGCCCAGCCGGTACCCCACGGCGAAGAAGGGCGGGAGCGTCCACGGGTTGCCGACGAGCGAGCCGAGAACCGTGTCGAGCTTGTTGAGCCGGAACGCCAGCGCCAGGACGATCGCGAGGATGAAGTGGAAGCCGATGAACGGCGAGAGCCCGACACCGACGCCGACCGCGATCGCCGCGGCGACCCGCTCCGGGGGCTGCTCGCGCCCCATGAGGTCGAGAAGGATCTTGAGCCGCCGCCGCTTCCAGGACCGGCGCCGCCGCGTCGCCGCGCTCGGCGTCGGCGGAGGGGCCGCATCTTCCGTCATCGCACGGCCTCGAAGTGGTCGTGGCCGAGCTCGGCGATCTCGCGCTCCCCACGGGGACCCGACAGCGCCGCCCCGGCGCCGGGCGCGACCCGGCCGATGGCGCGGACCGTCATCTTCAGGGCCGACGCACGCTCGTCGAAGCGCTCCGCGTCGGCCGCGGGGACGGTGAAGAGCAGCTCGTAGTCGTCGCCCCCGGCGACCGCGAAGTCGACGGGATCGATCTCTTCCGCCGCGGCGAACGCGAGGAGGGCCGACGAGACCGGCAGGTGCTCCCGCTCGAGCACGAGGCGGACGCCCGAGGCGCGCGCCAGCCGGCCGGCGTCGACTCCCAGTCCGTCGGAGACGTCGATCGCGGCGGTCGCGAAGCCCTCGCGCGCCAGGAGCAGGCCGAGGGAAATCCGCGGCGTGGGTTCGTGGAAGGCGGCGAGCAGGCGCCGCTGGTGATCGGCCGAGAGCTCGGCGAAGCGCGCGGCGGGGGAGTGGAACGCGGCGATCTTCTGGGCCAGGCGCAGGCCCGCGGCCGCGTCACCCGGGTGCCCCGAGACGTAGACGACGTCCCCGACGCGGGCGCCGGAGCGGGTCAGCGGCTGGCCGACGGGGCGCCCCCAGAAGGCCCCGGTGACGACGACCTGGGGCGCCGAGGAGAGGTCCCCCCCGACGAGCCGGGCGCCGAATTCGGCGGCGCGGGCCGCGGCGCCGCGGGTGATCGCGAGCGGAAGCTCCTCGCCGCGCTCGGGCGGAAACCCGACGGCGAGCAGGAAGAACTCGGGCTCGGCCCCCATCGCGGCGAGGTCCGACAGGTTCACGGCCGCGACCCGGCGGCCCAGCCGCTCCGGGTCCTCGTCCGGCAGGAAGTCGATGCCCTCGACCAGCATGTCGGTCGTCGCCGCGAGCAGTCCCGCCTCCCGCGCCACGACGGCGGCGTCGTCGCCCGGTCCGATCCAGACCGGACCGCCGGGGAGGGCGAGGGCCGCGAGCTTTACGACGAGCCGGTCTTCGGGTTTCACGGGCGCGGGGAGGGCGGCGCCCGGCGCCGCGGCGCGGCGGAGACCGGGATCTCGCGCGCCGGCGCCTCGGAGGCCCGTTCCGGCGAGGAGTCCGGGCCCGAGGCGCCGGCCTCGGGCGCCAGGAGGGCGATCGCCAGGACCTCTTCCATGCTCTCGACGTAACGGAACGTGATGTCGTGGAGGATCCGCGGCGAGATCTGCAGGACGTCGCGCCGGTTCATCTTCGGCAGGACGATCGTCGTGATCCTCGCCGCGCGGGCCGCGAGGACCTTCTCCTTGACGCCGCCGATCGGGAGGACCTCCCCGCGCAGCGTGATCTCGCCCGTCATCGCGACGTCGCGCCGGACCTTGCGCTGCGTGAACGCCGAGATCATGGCCGTCGCGATCGTGATGCCGGCCGAGGGCCCGTCCTTGGGGATCGCGCCCTCCGGGACGTGGACGTGGACGTCGTGCGTTTCGAAGAAGTCGTGCTTGATGTCGAGCTCGGAAGCGTGGGCCCGGGCGTAGGACATCGCCGCCTGGGCCGACTCCTTCATCACGTCGCCGAGCTGCCCCGTCAGGCGCAAGCCGCCCTTGCCCCGCACGGCGAGGGCCTCGACGAAGAGGATGTCCCCGCCCACCGAAGTCCACGCGAGGCCCGTCGCGACGCCGACCTGGTCGCGCTTCAACTGCTCGTCGCGGAAGTGCTTGACCGGCCCCAGCATCTTCTCGACCGAGGAGCCGCTGATCCGGTACTTGCGGCCCTTGCCCTTGGCGACGGTCACGGCGACCTTGCGGCAGATCGAGCCGATCTCGCGCTCGAGATTGCGCAGGCCCGCCTCGCGGGTGTACGCCTCGATCACCTTCTCGATGCCCGAGTCGGTGAACTCGATGCTGGCGTCGGTGATCCCGTTCTCTTCCATCTGCTTGGGGATCAGGTGCCGGCGGGCGATTGCCTTCTTCTCCTCGAGCGTGTAGCCGGAGAGGCGGATGACCTCCATGCGGTCGAGAAACGCAGGCTGGATCGGGTCGAGGACGTTGGCGGTGGCGATGAAGAGGACCTTCGAGAGGTCGTACGGCACCGTCAGGTAGTGGTCGCGGAACGAGAAGTTCTGCTCCGGATCGAGCACCTCGAGCAGCGCCGCCGACGGGTCTCCCCGGTAGTCGGCGCCGATCTTGTCGATCTCGTCGAGCATGAAGACGGGGTTGGAGGTGCCGGCCTGGTGGATGCCCTGGATGATGCGCCCCGGCATCGCGCCGACGTACGTCCGGCGGTGGCCGCGGATCTCGGCCTCGTCCCGCACGCCGCCGAGCGACAGCCGGACGAACTTCCGGTCGAGGGCGCGGGCGATCGACCGGCCGAGGGAGGTCTTTCCGACCCCCGGCGGCCCGACGAAGCAGAGGATCGGCCCCTTGAGGCTCTGCTTCAGGGCGTGGACCGCGAGGAACTCGAGGATCCGCTCCTTGACCTTCTCGATGTCGTAGTGGTCCTCGTCCAGGATCTTGCGGGCCCGGTCGATGTCCTTCGAGTCCTCGGAAGTGATGCTCCACGGCAGGCCCGTCATCCAGTCGAGGTAGGTGCGGATGATGGCGGTCTCGGCGGAGTCGGGGTGGCTGCGCTCGAGCCGCTTGATCTGCTTCTCGACTTCGGTCGCGGCCTCGGGCGGGATCTTCTTGTCCGTGATGACCTTGCGGTAGGCGTCGAGCTCTTCCGAGATCTCTTCGCCCTCGCCCAGCTCCTGCTGGATCGCCCGCAGCTGCTGCCGCAAGTAGTACTCGCGCTGCGACTTGTCCATCTCGCCGCGGGCCTGGGTCGAGATCTCCTGCTGCATCGTCAGGACCGTGATCTCCTTGGCGAGGTTGTCGTTGACGAGGCGCAGGCGCTCGATCGCGTCGGTCGACTCCAGGATCTTCTGGGCCTCCTCGAGCTTCAGCTCGAGGTTGGAGGCGGCGAGGTCCGCCAGGCGCGCGGGGTCGTCGAGGTTTCCGGCGATGACCATGACCTCGGGCGAGATGCTCTTGCCGAGCGAAACGGACTTCTCCAGATTCTGCTTGACGCTGCGCAGGAGCGCCTCCTGCTCGGGCGGAAGCTCCTCGGCCGGGGGGCTCTCCTCGAGGCGGGTGATCTTGGCCTTGAGGTAGGGCTCCTCGGAAAGCACCGAGTCGATCCGCGCCCGCGAGAGGCCCTGGACGAGGAGGCGGATCCGCCCGTCGGGCAGCTTCAGCATCCGCATGATCGCGGCGACCGTGCCGACGGGATACAGCTCGTCCGGCCGCGGCGCGTCGTTCTGGGCGTCCCGCTGCGCGACGAGCATGATGATGCGCTGCTCGGCGAGCGCGGCGTCGACGGCGTTGATCGATTTCTCCCGGGAGACCGACAGCGGCAGGATGATGAAGGGGAAGACGACCACGTCCTTGAGCGGCAGGACGGGCAGGATGTCCGGAATCGGGAGGTCGGCGTCCCGCTCGGAGGCGACGTCCTTGTCTTCCAGCTCGGCCATGGGGATTCCGTTACTCCTCTTGTTCCGCGTGGACCGGAATGTCGATTTCCTTTTCGCGCAGGTCCGGCACCCGCGGGAGCACGATCTCGAGGATTCCGTGCTGGATCTTCGTCCGGGCGTGATGGGAGTTGACCGGGCGCGGCAGGGGGACCGATTTCACGAAGCTCCCGAAGTAGCGCTCCATGCAGAAGAAGCGCATGCTCTCGCGCGCCCGGACCCGTCCCTTCTTCGTCCCGCGGATCATGACCACCTTGCCCCGGATCGACACGCGGACGTCGCCGGCCTCGACGCCCGGCAGCTCCACCAGGATGCGGATCGTCTCGCCGTCATCGAGCACGTCGACGTTGGGGTCCCAGGATGTCCCGGCCGGAGCGCCGCCCGCGTTGTTGGCGTCCACGAAGGCGGCGAAGAGGCGGTTGAGCTCGCCCTGGAGGCGCGAGAGCTCCACGATGGGGCCGTAGAAGCGGGCGGTGCGTTTCACCATGGGGAATCCGGCGGCAGGCGGCGGGCGGCGGCGGGCGGCAGGCCATCCCCGGGCCACCCTGCGTCCTGCCTCCTGCGTCCTGCCTCCTGCCTCCCGCTCCCGCTCCTCACGACGTGACCTTCTCCCCCCGCCCGATGAGGTTCTTCAGCTCGTGCAGGAACTCGTCGACGTCCTCGAACTTGCGGTAGACCGACGCGAAGCGGACGTAGGCGACCTTGTCGATTTCGCGCAGGCGGTCCATGACGATGGCCCCGATCCGGGTGGTCGGGATCTCCCGCTCCTCGGAGTCGTGGAGCAAGCCCTCGATCTCATCGACGATCTTGTCGAGGCCGACCGGCGAGACCGGACGCTTTTCGCAGGCCTTCACGAGGCCCGAGCGGAGCTTGTTGCGGTCGAAG
This sequence comes from uncultured Acidobacteriota bacterium, assembly GCA_963764715.1. Classification (GTDB taxonomy): domain Bacteria; phylum Acidobacteriota; class Thermoanaerobaculia; order UBA5066; family Gp7-AA6; genus DAHUXD01. The sequence continues at coordinate 54,226 of CAVXTP010000002.1, forward strand.
CGCTCCCGCCGGCCGTCGTTCTTGACGACCATGTAGGGGATCTCCTCGATCGTCTCGTAGGAGGTGAACCGGCGGTTGCAGGCCGTGCATTCGCGGCGCCGCCGGATGACCTCGCCCTCGCGGCTCTCGCGGGAGTCCACGACCCGGTCGTCCACCGCGGCGCAGAACGGGCACTTCACGCCCCGAAGAGTATCGCTTTTGCTACTCCGCGGTCTCCCGCTCGAGGTCCCGGAGCCTCTCCCGGCGCCAGGGGCTTCCGGCGAAGAGCGCGAATCCGATGATCGAAATCGGCACGAAGGAGACGGCGTGCGCGATGAGGGCGACTCCGGTCGCCGCCGCGACGGGAACGTGAAAGACGTTGGTCAGCGCGAACTGGACCGCGGCGTGGTACCCGCCGACGCCGCCCGGGGTGGGCACGACCAGGCCGAGGACGGCCGCGGTCGTGACGACGTAGGCGGCCGAGAGCGGCAGCGTCAGTCCGAAGGCCCGGAGGACGCAGTAGATCTGGACGTTGATGACGAGCCACATCGCGAGCGAGCCGGCGGCCACGAGGGCCGCCAGGCGCGGCGTCTTCAGCGACGCGAAGCCGTCGAGGAACGTGTGGGCGATCCGGCGCGCCAGCGGCCGCCAGCGCGCGGGCAGGACCCGGAAGGCGGCCTCGAAGATGCGCTCGGTCGTCCCCCGCCAGACGACGGCGAAAAGCGCGAGGAGAACGGCGCCGAGGGCGACGGCGGCCGCGACGAGGCGGATCCGGCCGGACGAGAACGAGCCCATGGCCGCCGCATCCGGACCGACGAGAGCCAGGCCGAAAAAGGAGAGCTGGGCGAGGGCGTCGAGCACGCGCTCGAAGAAGATGGAGGCGAGCAGCGCGGGGAAGGGGAGACCGCGCTCGCGGGCAAGCATGGCCGGCCGGAGGACCTCGCCGGCTCGCGCGGGAAGCACCGTATTGGCCGCAAAGCCGACGGCGGTGGCTCGAAACGCGGGGTAGAACGGAACCCGCCCGACCGGACGCAGGATCCAGATCCACCGCTGCGTCCGGAAGTAGAAGGTCAGGAGCGAGAACCCGATGCTCGCCGCGAGCCACTTCGGGGAGATTGCCGCGATCTGGCGGCCAATCTCCGAGAGGGGGACCCTCGACAGGAAGAAGGCGAACAGCGCCGCCGCGAGGATGATCGAGACCGTCGCCTGGAAGCGGCGCGAGCGGAGGATTTCGTTCATCGGGTGACCGGCGTCACTCCCGCCGGGGCGCGGCCGCCGGACCGGGCAGCGGCTGGCCGCCGGGGCGTCTTCGCGCGCTGAGATTGCACGGATCTTTTTAGCATTCCGCACCGCTGTTTGCCTAAAAAAATGAGGCGAACGCCTGATACCGCTTGACTTTCCGGCGTATTTTCCACATTCTTTTCTTAAATTTTCGGGGGAGGAAAGCGCATGTTCAGGACGGCGCCCCGGCTCTTGGCGCTTCTGGTTTCGTCGGTCTGCCTGCTGGCGAAAAGCGCGGGCGCGCAGCCGATCGGAGGCATCGACTCTCCCGTGGACGGCCAGACGGTCTCCGGGATCGTTCGCGTTTCGGGATTCGTCCTCGACTTCAACGGCGTCAGCTCGATCGAGCTCCTCGTCGACGACGTCGCCATCAACCGGGCCGAAATGAACATCCCCCGGCCGGACATCCTCGAGATCTTTCCGGCCTACAACAGCGGCGCGACGCCCCTGCCGGGTTTCCTCACGTCGTTCCTGGCGCGCGGCGCCTACAGCGACGGGCCGCACGCGATCTCGATCCGGGTCACCGAGTCGGTGACCCAGGACCAGTACGTCTTCGGACCCGTCACGGTGATCGTCGACAACGAGAGCAACCAGGCTCCCTTTGGGTACGTCGACACGCCGGGCGAGGCCGGCCTCGACGGGGCGAACGGGTCCTTCGCCGTCACCGGCTGGGCGATCGACGACAACGACATCGACCACATCGACTTCCTGGTCGACGGCCAGGTCGTCGCCGGGGCCGTCGGCCGCGGCGAGCCGTCCACGGCGATCTACGGGACGACCCGTCCGGACGTGGCGGCGGCCTTCCCCGACGTGCCGCTGGCCCTCTACTCGGGGTTCGTCGCCAACATCGACACGTCCCAGTTCATCAACGGCATCCACAACGTTTCGGTGCGCGCCACGGACAACGAAGGCGCGACCCGAGAGATCGGCGCGCGGAGAGTCCAGATCGTCAACAACGGCCTGAACCTGGCGCCGTTCGGACGGATCGACTTCCCGCTCGACAAGGCCTCGCTCTTCTGCACTACGGTCGAAGGCGGATTCCCGTCGCCCTGCACGCCGGAAGTCTGCTTCCCGTCGACCTTCAACGTCGTCGCCGGCTGGGCCCTCGACGTCGGCTCTTCGCTCGACCGCGGCCAGGTGTCCTACGTCGAGCTTCTCCTCGACGGCCAGATCGTCGCCAACACGCGCAGCGACTGCACCCAGATCGGCGGCGCGCTGACGAACTGCTACGGCATCAACCGGCCCGACGTGGCCCGGAGCTACTCGGGCTTCGTCAACGCCGACAACGCCGGCTGGAGCTTCTCGTTCTTCCTCGGACGCGACACGACGAGCGGCCAGATCTCGATCCTGAGCCCGGTCACCGGCGCCGATCCGGTGCTCGTCGGCTACACCGTGGCCGGCAAGCACACGATCGCGATCCGGGTGGGTGACGAAGAGGAGACGCAGGCCCAGATCGGCGCGATCTCCGTCGACATCCTCTGCGACACGGACACGGGCGATCAGCCCGCCTTCGGATTCATCGACACGCCCTCGGACTACCAGTTCATCAACGGCCTCTTCGAGGTCTTCGGCTGGGCCACCGACTTCCAGGGCGTCTCCCGCGTCGAGGTCGACGTCGACGGCCAGGTCGTCGGCAACGCGACGTACGGCCTGTTCCGACCGGACGTGCCGGCCAACGACTTCCGCGTCTCGACCGCGAACGTCGGACTGTCCTACTTCCTCGACACGACGAAGCTGTCGAACACGCCGCACGACCTCGTGATCTACGTCGTCGACCGCGCCGGCCACCGCACCGAGATCGGACGCCGGAAGTTCGTCGTGGACAACGACGTCGTGGTGATCCACCACTAGGACCAAACGGGGGGCACCCCGAGAAACCTTCGCCCCGCCGAAAGGCGGGGATTTTTTTTGCCGTCGCTGGCCCCGTCGCTGCGCGCTTCGCTTCGGGTCTGCGCCTGCGGCGCACCGGCCTGCGGCTCGCGGACGGCGCTCGACTGCAGGCCTGACCCTGCGCTTCGCGCTTCGCTCCCGCGGCGCGGACCTCCTCCCTCCCTTCGGTCGGGAGACTATCCGCGCCGCGAATGGATGGGACATTGCCGCGGAAATGGTGGTTGCGCGGCTTTCGTCGTAGGGGCGGCCCTTGTGGCCGCCCTTTCGTCCGACGCGCCGCCGTTCGGATTTCCCGGGGGCGGCATTGCCATACCCATAGAATCCCCGCACCGTGACGCCCGAAGAGAACCAGATTCTGACGCGGGTGGGGCCGGGGACGCCGATGGGGGCGGTGCTGCGGCGGTACTGGTTGCCGGTGATCGAGTCGGAGGAGCTGGGGGGGCCCGATGGGGCGCCGCGGCGGGTGAGGCTGCTGGGGGAGGACCTGGTGGCGTTCCGGGATTCCGAGGGGAGGGCCGCCCTTCTCGCCGAGGCCTGTCCGCACCGGCGGGCCTCGCTTTTCCTGGGACGCAACGAGCAGGGCGGGATCCGGTGCGTCTACCACGGCTGGAAGTTCGACGCGTCCGGGCGCTGCCTCGAGGCGCCCACCGAGCCGCCCGGCAGCCGGCTGAAGGACGGCGTCGCGGCGACGGCCTACGCCTGCCGGGAGCGCAACGGGATTCTCTGGGCGCGCCTCGGGGCGCAGGCCGGGAGCGAGGACGCGCTCGCGCCGCTCCCGGAGCTCGGCTGGACGGAGGTCCCGCCGACCCGGCGCGGGTCGTTCCAGTACCTGCGGCAGTGCAACTGGCTGCAGGCGCTCGAGGGCGACGTCGACACCGCGCACATCGGCTGGCTCCATGCCCGCTTTCGCCCGGACGGCGGCCGGGAGGTCGCCTACGGCGCCGGCGACGGTCTGCGCGACGTGACGACCCGGGACGTCCAGCCCGTCCTCCACGTCAAAGAAACGCCGGCCGGCCTGACGATCGGGGCCCGGCGGACCTACGACGCCGGGAACGACTACTGGCGCATCACGCAGTTCCTCATGCCGGTCTTCACGAGCGTGCCGGCGATCGGGGCGGAACGGCGCGCGAAGGCCTTCGTCCCGCTCGACGACGAGAACACCCTCGTCTGGGAGCCCAACTGGAGGACGGACGAGGACCTGCCCGCCTCGGGGCCGGGGAGCCGGCCGGGGCGCGTTCCGGAGAGCGGCTTCCGGTCCGACGGCCCCTCGCCGCTCGAGCGGCGGCGGCTGCAGGCCTCCCGCGAGAACGACTGGTTGATGGACCGGCAGCGCCAGCGCAGCCGGAACTTCACGGGCATGGAAGAGTCCCCGCCGATCCAGGACGCCGCGGTGCAGGAGAGCATGGGGCGCATCGTCGACCGCAGCCTCGAGCATCTCGGGGCCTCGGACGCGGGGATCATCCGGGTCCGGCAGCTCCTTCTCGAGGCGGCGAGGCGGGTGGGCCGGGGCGAGGAGCCCCCGGGATCGAGGGACCCTTCGGCGTATCGCCGGCGCGGCTGCCAGCTCGTGCTACCGCGCGGCGCCGACTGGCAGGCGGCCTCGAAGGACGAGCAGGAGGGCTAGACGGGCGGCGGCTGGGCAGCCCTCGGGCCTACTGCCCGCCGGCCTTGACGGCCAGGTCGCGCTTCTTCTTGGGCAGCGCGGCGATCCGGGCGGCCTCGCCGAAGAGGGTCAGGCCCTTCTGGATCTGGGGGTCGCCCGCGGCATAGGCGCGGCGGCCGGCCTCCGGCCCGAAGCGGGCGTTGACGATCTCGGTCTGGATGGCGAGGTCGATGAGGCTGCGGTTGGCATCCTCGTCGTAGGCCTTCTTGAGGTCGGCCGCCGTCGAGTACTTGGCGGACTTCTCGACGAACTGGAAGAACTCGTCGCGGATCTCGGGGGTGACCGTGAAGCTCTCGGCGATCTTCGGATGGCGGGCCAGCCAGTCGACCGCGAAGTTGAAGAACGCGTAGCGCACCAGGAGCTGTTGCAGGAGCTTCGAGTCGCGGTCGTTCTTGACGATCACGTCGGGCGTGATGCCGCCCTGCGCGTAAACCACGCGCCCGGCGTCGGTGTAGAAGACGGCGCTCTCGGCCGACGGGTGCGGCGCGTCCTCGCCCTTCTCGGCGGAGGCGTCCGGGTCGCCCGGGTTCACGTAGGCGAGCAGGTCGCTGTAGTCCCTCTGGATCCAGCGGCCCGACGGCGTGTAGTAGCGCGCGGTCGTCAGCGCGAGGCCGGCGCCGTAGGACAGCGTGTAGACGCTCTGGACGAGGCCCTTGCCCCACGTGCGCTGGCCGACGATCACGCCGCGGTCGTGGTCCTGGATCGCGCCCGCGACGATCTCCGAGGCCGAGGCGGACCCGCGGTTGACGAGCACGACGAGGGGGTGGTCGTAGTGGGCGCCCTCGCCGGGGGCGAAGTACTCCTGCGCCGAGGAGGCCGTGCGGCCCCGCGTGTACGTGACCATCGAGCCCTTCGGAACGAAGACGTCCGACACGTCGACCGCCTGCTCGAGGACGCCGCCGGGGTTGCCGCGCAGGTCGAACACGAGCCTCTGCATGCCCTGCTTCTCGAGCTTCTCGATCGCCTCGTAGAGCTCGCGGTTCGAGGTGTGGGTGAAGTCGGACAGCATGATGTACCCGACGCCCGGCTCGAGCATGAAGGCGTAGCGGACCGACTTCGTCGGGATCTCGGCCCGCGTGATCGTCATCTTGATCGGCTCGTCGAAGCCCACCCGGCGCAGCGTGATCGCCACGTCGGTGCCCTTGGGGCCGCGGAGCTTGCGGACGACCTCCTCGGTCGTCGTCTCTTCCTTGAGCTCCTCGTCGCCGATGTGGGTGATGACGTCGCCGGCCCGGATGCCCATCTTGTAGGCGGGGGTGCCTTCCATCGGGGCGATGACCGTGATCTTGCCCATCCGCTTCTGGATCTGGATGCCGAGGCCGTAGAAGGAGCCGTGCTGCTTCTCCTTCATCTGGGAGAACTCGTCCGGCTCCAGGAAGGACGTGTGCGGATCGAGCCGGGAGAGCATCCCGTGGATCGAGGCGTAGACGATCTTGTCGGGCGCGACCGGCTCGGGCGCCCAGTCCGAAAGCGTCGTCAGGATGTCGGCGTACTCGTCGAGCGAGGGAATGTCCTTTTCGGGGCTGGCGGACAGCCGGCCCGCGAAGACGCCGCCCAGCAGGGTGGCACCGGCGACGACGGCGGTGGCCGCGAACAGTCGGGACTTCTGAGGACTCAAGAGCGCTCCCTTCTCGAGGCTGGCATTGTGGCACGGAGGCCACCGAAAGTCTCGCCGGTCCATCCCGGCCGGCGTAAAATCCCCTCTGCGAGAGGACAGAACATGTTCGGTTCCATCGGCATGCCCGAATTGATCCTGATTTTCATCGTGGCCCTTCTGGTTTTCGGCCCGAAGAAGCTGCCCGAGCTCGGCAAGTCCCTGGGCAAGGGCCTGGCGGAGTTCAAGAAGGCCTCGGAGGACCTGAAGCGCACGATCGAGGACGAAATCGAGCAGGGCAAGCACGAAGCCGAGGCGGTCAGGAAAGAGGTCGTCGGGCTCCCGAGCCCGCCGGCGCCCCCCGTCGCTCCCGAGGCCCGCCCCGCGGAGGGCGCGGTCCCCCGGTCCGACACCCCGATTCGTCCCGCTTGAGCGGCTTCAACCCGCGGGACCTCCTGGACGGGGCGGTCGGGCGCCCGCCGGCCGTCGAGGAAGATCTTCCGCGGATGGGCTTCTTCCAGCACCTCGACGAGCTGCGCAAGCGGCTGATCGTCTCGATCGTCGCCATCTTCGTCGGCTTCCTTCTCGCATGGTACTGGGCCCCGCCGCTCTTCGACTTTCTCGCGCGCCCGATCCGCGAGGTGCTGCCTCCGGGGCAGAACCTCGCCTACACGACCCTGACCGAGCCCTTCATGATGTATTTCCGGGTCGCGCTGCTCGCGGGCATCCTGCTCGCTTCGCCGGTCGTGCTCTGGCAGATCTGGCTCTTCATCTCGCCGGCCCTCTACCGGCACGAGAAGCGCTGGATCTGGCCGTTCGTGACGTTCGGCGCGGCGTTCTTCCTGTCGGGCTGCGCGTTCTCGTACTACGTCGCGTTCCCCCTCGTCGTCCGCTTTCTCGTCGACGTCGGGAAGCCCTTCCAGGCCGTCATCACGATCAACGAGTACCTCTCGATGGCGACCAAGCTCATCCTGGCCCTCGGCCTCTGCTTCGAGATGCCGATCCTGATCTTCTTCCTGGCGCGCATCGGCATCGTCTCGGAGCGCTGGCTGCTCGCGAAGTTCAAGTACGCCGTGCTGATCATCTTCATCGTGGCCGCCATCATCACGCCGTCGGCCGACGTCGCAACCCAGTGCGTGTTCGCGGTGCCGATGATCGTGCTGTACCTGCTCGGGATCCTCGCGGCCTGGCTGTTTCGCAAGCGGGAAGCGCCGCCGGCCGCCCCTCCGCCGGCGTAGGCCCGCCGATGCGTCTCTCGATCCACGAAAGCGTCCTGGCGCTCTTCCCGGAGGTCGCGGTCGGTGCGGCGGCGGTGCGCGGCTTCGTGAACGACGGCGAGGACCCGGCCGTGACGCAGGCCCTGCGGCGCGCCGAAGCGGCCCTGCCCGGGAAGCTCGGCGGCACGCCGCCGGCCGAGCACCCGCGGATCGCGCTCTGGCGGGAGGCCTACCGGCGGTTCGGCGCCAGGCCCAAAGACCATCCGTCGTCCATCGAGAATCTCGTCCGACGGGTGCTGAAGGGCTGGACCGTGCCCCACGTCAACCGGCTCGTCGACCTGTACAACGCGCTGTCGCTCGAGACGCTCCTCCCGGCGGGCGCCGAGGACCTCGACGCGATCGCGGGCGACGTCGAGCTGAGGGTGGCGGGAGAAAACGAGCCGGCCGTGCGGCTCCTCGGGGAACCGGAGGAACGGTCCCCGCGGCCGGGGGAAGTCATTTACCGCGACCGGCTCGGCGCGATCTGCCGGCGCTGGAACTGGAAAGAGGCGGACCGCACGAAGCTGACCGCCGCGACGACCAACGCCCTCCTCGTCGTCGAGGGCTTGCCGCCGGTCGGCCGGGACGAGATCGCCGGGGCGCTCGCGGAGGCCGCGCGGAGGATCCGGGAGAGCTGCGGCGGCTCGGTGGAGACCGCCGTCCTCGACCGCGACCGGCCCGTCTTCGAGCTCAGCCCGGCCGCTGCGTGACGAGTCCGGACTGGCCGTTGCGGTCGAGGATCCGCTCGATGAACTCCCGGACGGCGCCGCGGCCGCCCGCGTTCTCGAGGACGAGCGTGGCGGCCTTCCGCGCGGCCGGCACGGCGTCCGCCGGGCAGGCCGAGTAGCCCACGGCCTCGAACATCGGGATGTCGGTCTCGTCGTCGCCGATCGCCGCGGCCTGCGCCCCGGACAGCTTCAGGCGCCGCAGGACCGCGTCGAGCTTCACCCGCTTGTCGCGGACGCCCTGGTAGCAGTACGGCACGCCGAGCTCCCGGGCGCGCCGCGCCGTGGCCGGCGACGAGCGGCCCGAGATCCAGCACAACGTGATTCCCGCCTGCGCCGCCTTGCGCAGGCCGTGGCCGTCCTTGGTGTTGAAGACCTTGAGCTCGTGGCCCCGCCCGTCGAGGTAGATGAGGCCGTCCGTCAGGACCCCGTCCACGTCGAGGAAGAGAACGCGGATCCTCTCGGTCCGACGCCGGCGCGCCACTAGAACCCGGCCGCCAGAAGGTCGTGCATGTGGAGCGCGCCGCCGAGGCGGCCCTCGCCGTCGACCACGAAGAGCGAGGTGATCTTGTGGGCCTGCATCGCCTCGCGCGCCGCCGAGGCGAAGTCGTCCGCGGGGATCGTCCGCGGATTCGGCCGGCAGCATTCGCCGGCGGTGCGCGCGAGCTGGGCGGGGTCCTTCTCGAGGAGCCGCCGGAGGTCGCCGTCGGAGATGACCCCGACGAGGCGCCCGGTCCCGTCGGCGACGGCCGTGACTCCCATCATCTTGCGGGACATCTCGTGGAGCGCCTCGGTCATCGACGCCCCGGACGGGACGACCGGGACGCGGTCCGCGACCCGCATCACGTCGCGGACCTTGAGGAACCGCCGGCCGAGGCTCCCGCCCGGGTGCAGGGCGGCGAAGTCCTCCTCTTTGAAGCCGCGGCGCTCCGAGATCGACAGGGCGAGCGCGTCGCCCATGGCGAGCATGGCTGTCGTCGAGGCCGTCGGCGCCAGGTTCAGGGGGCAGGCCTCCCGCGGGATCGCGACCGAGATCCGCAGCTCGGCCGCCCGGGCCACCGAGGAGCCGGGGGAGCCCGTCATCGCGATCGTCCGGATCGAGCGCTGCCGAGCGAACTCGAGCAGGCGCACGACCTCGGGCGTCTCGCCCGAATAGGAGAGGGCGAGGACGACGTCGCCCGGCATGAGCATGCCGAGGTCGCCGTGGCTCGCCTCGCCCGCGTGGAGGAAGTAGGCCGGGGTTCCGGTCGAGGCCAGCGTCGCGGCGATCTTCTGGCCGATCAGGCCGGCCTTGCCGATGCCGGTCACGCAGAGTCGGCCCGACGAAGTGTCGATCGCGGCGACCGCCCGCTCGAAGTCGGCATCCAGGTTTTCGATCTGCCGCCGGACGGCCTCGGCCTCGACCCGGAGGACCTCGCGGGCGGTGTCGATCGACATGGCCGGTATCTTAAGGCTTCCCCGCCGGGCTCCGGGTTTCGCGTCGGATGGTCGTATGATCGGCGGCCCATGGCGCAGTTGACGCAATACGTCGTGGCCTACGGCCTGCCGCTGATCTTCGGGATCGTGCTGCTCGAGCAGCTCGGCGCGCCGATCCCGGCGATCCCGGTCCTGATCGTCGCCGGGGCGCTGTCGGTCGAGCGCGACCTGGCGGCCTGGAAGGTGCTCCTCGTCGCGGTCTTCGCCTCGCTCATCGCCGACGGCGTCTGGTACGCGCTCGGCCGGGCGCAGGGCAACCGGATCCTCAAGACGCTCTGCCGGATCTCGCTGTCGCCGGATTCCTGCGTGCGGCAGACCGAGTCGGTCTTCGAGCGCTGGGGGATGCCGTCGCTGCTCGTCGCCAAGTTCATCCCGGGCTTCTCGACGGTGGCGCCTCCCATGGCCGGCGCGATCGGAGCGCCGGTGGGCGTCCTTCCTCATCTTCGACGGCGGGGGAGCGCTCCTGTGGGCCGGCGCCGGGGTCGTCGGCGGGGCCGTCTTCCACCGCGCGATCGACCGGGTCCTCGACCTGCTCGCCTCGCTCGGCAGCGGCGCGCTCGTCGTCCTCGGGGGCGGGCTCGCGGTGTTCGTCGCCCTGAAGTGGTGGCAGCGGCAGCGGTTCTACAAGGTGCTCCGGATGGCGCGGATCACGGTCGAGGACCTCCGGCACCTGATGGACGAGGGCCAGAGCCCGATCGTCGTCGACGTGCGCACGGCCGGGGCCCGCGCCCGCGACCCCCGGCGGATCCCGGGCGCGAGGGTCATCGAGGCCACGGACCTCGACGCGCGGCTCTCCGAGCTCGCACGGGACAGGGAAATCATCCTCTACTGCACCTGACCCAACGAAGCCACGGCGGCCCGTGTGGCCCGCATGCTCATGGATCGGGGGTTCTCGCTGGTTCGGCCGCTCGCCGGGGGGCTCGAGGCCTGGATCAACGCGGGCTTCGAGATCGAATCGGAGCCGCTGATCGCCATCCGGCCGCCGGGGTCCCGCAGCGATCTGAAGGTCATATCCTCTCCGCAGGAGGACCGATGACACACAAGACGCTCCGGAGCCTGAGTCTCGCGCTCGCCTTCTCGATCGCCCTCGGGATGCTTCCGTCGGCGGCCGCGGCGGCCACGAAGACCTACCAGGTGACGGGCCCCGTGCTCGAGGTCAACGACACCATGATCGCCGTGCAGAAGGGCAAGGACCGCTGGGAGATCGCCCGGGACGCCGGCACGAAGATCACCGGCGACCTGAAGGTCGGCTCGAAGGTGACGATCGAGTACCGCATGACGGCGACCTCGGTCGACGTCAAGACCGAGAAGGCCTCGAAGAAGTAGGCGCGCCGGGAGGCGCCGGCGGCCGCGCTCAGGCGGCGCCGCGGGAGGCGCGCACGATCGCGAGCAGCTCCCGGATCAGGCCCGGAGACGAGGCGGACGTCGAGCTGCGTCGACCGGTCCGACTTCGCGTGCTCGGGGTCGTCGTGGACTTCGAGGAAGAAGCCGTCGACGCACCCGGTGGCGGCCGCGGCGCGGGCCAGGATGGGCGCGTACAGCTTGAGGCCCCCGGTCTCCTTCCCGCCGCCCGGGCAGCTGCAGCGAGTGTGTCACGTCGTAGATGACGGGATAGCCCAGCGCCCGCATGATCGGGAACGACCGCATGTCGACGACGAGGTCGTGGTACCCGAAGGACGCCCCGCGCTCGCAGAGGAGGAGCTTCTCGTTGCCGGCGGCGCGGCACTTCTCGACGACGCGGGACATGTCGTCCGGCGCCATGAACTGCCCTTTCTTGAGGTTGACGGGCTTGCCGGTCGCGGCGACCGCCGTCACGAGGTCGGTCTGGCGGATCAGGAACGCCGGGACCTGGAGGACGTCGAGGACCCGGGCGGCCGGCTCGGCCTGCTCGGGCGCGTGGACGTCGGAGATGACGGGCAGGCCCGTCTTCGCCTTGACGGCCGCCAGGATGTCGAGGCCCTCCGTCGAGGCCCGGGCCCCGGAAGGAATCGCCCGAGGACCGGTTGGCCTTGTCGAAGGACGACTTGAAGACGATGCGCGCCCCGGTCTCCTCGCCGATCGCCTTCAGGCGCTCGGCCATGGCGAGCGAGTGCGGCCGCGACTCGATGACGCACGGCCCCGCGAAGAAGATCGGCGCCCCGGCGCCGGCCGCGTAGCCCGGGGCGATTTCGACCGTGCGGACCGCGGTCAGGAGCTTTCCCCGGCGCGGACCGTCGGGACGGGCGCGGCCGATTCGGCGGCGGCTTCGGCTTCGTCCTTGACCGCGGCGCGGTGCGCCCGCGCGGCCCGGATGAAGTCCTTGAAGAGCGGGTGGCACGCGAAGGGCTTGGACTTGAGCTCCGGGTGGAACTGGCACCCGAGGAACCACGGATGGTCCTCGTGGAGCTCGATGATCTCGACGAACTTCTTGTCGGGCGACATGCCGGTGAAGGAGAGCCCGGCCTCCTTGAGGCGCGGCAGGAACTCCTGGTTGACCTCGTAGCGGTGGCGGTGGCGCTCCCAGATGAGCGACTCGCCGTAGGCGCGCGCCGCGAAGGAGCCGGCCGACAGCTCGCACGGGTACTTGCCGAGCCGCATCGTGCCGCCCAGGGCCTCGACGCCGATCAGGTCGCGCAGCTTGAAGATGACCTTGTGCCTGGGGTCTTCCTCGAACTCCGTCGAGTTGGCGTCCTCGAGCCCGGCGACGTTGCGGGCGTACTCGATGACCGCCGTCTGGAGCCCCAGGCAGATGCCGAAGAACGGGACCTTCTTCTCGCGGGCGTAACGGATCGCGCGCATCATGCCCTCGACGCCGCGGCGGCCGAACCCCCCGGGCACGAGGATGGCGTCGGCGCGGAAGAGGACGTCGGGGTAGTGATCGCCCTCGAGCGTCTCGGCGTCGACGTAGTGGAGCTTGACCTTGACGTTGTTGGCGATGCCGCCGTGCGCCAGCGCCTCGTTCAGCGACTTGTAGGAGTCGCCGTAGTCGACGTACTTGCCGACGACCGCGACGTCGACCTCGCCGGCCGGGTTCTTGATGCGGTTGACGAGGCTCTCCCACTTGGAGAGGTCGCGGTCGTAGTGGGGCAGCGACAGCAGGTCGAGGAGGATCTCGTCGAGCCCCTCGGCCGCGAAGTGGAGCGGCACCTCGTAGATCGAGGGCACGTCCTTGGCGTTGATGACGGCTTCGACCGGCACGTTGCAGAAGAGGGCGATCTTGCGCTTGACCTCGGGCGGGAGGAAGCGGTCCGTGCGGCAGAGGAGGACGTCGGGCTGGATCCCGATCGAGAGGAGGTCCTTGACGGAGTGCTGCGTCGGCTTGGTCTTGAGCTCGTCGGAGGCCTTGATGTACGGCACGAGCGTCAGGTGGACGTTGATCGCGTTGCCGCGGCCGGCCTCCTGGCGGAACTGGCGGATGGCCTCGAGGAAGGGCAGCGACTCGATGTCGCCGACCGTTCCGCCGATCTCGACGAGGACGACGTCGGCCTCGGTCCCGACGCGGCGGATCGACTCCTTGATCTCGTCGGTGATGTGGGGAATGACCTGGACGGTCTTGCCGAGGTAGTCGCCCC
>CAVXTP010000003.1:0-181815 GCA_963764715.1 uncultured Acidobacteriota bacterium
ATCACGCCGATGACCCAGTTGAACTCGCGGGGCGGCTTGTACGAGCCCGTCATGAACACGCGGAACATGTGGATCCAGACCGAGATGACCATCGCGTGCGCGCCCCAGCGGTGGACCTCGCGCATGATGCCGAACGGGACCTGCTCGCGCAGGTCGAGGATGTCGACGAAGGCGTACTCGACGGTCGGCCGGTAGTAGAACATCAGCAGGAGGCCGGTGAACGTCAGGACGAGGAAGAGGAAGAAGGTCACGCCGCCGGCGCACCACGTGTAGCGCATCTTGACGCCCGACTTGCGGGTCTTGACCGGGTGCAGGTGCAGGACGACGTTCCCGAGCATCGCCAGCACGCGCTTGCGATTGGTGTCCGGGATCCCGACGCGGAAGATGGATTTCCAGAGCTGGCTCGAGACGATCGCTTGCTGGATGTCACGCCATCGAGAACCCAATCGAACCTCCGCTGCCTGTTGGTGGTTTCGAAACGCGGCCTAAGCCATCTTGACGAATGCCTTGGGATCGCTCCACTGGCCGCGCTCGTAGAGGTAGCGCGTCGCTTTGTCGACGATGATCTGGCCGTCCTCGGCCGAGACCCCGATCTCCGCTCGCTCCAGCGGCCGCGGGGCGGGGCCCTCGAAGTTGATGCCCGAGACGTAGTAGCCCGAGCCGTGGCAGGGGCACTTGAACTTGTTCTGCGCCGCGAGCCAGTTGGGCGTGCAGCCGAGGTGAACGCAGACGGCCACCAGGGCGTAAATCGAGTGGGTGTCCCGGACGATCCAGACCCCGTACTTCTCCTTCCACCGCTCGTCCACGCCCAGGGCGTAGGTCGAGGGGTCGCCCGCCTTGAACCGCGTGGGCGGCTCGAAGAGGACGTTGGGAAAGAGGAAGCGGACGGTGGCCGTCAGGCCGGCGGCCGTCGCGGCCGCGAAACCCGTCCAGGCGAGGGTCATCCACTTCAGGGTGGAGCGCCGGGTGACCCCGTCGAGGGTGACGTCGGGCGGTGGCGTGGGGACGCTGTTCGGGGCCGTAGACATCGATTCTCGGGGCCTCAGCCTACCAAAAGGGTGTCGGAACCCTCAAGACGTTTCGCTCCCGGGCCGCGCGTCGCCTCGGCCGCGCGGCGGGCCGCGTCGCGCACGCGCAGGTTCGGGTCGCTCTTCGCGAGCGCCTCGATCTGCGGCAGCGTCTCGGGGTCCCTGAGCAGGGCGAGGGCCTTCAGCGCGTTGACCATGGCCGCCTCCGCCTGCTCGCTCGAGATCGTGGCCTGGCGCGCGAGCGCGTCCCGGTCGATCATCGACCGCAGCACCGGGAGGCCGGAGCGGTCGCCGAGCTCCGCGAGCGCGATCGCGGCGTTCCAGCGCACGTCGGCGACCTTGTCCTCGGCGAGGACCCGCAACCGGGGGATGGCGCGCGGGTCCTTGAGCTGCCCGAGGACGTAGGCCGCCATCTTCCGCGCGCCGGCGTCCTCGGATTGGGACGAAGCGAGCACCGTGTCGACCGCCTTGGGGTCCCCGATCCGGCCGAGGGCCCAGACCGCGTAGAGCCGCGTGTCCGCGTCGGGGTCGGTCGCCGCCGCCTGGAGGGCGGGCACCGCCGAGCGCTCGCCGAGCCGGCCGAGAACGAGGACGAGGTACCGGCGCACGGGCACGTCGTCCGGCCGCCCGGCCGACAACCCCTCGAAGATCCGGAGCGTCTCCGCGGTCAGCGAGGCGCGCTCCTCGGGAGGAAGGTTCCCGAGCGAGCGGGAGAGCTCGAAGGCCGCCTGCCAGCGGCGGTTCGCCGTCCCGCCCCGGACCTCCTCGAGATAGTCGCGGGGGCTGCGCCGCTCGAAGGTCATGAGGTTGAAGACGAGAAAGATCCCGACCGCCGCGCCGACCACCAGCAGCGGCAGGAGGAAGAAGCGTGCGATCAGGCGCGCCGCGCCGCGGGGCTCCCCCGCCGCGTCTTCGTCGTCGTCGGGGGGCGCGGCGTCCCGCGGCGTCTCGGTCACAGGACCGGGAGGTACCGTTTCGCCTGCGTGATCGGGTTGGGGACGAAGATGGCGTCCTTCTCGCAGACGGTTTCGCAGAGCCGGCAGGAGACGCAGGGCCCGGCGTCGACCTCGGCGATCTTGTGGAAGGTCTCGTGGAGCGGGTCGTCGATCAGGTAGATGCAGTCGAACGGGCAGATGTCGATGCAGAACTCGCAGCCCGTGCAGAGGTCCCGATCCACGATCGCCTTGGGGATGTCCTTCGGCCGGACCTTCTCGACGAGCTCCCCCTTCTGGTCCTGGATGCAGGAGACGGGGCAGTACCGGGCGCAGACCGAGCAGTCGATGCACCGGTCGTGGTGGATCACGTACTTCTCGTTCTTGTCGCCCGTGATCGTGTGCGTGGGGCACTTGATTTCGCACACCCCGCACCCGATGCACGTCTCGGTGATGAAATGAGGCATAAAGCTCGCCGCAACAACCCCTTGCGGGGCGCTCCCACGGGGCAAACTACCACAAGGGGCCGCGTCGCCGAAGCCCGCCCGCGAACTTTCGGGGACAGCGTGCGTTAGGAACCGGTGGGAGACTACGCGAGATGAACAAGGAAACGCGGGCCATCGTCCTGGGGCTCTTCGTGGTCGTGGTCTTCGCCCTGGGTCTGGCCTACTGGCGGGGGCCGGCGCGCGACTTCCACCGGATCCGCGGCTTCCGCGTCGAGGTCAAGAAGACGGAAGGAGACGAGACGCGCAAGTTCTCGGTCCACGTGCCGGTCGCGCTCATCGCGCAGCTGACGCGGCTCGCGCACATCGACGACGCCATCGACGGCGACATCCGCACGGCCTGGGACAAGCACGACGTGACGCCGCGCCAGATCCTCGACGCCGCCGACGCCAGCACTCCCGAGAAGCCCGGGATCATCCAGAAGGACGACCAGACGATCGAAGTCCGTTCCGACGGCAACGCCATCCAGATCGACGTCAAGGACGACTGGGACAAGCGGGTCCACATCCGGCTGCCGCGCTCGCTCGTGGAGGTTTTCTCCGCCGACCACCCCATTTCGGCGCGCGACCTGCTCCGCCACCTCGACGAGCTCGATCCGGGCGACCTCGTGACGATCCGGGACCGGGACGACGAGATCACGATCACCGCCGAGCCGCGCCGCGGGCTGCGGATCTCCTGAACGCGGCGGCACCCGCGGGTTAAGCTCTGGGCGTGGCCAACCGCCTCGCCGCCGAATCGAGCCCCTACCTCCTCCAGCACAAGGACAACCCCGTCGACTGGTACCCCTGGGGCCCGGAGGCCTTCGCGCGCGCGAAGGCCGAGGACCGGCCCGTGTTCCTCTCGATCGGCTACTCGACCTGCCACTGGTGCCACGTCATGGAGCACGAGTCTTTCGAGACCAAGCGGGTCGCCGAGGCGCTCAACCGCGACTTCGTGTCGATCAAGGTCGACCGGGAAGAGCGTCCGGACGTCGACGACATCTACATGCAGGCGGTGCAAATGATGACCGGGAGCGGCGGGTGGCCCCTGTCGCTCTTCCTGACGCCCGACGGCCGTCCTTTCTACGGGGGCACGTACTTTCCGCCGACCTCGCGCTGGGGCCGGCCCGGATTCCTCCAGATCCTCGCCGCGATCGCCGACGCCTGGAGGACGCGCCGCGACGAGCTCGAAACCTCGGCGGGCGAGATGCTCTCGCACCTGGAGGCCGGGGCCGCGGCGGCGCTCCGCGCGGGCGCGAAGGAGCTCCCGCCGGACCTTCTCGACACCGCGGCGGCCGCGCTCTCCCGGCAGTTCGACCCGGTCGAGGGCGGGTTCGGCGGCGCGCCGAAATTCCCGCCCTCGATGCGGCTCGAGCTCCTGATCCGGCGGTGGCTGCGCGCGGGCGACCCCGAGGCCCGGACGATGGTCGAGAAGACGCTCGACCGGATGGCGGCGGGCGGGATGTACGACCAGGTCGGGGGCGGCTTCCACCGCTACTCCGTCGACGCCCGCTGGCTCGTGCCGCACTTCGAGAAGATGCTCTACGACAACGCGATGCTCGCCCGGGTGTACGTCCTCGCGCACCGAGCGTTCGGCGCCGCCGACTACGCGCGCGTGGCCCGCGAGACGCTCGACTTTCTCCTCGCCGAGATGACGCCCCCGGGCGGGGGGTTCTTCGCGGCGCAGGACGCCGACTCGGGCGGCGAAGAGGGCACGTTCTACGTCTGGAACCCGAAGTCGCTCGCGGAGGCCGTCGGGGACGACGCGGCCCCGATCGTCGCGGCCCGGTTCGGCGTCACGGCCGCGGGCAACTTCGAGGGGGGCGAGACGGTCCTCTCGGTCGTCCGGACGCTCGCGCAGCTCGCCGCCGAGTTCGGCCGGCCCGAGGCCGAGATCGCGCGCCTGCTCGCCGAGGCGCGGGGCCGCATGTACGCGGCGCGCGGAAGGCGCGTGCGGCCCGGAACCGACGACAAGCTCCTGACCGACTGGACCGCGCTCGCGATATCGGCCTTCGCCCTCGGCGCCCGGGTGCTCTCCGAGCCGCGCTACGAAAAAGCCGCCCGGGAGGCGGCCGACCGGGTCCTGACGGCCTGCCTGCGCGACGGAAAGCTGCTCCACCGGGAGAAGTCGGGCCGCGCCGACATCCCCGGCTTCTCGACCGACTACGCGTTCCTCGTCGAGGCGCTGCTCGACCTCTACGAGGCGACCTTCGAGCCCCGCTACTTCCGCGAGGCCGTCCGCCTCCAGTCCGTCTTCGAGGCGGACTTCGCCGGAGCCGGCGGCGCGTACTATCTCTCGGCCGCGCCCCACGACGGCCTCATCCTCCGGCCCGCCGAGTCCTACGACGGCGCGACCCCGTCCTCCAACTCCGTCGCGGCGATGAACCTGTTGCGCCTGGCGGCGTTCACCGGCGAGGATTCCCGGAGGCGGCGCGCGGACGAGGTCCTGTCGGCATTCGCGGCCGTCGTCGCGCAGGCCTCGCCGGCCTTCCCGCGCCTTCTCTGCGCCCTCGATTTCCGGACGGACTCTTCCCGCGAGGTCGTGCTCGGGGGCGAGCCCGGCCGAGCCGATTTCGAGGCGCTCCGCGCCGCCGTCTTTGCCGCGAAGAAGCTCAACCGCGTCCTCGCCCGCGCCGGATCCGGGGTGCCGGAGCTCGCGGCGCTCTCGGAGGGCCGCGACGCGCCGGGCCCGGCGCGGGCCTGGGTCTGCGAGAACTTCTCCTGCCGCGCGCCGGTCTCCGATCCGGCCGCCCTGACCGCGTCGCTCGATGCCTGAGGCCCGCCGGCGGCGGGGACCCGGCCTCGCAGTGATCCTGGTGCTGCTCTACGGGCTGCTCTTCCTCGCCGCGCTTCTCTGGATGCGCGGCCGATGACGACCGGGCTCCTCGACGACGACGCCTTCCTCCTTCACCGGGCGCCCTACGACCACCCCGAGAACCCGGGCCGTCTCGAGTGGATCCGGCGCCGCCTCGCGTCCGACGGCCTCGCCGCGCGCTGCGTCCGCGTGCCCGCGCGAGAGGCCGGGAACGAGGAGCTGCTGCGGGTCCACTCCCCCGTCCACCTCGCCCGCATCGCGCGGACGGCCGAGGCCGCGCACCTCCAGCTCGATCCCGACACCTACACCTGCCGCGACTCCGCGCGCGCGGCGCGCCTGGCCGCGGGAGGCCTGATCAACCTCGCGGCGGGGATCGCCTCGGGCCGCCTCTCGAACGGGTTCGCGCTCGTCCGGCCTCCGGGCCACCACGCGGAAGCCGGGCGGGCCATGGGCTTCTGCCTCTTCAACAACGTCGCCGTGGCGGCACGCGCTCTCCAGGCCTCGGGCGCCGCCGAGCGGATCCTGATCGTGGACTGGGACCTCCACCACGGCAACGGCACGCAGCGCACCTTCTGGGAGGACCCGACCGTCTTGTATTTCTCGACCCACCAGTTCCCCTTCTACCCGGGCTCCGGCGCGCTCGAGGAGATCGGCGGCGGTCCGGGCCGCGGATTCACCGTCAACGTCCCGTGGGGCGGCGGCATGGGCGACGCCGAGCACCTGGCGGCGTTCGACCGCGTGCTCCTGCCCATCGCCCGGCTCTTCGCCCCGGACTTCGTCCTCGTCTCGGCGGGCTTCGACGCGGCGGACGGGGATCCGCTCGGCGACATGCACGTGACCCCCGCCGGCTACGCGCGGCTGACCGCGCGGCTCCAGACGCTCGCCGGCGGGCGGCTGGCGCTCGCGCTCGAGGGCGGCTACAACCTCGAGGCGATCGCGGCCTCGGCGGCCGCCTGCGTGCGCATGCTGCTCGGCGAACCCGTCGAGGGAAGCGAGCCGGGGAACCCTTCGCCCGCGGCCGCGCGGGTCCTCGACGCCGTCCTGGCCGTGCAGAAACCCTTCTGGCCGGGTCTCGGAGGCATGCGATGATCCGCTCCGGAGCCCATTCATCTTCCGTTCATCGACCTTTGACCAGGATCGGCCCTCGATGAGCCAGCTCGCCCGGACCGTCCGCGCCGCCGCCCTACTCCTCCTGCCGGCGTACGCGAGCCTCGCCTACGTCGTCGTGCCCCTGTCCTGGCGCGGCTACCACCGGATCGCCCGGCGAGGACCGATGCCCGGCTGCACGCGGACGGCCGAAGGGATCCCGGGCGATCCGCTCAACGTCGCTTTCACCGGCTCGCGCGAGGACGTCGTCGCCGCGATGACGTCGGCCGGCTGGCACGCCGCCGACCGGATCACGCTCGCCTCGGGCTGGCGCGACGCCGCCAGCATCCTCCTCGACCGACCCTACCCCTCCGCCCCGATGAGCACGCAGTTTCTCTTCGGCCGCCCGCAGGACCTCGCCTTCGAGCGGTCCGAGGGCCGGAGCCCCCGGCGCCGCCACCACGTCCGGCTGTGGCAGTCCGGCGGGTCCACCTGGATCGGTGCGGCGACCTTCGACCGCTCGGTCGGCGTTTCGCGCTTCACCGGCGAGGTCATGCACCACATCGACCCGGACATCGACAGCGAGCGCCGGACGCTGTTCGAGGACCTGCGCCGCGCCGGGCGGATCGCGCGGGTCGACGTGCGCCCGGCCGAGCGAGGCGCGATCGAAGGCCGCAACGGCGGCGGCGACCGCTACCGGACGGACGGGCGTCTCTGGACGGGCGTCCTCGCGCCGCTCACGGCGACTGCAGGATGAGGACGTCCGCCGCGGGCGCGGTTCCGATCTCGAAATAGCGGCCGGCGCGCCACTCCGGCAGCAGGTCCCGGTAACGGCGGTCGAACACGTTGCCCGATTGCCCCGTCGTGTGGACGTACCGGCTGCGCGGGAGCGCGCCGAGATCCACGATCTGGCGGTAGCTCGGCCCGTCGCCCATCGCGAAGGAGCCGTCCTGCGCGACGGATCCGACGTTGACCGTCGAGCCGTCGCCGCCCTGGCCGACTTCGAGGTCGAAGAAGCGCCGCAACACCGGCACCTCGTGAAAGACGTCGTGCGGGAAAACCGCCCTGTGCAGCCGGTCCCAGCGCCAGGCGGACGGGTCCGGCCCGAGGAGGCGCGCGAGCTTCGCCGTCGCCCGTGAGAGCGCCGCCGCCTTGAACGCCGCGCACGTCTCGACGGCCGGGGTCCGGACGTCGTCGCACCACTCCGGCCGCCCGCGCAGGACCTCGAGGACGAAGCGGGCCCGCGTCGCGCCGCGCGGAACGCCCGCGAGCTCGTCCTCCGGCATCTTCGCGAGCTCGTCGAACCAGGCTTCGTAGATCGCCGCCGCCGCGGAGTCCGGGGCCATGTCGCCGTTCCAGCCGGCGAGGCGTACGAGGGCATCGCGCGAAGCGGGGTCGGCCGGCGCGGTGTCGGAAAGAAGCGGGAGGAGCTCCTTCGCCCGGAGCGACACCCGGTCGAGCTGGATCGCGGCGACGTCCTCCGGCGTCAGCCGGTCCCGGCCTTCGAGAAGCCCGGCGATGCGCGCCGCCCGGTAGGGCTCGGCCCACGTGAGGCCGAAGGGATAGGGCTCCGACGGCACGACGCGGTTGTTGGCCGTCACGAAGGCGCCGCGGGAAGGATCGACCGAGAACGGAAGGTCCTCGGCCGCGGTCCGTCCCGCCCAGTCGTCCTCGCCCCCGCCCGACACGGGAAGAAGCCCGTCGGCCCGCGGCCGCACGGGCATCGACCCCGTTGCGGCGTACGCGATGTGCCCGTCGACGTCGGCGTACAGGAGGTTCTGCGCGGGGGCCTGGATCCGGCGCGCCGCCGCCAGGAACTCGTCCCAGTTCCGCGCGGATTCGAGCGCGAAGAAGGCCTCGACCGTGCCGCCGCCGGCGTCGAGGCCCGTCCAGGCCAGGGCGACGGCCGGCCCGAGCCGGTCGGCTCCCGCGAACGCGTCGGTCACGATCGGGCCGTGGACGGAGCTCCGCACCGTCAGCGCGACGTCGGCGGCGCCGCGGACCCGGATCGTCTCGCGGCGCTCCTCGAACCGCTTCCACTCGCCGCGGTGGCGGTAGCGCGAGAGGTCCTTCGGATCGACCTCTTCGACGAAGAGGTCCTGCACGTCCGGCTCGAGGGACGTGATGCCCCAGGCGACCCGGTCGTTGTGGCCGATGACGATGCCCGGCACGCCGGGAAGCGTCGCGCCCGTGGCCCGGAGGCCCGGCGCCTCGATCGACGCGAGGTACCAGACCGACGGCGCCCGGAGGCCCAGGTGGGGATCGTTGGCGAGGATGGGCTTCCCGCTCGCCGTGCGCGAGCCCGCGAGAACCCAGGAGTTGCTGCCGAGGTCCTCGCCGGCCGCGATGCCCAGCGCCGCCACCGAGTCGAACGCGGCGGCGAGCGAGCCCCAGGCCGCCGCGGACGGACGCGAGCGGGCGGACGAGGACGTCCCGGCCGCGGGGACCCGCCACTCGCCTTCCGCGAGGATCGCGGGCGCGGACGCCGGCAGCGGCAGAAGCTGCGACGCCCGCTCGGCGCCCACCGCCTCGACGAAGCGCGCCCGGCGGATCTCGTCGCGCGCGTTGCCGGCGAGGTCCCAGGCCATCATCTTTCCCCAGACGAGGGTGTCGACCGGAGTCCACGGCTCAGGCAACACGCGGAGGATCCGGAACTCGATCGGGCGCGCCGGGTCGGCGGCGACGAAGGCGTTGACGCCGGCGGCGTAGGCCTCGAGCGCCCGCCGCGTGGAAGCCGAGAGGGTCGGCCACGAGGCTTGCGCGGCGCGCCGGAAGCCGACCGTCCGAAGGAATCGGTCCGCCGGCACGAGCCCGGGGCCGAGGATCTCGGCGAGCCGCCCGGAGCCCAGGCGGCGCTGGAACTCCATCTGCCAGAGACGGTCCCGGGCGTGCGCGTAGCCGAGGCCGTACATCGCGTCGTTGGCCGATCCGGCGTGGATCGTGGGCACGCCGCGGCCGTCGGTCTCGATCCGGACGGGGGCCGCGAGTCCGGCCACGCGGACCGTCCCGCGCATCCGGGGGAACGTCCGGAAGATCAGCCAGCCGGCATAGAGCGCGGCCGCCGCGAGAAGGACCGCCAGGGCGAGGAGCGCCTTCCTCAAGCGGCGAGGCGGGTGAGCTGCCGGTCGTGGAGGCGCGACAGCGTCAGCTGGGCCGTGAGCGCGCCCACGAGGCAGAGGAACATGTCCCACTGCGTGTCCCAGACGTCGCCCTGCGTGCCGAGAAACGCCGTGGCGGCCTCGCCCGACGCCAGCGCCGTCCACCACTCGGTGAACTCGTAGAAGGCCGAGATCGCGAGGCAGATGCACGTGACGAGGAAGAACACCCAGCCGCCGGGCTTCAGCGGCGTCTTGCGGAGCAGGATCTCGCGGGCGACGATCGCCGGCACGAAGCCCTGCGCGAAGTGGCCGAGGCGGTCGTAGTGGTTGCGGGCGAGGCCCAGCAGGTCGCGGAACCAGAAGCCCAGGGGGACCTCCGCGTAGGTGTAATGGCCGCCGAGCATCAGGATGCACGCGTGGGCGAGGATCAGCCGGTACGCCAGCGGCGTCAGCGGAAAGCGGCGATAGGTCGCGACGAGGATGACGGCCGCGACGATCGCCGGCGCGACCTCGAGGATCCAGGTGTAGCGGTCCTTCGGCGAGATGCCCGAGAGGACGAGCAACGCCGCGCCGACGGCCAGCAGGACCGACGGTTCGCGGCGCCGCTCCGGAGGAGCCGCGGTCATCCGGACCGGCGGCTCAGCTCTGCCAGTCGGCGACGATGCGGACCGACTTGATGACCTTCCACTCGGAGGCCTTCACCTTGAGGTCCACCTTGCAGGGATAGTCCTTGTAGCCCCCGCCGAGCATGCACAGCTTCGAGGCGGTCGCGACCTGCGTGCCGCTCTCGTCCAGCATGCGCGTGTAGATCTCGACCTTGTGCATCTGGCCGTCCGAGTTGGAGCCGAGGAACGTCCAGTCCCCGACGACCGGATCGGCCTCGCCCTCGGACGTCAGCGTCAGCTTCACCGACGTCAGCGTCGCCTCGAAGGCGTTGGCCTTGTAGGCGAGGCCGTAGAGAGGCTCGACCTTGCCGGGCTCCGGCACGGAGATGACCGTCTGCTTGCGCATCATCAGGGGCGCCGCGAAGACCATGGGCACGATCGCCAGGAGAGTGAGGTACACGGAAAGGGTCCGTCGAATCATGAGCTCCTCCTCGAGGCCCGAAAGGCCGGACCTCGCCTAGTCCCGGGTTTCCTGGAATCCGTCGGTCAGGATTTCGGCGAGGTTATAGGAGCCCGGAGCGAAGTGCAACGTGAGGGCACCCTCCTCGAACACCGTCCGCTCGAGCGAGAGGTCGACGCCCGGGGGCATCCACTCGGTCAGGTTGACGACCATGATCCGGTCGTCGCGGTACCAGGTCAGGAGGCCCTCCGGCGCCCGCTCGACGAGGTACGTCAGGAGCTGGTCTGGAATCGGGATGAAGGAGAGGGCCTGGACCCGGTCGAGGACGAAGGCGAGGAACCCGTCTTTCAGGCGAAGCTGCGAGAGTGTCGCCCGCGCCGAGAGGGGCACGCCGAAACGGTGGACGACGAGCGTGGCCGAGAGCTCTCCCCGGGTGACCCGGATCTTCAGGTCCTGGAGATCGGGGACCTCGTCGACGAGCCGGTGAACCAGGGCGTTCAGGGTCCGCTCATCGAACGTCAGGGCCAGGCCGCTCCAGCGGACCCGGAGTCCCTCGTCCTCGGCCGGCGCCGCGGCGGGCGCCGCCGCCTGTTGTTTCATGTCTGCGCCCATTTTACGCCTCTTCCGAGGCGTCGGGGCGCGCTCAGACCACGTAGGCCAGTGCGAAGCCCACCTGCGCGGCCATCAGCATCAGGTACATGTGCGTCCAGGCGGGATGGTTTTCGGTCGTCGCGAGCTCCTCCGGGTTCTTCAGCAGGAGCCGGGCGGTATAGGCGCCCCAGGCCGCGAGCCCCAGCCCCAGGGCCGTCAGGAGCGGCCGGCTGCCCGTCAGACGCCAGTTCCCCGGCAGCCACGTGAAAGCGGGGATCAGCAGCCACGGCAGGACGAAGAAGGGCGCCATCAGCTTCGCCGCCCGGGCGACCCCGAACCGGACCGGCAGCGTGATGCAGCCGTGGGCCCGGTCGCCCTCCATGTCGGAAAAGTCCTTGGTGGAGGTCGCCCCGAGGAGGAAGAAGGCGAAGATCCCTCCGAGCGCCCAGGCCTCCCCGTGCAGGACCGACGCGACGAACGACCAGCCCGCGACCTTGAGCAGCCCCCCGCGCGTCACGGCGATCGTGAAGTTGGCCCAGAACCAGTGGCGCTTGGAACGCCCGAACGCCGGGAACGAGTAGACGAACGTCGCCAGCGCCCCGACGCAGTAGATGAAGAAGGCCGCGTGCAGGTGGAGCGGCGCGGCCATCCGCTCGGCGAAGCTCACGTGCGGGTACGGCACGACGAGCCAGGTCGGCACGATCGACAGCACGTAGAGCACGGAGGCGAGCGCCCAGGCGCCGCCCATCCCGACCTCCCCCGTCACGAGCGGACGGTCGGGCTTGTTCTTCCGGTCGATCTCGAGGTCGGCGATCTGGTTGACGATGTTCGACGCGGCGTTCATGGCCGACGCGCAGAGCGACCCGATCGCGACCGTCAGGACCACGGCCCAGGTCACGCGGCGGGCGGGGTCGGGATTGTGCGCCGAGCCGAAGGCGCAGACCGCGCCGGACACGATCCCCAGCAGCGGCGGCAGCAGCGTGAACGGCCGGGCGAGGCGCAGGTAACGCTTCACGCGCCGCCCGGCCCGGCGAGCCGCAGCGCGAGCATCGCGCCGAGGAACGTGTTCAGGGCGTTCGCGAACTCGTGGTCGAGACGGAAGAAGAAGCGCCGCCCCAGGGCCGCGAGAACGCTCTCGGCGAGCGCGCCGAGAAACCCTCCGAGCGCGGCCGCCCAGGCGAGACCCGGCGGGACGAGGCCGAGCGCGGCGCCGGCCGCGGCGATGGCCGCGCCGCCGACGAGGCTCGCCGCCGTTCCCGCCAGGGAAACCGCGCCGGGCGTTCCCGGCGGCAGCGGGCGGAGGGTCAGCGGCGAGAAGGGACGGCGCCCGTACAGCGTGCCGATCTCGGTGCCGAGCGTGTCGGCGAGCGCCGCGCCGAACGCGCCGACGTATGCGACCGGC
Source organism: uncultured Acidobacteriota bacterium (assembly GCA_963764715.1). Taxonomy (GTDB): domain Bacteria; phylum Acidobacteriota; class Thermoanaerobaculia; order UBA5066; family Gp7-AA6; genus DAHUXD01. The sequence goes on from CAVXTP010000003.1 coordinate 12,500, forward strand.
CGCACGCCGAGCAGGGTCAGCGAGGCGGGCACGAGGCAGTTGGCGACCGCGTGCGCCGCGCCGCGCCGGCCGGCATCGGCCTGGGCGACGCCCAGCGAGGCCTTGCGCCGGTAGCCGAGCTTCGTCGCGAGCGTCCCGAGGAGGAAGAAGATCCACAGCAGCGCGTAGGCGCTCCAGCCGCCGAAGGCGAGGATCAGGAAGCCGAGGACCCCGCCGGCGACGGCCCCGGAGCGGCTCACGACGCCGGAGAGCCCCATGACCGCGGCCGCCGCGGCGTTCACGCCGAGGGCCACGGCGAAAGGCGCCCAGCCGATCTCGCCCGGCCGCAGGAACGGCGGCGGCCAGTGGAGGCTCATCTGATAGATCGCGAGCGCCGTCGGGAAGGCGGCCACGATGTTGTCGTCGAGCCCCGCGCGCACGGACTCGAGGAACGCGTAGATCGCGGCGCCCGCGAGCAGGATCGCCGCCGCGGCGATCTCGGGCTCGCGGCGCGTCACGAAGAGAAAGACGGCGATCGCGGCGGCGCCCCCGACGGCCCAGTTGGAGAGGAGGCCGGCCCACGTCTTGCCCGGGTTCCAGGGAAGGGCCGGGCCCCCGACGTTGCGGCCGACGATCGCGGCCGCGGGATCGCCGAAGGCCATCATGGCCCACACGGCCGCGGCGATCGAGACGTACTTGCCCGCGAAAACGAGGATCAGGAAGAGGACCATAGCCGGGTAAGCCACGATCCCCGCGTCGCGCGCGGCCTTCGGGTCGCGGTAGATCCCGCGCCCGACGCGCGGCATGACGATCGCGTTGAAGAGGAGGGCCGCGAGAGCGACGGCCGCCGCCACCCGCCAGTCGAGCCACCGCAGCGCGAGCGCGCCGAGGCCGAAGCCCGCGTGAACGGCCTTGCGCTTCCACTCCGCGGACGTCACGGGTGTTCCGCGGTCAGTGCCCGGCCGGCGCGGCCGCCGCGGGCGCCGGCGTCTTCGCGTACTTGTCGTACCACGCGACGTAGCGCTCGAGCCGGTCCCGCACGTAGCTCGGCTTGCGGATGCCGTGGTGCTGGCCGGGATAGATCACGAGCTGCGTCGGCACGCCGAGGCTCCGGAGCGCCTGGTACATCTGCTCCGAGTTGATGAGCGGCACGTTGAAGTCGTCCTCGCCGCAGAGAAAGAGCGTCGGTGTCTTGATGCGGTCGGCGTGCAGGAACGGATACGAGAGCTTGAGCCAGACGTCGGCGTTCTTCCAGGGCGGACCGAGCTCCTGCTCGTACTCGCGGATGTACTGGTCGGTGCCGTAGCCCGCGAGGATGTTCGAGGACCCGGCGCCGCTCGTCGCCGCCTTGAACCGCGTCGTCGACGCGATGACGTAATTGGTCAGGATGCCGCCGTAGCTCCATCCCCCGACGGCGAGCCGGTCCGGGTCCGCGATGCCGCGGGCGACGGCGTCGTCGACCGCGCCGAGCACGTCCTGGACGTCGACGTTGCCCCAGTCGGCATAGATCGCGGTCTGGAACTTCTCGCCGTGACCCGAGCTGCCGCGCGGATTTGCCGCGAGCACGACGTACCCGTTGGCGGCGAACCAGTGCCACTCGGCGTCGAACGAGCACTCGAACTGCCCGACGGGCCCGCCGTGGACGCGGAGGATCGTCGGGTAGGCCTTGCCGGGCTGGAAGTCGGGCGGCTTGACGAGGAAGCCGTGGATCTCGGTTCCGTCCTTGCTCTTGAACTTCGTCTCTTCCACGGTTGCGAGCCGCACCTCGGCGAGCAGAGCGTCGTTCTGCTTCGATAGGCGGCGGGGCCCGCCCTTGTCCAGGGCGTAGATCTCGTCGGGGAGAACCGCCGTCGTCAGCTGGATCGCGACGCGGCCGCCCGGGGCCAGCGAAAACGCCGGAACGACCTGGCGGCCCGCGACGAGCCGCTCGACGGCTCCGCCGGACGCGGCGATCTTCGCCAGGTCGACCGCCTGGTCGTCCTCGAGCGTGAAGAGGATCGACCGGCCGTCGGCCGAGTACTGCGGCGACAGGACGTTGAGGTCGACGTCGGCCGTCAGGATCCGCGGGCTGCCGCCCGCGGCCGACACCACCGCGAGCCGGTGGAGACCGTAGTAGATGAGCTTGTCGGGGCCGCCCTGGACGTAGGCGATCGACTTCGAGTCGGGGCTCCACGCGAGACGGCTGTCCCAGGACGGATCGTTGTCGGACCGTTCGTCGGTCGTGATCGGGCGCGGCGAAGCGCCCGGGCGGGGCTCGATCGCCCAGATGTCCCAGTTGTCGGTCCGGTCGGCCTCCGGCATGCGCTTGGAGACGAACGCGATCGTCTTGCCGTCCGGCGACCAGGACGGAAGGAGCTCGTCGGCGTCGCCCGTCGTCAGGACCTGGACGCTCTTGCCGGCGACGTCGAGGATGGAAAGGTGCTTGCGGAGCTTTCCGAGGTAGCCCTCGACGTCGACCTTGAACTGGTAACGATCGACGACGATCGGCTTCTTCGTCTTCTTCGTCTTCTTCGAGTCGGCGTCCTCGTCCTTGTCGGGGTCCGGGTCGGCGACGACGAGCACCATCCGCTTCCCGTCCGGCGCCCAGTCGTAGTCCTCGACCCCGCCCTTCTCGCTCGTCAGCTTCTCGGCCTCCCCGCCCGAGCGCGGGAGAAGCCAGACCTGGGAGACCTCGTTGTCGTCGTCGCGGCTGCTCAGAAACGCGAGGTACCGACCGTCGGGGCTCCAGCGCGGCGAGGACTCGGACTCCTTGCTCGTCGTCAGCCGCACCGTCTCCCGGCCGTCCCAGCTCGTCATCCAGATGTCGGAGGCGCTCTTGTCCTCCTTCAGGTCGGGCGTGCGCACGCTGTACGCGACCCAGGCGCCGTCGGGCGAGATCTGCGGGTCGGAGACCGCCTTCAGCCGCGCGACGTCCTCGAGGCCGAAGTTCCGGAGCGCCGTCTGGGCGGCGAGACCCGAAGTCATGGCGAGCAGAGCGAGACACGTCACGAGACGGCGCATGCGTTGTTCCTCCGAATTACCGCCCGAGTCTACCGTCGTGGCATGTCCGGCTCACTGCTTACCGCTTACTGACTCGCAGTCACGCCTCCGGCCGCGCCCGCCGCGCGAGGTACTCGGCGAGCGGATCCCGGAAGTGGCGAATCGAACGGCCGGTCAGACTCTCGTACTTCCCGGTGTCGAGCACGGAGTAGGGCGGCCGCCGTGCCGGGCGCGCGAACGCCTCGGACGTGGTCGGATCGACCGGAACGTCCATTCTCCCCGCGAGCCACAGGATCTCGCGGGCGAACTCGTTCCACGACACCTCGCCGCGGTTGGCGAAGTGGTACACGCCGGAGGCGCCCGCCTCGAGCAGCGCGAGGAGCGCCTCCGAGAGATCGGTCGTCGACGTGGGGCGGCCGACCTGGTCGACGACGACCGCGAGCCGCGGCCGGCCGGACTCGACCTGCTTCAGGATCGCCTCGACGAAGTTCCAGCCGGAGCGTCCGAAGAGCCAGGAGGCGCGGACGACGAGGCTCCCCGGAAGGCGCAGCGCCTCCTCCTCCCCCGCGCGCTTGGACCGGCCGTAGGCCGAGAGCGGGCGGACGGGGTCGTCCTCCCGGTAGGGCTCGCCCTTTTCGCCGTCGAAGACGAAGTCGGTCGAGACCTGCACGAGCTGCGCCCCGACGTGCCCGCACGCGTCGGCCAGGTGCGCCACGCCCTCGGCGTTGACCTGGAACGCGCGGGGGTCGGTCTCGCAGTCGTCGACCTTCGTGAAGGCGGCGCAGTTGACGACGACGTCGGGCTGGAGCTCCCGCAGCGTCCGCGAGACCCGGCCCGAGTCGACGATGTCGAGCTCGGCCTTCGTGCGCGCGAGGACGTCGTAGCCCGCGGAGATCAGGAGAACGACGAGGTCCGAGCCGAGCATCCCGGCAGCGCCCGTGACGAGGATGCGGCGCCGCGCGCGGGGAACGGTCCGGGGCGCGGCGAGGACCGCGGTGTGGCTTTCGAGGGCGGAGCCGGCGTCCGGCATGCCGTGACGGCCTATCGCCCCGGGCGGCCCGCCTCGGTCGTAGGGGCGGGGCTCGTCCCCGCCCTCGGGCGGCCGCAAGGGCCGCCCCTACACCGATCGGCGCCGCCCCGAGTCCGGCGAACCAAGGCTAGCCCGGCGCCTTCGCCGTCGCGGACGACGTTGCCAGGCGCTGCTCGTACTGCGATCGGTAGAACTCGCGGTACGCCGCGTCCCGCTCCTTGATCGGGCGCCACCACTCCTCGTGGTCCCGGTACCAGCGGACGGTCTCGGCGAGGCCCTCCTCGAAGGGCGTCTCGGAGCGGAAGCCGAGCTTCGCGAGCTTCGAGGCGTCGAGCGAATAGCGCCGGTCGTGCCCGGGCCGGTCGTCGACGAAGCGGATCAGGGTCTCGGGCTTTCCGAGCTCCTTCAGCACGCGCCGCGTGATGTCGATGTTCTCGGCTTCGTTGCCCCCCGCGACGTTGTAGGTCTCACCGGGCTTGCCGGCGTCGAGCAGGAAATCGATCGCCGCGGCGTGGTCGCGCACGAAGAGCCAGTCGCGGACGTTGCGGCCGTCGCCGTAGAGCGGCAGCGGCTGGCCGTCGATGGCGTTCGTCGCAAAGAGCGGGATGAGCTTCTCCGGGTACTGGTACGGGCCGTAGTTGTTGGACGCCCGGGTGATGATCACGGGCATCCCGTAGGAGGCCCAGTAGGAGTACGCGAGCCGGTCGCCGCCGGCCTTGGACGCGGCGTAGGGATTGCGGGGATTCAGCGGGGACTCCTCGGTGAACGAGCCCGAGGCGATCGTGCCGTAGACCTCGTCGGTCGAGATCTGGACGAACTTCTTCACGCCGCGGCGCTTGGCCTCCTCGAGGAGCACGAACACGCCGCGGACGTCCGTCTCGATGAAGGAGGCATCACCGAGGAGCGACCGGTCGACGTGCGTCTCCGCGGCGAAGTTGACGACGGCGTCGCATCCCTCCATCGAGACCGCCACGACGTCCGGATCGACGATGTCGCCGCGCACGAAGCGGTACTCCGGGCGATGGGCGACCTCGGCGAGATTCGCCGGATTCGCCGCGTAGGTCAGCTTGTCGAGGTTGACGACCGAGACGCCGGGCCGGGACTCGAGCACGTGGCGGATGAACGCCGACCCGATGAAGCCGCAGCCGCCCGTCACCAGGATCTTCATACGATGCCGATCTCGGAGTTGTCGCCGACGAGGAACCGGTGGACGCGGGGCCGCTCGGCGCCGGGATGGATCCGGACGTTCTTGCCGATCAGGGAGTCGGCGATCCGCACCGGGATGCGCTCGAGCCGGGCCCCCTCGAGGACGATCGAGTTCTCGATCTCGCAGCGGTCGATCAGGCACCCGGCCCCGATCGCCGTGTAGGGGCCGACGAAGGCGTCGCGGATCTCGGCGCCCGGGCCGATGACCGCGGGGCCGCGCACCGTGCAGTTCGCCAGCTTCGCGCCGGGCTCGATCACGACCTTGCCCTCGACCTGGCAGTCCGCGCCCGCGGCCGAGAGGCCTCGGGCCGTGAAGGTGTCGAGGATGATCCGGTTGGCCTCGAGCATGTCCTCGATCTTGCCCGTGTCCTTCCACCAGCCCGAGACGAGGTGCGGGTGCACGCTCTTGCCGTGGTCCACGAGCCACTGGATCGCGTCGGTGATCTCGAGCTCCTGGCGCGCGCTCGGCCGGATCGCCTTGACGGCCTCGAAGATCGAGTCGTCGAACATGTAGACGCCGACGAGCGCCAGGTCCGACTTCGGCTGCTTCGGCTTCTCGGTCAGCCGCACGACCCGGCCGTTCTCGAGCTCCGCGACGCCGAACTGCGAGGGGTTCGAGACCTTCGCGAGCAGGATCTGCGAGTTGCAGCCGAGCTTCCGGTAGTCGTCCACGAGGGCCGTGATGCCGTCCGCGATGACGTTGTCGCCGAGGTACATGACGAAGGGCTCGCCCTTGAGAAAGGGCTCCGAGATCAGCACCGCGTGCGCGAGCCCGCGCGGCGCGTCCTGCGGGATGTACGTGATCTTCGCGCCGAACCGGGAACCGTCGCCCAGGGCCGCCTCGATCTCGGCGCGCGTGTCCCCGACCACGACCCCGATCTCCTTGATGCCGGCCGCCACGATCGCCTCGACGCCGTAGAAGAGGACCGGCTTGTTGGCGACCGGCACGAGCTGCTTGGCGCTCGTGTAGGTCAGCGGGCGCAGGCGCGTGCCCTTGCCGCCCGACAGAATGAGGCCTTTCATTGGCGGAGGATCATACCGAAACGGACCGGATCGGATGGTCGACCCGGGCCGAAATCACTGTCCTCCGCCGAACAGCGCGTCGATCGAGCCGTTCACGTCGAGGAGGGTCCCGATGTCCTTGAGGTTGACGACCAGGCGGTAGTCGTTGCGCGGCGCGGGCGGCAGGCGAAGCTGCCGGACCTCGAGAAAGACGGTGTAGCAGGAGCCCTTGTAGGTCAGGAGCGACCGGTCCTCCTGGAACAGGCTCGACTGGGCGTCGTACGCGATCGAGGTGTCGAACCGGAAGTACTTGCCGAGATCGATGCCGCCGGCGAAGCGGAGCTGGTCGGAGTTGAAGACCTGGCCCGGCGTCGTGACGACGGGGCGGCTGCCGAACCAGCTGATGTTGACGTAGTTGGGCCCCCAGTTGGAGCCCGCCGTGACGGTCGCGGAGGTCAGCTGGTTGGCGTAAGGATCGTAGGAGACCCGGCCGTCGAGGTGCAGGAGCCCCGCGCGCGACAGCCGGAGCGTTCCCTCGAAGGGCCCGGTCTTGCGCACCTGGAACTCGGGCGGGATCGGGGTGAGCGTCTGCGGGAACTCGAAGGCGTAGGTTTGGGCGATCTCGAGCGACGCGATCTCCTCGGCCGAGCCCTTGAACTCGGCCGAGCGCGCGAGCAGCCGGTTGACGATGGCGTAGCGCACCTGGTTGCGGCCGAGCGCGTTGTCGACCTCGTCGAAAGCCGGGATCTCGTCGGGATGGTCGACGTTCGAGACGTAGTTGTAGTCGACGCGCGGTTCGATGACGTGCTTGAACTTGTCCCAGGGGCCGATCTTCACGTCGTAGATGCGGGAAAAGGACGGCCCGACGAAGGACAGCCCGGCCTCGGCGTAGCTCCGGGTGAAGGCGTTGCCGTTGAAGTCGGTGCCGACGCCGTCGAGCGAGTTCGTGTACTCCGTGAACCGGCCGCCCGCGCGGGCCGTCAGCGACAGCCAAGGGATGCTCTTGAACGGGAACGAGAAGATCGGGTAGAGATCGAAGCGGCCGTACGTGCCGTGGGCGAAATCGCGCCCGCGGTTGATGAAGAGGCCGGAGATCGACGACAGGAGCGACAGGTAGAACGGGCTGTCGCCGATCGGCGCCGTGCGGTGAAAAAACTCGACCGTCGGGAAGCGCTCCTGGAGGACGGTCGAGGAGTAGAAGGTCTCGCTCCGCTCGAAGCGGATGTTGAGCGAGTCCGAGCCGAAGTTCTTGGACAGGAAGCCGCGCGACACGATCTGCCGCGCCGAGTTCAGGGCGAAGTTGCGCTCGAAGTCCTGGAGGTACTGCTGGTCCGAGTAGTCGCGGACCGAGAGCACGCCGCGGAACCCGAAGGGGAGGTCGTCGGCCACGTGGTCGAGACGCAGCTTCCAGCGGGTCTCGGGCTGGACGGTGTAGACGCCGAGCGAGCCGTCGGGCAGCGTGCAGACGCCGTTGCCGCCGCCGGGCGGGGCCTGGGCGATGGGAACGCAGACGGTGGCGGCCTCGTCGTGGATGGCGTATCCCTGGAAGAGGCCCGCCGACTCGTCGGTCGGCCGCCAGCGCGCCTCCACTCCCCCGCCAATCGAGCCGTCGGTAAAGACGTCGAGCTGCGTCGTCACGTCCGTCGGCCGCCCGGTGACCCAGTAGTACGAGAGCCCGAGGTAGCCGCCGCGCTGGTTGCTGTAGCCGATGCCCGGGACGAGCATCCCCGTCGCGCGGTCCTCCTTCGTCGGCCAGATCAGGTACGGCGTGTAGAAGAGCGGGACCTTCCCGGCCTTGAATGCCACGTCCTTCATCCGCGCGTAGTCGTCGAGCGTCACCGTCGCCTCGGAGAGCGTGAAGGACCACTCGGGGTCCGGCACTTCGCAGGCCGTGAAGAGGCCGTGGCGGATGCGGTAGGTCGCGTCGCCGATCTTCTCGATCGAGTCGGCCACGATGTGGAAGGTCGGCGGCAGATCGGCGGTCGCCTCTTCGAGGATCCCGGTCTTCGTGTCGAGGCGGAAGGTCCCCCGGCTGCCCGAGAGCCGCGTGGGGCCCTGGTCGATGACGACGTGGCCCGTCAGCGTCGCGGTCTTGGTCGGGAACTCGTAGCGCGCCGCGTCGGCCGTGATCTTGACGTCCTGGTACTCGATGACGACCTCTTCGCTGCCCTCCCAGAACTGGTCCTTCTCGAACTTCACGGGGTTCTTCGTGTAGAGGCGGACCTCTCCGCCCGGCTCGGGGGTCTTGAACTTGATCTCGAAGTTGGTCCGCTGCTTGAACCGGGCTTCGAAGGGGTCGCCCTGGTTGAGGGTGTCCTGCGCGAGCGCCCGCGAGACCGTCAGGGCGATTCCGAGCGCCGCGGCCCCGGAAAGCTTCACGCGTCCATGGGGCGCACGTTCGCCGCGACGCGGAAGGCGGCCTCGGTCTTGCTCCGGACCTCGTCGGCCGTCACGCCGGGCGCGAGCTCCGTCAGCTCGAGTCCGGCACCCGCGGGAAGAACGTCGAAGACGCAGAGGTCCGTGATGATGCGGTGGACGCAGCGCCGGCCGGTCAGGGGCAGCGTGCAGCGCTTCAGGATCTTCTTCTCGCCCGAGCGCGCCGTGTGCTCCATGGTGACGACGAGCCGCCGCGCCCCGGCCACCAGGTCCATCGCGCCGCCCATGCCCTTCACCATCTTGCCCGGGATCATGTAGTTGGCGATGGAGCCCTCCTCGTCGACCTGCATGGCCCCGAGGATCGAAAGGTCCACGTGACCGCCGCGGATCATCGCGAAGGAGTCCGCCGAAGAGAAGTACGAGGCACCCGGCCGGATCGTCACGGTCTCCTTGCCGGCGTTGATCAGGTCGGCGTCGACTTCGTCCTCCCGCGGGTACGGCCCGAGGCCCAGGATGCCGTTCTCGGACTGGAGGATGACCTCGATGCCCTCCGGGATGTGGTTGGCGACGAGGGTCGGCATGCCGATGCCGAGGTTCACGGTGTATCCGTCGCGCAGCTCCTTGACGGCGCGCCGGACGATGCCTTCGCGGTCGAGCATCAGCCTTTCCTCACCGTCCGGCGCTCGATGCGCTTCTCGCGCGGCGCCACGACCAGGCGGTTCACGAACACGCCGGGGGTATGGACGCACTCGGGGTCGAGCGCGCCGACCTCGACGAGCTCCTCGACCTCCGCCACGGCGATCCGCCCGGCCGTGATCGCCATCGGATTGAAGTTGCGCGCGGACTTGCGGTACACGAGGTTCCCGAGCCGGTCGCCCTTCCAGGCCGCGACCATCGAGAAGTCCCCCACGATCCCGCGCTCCAGCAGGTAGTCGCGGCCGTCGAAATTGCGCGTCTCCTTGCCCTCGGCGACGAGCGTCCCGGCGCCGGCCGGCGTGTAGAAGGCCGGGATGCCGGCCCCGCCCGCGCGCATCCGTTCGGCCAGCGTGCCCTGGGGCACGAGCTCGACCTCGAGCTCCCCCGAGAGGAACTGGCGCTCGAACTCGGCGTTCTCGCCGACGTAGGAGGAGACCATCTTGCGGATCTGCCGGGCGCGCAGCATGAGGCCGAGGCCCCAGTCGTCGACCCCGCAGTTGTTGGAGACGACCGTCAGGTCCTTGACGCCGCGCCGCACGAGCGCCGCGATCAGGTTTTCGGGAATTCCGCAGAGGCCGAATCCGCCGACGACGAGCGTCGCGCCGTCCGCGACGTCGCGCACGGCCTCGTCGGCCGAGGCGACGACCTTGTTCATCATCGTCGCCGATGATAACCGAGCGGGCGTTCCCATCGCCCCTGGCAGGACAATGCAGATTACGTTCGCGGCGCGAATAGTCTCCCGAGCGAAGCGAGGGAGGAGGTTCGCGCCGCGGGAGCGAGGGCGCGGAGAGGGATCAGGTCCGCGGTCGAGCCCACAGGCGAGCCGCGGACCGGTGCGCCCGCAGGGCGCAGATCCCTCTCAAGCCCGAGCGACGATGAGGAACTCCGCGACTTCGAGGTCCGGGCTCGAGCCCGGGAAGCCCGCGAGGCGTTTCCGGCGCGCCTCGCCGTCCGGCGAGGCCGGCAGCAAGAGCGTATCGATCGACCGCACCCGGTAGCCCGAGGCCTCGAAGAGGTCGACGAGCGTCGAGCGGGTGAAGAAGCGCAGGTGGGTGCCCGAGAGGAGCGAGTACGGCACGTAGTCGAAGCGGCCGCGGATCAGATCGTCCACGATCGACCAGTGGCCGGCGTTCGGCACCGAGGCGACCAGGACGCCACTCTCCGCGAGCCACGGCCGGACGCGCACGAGCGCCTCGGACGGGTCGGCGAGGTGCTCGAGCACGTCGCCGAACAGGATCGCGGCGAACCGGCGGTCGAAATTCTCCCGGAGCTCCTCGAGCCTTCCGCAGAAGACCTCGTCGTAGACCTTCGCGGCCTCCGCGGCGTCCTCGCGGTCGGGCTCGATGCCGACGATGCGGCGGGCGCCGCGCGCCCGGAGGGCCGCCGCCGTCGCCCCGCGCGAGCAGCCGACGTCGAGCACGGCCGCCGCGCCTTCCGGCACTTTCGCGGCGAGGTCCTCGCGCGCCGAGGCGTCCATGGCGCCGTACCGGTGGAGGTACGCGCCCGGATCGATGCCGACCGAGAGCCGGCGCGCGCCGAGCTCCCGGGGAACGTCGCGCAGGGGCAGGTCCGGGGGGAGCGAGGCGAGCGCCGAACGGCGGACGGAGTAGACCGGCGACGCCGGAGCGGTGGCCGTCCGGACGGCGCCTCCCGCGGCGGCCGCGAACGCGGCCGCCTCGCCGAGGAGCGTCGGCGTCAGGTACGCGAACGGCGGCGCGAAGCGCGCCTCCTCGGATTCGGCCTCGTTGGAGACCGGCAGGAGCGCTGCGAGGTCGCTCCGGGACTCCAGACCGGCTCACGAGGCGCCCGGCGGGGCCCGGGAGCAGGTACGCCTCGGGGTCCGCCTGCACCAGGACGATCGGCGCATCGCCCGCCGCGTCGGCCACGACGGGCGCGCGGCCCGGCGTCTCGGTGCGGCGCGCCGCCGGAAGCTCCCGAAGGTACCTCGCCACCAGCCGCCAGGCCCAGGGCGCCTCGGCCGCGAAGCGCGGCACGCCGCCGACGACGAGGTCGAACGCCGGAAGGCTCAGACCGCTTCGACGAGCATCGCCGTGGCCTCGCCCCCGCCGATGCAGATCGCCGCGACGCCGCGCCGGCCGCCGCGCTTGCGGAGGGCGTGGATCAACGTCGTCAGGATCCGCGCGCCCGAGGCGCCGATCGGATGGCCCAGGGCGACCGCGCCGCCGTGGACGTTGACCCGGTCGGCCGGAAGCCCGAGCTCGCGGATCGCGGCCATCGCAACGGCGGCGAACGCCTCGTTGATCTCCCAGAGGTCGACGTCGGCCACCTTGAGGCCGGTCTTGCCGAGGAGCTTCTGGATCGCCCCGACCGGCGCCGTCGTGAACCACTCCGGCGCCTGGGCCACGCCGGCGCTCGCGACGATCCGCGCGATCGGCTTCCAGCCCTTCGCCTTCGCCCTGTCCGCGGAGGCCACGACGAGGGCCGCGGCGCCGTCGTTGATCTTCGAAGAGTTGGCGGCGGTGACCGTGCCGTCCTTCTGGAACGAGGGCTTCAGGGTCGGCATCTTTTCGAGGGGCGCGCTGAAGGGCTCCTCGTCCGAGTCGATCCTCACCGGATCGCCCTTCTTCTGCGGCACCCCGACCGCCACGATCTCGTCGGCGAAGCCGCCGCCCTTCGAGGCCTCCTGCGCCCGCTTGTAGGACTCGAGCGAGAAGGCGTCCTGCTCCTGGCGCGTGAACGCGTACTTCGACACGCAGAGCTCGGCGCAGTTGCCCATGTGCGTGTCCTTGTACGGGTCCCAGAGGCCGTCCTTGATCATCGAGTCGACGAGCGTGCCGTGGCCCATCCGGAGCCCGGTGCGGGCCTTCTCCAGCAGGTACGGGGCGTTCGACATCGACTCCATCCCGCCGGCCACGGCGACCTCGTACTCGCCAGCCTGGATCGCGTTGCCGGCGTCCATGACCGCGCGCATTCCCGAGCCGCAGACCTTGTGGACCGTCACGCAGGGCACCGTGTCGGGGACGCCGGCCGCGAGCGAAGCCTGGCGCGCCGGCGCCTGCCCGATGCCGGCCTGGAGGACGTTGCCCATGATCACCTGCTCGACCTCGGACGCCGGCACGCCGGCCCGCTCGAGGGCGGCCCGGATGGCCGCGGCGCCGAGGGCGGGGGCGGGCAGCGAGGAGAGCTTTCCGAGAAACGAACCGATGGGCGTGCGGGCGGCGGAGAGAATGACGAGGTCTTTCATAGGGGGCGCATTCTAACGCCGAGAGGCGACCTTCTATTTCGCCGCCCGCCTATTTCGCCGACTCCAGCTTCCAGCCGGTCCGGACGGTCGTGGCCGAACAGTACGTCTTGAGGCAGTCGACGGCGTTGAGGCACGCGAGGATCGCCTGGCAGGCCTGCTGCGGGGTCGACCCGTCGGCGACGTCCGCGTTCTCGACGCACTTGCCGGAGTAGGCGGGGTTGGTGAAGACGCAGGTGGCCCTCGCGGGAGCGGCGGGCGAGGGAGCCGGGCGGCCCGAGAGGAGGATGGTCAGGAGGACGGCCATTCCGAGAGTGCGTTTCATCACCTCTCCTTTCGACGGACCGGGGACGTCGATCATAAACCCTGCCCGGCGGGTTAATCTGTTTCCCGTGTCCCGCATCCTGGCCGTCGACTTCGGAGAAAAGCGGATCGGCCTGGCGACGTCGGACGCCTCCGGCACCCTGGCGACGCCGAGGATCACGCTGCGGCGGCGGAGCGACGCCGGCGTTCTCGAGGAGCTCGCCCGCTTCTGCGGGGACGAGGAGATCACGCTCTCCGTTTTCGGCATCCCCCGTTCACCCGAAGGCGTCGAGAGCCCCATCGCCGCCCGCATCCGGTCCTTCGCGGCGAAATTCGGGGCCCGGACGGGGCTGCCCGTGCGGTTCCACGAGGAGACCCTGACCTCGAACGAGGCCGCGCGCCGCCTCAACCGCCGGGCGCGGCCCGAGGACCTCGACCGCACCGCCGCGGCGGTCCTCCTCGAGGATTACCTGGCGAGCGTCGCCCCGGAGGCCCGGTGAGCGCCGGCCGGCGGGCGATGCGGCTCGGCCTGTTGTTCGGGCTGCTGCTCCTCGTCCTGGCCATCCTCCTCTACCGGCGCCTCGAGTCCCCGCCGGCCCCGCGGGAGCCGGGCGAAGTGACGGTCTTCTTCCCCTTCGGCACGTCGACCACCGAGATCTTCCGCCGCCTCGACGCCGAGGGCGTCGTGTCGCCGGCCTGGCTGGCGGAGGCTTACTACCGGGTCGCCGCGAGCGCGACGCCGCTGCAGGCCGGCGAGTACCGCTTCTCCCGGCCGACCCCCCTCTCCGAGGTCATCGCCCGCATGGGGAGGGGCGACGTCGTCCGACACTCGATCGTCGTCCCGGAGGGACTGACCGCCGACGAGACGTTCGCGCTCTTCCTCGACCGGGGCATCTCGCGGCCCCAGGCCTTCCGCAACGCCTTCACGAGCGCCCAGCTCATCGCGTCGATCGCCCGCGGGTCCCCGGACCTCGAGGGATTTCTGTTCCCGGACACCTACGTCGTCACGCGCTCGACCTCGGCGCGCCAGATCGTCGAGACGATGGTCGCCAACTTCCGCAGGCACTTCACGCCGGAGATGCGCGAGCGCGCGTCGGCGCTCGGCCTGACGCTGCCGCAGGCCGTGACGCTGGCGTCGATCGTCCAGAAGGAGACGTCGCTCGAGCGCGAGGCCCCGCTGATCGCGGGGATCTACCTCAACCGCCTCAAGCGCGGGATGCGGCTCCAGGCGGACCCGACGGTGACCTACGCGTTGAAGCGCGACGGCAAGTGGACGGGGACGCTCTACCGGTCCGACTACGGCTACGCGTCGGAATACAACACGTACCGCATCGCGGGGCTGCCGCCGGGGCCGATCTGCAATCCGGGCGCGGCGGCCCTGAAGGCGGCGGTCGCGCCCGCGCGGACGGACTTCGTCTACTTCGTGGCCGACCGCGCCGGCGGCCACACGTTCTCGCGGACGTTCGAGGAGCACCTGGACGCGATCTCCGCGGCCCGGCGGCGCGATCGCGAAGCGGCGGCGCCCTCCGACGCGGCCCCGCCTCCCTCGGAGCCTCCGACGCCCCGGCCGATGCGCTGACGGCCGGACGCCGGCGTCCTTGACCGACCGCGGCGCGAGGCCCACAATCGGGCGAAGCTCCACACGATGTCGACCGACAAGCTGCCCCGACCCTTCGGCCGCTACATCCTGACCGCCGCGCTTCCGGGAGACGCGCTCGGGCGGCCGTACCGCGCGCTGCGCGCGGGTTCGGCCGAGGACTTCGCGCGCGTGCGGATCCTCGACTCCCCCGAGCTCTCGAGCGAGGCGCTGCTCGACGCGATCGATGAAAACGGCGAGGTCCACGGGTTCCTGAAGAATCCGGCGGTCGCCCGCGGCGTCGAGATGGACGCCGTCGACGGGGTGCCCTACGTCGCCTGGAGCGAGCCGAGCGGCCGCACGCTGGCCGACCTGCACGCGAAGACCCGCTCGATCGGCCGGCGTCTCCCGGTCGAGCATGCGCTGCTGATCGCCGAGAAGGTGGCGACGGCGCTCGACCACGCCTACAACACGACGATCGACGGCGACCGGACGCTCCACGGGCTGGTCTGGCCGGGGTTCGTGGCCATCTCCGACGACGGCGAAATACGCCTCGCGGGCTTCGGCCTCGCGGCGGGGATCCTGCCGTCGATCGGCAAGCCGCGGCTCGCGCGCGAGCTCGGGCCGTACGTGGCGCCGGAGGCCCGCGAGTCGGGCGTCGTCGGACGCAACTCCGACGTCTTCTCGGTGGGCGCCCTTCTCTACGAGATGCTGACGGGCCAGGCACCGGGGCCCGACGCGCTGGCCTCCCTCAAGGGCACCGGGGCGGGCGCGCCGCCCCCGATCGTTCCCGAGATGCTGGCGGTCCTGCGGATGACGCTCGGGACGGCCGAGAGCCGGTACCAGTCGGCGGGCGACCTGCGGCGGGAGCTCGGCAAGCTTCTGTTCTCGGGCCCCTACTCGCCCTCGACGTTCAACCTGGCGTACTTCCTGAACGACCTCTTCCGCGAGGAGATCGAGGCGGAGACGCGGGCACGCAAGCGCGAGGCCGCGCTCGCCGCCGGGTACGCCGGGGCCTCCGGCGGAGCGGGCCCCACGGCGCCCCCGCCCGAGCCGGCGCCGGCTCCCCCGGCCCCGCGCCCGGAGCCCGAGCGCCCGCCCGCCACGGGACCGCGCATCACGATCGCCTCCGAGCCGCCGCGCCGCAGTCCCCTCGCCATCGTCGGCGGAGTGATCGCCGCCGCCGCGATCGCCGGAGGCATCTACGTCGTGTCGCGCCGCCCTTCCGGCGCGCCGCCCTCCCCGGGGGGAAACCCGGCCCGCGCGACGACCGCCGCGCCCACCCCGACCTTTCTGCCGGAATTCCAGCCCACGCCGGCCGGCCCGACGACCGGGATGACGGCCGAGCAGTTCCGGGACGAAGTGTCCCGGCGGGTCGCGCTCGAGACCCAGAGGCTCGAGGCGCAGATGCGCGCCCGGCAGGCCCCGACTCCGGGCCGGCTCGCGGGCGGTCCGGGCGCCCCGCCCACGGCCTCGATCGAGGTGATTCCGGCGGCCCCGACCGCCACCCCGCTGCCCGTCGTCGTCGTCGCGCCCCCGATCGTCGCCCCGACGGAGCCGCCCCGGGTCCCCCCCACGCTCCCGCCGGCGCCGACGCGCGCGGCGACCCGCGAGGGCGCGCTCGTCCCGATCGAGGAGCTCGACACGCCGCCGCGCATCGCGACGGTCGTGAAGCCCGGCTACCCGCCGCTCGAGCTGAGGGCCCGGATCGGCGGGACCGTCGTCCTCCGCGTCCTCGTGTCCGAGAAGGGCCTTCCCGCCGAGGTGGCGGTGGTCCGCGGCGCGAGGGCCGGGCTCGACCAGGCGGCGATCACGGCGGTGAAGAAGTGGACCTTCACGCCGGGAACCAAGGACGGCGTGCCGGTCAAGTCCTGGCTGACGGTGCCGATCCCGTTCGAGCCCTAGCCGCGGGTCGGAGAAAAGCCGCTACGGCTTGGGCGGGGCGTAGTCGATCGACTTGAGCCCCGGGGCCTTCGTCCGCAGGTAGTCCTCCATCACCTTGTCCTCGGTCCACATGATCTCGGTGCCGTCGACGTAGTACGTCGGCGTGGACTTGACGCCCAGGCGCTGGCCCTCCTCCAGGTCCTTGCGCACGTCGGCGAGGCTCTCCTCCTTGAGGTAGCAGTTGAGGAAATCCGCGCGCGGGATGCCGGCCGCCTCGGAGAAGGTCAGCGCGAGCTCGTCGATCCCCGAGACCGTCATGGCGGCCTGCTGCGAGTAGACCTGCTTCTTGAACGCGAACATCTGCTGCTTGGCGAACCGCCAGATGCAGTCGGCGGCGGAGGCGGCCTTCATCGACCAGGCGTGGGAGAACCAGAGCGGATAGAACTTGTAGTAGCGCTTGTAGGAGAGCACGCCGTTGTTGGCTTCGAGCAGGGCGTCCATCTGCCCGCCCCGGTAGCGGCAGTAACCGCACTCCATGTCGGCGAACTCGACGATCGTCACGGCGCCGTCGGCCTTGCCCTCGAAGCGCCCCTGCGAAAGGTCGATGCGCTTCTTGCGCTCCTCGCGGGGATCCATCTGGAAGTCCCAGAGGCTCCCGTTGAAGAACCTCGACCCGTCCGGCGTCACGTACCCGGGCATGCGCACGGGGCCCCAGCCCGACTCGACCGCCACCCAGATGCCCTTGAGGCCGGCCGCGTCGCGCTCGGGGGCGAGCGAGGCCTTGGCCCTCGTCCGGTAGACCGCCGCGGTGCGGCTGTCGATCCAGCCCAGGTCGGCCGAGGCCGTCACGGGCTTCGGCGACGGGTTGGTCAGCGTGTCGCCGTCGAAGAACCACCTGCCGTCGTCGGAAACGTAGACGAGACGGTCGATGGCGAGCTTGGGGTACTTGCCGGTGCGCTTGACCTTCCAGCCCTGGAAGCCCGGCAGGCGGTCGGCCGCCTTCTCGACCGTGACTTTCGAAGCCGGGTCGAACGGCAGGTAGTTGTTGAGGTAGCCGGGCAGCCGGGCTTCCACGGAGGCGGACGCGGCCGCGTCCTTCGCCTGGGCCCGCAGGGGCGCGGCGGCGAGCGCGAGCGCCAGCAGGCAGAGTCCCATCGTTCGAGTCTTCATCTGTTCCCTTTCGCGGTGGTTCAAGGTCCCGTCGGCGGCCCCTGTTTTAGCAGATTCAGGGACTGAATGACGCCGGGCTGGCCGGGTTTGATGCGAAGCGACTTCTCGAAGAGGGCCAGGGCCTCGTCGCGGCGGCCCAGGCACGTCTTGAAGAGGGCGATTGCGTTGATCGTGTCGGGGTCCTCGCTCGAGGGCTCGAACCGGGCCACCGCGGCGAGGGCTCCCTCGCAGTCCTGGTCCTGGAAGCGCAGGATCCCGAGCTCGCGCCCGATCTTCTCGTTTTCGGGGTAGGCCTTCGCTCCCCGCTCGAGCACCTCCCGCGCCGGGCCCGCCTTCCGCCGGCCGGTGTACTCGCCGAACCACTGCAGCACGGTCCCCTGGGGGTCGGCGTGCCCGCCGGAGAGCGACTGGAACAGCCAGTCGAGAGCCTGCTTGTCCTGTCCCCGGCTGCGGTAGAGGACCGCCAGGTTGAACTGGGGCGACGCGTATCCCGGCCGCAGCTCCAGGGCCTTCCGGAAGGCCGCTTCCGCCGCGGCGAGGTCCTTCGAGTTGTCCCGCAGGTAGACGCCGAGGTTGTTCCAGCCGCCCTCGGTCAGTCCCGGCCGCTCCCCTCCCGACGGCGCGAGCTTTTCGGGCTCGGAGCCCGAGAGGTAACCCAGGTTGCGCAGGCGCTGCGCGTAGTCGCTCGCCTCCTTGTCCGACATGGCCTCGGCCTGGACGCGCCGGACGGCCACCGTGCGGAAGAGGTCCTTCTTCGGCGGGGCGGACAGTCCCTCGAACGCTCCGCCGATGACGCCGCCGCGCACGGCCCGGTCGACCGGCAGGCCGAGGAGCGCCGAGACGGTCGGCGCGACGTCGAAGACGGTGGCGGAGCCGCGCGGCTGGCCGCGCCGCACCCGCGGCCCCCAGGCGGCGAAGACGCCGTCGAGCCGGTGCCAGAACGCCGCCGTCGCCGGGTTGAGCGAGGACCGCTCGCACGGCCGGTCCTCGCCCCACTTGAAGCCGTGGTCGGAGTTCACGACGAGCGTCGCCCCGTCCTCCTCCGCGCGCCGCATCCACTGGCCGATCATCCGGTCGACCAGGGCGTAGTACTCGTCGACGGCGCGATGGAAGCGGGCGTAGTCGGCCTCGGGCACGCAGGCCATGCGGGGCGGCTGGAAGGACGCGAAGACGTGGCCGATGCCGTCGGTGCCCTCGAAGTAGAGGACCATCAGGTCCGGCAGCGTCCGGTCGTAGAGGTCCCGCGCGATGCGCTGCTGGATCCGGGTGGCGGAAAGGATGTTGGAGAGCGCGACGATCGGGTTGTCGAGGGCCTGGCCCGAGGCGCGCAGGCGCGCGATCTCGTCGGGCGGCACGTCGACGAAGCGCGCGAGCTCCGCGTCGGAGACGCGCCCGTCGCGGGCGATGATCTGCTCGACCCCCGCCGCCAGCGCCGTCGGATAGGCGACGCCCGCCCGCGGCAGGTCCTTGAAGAGGATCGGGCTCGCGTGGTCGCTGACGAAGAATCCCTGGACTTCCTCGGCCGGATGCGTCGCCCACCAGCCGACGACGCCGACGGTCCGGCCGGAGGCGGACGCCACGTTCCAGACCGCGGGCACGGCGCGGGAATCGCCCGAGATCGGCACCTTCTGGCCGTTCTTCGGGTCGACCTCCTGGAAGTCCAGGATCCGGTGGACGTCGGGGCCGACGCCGGTCGCGATCGTCGTCCACACCACGGGCGACAGCACGGGCATGAAGCTCTTGAGCTTCGCCGTGTAGCCCTCGGCGGCGAGGCGCTTCCAGTTGGGCATGCGGCCCTGCGCCGCGAGGCGGTCGAGGAGCTCGAAGTCGAGGCCGTCGAGGCCGAGCCAGATGACGGGAGCGCGCCCCCCGGCCTCCCGCCGCTTGCGGGTCTCCGGGTCGCTCGTCTCGACGCCCGGCGCCGGCGCGGGGACGGACGCGGTCGCGGCGGAGGGTTGCGCCGACGACGACGTCGCCGTCGCCCGCTCGCCCGAACGGCCGCAGGAGAGGGCCAGGATCGCCAGGGCGGCGAGGCCGCCCGCGACGCGCGGGCCGACCCGCATCAGTGCGCGCCGTTCCGGCCGGAGGCGGCCGGCGCCGCGCCGAGTCGGGCGCCGATCGCGTTCTCGGCCAGGCCGGGCTCCGCCGTCAGGAAGACGCCCTCGTCGAAGAAGACGGGCGTTCCGTTCAACCCGAGACGCATCGCGAGCTCGATGTCCCGGACGACGCGCTGGCGCGCCCGGCCGCTCGAAAGCTCCGCCGCGAACGCCGGGCCGACGCCCGCCGCCTCGGCGACGTCCGCGCCGAGCTGCCGCGCGGCGGCCGGGTTCATCGTCGAGGCCCTCGGGAACACGGCCTCCTCGTAGCGCAGGTACAGCGGCGGCGAGACGCCGGCGAGCGCGGCCGCGGTCTCCGCGGCGGCGAACGACCACTCGTGGACCTTGACGAGCGGGAGGAACCGGACCTCGAGGGCGCCGCCGCCGTGGGTGAAGGCGTAGTCGCGCAGCTCGGGTGTGCGGACGCGGCAGCGTTCGCACTGGAAGTCGATGAACGCCGTCACGAAATAGGCGCCCTTCGTGGGGCGGACGCCCGGAGACTCCGCGAGCATCTGCCGCCGGCGCGCGGCCGGGGCGACGTCGAGGGGCTGGAACTCGCCGAGGAGAAGCGACGCGCCGTCCTCCGAAACGAAGCCGGGCCTCGCCGCCGAGACGCCCTCCGCCTGCCGGATGGCGAGGCGGATGGGCTTCAGCGGGCCGCGGCTGCCGGGCAGGACCTCGAGCGTCACGGGCAGGCCGTAGACATCGGCGAGCGCCCCCTGCATCACGGGAACGTCCTGTGCCGGCGAAAACGGCCGGCCGCGGCGCGTGTCGTCGTGCAGGACCTCGCCCACGAAGATCTCGTTTCGCGCGGTGTCGACGAGCGTGATCGACATCTCGTTGCGATTCTTCAGGTCGCAGGACCGCTCGACGGTGAAGCTCTCGTAGCCCGGCAGCCGGATCTCGGAGGCCGGCGTGACCGTGACCTTCGTCGCCGGGCAGGACGAGAACCAGGCCTCGAAGTACCGGGAGACACGCTCTCGGGTCGGCGCGGCGCCCCGGGCCTCCGGGGCCTCCACCGTCGAGAGGGCCAGCACGATCAGGGCGAGAAGCGGGGCACGGCGCATCCGGGCAACCTTAACACGGGGAGTGGCTTACGGAATTTCCGGCCTCCCCCGTCAGGGGCTCTGGAGGTCCATCCGCATGCGCCGGAAATCGATCGTGACGAGGAAGTTCTTGAAGACCGAGTTGCCGAGAATCCCGTCCTCGAGCGCGCCGTCGTCTTCCTTGATCGGAAGGCTGCGGAACCGGACGCCGTACCCGGAAAGGCCGATCACGACGGAGTCGACCCGGGCCCAGGCCGCCTCCGACTGTCCGAGGCCGTAGAGCTTCTTCGGATAGAACTTGTTGGACGCCTTGAGGCCCGCGCGCCGCACGCCGTTGGAGGTCAGCATCGTCGGCTCGCTCCCCGTGTCGAGCAGAAGCTGGTACCAGCCCGACTTGTCGATGGACGCCCGGACGAAGATCCGCGAGCGCGCGACGAAGAGGTTCTGGTCCGGGTCGCGGCCGGCGCCGCGGGGATCTTCGCGCGTCAGCCGCATGTGGCGCTTGCCGTAGTCGAGGCCCAGCCGGAACTGCTTGATGAGGTGGAGCCCGAGGACCATCGGCACCGGAAACTCGCCCCGCGACGTCGCGAACAGAAGCGCGTCGTCCGGCATGAGCATCACGGGCACGTGCGCGAGGGTGAAGCCTCCGACCTCGAGCCGGTCGACGACGCCGAAGGTCAGCGGGAACTCCTTCGCGTGGAGACCGCGGCCGAACGCCTTCGAGTCCGGGATCTCGCGCACGCCGACCTGCTTCGCGAAGGACTGCGTCAGGATCGTGTAGGCCGCTCCGGTGTCCACGATCGCGGCCGAGTCGGCGCCGTTGACCTTGACCGGGACCCGGATGAGATCGAAGCCCTGCATGGAGAAGTCGCTCTCGTGCGATTCGCCCACGGCCGGCCCGGCGTAGAGCGGCAGGTTCTGGATCGCCTCGAGGAAGTGGATGTACCCGGGCAGCAGGCCGTAGCCGTCCCGCCGGGCCGCCGACGCGAACTCGAGCGCGAGCTCCGGCTCGTCCCAGAAGATGAACCCCTGCGCCAGCGCCCACTCGAGCTCGGCCCGGCGGGCCGGACGGGCCTCGAGATCGATCGCGCGGGTCAGGAGCGGCAGCGCCCCGTCGATGTCGCCCCGCGCGAGACACGCCCGGCCGAGGACGGAGAGCGACGTCGGGCTCTTCTCGAGCTCGGCGCGGGGCAGCTGCCGGAGATCGGCCTCGACTTCGAGGTACTCGCCGCGGGCCAGGCGCTCCTCGGGGTTCGGGCGGCCGAGCCACGGGATCGCGCGGACTTCGGACGCCGGCATGACCTCGACACGCGGCTCCGGGGAGGCGCAGGAAAGCTGAGCGACCGCCAGGGCGGCAGCGACCGCACCGGCCGCCGCCGCCGCGAGACGCTCGACGCGCTCGTTCTTCCGGCGTCGCCCGAAGCTCAGCGAGACGCGGTCCTCGTCAGAGTGCCCGTGCGGAGGGCCGCCCGGGCCGTCTCGAGGGTCGTCAGCGTGCGGCCTTCGCGCTGCCAGACGTTCAGCCCGTAGCCCTTGCGCGTGATGAACTCGAAGTCGACCTGGTGAAACGAGACGCCCGCGGGCAGGAGCTCGCGCCGGTAGTGCCAGACTTCGCGGTAGTTGCCGTCCGAATCCGGGAGGCGCGTTCCGGGCCCGGTCATGCGGTCGTAGACGAGAGCGCTCGACGCGCCGGGCTTGGCCGCTTTCAAGGCGTTCGTCAGATCGAGGTCGCTGTACATCGACATGCCCTTCGGGTCCGCGGCGTCTTCGCCGGTCGAGAGCGGCTTGCGGCCGATCCAGGTCGGTGGCCCGAGGAGGACGAAGACCATGCCGCGGTCGGTGACGCTGCCCCGCGTCTCGTCCTGCGCGAGGCGCGCGTCGGCGAACGCCACGCGGCGCTCGAACTCGATGCGCGTCTCGTTCTCGGGCGTTTCGGGGCGCGAGTCCCGCTCCTTCCAGAAGTTGGTGATGAACTCGGAGCGCGAGGCCGGGTCCGAGAGCCGCTCGTAACTGTGCTTCTGGTCGGCCGTCAGGAGGTAACCGGCCGGGCCCTCGGCCCAGTCCTCCCCGGCTTCCTCCGCGCTCTTGTCGACGGGCGCCTGGTACGCGCGAAACGCGGTCGCCAGCGAGCCCGTTTCGGCGGGTTGCTGCGCCTCGGTCCGCATCGTCTTGCGAACGTCCTCGAGGAGAGCGATGACCTTCGGCGGGTAGGCCGACGGATCGAGCGTGGCGTTGGGCTGGTAGGTCAGAAACGTCTCGAACTTCTCGCGCGCCTCGTCGGTGCGGCCGAGAGCGGCGTCGGAGGCGCCGCGATAGAAGGCGAGCCCCGCCGGCAGCGCGGCGCGATAAGACTCGTTGCCGGGCTTCTCGACCTCGGCCGCGAGCTGATCGAGTGTCGCGAGCGACGCCGCGTACTGCGCCAGGCGGAACTGCTCCTTGGCTTTGAGGAAGAGCCGGACGCACTCCGAATCGGCGATCGCGAGCGAGGCGAGGAGAACCAGTCCCGAAGCGATCAGTGCGCGCCGCATGGGTACCTCCCGATCATCATACGACTAGAAACGTCTGGAGTTGCGAGTCGATCTCGACGACGACGTCCGACTTCGGCTGACCCGGGAGCCGCCTTCAATTCCCTGACTCGGCCCTTCAAAAAAATGGGGGCGGCTCGCGCCGCCCCCGGGGGGAAGTAACGGAAAAACGTGAGGCCTTAGAAGGTGACCTTGAGCGCGACACGGAGCAGCCGGGGGTTCGTCTGCACGACCGTCTTCAGGAAGTCCGGGTTGTCCGAGCAAGGCGCCGTGGCCGAGGCCGCGCAGGTGCCGGTTCCCGGTTGCTGACCCGGCTGGCCGTAGAACGGGCTCGTCGGATCCGTGACGATGGCGCCCCCGAAGTTGAAGTTGCTGTCGACCGCGACGGTCGTCTGGCGGTTGAGGACGTTGAACACGTAGAGCTGCGGGGTGACCGTCACCGGGCCGAGCGCCATGTTGTAGCCGAGCGAGAGGTTCATGTCGTAGTCGGTCGGGGTCCGGCCGAAGGTGCCGCGATCCTCGAGGTAGAGGTTGGCCGGGTAGAAGTCGTTGAACCAGCCGAGCCGGGAGATCGGGAGACCCGAGCGGACGTAGAACTGCGCGCCGGCCGAGAGGCCGAACGGCGCGTTGTAGACCGCGTCGATGCGGGCCTGGACCGGCCGGTCGAGCTCGAGGTTGCCGTAGTCGTTGAACGTGAACTGGTAGTAGTCGTAGTCGGCGTTGATGCCGGGGTCCGTCTGGCCCGTGGCCTGGCGGATCGCGCCGGAGTAGTTGCCCTTGAGGGACGAGTACAGGAACGAGGCCTGCGCCCAGATCGCGTTGGTGAACTGCTTGCGGGCGGTCATCTCGATGCCGCGGAAGATGCGCTTCGCATCGCCGATGGCGACGCCGCTCGCGGAACACTCGCCCGCCGAGGGGTCCGTCGGGTTTCCGGAGCCGTTGCAGGTCGGGAAGAAGCCCGAAGCCGCCTGGCCGTCGCCGCCCGGGTTGAAGAGGGCGCAGGTGTTGGGCGCGATCGCGCCGTTCAAGTCGCAGCGGTCTTCGACCGTGCGGCCCAGCGTGCGGTAGGTGCCCTTCAGGCCGATCGAGAGCGACGGGTCGAGAGCCTTCTCGACGCCGAGCGTGAGCTCATCCTGATAAGACGCCTTCGTGAGGGGGGTCCCGTTCTTCACGCCGTTCGTCCAGCCGTCCACGGGCTCGCCGGACGCCGTGCCGCCCTGGAAGTTCTCGGAACGCGGCGCGTTGGGGTCCTGAATGATCGAGCCCGGAACGTAGTTGTAGGTCTGGACCGCCGAGTTGGCCGTGAACACGCGGACGTTCAGGTCGGTCGGGAGCGAGAAGAAGAAGCGGCCGGCCGAAGCGTACAGCTTCGACGTGCCGTCTCCGACGAAATCCCACACGACGCCCACGCGGGGCGACCACTCGTTCTCCATGGCGAACGCCTTGAAGGGCCCCGTCGTCGGATCCAGTCCGTAGAAGTTCTCGGTGTCCCAGCGGACGCCGGCGTTCAAGGTCAGCGTCGGGATGATCCGCCACTGGTCCTGGAGGAAGGCGCTGTAGCGCTTGGTCGGCGTGTTGAACGGCGACGAGTTGATGATGTGGTAGTCGTCGGTGGTGCCGTCGGCCAGCAGATCGTGCTGGTAGAAGACCTGCTGCGTCTGCCCGTCGGCGTTCGTGTAGAACGGCGCCGCGGAGAGGTCACAGATGCTCGCGCCGGACTGCAGGCAGGGACGGATGCGGAGGCGCTGGGCGCCCGTGAAGTAGGTCGAGCCCGACGTGGAGTCGTTCTGGTAGTCGCCGCCGAGCTTGATCTCGTGGTTGCCCATGTACGCGGTGAAGGAGCCCGCGTACGCCTCGCGGCGCGACTGGTTGTTCAGGGTCGGCCCGAAGACGTTGCCGAAGCCGCCCGCCGTGGTGAAGTTCGTCCCCGTGCCCGAGGGATCGGTGGTGTAGTCGCGGATCCCCGGGACGTCCAGGCCGAAGGGCTTGGTGGCGTACCGGTCGGAGTGCTGCGCGTACTGGAAGGTGAAGATGCCGAACGAGCCGAAGAGCTGGTTCAGCCGCGCGCCGTAGTCCGGCCCGCCCGTGTCCTGCCGGCCGTTGTACGTGAACGGCGAGAAGCCGGCGGGAGGCGCGATCACGCCGAACTGCGCGAGCGCGCCGTTGAGCTGCTGGGAGTCCGAGAACACGCTGCCGACGACCGAGGTCCCCTGGAAGGGATTCAGGGTCAGCTTGCCGGAGTACTTGTTCTGAACGAACGCCTGCGGGAAGTCCTCGTACGCCCGCGGCCCGCCGATGGGCTGCACGTTGTTGTTGGCCTGGACGCGGTCGTAGGCGCCGAAGAACCAGACCTTGTCCTTGATGACGAAGCCGCCGAGGTCCGCGCCCCACTCCTGCCGCACGTCCTTCGAAAGGAAGTAGGCGGGTCCGAGGCCGGAGATGTTGTCGGCGCTGCCCTGCTCCGAGAACTGCGGCGTCTGGTTGATGTCGACGTCCGCGCGCATGCCGGTGTCGTTGTAGTAGCCGAAGATTCCGCCGTGGAACTCGTTGCCGCCCGACTTCGTGATGACGTTGACGACGCCCCCCGTGTTGCGGCCGTACTCGGCCTGGTAGCCGCCCGTCTTCACTTCGACTTCCTGGATGAACTCGTTGTTGATGTCCTTGCCCTGGAAACCCTTGATGACGTTCGTCGTGTTGACGCCGTCGATCAGGAACAGGTTCTCCGACGACGTCGATCCGTAGATCGAGATCGCCAGCGACCGCCCCTGGGTCTCGCCGAAGTCCGCCTGGACGCCCGGCTGCGTGAACACGATGTCCGCGTAGTTGCGTCCGACCGGCAGCTTGTCGATGACCTTCGCCGAGTAGTTCGAGCCCTGCGTCGTCGACGTCGAGTCGACCAGCGGGGCGTCACCGGTGACCGTCACCTCGGCCGACGTCGAGAGCGACAGCGACAGGTTCACGGTGGCCGTCGAGTCGAGGGAGACCGTGGCCCTGCGCTCGACCTTGCCGAAGCCCGACAGTTCCGCGGTGATCGTGTACGCGCCCGGCGGGATCGACGGGAAGCGATAGCGGCCGTCGGCCGCGGTGACCGCGTTCCGCGTTCCCTGCAGGTTGGGACTCGTCAGCGTGACGGTCACACCCGGCAGGGGCGCGTTGCTCTGGTCGGTCACCGCCCCCTCCACCGTACCGGTCGTCTGCGCCAGGGAGACGGCCGGGACGAGGAGAAGCAGGCAAACCGAGAGAGCCAGGGTAAATCGGTACAGAGACTTCATCCTTTCCTCCTTCAATTCCGCGCTTCGAACTCGAAGACGCTTCCAGAGGCGAAGGACGAAGCAAGGCCTGATCCTCAAAATGTGCCAAGGTGCAAGTCACTGGAGGAACGGCCTCAAGGCGAAAACCGGCCGTCGCCGAAGGCGAGGGCCGGGCGGTCCGATTGGATCGCTGTTCGGGAACTTGAAGCCGTCGGGACGAAAGCCGAAAAACCGGGGGCGGCCGAAACCGCCCCCGGAGAGACCGAGAAGTCGCCTAGAACGTGACCTTGACCGCCGCCCGCAGAAGCCGCGGGTTGTTCTGGATCGTGGTCTTCAGGTAGTCCGGGTTGTCCGAGCAGGGAGCCGTGGCCGAGGCCGCGCACGTGCCGACGCCGGGCTGCAGGCCCGCCTGTCCGTAGAAGGGACTCGTCGTGTCCGTGACGAAGCTGCCGGCCGTGTTGAAGTTGGTGTCGAACGCCGAGACGGTCTGCCGGTTGAGGGCGTTGAAGAGGTAGATCTGCGGCGTGATCGTCACCGCGCCGACGTTGAGGTTGTACGCGAGCGACAGGTTCAGATCGTAATCCGTGGGGGTCCGGCCGAACGTGCCGCGCTGATCGAGGAACAGGTCCGTCGGGTAGAAGTTGTTGAAAAACCCGTAGCGGGTCATCGGGAGACCCGAGCGGACGTAGAACTGCGCGCCGGCCGAGAGGCCGAACGGCGCGTTGTAGACCGCGTCGATGCGAGCCTGGACCGGCCGGTCGAGCTCGAGGTTGCCGTAGCCGTTGAACGAGAACTGGTAGTAGTCGTAGTCCGCGTTGATGCCGGGATCCGTCTGTCCGGTGACCTCGCGGATGGCGCCGGAGTAGTTGCCCTTGAGCGAGGAGTACAGGAACGAGGCCTGCGCCCAGATCGCGTTGGTGAACTGCTTGCGCGCGACCATCTCGATGCCGCGGAAGATGCGCTTGGCATCGCCCACCGCGACACCCGTCGCCGAGCAATTACCGGCCGTCGGGTCCGTCGGGTTCGCCGAGCCGTTGCAGGTCGGGAACTCGCCCGAGGCCGCCTGGCCATCGCCGCCCGGGTTGAAGAGGGCGCACGTCGAAGGCGCCACGCTGCCGTCGAGGTCGCAGCGATCTTCGATCGTGCGGCCGAGCGTCCGGTAGGTGCCCTTGAGGCCGATCGACAGCGTCGGATCGATGGCCTTCTCGACGCCGAGGGTCAGCTCGTCCTGGTAGGAGGCCTTGATGCGCGGGCTTCCGTTGAGCTGGCCGTTGGTCCAGCCATCCACGGGCTCGCCGGAGGCGCTGCCGCCCTGGAAGAGCTCGTTGCGGGGAGCGCCCGCGCCCTGGGTGATGGAGTTGGGGTCGTAATTGAACGTCGTCACCGCCGAGTTGGCCGTGAACACGCGGACGTTCAGGTCCGTCGGAAGCGCGAAGTAGAAGCGGCCGGCCGAAGCGTACAGCTTCGACGTGCCGTCGCCGATGAAGTCCCACACGACGCCGATGCGCGGCGACCACTCGTTGTCGAGCTTGAACGCCGAGAACTGGCCGATCGTGGGATCGGGGTCGAGACCGTAGAAGTTCTCGGCGTCGTAGCGCACGCCGAGGTTCAGGGTCAGGGTCGGGATGATGCGCCACTGGTCCTGCAGGTAGGCGCTGTAGCGCTTGGTCGGAACGTCGAACGGCGAGGCGTCGATGATCTGGAAGTTGTCGGTCGTCCCGTTCGCCAGGAGGTCGTGCTGGTAGAAGACCTGCTGCGTCTGGCCGTTGGCGTTCGTGTAGAAGGGCGCCTGGGCGAGGTCGCAGACGCTCGTGCCCGTCTGGAGGCACGGCCGCACGCGCACTCGCTGGCCGCCCGTGAAGAACGTCGAGCCCGAGGTCGTGTCGTCCTGGAAGTCGCCGCCGATCTTGATCTCGTGGTTGCCCGCGTACCCCGTGAACGAACCGCTGTACAGGTTGCGGAGCGACGCGTTGTTGACCGTGGGTCCGAACACGTTGCCGAAGCCGCCGGCCGTCGTGAAGTTGGTGCCGGTCCCGGACGGATCGGTGGTGTAGTCGCGGATCGCCGGGACGTCCAGGCCGAAGGGCTTGGTGGCGTACCGGTCGGAGTGCTGCGCGTACTGGAAGGTGAAGATGCCGAACGAGCCGAAGAGCTGGTTCAGCCGCGCGCCGTAGTCCGGTCCGCCCGTGTCCCGGCGGCCGTTGTACGTGAACGGCGAGAAGCCGGCCGGCGTCGTCAGGACGCCGTTCTGCGTCTGCGCGTCCGCGAAGACGCTGCCGACGATCGACGTGCCCTGGAGCGGGTTCAAGGTCAGCTTGCCCGAGTACTTGTTCTGGAAGTACGAAAGCGGGAAGTCCTCGTTCGCCCGCGGCCCGCCGAGCGGCGTGACCGTCTGGTTGATCTGGACGCGGTCGTACGCGCCGAAGAACCAGACCTTGTCCTTGACGACGAAGCCGCCGAGGTCGGCGCCCCACTCCTGACGCACGTCCTTGTTGATGAAGAAGTTCGGGCCGGCGAGCGTGTTCTCGGCCGTGCCCTGCTCGCTGAAGTCCGGCGTGACCGGCACGTCCCAGTCGGCGCGCATGCCCGTGTCGTTGTAGTAGCCGAACACGCCGCCATGGAACTCGTTGCCGCCCGACTTCGTGATGACGTTGACGACGCCGCCCGTGTTGCGGCCGTACTCGGCCTGGTAGCCGCCCGTCTTCACTTCGACTTCCTGGATGAACTCGCTGTTGATGTCCTTGCCCTGGAAGCCCTTGATGACGTTCGTCGTGTTGACGCCGTCGATTAAGAACAGGTTCTCCGACGACGTCGATCCGTAGATCGAGATCGCGAGCGACCGCCCCTGCGTCTCGCCGAAGTCCGCCTGGACGCCCGGCTGCGTGAACACGATGTCCGCGTAGTTGCGTCCGACCGGCAGCTTGTCGATGACCTTCGCCGAGTAGTTCGAGCCCTGCGTCGTCGACGTCGAGTCGACCAGCGGGGCCTCACCGGTGACCGTCACCTCGGCCGAGGTCGAGAGCGACAGCGACAGGTTCACGGTGGCCGTCGAATCGAGCGTGACCGTGGCCTTGCGCTGCACCTTGCCGAAGCCCGACAGTTCCGCGGTGATCGTGTACGCGCCCGGCGGAACCGACGGGAAACGATAACGACCGTCCGCCGCGGTGACCGCGGTCCGCGTTCCCTGCAGGTTGGGACTCGTCAGCTCGACGGTCACACCCGGCAGGGGCGTATTGCTCTGGTCGGCCACCGTCCCCTCCACCGTTCCGGTCGTCTGCGCGAAGACGCTGACCGGGACGAGGAGAAGAAGGCATACCGAAAGAGCCAGGGTGAATCGGTATAGAGACTTCATCCTTTCCTCCTTCGAATAACCGCGCTTCGAACTCGAAGACGCTTCCAAGGAAAAAGGACGAAGCAAGTGCTGATCCTCAGATTGTGCCAATAATCAAGTCGTTGAAAACACAGAGGAACGACATGAAAAGGGGTCCGTCCCGAACGGATGGCCACCCGTCCCTTTGGATCCTGATCCGGCGGGTTGAATCTCCCGAATCGGGCCCAAACAAAAAAAGGGGCGGCCGAAGCCGCCCCCAGAAAGAACCGGGAAGGACCTAGAAGGTGACCTTGAGCGCCACGCGGAGAAGCCGCGGGTTGTTGCGCTGGTTGACCTTCAGGTAGTCCGTGTTGTCCGGGCAGGGCGCCACAGCGGACGCCGAGCAGGTTCCCTCTCCAGGCGCGAGACCGGCCTGGCCGTAGAAGGGGCTCGTCGTATCCGTCACGAAGGCTCCGCCGGGGTTGAACGTCGCGTCGTAGCTGGTGGCCGTCTGACGGTTGATCACGTTGTA
Source organism: uncultured Acidobacteriota bacterium (assembly GCA_963764715.1). Taxonomy (GTDB): domain Bacteria; phylum Acidobacteriota; class Thermoanaerobaculia; order UBA5066; family Gp7-AA6; genus DAHUXD01. The sequence goes on from CAVXTP010000003.1 coordinate 42,663, forward strand.
CAGGTACGCCTGCGGCGTGATCGTCACCGGGCCGACGTTGATGTTGTAACCGAGAGAGAGGTTCATGTCGTAGTCCGTCGGGGTCCGGTTGTCGACGAAGAACGCGTGCGTGTTCGTTCCGCGCGTGTCGAGGTACAGCAGGTCCGGGTAGAAGTTGTTGAAGAAGCCGTACCGCGAGACCGGGAGACCCGAGCGAACGTAGAACTGGGCGCCCATCGAGAGACCGAACGGCGCGTTGTAGACCGCGTCGATGCGGGCCTGGATGGGCCGGTCGAGCTCGAGGTTACCGTAGTCGTTGAACGTGAACTGGTAGTAGTCGTAGTCGGCGTTGATGCCGGGGTCCGTCTGGCCGGAGGCCTCGCGGATGGCGCCGGAGTAGTTGCCCTTCAACGACGAGTACAGGAAGGACATCTGCGCCCAGAGCTGCGTGGAGAACTGCTTGCGCGCGGTCATCTCGATGCCGCGGAAGATGCGCTTGGCGTCGCCGGGCACGAACCCCGTGGTCGAGCACTCGCCGGCCGTCGGGTCCGTCGGATTCGCCGAGCCGTTGCAGGTCGGGAAGAAGCCCGAAGCGGCCTGGCCGTCGCCGCCCGGGTTGAAGAGAGCGCACGTCGAGGGAGCGATGTTGCCGTCGAGGTCGCAGCGGTCTTCGACCGTGCGGCCGAGCGTGCGGTACGTGCCCTTGAGGCCGATCGACAGGGTCGGGTCGAGGGCCTTCTCGACGCCGAGGGTCAGCTCGTCCTGGTAGGAGGCCTTGGTGAGCGGGGTGCCGTTCTTGACGCCGTTCGTCCAGCCGTCCACGGGCTCGCCCGCAGCGCTGCCGCCCTGGAACAGGAGGTTGCGCGGGGCGTTGGAGGCCTGGTCGAACGAGGTCGGGCTGTAGTTGTACGTCTGGATCGAGGAGTTGGCCGTGAACACGCGGACGTTCAAGTCGGTCGGGAGCGAGAAGTAGAAGCGGCCGGCCGAAGCGTACAGCTTCGACGTGCCGTCGCCCGCGAAATCCCACACGACGCCGACGCGCGGCGACCACTGGTTCTCGAGCGCGAACGCCTTGAAGGGGCCCGTCTGCGGGTCGAGACCGTAGAAGCTCTCGGTGTCCCAGCGGAGGCCGGCGTTCAGGGTCAGGGTCGGGATGATCCGCCACTGGTCCTGGATGAAAGCGCTGTAGCGCTTGGTCGGGGTAACGAACGGCGAAGCCTCGAGGATCGAGAAGCTCGACGGCGTGCCGTTGGCCAGCAGCGAGTGCTGGTAGAAGACCTGGGTCGTCGTGCCGGCGCTGTTCGTGTAGAACGGCGCGACCGAGAGGTCGCACACGCTCGAGCCCGTCTGCAGGCAGGGACGGATCAGGAGGCGCTGCGCGCCGGTGAAGTACGTCGTGCCCGAGGTCGAGTCGTGCTGGTAGTCGCCGCCGAGCTTGATCTCGTGGTTCCCGGCGTACGCCGTGAACGAACCCGAGTAGAGCTGGCGGTCCGAGCTGTTGTTGACCGTCGGCCCGAAGACGTTGCCGAAGCCGCCCGACGTCCGGAACTGCACGCCGTTCGGATCGAACGTGTAGTCGCGGATCTGCGGAATGTCGTTACCAAAGGGCTTGGTGGAGTAGCGGTCGGAGTGCTGCGCGTACTGGAACGTGAAGATGCCGAACGAGCCGAAGAGCTGGTTCAGGCGCGCTCCGTAGTCCGGTCCGCCCGTGTCGCGGCGGCCGTTGTACTGGAACTGCGAGAGGCCCGTCGGGATCGCGATGGCGCCCTCCTGCGTCTGCGCGTCCGAGAAGACGCTGCCGACGATCGAGGTGCCCTGCATGACGTTGAACGTCAGCTTGCCGGAGTATTTGTTCTGGAAGAACGTGATCGGGTAGAGGTTGCCGAAGGTCGTGGGGTTGGTCAGGTCGAGCATCTGGAGGTTCTGGTTGACCTGGACGCGGTTGTACGCGCCGAAGAACCAGACCTTGTCCTTGACGACGAAGCCGCCGAGGTCGGCGCCCCACTCCTGACGCACGTCCTTCTCGAGAACGTTGTTCTGGAACTGCGCGTCGCCCGTCTCCGAAAAGTCCGGCGAAGCGAAGTTGCCGAGCTCGCCGTTCTTCTGGTCGGCGCGCATGCCCGTGTCGTTGTAGTAGCCGAACACGCCGCCATGGAACTCGTTGCCGCCCGACTTCGTGATGACGTTGACGACGCCGCCCGTGTTGCGGCCGTACTCGGCCTGGTAGCCGCCCGTCTTCACTTCGACTTCCTGGATGAACTCGGTGTTGAGGTCCTTGCCCTGGAAGCCCTTGATGACGTTCGTCGTGTTGACGCCGTCGATCAGGAACAGGTTCTCCGACGACGTCGATCCGTAGACCGAGATCGCGAGCGACCGTCCCTGGGTCTCGCCGAAGTCCGCCTGGACGCCCGGCTGCGTGAACACGATGTCCGCGTAGTTGCGTCCGACCGGCAGCTTGTCGATGACCTTCGCCGAGTAGTTGGAGCCCTGGGTCGTCGACGTCGAGTCGACCATCGGCGCCTCACCGGTGACGGTGATCTCGGCCGACGTCGAGAGCGACAGCGACAGGTTGACGGTGGCCGTCGCGTCGAGGGTGACGCGCGCCTTCCGCTCGACCTTGCCGAAGCCCGACAGTTCCGCGGTGATCGTGTACGCGCCCGGCGGAACCGACGGGAAGCGATAACGACCGTCCGCCGCGGTGACCGCGGTCCGCGAACCCTGCAGGCTGGGACTCGTCAATTCGACGGTCACACCCGGCAGGGGCGCGTTGCTCTGGTCGGTGACCGTCCCCTCCACGGTTCCGGTCGTCTGCCCGAAGACGGCGACCGGAGCGAGGAGAAGAAGGCATACCGAAAGAGCGAGGGTAAATCGGTACACAGACTTCATTCCCTTCCTCCTTTAAAACTGAGTTTGTAAGAAACGAGTGAGATTCCTCACGGCGAAGCAATCAGAAAGCAATGTGGTTGCCAGAAAAACCCAAGAACTTCGCGGACTGTAACTGATTGTCCCGTTAGGAGAAAGAGAAAAGTCGCGGGAAAATCTTTCCCAAATCTGGGCAGATTATTGGAGCGGAATCCGGATTATTGGATGTTGGGGACCCGGGGAGGCTCGGGTCCGATCACGGCCAGGAGGGCTCCTCGATCGACCGCCGTGCCCGCCACGACCTCGACCCGGGAGACGATTCCCGCGCGCTCGGCGCGGATCTCGTTCTGCATCTTCATGGCCTCGAGCACCAGGAGGAGCGAGCCCGCGGCGACCGGGGACCCGGCGGAGACGGCCACTTCGACCACGCGGCCCGGCATCAGCGCGCGAACCTCCTGATTGCGGCCGCGGCTCGAGCCGTGCTCGCCGCCATGCGCCAGACGATCCTGCAGCGGCGGCGCGAGCGCGATGCGCATCGACGCGCCGGGGCGGACGAGCTCGACTTCGCCGGGCCGTCCCGGAAACGCGCGGCCCGAGATCTGGCGGCCGTCCTCGAAGATGAGCGAGATCGCGCCGTCCGGCAGCCGCGCGAGCTCGGCGCGCGCGTCGACGCCGGCCCGACGCAGAACGCAGCGCTCGCCGTCGAGATCGACGGTCAGCTCCTCGGGGCCCGACTCCCCGCGATGGACCAGGCGCAGCCGACGCATCGCCGTCAGTCCTTCAGCGCTTCGCGGCGCGCCGCGGTCCGCCACGCGGACGCTTCGCCCCGGGCCGGCGCTGGAAGCATCGCGTCCGCCGCGGCCATCGAGACCGCCGCGAGCCAGAGCTCGTCGGCCCGCGGGCGCTCGTCGGGCAAGAGCCCCTCCGCGAGCCGGCGGTCCAGCCACTGGACGTCGAAGCGCGCGTCGCGGAATTCCGCGTCGGCGACGAGCGCCCGGAAGAGCGGGAGGGTCGTTTCGACACCCGCGACCTCGTACTCCGCGAGGGCGCGGGCGAGCCGCGTCACCGCGGCGGGGCGGTCGGGAGCGTGGACGATGAGCTTGCCGAGCATCGGGTCGTAGTCGATCGGGACGACCGAGCCGGTCTCGACGCCGACGTCGTTGCGGATGCCCGGGCCCTGCGGCAATCGCAGCGCCTCGATGCGTCCGGGCGACGGCGCGAAGCCGCGGCGGGGGTCCTCCGCGTAGACGCGGCACTCGAGGGCATGGCCGCGGGGTTTCAGGTCGGCCGCGGAAAACGGCAGCGCCTCGCCGAGGGCGACCCGGATCATGGCGCACGCGAGATCCACGCCCCAGACCTCTTCGGTCACGGGATGCTCGACCTGGAGGCGCGTGTTCATCTCGAGGAAGTAGAAGGCGCCGTCCGGCGCCAGGAGGAACTCGACCGTCCCGCAGGACGTGTAGCCGACGGCCCGCGCCGCCGAAAGCGCCGCCTCGAGGAGCCGGGCGCGAAGGGGCGGATCGACGGCGGGCGACGGGCACTCCTCCACGACCTTCTGGTGGCGGCGCTGGACGCTGCACTCGCGCTCCCCGACCGCGACGAGCCGGCCCCGGGCGTCGCCGATGACCTGGACCTCGATGTGGCGGGGCCGCTCGACGAGCTTTTCCGCGTACACCGCGCCGTCGCCGAAGGAGGCCTGCGCCTCGGAGGCGACGCGCTCGAAGGCGTTCGGGAGCTCCGACGCCGACTCGACGCGCCGCATCCCCTTTCCGCCCCCGCCGGCGGAGGCCTTCAGCAGGATGGGATAGCCCGCTGCGGCGGCAAACTCGGCAAGCTCCGCCGCGCCCGACGCCGCCTTCGCCGTGCCGGGCACGACGGGCACTCCCGCTTCGCGCATCCGCTCGCGGGCGCCGGTCTTCGAGCCCATGGCGGCGATCGCCTCCGGGCTCGGGCCCACGAAGGTCAGTCCCTCCGCGGCGCACGCGCGGGCGAAGGCCGCGTTCTCGGCGAGGAACCCGTAGCCGGGATGGACGAGCGTCGCCCCGGTCTTCTTCGCGGCCGCCAGAATCGACGGCACGGACAGGTAGCTCTCGCGCGCGGGGGCCGGGCCCAGGCGCGCCGCGTGGTCGGCCATCGCGACGTGGGGCGCGGCGCGGTCGGCGTCCGAATAGACGGCCACGGTCTCGAGGCCGAGGTCGCGGCAGGCGCGGAAGATCCGCACGGCGATCTCGCCGCGATTGGCGACGAGCAGGCGCGGCCTCTTCACGGCGTCACAGCGGGATGTTCCCGTGCTTTCTCCTGGGCGGAGCGACGCGCTTGCCCTCGAGGAGCTGGAAGGCCGCGATCAGGCGCTCCCGCGTCTCCGAGGGCTCGATGATGTCGTCGACGTAGCCGCGCCGGGCGGCGATGTAGGGGTTGGCGAAGTTGGCGGCGTACTCCGCGACCTTGGCCGCGCGCGCGTCGGGCGGGGCGTCGGCCGGCAGCTCCCGCCGGTAGAGGATGTTGACGGCGCCCTCGGGCCCCATGACGGCGATCTCGGCCGTCGGATACGCGAAGTTGAAGTCGGTCCCGATGTCCTTGGAGAGCATCACGCAGTACGCGCCGCCGTAGGCCTTGCGCGTGATGACCGAGACCTTCGGCACCGTCGCCTCGGCGAAGGCATAGAGGAGCTTGGCGCCGTGCCGGATGATCCCGCCGTACTCCTGCTGGGTCCCCGGAAGGAAGCCCGGCACGTCCTCGAACACGAGGAGCGGGATGTTGAAGGCGTCGCAGAAGCGCACGAAGCGCGCGCCCTTGACCGACGCGTCGATGTCGAGGACGCCCGCCAGGTGCATCGGCTGGTTGGCGACGACGCCGACCGAGCGGCCCGCGAGACGGATGAACCCCACGAGGATGTTGCGCGCGAACCCGGCGTGGACCTCGAAGAAGACGCCCTCGTCGGCCACCCGCCGGACGAGCTCCCCCATGTCGTACGGCCGGTTCGGCTCCTCGGGGATGAAGGTGTTGAGCGAGGCGTCGCCGGCGCGGGGCTCGCGGGGGGCCCGCCGGGGAGGCTCGTCGAGGTTGTTCGAGGGCACGTAGGTCAGCAGCTCCCGGATCCCGGCCAGGACGGCCTCGTCGCCGTCGCGGACGAAGTGGGCGACCCCCGAGACGCTCGAGTGCGTCCGGGCGCCCCCGAGGTCCTCCTTCGTGACTTCCTCGTGGGTGACCGTGCGGATGACGTCGGGCCCGGTGACGAAGAGGTAGGACGTCGCCTCGGTCATGAAGACGAAATCGGTGATCGCCGGCGAGTAGACCGCCCCGCCCGCGCACGGCCCGAGGATCGCCGAGATCTGGGGCACGACGCCCGACGCGCGGGTGTTGCGCAGGAAGACCTTGGAGTAGCCGGCGAGCGAGACCACGCCCTCCTGGATGCGGGCCCCGCCCGAGTCGTTCAATCCGATGATCGGCGCGCCGTTCTGGACCGCGAGGTCCATGACCTTGCAGATCTTGTCGGCGTTGGACTCCGAGAGCGAACCGCCGAAGACCGTGAAGTCCTGGGCGAAGACGTAGACGGGGCGCCCTTCGATCGTCCCGGCGCCGCAGACGACCCCGTCGCCCGGGATCTGGGTCTTCTCCATGCCGAAGTCGCGGCAGCGGTGGACGACGAAGGGGTCGAGCTCCAGGAACGAGCCCGGGTCGAGCAGCAGCTCGATCCGCTCTTGCGCGGTCAGCTTGCCTTCGGCGTGCTGCCGCGCGACGCGCTCCCGGCCCCCGCCCTCCAGCCGCGACTCGCGCAGGGCCTCGAGGTCGGCGATCCGCTTTTCGAGCGTCATTCCGGAAGGATCAGAGGACGATGCCCCGCTGCTCGGCGAGCTTGCGGCGGATGCGGCGGAAGAGCTCGTGGCCGTCGACGCGGCCGGCGGCGATTTCCTGCCGGGCCGACTCCATCATGCGGCGCGCCTCCTCGTCGAGGGTGCGCTCCTTCTCGGACTCCGACTCGAGCGCCGCGAACACCGCGTCGCGCAGGGCGCCCGGCGCCTTCTCCGCGAAGAGCTTGCGGCTGGCGATCCCGCGGGCCGCGCGCCCGGCGAGAAAATCCTTCTTGACGTCGGCGAGACTCATGCCCTTCCCCCGCGCGATGTTATTACACTGCCTGCCGTGCACTGGGACGACACCGCCGTGACCCGCTGGCTCGAGCCGCTCGCCGCGCGCCCGGGCGAGCTCGCCGACGTCTTCGGCGAGCGCCTGCGCGAGGTTTCGCTCGACTGGCGCGACGGACAGGTCCACGAGGTCCGCGTGCGCCGCGAGGAGGGCGTCGGCGCGCGGTGGCGCTTCCAGGGCGAGGAGCGCCTCGCGTTCGTGGCCGGCGCGGACGAGGCCTCGGTGCGCGAGGCCGTGCGCGCCCTGCGGAGCGTGGCCGGCCGGGAGCCCCTCCCGATCCGGGCCGCGCGCGCGTCCGCCGCGGACGACGAGGACGCCTCGCTCGAGGCCGAGCGCTGGACGCGCCGGCTGACGGGCGTCCTCGGCCGCCACGCACCCCGGCACCGGTTCCTGTGGCGCTCGCTCGAGACCGAGCGGCGCGTCGTCGCGGCGGGAGCGCCGGCGGCGACCTCGCGCCGGCGGCTCCTCTCCCTCGAGGGCCGGTTCACCGCGGCGTCGCGCCACGGCGACGAGGAACGGACGATCGCCTTCCACGCTCCCGACGCCGACGCGACCCCGGACGAGCTGCGGGCGGCGCTCACGGCGGCCGCGGCGCCGCGCGACCGTCCGGTCGAGGTCGGGGCGGGCGAGACGGACGTCGTGCTCGCCGCCGGCTCGGCGGCGGTGCTCTTTCACGAGATCCTCGGTCACGCGCTGGAGGCCGATGCCGCGGCCTCGCCGCTCTCGGCCCTCAAGGACGCCCGCGTCGCCGTCGCGGAGCTCGACGTCGCCGACGACGCGCGGAGGCTCGACCTCTTCGGCGGCTACGAGCGCGACGACGAGGGCACGGCGCCGCGACCCGTCAAGCTGCTGCACTCGGGCCACCTCGGCGCGAGGCTGACCGACCGCGCGCACGCGCGCCCGGGAGGCTCGACCGGCCACGGGCGGCGCGCCGGGCCGGCCGAGGCGCCCATGCCCCGCTGCTCCAACGTCGTCCTCCCGGCCGGCGCGGCGACCTCCGACGAGATCGCCCGGCGCGTGACCGACGGGCTCTGGATCGAGGAGTTCCAGGGCGGCTCGGTCGAGCTCTCGGGCGGGACGTTCCGCCTGCGCTTCCCCCGCGCCCGCCGCGTCCGCCGCGGGCGCTTCACCGAGGAGCTCGGGCCGGGCATCCTGGCGGGCGAGATCCTGACGGCCCTGAAGAACGTCGAGCCCGTGCTCGGCCGCGAGTCCCGGCCGTGCCGCAGCCTCGGCTGGTGCGCGCGCGACGGGCAGCTCCTGCCCGTCCAGGGCGCGGCCCCGGACGTCCTGATCCGGCGCCTCGCCGTCCGGCCCGTGCTGTGAAGGCCGTCGGCAAGGACGCCGCGGAGAGCCCCGCGCCGGACCGGGAGCTGCGCGGCCGGCTGGAGCGCCGCGCGCCCGGGCAGTGGGAGCTGTACCGCAAGACCGGCGAGTCGTGGGAGCTCGCCGCTTCGCCGGGCCTCGCGCGCACGGCCTGGAGGCGCGAGGAAGGCTGGGCCGCCCGCTGGTGGGACCGCGGCGGCCCGCGGTTCGCCGCCGCCTCGAGCGCCGCGGCGCTCGGCGCGGCCGTCGAGGACGCGGCGCGTTACGCCGTGGCCGACGAGCCCCCGCCGGAATGGCCGACGCGCGTCGCCGCGGCGCCTCCGGAGATCGCGGCCGAGCCGCCCCCCGCCCTCTTCGCCGACCTCGCGCGCGCCGTCGCCGCCGCCTCGCGCGGCGAGTGCACGCTCGCCGGCCTGACGCTTCGGCGCGGGGCGACCCGCGAGCGGATCGAGAACGGAGCCGGCCTCGACGTCGCGTCGGCGCGGTCGGCCGTCGACGGCGTGGCCACGGCGATCGGCCGCCGCGGGGGCCGCGCCCGCGAGGTCCGCGTCGCGTTTCAGGCGGCGGACCTTCCTCCGATCGACCCCCTGGCGCGGCGCCTCTGCGACGCGGCGGTCCTGCCCCTCGAGGAGCCGGCCTCGCCGCCGTCGCGCGGGCAGTGGCTGCTGGATCCGTCGGTCGGCGCCGCCCTGCTCGCCGCGCTCGCGCCGGTCTTCACGTCCGAGCGACCGCCCCTCTGGATCGCGCGCGGGAGCCTCGCCTCCCCGGAGGTCTCGATCGCGGACGACGCGTCCGGCGACGCGCCGTTCGACGGCGAGGGCGTGGCCACGCGGCGCGTCCTCCTCGTCGAGGAGGGGCGGCTCGCGGCCGGCCTGTACGACCTGCGCACGGCGCGCCGCGCGGGCCGCTCCTCGACCGGCCACGGCGTGCGTCCGTCCTTCCGCACCCCCCCGGCCGCCGGCCCGCGCCGGATCTTCTTCGAGACCCGCGCCCCGCGGCCCGCGGCGGAGCTGCTCGCCTCGGTGACCCGCGGCCTCTACGCCTCCGCCCTGACGGCGCCGGTGCGGGTCGACCTGGCGGAGGACCGCTTCGAGATCGAGTTCACCGGCATCGCGATCGTCGCCGGCCGGGCCCGCGGCGCCGTCGCCGGCGCGAAGGCCGCCGGCCGGATCTCGGAGCTGCTGCACCGCGTGCGCGCGCTGTCGGGCGACGCGCAGTTCTTCCCGATGCCGTTCGCGGCGGGCTCGCCGACGATTCTGGTGGAGCGGGCGAGCTTCGAGTGACCCGGTCGGGCCGGGCGTCTAGCTCGGCTCGAGGTCCTCGGGGGACGGCGTCGTCGCGGGCTCGGGGACCGTCTCCGGCGCGCCCGGCTCGTTCGGTCCGCCCTCCTCCGGGGCCGGGGTCGGCGCCGCTTCGGGGACGGCATGCGCGCCGGCGCCCGCCGGAGGGATCGGCTGGCCCGGTCGCATCGTCCGCGGCGTCGGACGGGAACCCGGCCGCGGCCGCATCGGCGGCTCGTTCGGAGCGGGACCGGTCGACGCCCGGGCGGGGCGCTTGGCCCCCGTGCCCGCGGGGGGAGAGCCGCCGCCGGTGGTCGGTCCCACCTCGCGCGGGGCCTCGGTCTCCTCCGGGGCCACCTCTTCGCTCGCGACCGGATGGTCGACGGGCACGCGCCGGAAAGCGGGCTCTTCGACGAACGACACGTCGCGATCGAGCGTCACCGTCGCGACGTCGCGCTCGTAGTTCGTCAGCGAGACGCGATACATCAGCTCGGAATCGATGACGAGCGGATTGCGCTTGGGGTTGCGCATCGACGGGTCGATGCGCAGGGCCTTCGCGTACTGCTCGACGGCGGCGTCGAGTTTCCCCGTCTGCTCGTAGAGGCGGCCGAGGCGGAAGCGCGACGGCGGGAACCCGGGCTTGCGGGCGATCGACTTCTTGTAGGCCGCGATCGCGTCCGACGTCTTGCCCTCGGTCTCGCGGAGGATGCCGAGGTTGTAGTCGGCGATGAAATTCGTCTTGTCGAGCTTCGCCGCCATCTCGTACTGCTCGGCGGCCTGCTTGGGAAAGTGGCGAAGGGCCAGGAGGTTGCCGAAGTCGTTGCGCAGCGTGGCGTCGTTGGGGTTGGCGTCGACCTTCTGTTCCATCGAGAGGATCTGGTCGTCGAGCGGGTTCCCCGCCACGAGGTACTTGCGGTAGAAGGGCTCCGCCGCATTCGCGCTCTTCGAAGAATCGGCCTGGGCGAAGGCCGGCGCCGCGGCCAGGACCGCGACCGCCCACCCCGCCCACCCGATTCGGACCTGGAAAAGTCTCATGTGCTTCCCCTCGGCTTCTTCTTTGCGATCAGGCGCACGCGGCCGTCGCGCTCCGCGACCTCGAACACGATCTCGCCCGTCCCCATCCGCTCGCGGACCTTTCGGCGCTCCCGCTCGAGGCCTTCGAGGAAGCCGTCGAGCCGGTAACCGCTGACGTCCTCGCCCCGGGCCTTCTTGGCGGAAACGTAGCGCTCGAACAGGTCCCGGTCGAGGTCGGCCGGGGCGGCCCGAGGCTCTTCTTGTACGGACGCCGCCCTCCCGGCGTTGGGGCCGGGCGGGGACGCGACCCCGGCCGCCGCAGCCCCGCGAAAGTGGCCGTAGAGGCCCGGGCGCCGCCCCGACTCCTTCTCGGCCAGGAGGCGGTCCCAGCGCTCGTTCAGGGCCTGGAAACGGCCCTGGAGCGTCGAAAACCGGTATCTCTCCGCGGCGGTCATGGACTCGGAATCGTTGAGCCGCCGGAACATCTCCTCGACGTGCCGGCGGGACTCGGTCGGGGGCTTCGCGGTCGAGCCGTACAGGAAGGCGTCGCACTCGGCCGAGAGGCGGCGGAGGGCCTGGTCGAGGACCTGAAGCTCGCGTTCCCAGTTCGCGCTGCTCATGCCGTGGCCCCTCCCGTCGCCCGGATCCGCACCGTCTCCTATAGTAAAGGAACCTTGAGCGACGCGGCCGGCCACCGCCCCCACCCTCCCTCGATGGACGCGCTCCTGCGCTCGCCCGACGCCGGGGAGCCGCTCGCCCGCTACGGGCGCGTCGCCGTGAAGGAGGAGCTCCGGCGGGCCATGGCGGGGGGCGAGGCGCGGGCCGAGGCGCTGTGGGAGGCCGCGCTCGGGCAGCTCGCCCGGAGGTTCGCGCCGACCCTCGAGCGCGCCGTCAACGCCACGGGCGTCCTCCTCCACACCAACCTGGGACGCGCCCCCCTGCCGGAGGAGGCGCGCGCGGCGGTCCTCGAGGCGGCCGCCGGTTACTCGACCGTCGAGTACGACCCGGCGCGCGGCGGCCGGGGCCGGCGGCAGGACCACGTCCGCGCGGCATCGAAGGACCTCTTCGGCTGCGCCGATGCGATCGCCGTCAACAACAACGCCGCGGCGGTGCTGCTGGCGCTCGCGGCCCTCGCCCGCGGCCGCTCGGTGCTGGTCTCGCGCGGGGAGCTCGTCGCGATCGGCGGCTCGTTCAAGATCCCCGAGATCCTCGAGGCCTCGGGGGCGAGGCTCGCCGAGGTCGGGACGACCAACCGGACGACGGCCGACGACTACCGCCGGGCGTTTTCCCCGGACGTGGCCCTGATGCTCTCGGTCCATCCGTCCAACTACGAGATCCGCGGCTACACGTCGCGCCCGGCCCCGGCCGAGCTCGCCGCGCTCGCCCGGGAATCCGGCGTTCCGTGGCTCCACGACCAGGGCACCGGCTGCGTCGTCCCGCTCGACGAGTTCGGCGTCCCGGCCGAGCCCACGGTGGCCGAGTGCCTCGACGCCGGAGCGGACCTCGTGACGTTCTCGGGCGACAAGCTCTTCTCCGGACCCCAGGCGGGATTCCTCGTCGGGCGCGCGGACCTCGTCCAGCAGGCCGCGCGGCACCCCATCGCGCGCGCCGTCCGGCCGGACAAGCTGACGCTCGCGGCCCTCGCCGCGACCCTCGCCGCGTGGAAGACGGGGGCGTGGCGCGGGTTTCCGGTGTACCGGGCGGCAGCGGCCCCGGCCTCCGCCCTCGAGGAGCGGGGCCGGCGGATCCTCCGCGAGGCGCTCCCCGCCGGCGCGGACCTCTCGGGTGAGCTTCTTGCCTCGCGGGCGGTCTTCGGCGGCGGCACCAGCCCGGAAAAGACCTTCCCCTCGCAGGCGATCGCGCTGGCTCGCCGCGACCTGACGGCGGACGCTCTCGCCGCGCGCCTGCGCGCGCGCAAGCCGCCGATCGTCGCGCGCGTCGAGGACGGCCGCGTCTGGCTCGACCTGCGCTCGATCGCGCCGGAGGAAGACGCGCTCGTGATCGCGGCTCTCCGGGCCGAAGTGCGATAATCGTCCGATGACGCGACGAGCGGTCCGCGCGGCGTGGCCTCTGCCCCTCGTTCTGCTCGCGCTCGCGGCTCACGCCGGCGGCTGCCGGAAGACCTCGAGCGCGGCACGCCCCGAGGTCACGCCCGCGGCGGCGCATCCCTGGATCACCCCGCTGATGACGCCGCCGCCGCCGCTCCCGACGCCCACGCTCTGGCGCAAGGACATCACCCGGGTCCCGGCCCTGCCGGAGTGAATCAGGCGTCGGCGAGGCCGTGCTCGCGGAGCTTGGCCTCGAAGCGGCGAGGCGTCAGCCCGGCCGCCGTCGCGGCCGCCGTGCGGTCCCCCTTGGCCCGGTCGAGCGCGCGCACGAGCCAGGCGCGCTCCGCCGCGGCGGCCGCCCGCTCGCGGGCCTCTTCCAGCGACTCGTCGCGCACGGCGGGAAGGTACGCCGGCTCCGAGCCGAGGCGCAGGTGGCGCTCCTCGATCGTCCCGCCGTCGGCCAGGATGATCGCCCGCTCGAGGCAGTTGCGCAGCTCCCGCACGTTGCCCGGCCAGTCGTAGGCGCGGATCCTCGCGCGCGCCGCCTCGGACAGCGTCAGGGCGCGCTTGCCCAGCTCCTGCGGCAGCCGCTCGAGATACCAGTCCACCAGCGGATCGATGTCGTCGGGCCGCTCGCGCAGCGACGGGATCCGGATCGGGAAGACGCGCACCCGGTAGAAGAGGTCCTCCCGGAAGAGACCCTGCTGGACGAGCTTTTCGAGCGACCGGTTCGAGGCCGCGATGATCCGGACGTCGACCTCGATCGGAACGGTGCCGCCGACCCGGTGGAACGACCGCTCCTGGAGCACGCGGAGGAGCTTCCCCTGCGTGGCGGGCGTCAGCTCGCCGATCTCGTCGAGGAAGATCGTGCCGAGGTCGCCGAGCTCGAACTTCCCCATCCGCCGCGCCGAGGCCCCCGTGAAGGCGCCCCGCTCGTGGCCGAAGAGCTCGCTTTCCAGCAGCGTCTCCGGAATCGCCGCGCAGTTGATCGCGACGAACGCGCCGTTGCGCCGGGTCGAGAGGACGTGGATCGCCCGCGCGAAGAGCTCCTTGCCGGTCCCGCTCTCGCCCTCGAGCAGCACGGTGGCGTCGGTCGCCGCCACGCGCTCGGCCTCGGCGCGCACCAGCCGAATGGCCGCCGACTCGCCGACGATCGGCGGCATGGCCCGGGAGTGCGCCTCGGCGAAGAGCAGCGATTCACGCGAGCGCGCGCGCCGCTCGAGCGCCCGGGAGACGAGCAGGCGCAGGAGGTCCGGATCGACCGGCTTGGTCACGAAGTCCTCGGCGCCGTGCTTCATCGCCTCGACGGCCGTCTCGATCGACCCGTAGGCGGTCATGACGAGGACCGGCAGCGTCGGGTCCTGCGCCACGGCGGCGTCGAGGACCGCGAGGCCGTCGGCGCCCGGCAGGCGCCAGTCGGTCAGGACGAGGTCGTAGCGCTCGCCGGCCTTGAGCCGTTCGACCGCCTGCGTCCCGGTCGACGCGCAGTCCACGCGCAGCCCCTCGGCCTTGAGCATCTCCTCGAGCATCGTGCGCAAGGAGTCCTTGTCTTCGACGATGAGGATGCGGGACATGTGTTTGGGTTCAGGTTAGCAGACGGTGGGAGAAGGAGGCAGGAGGCGGGAGGCAGTAAGCAGTAAGCGGTAAGCGGTAAGCCAGGCCAACCTACCGCCTGACGTCTGCCTCCTGACGGCTTACCGGTTCGGCGGCTTGGGCTGGTTGTCCGGGCTCGTCGCGCCGGGGATGTATCCGGTCTTGCCGTCGGCCGGCGGCTTCGAGGGGGCGCTGGCGACGGGGGCCGCGTAGAGCGTGCCCTGTCCGTAGGGCGTCCGGACCGGCGTCGGCACGGCGGCTTTCGCGGCCGCGGCGGCCGCGGCCGTCCCCGGACGCGGAGTCGGCTCCGGCGGCGGCTTCGGCTGGGTCCACTGCGGGTTGAAACGGATGTTCGACACGTTCTTCGAGCCGACCTTCAGCGAGGCCGTGAAGTCGACCGTCTGGCCGGCCCCGATCGAACCCTTCGAGAGCGTCGCCGGGGCGCCGTCGATCGGCTGCCCCTTCTCGTCGAGGGCGGCGACGCTCATCCGGACGTTCTCGGCCGTGGCCTGACCCGGATTGCGCAGCGACCCCTTCACGGCGAGCGCCTCTCCGACGAGCTCCTGCGTGTAGTCGACGACCTCGACGCGGGCCCCTCCGGGCCCCGCGGCGGCCTCCTTGCCCTCCTCGGGCGCGGCCGCCGCATCGAGATCGAGCGGGTGCGAGACGTCGGCGTCGGTGATCCGGACCCTGGCCTTCGGCGCTTCGGACGTCGCGCGGACCGCTTCGGCGGGAGTCGACGCCGGCGCCGACGCGCCGGCCGCCGGGGCGGCCGGCGAGGCC
This sequence comes from uncultured Acidobacteriota bacterium, assembly GCA_963764715.1. GTDB lineage: Bacteria > Acidobacteriota > Thermoanaerobaculia > UBA5066 > Gp7-AA6 > DAHUXD01. The sequence continues at coordinate 57,688 of CAVXTP010000003.1, forward strand.
TGGTTGGCCCTTGCCGTCGCCTCGCGGTCGATCTCCGAGACCGGAACGGACAGGAGCGTTCCGTCGGCTCGCGTCAGGTAGGCGGTGTTGCCCCGACGGACCCAGGCCTGCTTCAGGGGCACCACGGCGCCGCCCTTGAGGACGACCACGTCCGCCAGGCTGAACGCCGCCGTGGCGCCGAGGAAAGCAGCGATCCAGGCCGCCCGGATCCGTTTCACTGCTGCTGCTCCTTCCAGTTCTGCTCGATCGTGTGGATCACGTTGGGTGTCACCTGCTGCTCGATGCCGCCGCTCGTCGTGAGCGTCGTGTCGATTGTATCGCCGTCCGGCGAGACCGACTGCGACGCGGCGGCCATGCCCTCGCCCAGGTTCTCCTGGTAGTCGGCGTAGCTGCCCGTCGTGCCGTAGTAACCCTGGCCCGTCTGGTAGAAGAACCGGTAGCGGTACGAGCTGCCGTTCGTCGCGCACGGGGAGACCGAATCCGGGGTGAACGTGATGAGCGACAGGTAGCCCCGGGTCGAGAAGACCGTCGAGGTCGTCTTCTCGTTGAGCGAACCGTACTCGAGCACGAAGCCGTTGGCGGCGTTGGTGCAGACGCCGGTGTACGGCAGCGGACACGGCGTGCCTCCCGGCGGGGTCAGGTCGTGGAGGTCGGCCTTGACGAAGGTCTTCGTGGTCTGTCCCGTGTCGACGACGTAGAAGAAGTCCTGGGGCTGGGTGTTCGGCCGCGCGAGCTCCGCGCGGTTGCCCGTCCCGAAGGAGATGCCGAGCACGGGCGGGGAGCCCGCGCCGCCCACGTACACCACGCCGGGCTCGAAGAAGACGGGCCACTTGTTGGTGCACGTCCCGGCCGCCAGCTCACAGCCGTCGAAGAGCATGAACGGCGCGTAGCCATGGGCCTGGCCGGCCGTGATCTCGCCGCGCTTCGGGCTCGCCGACGCGTCCGGCGTGAGGTCGACGCGCCACATGTGGCCGTTGACGTCGCCGATGTACGCCGCATCCAGGTACCCGTCGTCGTTGTAGTCGACGACGGCCGGAGGCGCGGGCATCGGGGCGAAGTCGACCGGGGCGCCGCCGCCGTCGACGCCGCGCGTCGACTTGTAGATGATTCGGCCGGTCTCCACGTCGATCATGTAGAACGAGCGGCCGCGAATGACGGTGCCCGTCCCGAGCTTGGCGGAGACGTCGTCGCCTGGCGTGAAGCTCGGATCGTAGCCGCCGCCGAAGATCGCGACGTAACGATCGTCGAAGCCGCTGGCGTCCGCCGTGGGGCTCGACGGGTCGATGACCTTGATCCGGCCGATGACCGGCCGCGACCAGGTCTCGCCGAGCGGCGCGCCCACGGTGCCGCAGGCATCCGAGCAGGCCGCTCCGACGTCCGCGAACTCCCACATGATCGTGGGGTACTGGCGGCCGGTGGCCGCCCCCGCCACGCAGGACGTTCCGCCGCCGTCGAGGCACGCCGGCGAGGCATCCTTGTCGCCGACGATCTCGCCGAAGGTCGGCGAGCCCGTCACCGTGTCGATGTCGTCGGGCTGCGTGACGTCGAGGGCGTAGTAGCCCTGGCCGCCCTGGCGCAGTCCGCCGACGAGGACCGTCCGCCACACGCGCTCGGTCTCGTCCGGCGTTCCGACGAACGCCGGGTCGATGAAGACGTCGGCCGTGGCCGTCGAGCCGTCCACGAAGTACTGCGGCAGCGGCGGGAAGTTCAACAGGTTCGGGAACTTCGAATCCATGACGATCCGCGGCGAGTAGGCGAAGATCTCGCGCCCGGTGCCGAGGTCGTGGGTCTGCGCGAAGTTGGCCGTGTCGCGGCCCCAGACGCCGCCGTCGAAGGCGTGGAGGAAGCCGTCGTTGGCCCCGGCGAAGACGACCTTGCGCCGCTTGGCCTGAAGGGTCGCGAAGTCCAGGTACGGCTGGCCGAACGTCGAGGAGCTCGTCCGCGGCGTCAGGTTGGCCGAGAGGTACTGGAAGTAGCGCGGCGGCTCGAGCATCAGCGGCTCGGAGTGGAAGATGTCGCCGAGCTTGTGCGCGTAGCCGGCCGGAGGCGTCCCGTCGTCGTCGGTGCGGACCTGCGGCGGATCGCCCGGCGCCGGAGCGTCGTCCTGGTAGAAGTACGAATACCTCTGTTCGTCTCCCGTCGCCGGGCCGATCGTGCCGATCGTCGGGGGCCGGATCGTCGGGTCGTTCAGAACTTCGTCGCGGCGGCCGAAGGCCGAGATTCCGCCGCGCAGGAACTGGACCGTCAGCGTCGCGAGCTTCCGGTCGGCGGCCGACGCGGGGTCGAGCCCCATGGCCGTGATGAGACTGTCGAAGCAGCCGCCGGTGCAGTTCCCGGTATTCGGCATCAGGTCGGCGCGCGTCAGCGGGACCCCGGCGGTCGTGCCCGCCCAGATCATCTTGCGTCCCGGCCACACGGAGATCGCCGGGGCGCGGCTCGAGGGCGCGGCCGCCACGGACGCGGCGCCGGCCGCCAGGTCCGACCGGGGATCCGTGTACCCGAGGACTCGTCCCGCGCTCCATACCGGCTTCCGGAGGGCCGGATTGGCGTTGTTCGGGTCGGTCTCGTCGGCGTAGTCGTTGGCGACCACGGCCGGCGTGGGCGTCGGCGTGGCGGCCGACGGGGTGTTCGTCGGGCCCGCCGACGTCGGCGTGACCGTCGCGGCCGCGGCCGTCACTACGGGAATCAGGCCGTTGGAATCGAGCTGGTAGCTCTTGATCGAGCCGTTCCAGATCGACCAGCTCGAGAGATCGCCGTTCGTGTTGAGGTGGCTCGGGACGACCGATCCGACCTGGGCCGTATCGCCGAAGCCGCCGGCGAAGGCCGGGACCGACGGCGACGCGAAGTAGTTGGCGGTGCGCTTGAAGTCGAGCAGCGATTCGAGGACCGACAGGAGCGCCGTGCGATCGCTGACCGCGAAGAGCTTGCCGCCGCTGTTGGTCGCGATGCAGTTGAGCGCCGGGAAGAACGCCGGGTTGGTGTTCAGGCCGACGACGTAAACCGGGATGCCGTTGACGCGGACGCTCGGGTCGAGGGCCGCGGCCGCGGCCCGCCGCCCCGGAGCGCTCTCCGGAAGGGGAACCACCCCGAGGTCTCCGGCGGCGCCGTTGCCGGACGTTCCGCCGACGCACGGGTCGGAACCCGCCTCGTCGTGGCCGTCGGTGATGAACACGATGATGTAGTTGCGGCAGTCGATCGCCGGATCCGGGGCGCCGCTCGTCGGCGGCGGGAACACGCTGTTGACGAAGTAGTTGTACGCGTCGAGCAGCGCTCCGGCGAGCGGCGTGCACGAGGCCGTGAGCGCGACTTCCTTGGCGTCTTCCTCGAGCCGATAGGCGTCCTCGGCCGGCTGCGAGGAGTCGTAGCTGACGATCGACGACGTGAACCGCAGCAGCCGCTTGATCGCGGTCTCGGGCGAGTTGCCGCCCGGGTAGTCGGTGCCCAGCCACTCGCGGCGGAACGGGACGACGGGCCAGTCGGCCGGCGACGCCGGCGGGTTGGCGGGATAGACACCCGGGAGGGCTGCATCCGGAGGCCCGAGGGCGCTCGGCGCCGCGCCGGGGAAGCCCTTGAAGGTGTTGAAGTGCGCGAGGCCGCCGCAGTCCTGCGAGTACGGGTCGCAACCGATGATGCCCAGGGGACAGGACGGTCCCGCCAGCGCGTCGCTCGGGAACTGGCCGCTCGGCCGCGGGCGCTCCTTGTCGTAGATCGCCGAGTACATGCCCTGGTTCCGGCGGTCGGAGATCGAGGCCGCGTCGGACTTTCCATCGGCGTCGTTGTCCGGCGCCGCCGGGCATCCGAGCGCGAGGCTCGGGCAGGAGCCCCACGGCGGATTGCCGTTCAGGGTGTCGCTCGCCTGGAACTGCGGCGGCAGGTCGTAGAGGTCGCCGCGGACGTACTTGATGTCGACTTCCTGGAGGAACACGAGCGAATTGTCCGGGTCCGCCTGCGGATCGTCGAAGCCGCGCATGAAGTTCGGCGACGCCGGAAGCGGGATCAGGTTCGCCGGAGCCGGCTCGCCCGGATCGATGACGCCGTTGCCGTTGTTGTCGATGAACGCGCACTGGCGCGTGGCGTCGTAGGGGCACGGAGCGCAGACGAGCTGTCCTCCCCCCGTGTACGAGGCCGGGATGCCCGGGCAGGGGCTCGCCGGCGGCGGCGGAGGCGGCGCCATCGCGAAGAGGCCGCGGATGACCGGCGCGAGCCAGTTGGCGATCGCGGGCAGGACGCTCTTCGGCGGCATCGCGCCGCCGGGAAGCGTCGGAACGAGCGTCGGCGTCCGCGTCGGGGTCTCGGTCGGGGTGTTCGTCGCCGTCCGCGTGGCGGTGTTCGAGGCCGTGAACGTCGCCGTGTTCGTCGCCGTCCGCGTGGCCGTCCGGGACGGGGTGAAGGTCGCCGTGTTGCTCGGCGTGTTGGTCGCCGTGCGGGTCGCCGTCGCGGTCCGCGTAAACGTCCGCGTCGGGGTATTGGATGCCGTGAACGTCCGCGTCGCCGTCGCGGTGTTGCTCGGGGTGTTGGTCACCGTCGCCGTGTTGGTCGCCGTCCGCGTGGCCGTCCGGGTCGGCGTTCTGGACGCCGTGAACGTCCGCGTCGGCGTGTTCGTCCGGGTGCGCGTGGGCGTGTTCGAGCGCGTGAACGTGCGCGTCGGCGTTCTCGACGCCGTGAACGTGCGGGTGGCCGTGAAGGTGTTCGTCGGCGTACGGGTCGGCGAAGGCGTGAACGTGTTCGTGACCGTGAAAGTCCGGGTCGCCGTCGACGTGTTCGTCGGCGTGAACGTCTGAGTTCCCGTGAACGTCGGCGTCCTCGTCGAGGACGGCGTGAACGTCGAGGTTCCCGTGAACGTGGGCGTGGCGGTCGACGTCTGCGAGGCGGTGAACGTGGTCGTCGGGGTCGACGTCGCCGTGCGGGTCGGCGTCGCCGACGCGGTATTGGACGGCGTGAACGTCGGCGTCGAGGTCGCCGTGTTGGTCGGCGTCGAGGTCTCCGTCGCGGTGAACGTCGCCGTCGGCGTCGGCGTCTCGGTCGGCGTCGGCGTCTCGGTGAAGCTCGGCGTGAAGGTCGGCGTGTCGGTCGGGGTGTTCGTCGGCGTATCGGGCGGCGGTCCCCACTCCTCGACGTGCACGACGACGAAGGGGTCCGAGTAGTTGCCGGTGATCATCCGCATGCGCAGCTCGCGCCCGGGGCGGGCGGTGTTGCGGTAGACGACGAGGCCCTCGTTCAGGCCGTGCGGGCCGAACGCTCCGCGCCAGTTGCCCGGGACCGGGCCGGGGTACGGCGGCCGCGGGTCCGGATTGGCGGGCGGGATCGTGAACGGGCCCTGGTCCACGGGCTGTCCGAGCGTGCCGTACAGCCGCATGACCTTGTGGCCCATCTGGAGGAACCGGCCCTGCTGCACGTCCGGCCACAGGGCCGGCGCGAACACGGAGCTGATCGAGGCGCCCGTCGGGTAGACCGAGTCGGCGAAGTAGAGCCACTCGAGACCGCCGTTCTCGAGGGTCTTTCCGGTCACCTTCGCGCCGCCGATCGGGTATCCGGGCAGCGGGTCGCCGGAGTTGGCCCCGGCCGACGTGTCGGCCGCTCCGAACGTCTGCTCGGGGTTCCGGTAGTAGGAGAACGCCCAGTTGACGCCGGACGCGTTGGTCAGGACCTGGCGGAGAACGCTCTTGGCCACCGCGAACTTGGAGCCCGGGGTCGCGACCGTGCCCTCGGGATAGATGAAGTCGTCCATGAACGCCGGCAGCCGGTAGGTGTCCGAGAAGTCGTTGTTCATGGAGTAGGACGAATCGAGGATCAGGAGCACGTTCGTGTTGGCGCCGGCGTTGGCCTGGAGAAGCTGGCGGTCGTCGGGACGCGCGGGCGAAGCCATCAGAAAGAGGGCCAGAAACGTGGTCGCCACCCGGTGGCGTTCCGCGAATCCGATGAGGCCGCTGGATCTCCGATGGTGTCGCATGGGACGTCTCCTCAGAAGGGCAACCGGGCCGGAAGAGGCCCGATCTCGGCGTCGGCCACGAGCGCCTTGGAGTACTGCAGGAAGGCATCGTTCTGCTCGCCCGTCGAGCGGACCTCGAGCGAGTACATGTACTGGGCGCGGGAGCCCTGCTCGTTGATGATCCCGCCGCGCGCCGGGCGCCGCCCGAGGCGGCCGGGGTTGGTCACCCGCACCTGGATGTCGTCGGCCCCGATGAAGCCGAGGGTCTGGCGGAACCGGTGGCTCGACATGTTGAAGAGGACCGTGCCGAAGAGGTTCGGCGCGCCCGGCGCCCCGAACTCCGGCCGCGTCAGGAAGCCCCGCGGATCGTCGAGCTCCACGCCCGCCCAGCGGATCCCGGCGTCCGACGAGTAGAACGCCCGGTTGATCGACCACTCGTTGGCGGCGATGCGGGCCTCCGTCGACGTGATCAGCATCAGGGCGATCCCGATGACCGTCAGGATCGCGAGGACGAGGATCGCGACGACGAGGGCGGCGCCGCGCTCGCGGCGGTTGCGGTCGGTGGAAGTGGAAGTCATGCTCATCCCTGGAACGCGTAGTTGCGCAGGTTGATCTTCAGGTTCTGGACGCGCCGGCGGAACGTGCCCGGCGTGATCGGGGCCGCGGTGGAGTTCATGATCTGGTAGCCCTGCGACGCCGGTCCCTTGTAGCCCGGATCCGGGTCCTTGGCCTTGGCAAGCAGCGAGATCATCACGCCGTGGAGGCGCGGGCAGTGCATCGCGAACGACGCGCCCGTGTGCCCGGGGACGAAGGGCTGCTGCTGCTGGAAGTCGGTGTCGACCGGGGCGGCCTCGGTGTCGACGTTGGGAACCCACTCGTCGCCGCCGGCGACCGTCGAGACGTTCGGGTCGACGTTCAACGCGGGCGGGATGGGCGGCTGGACGGTCAGCGCGTTGTCCGTGACGCCGCCGACGATGCCGTCGATGCCGTAGGCGATCTGCATGTCCTCGACGTCCTCGGCCAGGCGCGTGACCTCGAACGCGTCGCCCCGGCGGATGCCCTGCGCGAGGAACGGGTGAATGCCGGTCGGATCGACCGTCGGGTCCGTCGTGATGAAGAAGACGATGTCGTCGAGGATGCCGGCCCGCCGCACCTTCTGGATCGGCGCGGCGTTGTCGCCGAGGCCCGGCGTCGAAGGAAGCTCGGTGTTGAAGCGCGGGCCGATCGTCCCGCCGAAGTCGACCGTGCCGAAGGTCCCGCCGAGGAGGTTCGTCGGCGCGGTGATCACGCCGACGTTGTACGCGGCCTGCGGATACCGGGTGACGCCGCCGGGGTTCGGGTCCGAGCAGGCGTAATGCAGGTCGGTGTTGCCGTCCTCGACGATCACGAGCATCGGGTTGGCGCCGGCCGTCGCCGTGTACGAGTCGACGGCCGCGAACTGCGGCCGGTTGGTGGCGTCGTCGTTGACGTGCTGGCCGATGACCAGGTTGCCGACGATCGGCAGAACGTTGAGAGACTGCGAGCCCGTGCACCCGTTGCAGCCGGTCTGCTGATCGAAGCCGATGAGCGGCGACAGGATGACGCCGCGGATCTCGATCATGTCCGTGCCCGGACGCACCGTCCAGACCGTGCCGCCGGTGTCCGTCACCGTCACGCCGGCGACGTTGTCGTAGGACTGTCCCGCGGGCGCGATGCCGGGCAGGCCGCGGTCGGCGTGGTTCAGGACGGCCTGCGTCACGTAGAGGCCCCCGGCCCCGGCCATTCGGATGACGCGCGTCATCTGGTAGATGCCGTAGCGCACGGCGCCCTGGGCGTCGGCCACGTCGGTCTCGTTCTTGTTGATCCGCGCGCTCGCGTCGAAGACCGCGAGCAGGCCGAGCATCGCGACGGCGAGCAACAGCGACACGATGATCATCTCGATCAGGGTGAAGCCGGCTTCGCGCGAACGCGTCGGGTGAGGAGTCTTCATGGCTCTAGTTGCAGACCGTCGCCGGGTTCGGGTTGCGGACGAAGCCGCTGACCCTCGCCGTGCGCGCGCCCATGCCGAGATTCGTGCCACCCGAGACCGACCGCACCGTCACGTTGATGCGCTTGAAGTCGCAGGGCAGCGCCGCGGCGACCGCGTTGAGAACGAACGCGCCCCCCGGAGCGCCCGGGGGCGTCGTCGTGAAGTTGTCGACGGTGTAGGTCCGCTCGAGCGTGTTCTTCACGCTCGAGGGCGGGATCCCCGTCACCGGGTCGGGCAGCGTCGTCGGCAGGTCGTTGACGTAGGCGCCCGAGGCGAGCTGCTGGTCTCCGAAGGGCAGGTTCATGAGCTGCTCGAGCCGGTCGCGCGCCAGGTTGTGGATGCTCGTGTACTCGTTGGCGCTGTAGTTCGACCGGACGCTCGCGATGAAGAGGGGCGCGATGCCGAGAAGCACGATGCCGAGAAGCGCCAGGGCGATGAGCATCTCGACGAGGGTCAGGCCGGCCTCGCGCCGGCGGTTCGTCAGTGCCATTCCGTTCCCCTCTGCTTGGCGACGGTCGGATTCGGACCGAGGACCTCGATCTTCCCGTTGCCCGAAACCTGCACGGGCAGGTCGTTGGTCGTCCCGGCACCGATGACACCCCGAATCGTGAACGTCCCGGGCTGGGTCGCGCGGCCGTCCGGCCCGAACATGATCTGGGCCGGCTGGACCGGGTAAGGATTCGGGGGCGACGGCGGAAAATCGACGAGCGCCGGGAGCCGAAGCTCGGCCACCTTGATCGGCGTCGGAATCGTTTGCTCGAAGGTCTCGATGAGGTTGAAGCCCTGCGTGCCCGTGGCACGGCTGACGACGACGCGGGCAGGCAGGTTGCGCTTGACCGCGCGCATGCGCGCCGCCTGCAGCGTGATGGCGAGCTGCGACCCGGCGCTCTTGACCTGGTTGCGCTGCGAGATCTTGGCGAACCACGGGGCCGCCGCGAGCGCGAGGATGCCGATGATCGCCATGACGATCAGCAGCTCGGCGAGCGAGAATCCGCCGTCCCGGCGGCGTCGACACGATGCACGGAGCATTTCGGGTGAACAAGGAGCGATTCTCGTGCCCGCACCCAGGTGTGGGACCTAAGCCTTTCGAATGCAACGATATGAGGGCGATGGATCGGGGGTCACAGAGCGCTTTTCGGCCGGTTTTTGTTACCCGGGGTAACGGATCCTGTCAGTCGCCCGGGAGCCTCCCGAGACCCCGACTGGAAGCGGAATCGACTCCGTCTCTCGACTCTCGACTCTCGCGCCGCGAGTCCCTACACTGACTCGACACACCCCCATGTGGCCCACCAAACGCAAGGCATCGGGGCTCGAAGCCCTGTTCGGACGGCTCCGCGCCCGCCACTGGAAAGGCGAGGCCGAACGCGACGAGCTGCTCAAAACGCTCGCCGCGGCTCCGAATCTCGCGCCGGAAGACGTGGGCTGGATGGCGGTCGAGACCGACGCCGCCCTGCGGCAGGCGGGCCTCGCGCTCCTGAAGCGGCACCCGTACGAGGCCGCGGCGGCGGGGCTCTTCCCCTTCCTCTCCTCGCAAACCGAGGCGGTCCGCCGGCAGGCGATGCAGGCGCTCGAGCTTCTCGCCGGAGGCCAGTTTCTCGAAAAGCTCCCGACCCTGCTGTCGAACCCCGATCCGGCCGTCGTCCATGCCGCCCTGGATTACCTCAAGAGATCGCCCAACGAGCGGGCCCTCCCCTCCATCGCGAAGGTCCTCGAGGCATCGCACTCGCCGGCGATCCGGAAGAAGGCGTTCGCGATCGCCGAGGCCACGCCGTCCCCCAAAGTGACGGCGATCGCCCTGGCCGCGCTCGAGGACGACGACGAGGACCTGCGGTACCGCGCCGTCCAGCTCCTCTCGAAGTTCCCGGACGAGGCGCAGATCCCGGCGCTTCTGGCCCACTGCCGCAACGACTCGACGCGGGTCAAGGACGCCGCGATCGCGGCGCTCGGACCGGTGCTCGCCAAGTCGCAGAAGTCGTGGGCGGAGGACGTGCTGCCGCTGCTCTCCGACGGCAACCCCAAGGTGCGGCAGCTCGCCTCGCGCATCATCTCGACGCAGGAGCCCGGCCGCATCGCCGACGCGTTCCTCCAGACGTTCAAGGGACAGTACGGCCCCGTCCGCGACCGGGCCGTCGAGGCCCTGCGGGAGCTCTCCCCCGAGTTCATCCGGGCGTTCCTCGCGCGGGACGCCTCCGAGGACCCCCTCGAGGCCGGGCTCGCGGCCTCGATCGCCGTGACGATGCGCTCCGCGGAGGTCGTCCCGCACTGCCTGCGCTTCCTGACGAGCGACGACTGGTGGCTGCGGGACCGGGCGGCGATGGCGCTCGCCGAGATCCGCGACGAGTCGGCGCTGCCGCAACTGCTCCAGATGCTCTCCGACCCCGAGTCCAATCTCTCGGCGGCCGCGGCCCTGGGGGCCTGGGGATCGCCGAAGGCCCTGCCGGCGCTGCTCGACGCGTACAAGCAGTCGTCGGCGTTCGCCGACCTGCGCCTGGAGATCCTCGACGCCTTCGCGAAGATCCAGGACCCGAAGGTCGGCCCGCTCCTGCAGAAGATCGTCCAGGTCGACCCGAGCCCACTCGTCCGCGACAAGGCCACCCGGCTCGTCCGGCAGCGCGCCGGGGAACCGGACGTCGAGCCGAGCGGGGCCCCGCGCGTCTTCGCCCCGGTCGACTTCGATGCGACGCCGAGCCCCTCGCTGTCGGACCTGCTCCGCCACGCGCGGGCCATGTCGGCCTCCGACCTGCACCTGGGGACCGGAACCGTGCCCCGCGTCCGGATCCACGGCCGCCTCATTCCGCTCCCGCTCCCGGAGCCCACGGCCGAGCAGATGGACGGGTGGATCCGGCCGATCCTCGGCGACGAACGGTCGGCCGAGCTCGAGACGCGCCGCCAGCTCGACTTCTGCCACAAGGACCCGGAGCTCGGCCGCTTCCGCACCAACGTCTTCTTCGAGCGCAAGGGCTTGAACGCCGTCCTTCGGCTCGTGCCCTACGAGATCCCGAACCTCACCGACATCGGCCTGCCGGAGAGCCTCTGGGAGATCACGGGATACTCGCAGGGCCTCATCCTCGTGACGGGCGCCGCCGGGTGCGGGAAGACGACCACGCTCGCGGCCCTCGTCGACCGCATCAACGAAACCGAGCGCGGCCACATCATCACCGTCGAGGACCCGATCGAGTACGTCCACACGAGCAAGGAATCGCTCGTGAACCAGCGGGAGATCCCGTCCCACTCGAAGTCCTTCGCGAAGGCCCTGCGGCAGTCGCTCCGCGAGGACCCGGACGTCATCCTCGTCGGCGAGATGCGCGACCTCGAGACGATCTCGCTCGCCATCACCGCCTCCGAAACGGGCCACCTGGTGCTCGCGACCCTCCACACGACGACGGCCTCCTCCACGGTCGACCGCGTCATCAACGCGTTCCCGCCCGACCAGCAGGGCCAGATCCGGATGATGGTCGCCGACTCGCTCAAGGCCGTCATCTCCCAGGCCCTCCTGCCGCGGCGGGACGGATCGGGGCGCGTGGCGGCCTTCGAGATCCTGCGCAACACGCCGAACGTCGCGGGCCTGATCCGCGACTCGAAGACGTTCCAGATCCCCACCGCGATCCAGACGGGCTCCGCCTCGGGCATGCAGCTCATGGACGGCGCGCTCCTCCAGCTCGTCCAGGAAGGCGTCATCGAGCCCCGGGTCGGCTACGACAAGGCCGTGCGCAAGGAAGCGTTCGAGCCCTTCCTCGAGGAAGGCGGCGCGGCGTGAGCGCGGAGACGCCCGTGGAAGCCAAGACGAAGCTCGTCGGCGCGCTCGACGTGGTCTCGACCGGGATCAACCGGATCGACCGCTTCCTGACGATCCTTCCCAAGCGCAACGGCTCGGACCTGCACCTCTCGGTCGGCTCGCCGCCCGTCGTGCGGATCGACGGCGAGCTCGAGCGCATGCGGTACCGCGTCCTCTCGGAAGGGGACTTCTTCAACCTCGTCGGCCCGATCACGCCGGGCCGGATCTGGGAGGCGTTCCAGGAGAGCGGAGACATCGACTTCGCGTACCAGATGGGCACCGTCGCCCGCTTCCGCGTCAACCTCTTCCGCCAGGAGCGCGGCTCGGCGGCCGTCTTCCGGCTCATCCCGTCGCGCATCCCGACGGCCGAGGACCTGAACCTCCCGGCGCCGATCGCCGGCCTCTACGCCGAGCGGCGCGGCCTGATCCTCGTGACGGGCCCGACCGGAAGCGGCAAGTCCACGACGCTCGCCGCGGTCCTCGACCGCATGAACAAGCGCCTCGCCCAGCACGTCGTCACGATCGAGGACCCGATCGAGTTCGTCCACACCAACGACAAGTCCGTCTTCACGCAGCGCGAGATCGGCCCCGACGTGCCCGACTTCGCCGCGGGCGTGAAGGCCGCGATCCGCGAGGACCCGGACTGCCTGCTCGTCGGCGAGATGCGCGACCTCGAGACGATGCGCATGGCCCTGTCGGCCGCCGAGACCGGCCTTCTCGTCTTCGCGACCGTGCACACCAACTCGGCGGCCAAGGCCGTCGACCGGATCATCGACGCCTTCCCCGCGGCCGAGCAGGAGCAGGTGCGCATCGTGCTGGCGGAGGCGCTTCGCGGAGTCGTCGCTCAGCAGCTCCTGCGCAAGAAGGGCGGCGGCCGCGTGGCATCCTTCGAGATCCTGCTCGGCTCGACCGCCCTCTCCAACGCGATCCGCGAGGGCAAGACCGCCATGATCAACAACATGATCGCGACGGGGAAGGGCCGCGGGATGATCTCGATGGACCAGTCGCTGACCGAGCTCGTCAAGGGAGGGCTCGTCGAGCCGGACGAGGCGCTCGATCGCGCGATCGACAAGGAATCCTTCAAGACGATGCTCGGGGCCATCCCGAAAAACTAGCCGGGGCCAGGTCTCTCACTCGGATTTCCGCGACGACTTCGCTGGAGCCGGCCGCAGCCGAAATCCGAAAAATGAAGACCTGACCCTCGTTTCAGGTGGGCAGACGCAGCGTGAAGACCGCTCCCCCGCCCGGCCGCTCGGAGACCTCGACGGTCCCGCCGTGGAGCTCGGCGATGCGGGCCACGATCGCGAGGCCGAAGCCGGAGCCGCCGGGCTTCGAGGAGTAGAACGGCAGGAAGATCTTCTCCCGGGCCGCCGCGTCCACGCCGGGGCCGCGGTCCCAGACCGACAGCGCGACCTCGGTCTCGCCCCGCGCCCCCGCGATCACGACGGCGTCCGGCTCGGGCCAGCGCTCCGGCGGAGTCGCCTCGGCGGCGTTGCGCAGGAGGTTCGCGAGCGCCCGCCGCAGCAGGACCGAGGACCCGCCGACCGTCGGGAACGCGCCGTCCTGGCCGACCGTGAGGCCGGGATGGGCGCGCTCGGTTTCCCCTCGCGCCGCCTCGACGACCCCGTCGAGGTCGACCCGCTCCGGCGAGAAGGCCTCCGGCCGGGCGAAGAGCAGGAAGTCGCTCGTGACCCGGCTCATCTCCTGCGCCTCGCGGCGGATCGCGCGCACGAACTCGGCGGCCCGCTCGGGCTCCGCCGCGCGCAGGGCGAGGTCGGCGTACCCGTCGATCGCGGCCGCCGCGTTGCGGAACTCGTGGGCGGCGCCGGCCGAGACGCGGCCGAGGTCGGCGAGGTGCCGCGCGAGGGCGACGCGCCCCTCGAGGCGCCGGATCTCGGTCAGGTCCGAGAAGAGCGCCACGGCGCCGAGGAACCGTCCGTCGCCTCCCTGCGCGGGCGTGGCGGTGACGCCGAGGGCCCGCTCCTCCTCCCCTTCCCGCCGCCAGCGGACCTCGCGGCGTCCGGCGACCGTCCGGTCGCGGAGCACGTCGGCGATGAGCGCCAGGAAGTCCGGCGCGTCGGCGAGGAGGCGCTCGTACGAATCCCCGCGGCGCTCTCCCTCGAGCTTCAGGATCTCGCGGCCGGCCTCGTTGATGTCGAGCACGCTGCCGCCCGGATCGACCGACAGCAGGCCGGTCGGCAGGTTGCGCGAGAGCGTGCGGGCCGCCGTCTCGAGATCGTCGGCGCGCTCCTTCTCGCGGCGGGCGAGACGCTCGAGCTCTCGCTCCTTCTCGTGGAGCGTCTCGATCGTCGACTCGAAGCGGGAGATCAGGAAGTGCCGCTCGTCGCCGTGCTCGGCCCCGCCGCCGGGCGCGCCCCCCGCGGCCTCGAGGAGCCGTTCGTAGGGTTTCAGGAGCGAGCGCAGGTAGAAGCCGGCGAGCACGATCAGCGCGATGGCCGACGCCGGCACGAAGATCGAGAGCCGCTGGGCGTAGGCGTTCAGCGCGGCCCCCGCTCCCGGGTCGACGGCGATCGCGTAATAGCGGCGGCCCGTCGCGAAGGTCGAGAGCAGCAGCGGCGGCCGCGACCGCCACTCGTGGACCACGCGGCCGGCCGCCGGCCGGGGCTCCGGCAGCAACCGCGGCGCTTCCGGCGGGCCCGTCCCGGCCGAGTTCAGCCGCCGGCCGTTCTCGTCGTAAGTCGCCAGGTACGCGACGTCCGGCTCGATCGCTCCCCGCTCGAGCGCATCCTCCGATGCGCCCGGGCGCGCCGGCGACAGGGCGACCCGGCGCAGGATCTCGGCCGTGCGCCGCTCGGCCTCCTCCCGTCCCCAGGCCACCGCGCTGCGGAAGAAGAGAAGCGTCAGGAAGTTCAGGAAGAGGATGAGGAGGAGCGCGACCCAGAGGAAGAGCCGGGACTCCCGCCGGAAAGTGTGCGGAACGGACGCGGGTGCGCTCGTCGATTCGCTCATCGGGGCCACATCGAACGGTAGCGCGCCACGATGGGATCTCCCAGGAACCAGGCCGCGATCGCGCCGAGCGCGAGGAAGACGCCGAAGGGAAGCCGCGTCTTGCCGTCTCCCCCGCGCGTCAGGATGAGGCCGAGGCCGACGACGCTGCCCGAGATCGAGCCGAGAAGGACGGTCACGACCACGCCCGCCGGACCCAGCAGCGCCCCGATCATCCCCAGCATTTTGACGTCGCCGAGGCCCATCCCCTCCTGTCCCGCGATCTTTTCGTAGGTGAAGGCCAGCAGGTAGAGCCCGCCCGCCCCGAGCAGGGCGCCGAGCGCGGCTTCGAGCGGCGTCCGCCGGACCGAGACGAACGCCAGCGCCAGGCCGACGACGATCCCGGGAAGCGTGATGACGTCCGGCAGGATCTGGTGGTCGTAGTCGATCGCGAGAAGCGCGATCGAAGCCGAGACGAGGAACGCGCCCGTCGCGGCGTCGCCCCAGGACGGCGCCGCCTTCAGGACCAGGACCCAGAGCGCGCCGTTCGAGAGCTCGACCAGCGGATAGCGGACGGCGATCGGAGCGCGGCAGCTCCGGCAGCGCCCGCCGAGCGCGATCCACGAGAGGACCGGCACGTTGTCCCGGGGCGCGATGCGGCTCCCGCAGGACGGGCAGCTCGAGGGCGGCGAGACGACCGACTTCTCGTTCGGGAGCCGGTGGATGACGACGTTCAGGAAGCTCCCGACGACGAGGCCGAGCACGCCCGCGACGGCGAGGCCCGGGAGCGTCTGCGCCAGCGCGAGCGGCGTCACGACGGCCGCCTCCCGAGGCGGACGGGCTCGCCGAGGTGCCAGAGGACGAGGATCGTCAGGAGCGCCGCCGCGGAGATCGCGGCGCCGGCGTAGAACGCCGTCGGTCGGTAGCGGAAGACGACCCGGTGGGTCCCGGCCGGTAGCGCGACCGCGCGAAACCATCCGTCCGCCCGAAGGAGCGGGAGCCGCTTCCCGCCCTCTTCCGCGACCCAGCCCGGATAGTGGAGGTCCGTCAGGACGAGGAGGCCGGCGTAGCTCGCCGTCACCTCGGCCACGACCTCCTCCGGCTCGTCGGAGGCGAGGTGCGCGACGAGCAGCGGCGTCGCGTCCGGCGGGCCCGCGGGATCGGGCGCGGGCCGGCGGTCGAGCAGCACTTCGCGCGTCAGGTCGACCTCGCCCGCGGCGACCCGCTTCCACGCGCGCTCCGCGTCCGGCTCGATCCGGTAGCCGCGCACGTACGACAGCCGCGGCCGGTAGGGAGCGAGCGGAGCGCGGAAGAAGTCGCCGATCTTGCGCGACGGCAGCCGCGCCGGCGGAAAGGGCGTCCACAGGGCGCGCGCGCTCGCGGCGCCGGCCGGCAGCGCGTCCTCGGCGGCCCCGACCGATTCCTCGATCGCGGCGGCGGCCGCCGTCTTCAGCGGCGCCGCCGTGCGGAGCGTCGGGACGCGGCAGCCGAGGTTCGTGTAGCCGAGGAGCGACTCGCGCTGGCGTCGCAGCATCGCGGCGTCGAACGTTCCGTCGCGGAGCGTCCAGCCCGCGAGAAGCGCCATCGGAGGAGTGACGATGCGGCCGGCCACCCGCGCGAGCGGCTCCACGAGCTCCGGGCAGCGGCGCACGTCGGCCTCGGGCGCAAACCGCGGAACGTCCGCGAGACCGAGCGCGAGGGCGGCGACGAGGGCCGCGGCCGCCGACCCGGAGAGAAGCACGCCCCACGCCGGCCGGGCCCCCGGGCCGAGCGCCAGGAGTCCGACGGCCGCGCTGCCGAGGCCGCACGCCAGGCGCACCGGGAGGGGCAGCGGCGCGAGCGTCGCGAGGAGGAGCGCGCCGACCGCGGCGAGCCCGAAAACCGCACGCGCCCGCACCCCGCGCGCCGAAAACCGGAGGGCGTCGAGCCCCAGCCCCGAGAGCATCGCGAGACCGAACGCGGTCCAGGCGAGCCCCTTGCCCGCGTAGCGGACGCGATCGAGCGGCGGGATCGCGCGCAGCCACGCGCCCGGCGGCCCGGCCCCCGCGAGGACGACGCCCGCGACGGCCACGATCGCGAGAATCACCGCGAGCCGCCGCCGGTGGCCCTCCGAAAACGCCGCCGCCGCCGCGACCAGGACGAACGGCGGCAGGAAGAGCGAGGCGAGGTAGGCCCCCCCGAAGAAGGGAGGCGAGAAACCCGCGAGCGACAGCGCGTCGCGGACGCCGACCGCGCCGAGGTCGCGCTCGGCCGCCGGTCGGGCCGAGCGACGGTCCGAGTGGAGGCCGAGCTCCCCCATCGGAACGAGGACCCACGCCGCGAGCGCCAGGCCGAGCAGGATCGCCGCTCCCGAGCGGCGGAGCGCGGCGAAGCGGGGCGTCGGGGCGACCGGCTCCGGAAAGGGCGCCCGGGGGCTCGCCGCCAGAACGAGCGCGAGGACGATCGACGCCGCGGACATCTCCGGGCTGCCCGCCATCGCCTGGAGGCCCACGAGGGCGGCGAGGCCGAGGGTCGACGCCCGCGTCGCGAGGCCCGAGCGGGCGAGCGCGGCGATCGCCGGCAGGTACGCGAAGGCGCCGAAGTGGTTCCAGTAGACCGAGAACGAGGCCGCGAAACCGGAGGCCGCGAAGACCGCGGCCCCCAGGAGCGCTCCGGCGTCCGAGACGTTCTCCTCCTTGAGGAACCGGCGCGCTCCCCACGCCGCGATCGCGAAGTGGAGGAGCAGGAAGAGCGCGCCGGCGAGCGCCGCCGAGGGCAGCAGGAAGAGGAGCGTCGGCGGATAGAAGACGCCGCCCTGGCCGTTGGCGAGCCAGGGCTCGCCCGCGCCCGACAGCGGGTTCCAGAGAGGCAGGGATCCCGAGCGCAGCCGCTCGACCGTGTAGAGCTTGAGCGGGTAGAAGAAGTCGCCCTGGTCCCGGAGCGTGGGGGCCTCGCGCCGCAGGAGCGCGGGGGAAAGCCACATCACGGCGGGAAGGAGGGCCGCGGCCGCGCAGACTCCGGAAACGAGCCGACGGCGCAGCAACACCCGACTATTGTAGCGGCCGGTGCGCCTCCGGGCGGTCCGAGCGCGATCGCCGGATCAGAACTGCGTCCCCTCGGGCCACTGGATGAAGGTGCCGTTGGAATAGTAGATGTCGTCGTTGAAGTTCGTCGTCGTGCCGCAGTTGATCGCGGTGTTCGACTTGTCGCGGCCGTAGGAGACCAGCACGTAGGAGTCGTTGGGAACGTTGGAGCCGTAGCGGAAGAAGTCGCCCCAGCCGTCGATCTTCGGGGCCTGGGCGATGTAGGTCGGCGACAGGTTCGAGAACGAGCCCGTCGTCAGCGTCACGCTCGTCGTCGTGTAGATGCCGCCCGCGCAGGTCGTGGCCGCCGGGTACTGGTTGTTGTCGACGGCGTAGGCCTCGATCGCGGTCGCGAGCGCCCGCATGTCGCTCATGGTTCGCTTCTGCTTGCCGCGCTGGACCGCGTTCAGCAGGTTCGGAATCGCGATCGCCGCCAGGATGCCGATGATCGCGATGACGATCAGGAGCTCGATCAGCGTGAAGCCGGACTCGCGCTTTTCCATGACGGGCCTCCGGGGACCGATGGTTAGAGCTTGGACTATTCGAAAAGAATTGCAAGAGGGACGCCAGCACGGCGGACGGGTAAACGCCGACTGCTCAGTCGCTTGCGGAAGACCCTCCGCGTCGGCCGACAATTCGGGTCGCCGTGCGCTGACAATCCGCGGCTCAACGGGAAGCCGCGGCCGAGCAAAGAAAAACGGCCCCGGTTGCCCGGGGCCGTTTCGAGTTCGCTCGAAACCGGGCCGATCAGAACTGGGTGCCTTCCGGCCACTGGATGAACGTGCCGTTGGAGTAGTAGATGTCGTCGTTGAAGTTCGTCGTCGTGCCGCAGTTGATCGCGGTGTTCGCCTTGTCGCGGCCGTAGGACGCGATCACGTAGTTGTTGCCCGGAGCGTCCGAGCCGTAGGTGAGGAACGTTCCCCAGCCGTCGATCTTCGGGGCCTGGGCGATGTAGGTCGGCGACAGGTTCGAGAACGAGCCCGTCGTCATCGTCACGCTGGTCGTCGTGTAGATGCCGCCCGCGCAGGTCGTCGCGGCCGGGTACGAGTTGTTGTCGACCGCGTACGCCTCGATCGCCGTCGCGAGGGCACGCATGTCGCTCATCGACCGCTTCTGCTTGCCGCGCTGAACCGCGTTCAGCAGGTTCGGAATCGCGATCGCCGCCAGGATGCCGATGATCGCGATGACGATCAGCAGCTCGATCAGAGTAAAACCGGACTCCCGCTTCTTCATTCTGTTTTCCCTCCGTTAAGTGTTTCTGACGGGGACTGGAGCAAGACGCGGGCCATCGGAACCCGACGCACAAGTCATGCGTAATCAGACACTTATGGCTGCGTCACACGGCCGCATATTCCGCGTTTTGTCAGTCCCATGAGCAAATCGGTGACGAAATCTCGACCCGCGAAAAGGAAAAAGGCCCCGATCGCTCGGGGCCTTCGTCGAAACGCCGGGGAGAACGATCAGAACTGGGTGCCCTCCGGCCACTGGATGAACGTGCCGTTGGAGTAGTAGATGTCGTCGTTGAAGTTCGTCGTCGTGCCGCAGTTGATCGCGGTGTTCGCCTTGTCGCGGCCGTAGGACGCGATCACGTAGTTGTTGCCCGGAGCGTCCGAGCCGTACCGGAGGAACGTTCCCCAGCCGTCGATCTTCGGGGCCTGGGCGATGTAGGTCGGCGACAGGTTCGAGAACGAGCCCGTCGTCATCGTCACGCTGGTCGTCGTGTAGATGCCGCCCGCGCAGGTCGTCGCGGCCGGGTACGAGTTGTTGTCGACCGCGTACGCCTCGATCGCCGTCGCGAGGGCACGCATGTCGCTCATCGACCGCTTCTGCTTGCCGCGCTGAACCGCGTTCAGCAGGTTCGGAATCGCGATCGCCGCCAGGATGCCGATGATCGCGATGACGATCAGCAGCTCGATCAGAGTAAAACCGGACTCCCGCTTCTTCATGGACGCCCTTCCTTTCAAATGTTTCTGCTTCGGCAATACCGCAGCAAGCGCTAGGCCAGCCCCCATACAGTGAGTTAAGTGTATCGGTTTCAGGGGTTTGAATCAAACTGGCGGGCCGCCGGAACGCCGATTTTCGTCAGGGTGCGTTGTGACGGCTGACACTCTTTGCGAGCGCCCCGTCGCCCCCGGGCGGGGGCGGAAAGAGCGCGAATTCCTCGACGACGTCGGAAAGCAGCGTCACCCCGTTCAGGTAGTCCCGCAGGAAGACCCGTTCGTCGTTGCCGTGCCGGCGCACGGCGTCGGTGATGTTCATCGGGACGGCCTGGAAACCGTAGGTCGGGATGCCGCGGGCCCGCAGGAAGATCGAGGTCGTGTAGCCGCCGTAGGTCGGCAGCGGGCCGAACGGGATGCCCGGGTCGGTCGCCTCCGCGACGCGCGCGGATGAGCTCCGTGAAGGGCGTGGGGTACGGGCTCGCCACGGTCACCTCGGCGTCGATCGACGTGACGACCGTCAGGTGCTCGCGCCGCGCGTCCTCGTCGACCGGCCGCATGAAGGGCTCGGCCGAGATCCCCGGCGGCACGGAGATCGCGATGAATCGCCTCGGAAAACCCGGGCCGCGCCGGGTGCCGGTAGATGGGCGACCAGTCGATCCGCGGCTCGAGAAAGCTGCCGTAGCGGTTGGGCAGGATGGCGAGCTCGGCCGGGTTCTTGATCACGCGGTCGAGGTGGCGGAGCGGATCGGTCAGCGGCGACGCCATGCGGTTGGCGAGCAGGTCGAAGCCCAGCGACGACCTGCGGGTGCGGCGTGACGGGAGGCGACGTCGATCTTGCGGTAGCGGGCGGCGAGCCTCTCCAGCGGCTCCTCGCTCGAAGCCTCGAACTCGCGCACGATGTAGCCGGCCTGGACGGTCTCGAGCCCCCAGAACACGACGTCCCGCAGGATGACCTCCGTCGTGCCGCCCTCGTTCAGGACCTCGCGGACGCCCGCGAACCACTCCGGCCGGTTCGCCATGAGCCAGCGCGCGCCCCACTTGCCTCCGCCCTCCTCGTCGGCCTCGGCGAGAAACAGGATGTCGTTCTCGGGCACGATGCCGCGCCGCTTCAGGCGCGCCAGGGCGAAGGCCTGGGCCAGGCCGAGCGACTTCATGTCGTAGACGCCGCGCCCGTACAGGAAGCCGAGCTTGATCTGGCCGTCGCACGGCTGCGACTCCTGCCAGTACTGCGGGAAGGCGTCGACGACGTCGATGTGGTTCAGGAGCAGCAGCGCCCCGTCGCGCCGCTTCCCCGGGAGCCGCGCGAGGACGTTGCAGCGCCCCGGCGCCGGGCAGACCGTCTCGGCCTCGATCCCCTCGCAGTCGAAGAACCGCTGAAGGAGCGCCGCGCCCTCCTTCTCGCCGTGCGTGTACGAGGTGTTGATCCGGACGTAGTCCCGGAGCCAGCCGGACGGGCTCCTCGCGCAGCCAGTCCTCGGCCGACCGCTTCACGTCGTCGGAGACGACCCGGGCGGCGGACGGGCGCTCGCTCCGTGCGGGCGCACGCGGCCCACAGAAGCGGCAGGGCGAGCCCGACCGCAAGAATCCTTCTCATGTCGTCCTCCGGCGCAGGTGCGAAACAACCAGGCCCGCGGCAATCATCCCGAAGAGCAGGGGCCCGCCCAGGGATAGGGGAAGACCCGGCAGCCGCTCCTCCCAGGCCACCCGGTGGGCCCCGGCCGGCATCGGAACGGCGGAGAACCCGAGCTGCGCCGGGACGGCCTCGACCGGCCGCCCGTCGAGGGTGACCGCGCGGTAGGGCCAGAAGGCCCGCAGGACGAAGAGCCAGGTCGGGTCCGGCGACGAGACGTCCGCGACGAGCCGCTCGGGCCGGTCCTCGAGGATGCGGACGGACCCCGGCCCCGCGGCGCCCGCGGCCAGGCGGCCGCTCTCGAGCACGAGCTCGCCTTCGGCGAGGCCCGCGATCGTCCCGAGGGCCTGGATCGGTCCCGGCGCCTCGCGCCACTTCTCGAGGAGCCGGACGTCGGGAAACGCGCGCACGTGCTCGTCCCAGGCCTGCAGTGCGTCGCCGCCGACGGGGTGATACCCGGCCAGGGCCTCCTGGTCGCGGAAGCGGATGCCGAAGCGCAGCGCGACCGCGCCGAAGAAGTTGGCCGAGTCGCGGTAGCCGGTCGCCATGCCCGAGAGGCGCCGCAGGCTCTCGACCCGGGACAGATCGCCGACGTCGAAGTCCTCGTTGAAGACCATGCCGCGGCCCCAGAAGAGCGGCGTCTGCTGGTACCAGAGGCGGCGGCTGATCTCGGGGCCGGCGAGCGCGGCCGTGTTCTGCTGGAGCTCGAGCGGCGAGAGGCCCTGGAAGAACGATTCGGAGATCGTCCGGTAGCGGCCCTCCGGGTCGCGGCGCTCGAGGTACCGGGCGAAGGCCGTCGGCCCGAAGATCCGGTCCTCGGCCGTCGCGACGGCGATTTTCCGGTTCGCGAGGACGGGCACGGCGGTCAGGAGAGCGAGCGCCCAGGCGAGACCCGACGCGCGGCCGCGCCGGGCGAGGGCGTCGAGCGCGACGACCGTGCCGATCCAGCACAGGCCGGCCTCCGCGAGCGCGAGCGGCAGCGTCCGCGCGGCGTCGGGCGCGCGGGACGGATCGCTTCCGACGAGCCGTACGGCGAGCCGCGCCGCGCCGTCGCGATCGAGCGCGGCGCCCGCGGCGAGAAGCGTCAGGAGGGCGCCGATTCCGAGGAGGGTCCGGAGGCGCCCGGGGCGCTCCCGCCACGCGTCGAATGCGATCGCGGCGAACAGGGCGAGAGCGAAGACGACGGCGACCGCGAGCTTCTCGGGGTTGCGGAGCGGCAGCGGCGAGGAGAGCGGCGGCGATCCGGGCCGGAACGAGGCTCGGCAGGACGCTCGCGGCGAGCGACGCGACGAGGAGAACCCGCGCGAACCGCGCCCCCCGGACGCGCGACGCTCCACGCGCGCACGGCGGCGATCGGAGCGAAGGCCCCGGCGTACAGCGTCGGGAAGAGGCCCATCACGCGCCCGCCCCGGATCGCCGGGCTCCACATCTCCAGCCGCGACATCTCCCAGGCCGCGCCGAAGGGATACGGGACCACGAGCTCGACGAGGCGCCACGGGTGGATCGAATAGGCCAGCACGTCCCCGAGCCTCATGCCGAGCACGGCGCGGTTCGTCTGCGGGATCCAGAGGGCGGTCGCGACGATCTGCGGCGCCGCCGCCAGCGCTCCGGCCGCGACGGCCCCGCCGAGCCTCGCCGCGGAGCCGAGGCCCGAGCCGTGATCCTCTTCGAGGGCGATCCAGAGCGCGGCCGCCGCCACGGCGATCGCGATCGTGAAGATGTCGGCCGCCAGGAAGTCGAGGGCGAACAGGAGCGCGAGCGTCAGGAACCGCGAGGACGGCGAGCCGGACCGGCGAGCCACCGCCCAGACGATCCACGGCAGCAGCGCCATGCCCGCCTGGATGTGCGAGAAGAAGGCCTCGCCGACGACGACCCCCGAGAGCACGTAGGTCACCGCCGCGATCCAGGCCGCGGCGGCGGACCGGCCGATCGAGGCCGCGAGCACCAGCATCCCGAGGCCCGCCGCGATCCAGTGAACGAGCGGGAAGATCCGCGCCGAAAGGGGAAACGGCAGAGGCGCCAGCAGCACGCGGAGCGGGTAGAACGCCCCGACGTTCGGGTTCGGCGCGAGCGGCCGGCCGCCCGAGATCTCCGGCGTCCAGACCGGGAGCTTCCCGCGCGCCCAGGCGTCGTGGATGCTCTTCTCCATCGGCAGGTTGTAGGCGACCATGTCGCGCCCCGCGAAGTTCGACCGCGAGACGAGCGTGTTGCGCGTAGAGGACGAGGACGAGCGCCGCGAAGAGAAGCGCGCAGGGCCAGCGACGCGCGGCCGGGCGCACCGGGCGGGCTCGCGCTCACGCCGCCCACCGCACCCGCCGAAGGCCGACGAGCAGCAGGAAGACCGGCGAGCGGTCCCCAGCGCGACAGCGCGAGGCCCGGATAGCCCTCGCGCCATTCGATCCGGTGCCGGCCGGCCGGGACCGGGCACGCCGGTGAAGGCGAGCTGCGCCGGCTCGCGTCTCGACCGGGAGGCCGTCGATCGCGACCGAGCGGTAGCTCCAGTCGCCCCGCAGGACGAAGAGCCAGGACGGGTCGGGGCTCTCCGTCTCGAGCGACGAGGCGCTCGGGGCTCTTCTCGAGGATCCGGAGGCTTCCCGGCCGGGCGCGGCCTTCGGCGTGGCGGCCGGTCTCGACGACGATCTCCTCCGGCGGCAGGCGCGGCAGCGCGCCGAGGGCCTCCACGGGGCCCGGCACTTCCCGCCAGCGCGGCGAGAGCCGGAGATCCGGCAGCGCGTCCGGGTTCTCGTCCCAGGTGTCGAAAGGCGATCGCCTCCGAAGGGACGAAATCCCGCGAACGGCCTTCTGGTCGCGGAAGCGGATCCCGTAGCGCAGGGAGAGCGTCGAGAAGAACCCGGCCGAATCGGGCTGCGCGGCCGCCACGGAGGAGATCTTGCGCAGGCTCTCGATCCGCGAGAGGTCGCCGGCGTCGAGATCGCTGTTCAGGACGGTCCCCCGCTTCCAGAGCGTGGGCGTGAAGTAGAACCAGCCCTGGCGGAAGAACTCGCTTCCGCCGAGGTCGCCGATCGCCTCGGCGTCGGCGAGCGGGGAGAGCGGCTGGTAGAGCGATTCGTCGACCGTGCGGAACGCGCCGTCCGGATCGCGCCGCGCGAGCGTGCGCGCGAAGGCGGTCGGCGGAAACACCGTTGCCTCGTGCGCCGTCTGCGCGATCGGGCGATTGGCCGCGACGGGAACGGCCGTCAGGACGAGGAGCCCGGCGCCGAGCGCCGCCCGCGAGGTCCGGCGGACGAGGTCCGCGCCGATCGCCGTCGCCGCCCAGAGCAGCCCCGCGACCGCGAGCGCCGGAGCGAGCTCGCGGGAAGCCGACGCCGCGAGCCGGGCATCGCCGCCCGCCGCGGCGACGACGAACCGGCCCGCCGCGCCGGCGGCGAGGGCCGATCCGCCGGCGGCGAGCGTCAGCACGGCCGAGACGACGAGGAGGCCGCGAGCCCGCGCCGAGCCCGCCCGCAGCCGGTCGACCGCGAGCCCCGCCGCGACCGCCAGGGCGAAGGACCCGCCGACCATGAACTTCTCGAGGTAGCGCAGCGGCACCGGAGACGGCAGCCGCCCCCAGGCGGCCGGCAGCAGGTGACCCGAGAGCGCCAGCGCCAGCGCCGCGAAGAAGAGCGCCCGCGCGAATCGCGCCCCGCGGGGCGTCGTGCCGGCCCGGCCGAAGAGCCCCACGAAGGCGATCGGCGCGACGAAGATCGTCGCGAAGAAGTGGCGGAAGACCTGGGTGCCCCAGTCCCGCGACAGGTCCATCGACCAGATCGCGCCGAAGGGGTACGGGACGAGGAGCTCGGCGAGGCGGGCCACGGGCAGCGTGAAGCCGGTGACCTCCGCGAGCGTCAGGCCGCCGACGATCCGCCGGGTCTCGGGCGCGAGCAGCGCCGTGGCGAGCACCTGCGGAAGCGCGAGGAGAAGCGCCGCGGCGAGCCCCGCGCCGAGGGCGAGCGTGCGGGGCCGGCGCTCCCCCGCCGGCGTCTCGAGGAGGATCCACAGGGCGGAGGCGAAGACGGCGGTCGCGATCGAGAAGGCGTCGCCCGCGAGGAGCATCGCGCCGTAGACGAGCGCGAGCGGAACGAGGCGTCCGGCCGGTCCCCGCGCGGGCCGCACGAGCGCCCAGAGCGTCCAGGGAAGCAGGTTCGCGCCCGGCTGGAAGTTGCTGTAGAAGACCTCCGAAACGAGCACGCCCGAGAACGCGAAGGCTCCCGCCGCGACCCACGCCGCGCCGCGCGAGCCGCCGATCGCCCGCAGGAGCCCGAGCATCCCGAGGCCTCCCAGGATCCAGTGGAAGACCGGGAAGATCCGGACGGCCAGCGGAAGCGGCAGGATCGCGAGGGCCGGCCGGAGAGGATAGAAAACGCCGGCGTTGGGATTGCTTCCGAGCGGGCGGCCGCCCGAGACCGACTCCCACCACACGGGGATTCGCCCCCGCGACCAGGCGTCGTGCACCGCGTGCTCGAGGGGCAGGTTGTAGGGAACGATGTCCCGCCCGACGAAAGTGCGGGGCCCGAAGAGCGGGTCGGCGTACACCACGACGACCATCGCGGCGAAGAGCGCCGGAAGCAGCCAGCCGCGAAGACGCGCGCTCACGCGGCCCGCGCCGTCCCGGCCCTCGCCCGGAGGAGGAGGCCGGCCGCGCCGAGAAGAAAGAGCACCGGCCCCCAGCGCGAGACCGCGAGGCCGGGGACCTGCTCTCTCCACTCCAGGCGGTGCTCGCCCGCGGGGATGGCGACCGCGGAGAACGCGAGCTGCGCCGGCACGGCCTCGACCGCGCGGCCGTCGATCACGATCGAGCGATGGTTCCAGATGCCTCGCAGCACGAAGAGCCACGTTGGATCGGGGCTCGCGACCTCGAGCGCCAGGCGCTCCGGCGTATTCTCGAGGACCCGCAGCCGACCGGGAGCGGCCGTCGCCTCGGCGCGGCGGCCCGTCTCGAGAACGACCTCGCCGGGCGCGAGCCGCGGCAGCGCCTGGAGGGCCGGCACCGCCCCGTCCTCTTCCTTCCAGCTTTCGAGCAGCCGCAGGTCCGGCAGCGCGCCCGGGTTCTCGTCCCAGATCCGCGTGGCCTCGCGGCCGAACTCGCGAAAGCCCGGAAGCGCGTGCTGGTCGGGCCAGCGGATGCCGAAGCGCAGCGAGACCGACGAGAAGAGCCCGGCGCCTTCGGGCGCGGCCGCGGCGAGGCCCGAAACCTTGCGCAGGCTGTCGAGCCGCGAAAAATCCCCGCGGTCCGGGTCGAGGTTCAGCACGGCGCCGCGGCCCCAGAGGGCCTGCGTCGCGAGCGACCAGTTCTGCCGCAGGCTCTCCGTCAGGTACGGATCTCCGACGGGCCCGCGGATCATCATCGGCGAGGGCGCCTGGTACACCGTCTCGTCCAGGGCCCGGTACTGCCCGGTCGGATCGCGCCGGGCGACGGCCCGCGCGAAGGCGGTCGGCGGAAGCACCGACGCTTCGCTCTCGGTGTGCGCGATGCGGCGGTTGGCGGCGATCGGAATCGCCGCCAGGATCGCGACGGCGGCCGCCACGCGCGCCCGACCGGGGCCGCGCAGGAGCTCCAGCGCGATCCAGGTCGCCGCCCAGAAGAGGCCTCCCTCGGCGAGCGCGCCCGGCAGCTGCGCTCCGGCCTCCCGGGCCGCCTCGGGCCCCGCGCCGATCGCCGCCGACGCCGCCCTCCCCGCGGGGGCCGGGAAGCGGCTCGCCGCCGCGGCCGCGATCGCCAGCGCGGCGGCGACGGCCAGGATCGCGGAGGGAACCCGGCGCGCGCCGCGGAAGCGGTCGAAGGCGAGGCCCGCCGCCACGGCGAGCGCGAGCGCCATGGCGACGGCGAACTTCTCCGGGAACCGGAGCGGGATCCACGAGGCCCGTTCGCCCCACGCGGCCGGCACGAAGCGAAAGACGGCCGAGAGCGCGAGGCCCGAGAGAAACAGCCCCCGGGCGCAGCGCGCGCCGCGCACGCGCGAGCCCCAGATCGCGACGAGGCCGACCGCCGCGAACGCCCCCGCGTAGAGCGTCACGAAGAGGCTTCGGAAGACCCCGGAGGCCCAGGCCGCGCGATCGTCGAGGGTCCAGAAGTCGCCGAAGGGATACGGCACGACGAGCTCCGCGAGCCGCCAGGGCGACAGCGTGAAGCCGAGCACTTCGCGGAGCTGGATCCCCGTCACCGCGCGCCGCGTCTCGGGCGCGAGCATCCCGGTCGCGACGATCTGCGGGGCGGCGAGGAGCCCCGCCAGGACGAGCCCGCCCCCGAGGGCGGCGAACGCCCGCCGCCGCTCCCCCCCGGCCGTCTCGAAGGCGATCCAGCAGAGCGCCGCCAGCAGCGAGATCCCGACGGCGAAGACGTCGCCGAGCAGAAACAGCAGGCCGAAGGAGAGCGCCAGCAGGATCGCGCGGACCTCGGGCCGCGTCGCCGGGCGGGCCATCGCCCAGAGGACCCACGGGTGAAAGGCCGTCGGCGGCTGGTTCGGCAGGTAGAACACGCTCGTCACCAGCACGCCCGAGAAGACGTAGGTCGCCGCGCCCACCCAGGCCGCCCCGCGCGAGGCGCCGAGGGCGCCGAGAAGCGCCAGCATCCCGGCGCCCGCCAGGATCCACTGCACGACCGGGAACCAGCGCATGGCCGCCGGGAACGGCAGCCGAGAGAGGGCGAGACGGACCGGGTACAGCGTGCCCGCGTTGGGGTTGGGAAAGAGCGGGCGTCCGCCCGAGAGGTCTTCGCTCCAGACCGGGATCCGCCCGCGCGCCCAGGCGTCGTGGACCATCTTCTCCATCGGGAGGCCGTACGGCACGAGGTCCCGGCCGACGAAGTTGCGGCCGGTGAAGAGCGGGTCGCGGTAGACCGCGGCGACGAGGAGGGCGAAGAGGAACGCGGGGAGCAGGCGGCGCAGGATTCGGCGTGACGATGACGGCTTCGAATCCACTCCGGCGTTAGGATAAGGCATCGAACCGGAAGTGGAAAGCCGCTCGCCCGCGGCGAAGCTCCTCCTTCCCCTCGTCGTCGTCTCGCTCGCCGCGCGGCTCGTCCTGTGTCTTCGCCGCCCCCTGTGGTTCGACGAGATCTTCACGGCGTGGGCCGCGCGCCTGTCTCCCCGCGTGCTGCTCGAGGCGCTGCGTCTCGATTCCGGGCCTCCGGGCTTCTACCTGCTCGAGAAGCCGTTCGCCGCGCTCGCCGGGGCGCGGCCCGACGCCGCCGCGCTTCTGCGCGTTCCGTCGTTTCTCGCGGCCCTTCTCCTCTTCGCCGGCGCCGCCACGCTGCCCCGCGGCCGGTCGCGCGACGCCTTCCTCGGTCTCACGGCCGCCTCGGTCCTCGTGACGCTCTACGCCGCGGAAGCGCGTCCCTATGCCCTGCTCGCGCTCCTCGGCTTCGCGGCCTTCCGGCTCGCGCTCTCGGGAAGCCAGACGCCGCGGCGCTTGCTCGCGCTCGCGCTCGTCGCCGCGGCCGCGCTCTACACCCACTACCTCGCGATCCTCGCCGTCGGCGTCCTCTTCGCCCTCGCGCTCGCCGCGCGGCGCTTTCGCTCGAGCGTGGCTCTCGCCGCGGGCAGCGCGGCGTTTCTCCCGTGGGTCCCGGTCCTGCGCGCGCAGCCTGCGGCGGCGACGGCCTGGATGCTCGAGTCGACGCCCGACTCGCTCCTCGGGTTCGTCTCGGCCCTCGGCGGCGTCGGACGCATCCCCGCGCCCTTCGGCGGCCCCGCGCCGAACGCGCTCTTTCTCGCCGGCGCCGCGGCGGGAGCGTTCCTCCTCGCCGTCGCCGCGGCGCGCGCCCGGGCGGACCGGGAGCTGCGCGCGGCGCTCGTCTTCGTCGCCGGGGTCCTCGCCGCGGCCCTTCTCGCCGCGCGCTGGCGGCCGATCGCGTTCGCCGGCCGGACCGAGATGGCGGTCCTGCCGGTGTGGTTCTGGGCGCTCGGCCGGGCCGCGTCCGCGCGCGGAGCGGCGCGCGCCGGGGTCGTCGTGGCGGCGCTCCTCGGCCTCGGCGCGACCGGGGCGGTCGTCGCCGCCGGCAGCCCGCGCACGGAGCCCGCGGACGTCGCCGCGGCGCTCGCGAACGTGGCGCGCCCGGGGGACCGGATCGTCGCCGCCGCGAGCCTCTACCTGCCGCTCCGCCGCGAGGCCGGCCTCGGCCGGCTCCCCGGCTCGCTCTCGGCGCTGCCCGCCGAGCTCGCCGCGCATCCGGGGTGGTTCGTTCCGGCCCTGCCGGGCCCGGAGGAGGTTCGCGCCGTCGCGCGGGCGATCGCGGAGCTCCCGCCCGGCGGCCGCCTCTACCTCGTCATCCCTCCGGCCTACGCGACGCCCGGGCTCTCGGCCGCGCTCGCGGCGCCGGGCGGCCGCTCGCGCGAGCTCGCCCGCGGCCCCGACGCCCTCGTCATCCTTCGGACGCGGGACCCGGAGCCTCTTCCTCCTCGTTCCGCGCCCTGACGAGCTCCGCGCCGAGCCAGACGGCGGCGGCGATCCACGTGCCGAGGGCGGTCGCGCGGACGGGCCACGGCAGCGCGAGGCTCTCCGGCGCCGAGGAGTGATAGAGCGCGCCGGCGAGCGTGTAGAGACCGTACGCCGCCGAGGGATAGAGGGCCCCGAGCGCGACGGGCCAGACGAGCGACTGCACGGCGTAGGACGGCGCGAAGACGACGAGCGCGAGAAAGAGCGCGAGGCTCGCGCGCGACAGCTCCCAGCGCCGCGTCTCGCGGAGGATCCAGGCGACGGCGGTCAGCAGCAGGACCGCGAAGAAAGCCCGGTGCGGGCCCGACGTCAAGACGAAGGCCTGGAGGCCGCCGGGCTTCTCGAGGACCGGCCCTCCGAGGCGGCCGCCGTAGAGGAGCACCTGGCGGGCGATGTCGGGCAGCGCTCCGGCGTACGGGAGAAACGAGGCCGCGAAGACGGCGTACGGCGCCAGCACGAGGAGGTCCGGCAGCCCCCCGCGCTCCCGCCGCCTCGAGAAGAGGAGCGGATGAAACATGGTCACGTGCTTGACGAGGAGAGAGGCCGAGAGCATCGCCGCGACTCCCGCGTGCCGGCGCGGCGACGGCGGCCGCGACGAGAGCCACAGCGCGGCGAGGAGCCAGAGAACCGCGAGGCCGTCGAACTGGCCGTGCGCGCACGAGATCAGAACGGAGACCGGGTTGGAGAAGAAGAGCAGCGCCCGCCGCCGGGCCTCCTCCGGCGCGAGGCGCAGGCGGCGGCGGCCGATGCCCGCGAGCAGGCCCGCCGCGGCCGCGTCCCCGGCGGTCTGCAGGAGGCCCACGAGCAGCACGAAGGTGCCGACGTTTCCGCCCGAGGCCAGCCAGACGCCCGTCGAGACGAACGCCCAGACGGGGCTGTAGTTGTAGCGGTCCGTCAGCGCGTAGACGTTCTGGCCGGACAGGACGCCGCGGACGACGATCAGGAACGACTGCGTGTCGAAGTTGCCGCGGAACCTCGCCGCGACGGCGACGCGCAGGACGAGGACGAGGCCGAAGACGAGAAGGAAGCGGCTCCGGCTCACGCGGCCGACTCTCCGGCCGCGGCGTCCGCGGACTGCGGCCGGCGGCCGCGCGCGCGCAGGCCCACCGCCTCCTGGGCGAGCCAGAACGCGGCCGCGAGCCAGGTCCCGACCGAGGAGACCTGGAGCGGCCAGGCGAGATCCAGGCTCCAGGACGAGTGAAAGATCGCCGCCGCGAAGGCGTAGACGCCGAGGCCCGCCGACGGGTAGAGGGCGCCGACGGCGAGCGGCCAGACGAGGTACTGGATCCCGTACGTCGGCAGCGCCACGAGGACCGCGAGCCAGAGGACGAGCGCGGCGCGCGGCAGCTCCTCGCGGCGGGTCGCGGAGACGGCCCACGCGACGGCCGCGGCGAGGATCGCGAAGAGCACGAACCGCTGCCCGCGGGGGATCTCGAGCAGGGCCGTCCACGCCGACGGCTTGGCCCCCCGGGCGCCGTACGCCACGACGTTCGCCCAGATCGCGGGGCCCGCGCCCGCAAACGGCAGGAACGACAGCGCGAGCGCGGCATACGGGACCGCGAGCGCCGCGTCGGAAAGGCCGGGAC
Source organism: uncultured Acidobacteriota bacterium (assembly GCA_963764715.1). Taxonomy (GTDB): domain Bacteria; phylum Acidobacteriota; class Thermoanaerobaculia; order UBA5066; family Gp7-AA6; genus DAHUXD01. Next base: position 88,997 of record CAVXTP010000003.1, read on the forward strand.
GGCGCACGCGCCGCCAGAAGAGAAGCGGGTGAAAGGCCGTCACGTGCTTGACGAGGAGCGAAGCGGACAGGAGGGCCGTCGCCCATCCCTTCCGCCGGCGATCGGCGAGGCCTCCCGCCTCGATCGTCACGAGGATCGCTCCGAGCAGCGGCACGATCGCGAGGCCGTCGAACTGGCCGTGCGCGCTCGAGGCCAGGACCGACACGGGATTCGCGAAGAAGAGAAGCGCCGCCCCGAGCGCCGACTCCCGGGTGCGTCGGAGGCGAAGGGCGATCGCGAAGACGAGCGCCGCCGCGGCGGCGTCGGCGGCCGTCGCGAGGAGGCCGAGCAGGAAGACGAAGCGCGCGGCATCCGCCCCGGCGAGCGTCCAGAGCCCGGCGACCGTGTAGGCCCAGACGGGGCTGTAGTTGTAGCGCTCGGTCGCGGCGTAGACGTTCTGGCCCGAGAGCACGGCCTCGGCGGCGATCCGGAACGAGTCGGTGTCGTAGTTGCCGCGGAAGCGGGCGGCGATCGCGAGGCGAACGAGGAGAACGAGGAGGACGAGGAGGGCGAGGAGGAAGAAGCCGAGGGCGCGGCGCCGGTCGAGGCCCGGGTCGCCGCCCCCGGGGGGCGGTTTCACGCCGGCTTCCGTGCGATCGCCAGCAGCGACATGCCCACCGAAGGCGGATTCGCCTCCTCGCGCTTCAGGATCGGGAGGAGAAGCTTGAAGGCGGCGAGCTGGGAGGCGGGGAGCACGCGGCGCCGGAGGAGCTTGCCGTTGACCCACCAGCCGAGAATGCCGGGACGGTTCAGGAAGCGCACGTCCTGGAGCTCGAACCCCGCGGCCCGGATCTTCTGCTCGAGCTCGGCCTTTTCGTAGCGGCGGACGTGGTGCAGGTGCTCGTCGAGCGAGCCGTAGAGCCTCTGGAGCGCCGGCACGATGAGGACCAGGCGGCCGCCCGGAGACAGCAGGGCGAAGAAGTCGGCCAGCGTCTCGGTGTCCTGGGCGATGTGCTCGAGCACGTTGAGGCACACGACCGTGTCGATCGCGAGCGACCGGATCTCGGCCCGCTCCGCCTCGCCGAGCGGGAAGGAGTACGAGGCGACCCGCACCCCGGGCTCGTCGCGGAAGGTCCCGCGCAGGTACTCGAGGGCCACCGGATCGAGGTCCGAGGCGACGACGAGCTCCCGGCCCGTCATGTGCCGCGTCATGTTGCCGAAGCCCGCGCCGATCTCGAGCACGCGCGAGCCGACCGAGCGCTCGAAGAGGCCGGCGAGCCAGCGGTTGTAGCCGTCGAGCCGGCCCATCCGGGCGAGCGTCACGTGGCCGACGTTCTTCGGGTCCTCGGCCTCGCGCACCGAGTGGCGGACGATCGTCCAGAGCGCCGAGAAGGCGTCCTTCCACCCGATCTTCTTGCCTTCCTCGTAGGTCCGGCCGTAGTAGGAGATCGGGACCTCGTAGATCCGGTAGCCGCGCCGCGCGACCTTGGCCGTGATCTCGGGCTCGATGCCGAAGCGCCTGGACTCGATCCGCATCGAGGAGACGACCTCGCGGCGGAACATCTTGTAGCAGGTCTCCATGTCCGTCAGGTTCAGGTTCGTGAACATGTTGGACGCGAGCGTCAGGAAGCGGTTGCCGATCGTGTGCCAGAAGTAGAGCACCCGGCGGGCGCCGCCGCCCAGGAACCGCGAGCCGTACACGACGTCGGCGTGGCCCTGCTCGATCGGCGCGAGGAGCTTCAGGTACTCCATCGGGTCGTACTCGAGGTCCGCGTCCTGGACGATGACGACGTCGCCGGTCGCGTGGTGAAACCCCGCCGAGACGGCCGCGCCCTTGCCCTGGTTGAACGGCTGGAAGATCACGCGCACGCCGTCCTTGCCGTCGAGCTCGCGGAGAATGTCCCGCGTTCCGTCCGTCGAGCCGTCGTCGACGATGACGATCTCCTTGTCGACCGGCACGGCCTGGACCCGGCGCACGATCTCGCGGATCGTCTTGGCCTCGTTGTACGCGGGCATCACGACGGACAGCTTCACGGCGTTACTCGCTCCGGCAGCTCGAAGAGGTAGATCGAATGCCCGACCCGGCCGACCGGCCTCGAGCGCGCGATGACGCGCTGCAGGCCGCGCTGCGCCTCGGCCATGGCTTCGTCGCCATGATACGCGGAAAACTCGGGGCCCGCCGTCAGCAGGAAGACCGAGATGGCGGCGAGCTTCCCCCGCACGACCGGCAGCGCCGAGAAGTCGGGCACGCCCAGCCGGTACGAGACGTTGTCTCCCCCGAAGTAGGAGACCATCAGGTCCTCCCGCTTCACGCCGCGCCGGGAGAGCTCCGCCCGCAGGCGCCGCAGGTCGAGGCCCCAGTCGATGTTGGAGTCGGTCAGGATCCGCGCCCCGGCCTCCGGCCCGCCCGCGAGCGGGTTGAAGTAGGACAGCTCGAACGGGTGGATCCGCGCCACCTCGACGAGGCTCGCGAGCGGGAGCACGAGCCAGGCGGCCGCGGCGAGCCGGCGCCTCGGCGACTGCCCCCGGCGCGCCCACGTCCGCGCGAAGAGGGCGGCACCGAAGAGGGCGAGGAACGGGTACACCGGCAGGAGGTGCCGGATCCCGATGTTGTAGGTCGTCCCGATCGACGCCAGGAAGAGGACGAGGACCGGCACGCCGAAGAGGCGCCACTCCTCGGAGAGACCCGGCCGCCGAAGGAGGGCGGCCCCGAGGACGGCGAGCGCCACGGCGAGGAACGCGAGCGTCGACTTCACGGCGAAGGCCACGAAGAAGTACTGCGGGAAGCCGTCGGTCGACAGCTTCCCGTCGAGGTACGTGATCCCGCCCCCGACCGCGTTCTGGCGCGCGACCGACGCGAGGCCCCCGACGTAGTGCGCGAGCGGCGCGGAAACGTCGGCGAACGACACGATGCGCTCCGCGAGCTCCGGCGCCTTCCCGAGCCCGCCGACCTTCTCGCGGATGATCGTCTTCTGGTCGGCGCGGTCCATCCCCGCCGTCACCGGGGCATAGACCGCGAGCACGACGAGGAGGGCGCCGGCGCCCACCGCCGCGAGCCGGCCGAGACTCCCGAGGAGCCGCCGGCCGGAGCCTCCGCCCCGCCGGGCTTCGAGGAGCGTCTGGAGAAGGAGGATCGGCGCGAGGTAGACGGCCGAGAACTTCGTGGTCAGCGCGAGCCCGAGGCACACGGCGGCGAGCGCGACGCGCGCGGCCGAGGGTCGCTTCTCGGCGGCGTTCCAGGCGAGCACCGTCGCCAGAAACGCCAGCGCGGCGCCGAGGTCCGTGTGCACCACGCCGGCGTGCGCCAGCAGGTTCGGATCGAACGCCAGCAGCGCCACGGCGAAGAGCGCGGCCGCCGGGCCGTAGCGCGCCTTGCCCGCGAAGAAGACGAGCAGCAGCAGGACCGCCAGGACCCCCAGGAACGGCGCGCGCGCGGCCGCGATGATCCGGTCGGGAGGGACCCGGTTGCGGTAGAAGAAATCCGGACCGTAGTTGACGAAGAGGTTGCCCATCGGGATCTTCGCCGGCGGCGGCGCCAGGGGCAGCGCCGCGAGCGAGAGGCCCGCGAGCACCTTCATGAGCGGCGGGTGCTCGATGTTGACGATCGCCGACCGCTTCGCGACGGCGAAGTACCCCGAGAGGATGTGGATCGGCTCGTCGGCCGAGAGGGCGTCCTCCCGCGTGTGGTCGCGGACGAGGAAGACGGCGGCCCCCGCGAGGAGGAGCGCGCCGAGGAGGGCCGCGGGGGCTTTCAACGCTTCGGGCCCGGCCCGAAACGGTGCCGGACGAGCGCCCCGAGCGCCGAGAAGCCGTCCTTCAGGCGGATCTTCTTGCCCTCGGCCTGCGAGCGGCCGAAGTACGAGACCGGCACCTCGAAGATCCGGAACCCTCCCCGGGCCACCTTGGCCGTGATCTCGGCGTCGACGCCGAAGCCCGGCGACTGGAGGTCGAGCGCCGGTACGACGCGGCGGTGAAACGCCTTGTAGCAGGTCGCCATGTCCGAGAGGTTCAGGCCCGTGACGACGTTGGAGATGAGCGTCAAAACGCGGTTGCCCTGCTGGTGCCAGAAGTTCTGGACGCGGTGCTCGGAGCTGCCGACGAAGCGCGAGCCGAAGACGACGTCCGCGCGGCCGGACTCGATCGGCTTGAGCAGTTGCGGATACTCGGCCGGGTCGTACTCGAGGTCGGCGTCCTGGATGATCAGGATCTCGCCCCGGGCGGCCTCGAGCGCCGTGCGGACGGCCCGGCCCTTGCCGAGGTTCTTCGGCTGCAGGATCACGCGGACCCCGGCGCGGCCGTCCCAGGCGCGGAGCTTCTCGCGGGTCCCGTCGGTCGAGCCGTCGTCCACGACGACGACTTCCTTCTCCGTCGGCTCGCTCGTGACGAGCCGGAGGATCTCGTCGATGGTCCGCTCTTCGTTGTAGACGGGGATCAGGACGGAAAGCTTCACGGCGCTCCCGGAATGATACGCGAGTCGGTAAGCAGTAAGCAGTAAGCAGTAAGCGGGGGACGGTCTCATAATCGAGGGAATGGCTCGACGAGTTCTTCTGGGGCTCGGGGTGTGCGCGGCGGTGGCGATGGGCGTCGCGCTGCGGCTGCATACGCGGGAGCAGGTCGCCGGAAGCGGGAGAATGCGGCCCTTCGACTCGGATTCGGCGTATCACCTGCGCCGGGCGCGCTTCGCCGCCGAACGCTTTCCGCGCACGATCCTCTTCGACCCGCTGATGAATTTTCCCGACGGGGGCGTGCCGATCTGGCCGCCGCTCTACGACGTCGCGCTCGCCCTCCCGGCGCGGCTCGTGCACGGCGCGCGGGCGACCGACGAGCAGATCGCTCGCGCGGCCGCCTGGGTCCCGGTGACGCTCGCCGCCGGAACGATCGTTCTCGCCGCGCTCCTCGGCCGGCGCCTGCGGAGGCGGTCCGCCGCGGCCGCGCTCGCCGCCGCCGCATTCTTGGCGGTCTGCCCGGCGCACGTCCTCTGGACGCAGTACGGCCACACGGACCAGCACGCGGCCGAGTCCTTCGCCGGACTGCTGACGCTCCTCCTCTTTCTCCGCAGCCGCGAGCGGCCCGACGCCCCCGGCAACGCGGGCCGCGAGGCGTGGGCCGGCGTGGCCCTGGCGATCGCGGTCCTGACGTGGCAGGGCGCGATCTACTGGGGCGCGATACTCGCGCTCGCCCTCTTCGTCGAGTCGATCCGGCGCAAAGCGAGCGTGCTCCGCGCCTGCCTGTGGACGCTGGGGCTCCCGGCCGCCCTGACCGCCGCGGCGACCGCGGCCTGGCTCGGCTGGGTTCGGCCTCCCCTGACGTACGTCTCCTTCGGGTTCTTCCAGCCGCTCTTCCTCGCCGCGCTCTGCGGCGGCACCGCGGCGCTCGCGCTCGCCGTCCGGAGTCTCCGGGGCCGGGCCTCGCGCGGCGAGATCTACGGGACCCTCGCGCTCGTCGCGGCGGCGGCCGCGGCGACCCTCCCCTTCGCGGCGCCGCTTTCCGCCGGCGTCGCCAACGGGATCGGCTACGTCGCCGGCGCGACGCAGGAGGCGGCGGGACAGGGCGGCTACGTGTCGTATCCGAAGGACTGGCTCAAGGGCATCTTCGAGGCGCGCCCGCTCTTCGCCGACGGACCCGGCCTCGCCTGGCGGCAGCTTTCGGCGGCGTTCTTTCTTGCGCCCCTCGCCGTCCTCGTGTGGGGCGCGCGCGCCCTCCGCGGCGTCCGCCCCGGCGTGCACGGCGCGCTCGCGATCTGGGGCGCCGTCACGCTCTTCCTCGCGGTTTCGCAGCGGCTCAACGTCTACTACGCCGCCCCGCTCGCGGCGCTCGCGCTGGTCGAGGCGGCCCGCTTCTCCGCCGCGCGGGTGCGCGGGCGGGGCCCGTCGCTCTCGGGGCTTCCCCGCCGGCTCGTCGCCGCCGCGGCGGGCCTCGTCCTGGCGCTGCCGATGGCGCCGGGCCTGAGAGAAGAGCTGGCAAGCACGCCGGTCCCGGGCTCGGACCTCTTCGAGACGCTCGACTGGATGCGCGCGAAGGTTCCCCACGCGATCGACGCCAGTGACCCCCGGCTTCTGGGCCCGCCGCCCTTCCCCGAGAGCCTCGGCCGCGCCTCCGCGGTGATGGCGCCGTGGTCGCTCGGGCACATGCTTCTTTACGGGGCCGGGCTCCCGGTCGTCGCGAACAACTTCGGCTACGGCTTTCTCGACTCGATCCGGTTCTTCCTCGCGCCGAGCGAGGAGGACGCCCTGGCCATCGCCCGGCGCCACCGCGCGCGCTGGGTCGTGGCGACGGACCTCGTGCCGCGCATGAACGACTACGCCTCGTACCTCGGCAAACCGCCGCTCCTCGAGAACGGGCCGGAGGGGCCGGTCCCGACGGCCGCGTACTTCGGCACGATGCAGTCGCGGCTCTACGACTTCGAAGCGCGCGGCGGAAGCGTGCCGGGCCTCGAGATCGCCCCGCTGAAGCATTTCCGGCTGATCCACCGCTCGCAGAGCGCGATCCCCCGGGGAGGACGCTGGGTCGCGCGCTGGGCCGTCTACGAGATCGTCGACGAGGCTCAGGGACCCGGCGCGGGAGGCGGCGCAGGCCCGTAGACCCTCCACATCCCCATGGCCCGGCGCCGCTCTTCCGGCGTCGAGGCCTCGAGCGCGGTCGCGCGAAGCTCCTGCCGTCCCGGGTCCCGGCCCGAGAAGGCGCCGAGCGCCGCGGCCCGCCACAGGCGCCCCTCGTAGGAGAGCGCCGGCGGCCGCAGGAGCAGCGCGAGAAGCGGCGCCGCGCCGGCGAGGATTGCGACGGGAACCGCGGGCCGGACCGGCCGCGCCGCCCGCACGACGAGCGCGAAGGCGAAGAGCGCGACCGCCCACGGAAGGACGAGCGACGCCACGGCGCCGAGGCCGACCACCGTGCCGAGGCTCTGCGCCACCCAGCCGCGGGCGAGGAACCACGCCGAGGTCGTCACGGCCGGCCAGGCCTGGTCGGGCGAGAGGTGCGCGAAGGTCGAGGTCATGAGCGCGTGGGCGCCGACGGCGCAGACCGTGGCCGCGACGAAGAGGCCCCGCGAGAGCGCCGACTCCAGAGCCCGTCCCGCCGGAAGGGCGGCCAGGAGGACGGCGGGCAGCAGGTAGCGGCTCCCGAGCGACCAGCCGCCGTGCCAGTTCGGATAGCCGGTCAGGGCGAGGGCGAAGAGGCCGGTCGCGGCGAGGACGAACGCGCAGTCGGCCCGGTCCTTCCCGGAGCGCCACCAGCGCAGGGCGCCGCCGATCGACCAGAGGAGAAACGGCGAGAAGAGCAGCACGCCCCGGGTCGGCCCGAGGAGGAGCTCGCTCGCGACGCGGCCGTTCGGGGCCCCCAGCCCGAAGACGCCGCGCCCCGCGAGCGCCGCGTAGGCGGGATCGGCTTCGCGCGCGGAGGAGAGCGTGAACGGCGAGCCGAAGCAGACCGCGTCGTAGGCGAGGAGAAGCCCGAGCGGCACGGCCGCTCCGACGGCGAAGGCGGCGAGCCGCCGCCGGTCGGGCCGCGCGAGGGCGCGCACGGCCAGGACGAGGGCGATCGGGGCCACGGTGTACTCCGAGATCACCGCCCAGCCGGCGAAGAGCCCCGCGAGGCCGGCGGCCGCGGCGCCGCGCCGGGACCCGGCCTCTTCGCTCGCCCGCAGCCGGTCCCACGCGAGGAGGAGCAGCGCCGCGCTCCAGGCGTGCGCGAACAGGGACCGCGCGTAGAAGAGGTACGGGGTGCCGAAAGCGGCGGCGAGCGTCACGAGCGGCGACGCCGCCGGGTGGGCCCCGGAAGATCGGAGCCGGACGGCCAGGCGCCGCAGGGCCAGGATCGAGACGAGCGAGACCGTCAGAAGGCGGAGCGCCCACAGCAGCGGCCCGGCGGATGACGGGCGTCGGCGCCGGGAACACGAGGCGCAGCAGCCGGTAGGCCGGATACGCCGCGAAGGCGAGACCCGGCGCCTTGTTGGAGTAGAACCGCCCGCCCGAGACCGCCTTGTCTTCGTGGTCGCCGAGCGCGGCGACCGCCTGGTCGATCGAGAGCGTCTTCCACTCCGCCATCGAAACGACGGCCTGGAACCGCGAGAGCTCGTTGGGGTTCCAGAACGGCGGGAAGAGGCCCGTGAACCAGACGCACTGGAAGGCGAATGCGAAGAGGACCGCCGCCGTCGCCCGCCGCGCGCCCGCCTCCTGCGCGTCGATCATCCGTGGCTTCCACTGTACACTGACCGCGATGCCGTCGCGCCGCGCGTCGCTCTCGAGCCTCGCGGTCGTCGTGCTCTTCTCCCTGCCCCTCCTGCCCGAGATCCTCGGCGACCGCCGGCTCGTCTTTCGCGACGCCCAGATCACGCACTGGCCGTGGCGGCGCATCGCCGTCGCCTCGCTCGCGTCGGGCGAGGTGCCGTTCGTCAACGCCTCGGCCTCGGGCGGCCAGCCGCTCCTCGCCAATCCCAACGCGGTGCTGCTCTATCCGACGTTCCTTCTGGAGCGCGTGGCCTCGCCCGGCGTGGCGTTCAACCTGCACTACCTGCTCCACGTCGTGTGGGCGTTCTTCGGCGCGCGCCGCCTCGCCCGCGCGCTCGGCCTCGCCGAGGACGCCGCCTTCCTCTCCGGGGTCGTCTTCGCGTTCTCCGGGATGATGCTGTCCTACGGCTCGGCGTTCATGAACTCCATCGCCGCGGCCGCGTGGATGCCGTGGTGCGCGGCGGCCGTTCTCGCCCTGGCCGGGTCGCGCGGCCTCGCGGAGACCTCGCGCGCCGCCGCGGCGGCGGGGCTGGCGCTCGGCCTGCAGCTGCTGGCCGGCGAGCCCGCGATCTCCCTCCTCACGCTCGCGCTCGGCGGCGTCCTCGCGATCGGAAAGGCCCTGACGCGTCCCCGCGACGAGCGGGCGCGGGCGCTCGCGTCCCTGGCCGGCGGCGGAGCGGCGGCGGGCGCCCTCGCGCTCGCCCTGGCGGCGCCGCTCCTGCTGCCGCTGGCCGACGTCTTTCCGCTGACCTACCGCGGCCAGCACCTCTACTCCGAGCGTGCGTTCGGCGCGGCGGCCTTCACCCCGGCGCGGGCAATCGAGTGGCTGCTGCCGCGCTTCGGGGGCGACCCCGGGCTTCTCGGCGGCGGCGAGAACTGGCTCGCCTCCGTCGGCGAGCGCAGCCTCGTCTACATCTGGGCCGTGACCTTCGGCGTCGTGCCGCTGCTCCTCCTTCTCCTCGCGGCGGTCCGGAGGGAGTTCTGGGGCCGGGTCACGGCCCTGCTCGCGGCCGGGGGGATCCTGGGTCTCCTCCTCTCCTTCGGCTTTGCCCTGCCTTTCTACCGCCTCGTCTACGCGGTGACGTTCCTCCGGAAGCTGCGCTACCCGATCAAGTTCTACCTGCCAGCGACCCTCTGCGTCGCGCTCCTCGCGGGGCTGGCGGCGGCGGTCCTCGCGCGGCGGCGCCCGACGCGACGGGACGGCGCCATCGTCGGCCTCCTGCTCGTGCTTCTGGCCTCGGCCTGGTGGCTCGCCTCGCCCGGCGGAGCCCTCGACCGCCGATCCGCGCCGGCCGTCGCGCAGATCTCCGACAACCCGGCGGCGTTTCTCGAGGCCTTCCGCTCGGCGGTCCGCGGCGACGTCCTCGTCGGCGCGCTCGTCATCCTCGCCGCGGCACTCGTGCTCCGCCGGGGCGGGCGCGAGCCGGGGTACCTGCTCGGGCTTCTCACGCTCCTCTCGGCGCTCGTCTGGGGGCTGCCCCTCTTCGTGGCCGCGAAGGAGAAGGACCTCGCCCGCCCGCCCGCACTGCTCGCGCGCATGGAGGGGCCCGGGCGCCTCCACGTCTCGGCCCGCCTGCCCCGGTTCGACATGGCGGCTCTCCCCGCCGATCCTCCGGGGGCGCTGCCGCGCTCCGAGAAGACCGCGCGCGTGATCCTGGAGGAGCTCGTGCCCGCGACCGCCTCCGAGTTCGGCGCGCGCTACCTCTTCGAGAACGATCCGGACGGCTCCTACGGGTTCTACAACCGCCTCGCCAGCGAGGCCGCGGACGCGTCGACGCCGGAAGAGCGCGACCGCCTGCTCCGCCTCTACGGCGGGCGCTGGGCGCTCGCCGAGGAGGGCGAGGAGCACCCGCTCTTCCGGGCGACCACGGGGTTCGCGGTCGCGGGCCGGCGCCTCGTGCTGTTCGAGAATCCGGATCCGCTGCCGGAGCTCCGCTGGGCGGGGCGGGCCTGGCGACGACGCTCGCTCTCGGGCACGCTCGAGCTCGTCCGCTCGCCGCGCTTTTCTCCCGAGACCGACATCGCTTTTCCCGGGCCGCGCGACGAGGATCCGCCGGCGGCCCCGGCCTCCTCGGCGAAGCTCGAGGTCGCGTTCGCCACCGCCGATCGCGCCGCCGCCGAGGTCGAGGCGGATGCTCCGGGCTACCTCCTCCTCTCGCGCACCTTCTTCCCGGCCTGGCGCGCCCGCCTCGACGGCGCCAGCGTCCCCGTCACCGTCGCCAACGCGCGGGACCTCGCGGTCGCAGTTCCGGCCGGGCGCCACCGGGTCGAGATCGAGTACGACCGCCGGCCGTTCCGGCGGGGCGTCGCGATCCAGGCGGCGGCGCTCCTCGCCGCGCTGGCGGTGGCGGCGGCCGCGCGCGCTACGGGGCCGAGCCCGGCGCCGCGATCTTCAGGTGCATGAGCAGGCCCTGGTAGATGTCGGGCCGGCAGCCGTTCAGGGGGATCACGCCCCACGCGTAGTACACCGAGAGGGCGGCGAAGACCGGGAACATCCAGCGGAAGGCCCGCGTGTCGATGAGGTCGTGGTACCCGACGACGAGCGCGAAGGGCGCCATCGCGAGGAAGTAGCGGCTCCAGTCCTCCGTCGAGACCAGGACGAGCAGGGCGAGCTCGAAGACGCAGTACCAGAAGAGGACCGGGAACCGGGTCCGCAGGCGCGAGGCGCCCACCGCGTAGACCAGGAACAGCAGGATGTGGAACTCGACCTGGTGGTACAGGCCCTTCGAGAAGAGGGTCGGCAGGAAGCCGAAGGGGCGCAGGGCCGCGACCTTCTCCCCGTGCGGAGCGAAGTAGGCGAAGAAGTTCCCGAAGCGCACCGCGCAGAAGACGAAGTAGCCGAAGAGCCCCGCCGGGATGAGCGCGAGCCAGGGCCACGCGCGCCACTTGCGCTCGCGGGCGAGGGCGACGGCGAAGGCCGGGGCGAGCATCAGGCCGGAGATCCGGGTCAGCGTCGCGAGGCCGGCGGCGAGCGAGGCGCGGCCGTACCGCGCCCTCTCGAAGAAGAAGACGGCCGAAAGCGTCAGGGCGATCGCCAGCGACTCGGTCGCGCCGGTCGAGCGATAGAGGAGCCAGCGGGGCGGGAGGAAGAGAAAGACGAGCGAGAGAAACTCCGGCGAGGGCAGCCTCCAGACGTCGCGGGCGAGGCGGTAGAAGAGAAGGACGGCGGCGACCGAGGCGAGCACCGACACCAGCAGGAGCGCCGCCTCGTACCCCGAAATCCAGGCCAGCGCCCGCACGGCGAGCGGGTAGAGTGGCAGGTGCGTCAGGAAGTACGTCGGCTCGTAGACGTACGCGAGCAGCGGGTTCCCGGGATCGACCGCGTAGAGCGTCTTCGCGACCGTCAGGTAGTTCGGCCCGTCCCAGAACCGGTAGACGGCGGACATGTCCGCCCGGAACGGCCAGTACACGAGGAAGGAGCCGGCGACGGAGGCGAGGGTGAGCCAGATCTCCGGCCGGACGCCGGGCCGCGGTTTCTCCGTCACTCGCGGGACAGGATACTCCGTCGCCGAGCGTCCCAGGCGCACCAGAAGACGAGGCTCCACCAGACGCCGTGCCACCCGGGAAAGTGGGCGTTCTCGATTCCGAGGCCCTCGAGCGAACCGCCGAAGTAGAACCCCGCCGTCATCAGCGTGTAGAGGGCGTAACCGGCGCCGCCGAAGAGGGAGCCCAGGGCGATCGGCCACACGAAGTAGTACTCGTTGATGCCCGGGGTGAAGATCAGCATGACGATGAAGAGGAGCAGGCAGGCGCGGGCGAGCTCGAGCTTGCGGCCGATGACGATCGCGGCCGCGACCGCGGCGAGGAAGAGGGCCATCGGCAGCCAGGACGGGACCGCCGGCAGCGTGCGCAGGAGCCCGACGCCGTAGACCTCGATTCCGCCGCGATAGCCGAAGACGTTCTCCCGGATCGCCGGCCAGGACCTCCAGAACGGCACGAAGGAGGCCGCGAAGACCGCGTACGGCACGGCGGCCGCGAAGCGCCCGAGCCCCTTCCGGCCGCTCCCCCCGACGAAGAGCAACGGAAAGAAGGCCGTCACGTGCTTGACGAGGAGCGACGCGGACAGCGCGGCAGCGGCGCCGACTCTCCCCTCGGGGAGGCGACGCGCGGCCAGGACCGCGAGGAGCAGAAAGAGGATCGCGACGTTGTCGAACTGGAGGTAGTGGCCCGTCACGATCACGGAGACCGGGTTCGCGAAGAAGAGCAGGGCCGCGGCCGCGCCCCGGCGGCCGCGACCGCCCAGCCGGTACAGGACCGCGGCCGTCGCGACGTCCGTCGCGATGAGGAGCCCGCCCACGACGGTCCCGAGCGAGACCGTCATCGCCGCCGCGAGCCACGCCGCGGCGGAAACCACGACCGCCCAGGCCGGCGCGTAGTTGTACCGATGGGTCTCGCCGTAGAGGTCTCCCCCGCGCCGCACGATCTCCGCGACCTGCGCGTAGGACCCGGCGTCGAAGTTGCCGCGAAACCGGACGAGCAGGGCGACGCGCAGGCCGAGCGCCGCGAGGAACGCGGCCGCGAGGAGGACCCGGCGCGCCCCCGTCACGCGTGCGCCGGCGTCTCGGGCCAGCCCGTCGTCACGAAGCCCGCGCGCCCGGGAAGGGTCGTCCGCGTGATCGACCGCGCCGGGATCGCCTCGTGGTGCGCGAGCACCTCCCGCGCCAGCTCCGAGAGCTTCGGGAACGCGACGCCGTCGGCCAGCCAGTCGTCCAGGATCCCTTCGAAGAGGCCGGCCTTGGACCGTCCCTCGACCTCGGCGTGAATGGTATGCACCTGGGTCCCGCGCGCGGCGGCGCGAAAGTACGCGCGCTGGTCCTCGTCCGTGCGCAGGTCGTCCCAGCCGAGCGTCTCGTCGAGGGTCGGCAGCGTCGTCGGGATCTCGAGGGTCCGGAACACGCGGCCGTCCGCCTCGGGGAAGAAGTACGACCCGCCGCGCGTGTCGGAGGCGTACAGGAGCGACCGCTCCTCCTGCGCCTCGAGCGACCGCGCGTTGGCCGTCCAGCCGGGCGCCGCGCTCGCCCGCGCCGGGACGCCGAAGATCCGGAGGTACTCGGCGTGCGCCCGGCCGTAGTCGGCCCGGATCTCCTCGGCCGTCATCGCGTCGAGCTGGTCGTGCCAGCGGACGTGGTCCCAGCCGTGGACGCCCGAGTCGTGGCCCGCCCGGGCGGCCGCGCGCATCGCGTCGGCGCAGCGCTCGCCGATCATCGGCGCCGGCAGGAGCGTGCCCGAGAGCATCGTCCGCCAACCGTAGAGCGACGGCGCGCGCGACCGGAGCATCTTCCTGAGGAACCCCTTGCGGGTGAAGACCCGGCGCACGGCGAGGCCCGACCGGTCGGGCCCCAGCGTGAAGAAGAACGTGGCGCGGATCCCCCGGGCCGCGAAGATCCCGAGCAGTCGCGGCACCCCGTCGCGGGTGCCCTCGGCGGTGTCGCAGTCGACCTTGAGGGCGACGCGACGGGGAATCATCGCTCGGACCGGCGCCGCGTCAGGTAGAAGTCGAGCGTCTGGCGGATGCCCTCGTCGAGCGACACCTTCGGCTCCCAGCCGAGGATCTTCCGGGCGCGGCGGATCGAGGGCACGCGCGTCAGGATGTCCTGGTAGCCCGCGCCGTAGTACTCGCCGGAGGCGACGTCGACGAGCTCGGCCCGCTTCCCGAAGTCCTCGTACCCGGGATGGGTCGCGACGGCCGCCACCATGCGGAGCGCGAGCTCCCGGATCGAGAGGTCGTTCGTCGGGTTGCCGATGTTGAAGATCCCGCCGTCGGCCGCCCCGCCCCGGTTCTCGAGGATTTTCATGAGGCAGTCGATGCCGTCCGAGATGTACGTGAAGGACCGCCGCTGCGTCCCGCCGTCGACGAGCTTGATGGGCTCCCCGTAGAGGATGTTGTGGAGGAACTGCGTCAGCACCCGGCTCGAGCCTTCCTTGGGCGAGTCGATGTCGTCGAGGTGCGGCCCGAACCAGTTGAACGGTCGGAAGAGCGTGAACTGGAGGCCCTTCGTGCCGTAGGCCCAGATGACCCGGTCGAGCAGCTGCTTGGAGCACGAGTAGATCCAGCGCTGTTTCTGGATCGGGCCGTAGACCAGCGGCGAGGAGTCCTCGTCGAACTCGGCGTCGGGGCACATGCCGTAGACCTCCGAGGTCGAGGGAAAGACGACGCGCTTGCCGTACCGCACGGCCTGCTTGACGATCCGGAGGTTTTCCTCGAAGTCGAGCTCGAAGACCGCCAGCGGCTCGCGCACGTAGGCCGCGGGTGTCGCGATCGCGACGAGCGGAAGGACCACGTCGCACTTCTTGACCTGGTACTCGATCCACTCCTTGTTGATGGCGATGTCGCCCTCGAGGTACGTGAAGCGCGGGTTGTCGAGGAAGGGCGCGATCTTGTCCGAGCCCACGTCGAGGCCCGACACGTGCCAGTCGGTCGACTGCAGGATGCGCTCGGTCAGGGCGTTGCCGATGAACCCGTTGACCCCGAGAATCAGGACCCGCATCCCTACCCCCTACCCGTTCGTCGCGAGAAACCGCGCCGCGTCGATCTCCTCCCCGCCCTCCGGCTGCAGGGACAGGATCTCGACGTACCGGTCGTCCCCGCACGCGACGTGGAGGCGCCCGTCTTCCCCGCGCACCTGGCCGGGGAATGTATCGTGCGCCGCCAGGCCCGGCAGCCGCGTGCGCCAGACGAAGGTCCGCGGGCCGAAGAGCTCGGTGAACGCTCCCGGATACGGGTGGGTCACGGCGCGCACGAGGTCGTGCACCTCCCGGGCCGGACGGCTCCAGTCGATGTGCCCGTCCTCGGGGCGGCGCCGGCCGAACCGCGTGGCGCGCGACTCGTCCTGCGGCGTCGCCCGCACGCGGCCGGCCTCGAGGTCCTCGAGGCGGCGCTCGAGGATCGCCGCGGCCGCGGCGGTCACGCGGCGCTGGACCTCGATCGCGGTGTCGTCCGGGCCGATCGGCACGGCCTCCTGGTCGACGATCGGCCCCTGGTCCGCCCGCTCGGTCATGACGTGGAGCGTGGCGCCCGTCTGCTTCTCGCCCTTGAGCACCGCCCAGTTGACGGGCGCGCGGCCGCGGAACTTCGGCAGTAGCGAGCCGTGCATGTTGTACGCGCCGAGGCGGGGCAGCGCGAGCATCTCCGCCGGGAGCAGGCCCCGGTAGTAGAAGGAGAACAGGAGGTCCGGCGCCGCGATCTTCACGCGCGCGAGCGCCGTGGGGTCGAGCGGGTTGTCGATGAAGACGGGCTCGATGCCGGCCGACCGCGCGAGCTCGGCGACGCTCGGGAACCACCGGGCCTCCTCCGGCGCGTCGCGGTGGGTCGCGACGAGCACGGGGCGGCGGCCGCGCTTCAGGAGGACGTCGAGGCACGCGTGGCCCGTCCCCGAGTACGCGAAGACCGCGATCCGCGGCGGGCTCATGCGCCGCCGCCCGGCGGCCGCGCGCCGCCGTAGACGTGGCGCACCCGGAACCGGGGCCGGCCCCGGACCTGCAGGTAGATCCGCCCGACGTACTCGCCGACGAGCCCCAGGCCCGCCATCGCCACGCCGAGCAGCGTGAAGAGGATGGCGAAGAGGGTGAAGACGCCTTCGACCTCGGCCCCGACCACGAGGCGGCGCACGAAGAGGAAGAGGCCGAACGCCACGCCGCCGATCGCGACGAGGGTGCCCATCAGGCCGAACACCTGGAGGGGCACGAGCGAGAAGCCCGTCATGAGGTCGAAGTTCAGGCGGACGAGCCGGTAGAGCGAGTAGTTCGAGGTGCCGTGCCGCCGGGCCGAGTGCGCGACCTCGACCTCCGTCGGCCGGCGCGCGAAGCTCTGGGCGAGCGCCGGGATGAAGGTCGACGCCTCGTCGCAGCGGTTGATCTCCTCGATCACGTCCTTGGAATACGCGCGGAGCATGCAGCCGAAGTCCGTCAGCTTCAAGCGCGTGATGAACGTCGTGACGCGGTTGACCAGGCGCGAGGCCGCCTTGCGGAGGAACGCGTCCTGGCGGTCCTGCCGCACGCCGCCGACGACGTCGTAGCCTTCGGCGATCTTCGCCAGGAGCTTCGGGATCTCCTCGGGCGGGTTCTGGAGGTCGGCGTCGAGCGTGACGACGACGTCGCCCGTCACGTTCTCGAAGGCGGCGAGGATGGCCTGGTGCTGGCCGAAGTTGCGCGCGAGCTCGAGGACCCGGATCGTCTCGGGGCGCTCGCGCGCCGCCGCCTTCAGGATCTCGAGCGAGCCATCGCGGCTGCCATCGTCGACGAACACGAGCTCGTACGGCCCACGGAGCCCGTCCATGACGCCGGCGAGCCGCGACAGGAGCTCGGGCAGGTTGCCCTCTTCGTTGTAGACGGGGACGACGACGGACAATTTCATCGCGGATTCGCCGGGATCTTAACCCGCGCTCCCCTTCAGGATCCGTCCCAGCGGACGCCGCCGGAGAACTCCCATCGCCGCGGCGGTCCCCAGACGCCACCGCCCGCCCGCTCGGAGGTGACCTCGAAGCGCAGGACGTCCGCCCGCGCGTCGTACGGCGCGCCGTCGCGGGCATGGACCGCGGCATCCAGGCTGTAGACGCCGGGCGCGAGATCGAGCGACGGGACAGCCAGCGTGACGCGGGCCTCCCCCTCGAAGCGGCCGGGCCGGAAGCCCTCGAGCTCGGTGTTGGTCCCGAGCACCATGACCCCCGAGACGGTCGTCACGCGGAACCCGAACACGAAGTCGGACAGCGGCTCGCGCGCCGACACCGTCATCTCGATCGCGACGGGCTCGCCCGCCCGGAACCGCCCGGCCGGGTGGCCCGCGGCGTCGAGCAGCCGCACGCTCCCGATCGACGCGACCCCCGAGCCGACCCGCGCGCCCGGGCGGATCTCGGCGAGGCGCCGCTCCCCCTCCTCGACGGCCACCCGCTCGAGATAGCGGGAGACGGTCTCGGGCGCCGGACCGTCGGCGGCGATGCGCCCCCGCTCGAGCCAGAGGGCGCGGCGACAGCGCTGCGCCACGAGGGACAGGTCGTGCGAGACGACGACGAGCGTCTTGCCGGCCCGCTCGAACTCGGAGAACTTCTCGAGGGCGCGGTGCGAAAACGCCTCGTCCCCCACGGCGAGCACTTCGTCGACGAGGAGAACGTCCGGGTCGCTGTGCGCCGCGATCGAGAACCCGAGCCGCACGGCCATGCCCGAGGAGTAGGTCTTCACGGGCGCGTCGAGGAAGGCCTCGACGCCGGCGAAACGCACGATGTCGTCGAACCGCGCGGCGATCTCGCGCCGCGTCAGCCCCAGGAGCAGCCCCGTGATCTCGACGTTCTCGCGGCCCGAGATCTCGGGGTGAAAGCCCGCCCCGAGCTCGAGCAGCGCCGCGAGCCGGCCCCGCACCTCGACCGACCCCCGCGTCGGGCGCACGATCCCGGCGAGGACCTTCAGGAGCGTCGACTTGCCCGAGCCGTTCGCCCCGACGACGCCGAGGGTCTCGCCCACCGGGACCTCGAAGGAGACGTCCTCGAGCGCCGTGACGCCGCCCGGAGCCGATGCCGAACGGCCGCCCGAAAGCAGCAGCGACTTGAGCGTCCCGTGCGGGCGACGCCCGTAACGGCGGTAGACCTTCGTCACGCCGCGGACGGCGAGGGCAGGCCCGCTCATGCGTTCTCCGCGAGCGAGTCCCGCAGGCGCTCGAAGATCGCGCCGCCCGCGGCGAGCGCGACGACCGCCGTGCCCGCCATCCAGGCCCAGTCGGCCGCCGGGACCGGCCGGAAGAAGAAGAGGGTGTCCTGGATCCCGGAGAAGAACGTCGCGAAGGGATTGGCGCGCAGGAGCGGGCGGAAACGCTCGGGCACCGACGCGGCGGGATAGAGCACCGGGGTCAGGAAGAACGCCAGCGTCAGCAGGTTGGCGACGACGTCGCGCACGTCGCCGAAGTGCACCGAGAGCGCCGAGACGGCGAGCGCGATCCCGAAGACGGTCAGCGCGAGCAGCAGCAGGACGAGCGGAAATTCCAGGACGGCGGGGCCCGGGCGGAGGCTCCCCCGGACCGCGGCGAACACGATCGCGGCGCCGACGACGGGCAGGGCGAGCAGGAGGTGCGCGAGCCGCGCTCCGACGCTCGCCGCCGGGAACACCTCGGGCGCGACGGTCGTCTTGCGGAGGAGCGGCCCGTTGGCGCGGAAGGTCTCGCCCGCGTCGTTCAACGCCGCCGACACGAAAGCCCAGACGAGAACGCCCGGGAAGAGGAAGAGGGCGTAGGGCCGGACGTCCGCGCGCGGGGCGAAGACGAACCGGAAGACCGTCGCGTAGACGGCGAGCAGCAGCAGCGGATTGACGAGCGACCACAGGAAGCCGAGGGCGCCTCCGCGGTAGCGGGCCGTCAGCTCGCGGCGGGTCAGCGCCAGCACGAGCGCGCGCTGCGCGAGCGTGCGCCGCAGCGGAAAGAGCGCCGTCACGTCGAGAGGTCTCGGATGTCGTTTCTCCGGTTTCGTTTCCTGGACGTCGAGCCGGGCACGGGGATGCCGTCGGGTATTCTCGCATCGTGTCGAGTGATCCGTCCGCGGCGCCCTCCGTTTCCGTCCGGGCCGTCCGGAAGGTCTACGCGGGCGGCCAGGCGGTCGTCGCGCTCGACGGCGTCGACCTGGAGGTCCCGGCCGGCGAATTTCTGGCGCTCGTCGGCGAGTCGGGCAGCGGCAAGTCGACCCTGCTGCATCTGACCGGGGGCATCGACCGGCCCTCCTCCGGCGAGATCCTCGTCGGCGGGGCGAGCGTCGGCGCGCTGCCCGAGCGCGCGCTCGTCCTCTACCGCCGGCGCGAGGTCGGGATGGTCTTCCAGTTCTTCAATCTCCTGCCGCACCTGACGGTCCGGGAGAACGTCGAGCTGCCGCGGCGGCTCGACGGCCGCGCCGACGCCGGGCCGCGGGCGGCGGACCTGCTCGAGCGGGTCGGCCTGGCCGACCGCGCGGGCGCCCATCCCTACGAGCTCTCGGGCGGACAGATGCAGCGGGTCGCCATCGCGCGCGCGCTCGTGACGGGAGCGCGGCTGCTTCTCGCCGACGAGCCCACCGGCAACCTCGACAGCCGCAACGGCGAGGCCGTCCTCGCGCTGCTCGACGAGATCCGGCGCGAGCGCGGCGTGACGCTGCTCCTCGCGACCCACTCCGCGGCCGCGGCCCGGCGGGCCGACCGGGTGGTGGCGCTGAAGGACGGCCGGGTGGCGTCCTGAACGGCTTCGGCCTCGTCCTGCGCGCGCTCGTGACCGGTCCGGCGCGGCGGCGGCCCGCCCGCGTCGCGCTGCCGATCCTCGGCGTCGCGATCGGCGTCGCCGCCGTCGCCGCGATCCACCACGCCAACCGCAGCGTGACGAAGTCCTTCCGGGACGCGGCCGCGACGATCGCGGGCCGGAGCGACTTCGTCATCACGGGACCGGCCGGCGTTCCCCTCGCGGCCCTCCCGAAGCTCGCGTTTCTCTGGGAGGCCGGCGGGTTCGCGCCGGCCGTGACCGGAACCGCCGTCCTCCCGGGCGGCGAGGTCGTGCAGCTCGTCGGCGTCGACTGGGGCGGCGACGGCCTCGTTCGCGACGTGCGCCTCGTCGCGCCCGAGGGCGCGGCCCGGGAGCTCCTCGCCTCCTCCGGATCGGTCCTCGTGCCCGCGCCGCTCGCCGCCCGCCGGGGGCTCTCGGTCGGCCGCGACATCGCCCTGACGGCCGGGGGCGTTCCGCGGACGGTCCGCGTCGGGGGGATCCTCGAGCTTTCGGGCGTCGCGCGCGCCTCGGGCGGCGACCTCCTCCTGACCGACATCTTCACGGCGCAGGACCTGCTCGGCCGGCGCGGCACGGTCGACCGCGTGGACGTCGTCCTCGACCCGGGCGCGTCGCGCGAGGCGGTGCGGGCCGAGATCCTCCGGCGACTCCCGGCCGGGCTCGTCCTCGAGCCGCCCGGCCGGGCGGCCGCGACGGCCGACCGGATGGTCCGCGCCTTCCGCTTCAACCTCAACGCCCTCGGCTCGCTGACGCTCCTCGTCGGGATGTTCCTGATCGCCAACGCCGTGTCGATCGCCGTCCTTCGCCGCCGGCCCGAGATCGCCGCGCTGCGGGCGCTGGGGACCTCCCGCTCCTCGATCTTCGCCGCGTTCCTCGTCGAGGGCGCCATCGTCGGCGTCGCGGGAACGCTCCTCGGCGAGGTCCTCGGCGTCGTCGTGTCGCGCGTGGCGATGCGGGCGGTCGCCGGCACGGTCTCGACCCTCTACGTTCCGACGGCCCGCATCCTCGCGGCGGGCCGCGGCGAACCGGCCGTCCTCGCCGCGCTCGTCGGCCTCGCGGCGTCGCTCGCCGCGACACTGCTTCCGGCGGTCGAAGCCATGCGCGTGCCGCCGGCGCCGGCGATGCGCGCGGGGGCCATCGAGACCGTCGTCCGGCTGCGCCTTTCGCGGCGCGGCGCGCTGGCCGGGCTCGCGCTCGCCCTCGCCGCGGCGGCGTCGCAGGCGGCGCCGGTCGACGGGCTGCCCGTCTTCGGGTTCGCCGCCGTCGGCCTCGTCGTCGTCGCCCTCGCGCTGACTTCCCCGCTCCTCGTGCGCGCCGGCGCGGCGATCCCGCACGGCCTTCCCCCGCGCGCCCTGGGCCCCTCCGGGCGCCTCGGCGCGGGGTTCTTCGGAGGCGCGCTCGCGAAGAACGGGATCGCCGTCACGGCCCTCGCGATGGCGCTCGGCATGACGCTCGCGATGATCGTCACGGTCGCCTCGATCCGCGAGACCGTGCGCGTCTGGGTCGAGACGACGCTGCGGTCGGACCTCTGGATCAAGGCGGACGCCGGAGGCCGGAGCGGGATCGTGGGCGACCTGCCCGAGGACGTGCTCCCGTTCCTCCAGTCGATCGAGGGCGTCGGCGAGGTCGACCCCTTCCGCGGCCGCGAGGTTTCGGACGAACGCGGCCGCCCCTTCACGCTGGCATCGGGGGACTTCCGGGTCGCGGCCCGATCCGGAGGGCTCGCGCTCCTCGACGGCCGCGATCCGCAGGCGGCGGCGCTCGAAGCCCGCGCGCGCGGGGAGGTCCTGGTGTCCGAGCCCTTCGCCCGGCGCTTTTCCGCCGGCCGGGGCTCAAGCGTGCGGCTTTCGACGCCCGCCGGGGCGCGGGAGTTCCGCGTCGCGGGCGTCTACCGCGACTACTCCAACGACCGCGGCACGGTCGTCATGGACCGCGAGCTCTACCTCGCCCTCTACGCCGATCGTCGGATCACGAGCCTCGCCCTGACGGCCCGGCCGGGAGCCGACGTCGAGGCGCTCCGGCGCCGGATCCTCGCCGCGGCCTCGGGGCGCTACGCTCTCTCCGTGGCGACGAACCGGGAGCTGCGGCGCGAGGTTTTCGTCATCTTCGACCGCACCTTCGCCGTGACGCGCGCCCTCGAGGCGATCGCCGTCGCCGTGGCCGTCCTCGGCATCGCCAACGCGCTGATGGCCTCGGCCGTCGAGCGGCGGCGGTCCTTCGGGCTGCTGCGCGCGATCGGGGCGTCCGGCGCCCAGATCCGCCGCGCGACGCTCGTCGAGGCGCTTCTCTCCGGCCTGACCGGCACGCTCGCGGCCCTCGCGGCGGGCGCCGCGTTCGCCTGGCTGCTGCTCGAGGTCATCAACCCCCAGTCGTTCGGCTGGACGGTGTCGCTCGCCGTGCCGTGGACGACCCTCGCCGGGGCCGCGTCCCTCGTCCTCGCCGCATCGGTCCTCGCGGGCCTCGCCCCGGGCGGCGTCGCGGCGGCCGTGGATCCGGCGGCCGCGCTGCAGGAGGAGTGAGGTGAGGGCCCGTGGTCGAATTCTGAGCCTTGCTCTCGTCGTAGGGGCGGCCCTTGCGGCCGCCCTGTTTGGAACGGCGGGGATAAACCCCGCCCCTACGACCGAGGGCATCACGCCGCGAGTCACCGCCGCGACCGGGGGCGCCGGCGCCGCGCTTGCCTTCCCGCGCGATCATGGCTCGCACCCGGACTCCGCGCTCGAGTGGTGGTACTGGACCGGGCACCTGTCGGGAGCGGGCGGCCGGGCCTACGGCTTCCAGCTCACGTTCTTCCGCCTGCGCGACGTGCACCTGGCTCACTTCGCCTGGTCAGACATCGGCGCGCAGCGGTTCGCCTTCGAGGAGAAGACGCACCTGGCGCTGCCCGGAATCGCGGGCGCCTCGGAAGAACGGCTCGACGTCTTCAACGAAGACTGGTCCGCGCGCGAGGCCGGCGGCGCGCAGAAGCTCTCGGTGCGCACCGCCGAGGGCCTCCTCACGCTGACGCTGTCGCCCGCCAGGCCCCCCGTGCTCCACGGCGAGGGCGGCATCTCGAAGAAGGGGCCGGGGCCGACCGAGTACTCGCACTACGTGTCGATCACTCGCCTCGCGGTCTCCGGCGCGCTCGACCGCAAGGGCAGGACCGAGGCCCTGACGGGGACCGTCTGGTTCGACCACGAGTGGGGACCGGGGGGGCTTCCGGCGGGAGTCGCCGGCTGGGACTGGTTCGCCCTGCAGCTCTCGGACGGCTCGGAGCTGATGCTCTACCGCATGCGCCTCGCGGGCGGCGCGGCCTCCCCGTTCTCCGCCGGCACCTTCGTGCCGGCCTCCGGCCCGCCGCGCGCCGTCGCCTGGAAGGACGTCACGCTCTCGCCGCGGACGCGCTGGACCTCGCCGAAGTCGAAGGCCGCGTACCCGGCGGTCTGGTCGCTCGCCGTCGCGCCCCTGGGGCTGGAGGTCACGCTGACGCCGCTGCTGGCCGACCAGGAGCTCGTGACCGCGAAGTCGACCCAGGTCACCTACTGGGAAGGCGCGTGCCGCGTCGAGGGAACGCGCGAGGGCCGGCCGATCGGGGGGCGGGCGTACGTCGAGATGACGGGCTACGCGGGCCGAGACGTCCCGGGCTTCTCGCCCTAGCTCACGGCGCGGGGGACGGGGCCGGCGTCGCCGCGCCCGGCTTGGGCTCGACCTCCATCGTGATCATGAAGGTCTTCGCCTTCGAGAGGTTGCGGAAGACGAACGGAAACTTGATCGCCGCCGCGTCCCTCTCCCCGGCCGCGAGCCAGCCGACGCGCGTGCCCCCGGATCCCGCGGCCACCATGTTTCCCGCCTCGTCGAGGATCGCGACCGCGACCCCGACGGCGACCGGCGCCAGGCCGTCGTTGTCGATGCGGACGACCGCCTCGCTCGTGGAGCGGCGCAGCCCCGCGCCGACCTCGCCCGAGACCTTGAAGACGATCTGGTTGATCTTGATCTTGTCGAGCGACAGACGGATGTCCTGGATGCTGTCGACCGGCTTGAAGTCGAACGTCTTCGTCACCTGCTGGGCCGCGAGGGGAGCCGCGAGAAGGGCCGCGGCGATGAAGAGAAGGGATCGGCGCATGGCGCGTTCCTCCGTGCGCCGACCATATCAAAGGGATCTCGGACCCGTCTGCGTTCCGCGGTCCGCCGCCTGCCTCCTGCCGCCTACGGCACCGGCGTCGGACTCAGGGGCTCGGACTCGACCGACGAGGAAGACGAGGACGACGTCGTCGACGAGCTCTTGGAGGGCTTGGACGACTTGCCCTGCGTCTCGATCGTGACCATGAACGTCGCGGCCTTTTCGAGGTTGCGGTACACGTACGGGAAGTCGATCGTGTAGTAGGTGCGGTCGCCCTTGGTCAGGTAGCCCCACTTGGTCCCGTTGGAGCCGGCGGCGACGACGTTGCCCTCCGAATCGAAGACGACGACGGCGACCCCGACCTGCTGATCCGTCAGGCCGTTGTTGTCGATCCGCACGCGCACGTCCGCGCTCGACTTCCGCAGCGGCGTTCCTTTCAGCGTGCTTCCCGTGTTGAAGGTCACCTGGCCGATCACGACTTCGCCGGCCGAGATGTTGATGTCCTGGACGCCGTTGACGGGCGCCCAATCGAACTTCTTCGTCGCTTGCTCCGCCGCCAGCGGCGCCGCGAGCAATCCTGCCAATGCCAGTGCCGAGCCCAGCCTGCCGAATCTCATTCCCACCTCCATGTGCGAATCGCCAAACGCGAAGCCGCACCGGACGCTCCGGCGCGGACTTTAGGGAGTGTAGCAGGCCGCGGCGGTTACGCGCCGGGTTTCGCGGCGAGGCGGGAGCGGCGGTACCCGTAGGCGAAGTAGATGACGAGGCCGAGCACGAGCCACACGCCGAAGCGGATCCACGTCGCGAGCGGCAGCCCGCCGTAGCGGGTGAGAACGAGCCCCGCCGGCGTCGACTGGAGCCACGGCATGCCGACGATGAGGTACAGGCAGACGGCGATGCCGAGGATCGGCGTCAGCGGGACGAGCGGCGTCCGGAATGCCCGCTTGCGGTCCGGGTCCCTCTTGCGCAGCACCATGATCCCGATGCACACCAGGATGAAGGCGAAGAGCGTCCCGATGTTCGTCAGCTCGACGAAGACGTCCAGGTTGGCGAAGGCCGAGAGCGCCGCGACGCCGATGCCGATCCAGATCGTGGTCACGTGCGGCGTCCGGTACTTGGGGTGGATCTTCGCGAACGACGAGGGAAGCAGGCCGTCGCGGGCCATCGAGAAGAAGATCCGGGCCTGGCCGTACTGGAACACCAGCAGCACCGCGGTCGTCGCGATCACCGCGCCGAACGCCACGATGCCCGCCGCCCAGTTCATCCCGAGGAGCGAGAAGGCCCGCGCGAGCGGCTCGGAGGAGCCCCGGATCTTCTCGAGGGGGACCATCCCGGTCAGGACGAGGGCCGTCGCCACGTAGAGCACCGTGCAGACGGCGAGGGAGCCGATCATTCCGATCGGCATGTCCTTCTGCGGGTTCTTGCACTCTTCGGCCGCCGTCGAGACGGCGTCGAACCCGATGTAGGCGAAGAAGATCAGCGCGGCGCCCGTCCCGATGCCGGCCCAGCCGTTGGGCGAGAACGGGTGCCAGTTGGCCGGCTTGACGTACAGGGCGCCCACGATCACGAAGAAGACGAGGATCGTCAGCTTCACGAGGACCATGTAGGTGTTGACGCGGGCCGACTCCTTGATCCCGATGACGAGGAGCCACGTCAGCAGCAGGGTGATCGCCGCGGCGGGCACGTTGAGCACGATGGGTATGCCGAAAACGTGGGGCGCCGAGTCCATGAAGCCCGCCGTCCGCGACGCCGTGTGGAGGTCGGTCGTCAGCCACGGCGGGATCACGATGCCGAAGCCCTTCAGGAGCTCGACGAAATAGCCCGACCAGGACACCGCGACGGCGACGTTGCCCATCGCGTACTCGATGATGAGGTCCCAGCCGATGATCCAGGCGACGAACTCGCCGAGCGTGGCGTACGAGTACGTGTAGGCGCTGCCGGAAATCGGGACGAGCGACGCGAATTCCGCGTAGCACAGGGCGCAGAACCCGCAGCCGATGGCCGTGATGAGGATCGAGATGACGAGCGCCGGCCCCGCGCCGTCGTGGTGCGCGCCACCCGCCGCCGCCGACCCGATGACGGCGAAGATCCCGGCGCCGATGATCGCGCCGATGCCGAGAGCGACGAGCTCGAGAGGGCCCAGGGCCCGCTTGAGCTGGTGGGAGGGCTCCTCCGCGTCGGCGAGGATCGAGTCGAGCGTCTTGGTTCGGAAGAGCTGGCTGCTCATGCGAAAGTGCGGGCAGGATATCAGACGGCCCGCGCCCCCGGCCTCACGGCGCCAGGACGCGGGAGGCGATCTCGTCCAGGCCCTCGATCCGCTCGGGGACCTGGGGGTACCGGCCCTCGCGATCGATCAGGACGGCCGCGAGCCCGGCGGCGCGGGCGCCCTCGTAATCGTCGCCGACCGAGTCCCCGACGTGCAGGGCCTCGGCCGGCGCGACGCCGAGGCGGGCGCAGGTGCGGTGGAAGATTTCCGCCCCGGGCTTTCCGGTCGCCTCGATCGCGGAAACCGACACGACGCGGAAGAAATCGGCCAGGTCCAGGGCCTCGAGCAGGCGCGGCAGGTGCGAGTCCCAGTTGGAGATGACGGCGAGGGCGAAGCCGCGCGCCTGGAGATCCTCGAGCGCGGGCCGCACGTCGCCGTACATCGCCCAGGAGCCGGGCCGGCGGAAATGCTCCGCGAGCCGCGCGAAGGCCTCGGCCGAGACCTCGCCGCCGTCGAGCCGCGACCGGACGCGGCCGAGGAAGCGGCGCCAGAACTCCTCTTCGCCCGACACGCCCCCGTACCGGTCGCCCGGGGCGGCCGCCTGCACCTCCGCCCATGTTTCGAGCAGCGCCTCGCGCAGTCGCGGGCCCTCGAAACGCGCGCCGTCCTCGCGGAACACGCGCGCGTAGACCTCCTCGATCGGAGGGTCCGGATGCAGAAGCGTCGCCCCGGCGTCGAAGCAGACCGCCCGGATCAGCAGACGAGCGCGTTCTCCCGCATCACGCCGTCGAGCGCGCGGTTCAACGCGTCGCAGCAGCGGCGGGCCGCCGCGAGCGCCTTCTCCCGGGCCTCCGGCGTGTCGGCCACGCGGCCGAGCGCCTCGCGCTCGACCTGGCGGTGCCACACGTCGGCCTGCTCGTGGACGGAGAAGAACTTCGTGGCGTCGCCCTCGGCGATGCCGTAGAACTCCTTCAGGCCTTCGCGCTTGGTCTTCGAGACCTCCGGGATCTGCGACTCGTAGGCGTAGAGCGCCGCGAGGCCTTCGGCCGTGGAGCCCTCGCGGGTCGCGCGCCGGAACTCGGCGATCGTCTGCGCGACCTCGGCCGTGCGGGGCGCGGAGGCGAGGTCGGACTCGGCCGCTCCGAGCGCGCCGGCGAACCTGCGCCAGAGCGCCGGGTGGTTCTCGGGCCCGCGCTCCTCCTCGATCAGGTTCTCGAGGAGCTCGTGCCGGAGCGCCGCGTCCTCGCAGCCGGCGTGGACGCCCGACACGTAGGTCGGGAAGGCGGCGACGTGCGGGTAGTACGAGATCGCGTACTCACGCAGGTTCTCGCGGGTGAGACGCCCCTGCGACCAGAGCTGGTAGAAGGGATGCTTGAGCAGGTGCTTTTCGGCGATCAAGGCATCCAGGGCGGTGAGGAACTCGTCACGGGTCATGTCGGCTCCTTGTACGGTCGTCAGTCAGCAGTCAGCAGTAAGCAGTAAGCAGTAAGCAGTAAGCAGTAAGCGGGGAGATTATAAGTACAACTCGGCCTGCCTCCTGCCTCCTGCTTCCTGCCTCCTGGTTTACGGCATGACCTGCCCGCCGTCGGCCACGATGGCCTGGCCCGTGATCGAGCGGGCGTCGTCCGAGGCGAGGTAGGCGGCCAGGCCTGCGATCTCCTCGGGGTCGAGGACGCGCTTGAGCGGCGCCATGGCGGCGGCCGTGGCGCGGCCGGCCTCGACCGAGCCGAACCGCGCGAAGCCCTGCCTCGCCATCTCGGTTTCGACCCAGCCCGGACAGATGGCGTTGACCGTGATCTTCCGGGGTGCGAGCTCCAGGGCGAGGGCCCGTGTCAGGCCGATGACGCCGTGCTTGGACGCGCAGTACGCGCCATACCCGGCCACGCCGAAACGGCCGAGCACGGAGGAGAGGTTGATGACCCGCCCGCCGTCGGAAAGGTGCGGCGCCGCAATGCGCGTGACCCGGAAGACGGCCGTCAGGTTGGTCGCGAGGATCGCGTCCCAGCGGGCCTCGTCCCCGTCCTCGAGGGGCGTCGCGCCTCCGAGCCCCGCGTTGTTGACGAGGACGTCGAGGCGACCGAACGACCCGACGGCGCCGGCGACCGCGTCCCGCACCGAGGCCCCGTCGGTCACGTCGCAGGGGACGGCCAGCGTTTCGGCCCCTCCGGCCGCGAGCTCGGCGGCGATCGTCCCGATCGCCCCTCCGTCGCGCGCCGCGAGGACCACCCGCGCGCCCTCCCCGGCGAACCGGCGGGCGATGGCCTCGCCGATGCCCCGGGAGGCGCCCGTGACGAACGCGACTTTTCCCTTCAGCCGCGCGGCTCCCGGCGTTCCCGTCCCCATCAGCGCCGCGCCGGCAGCCGCGCTCCGGAGACCTCGGGCGGCAGCGGGAAGTGGACGTCCTCCTCGACGGTCAGGACCTCCTCGATCTCCACGACGCCGGGCCCGCCGAGCCGGCGGACGATGCCCTGGACCAGGAACTCCGGCGCCGAGGCGCCCGAGGTGATTCCCAGGGTCTCGATGCCCTCGAGCCAGCCGAGGTCGATCTCCGCGACGTCGTCGACGAGATAGGCGCGGGCGCCGGCGAGGACCGCCTCCTCGACCAGGCGGTTGGAGTTCGACGAGTTGCGCGAGCCGACGACGAGGATGACGGGGGCCCTCTTCGCGAGCGCCCGCACGGCGACCTGCCGGTTCTGCGTGGCGTAGCAGATGTCGTCCCTGGCGGGCACGTGGATTCCGGGAAAGCGCCGCTTGAGCGTCTCGACGATCGGGCGCGTGTCCTCCATGGACAGGGTCGTCTGGGTGATGAGCGACACGCGGTCCGGGTCGGCCACGGCGATCGCCTCGGCGTCGGCCACCGAGGAGACCAGGCGGATCCGGCCGGAGGCCTCGCCCATCGTCCCCTCGACCTCCTCGTGGCCGGCGTGCCCGACGAGCAGGATGTCGTAGCCGAGCCGCGCGAAGCGAATCGCCTCCAGGTGCACCTTCGTCACGAGGGGGCAGGTCGCGTCGATGACCTTGAGCCCCCGCTCGACCGCCGCGGCGCGGACCGCGGGCGAGACGCCGTGCGCCGAGAAGACGACCGTCGCGCCGTCGGGCACCTCCGTCAGCTCGTCCACGAATCGCACGCCGCGGGCCTCGAAATCCTTGACGACGTGCCGGTTGTGCACGATTTCCTTGCGGACGTAGACGGGCGCGTCGAAGCAGTCGAGCGCGAGGTCCACGATCTCGACGGCGCGCACGACGCCCGCGCAGAAGCCCCGCGGCGCGGCGAGCAGGATGCGTCGGATGGAGGTGGGAGGGACGGCCGTTTCCGAGGGCGGAGTCATGAGGGGCGCGATTCTATCGTCCCGGCTTGCCCCCCCGCCCGTTCGTCCGGATCTCGGCGGGGTCCTCGCGCCGCTCGCGCAGGAAGAGCGAGCGCTCCAGCCCGCACTCGGCGCAGTAGCGCTCCCCCGTCTCGGCCTCGCGCGGGCAGGTCTCGTTGGCGCAGCGGCGCGGCGTCGTCTCGTTCTCGGTCATCGCTTGTCCCCTTTCTCGCCGGACGGCGCGAGCAGGTAGTGGAGCAGCTCCCGCTCGCAGCGCTCCCGGTAGGCGTTGAAGGTCGCTTCCGGGTCCCGTTCCGAAAGCCACTGCATCATCAGTCCGTCGAAGATGGCCCGCATGGTGGAGCCGGCCTCCTTCGGATCCCTCAGCGCGAAGATGCCCCGGCGCATGCCTTCCTCGACGATGCTCCCGTCGATCTGGCGGCAGCCCGCGTAGAAGCGCTCGTTGACCTCGCGGAACGCCTCCCGCCGCGCGGCGAGGCCGCAGAAGTCCACGAAGGCCCGGAAAAAGGCGCGGTTCTTGGACGGCGAGGGGAAGATGAGCGCGACGAGCGCCCGGACCCTGGCGACCGGGTCCGGCTCCTTCGCGACGGCCTCGCGCATCCGGTCGTGGATCGAGTCGATGAGCCAGGAGAAAAGCTCGCGGAAGAGGTCTTCCTTCGAGTCGAAGTAGTACAGCGTCACGCCCTTCGAGACGCCCGCCCGGCGCGCGATGTCGTCGAGCGTGACCTCGGAAAACCCCTTCTCCGCGACCTCGCGGAAAGCGGCCTTCAGCAGGGTCAGCCGGCGCTCGGGCTCGGGCGAGGCGGCGAGGCGCGTCATGGGCAGGAATCCTAACTGACCAGTCAGTCAGGAGTCAAGGCGATGCGCCGGGGCCGGCTGAAGCCTCGTTTTCCCATAGACTTGCGATGTGAAGATCCGGCTGCTCCACTTCGCCTCCTTCCGCGACGCCGTGGGCCGCGAGGAGGAGTCGCGCGAGGTCGCCGACGGAGCCCGGGTCGAGGACCTCTGGTCGACGCTCTGCCGGGAAGTCCCCCTGTTCGCCCGATTCCCCGCCATGCCCCCGGCCGCGGTCAACCGGGAGTACGTCCCGCCGGGGACCCGGCTCTCCGAAGGCGACGAGGTCGCCTTCCTCCCGCCGGTCGCCGGGGGCTGACGGCCGTGTTCGTCACTTCCTCTCCGATCGACCTCCCGTCCTTTCTCGCCGAAGCGCGGGCGAGCGACGGCGCCCTCTGCCTCTTCATCGGCGTCGTCCGCAACGAGCACCAGGGGCGCGCGACGATCTCGATCGAGTACCAGGCCTACGGCCCGATGGCGGAGTCGGAGTTCGCGAAAATCGCGGAAGGCCTCGAGCAGGAGTTCCCCGCGGTGAGCGTGCGGATGCAGCACCGCGTCGGCCGCCTCGCCGTCGGGGACGCCTCGGTCGCCATCGCGGCGGTCTCGCCGCACCGCGCCGAGGCCTTCGCCGCCTGCCGCGCCGCGATCGACCGGATCAAGACGACCGTGCCGATCTGGAAGAAGGAGTTCCATCCGGACGGCTCGAGCGACTGGGTCGATCCGACGAGGCCTTAGACGTATACTGGAACCGCGATGAGCGGCCGGGCGGCGCACCTCGCCCTGTGGACCGGCGTCCTGCTGATGATCGTCCGCGTGTCGGGCGCGCAACAGGTCCTGTACGGCGGCAACCAGTGGCTGCAGGTGGAATCCGCCAATACGGGCTGGCTCGTGCGCGTAGACCCGGAGACCGGCGCCTCGACTCCGATCGGGAAGCCGGCGGGTGTGGCTCGACTATCGGGTCTGGCGTTCGACGAGGCCGGAACGCTGTGGGCGTCGACCGTCACCGGAACTCCTTCCGGCACGCTGCGCACCAGCACCCTCATCACGCTCAATCCTGCCGACGGATCCCTGCTTTCGACGATCGGCCCGATCCTCGACGGCCCCGGCGGAGCGCCGATGGGCATCGAAAGCCTCGCCATCCAGCCGGGCACGGATGCCCTCTTCGGAACGCGGGGCATCTCCGACCAGAATCTCGTTCACGCGGCCGACATCTATCGCATCGACAAGGCGACCGGAGTGGCCACCCTGTACATCGACAACAACAACGCCAACAGGGAATCCTCGATCGCGTTTGCGCCCGACGGCTCGCTCTATCAGACGGTGTCGACCTGCTGCGCGGTCTTCGGCGGTAATCCCCGGTTCCAGATCCTCGAGCCGTCCTCGGGTGCCGTCCAGAAGACCTGGCCCGCCCCGAAGTACTTCAAGGCGCTGGCGGTGGGGGAAGACGGAGTTCTCTTCGGGGCCGCCCCGAAAGACATCCTCGGAACCGACGTCTCGGAGCTCTACCGGATCGACCCGGGAACGGGCGTCGCCGACCTGATCGGCGAAACCGGCCACAATCCGATCGGCGCGCTCGTCTTCGGACCGAATGCCGCGCCGTCCTGCACGCTCGACGACTCGTGCTCCGAGCCGAGATCCCCCGTCCTCCGGACCGGCGCCGAGCACCCCGGCCCGCGCGGGGTCGTCCGGCCGCCGCCCTGACGCACGCCTCGTTTCGTTCGGCGTCGCCGTCTCGACTTCTCCTCGCGAACGCCGCGCGTCCGATGCCACAATAGCCGCGCATGTCCCTGGCGAAAGTCATCGGTCCGGACATCGAGGAGCTGATCCGCGACCATCCGGAACAGCTGCCGGCGGCGCTCGCGAACATTCACCCGGCCGACATCGCCGAGCTCCTCGACGACCTTCCGCGCGAGGACCGCCTCGTTCTCTTCGAGGCGTTGCCCGTCGAGCAGGGCGCCGCGCTCCTCTCCGAGCTCAAGGGCGAGACGCTCCGCCTCGTCCTCCACAGCGCCTCGCCGGCGAAGCTCGGCTCGATGCTCGACCGGCTCCCGGCCGACGAAGTCACCTTCCTCCTCGAGCACCTGACCCAGCGCCAGCGCGAGGCGATCCTCGCGAAGATGTCGCCGCGCGACGCCGCGGAGGTCGAGCGCCTCCAGCGCTACCCGCCGCAGACGGCGGGCCGCATCATGACCGAGAAGTTCGCCAAGATCCGGCCCGACTGGACCGCGGCGGAGACGCTCGATCACCTCAAGCGCATCGACCCCGAGGTCGAGACCGTCCAGAGCCTCTACGCCGTCGACGACGCCGGCCGGCTCGTCGGGTACGTCGCGCTGCGCAAGCTCTTCCCCGCCCCGCCGGACCGGAAGATCTCCGACCTGATGGAGCGGCGCCTCCTCACCGTCCGCTCCGACGCCAGCCAGGAAGAGGCGGCGAGGCTCGTCTCCAAGTACGACGTGCACGCGATCCCCGTCATCGACGCGGACAACAAGCTGCTCGGAATCATCACCGTCGACGACGTCATCGACATCCTGATCGAGGAGCAGACGAAAGACGTCCTGCACCTCGGCGGCGTCTCGGCCACCGAGGAGGAAGTCGAGCAGGGCTACTTCGCCTCGAAGCCGTGGAGGAACGTGCGCCTGCGATTCAACTGGCTGCTCCTCCTCTTCGTGACCGAGACGCTCACGGGCACGGTGCTCCGGCACTACGAGGACGAGATCGCGAAGGTCGTCGCCCTTTCCTTCTTCATCCCGCTCCTGATCGGCACGGGCGGCAACTCCGGCTCCCAGACGGTCACGACCATCGTCCGCGGCCTCGCCGTCGGCGAGATCCGGCTGCGGGACTTCGCGCGGGTCCTGGCGCGCGAGGGCGGCAGCGGCCTCGCCCTCGGGATCCTCCTCGGGTTCGTGGGGTTCGGCCGCGCCCTGCTCTGGGGCTCGACGACGCCGCTCGCCATGACCGTCGGGGTCTCGATCCTCGTCATCTGCACCTGGGCGAACACGGTCGGCGCGATGATCCCCATGCTCGCCACCGTCTTCAAGATCGACCCGACGGTGATGTCCGCGCCCCTGATCGCGACCCTGGTGGACGCGACCGGCCTGATCATCTATTTCACGATCGCCAAATCGTTTCTGGGGCTGTAGGACGGGTCTGGGGTCAGGTCTTCATTTTTCGGCTCTCGGAAACAGTGAGCGACGGCAGAAAAATGAAGACCTGACCCCGCTTTGCCTTTTTTCGGCTCTCGGAAACAGTGAGCGACGGCAGAAAAATGAAGACCTGACCCCGCTTCGCCTCCTGCCTCCTGCCTTTGATACCATCCCCCGCTCGATCAAGCATGGAGGCCTCATGAGCACACCCGCCAAGACCCGCGACTGGACGAGCCCGGAGCTCGACCACCCCGTCATCAACTACCGCGCCGCCGACGGCATCGCGGTCATCGAGATCGACGATCCGCCCGCCAACACCTACACCTACGCGATGAACCGCCAGCTCGACGAGGCGATCCTCAAGGCCCGCTTCGACGACGACGTCCACGTCCTCGTGCTGCGGGGCAAGGGCGACCGCTTCTTCTCGGCCGGGGCGAACATCGGCATGCTGAACGCCGTCTCGCCCGGCTTCAAGTACTTCTTCTGCCTGCACGCCAACGAGACGCTGCTGCGCCTCGAGCACACCCCGAAGCTCGTCATCGCGGCCCTCAACGGCCACACCGTCGGAGGCGGCCTCGAGATCGCGATGGCCTGCGACCTCCGGATCGCCCGCAAAGACGCGGGCAAGATCGGCCTGCCGGAGGTCACCCTGGGCGTCCTTCCGGGCACGGGCGGCACGACGCGACTGACCAAGATGGTCGGCAAGTCGAAGGCGATCGAGCTCATGATCACGGGCAACACCTTCTCCTTCGAGGAGGCGCTCGAGATGGGCATCGTCAACCAGGTCATCGACGCGACGCCCGAGGAGTGGTGGGAGCAGGTCATGGACTACGCCCGCCAGTTCGTGCCGCCGAACAAGGCCTCGAAGGCCGTGGGTCGCATCAAGCGGTCGGTCAATGCCTCCTGCGACCTCCCGAT
Source organism: uncultured Acidobacteriota bacterium (assembly GCA_963764715.1). Taxonomy (GTDB): domain Bacteria; phylum Acidobacteriota; class Thermoanaerobaculia; order UBA5066; family Gp7-AA6; genus DAHUXD01. The sequence goes on from CAVXTP010000003.1 coordinate 122,945, forward strand.
CGAGTCGGCGCTGGCCGTCGAGCGCGAGCTCCAGCAGCTCCTCTTCCAGAGCGACGACGCGAAGGAAGGCATCGCCGCCAACCAGGAGAAGCGGGTGCCGAAGTTCAAGGGGAAGTGAGTCCCCTGAAGACCGAGCTCTTCATCGACGGGAAGTTTTCTCCCGCCGAATCCGGAAAGACGTTCCCGACGGTCAATCCCGCGACCGGCGAGACGATCGCCGAGGTCGCCGAGGCCGGCACGGCGGACCTCGACCGGGCCGTCGCGGGCGCCCGCAAGGCCTTCGCGTCCGGGCCGTGGGCCGCGATGAAGCCCCGGCAGCGCGGCCGGATCCTCGTCCGCGCGGCCGAGCTCCTGCTCTCGCGCGCCGACGAGTTCGGGAAGGTCGAGACGCAGGACAACGGCAAGCCCATCTTCGAGTCCGCCAAGATCGACATGCCGGCGGCCGCCGAGTGCCTCGCCTACTTCGGCGAGTCCGCCGACAAGCTCTACGGCGACACGCACCCGGGCCGGCCCGACGCGTTCCTGATGACCGTGCGCGAGCCCGTCGGGGTCGTCGGCGCGATCACGCCCTGGAACTTCCCGCTCCTCCAGGCCATGTGGAAGATCGCCCCCGCGCTCGCGCTCGGCAACGCCGTCGTCCTCAAGCCGGCGTCCGCGACCCCGCTGACGGCCCTCCTCTTCGCCGAGCTCCTGACCGAGGCGGGCCTGCCCCCCGGCGCCTTCCAGGTCGTTCCGGGGCCCGGCGCCCTCGTCGGCCAGGCCATGGCGGAGCACCCCGGCATCGACAAGATCTCGTTCACCGGCGAGACCGAGACGGGCAAGTCGATCCTCCGGGCCGCCGCCGGGACGGTCAAGCGCGTGTCCATGGAGCTCGGCGGCAAGTCTCCCAACGTCGTCTTCGCCGACGCCGACCTCGACGCCGCCGCCCGGGGCGCGATCAACGCGATCTTCTACGGGAAGGGCGAGCTCTGCTCGGCGGGCTCGCGCCTGCTCGTCGAGGCGTCGATTCACGACGCGCTCATGGAGAAGGTGGTCGAGCGGGCGAAGAAGATGGCCCCGGGCGACCCGATGGACCCGAAGACCCGCCTCGGCGCCCTCGTCTCCGAAAAGCAGCGCGACAACGTGGCGCGCTACGTCGAGGCCGGAAAGAAGGACGGGGCGAAGCTCGTCGCCGGGGGGAACCGCGCCTCGGTCAACGGGAAGGGCGCGTTCTTCGAGGCGACCGTCTTCGACGGCGTGACGCCGCAGATGACGATCGCTCGCGAGGAGATCTTCGGCCCCGTCCTCGCGACCCTCACGTTCGAAGGCGAGGAGCAGGCCGTGACGATCGGCAACTCCACGATCTACGGCCTCGCCGCGGCGGTCTGGTCGAAGGACATCAAGAAGGCGCTCCGCACCGCGAAGGCGCTGCAGGCCGGCACGGTCTGGATCAACGCCTACAACCTCTACGACCCGGGCCTGCCCTTCGGCGGCTACAAGGAATCGGGCTTCGGCCGCGAGCGCGGAAGGTACGCCCTCGAGGAATACACGCAGGTCAAGAGCATCTGGGTGGATCTGACGTAGAACTCCTCCCTCTCCATCCTTCGGGGGGAGAGGGCCGGGGTGAGGGGGGAGAATGGTCTCGTCGGTCCTCTTCCTGACCGCGCTCCTCGCGTCTCCCAACGCGAGCGCGCCGCCGGCGATCGAGACGGTCTTCGCGTCGCTCGAGAAGGTCCGCGGGTTCCACGACGCCTCGATCTCGCCGGACGGCCGGCGGGCCGCGTGGTCGGAGAAGCTGCCCGATACCTCCGGCATCGCCCGCCTGGGAACGATCCGGGTGGCGGACCTCGCGACCGGCGCCTCCCGGCCCGTGTCGGCGGCCGCGGACGGCAAGCCCCGGCGCGAGATCGAGCCCGTCTTCTCCCCCGACGGCCACTCGATCGCGTTCCTTTCCGACGCCGCGACCCGCGGGCAGCTCCAGGTGTGGGTCGCGCCGGCCGCCGGCGGCGCGGCACGGCGACTGACGACGGTCAAGGGGCAGCTCCAGGAGCTGCGGTGGTCGCCGGACGGGCGGTCGCTCTCGTTCCTCTTCGTCGAAGGCTCGACGCAGGAGACCGGCGCCCTCGTCGCCCACGCCCGCGACGCCGGGCCCGTCGAGGAGAAGCCCGAGATCCAGCGCATCGCGGTCGTCGAGGCCGCGACGGGCCGGACGCGATCGGTCTCGCCTCCCGCGCTCTTCGTCTACGACTACGACTGGTCCCCCGACGGGAAGACCTTCGCGGCCGAGGCGGCCGTCGGCTCGGGCACCAACAACTACTGGACCGCCGAGCTCTACCTCGTCGACTCCGCCACCGGAAAAGCCGACTCGATCTGGAAGCCGCCCCTCCAGATCGCGTGTCCCCGCTTCTCGCCGGACGGCCGGGCGATCGCCGTGATCCACGGGATCATGAGCGACGAAGGCTCCAACGGCGGCGACGTGTGGGAGGTCCCGGCCTCGCGCGGCGGCGGCTCCCCGCGCAACCTGACGCCCGGCATGCGCTGGTCCGCGGCGAGCCTCGCCTGGCGCTCCGCGGGCGAGCTGCTCTTCGCGGGGCCCGTCGACGGCGGATACGGCCTCGCCTCGATCGACCCGGCGACGGGCCGGCTCACGGTCCGGTTCACGGGCGCCGAGAAGCTCGGCCATTTCGGGACGGCGACGCGGGGCGAGGCGACCGTCGCGATCCGCGAGTCGTTCCAGGACCCGCCGGAAGTGTGGGCCGGCCCGATCGGGGGCTGGAAGAAGCTCTCGTCCGCCAACGCGAAGGCTCCCCGGTTCTGGGGCGAGGCGCGGTCGCTCCACTGGCAGAGCGACGGCGCGAACGTCCAGGGCTGGCTCCTCTACCCGCCGGACTTCGACCCGTCGCGCAGATACCCGATGATCGTCGTGGCGCACGGCGGGCCGTCGGGCGCCGCCACGGCGTCCTGGCCCTCGCGCTGGCAGGGAACGCTGCCGTCCCGCGGCTACTTCGTCTTCCAGCCCAATCCCCGCGGGAGCTTCGGCTTCGGCGAGGCGTTCGCCGAGGGGAACGTCAAGGACTTCGGCGGCGGGGACCTGCGCGACATCCTCGCGGGCGTCGACGCGGCCCTCGCGGCCGCTCCGATCGACGACCGCCGGCTCGGCATCACCGGCTGGAGCTACGGCGGGTACATGACGATGTGGGCCGTCACGCAGACCGACCGCTTCGCCGCGGGTGTGGCGGGCGCGGGGATCGCGAGCTGGCAGAGCTACTACGGTCAGAACAAGATCGACACGTGGATGCTGCCGTTCTTCGGCGCGTCCGTCTACGACGACCCGAAGGTCTACGCGAAGTCCTCGCCGATCGAGTTCATCAAGAAGGTGAAGACGCCGACGCTCGTGCTCCACGGCGAGCGCGACTCCGAGGTCCCGACGCCCCAGGGCTACGAGTTCTGGCACGCGTTGAAGACGCTCGGCGTCCCGACGCAGCTCGTCATCTACGCCGACGAGGGCCACGGCATCCGCAAGCCCGAGAACCAGCTCGACATCCTGCGCCGGAGCGCCGACTGGTTCGACCGGTACCTGCGCCCGGGCCGCTGACTACGCCTTCAGCGCGTCGGCCCCGCGGAACGGCGCCCCGAGCAGGGGGGCGAGCAGGCACCGGTTGAAGGCACCGGCCGTGAGCGGGACGAGTCCGGCGAGCATGAGACGCGCATCGGCGTGGAGCAGGCCCCAGAAGATCAGGGAAAGTCCCAGGACGATCCGGATCCCGCGGCCCGCCGCGGTGGCCATGAACTTCGCGAACGCCATGGGGATCCTCCGCTCCCCAGTCTGACCGAGGAGCGTCTCCGGGCGAGCGATGCACTTGCATCAGTTCGGCCGGCGTTGCGGTATCGTCGGCGCCGACGGAGACCCCGATGTTCCAACCGACGCTTCTCGCCAACCGATCCATCGTCGTGACCGGCGGCGGGTCCGGCCTCGGCCTCGCGATGTCGAAGGCCTTCGCCGCCCACGGCGCGAAGGTGACGATCGCCGGCCGCCGCGCGGAGCGCCTGGAGGCGGCTTCGCGGGACATCGCGGCCGCGGCGCGCGAGGGCGGCGCCGTCGAGACGTTCGCCGCCGACGTGCGTCAGCCCGACGCCTGCGCGGCCCTCGTCGCCCGCGCGGCCGAACGCTTCGGATCGGTCGACGGCCTCGTGAACAACGCCGCGGGCAACTTCCTGGCCTTCTCCGAAGAGCTGACCCCGAACGGCTTCGACGCCGTCGTCCGCACCGTCCTCTACGGAACGGTGAACTGCACCCTGGCCTTCGGCAAACACCTCCTCGAGCGCCGGGCCCCGGGCGCCGTCGTCTCGATCCTCGCGACGTACGCCTGGACGGGCTCCGCGTTCGTTCTGCCGTCCGCCTGCGCGAAGGCCGGCGTCATGGCCATGACGCGCTCGCTCGCCGTCGAGTGGGGCCACGCCGGCATCCGCTTGAACGCCATCGCCCCCGGGCCGATCCCGACCGAGGGCGCGTTCTCCCGTCTCATGGCGAACCCCGCCGCCGAGAAGGCGGCGCTCGGCCGCGTGCCGCTCGGGCGTTTCGGGAAGCCCGAGGAGATCGCCAACCTCGCGACGTTCCTGATCTCGGACCTGTGTCCGTACCAGACCGGGGACGTCGTCACGATGGACGGCGGGGAGTGGATCGCGGGCGCCGGCGAGTTCTCCGACTACCGCCGCGTGCCGCGCGAGGCGCTGAAGACCGCGTTCGACGCGATGAAGCCCCGGAAGGGCTGAGGAGAAAGCGATGCGACACCTCGTTCTGGGCGGAACCGGTACGGTCGGCAGCCTCGTCGTGCAGGGACTGCTCGCGAAGGGCGAGGCCGTGCGGGTCGTGACGCGCAGCGCCGACCACATCCCGGCGCTCCCGAAGGGCGTCGTCGGGGTCGTGGGCGACCTCGCCGATCCCGACACCTACGAGGGGATCTTCCAGGACTACGACCACCTGTTTCTCCTGGCCGCCAACGGGCCATCGGACCTGCTGGAGGGGCTCGCCGCCGTCAACGAGGCGCGGCGAACGGGCGCCCGGCGCGTCGTCCACCTCTCGATCCACGACGTCGAGAAGGCGCTCGAGGCGCCGCACTTCGCCTCGAAGATCGCGGTCGAGGCCGCGTTGAAGGAGAGCGGCCTCGCCTGGACGATCCTGCGGCCCAACAATTTCTTCCAGAACGACCATTGGTGGAAGGACGTCCTGCTCCAGTACGGCGTCTATCCCCAGCCGATCGGCTCGATCGGCCTGTCGCGCGTCGACACGCGCGACATCGGCGACGCGGCCGTCCGCGCGCTGACCGAGAGCGGCCACGCCGGAAAGACCTACGCGGTCGTCGGGCCGGACGTCCTGACCGGCGAGGACTGCGCGGCGCGGTTTTCCCGGGCGCTCGGCAAGAAGATCGTCTACGGCGGCGACGACCTCGTCGCGTGGGCGAAGGCCTCGCGCGGCTTCCTTCCGGGCTGGGCGATCTACGACTACGCCCTGATGTACGCGGCGTTCCAGAAGAAGGGCCTGAAGGCGACGCCCGAGCAGCTCGGCGAGACGCGGGCGATCCTCGGACGCGCGCCGCGCAGCTACGAGGCCTTCGTCAAGGAAGCCGCCGCCGCCTGGAAGGCCTGAAGCCCGCCGGCTACCGAAAGACCTCGGCGAGGAACGCCTCGAGCTCCTTCTTGTGCACGCCGGCGTTGCCGGTCGCCGGCGACGGCGAGGCGGCGCGGCCGACGTACTCGAGGCGCCGACCGGCGGGCAGAAACTCCTCGGAGCGCTCCTTCACGAAGCTCCAGGCGCCCATGTTCCGCGGCTCTTCCTGGACCCAGAGGGCGCGCCGCGCGTTCGGGTAGCCCGCGAGGGTCCCGGCGAGCCGCTCCTGCGGGAACGGATAGAGCTGCTCGACGCGCACGACCGCGGTCTGGAAGTCGCCGCGCTTCTCCTTCTCCGCGCGCAGGTCGTAGTAGACCTTTCCGCTGCAGAGGACGACCCGCTCGACGAGCCCGCGGTCGGCGACCTCCGGGTCGTCGAGGACGACGCGGAACCCGCCGGCGACGAGCGCTTCGATCGGCGAGGAGGCGGCCGGCAGGCGCAGCAGGCTCTTCGGGGTGAAGACGATCATCGGCTTGGCGAGCGGCTGGCGCATCTGGCGGCGCAGGAGGTGGAAGTACTGCGCCGGCGACGTCGCGTTGACGACCTGCAGGTTGCCGTCGGCGCAGAGCTGCAGGTAGCGCTCGATGCGGGCGCTCGAGTGCTCGGGCCCCTGGCCCTCCGAGCCGTGCGGCAGCAGCATGCCCATGCGGGAGCGCTGGTGCCACTTGTCCTCGGCCGACGCGATGAACTGGTCGACGATGACCTGGGCGCCGTTGGCGAAGTCGCCGAACTGGGCCTCCCAGAGGACGAGGGCCTCGGGCCACTCGACGCTGTAGCCGTAGTCGAAGCCGAGCACCGCGAACTCCGAGAGCGGGCTGTCGCAGGCCTCGAAGTGCGCCTGCCTGGGATCGAGCGTCGAGAGCGGCGTCCAGGGCTCCGCGGTCTGCGAGTCGACGAGGACGGCGTGCCGCTGGGAGAACGTGCCGCGGCTCGAGTCCTGCCCGCTGACGCGGATCGGGGTCCCCTCGAGGAGCAGCGTCCCGAACCCGAGGGCCTCGGCCGTACCCCAGTCGAGGGGCAGGGCTCCCTCGGCCATCTTCGCCCGGCGGGCGAGCTGCTGGACCATCTTCGGGTTCAGCCGGAAGCCCGAGGGCACGGTCGTCAGCACCCGGCCGATCCGCGCGAGCGTCTCGCGCGGGACGCCCGTCTCCATCTCGACGACGCCGAGCGCGCCGCCGTCGGGCACCGCCGGCGCCGATGCGCGCGGGCGCCGGGCCGCGTCCTTGGCCGCCGCGAGGGCCGCTTCGTACTCGGCGAGCTGGCGCGCCTCGAGCTCGCCGACCTCCGCCTCGGTCACGACGCCCGCGCGGACGAGGCGGCGCGCGTAGAGCGTCCGCACGCCGGGGTGCGCCTCGATCGCCCGGTACATCAGGGGCTGCGTGTAGGTCGGCTCGTCGCCTTCGTTGTGGCCGTGACGCCGGAACCCGATCAGGTCGATCACGACGTCCTTGTGGAACTCCTGCCGGTAGTCGAGGGCGATCTCGAGGACCCGGTACGCCGCCTCGGGGTCGTCGGCGTTGACGTGAAAGATCGGGACCTGGTTGATCTTCGCGACGTCCGTCGAGTAGACCGAGGACCGCCCCTTCGAGGGCGGCGTCGTGAAGCCGATCTGGTTGTTGATGACGACGTGGATCGTGCCGCCCGTGCGATAGCCCGGGAGCTGCGAGAGGTTCAGCACCTCGGCGACCATCCCCTGCCCCGCGAACGCCGCGTCGCCGTGGAGGAGGACCGGCAGGACCGGCTTCCAGGCCGCGGGGCCGTGGCCGGCCCGCCGCTCCTGCTTCGCCCGCACGACGCCCTCGACGACGGGGTCGACCGCTTCGAGGTGCGAGGGGTTCGACTCGACCTGGACGCCGACCTCGCGCCCCGACTCCGACCGCCGGACCGCGCGGGCGCCCTGGTGGTACTTCACGTCGCCCTCGTCGGCCGGGAAGTCCGGATGGACGACGCCCTCGAAGCCCGAGAAGATCCGCTCGGCCGAGTTGCCGACGACGTTGGCGAGGATGTTGAGCCGGCCGCGGTGCGACATTCCGATGACGACCTCGTCGATCTCCCGCGCGGCCGAGCCCTCGACGAGCCGGTCGAGCAGCGGAATCGCGGTCTCGCATCCCTCGACCGAGTAGCGGCGCTGGCCGAGGAACTTCGTTCCGAGGAAACGCTCGAACTCCTCGGCCGCGATCAGCTTGACGAGGAGGCTCCTGCGGACCTCGGCCGGCAGCGGCCCGGCCGCGGCGGCCGCGGCGACGCGCGCCCGGATCCAGTACTTTTCGGTGGGGCTCGAGATGTAGCGGTACTCGGTCCCGATCTTGCCGCAGTAGACGCGGCGCATCAGCGCGATGATCTCGCGCAGCGGCATCCGGTCGCCGCCCTTCAGTCCTCCCGTGTAGAACTCGCGGTCGAGGTCCCAGATCGTCAGGCCGTAGGTCTCGAGCTCGAGCTCCGGGTGGGCCGCGATCTCGCGCGAGCGCAGCGGATCGATGTCGGCGAGCAGGTGCCCGCGCACGCGGTACGCGTTGATGAGCTCGAGCACCCGGGCCTGCTTGGCGATGTCCTCGGCCGGGCCCTCGGCCGAAAACGGCGGGTTCCGGTCGATCTCCCACTTCAGGGGCCGGAACGGGATGCCGAGGTCGGCGAAGACGCCCTCGTAGAAACCGTGCTCGCCGAGCAGGAGCTCCTGGATGCGGGCCAGGAACGAGCCCGACTCGGCCCCCTGGATGATGCGGTGGTCGTACGTCGACGTGAAGGTCACGGCCTTGCTGATCGCGAGGCGCGAGAGCGTCGAAGGCGCGGACGCGGCGAACTCGGCCGGGTACTCGATCGCGCCCGTGGCGATGATCGCGCCCTGCCCCGGCATCAGCCGCGGCACCGAGGCCGTCGTCCCGAGCGTGCCGGGGTTGGTCAGCGAGATCGTCGTGCCCTCGAAGTCCGGGATCTGCAGCTTGCCCGAGCGGGCGCGCGCGATCAGGTCGTCCGACGCCGCCACGAAGGCGGCGAAGTCGAGCTTCTCGGCGCCCTTGACGTTCGGCACCAGGAGCGAGCGCGTGCCGTCCGCCTTCGGCACGTCGACGGCGAGGCCGAACCGGATCTCCTCGCGCCGGACGCGGGCCGGCTCGCCGCCCGACCCGTCGAACGCGTCGTTCATCACGGGGAACGTCCTGACGGCCTGGACGATCGCCCAGGAGATCAGGTGCGTGAACGAGATCTTGGAGAGCTCCATCGAGGCCCGCGCCTCGTTGATGAGGCGGCGGTTCTCGTCGAGCAGCTTGATCGGGATCTGGCGCTGCGTCGTCGCCGTCGGGACGGCGAGGCTCGCCTGCATGTTCTCGGCGATGCGCGCGGGCGCTCCCCGCAGGGGGATGCGCTCGCCGGCGAGCGGCGGTCCCGCGGCCGGGGCCGGCACCGCCGCCGGGGCCGGGCGCGCCGCCGGAGCGGGCGCCGGTGCGGCCGGCTCGGGCTCGCCGAAGCGCTCCCGGAAGTAGCGCTGCCACTCGTCGTCGACGGCCGAGGGATTCACCCGGTAGCGGTGAAAGAGCTCCTCGACGTAGCTGGCGTTGGCGCCGAACTCGGACAGCAGGTCCTCGGAGAGGTCGTTCGGGGTGCGGGTCGACATGGGAGGGGGATGTTAATGCAGGAGGCGGGCGGCGGGAGGCAGGGAGCCGTAAGCCGTAAGCGTAAGCAGTAAGCAGTAAGCAGTAAGCAGTAAGCAGTAAGCAAGGGACGAGGTTACGGGCTGATAGGATTCCGCGGCGCGGAGGGAGTCCTTGAAGTCATTGAAGCGTCTCGTCCTGGTTCTCGTCGTGTGTGCGATCGCCTGGCCCGCCCCGGCGGCCGACCCCGCCGTGACGCCCGCCATCCGGTCGAGCGCCGTCGGACTTCGCGACCGGATCCTCGCCGGCTCGAAGGCGACCGACTGGGTCCGCGACATCACCGACCTCGCAGGGCCCCGGCTTTCCGGGTCCCCCGGGGACCGCGCCGCCGTCGAGCTCGCGGTCCGGATGCTCCGGGCCCAGGGGTTCCAGAACGTTCGCGCGGAGAAGGTCATGGTTCCCGCATGGCAGCGGGGCGTCGAGACCGGGGAGGTCACGGCCCCCGTCCACCAGGCGCTCGCGCTGACGGCCCTCGGCGGAAGCGTCGCCACGCCGGACGGGGGCCTCGAGGGCGAGATCGTCCGGGTGGCCTCGCTCGAGGAGCTCGCCGGCAAGCCCGCCGACGCCGTCCGGGGACGGATCGTCTTCATCGACCAGCCGACCGCGCGCACGTCGGACGGCTCGGGCTACGGCGCGTCGGGCCACGTCCGCAGCGCCGGCCCGTCCGCCGCCGCGAAGCTCGGCGCGACCGGCCTCCTCATCCGCTCGATCGGAACCGACCACAACCGGCTTCCCCACACCGGGGGCACGCACTACGACGCGGGTGTCGCGAAGATCCCGGCCGCGGCGCTGTCCGCGCCCGACGCCGCGCTGCTTTCGCGCCTCGTCCAGCGCGGGCCCGTGCGCGTGCGCTTCACGCTCGGCTGCCGGACCCTGCCGGACGCCGAGTCGGCCAACGTCATCGGCGAGATCCCCGGCCGCGAGCGGCCGCGGGAGATCGTCCTGCTGGGGGCGCACCTCGACTCCTGGGACCTCGGCACCGGCGCGATCGACGACGCCGCGGGCTGCGGCATCGTCATCGAGGCCGCGCGGCAGATCGGCCTGATGGCGACGAAGCCGCGGCGCACGATCCGCGTCGTCCTTTTCGCCAACGAGGAGAACGGCCTCAAGGGCGGCAAGACCTACGCCGAGGACCACGCCGCGGAGCTCGCCTCGCACGTCGCGGCGATCGAGGCGGATCTCGGCCAGGGGCCGCCGCTCGGCTTCTCGTGGAACGCCGGCCCCGCGGCGGAGGCGCCGCTGAAGGCTGCGGCCGCGCTGCTCGCCCCGATCGCCGCCGACACGCTCACGACGGCCGACAACGGCGGCGCCGACCTCATCTACCTGCTGCCCTCGGGGACGCCGAACCTCGGGCTGCTCCTCGACGCGACGGACTACTTCGACTTTCACCACACGGCCAACGACAACTTCGACCGGATCGACCCGAAGATCATGGACCGGTCGACGGCGGCCATGGCGACGCTCGCCTACGTGCTCGCGGAGTCGGAGACGACGCTGGAGCGGATCCCGCCCGAGAAGCGCGCGCTGCCCGCGTGGGCCCGGGGCCGCTAGGGCCCGGACGGCTTCTTCCCGGCGACCTTCTCGCGCACGGCCTGCACCTCGGGGTGCTGGAAGCCGAGGAGCTCCGCGATCCGCCGCGCGAGCTGGTTCTCCGCCGCCGTCAGCATGCCGTCCGAATAGACGACGCCCCAGATCACCTCGACGAGCCGGAGGCGCTCCTCGCGCGAGAAGCGCTCGGTGATCAACCGCGTGAACTGATAGAGGTCGACGCTGTCGCGGCGCTCGGCCTCCGCGAGCCGGAAGATCTCGGCGACGTCGCCCGGAGCGACTCCGAAGTCCTCGCGCACGGCGCGCAGGATCCGCTCCCGCTCGGCCTCGGCGAGGTCGTCGTCGGCGTGCGCGAGCTCGAGGAGCAGGGCGCACGCCGCGATGGCCGTTTCGTCGGGCCGGCGGCCCTCCTCCGGGGAGGACAGCTTCGAAAGGAAGTACTGACGGATTTCGTGGATCCCCATGGTTTGCAGTGTAAAGCGAAACTTTTTCGGCCCGACCGGCGTATTGGGTAGTGAACCGGGGCGACCGAACCGAACGAGGGACGACCATGAAACGGCGCGATTTCGAGACTCTCCTGTTGACCCTCGAATCCACGCCGGCCCTCCTGTCCCGCGCCGCGGCCCTCCTGTCCCCGGGCCAGTCGCGGCGCCGGCCCGCCGCGGGCGGGTTCTCCTTCGTCGAGAACGTCTGGCACCTGGCGGACCTCGAGCGCGACGGCTACGGCGTGCGGATCCGGCGGATCCTCGCCGAGTCGGAGCCGGCCCTCATGAACTTCGACGGCGAGCGCATCGCGCGCGAGCGCGCCTACCAGGAGCGCGACGTCGACCGCGGCATCGTGTGCTTCGCGCGCTCGCGCCGGCAGAACATCGAGGCCCTCGCCCGTCTCTCGCCGTCGGAGTGGAAGCGCGCCGGGGCCCAGGAAGGCGTCGGCCGCGTCACGCTCGACGACCTCCCGCGGATGATGGCCGAGCACGACCGCTCGCACGCCGCCGAGATCGCCAGACTCATCGCCGAGATCCGGGGCGAGATGCCCGACGGGCTGCACGCGTTCACGTCCGCCGTCGCCTGAACCCGCGTCCGCGCCCTCAGAAACAGTCTCCACCCTTCGACGCCCCCGCCGCGACCGGGGCACCCGACTTCCGCGCGGCGGCGATCTCGGCCCGCGCGGCCTCGAGGTCCTCGCGGAAGCGCGGCACCGCCTGGAGGCGATCGACGATCTGGCGCGCCAGCGCCTTCCCCGAGGCCGAGTCGCTCGGGAAGTGGACGCCCAGGATCTCGCGGGAGAACGCCAGCTCCGCGGCGCCGCGATGGAAGACCTCCCGCTTCTCCGGCATCAGCTCCTCGAAGACGAATGCCGCGACCCAGGAGTTGGCCGAGTGGGCGCTCGGATAGGCCGGGAAGTTCGGCGTCTCGAGCCGCTCGATTCTCGGCTCGAGCTCGTACGGCCGAGCGCGATCGAAGCGGTACTTCTGCGTCCAGATGTAGTACGACGCGTCCGACTGGACGCGCGCCATCAGGTCCGCGGTCTTCGGAAGGGTCTCGGGACCGAACCACTCGCCGAGGGCGCTGCCCGTGAAGAAGAGGTTGCGCCGCATGGGCGCGTAGTCCTCGTCGCCGGGCTGCGTACTGACGCGGTAGTACACGCCCGCCAGCGTGTGGCTGCGCGCGACGTTCTCGGAGGTCCTCGCCGTCGCCTGGAGCTCGAGAAGGAAGTCGAGCTCCGCGCGCGTCCGGGCGGAGCTGTTGGCCGGATACTCGGGAAGCGAGAAGACGGAGGGCGGAACGTCGAGGTACGCGGGCGCGCGCCCGAGGATCTTGAAGTAACCCGGGCTCATCGAGGCGAGATCGAAGAGCTGCCGGTCGAGCGCGTCGCCGCCGGCGCGGGGCGCGGCGTCGAGTCGGGCGAGGCGCGCATAGTGCTCCGCGGAAACGGCGAGCATCTTCCCCGACCCGGACCCTCCGGGAGCGCAGGAGGCGGGTGGGCAGGATTCGGGTCGTGGCGGCGCGAGAAGACCGAGGGCGACGAAGGCGAGGGCCGTCAAAGCGTTCATCGATTCCTCCGGTGAGTTCTAGGCCCCGGCCCCGGGAGGCGTGACCCCGGCTCCAACGTGTCACGCGCCGGCCTCCTCGCGCCTAGACCCTGCGAGAGGGCCGTCCGGCGGCTGTTACGCTCGAGAAGAATGGAGCGCCATGAGCGCGAAAGGCTTCGGTCGCAGATGGCCGATCTCGCCGACGGCAACCGGGCCGTCTTCGACGGCGTCTACGAGGCCGCCTGGCCGCTCGTCCGCGGCTTCGTCGGCCGCCACCTGCCGCCCGCCGACGCGGACGACGCCGCGCAGGATGCGCTCCTCTCGGTCTTCGCGCGCGCGAGCGAGTTCGACCGCGAGCGCGACGCCCTCGCGTGGATCCTCGGGATCGCGGCCTGGCAGATCCGGACGGTGCGCACGCGGCGGCGGCGCCGCCGCGAGGAGCCCGTGGAGGAGGGCGCCCTGGACGCCCGCGCCGACGGCAGCGCGACGCCGGAGGAGGCCGCGGCCGAGTCGCAGCGGGGCCGCTTTCTCGACGCGGCCCTGGCCTCCCTCGGTCCGGACGACGAGGCCACCCTGCGCGCGTACATGGCGGGCACGCCGCCGGACCTGCCGCCGGCCACCTTCCGCAAACGCGTGCAGCGCGCGATGACTCGGCTTCGCGCCTCATGGACGACGGGACATGGACCGCAGGCCTGACCTGAAGGAGCGCGCGCTCCGCGCCTACGAGCGGGGCCGGCTCCGGCGGGCCCTCGTGCCGGCGGCCCTCATTCCGCCGGTCGCCTCGCTCGCCTTCGTCCAGTGCGCGCAGCCCCTGCCGTCGATCGCCTGCGCCGTCGCGCTCGGCGTGGTCGTCGCCGCCATGCTTCACCGCGGGCAGGACTGGGGCCGCGGGGCGCGGGCCGGCCTGGCGGCGGGAATCGCGCCATTCCTCGTCCCTCCGGCGATCGAGGCCATCGGCTCGCCGGCCCTGTGCGACGCGCTCCCCTGGTTCTGCGCCGCGGGGGGCGCGGTGGCGGGCCTCGTGCTCGCGTCGCGCCGGAGCGTACGCCTCGAGAACGCCCGCGCCTACTGGGTCACGGCGGCCCTCGTCACGCTCCTCGCGGGCAGCATCGGCTGCTGGATCGCGGGCGTCGCCGGGCTCGCGGGCCTCGCCGCCGGCCTCGCGGCCGGAGCGGCGCCCCTGCTCTACCCGGTCAGGACCTGACGCGGTTCTTGCGCCACTCGTTGCCCGCCGCGATCAGGCCCGGCAGGATCGAGAGGAAGACGACCGCGATGATGACGATCTCGATGTGCTCCTTGACGCCCGGGATCTGGCCGAGAAAGTAGCCGATCAGCGTCATCGAGAGCACCCAGAGGATTCCGCCGAAGACGTTGAACGACAGGAACCGCCGGTACTCCATCTGGCCCATGCCCGCGACGATCGGGGCGAACGTCCGGACGATCGGCATGAAGCGCGCGAGCACGATCGTCTTGCCGCCGTGCTTCTCGTAGAAGTCGTGCGCCCGGCGCAGGTGCGCCGGGTTGAAGAAGAGGGACTTCGGCCGCTTGAAGAGGGCCGGCCCGGTCTTGCGCCCGAACCAGTAGCCGACGGTGTCGCCGAGGATCGCCGCCGCCATCAGCACCAGGTTCAGGTGGACGATGTCGAGCTGCCCCGTCCCGGCGAAGACGCCGGCCGTCACGAGCAGCGAGTCGCCCGGGAGAAAGAACCCGACGAGCAGGCCGGTCTCGGCGAAGACGATGATCGTCATCGCCGTCAGACCGCCGACCCGGACGAGCGTCTCGACGTCGGTGAGCTGGTGGAAGAGGTGCTTGAACCACTCCATGGGCGAGCGGATGGTAGCAGGCTCGGGTAGGATTTGCCCCCGATGGCCGAGTACACCGACGAACACGCCCGCGCCGGGATCGACGCGCCCCTTCCGCCGATCGAGACCTGGCCCAACCAGTACCCCGACTACGAGATCGTGGTCGAGATCCCGGAGTACAACGCGATCTGCCCGAAGACCGAGCTGCCGGACTTCGGACACCTCACGATCCGTTACGTGCCGGACCGCCTGTGCCTGGAGCTCAAGTCCCTGAAGCTCTACATCGTGGCGTACCGCAACGTCGGGATCTTCTACGAGAACGCCGTCAACCGGATCCTCGCCGACTGTGTCGCGGCCTGCCGGCCGAAGCGCATGTCGATCACGGGCCGCTTCTCGTCCCGCGGCGGGATCTCCTCGACGATCGAAGCGAAGTACCCGGCGGGCGAGGCGCGCATCTAGGCGGTCGCCGGCGCGCCCTGGAACTCGGCCACCAGGGCCTCCTTCAGCATCCGTGCCGCCGGGCCGGGCTTCCCGTTGCCGATCACCCGGTTCTCGACCGAGACGATGGGGTACGTCCACATCGTCGTCGAGGCGAGGAACGCTTCCTGGGCCGAGCAGAGCTCCTCGACCGTGAACGCGCGCTCCTCGACGGTGAAGCCGAGGCGGCGGGCGGCGTCGATCGTGGCCGTGCGGGTGACTCCGGGCAGGATGCGGGGTCCGTTGGGGGCCGTGCGCACGATCCCGCGGTCGACGATGAAGACGTTGGCCTTGGTCGCCTCGAGCGCGAACCCGTCGCGCACGAGGATGGCGTCGATCGCCCCGGCCTCCCGGGCCTTCTGGGCCGCGAGGACGTTCGGCAGGAGCATGACGCTCTTGATGTCGCACCGTCCCCAGCGCTCGTCGGTCAGGAGGATCACCTTGCCGCCCTCGGCGGGCGGCGGCGGGTCCACCGCGCGCGCGAAGGCAAAGACGGTCGGAGTCGTCCCCTCCGGCGGGAAGGCGTGGTAACGGGGCGCCGCGCCGCGGGAGACCTGCGCGTAGACGAAGGCGTCCTTATCCGCGAGGCCGTTCTCCTGGAGAAGGCGCCGGCCGACCTCGGGAAAGAAGTCGGGCGAAGCCTTGATCCGGATTGCGGCGAGGCCCTCGCGCATCCGCTCGACGTGGGCCTCGAGATGATACGGACGGCCCCGCCAGTAGCGCACGACCTCGTAGATGGCGTCCGCGAAGAGGAACCCGCGGTCGAGCGGCGAGATGCGGGCCTCGGCTTCGGGCAGATAGCGGCCGTCGAGATACAGGATCG
This sequence comes from uncultured Acidobacteriota bacterium, assembly GCA_963764715.1. Lineage (GTDB taxonomy): Bacteria > Acidobacteriota > Thermoanaerobaculia > UBA5066 > Gp7-AA6 > DAHUXD01. The sequence continues at coordinate 138,922 of CAVXTP010000003.1, forward strand.
CCATGGCGCGGGATGCTATCAGCGGCGTCGCGCGGCCTCGAACTCCTCGACCGCGCGCCGGAGGTCGTCGCTCCCCGCGAGCTTCCGGTAGGCGTCCTCGGCCGCCGGCAGCCGCCCCTCGAGCGCATCGCGCCGGGCGCGCCGGACGAGACCGAGCGCTGCGGAAAGCGCCGCGGGAGACGCCGAGAGGATGCGTGCCGCCAGCGTCTCGGTCTCCGCCGCGAGCCGCTCGGGCGCGACGGCGCGCGCGGCGAATCCGGCTTCCGCGGCCGCGCGGCCCGAGTGAGTCTCTCCCGTCAGGATCCACTCAGCCGCCCGCGCCTCGCCGATGCGAAGCGGCAGGAGCACGGCGGCGCCGGGCGGAAAGCACGCGAGCCGGATCTCGGGGAAGCCGACGCGCGCGTCCTCGGCGACGAGCACGAGGTCGCAGGCCGCGACGAGCTCGGCTCCCCCTCCGAGGCACGCCCCGGACACGGAAGCGAGCGTGACGGCGGGCGTCTCGACCAGGGCGCGGAGCACCCGGCGCATCGCGCCGAGCATCTCCTCGATGAGAGCCGGCTCGGGAGCGTGCGCGGCGACGTCGACGCCGGCGGAAAACGCGCGCGGGAGGCCCCGGAGGACGAGCAGGCGCGCCGGCGGCGCGGCCTCGATCGATTCGGCGAGCGCGGCGAGCGCCGCGGGATCGAGGACGTTGACCGGCGGGAGGTCGATCCAAAGGTCCGCCCGGGCGCCGCCCGGCGCGCGCTCCAGCCGGACCCCCGCGCCCGCCGGTGACGGCGTCACTTCTTCGCGGGCGTCGGGGCCGGCGCGGCCGCCGGGGTCGTGCTCTTCGCGGCCTTGTCGCGCATCGCCTTGACGGAGGCCTTGATGTTGGCGATGTGCGCGTCGGTCAGCTGCACGCCCTTGATCGTGTTCTCGGGATCGCGAAGCTGCGCGTCGACCATCGAATCGGCCGTGCCGGCGTCGACGAGCTTCTTCGCCAGCGTGGCGACGGCGTGCACGTACGCACCCGTTTCCTTGATGCCGGCGGGCGAGCCGATGTCGCCGTGTCCGGGCACGAGCTTCTCGACCGGGACGTGCACGAGGGCCTCGAGGGCGCGCTCCCAGCCGGCCGGGTCGACGTCGGGCGACTGCATGAAGGGCTGGCGGCCGTTGGCGACGAGGTCGCCGCTGAAGAGGATCTTGTCGCCCGCGAGGTACACGACGAGATCGTTCGCCGTGTGGCCGCCGCCGAGGTAGTAGATCTGGACGTTGTGGATCCCGTCGAGCTGGATGGATCGCTCGGAGATCGACTCGACGACCGGGCGCAGGTCGGCCTTCCCCGCGAGCGGGTCGGCGGGGTCCGTCGACGCCTGGGTCACGTACGCCAGGATCTGGCCCGCGATCCCCTCGTGGCAGATGACCCGGGCGCCGGCCGCGACGAACGCGCGCGCGCCGCCGCTGTGATCCGCGTGGCCGTGGGTCAGGACGACGGCGCGGACGGGCTTTCCGCCCGTCGTCGAGGCGATCTGCTTGAGGATCTCGCGGGCGGTCGCGGAGTCCGCGCCGGAATCGACCGCCACGACGCCGTCGCCGAGCAGGAACCACCCCACGTTGGCCCCCTTGTCGGGGATGGCCGCCCAGACCCCGTCGGCGAGCTTGTCGACCTTGACGGCCTGGGCGGAAAGCGGAGAAACGAGCAGGGCGGCGGCCAGGGCGAGAACCGGGGCGATCCAGCGGATCTTCATCGCAGACACTCCTTCGAATCCTTCATGGGCGGAAATCCGGCTCCACAACGCGGGCCGGTCCCGAAAATTCCGTCAGCGGCGCGACGCGGCCCGGCGCGCCGCCTCGGCGAACCCGGCGAAGAGCCGGCGGGAGACCGGATCGCCCGCGGGGGCGAGGTTCTCGGGGTGCCACTGGACCGCGACGAGCCAGGGTCCCGCCTCCGCCTCTACCGCTTCCACCGCTTCGGCCAGGCCGTCGGGCGAGGTGCCGGAGACCGCGAGCCCGGGCGCCACCGCCTCGATGGCCTGGTGGTGCCGGCTGTTGACGAGGACCTCCTCGCCGCCGGAGAGCTCGGCGAGCCAGGTCCCCGGCTCGACCGCCACGGCATGGTCCCGGCGCAGCTTGTCCTTCTTGCGCTCGTGCACGACGTCCGACGGCCGCTCGGTCGGGATGTCCTGCACCAGGGTGCCGCCGAGCGCCACGTTGACGACCTGGAGCCCGCGGCAGATCCCGAGAACGGGAGCCCCGCGGCGGCGCGCGAGATCGAAGAGCTCGAAGTCGATCCGGTCCCGCTCGGCGTCGACCTCGAGCGTCCCGTTGCCGAGGGGCTCGCGTCCGTACCGCGCCGGATCCACGTCCGCGCCGCCGCCGAGGACGAGCGCGTCGAAGGCCGCGGGCGGATTCGCTGAGAGCGGCGTGACGATCTCGATCGAGTCCCGCGGCACGCCGGCCTCGAGCAGGCTCTGGAGGTAGTCGTTCGACTCGGACGTGTCGGAGTCCCGGTCGAGCGTCAGGGCGATGCGCATGGGCTCATTGTACGGGTGGAGGCGGCGGCGCGGCGGCGCGGGGCCGGCTACGGGCGCTCGAAGAGCACCGCCATCCCCATGCCGCCCGAGATGCAGAGGGTGGCGAGGCCGCGCTTCGCGCCGCGGCGCTTCATCTCGTGGAGGAGCGTCGTCGTGATCCGGGCCCCGGTCGCGCCGATCGGATGGCCGAGAGCGATCGCCCCGCCGTTGACGTTGACCTTCGCGAGGTCGAGCGAGAGGTCCCGGGCGCACGCGATCAGCTGCGCCGCGAACGCCTCGTTGAGCTCAATCAGGTCGATGTCGGAGAGTGAAAGCTTCGTCTTCTCGAGAAGGGCGCGGACGGCCGGCACGGGTCCGATCCCCATGCGCGCCGGATCGACGCCCGCCGAGGCCCAGGCGACCACGCGGGCGAGCGGCTCGACGCCGGCCTTCGCGGCCTCCTCGTCGGTGGCGAGCACGAGCGCCGCCGCGCCGTCGGTGATCCCGGAGGAGTTCCCGGCGTGGACCGTGCCCGACGGATCGAAGACCGGCGGGAGCCTCGCCAGCGCCTCGAGGGTCGTGTCGGGCCGCGGGTGCTCGTCGGCGGCGACCTCGACGGGCCCCTTCTTCCCCGCGACCGAGACCGGCGCGAGCTCCGCCGCGAAGCGTCCCGAGCGGATCGCTTCCCCCGCGCGCCGCTGCGTCTCGACCGCGAAGGCGTCCTGCTCGGCGCGCAGGATCCCGTACTCGCGCGCCAGCGTCTCGGCGGTCGCGCCCATCAGCTCGCCGCAGAGCGGGCACAGGAAGCCGTCACGGTACATGCCGTCGACGAGCTCGCCGTGGCCCATCCGCATGCCGAAGCGGGCGCGCGTCAGCATGTACGGCGTCGCGGACATGCACTCCGCCCCACCCGCCAGGACCACGTCGTTCTCGCCCGAGCCGATCGTGAGCGCCCCGAGCGTCAGCGCCTTGAGCGACGAGCCGCAGGCCTTGTTGACGGTGAAGGCCGGGACGGAGTCGGGGATCCCCGCGCGGTGCGAAACCTGGCGCGCGGTGTTCGGCCCGCCGCCCGCCTGACGGGCGTGGCCGAAGATCGTCTCGTCGACCGCGGCCGGCGGCAGCCCCGATCTCTCGATCGCCGCCTTCGCCGCGACCTCGCCGAGGTCGGCCGCCGACATCGACGCGAACGCCCCGCCGAACTTGCCGATCGGCGTGCGCGCCGCGGAGAGGACGAAGACCGGTCGCATGGGGAGCGCGGATTATAAAGGACCGTCGACGCCCAGGCAGATGGCGGATTGGCTCCCGGATGTAGGGGCGGGGCTTGTCCCCGCCCTCTCTCACCGCCTCGAGGGCCGCTCGTCGAGTCAGATGACGGGTAGGTGCACCGTGAACGTCGAGCCCTTCCCCACCACGCTTTCCGCGCTGACGCGTCCCTTGTGGGCCTCGACGATCCACCGGACGATCGAGAGCCCGAGCCCGGACCCGCCGGGATTGGCGGCGCGCGAGCGCTTGGAGCGGTAGAAGCGCTCGAAGACGAACGGCAGGTCGGCCTCCGGGATGCCGATCCCCGTGTCCGAGACCGAGATCCGCGCTTCCCCGGGAGCGGCGGCCACGACCACCCGGATCTTCCCGCCGGCCTCCGTGTAGCGCAGGCTGTTCTCGATCAGGTTGTGGAGGACCTGCTGCAGGCGCCCCGAGTCGGCGAAGACGAAGACCGGCAGCGCCGGGACCTCGGCCGTCAGCTCGAGGCCGTGGTCCGAGGCCGCGATCGCGAGGTCCTTCACGACCTCCGACGCGAACCGGCCGACGTCCAGGTTCGTGAACGAGAGCGTCACGCGGCCGCTTTCGCCGCGCGTCAGGAAGAGCAGGTTCTGCGAGATGCGGGTCAGGTGGCGGACCTCGAGGATGGCGCTTCCGATCGCCTCCCGGTACTCCTCGGCGGAGCGCTCCTCCTCGAGCGCGACCTCCAGCGACCCGCGGAGCACCGTCAGCGGCGTCCGCAGCTCGTGGGAGACGTCGGCGATGAACTGCTGCTGCTCCTTCTCGGCCGAGGCGAGCGAGTCGAGCCGCGCGTTGAGCCGGTCGGCCAGACGGCGAGCGTCCTCGCCGAGGCCCTCCGTCGTGATCCGGCCGAGCGGCCGCTTCTCGGCCTCCTCCAGCCTCCGTTCGAGGACCGCGAACGGAGACGGCTCGGGCGCCGTGGGCGCCGGGGCGGCCCCGCCGAAGAGCTTCCCGAGGAGCCCGCTCACCGGTCCGGCGCCGCGTCCCCGGCCTCGCGCACGCGATAGCCGACCCCGCGGACCGTCTGGATCAGGCGCTCGCGCTCGCCGCCGTCGATCTTCTTGCGCAGGGCGTTGATGTAGACGTCGATGATGTTGGTCGAGAGGTCGAACGAGTCCTCCCAGATCCTCGCCTGGATCTCGGAGCGCGGCACGACCTTGCCCCGCCGCCGCAGCAGCAGCTCGAAGAGGGCGCCCTCGCGGACCGTCAGCCGCACGGTCTCGCCGCCGCGCGACACCTCGCGGGACTCGGGCTCGTAGGTCAGGTCGTCGAAGACGAGGGGTCCGGGCGGCGTGACTTCCGTGCGGCGCAGGAGGGCGCGCAGCCGCGCCATCAGCTCCCGGAACGAGAAGGGCTTGACCAGGTAGTCGTCGGCGCCCGCGTCGAGGCCCTCGATCTTGTTCTCGATGGTGTCGCGCGCCGTGAGCATCAGGATCTTGGCGCCCACGCCGCGCGTGCGCAGCTCCCGGCAGAGCTCGAGGCCGTCGCGGGAGCCCTGGAGCATCAGGTCCAGGATGATGAGGTCCGGCTCGCCGGCGACGATCTTCTCGAGCGCCGCGTCGGCGTCGCCGACCGCCTCGACGGCGTAGCCCTTCTCGGTCAGGCCCTTCCGGAGGAACTGGGCAATCCGCTGCTCGTCCTCGACGACGAGGACCTTCATCGCGGGGCCTCCGTCTCGTCCGGCGGAGGCGCCGCGGTCCCGCCGGCACGCTTCATGAATGACACGACGAAGACGGAACCCGCTCCCGCGGCAAACCCGGCCGCGAAAGAGGAATGGGGAGGCTCCAGCACCACGGCCCCGATCGCGCCGGCGGCGAGGAGGCCAAAGACGAGGAGGCGGGACACCGCGATCGGCGGCACGGCGGGAATCATAGGCATCCGGACGGTTATTATGACCGCCTTAATGAAGGAGGAAGAAATGAGGCGAATCGGAACATTCGTAGCGGCCGCGGCCGGGACGGCCGCTCTGCTGTGCCTGACGGGCTTCCGGGCCCCCGAGCCGGCTCCCCAGGCCACCGCCCAGATCGAGTCGCGAAGCGGCTCGAAGGTCACGGGCAAGGCCGTCTTCACGGAGCTGCCCTCGGGCGGCACCAAGGTCGAGGTCTGGGTCGAGAACGCGAAGCCGGGCGTCCACGGCATCCATCTCCACGAGAAGGGCGACTGCTCGGCGCCCGACGCGACTTCGGCCGGGCCGCACTTCAACCCGACCGGCAACCCGCACGCCGGGCCCGCCGACGCGAAGCACCACGCGGGTGACTGGGGCAACATCACGGTCGGCGCCGACGGGAAGGGCCATCTCGAGATCACGACCGACATGCTCACGGTCAAGCCGGGGCCGAACTCGGTCGTCGGCAAGGCCGTCGTGTTCCACGACAAGCCCGATGATCTCAAGACGCAGCCCACGGGGGACGCGGGGGGACGGTTCGGGTGCGGAGTGGTCGTGATGGGCGGAGGCAAGTAAGCAGTAAGCAGTAAGCAGTAAGCGGGAGACGTCGGGACGGCCTGGGCCGTCCCGATTCTTTTTTGGGCGTGATTCAATGGGCGCCCATGAAGAGCTCCGACTTCGACCTTTCACCGGAGGAACTGCGCCGGCTCGGCGGGCTCGCGGCCGACGCCGTCGCCGCGCACCGCGAATCGCTCGAGTCGCGCGCCGTCTTCGGCAAGATCGGCCCCCGCGCCTCGCTCTTCGACGAGCCGCTCCCCGAGGAGGGAGCGCCCTTCGAGGACGTCCTCGCCTTCGTGCGCGAGAACGTGATGCCGTTCCCGATGGGCAACTCGCACCCGCGGTTCTACGGCTTCATCAACGCCACCGCCGACCCCGTCGGCATCTTCGCGGACTTCCTCGCCTCCGGCATGAACCCCAACTGCTGGGGCGGCGATCACGCCGCGAGCCACGTCGAGCAGGCCGTCATGCGCTGGCTCGCCCGAATGCTCGGCATGCCGGCGACCGCCGAGGGCATCCTCGTCTCGGGCGGGTCCATGGCCAACTTCACGGCCCTCGCGGTCGCCCGCCGGGCGATGACTCCCGGCAACGTGCGCGAGGACGGACTGGCCGGCCCCGACCGGCCGCGCCTGACCGTGTACGCGTCCGACCAGGTCCACTCCTGCGTGGACAAGGCGGTCGACCTGCTCGGCATCGGCACGCGGCAGCTCCGCAAGCTCGAGAGCGGACCGGACTTCCGGATCCCGGTCGACGCACTCGCGGACGCGATCGCCGCCGACCGGAAGGCCGGCTTCCTCCCGGCGATCGTCGTCGGCAACGCCGGGACCGTCAACACCGGCGCCATCGACCCGCTCGACGGCCTCGCGGACCTGTGTGCGCGCGAGAAGCTCTGGTTTCACGTCGACGGCGCCTACGGCGCGCTCGCCTCGATCGTGCCCGAGCTCGCGCCGCTCTTTTCCGGAATGGACCGCGCCGACTCGATCGCCGCCGACCCGCACAAGTGGCTCTACGTTCCCTACGAGGCCGGGGCGACGCTCGTGCGCGAGCCGGGGCGCTTCGCCGCGACGTTCCGCAAGTTTCCGGAGTACCTCGCGCAGGACCCCGAGAGCCCGTTCCCGGGCCCGGCGTGGTTCGCCGAGCGCGGCGTCGAGCTCTCCCGCGGCTTCAAGGCCCTCAAGGTCTGGATGGGCCTCAAGGTCCACGGGCGCCGGGCGTACGCGGAGCGGATCGCGAGCGACGTGCGGCTGGCGAAGTTTCTCGCCGCCGAGGTCGACCGGAGGCCGGACTTCGAGCGCCTCGCCGAGTCCGTCCTGTCGATCGCCAACTTCCGCTACCGGCCGGAGGGGCGAAACCTCTCCGACGCCGAGCTCGACCGGCTCAACCGGAGGATCATCAACCGTCTCGTGGCCGACGGCGCGTTCTTCCTCGCTCCGACGGTCCTGAAGGGGCGTGCCACCCTGCGCGTCTCGATCACCAACTTCCGGACGCGCGAGTCGGACCTGACGGCGCTCCTCGACGAGGCCGCGCGGATCGGCCGGGAGCTGCTCGCCGCGGCCTGACCCTGTTATCCTTTCGAGCAGTCTTCCGTTCGCGCGAAAGGAGCCGTCGATGAAGCTCCGGCCGGGATCCCTGGCGTTCGCTGCGCTTCTGTCCGGGACCGCCCTTCTCGCCGACGCCGATCCCGTGTACACGGCGCTGCGGGCGGCGCGGCCGACGGGCCCGGCCGTCCTCGTCGAGAACCTGATCCTCGAGCGCGACGTGTACCGGTTCACCTTCGTCCGGGGCGCGTTCCAGTTCCTTCCCGGGGTCGAAGGGCGCATCACGGGCGCGGCCTTCGTGGGCGAGGGTTCATGGCAGCTGACGCCCGCCGACGAAGGCGAGCGCCGCCACCTGGCGCTCCTGACCGGGCAGAGGGGCCTGGAGGTTCTCGAGGATCGCTTCGAGGCTCTCGTCCTCCTGTTTACCGACGCTACCGAGGGCGAGATCCGCGCCGCGGGCCGGGAAGGGACGGCTCCGGCCGGGGCGGCGGTCGCGTGGGACGACTTTCGGTCCGAGCAGCGCAAGACCCTGGACACGAACCTGCAGATCCGAATCCTCGCGGACGTCCTGCGCCGGGCCGACCCGAAGGCGGGGGTGTTCTTCGCGGCCATCGACGGCCGGAGCCTTCCCGCAGGCCTCGTGATGGTCGATCCGGGCGGCCTCGACTGGTTCCCTCCGGGGCCCCGCTCGGGACCCGAGAACTCCGGGCTCTGGATGCTGCCCGAGTTCGATCGAGGCTTCTGGTACCTCGCGCGCCGGCGCGCCGATACCGGATCGCCGCCCCCGGACCCAGCGTCGGACGCCGAGAGCTACGTCGTCGACTCGACCATTTCAGAGAGCACGCGGCTCTCCGGCACGACGACCCTGACGCTGCGTGCGAAAGCCGGGGACCTCCGCGTCGTCCCGATCGAGCTCTTCGACAAGCTCCGGATCCGCGAGGCGGCCGTCGCCGCGGGCGACGGCGCGTGGACGCCGATCGCGTTCATCCAGGAGAAGGCCGAGGAGGACAGCGATGCGGCGGTCGTCCTGGCCTTCGCGCCGCCCGCCGGAGCGCTCGTCCGGCTCCGCATCTCTTACGAGGGCAAGGACGTCCTGCGCGACATGGGCGAGGGGACGTTCGCCGTCGGAGCGCGGCAGAGCTGGTATCCCAACCTGGGCTCGTTCCGGGACCTGGCGACCTTCGACCTCACGTACCGGGTGCCGAAGGGCCGGCAGGTCGTTTCGGTCGGCGAGCGCATCTCGGACAAGGTCGAAGGCGACGCGCAGGTCTCGGTCTGGAAGGCGGAACGCCCGATCCGCGTGGCCGGCTTCAACTACGGAAAGTTCCGCATGATCGACTCCGACGACAAGGACAGCGGGATGAAGCTCCAGGTGTACTCGAACACCGGGACACCCGACGTGATCGCGGAGCTGAACCTCGCAATGCGCGGGGGGCTGGCGAGCGGTCCCGGCAACGCGCGCGAAGCCCACTCCTGGGCGGGCGCCGGGCTGCAGAGCGTCGACATGGATGCGGAGACGTTCGCGCGCAACGCGCTCGCGGACGGTGTCAACTCGGCCCGCATCTTCACCGCCTACTTCGGGCCGGTCTCCGAGAAGCACGTCGCGATCACGCAGCAGGCCCAGTGGTTCTTCGGCCAGTCCTGGCCGTCGCTCGTCTTTCTTCCCTACCTCGCCGCGCTCGACGGGACGCAGCGGCGCGAGCTCGGGCTCGGCGGAACCGGCACGACCGACTTCGTCGACCTCGTCGGTCCCCACGAGCTCGCGCACCAGTGGTGGGGCCACAGTGTCGGCTGGGCATCGTACCGGGATACCTGGCTCTCCGAAGGGTTCGCCGAGTTCTCGGCGTCGCTCGTCATGCAGCGCACGCTGGGTCCGAAACGCCTCGCCGCCTATTGGGAGCAAGCGCGAAAGTGGATCCTCGAGAAGCCTCCGGGCAGCGCCGTGCCCAACGACGAGGCGGGGCCCCTGACTCTCGGCACGCGGCTGATGACGCGCTCGACCCCGTCGGCCTACCAGGCCATCGTCTACCTCAAGGGCGCCTATGTCCTGCAGATGCTGCGGATGCTGATGTGGGACCCGCGCGCTCGCACGCCCGACGGCCCGTTCATCGCCCTGATGACGGACTTTGCGCGGTCGTTCGCCGGCCGCAACCCCTCGACCCGCGACTTCCAGACCGTCGTCGAGCGGCACATGACGCCGACCCTCGACGTGGCGAAGACGGGCAAGCTCGACTGGTTCTTCCGGCAGTGGGTCGACGGGACCGAAGTGCCCCGGTACACGGTGAAGGTGGACGTCCAGCCCGCCGGCAACGGGGAGTACAAGCTCTCGGGGGCGGTGACCCAGGACGGCGTCTCGAAGGACTTCGTGGGGTTCCTGCCGCTCTACCTCGAGTACGACAAGGCCGAGGTCCAACGGCTGGCCGTCGTGTCGTTCGTCGGCAACATGGCGACCCCGATCGAGGGCACGATCCGGCTTCCCAAGGCGCCCCGCCGCGTCGTCGCCAACGCCATGCACGACGTCCTGACGCGCGACTGACCCGGCCGGCCCGGCCCGCCCCGGCCAGTTCCGTCTACCGCGCCTTCCAGGCCTCGACGTTTCTCTCGATCTGGCGCGAGTGCTTCTCGAGGTGCTCGGCGTACGAGTCGAGCCAGTCTTCCGCCGAATACGGCCCGGACTGCGTGTGCGTCCCGGCCTTCGACCAGGCGGACTCGGGCAGGCGATCGAGCAGGAGCGCCGTGTTCGCCCGGACCGCGTCGACCGTCGCGAGCGCCGGCTCGAGGGGCGCCGCGTGGTAATCGAACGTCCGGGCCCAGTGCGCCTCGTCGTAGCCGAGGACCTTCGGCTCCGCCTCGGCCACGAGGTACCGGATGCGGGCGTAGGCGTTCGTCTCCGAGTCCGCGCAGTGACAGACGACCTCGTGCGCGGACCACTTGCCCTCGGCGGGCCGCCACTTCAGCGCCTCGGGCGGGACCTTCGCGAGGGCGGCGCGGAGCTTCGCCGGGCCCTCCCGATAGCGGCGGATCCGGTCTTCCCGTTCAGCCTTCGTGAACCGCATGCCGGCCTCCTTCACCAATGCGTCCCGTCGAGGGACACGACCGTTTTCTCGCCGACGACTTCCGCCGCGTGCCGCGTGCCGGCCGGCAGGTAGATGCGATCTCCCGCCGACAGGTCCCAGGCGACGTCGCCGACCGTGACGCGCAGCGTCCCCTCGAGGACGGCGTCGCACTTCGCCTGCGCGTGCTCGTGCGCAGGGAAGACCGTGCCGGCGCGGTAAGTGTAGACGAGCACGTCGTAGCCCTCCATCTCCATCGCGAGCATCAACCGGCGCTCGGAGAGCGGGCCGTCGGCGCGATGCCATTTTTCGACTCGCACTTCGCTCACCGGCGGGAGAGTCTATCGAGGCCAATAGAAAAAGGGGGCTTTCGCCCCCTTTGGATTTGCCCCGGGAAGAAACGAATCAGTATCGGCCGCCCCGTCCTCCGCCGCCGCCGCTCTGGGTCTTGGGCCGGGCTTCGTTGACGGTCAGCGCGCGGCCGCCGTACTCCTGGCCGGAGAGCGCCGAGATCGCGTTGCGGGCCTCGTCGTCGTTGCCGAACTCGACGAACCCGAACCCCTTCGAACGACCCGTATCGCGATCCGTGATGATCGCGACGGAGCTGACCGCTCCATAGGTCGAGAAGAGCGAGCGAAGATCGTCCTCCGACGTGTTGTAGGGAAGGTTTCCAACGTAGAGTTTCATCGAAACAGAATCCTCGAAACCGGCGTCACACGCTTTCGACCCAACCGCGCCGCTCGGAGGAGCCGACCTTCCCGTAGGAATTCGTCGGACTTCTGGGCGGCCGCGGGTTGCGTGCTTGGAAGGCGAGCGATTTACGAGAAGGCGCGCAGTATAGCAGCGGGCCTCGGGGCCGGCAACCGTCTGTTAAGAATTCCTTAAGGCGGTCCGGGGCGTGTCGCGGCCCGAAGTCGAGCCGGGTCAGCGGTGTGCGGGGATTACGAGGTCTCCGAGGGCACGGGCTACCCAGGTCCGCGTCATCTCCTTGCGCCAGAGGAAGGAGAAGTCGGTGTTGTCCATGGGCCGCGAGGGGCCCGCGGCCGCGGCGGCGGCCTCCGCGATGGTCCCGGCGTCGAGGGGTCGCCCGGAGAGGATCGCCTCCGCGGCGCTCGCCCGGACCGGCGCGGACGCCACGCCCCCGAGGACGATGCGCGCTTCGGCGACGCGCTCGCCGTCGAACCGTGCCGAGGCGCCCACCGAGAGCACCGGGAAGTCGAAGGCGCCCCGGCGGCGAAGCTTCCGGTAGGTGGCCCTCCGGTCGCTCTTCGGGACGCGGATCTCGGTGAGGAGCTCCTCCGGCCGCTTGGTGAGGTAGTGGATTCCATCGTTGACGTAGAGCTCTTCGAGGGGGATCTCCCGTTCGCCGTCCGGGGAGACGAGGACGGCCCGTGCGCCGAGCGCGATCAGCACCGGGACGGAGTCGGCTGACTGCACGGCGAGGCACTTCGGCGAGCCCGGCGCCACCCAGCAGATCGCCCCGTCCTTCTTCATGCAGAAGTCGATCGCCTGCCGCCACTCGTAGTTCTGGTCGTAGTAGTTGCAGCGCGTGTCGAGCAGGACGTTGCCGCCGAGCGTTCCCATGTTCCGCAGCGGCGGCGTCGAGATCTCCTCGACGGCCCGCACCAGGGCCGGAAAGGCGCGCCGCACCCGGCGATGGCGCTCGATCGCCGAGAGCGGCACGCCGGCTCCGACCACCGCCCCGGCGTCGCCGACACGCAGGCGGCCGAGGGCCGCGATGCGCGACAGTCCGATCACGACCTTCGGGGTCTGCTGCCGGCGCTTCATGTTCGGGTAGAGGTCCGTCCCGCCGGCGACCCACGCGGAGTCGGGCCCCTCGCCCGCCTTGATGCGGAGCGCCTCCTTCACGCTCGAGGGCGCGAAGTAGCGGAATTTCGGGAGGCGCATCATCGCGTCACCCTCACCGCACTCCCCCGGCTTCCGTCACCACGGCGTCGACGGCGCGGCCGTCGCCGCCCTCCGCCGGTGTGGGGACGTGGATCGGCGCGGGATAGGGCACGTCGGGAAAGCGCTCCGGGCCGAAGCGCGCCGGCTTGCCCTGCGCCTTCGCCTTCAGCGCGCGCAGCACCTTCTCCGGCGTCACGGGGACCTCGTCGATGCGGACGCCCACCGCGTCGAAGACGGCGTTGGCGACGGCCGGAGGGATCGGAAGCAGGGGGCCCTGCCCCACTTCCTTGGCGCCGAAGGGCCCGTTGGCGTCGGGGTCCTCGACGAGGTACGTCTCGACCTCGGGCATCTCCTTCGTCGTCGGGCTCTTGTACTCGAGCATCGAGGGAAACTTGTGGACCACGTTGTTGTTGGCGTCGGTCCGGTAGGACATCTCCTCCATGACGGCTTCGCCCAGGCCCATGTAGACCGAGCCCTCGACCTGACCCATCACGAGCGCGGCGTTGATGCACTTGCCGACGTCGTGCGCGATCCAGATCTTCGGCACCGTCACGATGCCCGTCTCCGGGTCGACATCGACTTCGACGACCGCGGCCGAGTACGAGTAGGCCGGCGACGGCCCCACGCCCGCGCCGCGGTACCGCCCGGCCGAGGGCGGCGGCGAATAGGAGCCGACCGTGCCGAGTGTTCCAAAACGGGACTCGGCGAGCACCGCGGCCTCCGCGAAGCTCATGCCCTTTTCGGGCTCGCCCACGTCGAAAACCCGCCCCTCCGCGAAGCCCACGCACTCGGGAGGGATCTCGAGCTTGACCGCCGCCGTCGCCACGAACATCTCCTTCGCGCGCTCGGCCGCCTGGATCGCCGCGTTGCCCGTCATGAGCGTGACCCGCGACGAGTACGAGCCGAGATCGACCGGCGTCAGGTCGGTGTCGCCCGTGACGATGCGGATGTCGAAGGGATCGATCCCCAGGATCTCCGCCACGATCGACGCGAGGATCGAGTCGGAGCCCTGGCCGATGTCCGTCGATCCGCAGAAGACGGTGACGCCGCCGCCGCGGTCGATCTTGAGCTGCACGCCGGACTGCGGCATCCGGTTCCAGTAGATCGGCAGGCCCGCGCCGCAGAGGTAGGACGAGCAGGCGATCCCGAGGCCGCGCCCCGGCGGGAGCTTGCCGCGGCGCTTCTTCCAGCCGGAGGCGGCGACGACCTTGTCGATGCAGGCGCCGAGGCCGATCGACCCGACGCGCAGGAAGTTCGCGGTGAGGGTGTTCGGGGGATGCAGGTGATTGCGCCGCATGGCGGCCGGGTCGAGGCCGAGGTCGCACGCGATCTTGTCGAGCTGGACCTCGAGGGCGAAGCGCGGCTGCGGCGTGCCGTGGCCCCGCTTGGGCCCGCACGGGGGCTTGTTGGTGAAGACGCGCGCCCCGTCGAACCGGTAGGCCGGGACCGGGTAGGTCACCGTCTGCAGCGCGCCCGTGTAGTACGTCGACGCGACGCCGTAGGAGCCGTATCCCCCGCCGTCGAGCACGGTCTGGAAGTGCATCGCGGTGATCGCGCCGTCCGCCTTGACGCCCGTCCGCACCTTCATGAGCGTCGGGTGCCGTCCGCGGTGGCAGTAGAAGACCTCTTCGCGGGTCAGGCAGATCTTGACGGGACGGCCGGTCACGCGCGACAGGTGCGCGACGACGATCTCGTGGTTGAAGGGATCGGACTTGCCGCCGAACCCGCCGCCGTTGGGGGTCGCGATGACCCGGATCTTCGCCGGCGGCAGGTCGAGGACCTTCGCGAGCGCGCGGTGGACGTAGTGGGGCGTCTGGGTCGAGGACCAGAGCGTGAGGCGGCCGTCGGGCCCGAAGTCGGCGACCGATGCGTGCTGCTCCAGCGGAAGGTGCGTGTTGCCCTCGTAGAAGAAGAGGTCCTCGTAGGTCCGGTCCGCCCGGGCGAACCCCTCCTCCGTGGAGCCGAACTCCATCGACACGAGCTTGTGGATGTTGCCCGCGTCGCCGTAGTCGTGGATGGGGGTCTCGACGGGGGCGAGCCCGTCGTCGATCGAGCCGATCGGGGGCAGCCTCTCGTACTTCACGTCGATCAAGTCGAGGGCGTCGAAGGCCGCGTCCTCGTCCACGGCGGCGACGGCGGCGACCGGGTCGCCGACGAACCGGACGCGGTCCGTGCAGAGCGCATGCTCGTCCTGCGAAACGGGGAGGATGCCGAACGGCGTCGGCAGGTCCTTCCCGGTCGCGACCGCGATCACGCCGGGCGACGCGAGCGCCCGGGACACGTCGATCGACACGATGCGGGCGTGCGCGATCTTCGAGCGCAGCAGCTTGCAGTGCAGCATGCGCGGCAGCATCACGTCGTCGGCGAACTTCGTCTGGCCGGAGACCTTCGCGGCACCGTCGACTTTGGCGTAAGGGCGGCCGACGACGCGGGTGGGATTGCGCGGGGCGGTCATCGTTTCGTGGCCCCGGCGTTCCCCGGTTCGTAGGGGCGGGGCTGGTCCCCGCCCTTCTCGCGGGCGGCCACGAGGGCCGCCCCTACGACCGGAGGGTGGACGGGCAGCAGCCCGCTTTCGTCGAAATCAAAGCCGTACAGAGATTCCTTGCGCGGCTGCGCCTCCTCGCCTCGCATCCAGGCGGCGGCGAGCTCGACGGCCTCGAAGATCTTGATGTACCCGGTGCAGCGGCAGAGATTCCCGGCGAGGGCTTCGCGGATCTGCGGCAGGGTCGGCCGGGGGTTCTCGTCGAGAAGCGCCTTCGCCGTCAGCAGGAATCCGGGCGTGCAGTAGCCGCACTGGGCGGCGCCGAGGTCCGCGAACGCCTTCTGGAGCGGGTGGAGTCCCGCGGGCCCGGCCATGCCCTCGATCGACTCGACGCGCCGTCCCTCGCACTCGAGGCCGAGCACCAGGCAGGAAAGCACCGGCTTTCCGTCCACGAGGACCGCGCAGGTCCCGCACTCGCCGAGCTCGCAGCCGTGCTTGGTGCCCGTGAGGTTCAAGTCCTCGCGAAGCACCTCGAGGAGCGTCTTGTGCGGAGCGAACGCGGTCTCGACTTCCTCTCCGTTCAGAACGAACCGAACGTGAGCCTTGGTGAGATCGGCGCCGCGAAACTTCTTCGATCGAGCCACGGTTCGACGAATCTAATCCCTTTATTTTGAGAAAGAAAGACCGTATCTCCTGACCGACCGGTCAGACGAATTTCAGGGCTTCGGGGGCGCCGCGCCGGGCCACGCCGGTAACTTCAGGAGATCGAGCGGGTTGACCCGGGCCCGATGCAGCCGCGCGCCCCAGTGCAGGTGCGGCCCCGTCGCGCGCCCCGTCGCTCCCACCGCGCCGACCCGCTGCCCCTTTGCGACGGGCTCCCCGGCCTTCACCTCGATCGCCGAGAGATGGAAGTACGTCGTGAAGAGACCGCGGCCGTGATCGAGGATGACGGTGCCGCCCGAGAAGTAGAGCTCCTCCGCGAGGGCGACCGTGGCGGGCGCGGGCGCGAGGACCGGCGCTCCCTCCGGCGCGGGCAGGTCGACGCCGTCGTGAGACGAGCGCGGCTTTCCGTTGAAGACCCGGCGCACGCCGAAGCTTCCGTGCGCGTCCGACGTCACGGGCATCCGAAAGGGCCCGCCGAAGAGGCGATCGGTGTCCCGGGCGGCCCAGACGCGGGCCACCGCCTCGCGGTCCGAGGCGATGCGGGGAAGCTCCTCCGCGGGCGGCTCGACGTAGGCCGGCGCGACCTTCAGCTTCTGCGTCGGGAACTTCCCGGACAGGACGCGCAGCGTCCGCGACGCCCGGGAAATGCCACCGGCGGCGTCGCGCGCCTCGACCGCGAGCGTCCGCGCTCCGACGGCGCTCTCGAAGTCGATGCCGAGGAGCCCGCGGAAGGTGCGTCCGTCTTCGTCCCGTTCGAGGCCGATCGAACGGTCGCCGTCCGACAACGTCGCGGACGAAAGGGACGCGCTCGCCCTGACGGTCACGAAGACGACGTCGCCCTGCTTCGGCCGCGCGGGCGACGCCTCCACTTGCAGCGTCGCCGCCGGGACCGCCGGCCCGCCCGCGAGAACCAGGAAAAACGCCGCGGCCGGGGCGAGCGCCCGCCGGGTCATGCGTCCTCGGCCAGGGCCTCCGGCCGGACCGCGGCGAACCGGAGCTCGCCCTCCGACTTCGCGACGACGGTGGCGCAGACGAGGTCTCCCGTCACGTTCAGCGTCGTGCGGCACATGTCGAGGAACCGGTCGACGCCGAGGATGATTCCAATGCCCTCGGCCGGAACGCCGACCGACTGGAGGACGATGACGATGAGCGGCAGCGAGCCACCGGGCACGCCGGCCGTCCCGACGCCGGCGAGGATCGACATGAGGACGACCGTCACCTGCTGGGGCAGCGACAGCGTCACGCCGAAGACCTGGGCGAGAAAGAGCACCGTCACGCCCTCGAAGAGTGCGGTGCCGTTCTGGTTGCCGGTCGCGCCGACGGTCAGCACGAAGTTGCCGATCCGCGGGGCGATGCCGAGCTTCTCCTGCGCCGCCTGGAGCGAGGTCGGGAGCGTCGCGTTCGAGGAGGCCGTCGAAAAGGCCGTCAGCATGACCTCGCGGACGCGGAAGAACCACTCGACCGGCGAAACGCGCGCGAGCCCCTTGAGGATCAGCGAGTACACCACGAACTGCTGGATGGCGAGGCCGGCGACGACCACGCCGACGTAACCGCCCAGCCGCGGGACGACCGCGAAGCCGGACCGCGCCGTCAGCGAATACATGAGGCCCGCGACCCCGTAGGGCGCGAGGCCCATCGCCCAGTCGACGATCTTCATCGAGACCCGCTGGATGCCGTCGAAGACCTCGACCAGCGTCTCCTTGTCCTTCCGGATCTGCGCCAGGGCGACCCCGAAGAACACCGCGAAGACCATCAATGCGAGCATCTCCCCCTGGAGGGCCTCGACGGCGGCGCCGATCGGGTTGCGCGGGATGAGCGAGAGCAGCGTGTCGCTCCACGACGCCGCCTTCTTTGCGTTCTCGATCGCGGCCTGCGACTGCGTCGCGAAAGTGCCCTCGAGGTTCGCCCGGACCGAGGCGTCGACACCCGCGCCCGGCTTGAAGTAGTTGACGAGCACGAGCCCGATCGCCACCGAGATCCCGCTCGCGAAGATCGTGTAGAGGAGGGTCTTGAAGCCGACGCGGCCGAGCTTGTGGACGTCGCCGAGCTCGAGCACCCCGAGGACGAGGGACGAGAACACGAGCGGCACGACGATCATGAAGATCAGCCGCAGGAAGAGCTGGCCGACCGGATTGGCAACGTTGCGCACGCTCCACTCGACCCAGGGCGCTCCACCGCCGACCGCATGGGCGACGAGCCCCGCGACGAGCCCGAAGAGGAGCCCGAAGAGGATCTTCGTGTGCCGCGGCAGGCCCCTGCGGGCGGCGCGGCCGGCGTCGGAAGCGGCGGCTCCTGGCATGGCGCGAGTGGCGCAACTTTAACCCGAAAGGGAGAGGGCCCCTCGCGGGGCCCTCGGATGAGTCGGCGCACCGGCGGTCGGCCTACGGCCCGTACAGAACGAGGCCGAACGTCTTCGTCAGGAAGACGGCCATCTGCGCGCGCGTGTTCGGGTTGGTCGGGCAGAAGTTGCCGCCGCCGCAGCCGGTCGTGATTCCGCGGTCGGCGAGCTCCTCGATCCAGTCCGCGAACGTCGACGGGCACGGCACGTCGCCGAAGACCGAGGCGCAGGCCGGCGGAACGTAGGAGGAGCCTTTCAGCGTCTTCAAAAGGAAGACCGCCATCTGCTGCCGCAGCACCGTGTTGTTCGGGCAGTAGCTCAGGGGGGCCGCGGAGCACCCGCCCGTGATCCCGCGGTTGTAGAGGTCCTCGATCCACGGGGCGAACGGGTCGGCCTGCGGAACGTCCGAGAAGATGCCGGCCGCCGGCGGGGGCAGGTAGGCGGCGCCGTACCTCGCCTTGAGCAGGAAGACGGCCATCTGCTTGCGCAGCGCCCCGTTGCCCGGGCAGTAGTTCGACCCGCCGCAGCCCCCGGTGACGCCGTTGTGGAAGATCGTCTCGATGAAGGGGTAGAAACCGTTGGCGTCCGGGACGTCGGCGAAGCTCGAACCGATGTGGAGGATCCAGGTCTTCCCGGAACCGTTCGAGAGGGCCTCGTCCATCGAGGCGTCCCAGTGCGGCGCCGGCCGCACGGCCGGGTTGTCGACCGAAACCGAGTAGCAGTCGGCGCAGGTCGCCGTGGTGTTGGAGCCGATCGTGCCGTAGGCAGCCGAGGCGTCGGTCAGCGTGTAGGTCGCGCCGACCGGGCCGGTCAGGCTCGATGCCGTTCCCGTCAGCGTCAGGGGCACCGAATCGCCGTTGAAGTACGACGGCGCGACGACGACCGTCTCGCCCGGCTCCCAGACGTTGTTCGCCGCGGCCGAAGGCGCCCGGAGGCCGGCGTTGCTGTCGACGTCGAGGCCCTCGGGAATCGGCGTGCAGCAGACCGCGCGGCCGAGCAGGGTCACGCCGTCGATCCGCCAGCCGCCCGCGGGAACTCCGATGGAAACGTCCGAGACCATCCGCCAGCGCAGCACGATGCTCTGGCCGAGGGCCGCCGGAGGAAGGTTCACGACGGTCGTGAGATACGTGGACGAGTTCCCGCTCCACGCCAGGCGTCCGCCGATGGGGCTGCCGAACGACCCGGTGATCGTCCGGTTGTAGCCGTTGGAGGCGAAGCTCCCGCCGGCCGCCAGGATGTCCTGGAACGCGGCGCCCGCGATCGAGATCTCGAGAACGCCGCCGTCGTAGCCGACGGCCGGGTTCGCGCCGTTGGCCTCGAGGTTGTAGAAGTTGCTGAACCGGAGCTGCTGCGCGTCGGCGGGCACCGCGATGGAGGGCGAGTCGAGGGCCTTGTCCGTGACGCCCGCGGGATCGTCCGCGTACGCGGCGTTCGGGGCGGTGTCGGGCGTCGTGGCGGTCGTGACCCACAGGGTCCCGGTCCCGGACGTGCCCCAGCCCGCGGGCAGCGCCGGAGCGCCCACGCCGTCGAAGGTCTCGGACAGGACGACGACGGGAATGCCCGTCGTGAACGCATAGGAAGACGTCCCGAGGTCGGCCAGACCGTCCGCGAGGTCGAACGTCGGCACGAGGTCGTCTCCGCAGAGGAGGGCCTCGTCCGCGGTGAAGGTGACCTGGACGCACACGTCCGGGCCGCCGGCCACGACGTGGCCGAAGACCGCGGGCTCGGGGGCGTCTCCGACGCCTCCCGTCTCCTGGAGCTCGCCGACGAGGTTCGTCGTGTCCGCGCCGCCGATGTTCCGGACGCAGAAGCTGACCGTGACCGTCTCGCCCGGGTCGATCCGGCCGTTGCCCGGAGCGCAGCTCTCGCCGACGAGGGTCGCGCCCGCGGAGGTGATGAGCGGCACGCCGGTCAGGCACGCATCGAAGGTCGCCGTGCCGCCGTCGGAGATGGCCGCGCCGCCGCTCTCGGTGGAGAAGGTGCTCTTGGTGACGGAGACGGTGTAGTTGCCGGGCGGCAGCAGGAGCGAGTAGTCGCCGTTCAGGTCGGTCACGGCCATGGCGCTGCCGTCGACCGAGACGGTCGCGCCGGCGAGCGGGAGCCCGTTCGAGCAATAGGTGACGTGGCCCTGCAGCGTGCCCTTCGCCTCGGCCGTGCAGCCGGGGTAGGCGAAGCGGCCGATGCGCGTGCGCCAGGCGAAGGCCGCCGTGACGGCGTAGTACTCCTGGGCGTACCAGAAGGTACAGCCGTCGGCCGGGTCGATCGTCATCGCGCTGTAATCGCCCCACCGGTTGGCGGTCGTCGTCTGCGAGCCGGTGGCGGCGAAGAATGTGGCCTCGCCCTCGTTCAGCGTGCCGCTTCCCGCGGTGCGGCCGGCGATCTTGATGTCGGCGCGCTGCGCCGTGCCGGACTGGCTGAAGCCGAGGCCGAGGTTGCCGAGGTGGTCCTGCGCGATCGATCCCATCCAGTTGTTGAGGCCCGTGGCGCCGTTGCCGCCCGCGAGGTTGTGCGTGCCCTGGTCGAACAGCGTCGGGATCGCGGTGCCGGTGCCGTGCAGCTCGAACCAGCGGATTCCGGCCTGGTAGCTCGACGCCGCGGTGGGATCGATGCCGCTGACGTTGACCGTGAAGTTGCCGACCCAGGAGTTGGCGGCCGCCGCCGGCGTGCCGAGATTGCGGTAGGCCAGGCGGTACATCAGGCGGTCGGGGATCGAATCGAGGCCGTCGCCCCCGAGCTGCTCGATGTCGGCGCGGGCGGAGGGTTGCCGGGCGTCGAAGGCGGCCAGGGCCAGGTCGGGATGGACGGCGAAGGTGGACGCGCCGGGGTTGGCATAGTTCGGAACGAAGTCGTAGATCCGGAGCGCGTCGAGGGGATCGCCGAACTCGTCGGCGCGAAACTCCATGAAGAGGTTGGCGAGGCCGGCGGGAGGCGGGAGGTGGCCGTCCAGGTCCGTGGGAAGCATGCCCCCGGCGGTGGGGTCGAGGGGCTCCACGTCGACGTACACGTAGGACGCCGTCGGGTCGCCCGCGATCATCTTGACGCGGTCGAACGCGAAGACGCCCGCTCCGCGGAAGGCCGTCAGGGCCTGGTTGAACTGGTTCGTCGTCAGGTAGTAGCCGTCGGGCCAGACGCCGTAGTGCGGATAGTCGTGGAACTTGTTCTCGGGGACGGCGGGAGGCGCCGGCATGACGAAGTCGTAGGCGAAGTAGGCGCCCGTCGGATCGCCCGACTGCGAGATGGCGATGCACATGTGGTTGGGAAATCCGTCGACCTCGAACTGGCTCACGAACCAGCGGTCCGCGAGGGAGTCGTACAGCACGATCGGATCGCCGTCGTCGTCGCCGGCGCGGCAGGCGTCGGACACGGGCAGGCCGGTGAACAGCGAGCGGATCGAGATGGGGCCGAGCAGCGACGCGCCCGACTTGTCGAAGACCTGCATCCGGGTGTTGTTGACGAGCTCGACGACGTGGCTCGGGCCCACGTCGATGTCGGTGTCCGGCGGCGCGCTTCCCGCCGCGATCATGCCGTCGAAGGTCAGCGAGGGCGCCGGCATCGCGCTCGGCAGGTTCGTCTGCTGCCGGAGCAGCGGATCGACGAAGCTGCCGGTTCCCGCGCCCGCCCCCGGGACCGGGAGCTTGACGCGCTTCTCGTTGGCGCGGTTGATCACCAGGTACTGCTCCGGCCCGGGCGGCGGGTTGAGCAGCTCCGGCGGAAGGGACCGCAGCGGCGGCGTCCGGCCCGTCTCGACGGCGTGCCCCGAAACGAAGGTCGGGGGCTTGACGGGGGCATCGGCGGCGAGAGCGAAACCGCACGCGAGGAGCGAGGTGAGCAGGGCCGTGGCGAGGGCGCCGGGGCGACGCGACATGAATCCTCCGTTTTCTTGGAATGGAATCGGGACGAGATTAGCGCCCCGAGCGAAACTTACGGTGTGTCGGCCGTCACGGCGCCGGCGCCTTGAAGACCCGGCCCCCCTTCATCACGAACACGACCCGCTCGGTGACGCGGACGTCCTTGAGCGGGTCGCCGGGGACGGCGACGATGTCGGCTTCCTTGTCCTTCTCCAGCGTTCCGATGCGGTCGGCGAGGCCGAGGA
This sequence comes from uncultured Acidobacteriota bacterium, assembly GCA_963764715.1. Taxonomy (GTDB): domain Bacteria; phylum Acidobacteriota; class Thermoanaerobaculia; order UBA5066; family Gp7-AA6; genus DAHUXD01. The sequence continues at coordinate 161,213 of CAVXTP010000003.1, forward strand.
GCTCGGCCGCCGCGGGTCCCGCGGTTTTCAGCGCCTGCGCGGGCGTCAGGCCCCGCTCGACCATCAGCCCGAACTCGCGGGCGTTCATTCCGTGGGGCGAGACGCCCGAGTCGGTCCCGAAGGCGATCCGCACACCCGCGCGGGCCGCGCGCCGGAACATGTCGTCGTGGGCCGCGAGCGCCGCCTTCGCCTTCGCCGCGACCGCCGGCGGGAAGCGCTCGAGCTTGCCGCCGGTCCACTGGCCGGCCATGCAGGTCGGCACGAGGAAGGTGCCCTTCGACTTCATCAGCGCGAGAGTCTCGTCCGTCAGGAACGAGCCGTGCTCGATCGAGTCGATCCCGGCCTTGACCGCCGCCCGGGCGGCGAGGTCGCCGTGGGCGTGCGCCGCGGTCTTGCGCTTCAGCCGGTGGGCCTCGTCGACGATCGCCGCGAGCTCCTCGTCGGTCAGCTGCGGCGCCGAGACGTCGTCGCCGAGCGACAGGACCCCGCCCGAGGCGCACATCTTGATGACGTCGGAGCCGTACTTGACGTCGAGGCGGACGGCCTGGCGGCCTTCGTCGGGACCGTGGAGGATGCCCTTCTCGAGCCCCGGCTCCGGGCCGAAGGTCTTCGGCGGGAAGCCCGTGTTGTCGCAGTGGCCGCCCGTGGCGCCGAGCGCGTACCGGGCGACGAGCATGCGCGGCCCCGGCGTGAGGCCGGCCGCGATCGCGTCGCGCAGCCCGACGTCCATGTCGTCCGAGGAGCCGACGTCGCGCACGGTCGTGAATCCGGCCTCGAGCGTCCGCCGGGCGTAGAGCGCGCCGTAGAAGACCTGCTCGGTCACCGGCCGCCGCAGGCCCTCGAAGAAGTCCTGCACGTAATTGTCGCCCGACTCGCCCGTCAGGTGCGTGTGGCTGTCGATGAAGCCCGGAAGCAGGGTCGCGTCGCCGAGGTCGATCACCGTGGCGCCCGCCGGGACGGCGATCCCCGGGCCGATCGCGAGGATCCGGGAGCCCTGAACGAGGATGACGGGGTTGGCGGCGGTCGTGTCCGACCGGCCGTCGAACAGGCGCGCCGCCTTGATCGCGGTGACCGGCCCCGGCGTCGGCGCGGGCCGGGCCTGACCCGCCGCGGATCCTCCCCCGGCGATCACGAGCAGCCCGACCGCGAGTCCAGCCCGAATTCTCACGAATCCTCCTCCCGGCGCGGGGCCGGCGTCAGGTCTCACGGGTCGCCGCCCGGCCGCGGGCCGCGTACACGGCGGCGCCGACGGCGAGCGCGATCGCGCCCGCGATGAAATTCTGTTTCTCGGCCGCCGACAGGAAGATCAGGCAGATGACGAGCGCCGCGATCGGGATGACGGGCCCCCCGGGAAGGCGGATCGTCCGGGCGGTCGCGGGCATCTTGCGGCGCAGCACCGGCACCGCGAGGCACGTCCCGATGTAGGTCGCCAGGCGCGCGATGGCCGAGAGCACGGCGAGCTCCTCGGCGACGCCCAGGGCCCCGGGCCGCAGGCGGTGGACGACGAAGTCGATCACGATCAGGCCGGCCGCGATCCCCGACTGGGTCAGGATCGCCACGTACGGCGTGCGGTAGCGCGGGTGGATCTTCGCGAACACGCGCGGCAGGCGCCCGGTCTCGGCCAGCGCGTAGAGGTAACGGGGACCGGCCAGGACCGTGTTGTTGTTGGTGCCGAGGACCGAGAGCGCCGCCCCGACCGTCAGCAGCAGCCCTCCCACGGGCCCGAGCAGCAGCCGACCGGCGTCCGCGAGCGGGGTCTTCGAGACGCCGAGGTCCGGGAGCGTCCCCATGGCCGTGAGCTGGACGAGGGTGTAGATCGCCGTGACGATCGCGATCTGGACGATCAAAGCGAACGGCACGTCGCGCTGCGGGTTCTTGAACTCGCCGGCCGGCGCCGCCGTGTTCTCGAAGCCGGCGTAGGCGAAGAGGACGAGGAGGGCGGCCTTCGTGAAGTTGCCGGAGGCCGGCGCCGGCACCGGGAAGAGGCGCGTCCAGTCGATGGCGAAGACGCCGACGGCCACGAGCACGACCAGGGGCACGAGCTTGCCGAACGCCAGGAAGACCGCCGTCCGGGCGCCGGACTTGACGCCCCGGACGTTGATCCAGGTCAGCAGCGCGAGCTCGGCGAAGATCGTGACGGCCTGCCCGACGCCGTGGTTCGCCCCGTCCCACAGGTAGCCGACGGCGCGGGCGAAGAAGACCGAGAGGCTCGCGACCGAGGCGATTCTCGCGATCCAGGTCATCCAGCCGACCTCGAACCCGACGAATTCCCCGAACGCGGCGCGGGTGTAGACGTACGCGCCGCCGGCCTTGTCGAAGAGGCTCCCGGCCTCGGCGAAGCACAGCACGAGCAGGAGCACCGCGACCCCGGCGGCGAGGATCGCCCAGACGCTCGCCGGGCCGAGGAGCTGGGCCGCCGCGACGGGAAGGATCAGGTACACGCCGGAGCCGACGACGTCGTTGACCGAAAGGGCGACGATCTCCCAGCGGGAGACGGCGCGCAGAAATCCCGGCGACGACTGGGGCGAGCTCAAACTGGCGCGGATTCTAGCCGATCGCTCCCCTTCCGCTCCCGCCTCCTGCCGCCTGCCTCCTGCCTCCTGTAATATCCCCGCCCCATGCTGCGCGCCGGAATCGTCGGGCTGCCCAACGTCGGCAAGTCCACCCTCTTCAACGCCCTGACGCGGACGCGCAAGGCCGAGGCCGCGAACTATCCGTTCTGCACCATCGAGCCGAACGTCGGCGTCGTCACGGTGCCGGACGCGCGCCTCGAGCCGCTCGCGAAGCTGTCGAAGTCGGAGAAGATCGTGCCGGCGACGATCGAGTTCGTCGACATCGCGGGCCTCGTCAAGGGCGCCTCCCAGGGCGAAGGCCTCGGAAACAAGTTCCTCCAGCACATCCGCGAGGTCGACGCGATCGTCGAGGTCGTCCGCTGCTTCGAGGACAAGGACATCGTCCACGTGGCCGGCGGGCTCGACCCGATCGCCGACATCCAGACGATCCAGACCGAGCTCGTGCTCGCGGACCTCGAGACGGTGACGCGCGCCCGGGAGAAGCTCGAGAAGAACGCGCGCGGCGGCGACAAGGACGCGAAGCTCGGCCTCGCCGTCGCGGACAGGCTGCTTCCCCACCTGAACTCCGGCCGGCGGGCCCTCTCGCTGCCGCTCTCGCCGGAGGAGGCCGCGGCCGCGCGGCCCTTCTTCCTCCTGACCATGAAGCCGATGCTCTACGCCTGCAACGTGGCGGAGGCGGAGCTCGCGACGGCCGAGACGGCGTCGCCGCAGGTCGCCGCCGTCCGCGAGCACGCCCGCACGCACGCCGGCTCCGAGGCCGTCGTCGTCTCGGCGGCGATCGAGGCCGAGCTGGCCGAGCTGCCCGAGGCCGAGGCCCGCGAGTACCTCGCGCACCTCGGCGTCGCGGACTCCGGCGTCTCCTCGCTCATCCGCGCCGCCTACCACCTGCTCGGCCTGCGCACGTTCCTGACGGCGGGCGAGAAGGAGACCCGGGCCTGGACGATCCACGCCGGCGACACGGCGCCCCAGGCGGCCGGCGTCATTCACTCCGACTTCGAGCGCGGGTTCATCAAGGCCGAGACGGTCTCCTACGGGGACCTCGTCGCCGCGGGCTCGATCGCCGCCGCCCGCGAGAAGGGCCTTCTTCGGATGGAAGGCAAGGACTACGTAGTCCAGGACGGCGACGTCATCCTCTTCAAGTTCAATGTCTGAGCCCGTGTTCCGGCGGGCGATCGTGCGGGAGCCGGCGGCGAACTTCGCCGAGGGCCTGACGACCGTCGACCTCGGGGTTCCCGACGTCGAGCGGTCCCTCGCGGAGCACGCGGCGTACTGCCGGGCCCTCGTCGAGTGCGGGCTGGAGCTGACGCGGCTGCCCGCGGACCCGCGCTTTCCGGACTCGACGTTCGTCGAGGACGCCGCCGTGATCGCCCCGGGCGGCGCGGTCCTGACCCGGCCCGGCGCGCCCTCCCGCGAGGGCGAGGTCGCGGCCATCGCCGGGGCGCTCGCGCCGTTCTTTCCCGCGCCGCGGCGGATCGAGGCGCCGGGCACGCTCGACGGGGGCGACGTCTGCGAGGCCGGCGACCACTGGTTCATCGGCCTTTCGGCGCGGACCAATGCGGAGGGCGCGCGGCAGCTCGCGCGCTTTCTCGCCGACGACGGTCTCTCGTCCTCGACCGTCGACATCCGCGGCGTCCCCGGCATCCTCCACCTGAAGAGCGGGATCGCGTGGCTCTCCGGCCGGCGGCTGGTCGTCATCGATTCGCTGGCGGGAGGCCCGGCGTTCGCGGGCTGGGACCGCGTGCGCGTCGATCCTTCCGAGGACTACGCCGCCAACGCGGTCGTGGTCAACGACGCCGTCCTCTTCGCGAAGGGTTTCCCCCGGCTCGAACGAAGGCTCGCCGACCTCGGCTATCGGCCGCTCGTCCTCGACATGTCGGAGTTTCAGAAGATGGACGGCGGCCTGAGCTGCCTGTCCCTGAGGTTCTGACCGACCGACCCCGAAAAAAAGAGGGCCCCTCGCGGGGCCCTCCGGATTCGCGACTCGCTTCCGCCTACGGGCCGTACAGCGTCAACCCGAAGGTCTTCGTCAGGAACACCGCCATCTGGCCGCGGGTGTTCGGGTTGGTCGGGCAGAAGTTGCCGCTGCCGCAGCCGCCGGTGATCTGCCGCGCGGCGAGGTCCTCGATCCAGTTGGCAAAGGTCGACGGGCACGGGACGTCGCCGAACACGCTCGCACAGGCCGGGGGCACGTACGTCGAGCCCAACAGCGTCTTCAGGAGGAAGACGGCCATCTGCTGCCGGAGCACCGGGTCCGACGGGCAGTAGTTCGCGCCGCCCGCGCAGCCGGCCGTGATGCCCTCGGCGGCCAGTTGCTCGATCCAGTCGGCAAAGAGCGACGGGCACGGGACGTCGCCGAAGATTCCGGTGCACGCCGGCGGCAGGTAGGTCGAGCCATGCTCGGCCTTCAAGAGGAAGACCGCCATCTGGGCCCGCGTGACGTTGTTGGCGGGACAGTAGCTGTCACCCGTGCCGCAGCCCCCCGTGATCCCCTTGTGGAAGATCGTCTCGATGAAGCTGTAGAAGTTGAGCGAGGTCGGCACGTCGAGGAAGCTCCCGCCCACGTGCAGAACCCAGGTCCGGATGTTCGTCACGGAGCCCGAGCGAGCCGAGATCAACGGCTGTTCCTGGATCGCCGCGTCCCAGTGGATCGCCGGGCGCGTGGCCGGATTGTCGATCGAAAGGACCGGGCAATCGTTCGTCGCCGTCCGGCAGTTGTTGGTGGCGCCCGGAAGGATCGAACCGTAGTCGGCCGAGCCGTCGAGGATCGTGTACGTGGCGCCGGCCGGCCCGTCGAAGCCCGAGAAGATGCCGAGCAGGTTCGCGGCGCTCGGGCCGCCGTTGAACCAGCCGGGGTTGATCCCGAACGTCTCCCCCGGCTCGATCACGCCGTTGAGATTGGAGGTGCCTCCCTGGGGAGCCGAGCCCGGAGCCACTCCGACCGGCGCGTCCGCCGTCATCGAAACCGGTGCCGGCGCCCAGCAGCAGCCGGCGTCGCTGACCGTCAGCGTGTCGACCCACCAGCCGGTGGCCGTGATCGCATCGTCGGACACCAGGCGCCAGCGCAGCGTGACGTCGTGTCCGGCCACCGAGGGTGGCAGGTTGACGGTCGTCGTGATGTATCCGCCGGAATCGCCGGTCCAGGCGGGCTGCCCGGCCAGCGGGCTGGCGGCGAACGGGTTGATGAAAGCGTTGTAGCCGCCCGCCACGAAGCTTCCGCCGGCCGCGGTGATCTCGTTGAAGGTGTCGCCGTCGGTCGAAACCTCGAGGATGCCGCCGTCCCAGCCTTCCTCCAGGTCGAAGGCGTTGCGGAACGTGACCTGCGCCGCGGCCGACGTGATCGTGAACGGCGCCGAGTGGAGCCGCGAGTCGACGTTGACCGTCGTGTCGTCCCCGAACGCCGCGTTGGGGGGCGTGTCGGGCGTCGTCGTGGTGGTCACCCACGGGCCGGTTCCGGTCGTGGTCCAGCCCAAGGGAAGCGCGGGGGCCGTCACGCCGTCGAAGTTGACGCTGTCGAACTGGGCGACGATGCCGGTCGGCACCGAGTAGACCACGGTGCCGAGGTCCATCGAGCCGTGAAGGGGGTCCACCAGCTGGAAGGTCGGCGTGATCGCGGCGCCACAGGCCAGGAACGGATCCGCCATGAACGTGAACTCGCGGCAGACCGAGGCGCCCGGGCCCTTGGAGCCGTAGCTCTGCGGTCCGGACGGGCTGATCACGCCGTTGCCGGGCAGCAGCGTCGCGACGAGGTCGGTCGTGGCTCCCCCGCCCTGGTTTTCCAGGCAGAAGCTGATCGTCACGAGCTCGCCCGGGTCGACGACTGAATTGCCCGGCTCGCAGCTTTCGGCGACGAGGCTGAAGCCGTCGGTCACGATCACGGGGGTCCCGACGAGGCAGAAGTCCGCGTCGGTCGTGTTCCCGTCGGTGACCGTGACCGGTCCGCCGCCCACCAGGTAGCCGTTGAGCGTCACGGTGGCCGTGTAATTGCCGGGCGCCACGGCCATGGAGTAGTCACCGGAGGCGTCCGTGATGCGCGTCAACCCGTTTCCGAGCGAAACGACGGCCCCGGGGAGGGGCGCGCCTCCCGCGCACTTGCTGATCGTTCCCGAGAGCGTCCCGATGGGCGCCGCGGTGCAGCCGGGGAACTTGAAGCTCCCGACCCGCGTCAGCCAGCCCGCGCTCGAGCTGCCCTGGCTCGCCAGGGTGTAGTACTCCTGCGTGTACCAGAAGGTGCAATCGTCGACCGGGTCGATCGTCATCGCGCTGTAGTCGCCCCAGCGCGATCCGGGGTTCTCGTTGCGCTGGACGCCGGTCCCGGCGATCAGGCTCGTTTCCGCCTGCCCGAGGGTGTTCGGCGGGTCGGTCGTCAGCCGGCCGGCATAGCGGATCGACGGAAACGTCGTCGCGCTGGCGACCGAGTACCCGACCGCCAGGTTGCCCTGGTTGTCCTGCGCCACGCTGCCCATCCAGCGGCTGTTCGTGTCGGGCGCGTAGGTGCCCTGCTGGGCGACGGACCAGGCGCCGCCCGAGCGATGCAGCTCGTAGAAACGGGGAGCGGCCTGGAACGTGTCGAGCGTCGTGCCCGTCCCGACGTTGACGGAATGCGTCACGACGAGCGATTCGTGATCGCCGAAATTCCGATAGGCCAGGCGGAACAGGAGCCGGTCGGTGATCGCGTCCAGGGCCGCCAGATCCGTCGCGGGCGCCGGCTGCCGGATGTCCCGCCGGCCCGGCGGCGAGGACGGGTCGAACGGCGCCACGGCGAGGGGGCTCTCCGCGCGCTCCGTGAAGGTCGAGGAGGCGGGATTGGCGAAGTCGACGTGGAAGTCGAAGAGACGCAGGCCGTCCGAGGCGTCGCCGAACTCGTCGGCGATGAAGTAGCTGAAGACATTGGGCTCCCCGGCGGCGGGCGGCACGCGCCCGTCGACGCTCGAGGGAAGCAGCCCGCCGATTCCTTCGGGATGGGAGGCCAGGTCGAGGTTGAAGTAGACCATTCCGGCGTTTGGGTCCCCGGCGAGCATCTTCGCGCGGTCGAACGCGAACGCGCCGGCGCCGTCGAACGAAATGCCGCCGATGAACTGGTTCGTCGTCATGTAGTAGGCGTCGGGCCACACGCCGAACTTGGGGTAGTCCGGGAACTCCAGGCCGGGCGTGTCGAAGTCGTACAGGTACCAGGATCCGGTCGCGTCGCCCGTGACCGAAACGGCGACGCACTCGTGGTACGGCGCCACGAAGCCGTCGTCGAGAAACGCGAACTGCGACAGCACCCAGCGGTCGGCCATCGGGTCGTAGACGACGATCGGATCGCCGTCGTCGTGGGTCGAGCAGATGCTGCCCGGCAGGGAGGCGAAGAGGGAGCTCATCTTGAAGGGCGTCGTGAGGGGGCTGCCGGTCTTGTCCCAGATCCGCACGAGGAGGTTCGTCGTCTGGACGTACTGCGTCAGGCCGGCCGCGCCGTTGGTGTCGGGCGGAAACAGCCGGAAGCCGAACGCGTCGAAGTTGTCCTGGCTGCTGTTGCCCTCGAAGTTCTGGATCGTCGGGGGCATGGTCGCGCCTCCGACGGGCCCGAGCTGCAGCGCGCCGTCGCGCTGCCCCGTCGCGATCGGGTTCTGCGCCTTGGGAAGCTCCTCGTTCTCGCGGCCCCACAGCGCGGGCCGGTTGTCGCCCGGCCGCGGCGCGGCGGGCGGAAGGCTCTTCGCCGGCGCGGATATGCCGAAGGCGGAAGCCTTCACCGAGTTCGGCTTGAGGGGCGCGGCGGAGCCGGCGGCCAGCGCCGGAGCGGCGGTCAGGAGCGCGACGCTCAGGAGGGAAAGAGGGCGACCCAGCATGGTGGCCTCCGTTTTTTAGATGAAGCTGGTTGGATTCTTTGGCCGAACGACCTTCGAGTCAAGGACGGAGACGCGGGGCCGAGCGCCCCGCCGGCACGCCGACCTCCCGGGATGACGCCTCGCCGAGACAACTGAGCTATCGTCTGCGGATGATCGCCGTGTCGGAGCTTCGGTCCGGGGAAGGACTGCGTCTTTCCGGCGGCAGATCCCGAGCGATGGCGATGACGGGGCTCGACCGGCGGGAGTTCATGAAGCTCTCGGCGTTCGCCGCCGCCGGGCTCGCCCTCGACCCGAAACCGCTCGCCCGCCGAGGCTCGCCCCGGCGCATTTTGATCCTCGGAGCGGGTCTGGCGGGCCTCTCGGCGGCCCTGCAGCTCTCCGAGGCGGGCCACGACGTCGTGGTCCTCGAGGCGCAACGCCGGCCGGGCGGGCGGGTCCTGACCCTGCGGGAACCCTTTTCCGACGGCCTCTACGCCGAGGCGGGCGCGGGGCGGATCCCCGAAACGCACAGCCTCACGCTGCACTACGTGAAGCAGTTCGGCCTCGAGCTCGAGCCCTTCTTTCCGGCCCGCGGCAAGCAGGTCCTCCTCGTCGGCGGACGACGAATTCCGTTCATGAAGCTCGAAGAGATCGACATGCGCGCCGTCACACTCGATCTCACTCCGGAGGAGCGGCGCCTCGGCCTCGCCGGGATGGAGGCGAAGTACGTGGCCGACCTCCTCCACCGCGTCGGCGACATCGAGGCGCCCGGCTGGCCGCCGCCCGAGCTCGCCGGCATCGACCGCATGAGCTTCGGCGAGTTTCTCTACCAGAGCGGCGCGTCCCCCGCGGCGACGGCGTACCTCTCGCTCGGCTTCGAGAAGACGAGCGCCCTCGACAGCCTGCGCGACGCCACGCACCACCACACCCGGACCCTCTCGAAGATCCGCGGAGGCAACGACCGGCTGCCGAAGGCCTTCGCGGCCCGGCTCTCGCGGCTCATCCGATACGGGTCCCCCGTCGTCGCGATCCGCCAGGGCACCGAAGGCGTCGAGGCCGTCGTCGAGAGCGCGGCGGGAACGCGCGAGCCCGTCCGCGGCGATCTCATGATCTGCGCGATCCCGTTCACCGTTCTCCGGACGATCCCCGTCGAGCCGGCGTTCCCCGCTTACAAGCGCGGCGTGATCGACACGATCTCCTCGGGCTCCGTGACGCGGATCGAGCTCCAGACGCGGCGGCGGTTCTGGGAGGACCGCGGCGAGAACGGCTTCGCGTCGATCGACCAGGCCATGGAGATCTGGAGCCCGACCTGGGACCAGCCCGGGACGCGCGGGCTGCTCCAGGCCTACGTCTACGAGGACCTCGCGCGGAGGGTCTGCGCCGAGGACGACGCGGGCCGGATCCGGTTCGGGCTCGACACGCTGGAGAAGGTGCACCCGGGCCTCGCGCAGAACTTCGAGGGCGGCGTCGCGAAGTGCTGGGACGAGGACCCGTGGGCGCGCGGGGCGTACACGCTCTATCGGCCGGGCCAGCTCTCGAACGGATGGGACACCCTCATCGAGCGACCGGAGGGGCGCATCCACTTCGCCGGCGAGCACGTCTCGCCGTACCCCGGCTGGATTCAGGGCGCGCTCTGGTCCGGCCTCCGCGTGGCGCAGGCCGTCAACGCGCGCTAGACGCTAGGGACCGGCCGCAGGTTCCGGCCGGAACACCGTCGTCACGACGGGCTTTCCCGACTCGAGCGTCTCCGTCCACCCCGCCTCCGACAGGACGGCGAACACGAGCCGCGCGGCGCGCTTCTCCCCCGCCCGCGGGTCGTTCCCGCGCAGGACGAGGCTTCCCTTCTCGAAGCCGCCGGTCAGGCGCGCGATGCCCGGGAAGAGACTGTGCACGGTGTCGAGAACGTAGGTCCGCCGCGCGGGGTCCCAGGAGAGGACCGACCGCGCGGTGTACCCGCCCATCGGCCCGCGACCTTCGTCGGTCCACAGGAGGGAGAAACCGCCCGGCCCGGTCTCGACGGTGCGGACGACGTGGCCCTCCGGGCCCGGGTAGCCCTCGTAGCGGCCCCGCTTGTAGCGCAGCGGCTCCGCCCAGGTCTCCTCGCCCTTCCATCGCCCCACCAGCACCGCGATCCTGCGCATCTCCGGGGCGGGCGCGGGATACTCGACCGCGCCTTCGACCCGGGCGCCCCGCGCCCGCTCGCGCCCGGTCTCGGACTCGGGCTCCTGCGCCAGGCAGAGACGGGCGGCCGCGAGCGCCGCCGCGGCGCAGAGCGCGGCCCTCACGCCGCGGGGCCCTGAAACTTCTCGAAGAGCTCGACCTCGGTCCGGCTTCCGATCGCGAGGGGCATGCGGGCGTGGAGCGAATCGGGGATCCAGTCCAGCACCGGCTGGGAGCCGGACGTCGCCCGCCCCCCCGCCTGCTCGACGACGAACGCCAGCGGGTGGCATTCGTAGAGAACGCGGAGCTTGCCCGAGGCCCGTCCGCCCCGCGCGCCGTCGGCGGGATACATGTAGATGCCGCCTTCGAGGAGGAACCGGTGCACGTCGGCGACGAGAGAGGCCGAGTAGCGCGTCGAGTAGGGGCGGCCGGTCGCCGCGTCGGGGGTCTTGAGGTAGTCCACGAAGGCGCGGACCTGCGGCGACCAGGCGTGCGCCCGGCCCTCGTTCACGGCGTACGCGCGCCCCCGCTCCGGCATGCGCACGCTCTTGCGCGTCAGCAAGAACTCGCCGATCGCCGGGTCGAGCGTGAAGAGGTGGACGCCGTCCCCGGTCGTGTAGACGAGGAGGACGGCCGGACCGAACAGGACGTAGCCCGCCGCGACCTGGTCCCGCCCCGAGCGGAGCAAGTCGGATGGGCCTCCCTCCCGCCGCGGGCGCACCGAGAAGATCATCCCGAGCGTGCCGTTGACGTCGATGTTGGAGGAGCCGTCGAGGGGGTCGAAGAGGACGGCGTAGCCGCCGCCCGCGGGCCCGGTGGCGTAGATGACCGGCTCCTCCATCTCCTCGGACGCGGCCAGCGTGACGAGGCGGCCGTAGTCGAAGGTTTCGACCAGGATCTCGTTGGCGACGACGTCGAGCTTCTTCTGCTCCTCGCCCTGCACGTTGGAGGAGCCCGCCACGCCGAGGGCGCCGGTCAGGCCCGCGCGCGAGAGCGCGCTCGCGATGCGCTTGCCGGCGACGCCGAAACGCATCAGCAGGAGCGACAGCTCGCCGGTCGCGCCGGGCGAGGCCTGCTGCTCCTCGAGGATGAACCGGTCGAGGGTGATGGGCGCGCCGCTCATCGAATGCCGGACGCCTATTCCGTCTTCTGGCGCGTCATCTTCCAGCGGCCGGTCGAGATGGTTTCCTTCCCGGTCGGATTCGTCGAGAACGTCCCTTCGATCGTGTCGCCGGAAATGCGGCCGACGAACGTCGTCACGACCTCGCACTTGCAGGACGGTTCCTGGTACGGGTCCATGGTCCCCTTGACGACCCCGCCCTCCGCGTTGACGAAGCTGATCTGAAGCACCTGGGGCATCGTCGCCAGCGGGTCGGACCCGGGGGGCGCGGTGCTGAAACCGCCCTTCGGGACCATGAGGACGTCTCCCCGCGCGACCTTGCCTCCGGCCTTGAACTCGAACGTGATCGAGCCCGTCCGCCCCGTCTCCGTGCTCGAGTAGTCGCCCACCCATTTTCCGACGAGGGTCGACACGTCCCCGCCCCCGACCGGCACGACGGGAGCGGGGTTGTCCGGCTGCTTCGAGGACGAAGAGGAACAGGACCAGGAGACGGCGGCCGTCAGCAGTGCGGAGGCGATGGGTTTCAGGCGCGACATGGGGAGCCCTCCCGGCCCGTCATCTTTTCACAGTCGAGGCGTCCCGCACCCAGGCGCGCCACGCCGGCTTGGGCCGGCCGTCGAGCTCCTGCAGGCCGCGGTGGGCGAGGAACGCGCGTCGCCGCCGCTCGGCGGCGGGGGCGTCGGGCGCGAGCGCCGGACGATCGTCCGCGCCGACGTCCCGGAGCGCCACGTAGCGGGCGAACACGAGGGCCCGGGCCTCGGACTTCGCCAGAAAGGCTCGAAGGCGCCGCACAAACTCCGCCTGCCGCTCGGGACTCGAGCCGTTCGACGCGGACGAGGAGTAGCTCACGACGGGAAAAGCGATGGGTCGCCCGGCCGCGCTTTCGAGCAGCGCCGACCAGTCCTTGTCGAGGTCGGCCGGCGGACGATGCTGGAAGGGCGAGCCCGGCACGAAGGGAGCGTAGTCGTACAGCAGGAGCGGGCTCCTCTGGTGGAGCGCCGCCGCGACCTCCGGGGCCGGGCTGTCCATCGGCGCGGTCGTCGTGACGCCCACGAGCAGATGCGGCGAGCTCTTCCGCAGGAACTGCACGGCGCCGTCGAAGAGGCGCCGGAACGCCCGCAGTTCGTCGGGCTTATCGGCGAAGTACGCGTCCGCGCGCTCGCCGAGCGAGAGCGTCTGGAAGTCGGCGAGCGCCGGCTTGAGCGCGTCGAGCAGACCCCCGAGACGCAGCGAAAGCTTCGGGTCGTCGAAGGCGACGTCCGCGAGGTCCGCCGGAGCGTCGCGGGCGGTCTCGGTCACGAGCGGCAGGTCGAGGTGGAGCACCGCGCCCGACTGCCGCAGGACCCGCGCCGTGCGCACGAGCTCGTCGATCCGGTACTTGTGCGGCGCCGGCTCGGCGGCGGACCAGGAGAGCTCGAGCACGAAGAAGTTGGCGCCCGTGCGGCGCACCACGTCGAGCGCCGCCTGGCGCGCGGCCGCGGAGGCCGCCGGCTCGAGGTCGAGCGCGATCCCGATCGCCGGCGCCGGCGGCCGCGCGGGCGTCGGCGACGCGGCGATCGATGCCAGGGCGGCGAGGAGGATGCGGGCCGTCCGCCGCGCGCGCCTCACGCCGAGGGCGACCCGACGAGCACGACCGGCCCGGTCGGCGCCGGGACTCCGCCGCGCGGCTCGACGGTGACGGCGAAGTTCTGGGCCCGGGGCTCGGGGAAGTCGGTCGACTCGAAGAGGGCCCGTCCCTGCGCATCGGCGTCGAAAACGCCGGCGTTGATCGGCCGGCCCTTCTGGAAGACCCAGAGCTCGTACTGCCGGTCGGTCGGAAGCGGCGCGAGGTTCGTCGCGACGATGACGCCGCGGCGCGCCCGCTCGCTCCAGAAGACGCGGGCCCGGGCCTGCGGCTGCGGCCCCTGGCCGCCGAGGATCATCATCTGCACGTCGTCGCTCTCGAGGACCCGCGCCCGCAGCGTCCGCTCGGACAGCGCCGTCTCCGCCGAGCGCAGGCGCTCGCCGAGCTCCGCCGTGCGGCTCCGCAGGTCTTCGCGCTCGCGGCGCAGGCGCGCGTCGTCGAGGCCCACCGCGACGAGAAGCAGCGCGGCCGCCGCGGCGAAGGCCCGCCAGGCGGACGGCCCTGCCGGCCGCGGCGCGACCCGCGCGGGCCCGAGCGCGCCGAGGATCTTCGCCTTGAGCTCCGGCCGCGGGGCGACTTCGGGCGCGGACGCGGCCAGCGCCGTCGCGGCGCCGCGGAAGTCCGCCAGCAGCTCCTCGCACCGGACGCATCCCTCGGCGAGATGCCGATCGAGCTCCGCCCTCTCGTCTCCGAGCGGCAGGCCGAGGGCCAGCGCGGCGACGAGCTCTTCGTGCCGCTCGTTATGCGCCATCGGTCTCACTCCCCCAGTACGGACGCATCCGTTCCCGAAGTTTCATCAACCCGAGCCGCACGCGCGTCTTCACGGTGCCGAGCGGCGTCGAAGTCCGTTCCGCGATCTCCTGGTGCGTCAGACCCTCGAAGTACGCCAGCTCCAGCGCGCGGCGCTGGTCGTCCGGCAGCTCCCGGACCGCGCTCCGGCAGAGCGTCTGCCACTGGCGGCCGGCGGTCGCCGCCTCGACGTCTTCGCCGGAGGCCGGAGGGTCCGCGATCTCCTCGAGGCTGCGCACCTCGGGCCGGGACGCGCCGCGCCGCGCGCGCAGCCGGTCGATCGCCCGGCTGCGGGTGACGATCAGGAGCCAGGTCAGGACCTGGCCGCGGCCCGGATCGAACGCGCCCGCGGAGCGCCAGGCGAAGAGGAAGACCTCCTGCAGGACCTCCTCGGCTTCGCCGCCGTCCCCGAGGACGCGGCGCGCGAGGCCGAGCATCCGCGCGGCGTGCCGGTCGTAGAGCTCGGCGAGCGCGTCGGCGTCGCGGGCCTCGATGCGGGCCATCAGGGGGCGGTCGGGGTCTTCGCGCCTCGGGCTCATGGGACCTGGAGGGACCTCACGGAAATTCGCGGGGAGCTTACACCAGCGCGCGCGGGCGGCCCGTGAATCCGGACGGCGGTCCGGTCTCGTACGAGGGGGCAGAGGAGGTGGTTCATGACCCCGACCCGGTTTTCCGTCCGTCTCGCACTCGCCCTCGCGATTCTCCTGACGACGCTCGCTCCCGCGGCGGCCTCCAGCCACCGCGAAGCGCCCGGGATCTCCAACGATCCGGTCGCCGACAACACCGACGTCTACTTCTTCCGGGACCCGGTCGCCCCGTCGCGCCTCGTGATGATCGGCAACTGGATCCCGCTCGAGGAGCCCGCCGGAGGTCCCAACTTCTTCCACTTCGAGCCGAACATCCGCTACGAGTTCAACGTCGACTCGAACGGCGACGCCATCGAGGACTATGTCTACCGGCTGATCTTCACGCGCAACGTCCGCAAC
Organism: uncultured Acidobacteriota bacterium; assembly: GCA_963764715.1. Lineage (GTDB taxonomy): Bacteria > Acidobacteriota > Thermoanaerobaculia > UBA5066 > Gp7-AA6 > DAHUXD01. Next base: position 176,269 of record CAVXTP010000003.1, read on the forward strand.
GGCGCCAACACGTTTCTCCAGAACACGGGGCCGGTCTCCTCGCCGACCGATCCGAACCTCAACGTCTATTACACGTACGTCGTGGAGAAGTGCCTCGGCCCGTCGCCCGGCCAGACGAGCTGCGCGACCCTCGGCGCGGACCTGATCGAGGCGCCGAACAACGTGGGCCCGAAATCGTACCCCGCCGGGTACGGGAAGGGCTCGGACATCGCCTCGACCGTCTACTCGATCGACGAGGAGACCCGGGTCTTCGTCGGCCAGCGCGCGGAGCAGTTCTACGTCGATCTCGGAATGATCTTCGACCTGATCCACTTCCGGCCCGGCACGCTGCCCGGCGACCACGGCGGCGGCATCAACACGACGGCCGGCTACAACGTCCACACCATCGCGCTCTCGGTGCCGATCCAGAACCTGACCAACAACCACACCGTGCCGACCGACACGGCGGACCCCAACGCGATCGTCAGCATGTGGTCCTCGACGTGGCGGCGAGCGACGACGACGCTGTCCGCCTCGGGTGCGGCGCCGTCCGTCAGCGGCGGCTGGGTGCAGGTCTCCCGGCTCGGCAATCCGCTCGTCAACGAGGTCGTCGTACCGATCGGAGTGAAGGACCAGTTCAACGCGACCTATCCCGTCGACGACGCCCAGTTTGCCGCGGCCATCCTCGATCCGATCCTGCCGAAGGCCCTCAAGGCGCTCTTCGACATCGACTCGCCTCCGGCGCCGCGCAACGACCTGCTCGCCCTCGTGCAGGGCGTCGACGGCCTCACGAAGCGCCCCGGCGAGGTCATCTCCGACCAGCTCCGTCTCAACGTCGCCGTCTACCCGACGCCGATCTACGCCGTCAACCGGCTCGGCGTCATCGCCGGCGACCTTTCGGGCTACCCGAACGGCCGCCGTCCCTACGACGACACGGTGGACATCGCCCTGCGCGTGGTCGCCGGGGTGCTCGTCGAGGGCTTCGACGTTTTTCCGAACAATGCCCTCGGCGACGGCGTCGACGGGCCCGACGTGCCGTTCATCGCCGGGTTCCCCTTCCTGTACACGCCGCACTCGGGCTACGAGCGGACCCACGACGACGCGCCGACGGTCACCCGGTTCGCCCAGGTTCCGACGCCCTCGAAGTAAAGAGGCCTGCCCTCTATCCGCGCCCCGGCCGAAGAGATCCGGCCGGGGCGCCCTTTTCGCCTTAGGATCCCGGAAGGGGGACCTACCGATGCGTCGACGCGATCTTTTCCGGGAGGCCGGACGGACCGGCCTGGCTCTCGGTCTCGCGGCCGCCGGGCAACCGCTCCTCGCCCTGCCGAAGGGCGACGCCCCGTCGGCCGCCGACGACCTCGTGCTCATGAACACGGCGCTCGCGCTCGAGCACGAGGCGATCTGGGCCTACGGGCTCGCCGGCGGGAGCGGCCTCCTCTCGGCGAAGGCGAAGGAGGTGGGCCTCCTCTTCCAGGGCAGCCACGAGACGCACCGGGACCTCCTCGCCGACGCCGTGAAGAGGAAGGGCGGCGCGCCCGTCGAGCCGAAGAAGGAGTACGTCTTCGGGGTCCCGCTCGCCGACGAGAAGGACGTGCTCGAGCTCGCCTTCAAGCTCGAGGTCGGAGCGGCGCGCGTCTACCTCTACGTCGTCGACCGCTTCCAGGACCGGGCGCTGGCGGGCTCGGCGTCGCGGATCCTCTCCGACGAGGTCCTCCACGCGACGGTGCTGCGGAGCGTGCTCGGGCGGGACGTGGTGCCGGGCTTCCGGCTGATCGAGAACTGAGGCTTCAGCGGTCCGGGATGGCGACCGGACCGCCCTTCAGGTCCTCCTGGATGATGCGGTCCAGGAACATCTCGCGCACGCCCTCGCGGCCGCCGGCCTTGAAGGCGCGGCGGACGTCGGCGGGCTTCAGGGCGATGCCCGTCATCGTCTTCAGGTACTGGCAGAAGACGTAGGAGCGCGACCGGAACGAGACGATCAGCAGGCCGAGCAGCAGGGCAGCTCCGCCCAGGACCATCCAGTCGGACCTGGTCACCAGCTCGAAGGCATCGGACATGGGGGATTTCTCCGAGTCAGGGTAGCAGACTTTGGGCGGAATCGAGCCGTCAGCGCCCCGGGAGGGCCGCCAGGAAGTCGTGCGCGACGTCACGCGGCGACCGGCGATCGCGGTCCACGGCGGCGTTCATGCGGCGCATCGCGTCGGCGGAGATCGATCCCGACAGCCGCTCGAGCGCGCGGCGCGCGCGGGGCTCCCCTGCCACGCCGTTACGCGCGACGAAGGCCGCCTCGTAGGGCGGGAAATATCGCCGGTCGTCCTCGAGCACGGCGAGGTCGAGCGCCGCGATCAGTCCGTCGGTCGAATTCCCGGCGACCACGTCGACGCGTCCCTGGGACAGCGCGGAGTAGAGCAGGCCGAGGTCCATCTCGCGGGGTCGTGCGGTGAACGCCAGACCGTAGGCCGCGGCGAGCCCCGCCCAGCCGTCGGCGCGCTCCACGAACTCGTAGCCGAAGCCCGGCACGAGCTCCGGGTGCCGCGCGAGGTCGGTGATCCGGGAGACGCCGAGGCGGCGCGCGGCGTCGCCCCGCATGACGAGCGCGAACGTGTTCTCGAAGCCGAGCGGCGGAAGCCACGCGAGCTTCCAGCGCCGGGCGTACTCGGACGCGACGGCCGCCCGCACGCGCGCCGGGTCCGCCACGGGCTTCTCCCTCAGGATCGCGGTCCACGCCGTCCCCGTGTACTCGGGGTAGAGGTCGAGCTCGCCCGCCGTCAGCGCCTGGTGGCACACGAAGGTCCCGCCGAGATCGAGCCGGCGCTCGACGGCGAAGCCCTCGGCCTCGAGGACCTGGGCGGCGAGCTCGCCGAGAACGACCTGCTCGGTGAAGTTCTTCGAGCCGACCGTCAGCCGGCGCTCGCCCCCGCACCCCGCCGCGACGAGGATCGCCGCGAGCGCGGCGAGAAGGCGCCTCACGCGTCCGGGCCCCACCGGCGCTCGGCCGCCGAGAGCGCGGCGTCGCACAGAAGCGCCAGGGCCGCGGCCGGGATCGCGCCGGCGAGGATGAGGCGGTGGTCGACGGTGGCCACGCCGCGGAAGATGAGCACGCCGAGGCCGCCGGCCCCGATGGCGGCGGCGATCGTCGCGAGGCCGACGCCCGTCACGACGGCGATCCGGACGCCCGCGAGAACGACCGGGAAGGCGAGCGGCAGCTCGACCGAGCCGAGCCGCTGCCGATCGGTCATGCCGAGCCCCGCCGCCGCCTCGACGACCGCCGGGTCGACCGACCGGATCCCGGTGTACGTGTTGCGGAGGATCGGAAGCAGCGAGTAGACGACGAGCGCCACGATGGCGGTCCGCGCGCCGATGCCTCCGAGAAACGGCATCGGAATGAGGAAGCCGAAGAGCGCGAGGCTCGGGATCGTCTGGACGACGTTGGAAAACGCGAGGACGGGGCGCGCGAGAGCCGGCCGGCGCGTCAGGAGGACCCCGAGGGGAACGCCGATCGCGACCGCGATCGCCGAGGCGGCCGCCACGAGGCCGAGGTGCTGCGCCGCGAGGGCGCCGATCTCGCCGCGGCGCTCCCAGAAGAAGCGCAGGAGGCCGCTCACGGCGCGAACTCCTCGACGAACTCGCGCACGAAGGCGTCGGCCGGCCGCTCGACGAGGTCCGACCGCGAGCCGACCTGGCGAAGGCGGCCGCCGGCGAGGACCGCGATGCGATCGGCCAGGCGGAAGGCTTCCCCGAGATCGTGGGTCACGAGCAGGACGGCCGCCGAAAGCTCGCGCTTCCAGCCCTGGAACTCCCGCTGGATCGCGCGGCGGGCGATCGGGTCGAGCGCTCCGAAGGGCTCGTCCATCAGGACGAGCGACGGATCGGCCGCGAGCGCGCGGGCGACGCCGACGCGCTGGCGCTCGCCGCCGGAGAGCTGCCGGGGCCGGCGGTCGGCGAACTCCGACGGCGGCAGACCCACCAGGGCGAGCAGCTCCTCGGCGCGGGCGCGGCGCTTCTCGGCCGGCCAGCCCAGCAGGCGCGGCACCGTCTCGACGTTCTCGCGCACCGAGCGGTGCGGAAAGAGGCCGCCCTCCTGGATGACGTAACCGATGCGGCGCCGCAGGCCGACCGCATCCTGACGGCGCGCGTCCTCGCCGAAGACGCGCACCTGCCCCGCGTCGGGCTCGAGGAGCCGGTTGGCGAGCTTGAGGGCGGTCGTCTTGCCGCCGCCCGAAGGCCCGACGAGCGCCAGGGTCTCCCCCGGCCCGACCGACAGCGTCAGGCCGTCGAGAACCGGGGGCCGCCCGGGGAACCGCTTCGCGACGTCGACGAACTCGAGCGCGGCGCCCGCCAACGGCTAGAATCGCTCCATGCCCGAAGTCTACGACGCGGTCGTCATCGGCGGCGGCCCGGGCGGCTCGACCGTCGCGACCTCGCTTTCGCGCGCCGGGCGGCGCGTCGTTCTTCTCGAGCGCGAGAAGTTCCCGCGCTTCCACGTCGGCGAGTCGCTGCTGCCCTTCGCCCTGCCGATCTTCGACCGCCTCGGCGTGCACGACAAGATCCGCGCCGCCGGCTTCCAGACCAAGTACGGCGCCTTCTTCTGGAACGAGTTCAACGGCACGACGCGCCCCGTCATCTTCGCCGAGGCCCGCGACCCGAACCACCCCATGGCCTACCAGGTCAAGCGCGCCGACTTCGACGAGCTGCTCCTTCGCCACGCGGCCTCCTGCGGCGCCGAGGTCCGCGAGGAGACCGCCGTCGAGGACGTGCTCTTCGAGGGCGGCCGGGCGGTCGGAGTGCGCGCGCGGACGCGCGGCGGCGAGCCGGCGGCGATCCGGGCCCGGGTCGTCGTCGACGCCTCGGGCCAGGGCGCCTTCCTCTCGCGCAAGCTCGGGATCCGGAGCTTTGACCCGAAGCTGAAGCGCGCGGCGCTCTTCGCGCACTACGCGGACGTGCGCTGGCCCGAGGGCAGCCGGCCCGGCGACATCCTCCTGCCGATCGACCGGGGCGTCTGGTACTGGATCATCCCCTTCTCCGACGGGACCTGCAGCGTCGGCGGCGTCTTCGATCCGGCGGAGGTGCGCTTCGCCGAGGGCGCCTCGCCGGAGACCCGGTACGACGAGCTCCTCGCCCGCTCGCCCCGGGTCGTGGGCCTCCTCGAGGGCGCCCGCCGCGTCTCCGGCGTCCACGGCGTCTCGGACTACTCGGCCCGCTCGAACAAGCTCGGCGGCGACGGCTGGGCGCTGGTCGGCGACGCGGCCACGTTCCTCGACCCGGTCTTCTCGACCGGCGTCTTCCTCGCGATGTCGACCGGGGAACGGGCGGCGGCCGCGATCGACCGGGCGCTCGCCCGCCGCGGCCGTGTGGACGCCCGCGACTTCGCGGCCTACGAGCGGCAGGCCAACCGGATGGTCGCCCGCTTCCGCAAGTTCGTCTACAACTTCTACGATCCGGTCTTCTTCGAGGCGTTCACGACGCCGCGGCCCCCCGAGGCGATTCGCGCGGCCGTCGTGACCGTGCTCGCGGGCGGCGTCGAACGGGTCTCGCCCGCGATGTGGGCCTGGACCCGCATGATGTTCC
>CAVXTP010000004.1:0-29595 GCA_963764715.1 uncultured Acidobacteriota bacterium
CACGGCCCACAGCGAGATCAGGCCGCCGACGACCATCAGGTACCAGGACAGGAGGTTCAGCCGCGGGAAGGCCACGTCCTTGGCGCCGATCATCAGGGGAATGAGGAAGTTGCCGAGGACGCCCGGGATGCCCGGGATCATGAAGAAGAACACCATCATCACGCCGTGCGTGGTGAACATCTTGTTGTACGTCTCGGACTGGAAGAAGTCGCCGGCCGGCGTCAGGAGCTCGAGGCGGATCGCGGCGGCGTAGAGCCCGCCGATGGCGAAGAAGAACGTGACGCCGATCAGGTACAGGATCGCGATCCGCTTGTGGTCCTGCGTCAGGAGCCAGGACTTCACGCCGTAGCTCGAGTTCAGGTAGTTCGGGCGGCGGACCGCGGATTCGACGGGGGCGTTGTCGCTCATGGCTTTGCGGGCTTCCTTTCCGGCGCGGCGACGGCGGCGGGCGCCGGGACGGCCGGCGCGGCGGCCGGCGCCGAGGCGGCCGCGGGAGACGGGATTTGATGTAGGCCGTCAGCTGCAGGAGACCCTCCTCGCTGATGAGGCCCTGGTAGGTCGGCATGATGGGCGGAAGCCCTCGACGAGCTTCGCCTGCGGGTTGGTGATCGACTCGCGCACGTACGCCTCGTCGACGAGGACGGTCCCGGCCTGAGTGCGCACGGGCTTGCCGAAGATGCCGATGAGCGACGGCCCGCGCGCCCCCTTCACCTCGCCGTGGCAGTTGTTGCAGGCCTGTTCAACCGCTTGGCCCCGGCCGCCGCGAGCGACTCGCCGGCCGTGCCACCGCGACCCAGGCCTGGTAGTCGGCCGGCGTCATGGCGTAGATCCAGCCGATCATCCCGGAGTGGCGGGTCCCGCAGTACTCGGCGCAGAAGAGATGGTACTTCCCGGGCTTCGTGGCCTCGAACCAGGCCGTCGAGAACCGGCCCGGGGGCGACGTCCCGCTGAAGCGGAAGGCCGGCACGAAGAAGCTGTGGATGACGTCCTCGGACGCCATCGTCAGGCGCACCGCCTGGCCGACGGGCACGTGGAGCTCGTTCATCTCCCGGTGGCCGTCGGCGTGCTGGATCTTCCACGTCCACTGCTTGGCCGTGACGTAGACGTCGATCGCGTTGGCGGGGGGCCGCGTGATGCGGAACCAGACGGACGCGCCCCAGAAGAACATGACGAGCACGATCAGGAACGGGACGATCGTCCAGGCGATCTCGAGCGTGCCCGACTCGTGAATCTCGGTGGCCACCTCGTGTCCGGCGCGGCGGCGGTACTTGATCGCGAAGACGACGACGAGCGTCCCGATAGATCAACGCCGTGACGGCGATCATGAAGCCGTAGAGCGCGTCGACGTGCGGGGCGAACGAGGATGCCTGCCGCGGCCAGATCTGCGGCATCAGCGGACCTCTCCGTGCGCGGCGGCGAGCGCTCGGGCCCGGCGGCGGGACATCGCCAGCATCCCGAGCCCGATCAGGACGACGGTCGCCAGGCCGGCGAGGCGAATGATGTTGACGATGACGGCCCCGTACTTGCCGCTCGCCGGGTCGTAGTGGAAGCAGTAGAGGGGGACCTGGTCGACGGGCGTCCCGATGCGCCCGGCCGAGGCCTCGACGAAGCCGAGCCGCAGGTCCCGCGGGGCGTACTCGATGCCGTAGAAGTAACGGGCGAGGCGGCCTTCGGGAGTCGCGACCATGATCGCGCTGACGTGCGCGAACTGCTCGAGCTTCTCGTCGTAGCGGTACCGGTACCCGGCGGCCTTCGTCAGCGCCTCGACCGACGCGGCGTCCCCGGTCAGGAAGTGCCAGCCCGCGCTCGCCGCGGGGTGCTTGTAGCGCGACAGGTAGGCCTCCTTCTTGGCCGCGGCCATCGCCGGCGTCTCGCGCGTGTCGAAGCTGACGGCCACGACGTCGAAATCGCGCCCGGCCTCGAGCGACATGACGTTCAGGGACGCGACGAGGCCGTTCAGGACCTGGGTGCAGAGCATCGGGCAGTTGTAATAGACGAGGGCGAGGATGACGGGGCGCTTCCCGAAGAAGTCGCCGAGCGCGACCGTCCGTCCGGCCTCGTCGCGAAAGGGGAGCGCGAGCGGAAGGCTCTCGTTGAGGCGCTGGTCGATCCCGATGTCCTTCAGCATCGCGGGCTTCTCGTCGGCCCGCACAGATCTGTCCCGGCGGCGGCGCCATGGCGGACTGGGCGCGAAGGGACGCCGAAAGCGCGAGCGCCGCCAGGACGCCGAGAGCGGGGGCGACGCGCTTCACTTCTTCACCTCTACGCCGGGCGTCGGCGCGGGCGGCGGCACGAGCGGCGCGAGCGGCGCGATGCCGCGCTCGGCGACGAGGTCCATCGCGCGGTCGATCGGGATGTGCACGACGCCCGAGGTCCGGTCCATCCAGCCGTAGGTCGCGAGGCGATCCATCTCCGCGGAGCGGAACTCCCTCCAGTGGCGGACCGGCTGGACCTGGAGCCTCGGCAGCGGCGGCGCGGCGTCCTCCCGCCGCTCCATTCCCGCGGCGGCGATCGAGGCCTCGTCCTTCTTCACCTCGCTGTTTTCGTGGCGCCGGAACCAGGAACGTCAGGAGCGCGCCGGCGATGGCGGCGCCCACGAGCACGATCCCGAGACCGACCGCGACCGACGTCTTCACCACGTCGGGCTCGGCGGCCACGCCGTGGGCGTTGGGCTTGCGGCTATCCGCGGCCATGCGCGAGCGCCTCCTCGAAGCCGGGGTCGTGGGCGGGCAGGAGCGGGCGGGCGGCGAGGTTGCGGGCGTAGAAGGACACCCACAGTCCGCCGAGGCCCACCGGCACGGTCAGGTCGAGCCAGTGGATGCGGAACGCGCCGGCCGAGAAGGCCGGCAGGACGAGCCAGGCGACGTCGAGGAACCGCATGACGACGAGCAGCGCGGCCGCCTCGCCGAGAAGGCGCGGGCTCCGGTTCGCCTGCCGCGAGAGGAGCAGCAGGAACGGCAGGACGAAGTGGAACAGCAGGATGGCGAGCCCGAGCGCGCCCCAGCCGCCGCGGAACCGCGCGAGGTACCAGCCGATCTCCTCCGGGAGGTTGCCGGACCAGACGATCAGGTACTGGGAGAAGTTGACGTACGCCCAGATCATCACGAAGGCGAACATCATCTTGCCGAGGTCGTGGAGGTGCCGGCCGCCGAGGAACGACTTCAACGGCTGGAGCGGCGCGAGGCGCAGGACCGCGAGGGCCGCCAGCGCGAGCGCCCCGAGCGCCTGGTTGACCATGAAGATCACGCCGTACATCGTCGAGTACCAGTGGGGCTCGAGCGACATCACCCAGTCGACCGACGTCCAGGTGACCGAGAGCGCGTAGAAGACGAGCCCGCCCCCCGACAGGAGCTGCAGCTTGCGGTCGAGGAGCCGGTGCTCGTCGGCCGCGTCCTGCTGCCGCGACCACTTCCCGAGGAAGTACGCGAGCAGCAGCCAGCCGGCGAACGCCGCGGCCGCGCGCACCAGGAAGAAGGGCTCGTTCAGGTAGGCCGCCTTCTTCCGCAGGAGCTCGTCTTTGGCGACGAGGTCCGCGTGGGTCCACTCGTAGACGCGGTGCATCCCGAGGGCGACCGGGACGAAGAGCACGGCGCAGAGCGGGAGCGTGCGCGTGGCGGCCTCGAGCTCGCGCCGGATGGCGATGCCCCAGGCGCCGCCCGTCAGGTACTGCAGCATGAGGACCGCGAGCGACCCGACGGCGAGGCCGTTCCAGAAGACGAAGGCCGCCAGGTACGACCGGTGGAACTGGGTCGGGTCCTTGAACGCGCCCACGATGGAGACGGCGAGCGCGAGCACGCCGACGATGAGCGCGCGCCGGGCGGCGCGGCCGGTCGTCTCCGGGAGGCGGGGATCGTTCGAGACGTCCATCAGTGTTTCTCGCCTCCGGGCTGCGAAAACTCCTTCTCGATCTCGACGGCCTTCTTCCAGTCGTCGGCGCCGACGGGCAGGGGCGCCGGCTTCGGCGGGGCGTCGGGGCTCTCGAGCGGACCGCGGGCCTCGGCCGGCACGTCCGCGAGCGTGGCGCTCTGGGAGAGCTGGAGAGCGCGCACGTAGGCCGCGATCGCCCAGCGGTCCGCCGGCGGGATCTGCGCCCGGTAGTCCATCATCGCGCCGAAGCCGTTGGTCATGACGTCGAAGAAGTAGCCCACGGGCGCCGCGCGCAGCCGGTCGATCGCGTACGACGGCGGCTGCCGATAGCCGCGCTGGACGACGATCCCGAGCCCGTTGCCGGTCAGGCCGTGGCAGGGCGTGCAGAAGATGCCGTACCGCTCCTGCCCGCGCGCCAGGAGCTCCCGGGTCAGCGGCACGGGCAGCTCGGCGACCGGCTGGCCGTTCGACTTGCCCGTCAGGAACACGGTGTCGCCGTACGGGAGCCCCCGGGCGACCGTGTCCTCGACGACCGGCCGCGCCGCGCGGCGGTCCTCGAAGAACGCGGACCCGCGCAGGTCCTTGTACTTCGGCTGGTCCTGCATGTCGCGGCGGCAGCCGGCGAGCGAGGCCGCGGCCGCGAGGAGCAGGATCGGCAGAGCGCGTCGCAACCCTACTCCTCCACGTCCATGACGACCCGCGGCCCGAGCCTGGTCAGGAAGGCCCAGGTCTCGTCGTGATCGAACTTCGGGTCGCGCGCCTCGATGCAGAGGAAAAAGCGGTCGCGCGAGGCGAGCGCGAAGCGCGGGGAGTTGAAGACGGGGTGGTAGGGCATCGGGAGGCCGTTCAAGGCCAGCATGCCGAGGACGGCCGAGAATGCGGCGAAGAGGATCGTCGTCTCGAAGGTCGGGACGATGAAGGCCGGCGCGCTGTGGAAGGGCTTGCCGCCGATGTTGAGCGGGTAGGCGATGACGGAGGTCCAGTAGCACAGGGCGTAGCCGCAGAGCCCGCCGAGGATGCCGCCGCCGAGCACGACCGCCGGGAGCTTCCGGTCGTGGATGTCGAGCGCCTCGGTCAGCGCCTCGATCGGGTACGGCGAGTAGGCGTCGAGCTTCGTGAACCCGGCCTCGCGGACCGTCCGCGTGGCCTCGACGAGGTCGTGCGGATTCTCGAACTCGGCCATCAGGCCGTAGAGCTTGGCGGCGGTCATTCCTTCTCCTCTCCCTCGACCTTCGCCTCCGGCAGGATCGCCCGCATCTCGAAGATCGAGATCATCGGGAGGAGCCGGATGAAGAGGAAGAGCAGCGCGATGAAGAGGCCGATCGAGCCGACGAAGGTGGCCCAGTCGAAGATCGTCCCCTTGTACATGCCCCAGGAGGACGGCAGGAAGTCGCGCGAGAGGCTGACGACGACGATGACGTACCGCTCCAGCCACATGCCGACGTTGACGATCATCGCCATGCCGAAGAGGGCCGGGATGTTGTGCCGGACCTTGCGGAACCACAGCGCCTGCGGCGCGAGGAGGTTGCAGAAGAGAAGCAGCCAGTACATGTGCTTGTACGGGCCGTGCATCCGGTTCCAGATCATGAAGCGCTCGTAGGGGTTGCCGCTGTAGAAGGACATGAAGGCCTCGACGAGGTAGCCGTAGCCGACGATCAGCCCCGTCGCGAGGAGGATCTTGGCCATGTTGTCGAGGTGCTTGAGGGTGATGAAGTCCTCGAGCCCGTAGACTTTCCGGAGCGGGATCGCGAGCGTCAGGACCATCGCGAAGCCGGCGTAGATGGCGCCGGCCACGAAGTAGGGCGGGAAGATCGTCGCGTGCCAGCCGGGCACGATGCCGGCCGCGAAGTCGAACGACACGACGGTGTGGACCGAGACGACGAGGGGTGTCGCGAGGCCCGCGAGGAGGAGCGAGGCCGTCTCGTACCGGTGCCAGTGCCGGGCCGACCCGCGCCAGCCCATGGCGAGCATGCCGTAGAGGATCCTGGCCCACAGCTTCTTGGCCCGGTCGCGCAGCGTCGCGAGGTCCGGGATCATGCCGACGTACCAGAAGAGCAGCGACACCGTCGCGTACGTCGAGACGGCGAAGACGTCCCAGATCAGCGGGCTGCGGAAGTTGGGCCACATGCCCATCGTGTTCGGGTAGGGCAGCAGCCAGTAGTCGAGCCAGGGCCGGCCGGTGTGGAAGGCGGGGTAGAGGCCGGCGCAGGCGACGGCGAAGATCGTCATCGCCTCCGCGAAGCGGTTGATCGAGTTGCGCCACGGCTGGCGCAGGAGGAGCAGGATCGCCGAGATCAGCGTGCCGGCGTGGCCGATGCCGATCCACCAGACGAAGTTCACGATCTCGAATCCCCAGCCGACGGGCTGGTTCACGCCCCAGATCCCGATGCCCTTGACGAGCAGGTACCCGAGGGCGCCGAGGAGGACCATCATCAGGGAGAAGCCGATGCCGATCCCGATGAACCAGACGAGCGGCGTCCGGCGCGAGAGCGCGATCGACGCGAGCTTGTCCGTCAGCGTCGTGAACGAGTAGCCCGGGGCGAGGATCGCGCCCGACGGGGCGGGCTTGGCGCCCGAGCGGGGAGGAGTCGTCTCGCTCATGCGCCGTGGCCTCCCTCGGGCTTCTTTCCGCCGGCGCCGCCGAGGGCGGGCAGCGGGTTCGAGAGCGAGGCGAGGTAGCTCGTCCGGGGGCGGGTGCCGAGCTCGGTCAGGAGGCCGTAGCCGCGCTTCTCGGCCTTGGCCTTCGAGACGCGGCTCGCGGGATCGTCGACGTTGCCGAACGTGATCGCGCGCGCCGGGCAGGCCTGCTCGCAGGCCGTGCGGATCTCGCCGTCCCCGATGGGGCGGTTCTCCTTCTCGGCCGAGTACCGCGCCCGGTTGATCCGCTGCACGCAGTAGCTGCACTTCTCCATGACTCCGCGGCTTCTCACCGTGACCTCGGGGTTGTTCACCATCTTGTGGATCTCGGTCGTGAAGTCCGCGTAGAGGAAGAAGTTGAAGCGCCGGACCTTGTACGGGCAGTTGTTCGAGCAGTACCGCGTGCCGACGCAGCGGTTGTAGATCATCTGGTTCAGGCCTTCGGCGCTGTGCACGGTCGCCGCCACGGGGCAGACCGTCTCGCAGGGCGCGTTCTCGCAGTGCATGCAGGTCACGGGCTGGTGGACCGTGCCGGGGTTCTCGAGGCCGCCCTCGTAGTAGCGGTCGATCCGGATCCACTGCATCGCCCGGCCGCGCTGGACCTGGTCCTTGCCGACGACGGGGATGTTGTTCTCCGACTGGCACGCGATGACGCAGGCGTTGCAGCCCACGCAGGTCGAGAGGTCGATCGACATGCCCCAGGCGTAGCTGCCCTTCGGGAGCTGCGGGTAGAGCGAGTCGCGCGGCCCCGGCGGCTCCTCGCCCATGTGGGCGACGACCTCGGGATTGGCGCGGTACTCGTCCGCCGTCACGGCGCGCACCAGGTTGCGGCCCTCCATCGAGTGGTGGTGCTGGGTCGTCGCGAGCGACGCGCTCCGGAGCGTCTTCTCGAGCACGAGGCCGGGCGCGCTCCACGGGCGCGCGCTCTCGCGCAGGGCGTACGCGTCGAAGCCCGTGCCGTTGGCGACGTGACCGCCGCGGGTGCGGCCGTAGCCGAAGTGGACCGTGACGCAGTCCTCGGCCTGGCCCGGCATGACCCAGACGGGCGCCTCGACGGTGCGGCCGGAAAGCGTCAGCCGGACGACGTCTTCGGTCGTGACGCCGAGCCGCTGCGCGGTCGCGGGCGCGATCAGGGCGGCGTTCTCCCAGGTCAGCTTGGTCAGGGGCTTGGCGAGCTCCTGCAGCCAGCCGTTGTTGGCGTAGGAGCCGTCGCCGATCGTCGGGTCGGGCCGGAAGAGGAGCGTCAGTCCCGAGTCGGAGGGGGGCGCCGCGGGGGCGTCGAGCGGGAAGCTCCGGAGAGCCGGCGTCTTCGCCGTCGACGCCGAGCCCGGGACAACGCCGTCGTGGAGCGCCTTCTGCCAGGCGGGGTCGTCGCCCGCGCCGGGCTTGCCGCGCCAGGCCTCCTTGACGATGTCGTGGGAGGAGCGCTCGGGCTCCGCCGAGAAGGCGGCGAGCAGCTCGTGCGCCGTCCGGCCCGAGAAGAGCGGCGCGATCAGGGGCTGCAGGATCGTGACGGTGCCGTCCTCGGTGCGCGCGTCGCTCCAGCTCTCGAGCGAGTGGGCCTCGGTCACGTGCCAGTGGCAGAGGCGCGAGGTCTCGTCGTCGTAGAGGCCGAGATGGATGCGGAGCGCGACCTTCTCCATCGCCTTCCCGAAGGCGAGGTCGGCCGGCGCGGAGAAGACGGGATTCCCGCCGACGATCGCGAGCGTCGAGACCCGTCCGGCCGCCATGTCGGCCGCGAGCCCGGTCATCGCCTCGGTCTGCGCCGACGGGCTCGCCGCCGCGGGCGCCGCGTAGCGGACCGTCTTGCCGGCGTTGCCGAGGGCGGCGTTGATCGCGTGGGCGAGGGCGTGCACGACGGGCGGCTGCGTCTCGCCCGCGACGACGAGGCTCGAGCCGCGGTGCTCCTTGAGGTCGGCGACGACGGCGTCGGCGAAGGGATCGGGAGCGGAGCGGCGCGCGGGGGCCGGGACCGCCCCGACGCCGGCGGCGACCGCCCGGGCGAAGGCCTCGATCGCGGCGGGCGACATGGGACGCCGGTGATCGGCGCGCGCGCCCGTCAGGCTCGGCGTCGACTCGACGACGTAGAGGCGGTTCATCGCGGCGGCGCCGGGCCGGCGGCGCGACGTGAAGTCGCGGACGTGCCGGGGCATGGACGGGCCGCTGCCCAGGAAGTCGCTCTCGAGCGAGACGACGACGTCCGCCGCGTCGAAGGAGGGCAGCGGCTCGAGGTCCTCGCCGAAGGCGAGCCGCGTGCCGGCGTAGACGTTCTCGCGGCCGGCCGGCTCCCAGGCGACCCACTTCGCCGCCGGGAACTCCGCCAGCACGGCGCCGATCTGCGCGGCGAGCGTCGGCGAGGTCACGGTGCCCGTCAGGATGCGCAGGCCGGCGCCCTTCGACGGCCGCTCCTTCTCGAGGGCCAGGCGCACCGCGGCGTAGAACGCGCTCCAGGGCCGGATCTGGCCGCGCTCGGTCGTCACCTGCGACCGGTCGGGGTCGTACAGGTTGAGGATGAAGCCCTGCGCGAAGACGTCGGTGCCGCCGAGGCTCGCGGGGTGGAGGTCGTTGCCCTCGATCTTGACGGGGCGCCCCTCGTAGCTCTTGACGAGGATGCCGCGCGCGTAGCCTCCCGAGAGGTGCGCCGTGGCGTAGTGGAGGGCCTCGCCCGGGACGATCTCCTCGGGCGCCTTGACGTACGGGAAGATCCGCTCGGTCGGCTGCCGCGTGCAGCCGGTCAATCCGGCCAGCGCGATCGACGCGCCCATGAGCGACAGGAGCTCCCGGCGGTTGACGCCGGAGTCGATCGGCACGCGGAACTCCCGGTGGAGGTGCTCGCGGAAGTCCTCGGTCTCGAGGAGCTCCTCGATCGAGCGCCAGTACTCGCGGCCCTCGATCGACTCGAGGCGCTTGCGGGCGGCGGCGAGGTCCGACCCCCGGCCTGCCTCCCGCCTCCCGCCGCCTGCTTCCTGGTTCATCGGTGACACGTCGTGCAATCCGTCAACTCCATCGGGGGGCGGATACGATAATCCGTCACGAGCTTCGCGCCGATCTCCTCCTGCCGGCCGGCCGGAACGTAACCCATCGTGAAGACCTGGTCGCGCGGCCGCAGGAACTTCGCGGGATCGCGGTGGCACTCGAGGCACCACGACATCTGGAGGGTCGGGTGCTGGGAGACGAGCGGCATACGGTCGATGCGGCCGTGGCAGGTCTCGCACCCGACGCCCTTGGCCACGTGGATCGAGTGGTTGAAGTAGACGTAGTCGGGCAGGTCGTAGACCTTGACCCACTCGATCGAGCGGTTGGTCCGCCAGCTCTCCCGGACGGGCTCGAGCTCGGGGGACTGAGACCAGATCTGGGAGTGGCAGTTCATGCAGGTCTTCGTCGGGGGGATGTTGGCGAAGGCGGCCCGCTCGACGGTCGTGTGGCAGTAGCGGCAGTCGATGCCCATGGCCCCGGCGTGGTGCTGGTGGGAGAACTGGACCGGCTGGACCCGGGCGACCCCCTGGAGGGTGGTGTACGGCGACCGGTTCAGGGCGTCGAAGAGCCAGAGGAGCAGGCCGAGGAAGAAGACGGCCCCGAAAACGGACACACGCGACGCCGTGTTCGTGCTGCGGTGGAAGATCTGGGCCATGACAGCTGGCCGGGAGCATAAATCAACCCGCTTCAGGGCTGGAAGAAGGAGCCAAGAAAGAGCATAGAATTTCCCAAGAGGTTCCCAATGAGACGACTCGGTGCGCTCGCCGCCGTTTCGCTCCTGTTCGCCCTTCCCGCGCCCGGGGAGACCCTCCCCGAGCTCTTCCACAAAGCCAAGGCCCAGGTCAAAGGGGAATCCTGGGCGGAGGCCCTCAAAACTCTCGCGGCCCTCGAGGGCGAGGCGGAAAGGCCCGGCGCCGAGCGCGCCCGGCAGCAGCTCGCCGCTCCGCTGGCGTTCTATCGCGGCGTCTGCGAGGCGAACCTCGGAAGAGCGGACGAGGCCCGGATGGACTTCGCGGCGTTCCTCTCGATCGAGCCCGACGCGTCGATGGACCCGTCCATGTACTCGAAGAAAGCGGTCGCCGCATTCCAGGCGGCGCGCAAGAACGCGGCCCCGCCGGTCGAAGCCGACGACCGGCCGTCGGTGTTCCAGTCGTTCCAGGAGTTCAAGCTCCCGCGCAACTCCGGCGAGCGCGTGGACGCGA
This sequence comes from uncultured Acidobacteriota bacterium, assembly GCA_963764715.1. GTDB lineage: Bacteria > Acidobacteriota > Thermoanaerobaculia > UBA5066 > Gp7-AA6 > DAHUXD01. Next base: position 10,683 of record CAVXTP010000004.1, read on the forward strand.
GCTGGCCCGACGGGCCGGTCCGGTGGATCATGACGGCGGACGAGCGGCGGCGCTGGCAGGACCTGACGCCCGGCGCGGACTGGCAGGAGTTCGTGGACCGGTTCTGGGAGGCCCGCAACCCGCAGTCGGGCAACGCGGACAACCCCTTCAGGACGGCCTTCGATCGCCGCGTGGCCTTCGCCGACGCCCACTTCATTCAGGCCGAGGGGACGCGCGGCAGCATGACGGACCGCGGAATGGTGTTCGTTCTCCTCGGTCCGCCGACCTACGTCGGCCGGACGCCGATCCGGACGGGTGAAGACCGCAACGACGCGACCGGCCTGTCGACGGTCGGCTCCCGCGCCTCGGCCTACGCCCAGCGCGCGCTGACGTCGGCCGGGGAGCCCGCGGGGTCGACGGGCGCGCTCGCCGTGGACGCCGTTTTCGGCCCGGGGTCCCAGGCGCCGGACGCGAACCCGAGCTGGCGCGAGACCTGGCACTACCGAAGGGAGCTGCTGCCCAGGTCCCTCTCCTACCAGCAGCTCGATGTCGACTTCATCACCCGCAGGGGCTATGGCGTCGGCGTGCTGCAGCGCGAGCCCGCGGCTCTGGCGGCGCTCGACGCGGCCCGGGCCCGCTTCGATTTTCGCGGAGAGACGCCGTAGCTGGCATCCGGGATCGAGCGGCGACGGGGCGGGCCCCGATGGACTTAAGATCGCACCCCGGAGGCCCGCCATGAAGCGAATCGGCGTGTTTTTCGCCGCCGCGCTGCTCTGCTCGGCATCTCCCGCGCAGACTCTCCCCGAGCTCTTCCAGAAGGCCAAGGCACAGATCAAGGGCGAGTCCTGGACCGAGGCGCTCGAGACCCTCGACGCCCTCGAGGCGGAGGCCGCCCGGCCCGGCAACGAGGCGGCGCGGCAGCAGCTCGCGGCGCCGACCGCGTTCTACCGGGGCGTCTGCGAGGCGAACCTCGGCAACGCGGAAAGGGCCCAGGCCGACTTCGCGACTTTCCTGCGGGAGAATCCGGGCTCGACGATCGACGAGGTGATGTACTCGAAGAAGGCGGTCGCGGCCTTCGAGGCCGCGCGAAAGAACGTCGCCTCCGAGGCGGCGAGCGGGGACGCGTCGGGCGGCCCGCTCTCCCTCTTCCAGAGGTTCGAGCAGTTCAAGTCTCCGCCCGACATGGGCGAGAAGCCGGACGATCGGTGGGCCGACGGACCGGTGAAGTGGATCATGACGGCCGAGGAGAAGGCGGCCTGGGCGGGGCTGACGGGCGGAGCCGAGCGCGCCGAGTTCGTCGAGAAGTTCTGGGCGAGGCGCAACCCGAAGCCCGGTTCCGAGGACAACATCGCGCGCACCGGCTTCGATCGGCGGGTCGCCTTCGCGGACACCTATTTCCAGCCGGACGAGCGGCGGCGCGGGAGCCTGACGGACGCGGGGATGGTGTTCATCCTGCTCGGACCGCCGAGCTGGACCGGCCGCAAGCCGATCGTGACGGGCGAGGATCCCACCGACGCGGCCGGCATGTCCGAGGAGTCGAAGTGGTGGATGGCCAACCGTAATTCGGTCCACATCGACGGCGGTCGGGCCGCCGACACTTCCGGCGCCTTTCGCGAGATCTGGCATTACCGGCGAGAGGCCTTGCCGAAGGGCGTCTCCGCTTTCCAGGTGAACGTCGTGTTCATCACCAAGAAGGGGTACGGCCGATCCGTTCTCCAGCGCGAGCCCGCGACGCTCGCCGCCCTCGACGCCGCGCGCCCGGGAAGATCCGGGAGCTAGCTCCTCGCCGCGCGGGCCGCTTCGCCGGGACTAGAATGTGCGGCGGAGCCGCCATGCGACGACCCGGAGCCACTTTCGCCGCCCTTCTCTTTGCCGCTTCGATTTCCGCGCAGCCCCTTCCCGAGCTGTTCCAGAAAGCCAAGGCCCAGGTCAAGGGCGAGTCCTGGACCGAGGCGCTCAAGACCCTCGACGCCCTCGAGGCGGAGGCCGCCCGGCCCGGCAACGAGGCGGCGCAGCAGCAGCTCGCGGCCCCGACCGCGTTCTACCGCGGCGTCTGCGAGGCGAACCTCGGGAACGCGGAGAAGGCGCAGGACGATTTTTCGACGTTTCTCGAGCTCCAGCCGGGCGCGTCGATGGACCCCTCGATGTACTCGAAGAAGGCGATCGCCGCCTTCCAGGCCGCGCGCAAGGGCCAGGCCGCGCCGCCCGCGGGCAACGAATCCGACGGCCGGCCCGCGATGTTCGTGGCGTTCCAGGAATTCAAGCTGCCGCCGAACGCCGGCGAGCCGGTCAACGAGAAGTGGGGAGACGGCCCGGTGAAATGGATCATGACCGACGAGGAGAAACGAGCGTGGGCGGAGCTTTCCTCGGGAGGCGAGTGGCAGGAGTTCGTCGACAAGTTCTGGGAAGCCCGCAATCCCCGCCCGGGCAACCCGGACAACTCCTATGAGACGACTTTCGACCGCCGGGTCGCCTTCGCGGATTCGCGCTTCGCGGAGGCCGAGGGGACCCGGGGCAGCATGACGGACCGCGGGATGGTTTTCGTTCTCCTCGGGCCGCCGACCTACGTCGGACGCAAGCCGATCCGGCCCGGCGACGACGTGTCCGATCCGGCCGGAGCCTCGCGGGGTGGCAGCTACAACATGGGCGAACGGGGCCTCTTCGTCGTGACCGGCGTGGGCGCCCGGGCGCCGAACAGCGATGCGAGCAACTTCCGGGAGGTCTGGCACTACCGCCGCGAGCTCCTCCCGAAGGGCGTGGGTTACCAGCAGGTCGACATCGAGTTCATCACCAAGAAGGGGTTTGGCGTCAACGTCATCCAGCGCGACCCGCCCACGCTGGCGACCCTCCAGGCCGCGGCGAAGCCGAAGGCGGACCTTTCGAAACCATGAAGACCTGAACACGGCCGTCTCGAACGGACGTAAGATTCCGACCCGGAGGCCCGCCATGAAGCGTATCGGCGCCGTTTTCGCCGCGCTCCTGCTTCTTTCCGCCGCATCCACCGCCCAGACCCTCCCCGAGCTCTTCCAGAAAGCCAAAGCCCAGGTGAAGGGCGAGTCCTGGGCCGAAGCGCTCAAGACGCTGGAAAAGCTGGACGCCGAGGCTTCGCAGCCCGGCAACGAGGCCGCCCGACAGCAGCTCGCCGCGCCGACGGCGTTCTACCGGGGGGTCTGCGAGGCCAACCTCGGCCAGGCCGACAAGGCGAAGGCGGACTTCGCGACGTTTCTCGAGATCCAGCCCAACGCCTCGCTGGACCCGTCGATGTACTCGAAGAAGGCGATCGCCGCCTTCGACGCAGCGCGCGCGAGTATCGCTCCGCCGCCGGATCCGGGCGACGGCCGCCCCTCGATGTTCGCCCGCTTCCAGGAGTTCAAGCTTCCGCCGAACTCCGGCGAGCAGATCAACGACGCGTGGGCCAGCGGTCCCATCAAGTGGATCCTGACGCCCGAGGAGAAGCGGGCCTGGGCGAGCCTGACGGCCGGCGGCGAGCGGCAGGAGTTCGTCGACAAGTTCTGGGAGACGCGCAACCCGCAGCCCGGCAATCCCGACAATTCGTACCGCACGGCGTTCGAGCGTCGGGTCGCGTTCGCCGACGCGAACTTCGTGCAGGCCGAAGGGACGCGCGGCAGCATGACCGACCGCGGCATGGTGTTCGTGCTGCTCGGCCCGCCGACCTACGTCGGGCGCAAGCCGATCCGCACGGGCGACGACTCGAGCGAGGCCGCCGGGCTATCGACGGTCGAGTCGTCCGACCAGCGCAACGCGATGACGGCCGCCGTCGCTTCGTCCCCCTCCGGGAGGATCTCGTCGGCCCAGGCCGCCGCCATCTCGGACAAGTTCTCCGGCCCGGGGACGCAGGCGATCGACTCGAACGCCAACTGGCGCGAGGTCTGGCACTACCGCCGGGAGCTGCTCCCCAGGGGCGTGGGCTACCAGCAGGTCGACGTCGACTTCATCACGAAGAAGGGTTACGGCGTGAACATCATGCAGCGCGACACGCCGACCCTGAACACGCTCGCCGCGGCGGCGAAGCCTCCGGCGAAGCCGAGCTCCTAGTCGCTCGCCGGAAGCCGGCCGGTCAGTCCGGGAGAACTTCCGTCTCCCGCTCGGCGAGGGTGCGGCGCGTCAGCCGCGCCACGTACACGGTCACGATCACCGTGATCGCGACTCCCGCGCCGAACACGGCCCAGCCCCACGCGGGAGGCGGCGCGGCGCCGGCGCCGGAAGCTCCGGAAGCGCGCGCGGCCGCGCCGAGGCCGGCGTAGAGAAAGGTCAGCGGAATCATCCCCGTCGCGCTCGCGGCGACGTACGGCCCGAAGCGGATCGCCGTCAGCCCGTAGACGTAGTTGGACAGGACGAACGGAACGACCGCCGACATCCGGAGAAGGAAGACGATCCGCCATCCCTTCTCTCCGACGGCGGCGTCGAGCGCCGCGAAGCGCGGGTCCCGGGCGGCCGCGCGGGCGATGCGGTCGCGCGCGAGGTAGCGGGCGACGAGAAACGAGGCGGCGGCCCCCGAGGTCGCCCCGGCGAGCGCGACTGCCGTTCCGGGAACGAGGCCGAAGAGAAAGCCCGCGCCGATCGTCATCAGCACCGCCGGCAGCATGAGAAGGGTCACGCCCGCGTGGGCGGCGACGTAGAGCACGACGCCGAGCGCGCCGAGCCCCGCGATCCACGCGCCGAAGCCGGCGACCCAGTCGCCGAAGGGAAGCCGCCGTCCCGCCGCGACGAGCGCGGCGGCGACGAGGATGGCGGCGAGGAGGCGGACCCATCGGCGCGGCGTCACGCGGAGGATCCTCTCAGAGATTTCGGTGGAAGAGCCGGGGGATCAATTTCCCGGTTGGCGCTTCGGAAAATCGGATTCGGAAAATTCTCGGGAGCTTCCCGTCGCCGCCGGAGCGCGCCTCGTCCTCGCCGCCGTCCCGTTCGTCATCGCGCGTCGGATCCGCGCGCGTGGCAAGCCGGTTGCTCTTCTTCGCGCGCGAAGGGCGCGCATGGGGCGCGCCCGCGGAGAGGAGAACATGGCGAGACTCGAGCGATTCGGTTTCGGCTTGCTCCGCCTCTCGTTCCGGGCGCCCCGCGGCTGCCCATTCGGAGCCGTCGTGCGCTCGTAGCCCCGGTCCTCCACGCCCGCCCTCTCCAGTCCCCGGAGGGGGTCGGACGTCGTCCAATGAAAAGCCCCGCCGAGAGGCGGGGCTTATTTTTCGGAACAGGTCTCGAAGAAGGGCGCCCGCGAGGGGCGCCCCTACGACCGGGGGCGCGAAGATCGGAAAGGTCCGAAAGACGTGCTCCGGGGGTGCGAAAGACCGGAAAGGTCCGAAAGACGTGCTCCGGTCGTAGGGGCGGGGCTTGTCCCCGCCCTCGGGGATTTCGCCGAGTGAGGCATCAAAACACGACCTGGGTTCCAGGTCAGTCCTGATTCGTTGATTTCGGCGGGGCGGGGAGTTTCCCCGCCCCGTGCCGCTCGAGGGAGGTTCGGGTCCGTGCCACGTCTGCCCCCCGGAGGAGTTGCGCGCGAAGCGGAACCTTCCCCTTGATATCCTCGCCCCTCGGCCCGCGAGGGCCGGGTCCCGGTTACCATCCCCACCCGCCACGGTGAAACAAAGGAGGGACTGATGCGCCTTCGCTCCTCGATCGCCGCCTTCGGGTTCCTGGCCGCGGCCGCTTCTCCGCTCCTCGCCGACGAGCTCGGCCACGCCCGGCCAAAGAGCTGGGGCACGACCTCTCAGACGGTCCTGACGCTCGGCCCCTGCGACGCCGCGCAGCGGGACATGACGAATCCCTTCCAGGTCTTCGGTTGCGATTTCCTGACCGCGAAACAGCCCAACACGTTCAACTCGGCGGCTGCCGGGTTCCCGCTGCACCTGCCGGAAGGCGCACTGCTCGAGGAGGTCGACGTCTCCTACTACGACACCGTCAGCGGGTCCGAGCCGTTCGTCAAACTGATTCGCAAGGGCCCCGGACCGACGGACCAGATCCTTAACGATAACCTCCCGGTGTTCGAGTCGGGGGACAACCTGGCGGTCTTCGTCCTGAGTCCGCCGCGCGAAATCCACAACGACAACTTCATCTATGCCCTGAACCTGGACCTGGACACCGTCGACGCCACGCACTACGAGGGGCTCTACAACGTCTCGATCCGCTACCGCCTCCAGGTCAGCCCGCCGCCCGAAACGGCGACGTTCGGGGACGTTCCGGCCGACCATCCGTTCTTCCAGTTCGTGGAAGCGCTGGCCGCGTCGGGGATCACCGCGGGCTGCGGGAACGGGAACTTCTGCCCCAACACACCGCTGACGCGGGGCCAGATGGCGGTGTTCCTGGCGAAGGCGCTCGGGCTGCACTGGCCGAACTCTCAGTTGCCGAACTGAGGGGTCAGTCCTGATTCGTTGATTTCGCCCGCGGCGGGGAATCCCGCCCCGTTTCCTCGCCCCCCGAAAACACGAAGGGCGCCCTTTCGGGCGCCCTCGATCGATTCGACGTTGGATCGCGCTTACGCGCTGAAGCTCTTTCCGCAGCCGCAGCCGCCGCCGGTCGCGTTCGGGTTCGTGACCGAGAACCCCGCTCCGCGCATGTCCTCGACGAAGTCGACCGTGGCGTCCTTGAGGTACGTGGCGCTCTGCGGATCGACGACGACCTGGATGCCGCCCGTCTCGATGAGGGCGTCGCCTTCCTTCTTGTCGTCGAAGGTGAAGCCGTACTGGAAACCGGAGCAGCCTCCGCCCTGGACGAAGATCCGGAGCGGCTTGCCCTGAGACTCGGGCATGGTGCCCGCGAAGTATTTGACCTTTTCGATCGCTTTCTCCGTCAGCGACAGGAGGGCGCCCGTGGGTCCGGTCGTGATCGGAGTCGGAATCGAAGATTCGACAGTAGACATTGAGTTCTCCTCGAAGGGGATTATGGTCCGCGTTGCGGACCCAACGCAACGGTCTCAGGAAGCCTTGGCGAGTGAGGGAGTTGCGAGCAGCTCGTCGATCGACTTCCAGGTCGAGTCGACCTGCCGGGGCGGCGTCAGAAAGGAGACCTGCTTCGGGCTGACCTCGAAATCGACGACTTCCGGCAGCCGCGCCCGCTCCCAGGCCCGGCGCAGGGTGCGACACTCCGCGTCATCCAGGGGACGGTTGAAATGACCAATCGCGAGACGGGCCCCGTCGACCTCGAAGACCGACCGGAACGAAACCCTTGCTGCGCGAGGCTGATTGCTCCAACCCATGATGTCTGTCGGATGCTCCCGGCCATCTCTCCGTTTCATGCCCCGATCAACAGCAATGACCGTGCCACTATTCCTAACCCCCACTATTGGGAGCACAGGTTCATGTGCAGACCCCAATATCTTGTGTTTTCCTCTTGACTCGGTCTTCCAGCCGGACTTACCCTCATGAGCAACGCTGGCGGTTTTTCCGCATCACTCAGAGGTGAGCCAGGGTTTTTAGAGCCGGGGCGGAGCATTCGTTTCGTGAGCATTTCGGAAGGGAGGACGGGGGGATGGGCGCTACGGATAAAGAGGTTCAGTCGGCTGTTTTCGAGAAGGCCAGGACGGCCGGTCGGGCGCTTCGCGGCCTGACGTTTTCGAGGGTCTACTCCGACCCCTCGGTCTCGCCCTACGACGCGATCGAATGGGAGCTGCGCACCGCGGCGATCACCTCCGAGAAGGGCGAGACGATCTTCGAGCAGAAGAACGTCGAGGTCCCCAAGTCCTGGTCTCAGACGGCGACGAACATCGTCGTCCAGAAGTACTTCCACGGCCGCCTGGGCACCCCCGAGCGTGAATCCTCCGTCCGCCAGCTGATCGAGCGCGTCGCCGGGACGATCACGAGCTACGGCGAGAAGGGCGGCTACTTCAAGACCGCCGCCGACCGCGACGCCTTCCACGACGAGCTCGCCACGATCCTCGTCAACCAGGTCGCCTCCTTCAATTCCCCCGTCTGGTTCAACGTCGGCATCGAGCCCCGCCCCCAGGGCTCGGCCTGCTTCATCAACTCGTGCGGCGACTCCATGGCCTCCATCCTCGGCCTCGCCAAGACCGAGGGCATGCTCTTCAAGTACGGCTCCGGCACCGGATCGAACCTCTCGTCGATCCGTGGCTCGCACGAGTCGCTCTCGGCCGGCGGCACCGCCTCCGGGCCCCTCTCGTTCATGAAGGGCTTCGACTCCTTCGCCGGCGCGATCAAGTCGGGCGGCAAGACCCGCCGCGCCGCCAAGATGGTCATCCTCAACATCGACCACCCCGACATCGAAGACTTCATCCTCTCGAAGTCGAACGAGGAGAAGAAGGCCTGGGCCCTGATCGACGCCGGCTACGACGGTTCGTTCAACGGCGAGGCGTATGCCTCGATCTTTTTCCAGAACGCCAATCACTCGATCCGCGTGACCGACGAGTTCATGGAAGCCGTCGAGAAGGACGGCGAGTGGCAAACGAAGGAAGTCCTCACGGGCCGGCCGTACAAGACCTACAAGGCCCGCGACCTCATGGCGAAGATCGCCGACTCGGCGTGGATCTGCGGCGACCCCGGCATGCAGTACGACACGACGATCAACCGGTGGAACCCGGTCAAGGCGACGCACCGGATCAACGCGTCGAACCCGTGCTCGGAGTACATGTTCGTCGACGACTCGGCCTGCAACCTCGCGTCATTGAACCTGATGAAGTTCTTCAACGTCGAGGACGGCTCCTTCGACGTCGCGAGCTTCCGCCACGCCTGCGACATCGTCATCACCGCGCAGGAGATGCTGGTCTCGAACTGCTCCTATCCGACGCCGGCGATCGAGGAGAACTCCCACCGGTTCCGTCCGCTGGGTCTCGGCTACGCGAACCTCGGCGCGCTCCTGATGGCGGCCGGCGTTCCCTACGACTCGGACGAGGGCCGCGCCTACGCCGCCGCGATCACGTCGCTCATGTGCGGCGAGGCTTACCTCCAGTCCTCGAAGGTCGCTGCGGAGCTCGAGCCGTTCGCGGGCTACGCGCCCAACCGCGAGGCGTTCCTCGAGGTCATCGGCATGCACCGCCACGCCGCCTACGAAGTGCCCTCGAAGGGCGTTCCCTCCGAGCTCTTCAAGGCGCAGCTCGCGGTCTGGGACGCGGCCCTCGAGTCCGGCACGCAGGACGGCTACAAGAACGGCCAGGTCACCGTGCTCGCGCCGACCGGCACGATCGGCTTCATGATGGATTGCGACACCACGGGCGTCGAGCCCGACCTCGCTCTCGTCAAGTACAAGAAGCTCGTCGGCGGCGGCACGATCAAGATCGTCAACCAGACCGTCCCGCTGGCGTTGAAGCGCCTCGGCTACGACGAGGAGGAGGTCCACGACATCATCGACTACGTCGACGAGAAGGGCACGATCGAGGGCGCCCCGGGCTTCAGGCCCGAGCACCTGCCGGTTTTCGACTGCGCGTTCCGCGCGCTCAACGGCACCCGCTCGATCCACTACTCCGGCCACGTCCGCATGATGTCGGCCGTGCAGCCCTTCCTCTCGGGCGCAATCTCGAAAACCGTCAACCTGCCGCCCGACGCCACGCCCGACGAGATCGCCGGCGTGTACATGGAAGGCTGGAAGCAGGGCCTCAAGGCCATCGCGATCTACCGCGACGGCTGCAAGCGCACCCAGCCCCTGAACACCGCCGCGTCGAAGAGCGACTCCAAGTCGCCCGACAAGCGGACCTCGCTCGAGTACGTCGGCAAGGCCACCGCGCCCGTGCCGGCCCCCTTCCGCCGCAAGCTCCCCGACGAGCGCCGCTCGATCACCCACAAGTTCGACGTCGGCGGCCACGAGGGCTACATCACCGTCGGCCTCTTCGAGGACGGCAAGCCCGGCGAGATCTTCCTCAAGATGTCGAAGGAAGGCTCGACGGTCTCGGGCCTCATGGACTCCTTCGCGACCGCGATCTCCCTGACGCTCCAGTACGGCGTCCCGCTCGAGGCCCTGGTCAAGAAGTTCACCCACATGCGCTTCGAGCCCGCCGGCTTCACCAAGAACCCCGAGATCCCCATGGCGAAGTCGCTCGTCGACTACGTCTTCCGGTGGTTGGGCTCGAAGTTCCTCTCGGCGAGCGACAAGCAGGGCATCGGCATCATCGCCCGCGACACCGGCTCGAGCGAGCCCACGCCCGTCACCCAGGCGACGGTCGTTGCGCGGTCGAGCGGGGGAGAGGGCGGCAGCAAGCTGACGTTCGAGACCAGCACGGATGCGCCGGCGTGTCACGAGTGCGGGAGCATCATGGTGAGGTCAGCGGCTTGCTACAAGTGCCTGAACTGCGGGGCGACTAGCGGGTGCAGTTAGAACCAAGTTTGGGGTGGGGCCGTCTTAGGCCGACTGCGGGCGCCGAAGGGCGCCCGCAGGTTTTACCTTTAGATCGACAGGCCGGCGAAACTCGACACGGCTCGCGGATCAGCGCTTCGTCGGACGCGACGCGGGCTTCCAGGCGAGGTGGAAGTGGTTCGTCATCAGGCAGTAGGCGAGCAGGCGGACCCCGAACCGGTCGCGGCAACCGGCCAGCCGCTTCAGGAAGTCCTCGCGGTCCCGATCGCCGCTGAAGATGTCGCGACGCTCGTTTCCGCGTGCGGTCACGTGGTAGACGGCCCCGGGGAACTCCAGTCGCGGCGGTCGCGGCATATCAAGGCGGCTCTCTCCTTGAATTGTCGCGAGCCGGTTGCTCGCACCTCCGAAATCAGCAAATCAAGACTGACCCCTCGTTGCCAGACCCCTCGCTGCACTTCTATTGGACCCAGTTCAAACCGAGGGCCTTGGCCAAGAAAACTGCCATCTGCCGGCGCGTCACCGGAGTGTCCGGACAGTAATTCCCGCCGCCGCATCCGGCCGTGATGCCCGAGTCGACCAGCGCCTCGATGTACTGAAAAGCCGGGTCCGACGTCGGAACGTCGTTGAACGTCGGCAACATCGGCGCCGGAGACACCTGGAGCGTGTAGCCGAATGAGACGCCGGCGAGCTGGAGCGTGTCGTCGCTGACGCCCCACCCAACCTCGACGAGGATCTTGAAGTTGAAGTTGTCCACCGTATATGGCGGAGGCACGAAACTCTTCGACATGCAGCCGCTGCCGGCCTCGGACGTGTACGTGTGATACGGGATGGGATCGCACTGGCCCAGGTAGTCGCAGATATAGACGTTGAAGAAGAGTCGGCCGCTACCATTGTTGTCGCAATAGTCGTACTCGATGATGGTCAAACGAGCGCCACCGGGCAGACGAGGGCTTCCGAAGAGGCGGGGTTGCCCACCGGTGACGTAACGCCGATAGTCGTAGACCCCGAGCGCCGGGTTCCAGGTACTGGTGTAGTCGGTGCAGCCGGAGGCGCATGCGGTGTCGGGATCGAAATCCGAGGCCGGTATGGTCTGCCAGACAGTCGTCGTCGTGCCGAAATTCGGTGCGGTATGGGCAGGGACACGCTTCGGCGCCCGAGACGGGCCGACGGCGACCGGGCCCGCCTTCGCGTCGCCAGGCGGTGCCTGGGCTCGACCGATCGCGAGGGCCGTTACCATGAAGACCGCGCAAAGAATCCCGACTCTCTGCCACTTCATTGCGACCTCCTTCTCGGACCCGCTTTTGGCGGAGCGGAGGGTTTCCGACGCTATTGGCTCCAGTCTAATGCTGCGGAGGAGGATGCGACGCAGGAGAGGATGGGGTCAGTCCTGATTTGCTAAGGGAATGGGGTCAGTCTTGATTTGCAGCAGAGGGCGGGGTGGGTCAGTCTTGAAATGCTGATTTCGGAGGGGCTGGTGCCCCTTGGGCGGGAAATCAGCAAATCAAGACTGACCCCAGGAGACTGGAAGCGCTCGCGATGGTGCGCGACCCGCTCGAGCTAGGCCTCGCGGTCCCGATCGTCCCGAAAGATCGCGCGGCGCTCGTTGCCGCGGGCGGTAACGTGGTACAGGGCCCCCGGGAACTCGAGTCGCGGTGGTCGTGGCATCTCCGCTCCGAACGACCGCGAACGATGCGGGACCTCCACTCAGAGATTGTCGCGAGACGGCTGGAAGCGGAGAGCGCGCCGGCGAAGTCAGGAAATCAAGACTGACCCCTCAGCACCCTCCGTTACCACTGTAGGCCCAGCGCCTTGGAGAGGAAGACGGCCATCTGGCCGCGTGTGACGGGGCTGTTGGGACAGAAGAGGCCGGAGCCGCACCCGCCAGTGATCCCCGCCGCCACGAGCGCCTCGATGTACTGGAAGAACGGATTGCTCGTGGGTACGTCGCCGAACGTCGGGGTTTCCGGAGCCGGAGACACCTGAAGCTTGTAACCGAGAGAGACGCCACCGAGCTGGAGGGTGTCGTCGCTGACGCCCCACCCGGCCTCGATGAGAATGCTCGAGCTGAGGTTGTCCACCGTATACGGCGGAAGATCGAATAAGACAGCGGCACACCCTTGGCCGGCGATGGACGTGTAAGTGTGATACGGGTTCGAATCGCACTCCGAAAAGTGGTTGCAGATGTAGACGTTGAAGGTGAGCCGACCGCTTCCGCTTCCATTGAAGTCGCAATAGCGGTACTGGATAGCCGACACGAGAGCGCCCGCGGGCAGACGGGGGCTCGCGAAAAGGCGGGGTTGGCCACCAGTGACGTAACGGCGGTAGGCGTAGTTGTTTAGCGCAGGGTTCCAGGTACTCGTATAGTCCGTGCAGCCCGAGGCGCATGCGGTGTCCGGATCGAAGTCGAGCCTGGGCAAGGGAATGGGGTCAGTCTTGATTTGCTGAGTTGGCGGAGGAGGCGGTGGCTCGGGTTGGATTTGAGGCGGCGGCCGAGGCGGTCGAACTGCCGGATGAACGCGTCGTCGGACGTGAGGCATCAGTGTCATCGCCAGACAGCTTTGGGGCCAATCTGGATTCCTGTATTGCTCGCGGACCGGCCTCGGTACGCAGTTCTCCGGCAGAACCGCAAACGCGGTTCGCCTCTAGCTGGTGAAGACAGGAGCACGCGGTCAAGCCTGGCATCCTGACCGCATTCTTCACAAGAACTGATCCAGTTGAATCAGGCCAGCCCAGCGGGGAGGCGCAACACTCACGCAGATGAAGCTGAAGATGAATCCGTCTCGATGGCCGCTTCTCTCGTCGTTGCTGGCGCTGAGTTGCAGTTCTCATGTCCTGACTGCCCCTACCGGCCCGCTCTGTGGAACCTGCGACCTTGGCTCGCCAGCTGCCCGGAAGGCTGGCAAGATCGTAATCACCGAGGACATGGCGGCGGTGTCGGGCTGCACGCTAATGGGAACGGTCGGCGGTTGGGAAGACTTAGACAAAAAGAATGGTGCCTACGCCCTCGCGGTTAAGAACCACGCTTACGACCACGGTGCCGACCCCATGATTCGGGTTCTCTTTGTCAACGGTGGAGATGACGAGGCTTACCTCTGCCCATCCGCCCCTACGAATTGACTCCAGGGCTTAGCCGGACCTCCTCCGGGACGGGGTCAGTCTTGATTTGCTGCTTCGGGTTGTTTAGCTCGCGGCTTAGACTCGGCGAATCCCTGAGTCCAGAAGAATGGGAGGTTCAGGGAATGGGGTCGAGGGGAAATGGGGTCAGTCCTGATTTGCTGATTTCGGGTTGAGCCGGGGTGCCCCTGTCAGTAATCGCTCCACTGAAGTCCCAGGGCCTTCGCGAGAAACACCGCCATCTGCCGCCGCGTCAACGGAGCATCGGGACAATAGTTGCCGCCAGCGCACCCGGCGGTGATGCCCGACGAATAGAGCGCCTCGATGAACTGGAAGGCGGGATCCGACGTCGGCACGTCGCCGAAGGTTGGCGTGGCCGGAGCCGGCGAGACGTCGAGCTGATAGCTGACGATGGCGCCGCCCAGAACGACAGACCCGTCTCCGGCGCCAAAGGCCAGCGAGAGCCCGTAGATTTTGTGGTAGTTGTCGATCCGCAAGCTCAGCGTGTTGTCTGCCACGAAGCTACAGCCGTTGTTCGTTGAATCGACCTCGACGACATCCGTGCAGTTCAGCGCCTGGTTGTCGCACTCCCGAAGAGTCAGATACAGGTGACTCGCGGGATTGTTGTCGCAATAGTCGAGCTCGACGCGCCGAACGACGGATCCTCCTGGCAGATGAAGCGCCGCCGCCCAGAGGGACCCGTTCACCGACGGATAGCGTGTGAGCCCGCCCGCGGACTTCCAGTCTCCGGCGAGACCCGACTGGAGAGGGACGAACTCCATCGCCGCGACGCGCACGGCGGTTAGCAGAGGAATGGGGTCAGTCTTGATTTGCTGATTTCAGGGAGTTGCGGAGGCGGGCGATCTGCGAATACGAAATGCGGCCGAAAGGCGGCTGCTCCGCCGGGCCATGTATGGCCGCCAGGGGATGCGCGTGACGGTTTTGGGGTCAGTCCTGATTGGCCGATTTGGAATGGGTAGGGTCAGTCGAGAAATGTCAGGTTCGAGATTCCCGCTGGGAGCGTCGTGAATCAGGTCACGGTGGGGGATCCAGGGGCCGCCAGGCAAGACGGGAGGGTCCTAAATCTGAGAGGCCCAGTGCCGATCTGAAATGCTCGACGGCGGAGGGAAGGTGTGACAGATCGAGCGGCGCACGTCCCCTGTCATCGCCTGAGCCCCGGGGCACCCAGTCAAGCTCCAATTGCCCCATTCGGTTCGTCCAGGCTCCCGGAACGGGGTCAATCTCGATTTGCTGATTCGCCCGCTCGGATCGGCGAGTTCTCGGATGGCGCTTTCGATCTGGCTGCGCAGAGCCGGGTCGGTGTCGAGCGGATGTTCGAGGAGTCTGACCGGTCCGACGAAGGAACCCTTCAGATCGAAAGGCCCGGATCGCCCTCAACGACCTTCTGCCGCAGCACCGGCCGTTCGCCCGCCTTCCAGAGCGACGCCGTGTGGACGACGCGGTAGCGAAGAGGACCGCCGTCGGGACGATCGCTTCGCGTGATCGGGCGGGGGATACAGACGAACTCGGTCCGCATTTCATCGCCGGTGAGCCGCACCGTCGCATAGCCGTGACCGCCCAGGTCCACGAATTCGAGGTGGGGGGCGAGACTCGGATTGGAAAGGGCGTGAGCGCTCTTCAGGTCGAAGGTCTTCGCGTATTCGAGGCACGAGCGGACGCCGTGCTTCAAGAGCATGTTGTGGGTCCATTCGGGCTGACCCGCGGGCCCCTCGACCAGGAACAGCGCACGGAGGGGATCGTCCTTGGGATGGCGGTGCTCGAGGGCCTCCATCGTCCCGTGGCTGATCAGCGAGGCGCCGACGAAACTGAGCCCGACCGGCTCGTACTTGGCGGGTGGCAAGAGAGGGGCGGCATAGCCGGCCCAGAAGCTGTGACGGTCGCCCGACACGATCGCGAATCCGGTGATCTTCGAATCACGGACGAGGTCATAGATTTCGCCACGCTCGTGGTAGGCGCTGCCAAAATCCCAGCTGCCGATCTGCGCGAAGGTGTCGGCCGGCCACTTCTGCTTGGTCAGCCCATCCGGAAGGTTCTGGGGGTCGGCCCGCATGTCGAGGGCACCCAACGAATTGCCCCAGATCTTCCAGGTTGCCCCGGACCGACGGAGCTGGTCCATGAACCACTTCTTCTGCACGGCCCCGAGGATCGTGCGCGGCGGTGAATCCTTTCGCGGATTCGGGATGGTGACCTCGCCGAAACTGAGCTCGGCGGGCGGTTTGCCGCCGTTGGAGGTGCGGCCGGCGTCGAGCGCGATCATCGCCGGCTCCGAGAACATCCCGTTGAAAGCCGGATCGTAAATCTTCTCCACGCCCTCCACATCGGTCGCGTCGGGGCCGGAGAAGGTGCGTTGGTCGGTGAGAATGAGATCGAGGTTTCGGCCGTATCGCAAAGACCGATACACGATCAGGCTGTTGATGGCCTTCAGATTGTTGGGCTCGATCCCGAGGCCACTGTCGTCCCACTTTTCGATCGGCACATTTTTCACCGCCACCGTGCCGAACGTGTCGAACGATCCGCTCGGCGCCTTCACGCGCGCGGGGATGTACTCGAACCATGCCTGGTTGGCGGCGACCTTGATCGTCTGGCCCGGCCGCGGCTCGCCCCCTGCCTGCTGGATGCTCTGCCGGCCCTGCCAGGAGAACTCGTGGTTGTCCCAGATGGCGACGAACGGCCAACGCGCCCGCGCGTCCTGCAGGTCGGGATCGGCCAGGTAGCCCTTGTAGACGACGCGATAGCCCTCGAGCGTCAGCGGGTAGTGGAATTTGCCGGTTTGACCGCCATCGGGAATCCGGCCGACGTCGTAGATCGTGCGGTCGTACACCGTCGCCAGCTCGTCCGGATATTGGACGACCTCGTAGATGAAATCGCCGAGGTGGAGAACGAAACCGAGTTGATCGGCGGGCGCCGCACGCTCATCCTCGAAGATCATCCGGCGATAGCCGTTGAGCTTGCCTTCATTGAGGCTCTGGCAGCTCACGAAGGCGAAACTGACCGGCCGCGGATCGTTCGAGAGCGGCGCGGTGATCGTCCGGCCGACCCGGCTGCCGTTTCCCTCTCCATCGGTGAAGCGGTACCAGTAGACGCGCGCTGGCTTGAGATGACCGACCAGCACGCGCGTCGTCCAATCCGATTCCGGGCAGACCGGCGCGGACGCTTTCGCGACCACCCGCCGGAACGCTTGATCCTCAGCGACCTCGACCGTGAGCACACGCCGCCCGCCCGACTCGAACGGCCGCCGAGTCCAGAGGATGACGCTCTCCGGATCGGGATCGCCGGACGCGACGCCGTGGGGATAGAGGTCGCGACGCTCATGCCACGGGGTGGTGGAAGCTCGAGCCGGCCCGCCCCACGCCAGCGAGGCGCCCATGGCTGCGGCCGTTTTCAGAAAGGATCGGCGGCTAATCGTCATCGTCACACTCCATCATCAGGGCTGTCGTTGGCGTCGCTCGAGGGCGCGGGCGCGAACGCCTGCTGAGACAAGTACGATCCCCGCTCGGAGGGGTTTTGGTAAGGGGGTCAGTACTGATTTTGCTGACTTCGGGGCCGCGACCGGGCAGCCAAGAAGTTCCCGATGACCGCCGCCGGCGGCGTGCCGCGACGTCTTCCCGATCAGCTTCTCGAACCGCGTGAAGGAACGGGGTCAGTCTCGATTTGCTGGTTCAGGGAATGGGTAGGGTCAGTCTAACGGGGGCTGGGGTCAGTCCTGATTTGCTGATTTCGGGTTGAGCCGGGGTGCCCCTGTCAGTAATCGCTCCACTGAAGTCCCAGGGCCTTCGCGAGAAACACCGCCATCTGCCGCCGCGTCAACGGAGCATCGGGACAATAGTTGCCGCCAGCGCACCCGGCGGTGATGCCCGACGAATAGAGCGCCTCGATGAACTGGAAGGCGGGATCCGACGTCGGCACGTCGCCGAAGGTTGGCGTGGCCGGAGCCGGCGAGACGTCGAGCTGATAGCTGACGATGGCGCCGCCCAGAACGACAGACCCGTCTCCGGCGCCAAAGGCCAGCGAGAGTCCGTAGATTTTGTGGTAGTTGTCGATCCGCAAGCTCAGCGTGTTGTCTGCCACGAAGCTACAGCCGTTGTTCGTTGAATCGACCTCGACGACATCCGTGCAGTTCAGCGCCTGGTTGTCGCACTCCCGAAGAGTCAGATACAGGTGACTCGCGGGATTGTTGTCGCAATAGTCGAGCTCGACGCGCCGAACGACGGATCCTCCTGGCAGATGAAGCGCCGCCGCCCAGAGGGACCCGTTCACCGACGGATAGCGTGTGAGCCCGCCCGCGGACTTCCAGTCTCCGGCGAGACCCGACTGGAGAGGGACGAACTCCATCGCCGCGACGCGCACGTGCGTGAGATTGGAAGTGCCGAAGTCCGCGGCCTTTGGATCCTGCACGACCCCGGATGGCTGCGCCGACATCTTGACGGCAAGACAACACAGCATTGCAAAAAGCGATCCGAGGCGCATGGTTCGCATTGCATCTCCTCAGCGTGGAATTGGAATCCGTCATTCTATGAAAAACGGCCGACCGGTCAGTCTTGATTTGCTGAGTTGGCCGGGAGGGCGTCAGCCGGGTGCGCGGACCTTAGGTGGCGGACGAGGCGGTCGAGCTGGCGGATCAATGCTTCGTCGGACGCGAGGCGGGCTTCCAGGCGCGCGAGAGGGCGGGTGAAGCTCGAGTCGTCGCGATGGAGCCGGCGGGCCATCCGGCGCACCGAGATGCGCCCGAAGCGGCGGCCGACGTAAGCGGCGAGGCACCGCGCGAACGCGACCTCGCCTCCTCGACCGGGTCCGGCGAGAGCGGCAGCGCTGATCCCGGTCTCGTGCGCGACGGCCTCCAGGACGCGGTCCTCGGTCAGGCCGAGGATCGGTGGATCGAGCTCCCCGGCGGCGGCGAATCGCTCGACTGCGAACGCCTCGTCGCCCACGACGGCCTGGGCGATGGCGGGCAGCTCGTCGGTGGCCGCCAGGCCGTCGACCAGCTCCACGTATCGCGCGACGGCGGCGCGGCGATTCGCGCCGAGCGCGGCCAGGGTCTCGTCGACATCGAGCCATCTCGGGCCGCGCGCGCGGCGCAGGTGACGGTCGCTCGACCAGGGATAGTCGCAGGCGCGGCGGGTGATCCCGGCACGCACGGGGTTCTGATGGACGTAGCGGATGAGAGCCTGAAGGTACCGGTCCTCCTGGACGAGGCGGGACTTGTATCGACCCTGGAACAGATGGCCCACCCGGGCGTACCGGCGGTTGAAGAGCTGAGCATACGAGGACTGGAGGCAGGCCATGATCCTCGACAGCGGCGTCGCCGCGGTGCGAAGGGCGAGGTGGAAGTGGTTCGTCATCAGGCAGTAGGCGAGCAGGCGGAACCCGAACCGGTCGCGGCAACCAGCCAGCCGCTTCAGGAAGTCCTCGCGATCCCGATCGCTGCGAAAGATGTCGCGGCGCTCGTTTCCGCGAGCGGTCACGTGGTAGACGGCCCCGGGGAACTGCAGACGCGGCGGTCGCGGCATATCAAGGCGCCTCTCTCCTTGAATTGTCGCGAGCCGGT
>CAVXTP010000005.1:0-26762 GCA_963764715.1 uncultured Acidobacteriota bacterium
GTCGATGTCACGGACGGGCTTCGAGGTGTCGCCCTTGGTCTTCTCGAACAGCTCCTGGAACTTCCGGTTCAGGACGTCCTTCTTCGACTTCTCGGCCTCGACCGAAGCGGCGAATTTCTTCTCGCGCTCCTCGTCCTGGCCCTTGAGCGCGCCGATGGCGTCGTCGACCGAGCCGAACTTGCGCGGCGTCTTCGGCGCCTCGTGGGCGATGACGGCCTTCAGGTCGGCGTCGACCTTGAGGCGCGCGTTGCAGCAGGGGCAGAGGACGTCGAAATCCATCGCGACGAGTCTATTCCGAGTCGCCCCGCTTGTGGCGGATCCGGTCGCGCCGCGTCCGCTTGTCGGGGCGTCCGGCGTCCCGGCGGGGCGCCAGCAGCCGGTCGAGCCGCCGCGCCTCGAGGACCTCGGGCGGGGGCGCCGGGGTCACGTCCTCGTACAGGGCCCGCGCCGCGGCCTTCGGGATCGAGCGGTCGGCGAGGCCCCGCACGACGAGCTCGCGCCGGCCGCCGGAGTCGTCGCGCGCGGCGAGGCCGATGCGGTCGCCCGGCCGGACCTCGCGGTGCGCCTTCGCGCGGGACCCGTTGACGTCGACCTTCCCGCCCTCGCAGGCCTCCTTCGCCTGGCTGCGCGTCGGAAAAACGCAGGCGACGTCGAGCCAGACGTCGAGACGGACGGCCGACAGGGGCTCCGGCTCGCCCTTGCCCAAGCTACGCGCTCCGGGAGGCGCCCCGTCGGGACTCGAACCAGGCCTTGAGCTCCGGGGAGGCCGCCGGGGGCTCGGCCGCGGGGCGCGCCAGGAAGTAGCCCTGGGCGGCGGCGACGCCTTCCGCCGCGCACACGTCGAGGTCCTCGGCCGACTCGATGCCCTCGGCGATCAGCCGGAAGGCGAACTCCCGCGAGAGGTCGGCGAGGAACTTGAGGATTGCCCGGCGGCGGGGGTCCGTCGCGATCCCGCGGGTCACCTCGCTGTCGACCTTGATGAACTCGGGCTGCAGGGCGTGGCAGAGCTGAAGCGTTCCGTAGCCGGAGGTGACGTCGTCCAGGGCGATCACCGCGCCGAGGTCGCGCGGCACGACGAGGGCGGTCGAGAGCCCGGCGGCCGCCGGCAGCGTCTCGATCTCCACGATGTCGAGCACCAGGCGCGCGAACGAGACGCCCCGCCGGTCGGCCTCCTCGCCGAGGGCCGAGAGGGCGTCCTCGGAGCGGCCGATGAGGCGCGGGTTGACGTTCAGGAAAACGAGCGCGTTCTCGGGCAGCCGCGCGACCGAGTCGAGCACGTTGGCCCAGGCGAACCGCTCGAAGGCCGGCGCGAGATTCAGCGCCTCGGCCGCCGGGAAGATCTCGGCGGCAAGCCGCATGATCCCGCGTCCGCGCGCCCGCAGGAGGCCTTCGTAGCCGAGGACCTCCCCCGTCTTCAGGTCGAAGATGGGCTGGAACTCGACGAAGAACTCCCCCGTCGAGAGCTCGTCGGCGAGCCAGAGCGCGTCGACCTCGTGCCGTGCCCGCGGCAGCGGCGTCAGGCGGCTCATCGCGTCCCACTTGGTCTGCTGCATGTCCTCGGGAGCGACGCGCACCCGCTCGGCGAGCGGTCCCAGGAGCTTCGTCAGCTCGTCGAGGAAGTGCTCGGGGGTCCGCTCGACGAGCAGCCGCCGGGCGCGCCCGTACATCGGGGCGCGGACCCAGTTCCGACCGAACGCCGCGGCCACCGCGCGCTCGGCTTCGACGCCGTCGGGCCGTACGAACACCGCGCGCGCCTTCCGCCAGCGATCAAGCCGGCCAAGGATCTGGCCGTCCAGAACGCTTCCGGATGCTTTCACCGATTCGATTGTACGTGTTCGAACGCGGGTGGGAAGGGTTTTCTCGGACTAACCGAGCGCGCGCAGGCTCGGCCACAGCGCGCGAAGCGAGGCCTTCGGCTTCCGGCAGACCCAGACGTCGAAGTGCTGGTACGGCATCGAGTACGGATGCTCCACGCGCCCGCCGTACTCGACGGACGCGAAGAGCTCCTCGAGGCGCGGCCGGTCGTCGTCGAGGACGATCAGAACCTGAGGGTCCTCGGCCGGCGGCCCCCACGCGTGGTACGCGAGATGCCCGGACAGGGCGGGCGGAAGCCCGAGCGCCGGACCGTACATGTCGATCGCGCCGGCCTGTCCGTAGTTCTGCCCGAAGACGCGGGCGTGCGCCCGCTCCTCCGGGGGCAGAGCGCGGAAGATCTCCGCCGCCTTGCCCGCCATCTCTTTCCACCCGAAACGGTCGGCGAAGAGCTGAGGCAGCGGCCCCATGCGGTGGGTCTCGATGCGCGGCAGCTCCATCCCGATCGCCCGCGCGTAACGCACGTACGCCTCGGGCGGCAGGCACGGGAGGGAGAGGGGCGCGAGAACGATCCCCGCGCCCACGAGGAGCGCGGCATACGCCGGCCGGACCCACGCGATCCGCCGGCTCCCGAAGAGCCGCTCCGCCGCCACTCCGCCCGCGGCGAAGAGCATCGGATACGCGGGCGCCAGATAGTAGACGCGGCCGTCCGTCGCGAGCAGCGTCCCGAGCACCACGAGGTAGACGATCGCGAGCACGCGGTGCCGCCGCCCGTCGGGCGCGAACAGGAGCCAGCCGAGGCCGCCGATCCACAGCGGCGCCGAGAGCGGGAGGAGAAACTGGACCTGCTGCCCGAGGAAGGCGAGGGGCGAGAGCTCGACGTTCCGGCGGTGCTGCCGGATCGCCTCCTGGAGCTCGAAGAAGGGAAATCCCTCGCGGATGTTCCAGGCGAGGTTCGGCAGGAAGACCAGGAGCGCGGCGGCCGCGCCGATCCAGACCCAGCGGCCTTTCAGGATCTCCCGCCCGCGGGCCGTCGCGACGAGCCCGACGGCCACGCCGGCGCCGAAGAGACCCATCGTGTGCTTGTTGAGCAGGCCGACGCCCGCGATCAGGCCGAAGGCCAGCCAGAGCCGCGGGTCCGCCCCGTCGAAGAGACGGACGAGGAGGATCGCGCAGCCGGTCCAGCAGAGCGGCTCCCACGCGTTCATCGTCGAGAGGCTGTGAATCGCGAGGAAGATCGGCGCGACCGCGATGCCGATCGCCGACAGGATCTGCGCCGACCGCCCGCCGCCGAGGTCGCGGGCGAGCACCCCCGTCAGAAGGACGAGCGCGGCGCCCGCGATCGCCGGGAGCAGCCGGATCGCGAAGAGCGAGCCGGGCGCGACCGCCGTCACCAGGGCCGTGACCGCCGGATGGAACGGCGGCATGTCGATGTAGCCCCACGCCAGGTGCTTCGCGCAGGCGTTGAAGTAGAGCTCGTCGACGAAGTACTCGTAGCCGAACCGGCCGGTGGTCGCGAGGTGCGCGAGGAGCTTGACGGCCGCGACGATCCAGACGCCGGCGAAGAGCCTGTCGCCCGTCGGCCTCACGCGTCGCGATCCTCGTACTTCTTCTTGAGCGTCGCGACGACGCCCGCGTCGGCCAGCGTCGTCGTGTCGCCCAGCACCCGGCCCTCGGCGAGGTCTCGCAGCAGCCGCCGCATGATCTTGCCGGAACGCGTCTTGGGCAGGTCCGCGACGAAAAAGAGCTTGTCCGGCCGCGCGATCGCACCGATCTTCTTGCCGACGTGGCCGCGGATCTCCGCGTTCAGGTCCCGATCGGCCGCCCGGGCGGATTCCCTCAGGATGCAGAAGGCCGCGATCGCCGTGCCCTTGAGCTCGTCGGCGACCCCGACGACGGCGGCCTCCGCGACGGCGGGATGGTCGACCAGCGCGGACTCGACCTCCATCGTGCCGATCCGGTGGCCCGCCACGTTCATCACGTCGTCGACCCGGCCGAGCAGCCAGAAGTTGCCGTCGGCGTCGCGCTTGGCCCCGTCCCCCGGGAAGTAGACGTCGCGGCCCCAGCGCGACCAGTAGGTGCGGACGTAGCGCTCGTCGTCGCCCCAGATCCCGCGGAGCATGGCGGGCCACGGCCGGGTGATCGCCAGGTACCCGCCCCCGACCTCGACCTCGCGGCCGTCGGTGTCGAGGATCTTCGCTTCGACCCCCGGGAAGGGACGCGTGGCGGAGCCGGGGCGCGTCGTCGTGACGCCGGGCAGCGGCGAGATCAGGATCATGCCGGTCTCCGTCTGCCACCACGTGTCGACGACCGGGCACCGGCCGCCGCCGATGTGCTTCTGGTACCAGATCCACGCCTCGGGGTTGATCGGCTCGCCGACCGAGCCGAGCAGGCGCAGCGACGACAGGTCGTGCTTCTCGGGCCACTCCGTGCCCCACTTCATGAACGCCCGGATCGCCGTCGGCGCCGTGTACAGGATCGTGACGCCGTGGCGCTCGATCAGCTCCCAGAAGCGGCCGCGTGTCGGCATGTCGGGGGCGCCCTCGTACATCAGGCACGTCGCGCCGTTGGCGAGCGGGCCGTACACCACGTAGGAATGTCCCGTGACCCAGCCGATGTCGGCGGTGCACCAGTAGACGTCCTCGTCCTTGAGGTCGAAGATCCACTTCGACGTGGCGTAGGCGCCGACGAGGTAGCCGCCGGTCGTGTGCAGGATTCCCTTGGGTTTGCCGGTCGTGCCGGACGTGTAGAGGATGTACAGCGGGTCCTCCGCGTCCATCTTCTCGGGGGGGCAGCCGGCCGGCGCCTCCTTCATGAGGTCGTGCCACCAGCGGTCCCGGCCGCCGTGCATGGCCGCGTCCGCTCCGGTTCGCCGGACGACGACGACGTGCTCGATCGAAGGCGCGTCCGCCAGCGCCTCGTCGGCGATCTGCTTGAGCGGCACCGCGTGGCCGCGCCGCCAGCCGCCGTCGGCCGTCACGAGGACCCTCGCGCCCTGGTCGTTGATCCGGTCCCGGAGCGACTCGGCCGAGAAGCCGCCGAAGACCACGGAGTGGATCGCCCCGATGCGCGCGCAGGCGAGCATCGCGACGGGAAGCTCCGGGATCATCGGGAGGTAGAGCGTGACGCGGTCGCCCTTCTTCACGCCGAGCGACTTCAGGACGTTCGCGAACTGGCCGACCTCCCGGTGGAGATCGTGGTACGTCAGGGTGCGCCTGTCCCCCGGCTCCCCCTCCCAGATGAGCGCGGCCTTGTTGCGCCGGGCGCCGCCGAGGTGGCGGTCGAGGCAGTTGACCGAGACGTTGAGCTTGCCGCCGACGAACCACTTCGCCTTCGGCGGCTTCCAGTCGAGGACCTTCTTCCAGGGCTTGAACCAGTCGAGCTCTTTCGCAAAGCCCTCCCAGAACTTCTCGAAGTCGCGGTCGGCCTTCTTGTAAACCGATTCGCTCGAGACGTGCGCGGCCTCCGCGAAGGCCTTCGGCGGCGGGAAGCGGCGCTTCTCGAGGAGGAGGTCCTCGAGGTTCTTCTCGCGATCGCTCACGGGCGGGAGGATACCGCGGCTCGAGTCACTTCACCGCTCCCACCGTGAACCCCTGGATCAGCCGGTCGAGGAACAGGTTGTAGACGATCGCCACGGGGACACAGGCGAAGAGGCAGGCCGCCATCAGCTCGCCCCAGTAGTAGACGTCGCCGCGGACCAGGTAGATCGGCACGCCGACGCCGACGGTCTGAAGCGAGGCCGAGGAGATGAACGTCAGCGCGTACACGAACTCCTGCAGGACCAGGGTGAAGGCGAAGATCGAGACCGTCACGAGGCCGGAGTAGGAGACGGGCACGA
The DNA here is from genome assembly GCA_963764715.1 of uncultured Acidobacteriota bacterium. Lineage (GTDB taxonomy): Bacteria > Acidobacteriota > Thermoanaerobaculia > UBA5066 > Gp7-AA6 > DAHUXD01. The sequence continues at coordinate 5,651 of CAVXTP010000005.1, forward strand.
TCACCTTCGCAAACGCGGCGAAGGGCGAGAGGCCGTCGACCATCGCCGCCTCCTGGAGATCCTTCGGAATCGACTTGAAGAAGCCCATGAGGAGCCACGTCGCGAACGGCACGGTGAAGGTCGGGTACACGACGACGAGCGCCCAGAGCGAGTCCTGCAGGCCGAGGAGAGCGACGACCCTCGACATCGGGATGAAGAGGAGGGTCGGCGGCACCAGGTACATCAGGAACATCCCGATCCCGGCGCGCTCGCCCCAGCGGCCCGTCAGCCGGGCGAGCGCCCAGGCCGCGGGCACCGCGAGGACGAGCGTGATCGCGACGACCGCGAGCCCGACGAGCGCCGTGTTGAGAATCCATCGCGGGTAGAGCGTCTCGGCGAAGAGGAACCGCCAGTGCTCGAGGGTCGGCGCCTCGTTGAAGAGGAGCGGGTTGTTCTTGACGTCGTAGAGATCGCTCGTGCGCTTGAGCGACGTCAGGAGCATCCAGTAGAACGGGAACGACAGGACGACGGCGAAGCCCGCGACGACCAGGCGCAGGACCCGCCGGGTGGTCCGAGGACGGGGGCCCCACCGCGCCCCCCGGCCCCCCCGCGGCCGCATCTCAGGTCACCTCGGTGCGCCGCGCGATCCGGAGCAGGACGACCGCGCCCGCGAGAAGCAGCGGAAAGAGGAAGAGCGAGATCGCGGCGCCGCCCGAGAGATCGCCGCCGAGGATCCCGGTGAAGAAGGCGAGCGAGGGCAGGACCTGGGTCGCGTCGGCCGGCCCGCCGCGGGTCAGGATGTAGACGGCGGTCATGTCGGTGAACGTGAAGACGACCCCGAAGAGCAGGGCCACGAGCACGATCGGCCGGATCATCGGCAGGGTGATCGAGAAGTGGGTCCGCCAGAACCCTCCCCCGTCGACCGCGGCCGCCTCCGGGATGTCGCGCGGGATCGAGGTCAGCCCCGCCAGCAGGATCACCGTCGCGAACGGCAGCGTCCGCCACGTGTGCACGAGGACGACGGAGAGCATCGCGAGCCGCGGCTCCCCCAGCCACATCGGGGGATTCATCGGGTCGACGAGGTGCGCCGCCGCGAGCGCCCAGTTGAACACGCTGTAGATCGAGTCGAGCAGCCACTTCCAGCCGATCGCCCCGAGCGAGATCGGCGCGACCCACGGCAGCAGGACGAGGAAACGGACGAGGCCCCGGCCGCGGAACGCCTCCTTGAGGGACAGGGCGAGGAGCGTCGCCCCGGCGATCACGAGAAGCTGCGAGGCGACCGTGAAGAGGAACGAGTGCGCGAGCGCCGCCCGGAAGGCCGGCGTGCGGAGAGCTCCGGCGAAGTTCGAGAGCCCGACGAAATGCGTCTCGTCGCTGCCGACCCGCGCGTCGCTGACCGAGAGAAAGAGCGAGAGGAGCGCCGGCAGTCCCACGAGGAGGGCGATGTAGGTGAAGGCGGGAGCGACGAGGGCCGGGCCGAGCCAGCGGCCTCCCCGGGAGCGGGCGCTCACGGCACGGGCGCCGGGGGACGGCGCCGGCCCGACGCGGCGTCGAAGAACCGCAGCCGCGCCTTCTCCACGCGGACGTCCTGGACCGAGCCCTCGGCCGGCGCCGGCTCCCAGGACGGGAACCGCCAGACGACCTCGCGTCCCTCCCAGCCCTCGAGCGTGCCGAAGGCGAGCTGCTCGGAGCCGAGGTACTCGGTCAGCTCGCAGCGGAACCGGAACCGCGCGTCATCGGGGCCGCCCGCGCCGGTCCGCACGTGCTCGGGCCGGAAGCCGACGACGACGCCGTCCCGCTCGAGGAGATTCATCGGCGGGGAGCCCAGGAACGTGGCGACGAAGGTGTCGGCGGGATCGTCGTAGACCTCGGCCGGCGTGCCGACCTGGCGCACCCGCCCGCGGTCCATGATGACGACGCGGTCGCCGAGCGCCATGGCCTCGACCTGGTCGTGCGTCACGTAGACGGCGGTCGTGCCGATCTCCCGCTGGAACTTCTGGAGCTCTTCCCGCGCCGAGGCGCGCAGCTTCGCGTCGAGATTCGAGAGGGGCTCGTCGAGGAGGAAGACCTGGGGCTCGCGGACGAGGGCGCGCGCGAGAGCGACGCGCTGCCGCTCGCCGCCCGAGAGCTCCCGGGGCTTGCGCCGCAGGAGAGGAACAAGGCCGAACTTGCCGGCCGCCCAGCCGACCTTGCCCTCGTGCTCGCTCTTCGGGACCCCCTGGGCCTTCAGCGGGAAGGCGATGTTCTCGTAGACCGTGAGGTGCGGATAGAGCGCGTAGCTCTGGAAGACCATCGCGATGCCGCGCTCGCGGGGCGTCAGATCGTTGACGACCTTTCCCCCGATCAGGATCTCGCCGGAGCTCGGCTCCTCGAGGCCCGCGATCATCCGCAGGACGGTCGTCTTGCCGGAGCCCGACGGGCCGAGCAGAACGAGGAACTCCCCGTCGCGGGTCTCGATGTCGACGCCGTCGACGGCGTTCTCCCCGGCGCCGAACCGCTTGGTCAGCGCGCGCGTCGCGACGATCGCCATGCGGGCGGGATTCTACGCGGTTCGGTCGGGATGGGCCGGCGTGTAGAAGGACGTCCCCCGGACGTTCTCGTCGATCCCGAGCTTGCGGTGAATGGGCGGGAAGGCGCGCTGGTCGCAGTCCATGCGCTCGCACAGCCGGCAGGTGATCCCGATCGGGACGGCCGCGGCGGGGTTGTTCACGTCGACGCTGTCCCCGTAGACGAGGTGGCGGGCGTGGCTGACCTCGCAGCCGAGAGAGATGGCGTGGAGGGGGTGCGCGGACCCGAAACCGCCGAGGCTCTGACTGACCGTGCGGGCGACGCAGGGTAGGTCGTCCCGTCGGGCATGCGCGAGATCTGGGTCCGGACGATGCCCGGCGTCATGAACGCGGGGGGGGGCTCACGCCCACTTCTTGAAGATCCGTTCCACGTCCGCGTGCGCCGTGTCGACGGCCGCCCGGGGCTCGATCTCGCCGCGCGCGACGCGGGCGAACATCGTCGGGATGACGAAGGTATTGAAGACCTCGTCGATCGCGGCCGTCGCGTAGCCCGGGAACCCGACGTTGGTCGCCCAGTCGAGGACGCCCGCGAGCGCCGTGTACTTGCCGGGCGGGTCGGCCTTCGGGTCCTTCGCCAGCCGGTCCGCCAGGTCCGGGACCGTGTCGGGATAACAGGGGAAGTTGTAGAACTCGCTCTTCGAGAAGACCTCCGCGAAGTGGCCGACGAGATCGACCAGGAACTGCTTCGCCCCGTCGATGTTCTGGGCGAACTTCCAGATGACGTAGCAGTTCATGACGTGCTCGGCCGCGATCCGGCGGACGGGGCCCTGCAGGGCCGGCACGAGGCCGATCTTCTTCGCGATCGCCGGGTTGTCCTTCTCCGCCGTCCGCGTGACCGAGATGGCGTTGCACACGAAGGAGGCGCGGCCGGCGAGCATCATGCGGTTGTTGGAGGCCGGGTCCCAGGTGAAGACCTCCGGCGTCATCGTCTCCTTGTAGAGGGCGCGCACGAACTCGAGCGCCGCGACGGTCTCCTTCGAGCGCAGCGCCGGCCGCCCTTCCTCGTCCTGCACGGCGCCGCCGAAGGACCACAGCACGCCCCGCAGCGCCATGTTCGAGTCCATCTCCTGCGACAGGCCGAGGCCGACGGGGTTGCCGAACTTCTCCCGGATCTGCCGCCCCCCCGAGCGCAGGTCCTCCCAGGTGCTCGGGCCGTTCGGGTAGCCGACCTGGTCCCAGAGGTCGATGCGGTAGTTGCCGGGGTCCGGAACGAAGGAGTCGGAGAACGCGAAGTACTTTCCGCTCTTCGGGTTCAGCGTCGACTTGCGGGCCAGCGGGATCATCTTCCCGTGCCGGCGCTCGACCTCGTCCACGATCTCCTTGAGATCGATGACCTGCGCCTCGTAGGCCGCCGGCGGCGAGATGAAGAGAAAGAGATCGTGGCCCTTCTTCGCGGCGGCCTCGGAAGCGCCGCGGGCGTTGATCTCGGTCGTCGACATGTGGTCGACGATGACCTCGGTCCCATTCTTCGCGCCCCACTCCTTCGTGTAGACGCCGTCGAACCAGGTGTCGTAGCCCGGGACGAAGTGGCTCCACTGGAGGATGCGGAGAGTCTTTTTCGCCGCGGACGCTTTCGTCCCGGACGGCTTGCACGCGAGCGAGGGCACCGCGCCCGCGGCGAGCGCGGCCCCGGCCGTCTTCAGGAACCGCCGCCGCGAGATCCGGGCGCGCTGTCTCTGTCTCATCGCCGCGTGTCCTCCCGGGAGAGCTCGACGTGTCGCCGAGGAGCCCGGCGCGAAGTCTATAATCCCGGGCCGTGGCCGCCCTGGAGCCGGGAGCTCCCTTTCCGAAGATCTCTCTCCGCGACGAATCCGGCGCGGCCGCCGACCCGAAGCGCGCCGGCGAAACCGTCTACGCCGTGTTCAAGACCACGTGCCCGACCTGCGAGCTGACGTGGCCGTTCCTCGAGCGGATCCGGCGGATCGCCGAGGGCGGCGGTTTCTCGATCGTCGCCATCACGCAGGACGACCCGGCCAAGACGAAGGCGTTCAACGCCCGGCTCGGCACGAAGCTCGAGACGCTCTACGACCGCGAGCCCTGGCCGGCCTCGAACGCGCTCGGCCTCGAGAACGTTCCGACGCTCTATCGCGTCGGCGCCGACGGCAAGATCGCCGAATCGATCGTCGGCTTCGACCGCGCCGGGATGCAGGGCCTCGCCCGCCGCGCCGCCGCGGCCGCGGGCCGGGCGCCGGTCGAGCTCTTCTCCGCGTCCGACCACGCTCCCCCATTCAAACCCGGTTGAGGATCCCGAAACGCCGGCAGGTAGCCGGAGAAAGCACCCCGTGAGCTCCAAGCCCCAGACCCTCGGAGACCTGAAGTCGTCCGGCTACGCCTCGCGCGGCATCAAGGAAGAGCTCCGCGGCAACCTCTGCCGTGCCCTCGCGAAAGGCGAGAACCCCTTCGCCGGCATCCACGGATACGAGCGCACCGTCCTGCCGGCGCTGCACAACGCCATCCTCTCGAAGCACGACCTGCTCCTCCTCGGGCTTCGCGGCCAGGCCAAGACGCGCCTGCTGCGGATGCTCGTGAATCTCCTCGACGCCGAGATCCCGGCGATCGCCGGAAGCGAGCTGAACGAGGACCCCTTCGCGCCGATCACGAAGTACGGCCGGCGCATCCTCGCCGACAAGGGCGATGCCGCGCCCATCGTCTGGATCCCGCGGGAAGAGCGCTACCGCGAGAAGCTCGCGACGCCCGACGTCACGATCGCCGACCTCATCGGCGACATCGACCCGATCAAGGCCGCCACCGAGCGGCGCGCCTACTCCGACGAGGAGGTCATCCACTACGGCATCGTGCCGCGCACCAACCGCGGCATCTTCGCGATCAACGAGCTGCCCGACCTCCAGCCCCGCATCCAGGTCGGGCTCCTGAACATCCTCGAGGAACGCGACCTGCAGATCCGGGGCTTCCCGGTCCGGATCCCGCTCGACATCCTGCTCGTCTTCTCGGCGAACCCCGAGGACTACACCAACCGCGGCAACATCATCACGCCGCTCAAGGACCGCATCTCCTCGCAGATCTTCACGCACTACCCCGAGGACGTGAAGACCGCGGCGAAGATCACGGCCCAGGAGGCGTGGGTCGAGCGCGACGGAGGGCCGAAGATCGAGATCCCGGACCTCTTTCGCGAGCTCGTCGAGGAGATCGCCTTCGCGGCCCGGGCGTCCGAGTTCGTCGACCAGTCCTCGGGCGTCTCGGCGCGGATGCCGATCTCGGCGATCGAGATCCTCGCCTCGAACCTCGAGCGGCGCGGCCTCGTCAACGGCGAGGCGCGCGTCTCGCCCCGCCTCTGCGACCTGCCCGCGACGCTCCCGGCGATCACCGGCAAGGTCGAGATGGTCTACGAGGGCGAGCAGCAGGGCGCCGAGGTCGTCGCGAAGAAGCTGATCGGGACGGCCGTCAAGAAGCTCTTCGACGCCAAGTTCCCGGCGCCGGACTCCGGCCGGCCCTCGGAGCGCCGCCGCCAGGAGGCGGAGGACGACGAGGAGGCCGCCGGGCCGCAGCGCCGCGGGCGGCTCGCCCCGCCGCCGCCCGAGAAGGTCCACCCGCTCTACGAGCCGATCGTCGCCTGGTTTGCCGCCGGCAACAAGATCACGCTGTCGGACGACGCGCCGTTCTCGGAGCACCTGGCCGCACTGCAATCGGTCCCGAGCCTGAAGAAGGCGGTCGAGGAGCACTTCTCCCCGGCGTCGAAGGAGGAGCTCGCGATCGGGATGGAGCTCGTCCTCGAGGGACTCACGCAGCACCTGAAGATCGCCCGCCAGGACCTCGACTCGCGCGTCTCCTACACGGAGATGCTCAAGTTCAACCTCGTGCGGAACCGGGCGAACTGATGCGCGATGCAATGACATCCGGGTTGCAGGACGTAGGGGCGGGCGGACCGCGGCCGCCCTCGGGCGGGGACCAGCCCCGCCCCTACTCTGATGGCCGAGGGTCCGCTGCGCTCCCGGATTCTTGCGCACGAGAAGCTCCTGGGAGCGTTCCTGACCTGGCCGGTCGAGGGCCATCTCGAGATGCTCGGCCTCTCCGGCTTCGACTTCGCCGTCCTCGACACGGAGCACGGCTTCTTCAACCCGGAGTCGGTCGAGCGCATGGTGCGCGCGGCGGAGGGGGCGGAGTTGCCCGTCGTCGTCCGCGTCCCGAACTGTCTGGCGTCGGCCGACGCCGGACGGGCCCTCGACGCCGGCGCCTGCGGCATTCTCTTCCCGCGCGCGGACTCGGACGCGCCCGTGCGCGCCGCCGTGGAATCGGTCAAGTACGCGCCGGTCGGAAAGCGCGGCCTCGCCGGCGTCCGCGCGAACCGCTACGGCGGCGTGCCCTTCGACCGCTGGGTCCTCGAGGCCAACGAGGGAACCCTGGTCTTCGTCCAGATCGAAACGGCCGGCGCTCTCAACCACCTCGACACGATCGCCGCCGAGCCGCACGTCGACGTCCTCTTCGTCGGGCCGAACGACCTTTCGCAGGCCCTCGGCGTCCCCGGCCACTACGAGGAGCCCCGCTACCGCGCCGCCGTCGAGCGCGTCGGCGCCGTCGCGAAGGAGCACGGCAAGGCGGCGGGCATCATGCTCCGGACGGCCGACCAGGTCCCGGGCCTCGCGGCGCTCGGCTACACCGTCTTCACGACGAGCGACCGGTCCCTCTTCATGCAGTCGGCCGCGGCCTGGAGGGGGGCGATCGCCTAGGCATGCGCTACCGGTACTCGGAATTTCCGCTCGACCTCCTGAAGGAGCTGCTGACCTACCAGGAGCTCGTCAAGCTCTTCCTGCAGCTCGTGCTCCAGTCGGGCGGCGACGTCGAGGAAGCGCTCCGGTGGATGAAGTACCTCCAGGAGCGCGGCATGATCGATCCGGGAATCGACCTCGAGGAGTTCCGCAACGAGCTCCAGAAGAGCGAGATGGTCGAGGACCGCGGCGGGCAGCTCGCGCTCTCGGCCGCGGGCGAGCGGCGCATCCGCCGCTCGGCGCTGGAGGAGATCTTCACCTCGCTGACGAAGTCGGGACCGGGCTACCACGCGGTCCCTCGCTCGGGTGCGGGGGGTGAGCTCCTGCCCGAGACCCGCGCCTACGAGTTCGGCGACAACCCGAGCGCCATCGACGGCGTGCGCTCGATCGGCAACGCGGTCCGCCGCGACGCCGAGGACATCGCGCTGACGGCCGAGGACTTCGAGGTCCACGAGGAGGAGCACCTGACCTCCTGCGCCACCGTCCTCGCCATCGACATCTCCCACTCGATGATCCTCTACGGCGAGGACCGCTTCACGCCCGCGAAGAAGGTCGCCCTCGCCATGGTCGAGCTCATCCAGTCGAAGTACCCGAAGGACTCGATCGACGTCCTGCTCTTCGGCGACGACGCGAAGCGGGTCCCGATCTCCGAGATCTCCAAGACGCAGGTCGGCCCGTTCCACACCAACACCAAGGCCGGCCTCGCCCTCGCCCGCAAGCTCCTCGTCCACCGCAAGAACCCCAACAAGCAGGTCTTCCTCATCACCGACGGCAAGCCCTCGGCGATCTGGGAGCGCGGACGGCTCTACAAGAACCCGTTCGGCCTGGATCTGAAGATCGTCAACCGCACGCTCGAGGAAGCCGACGCCTGCCGCCGCGACGGGATCACGATCACGACCTTCATGATCGCGACGGACACCTACCTCGTCGAGTTCGTGGACAAGCTGACCAAGATCAACCGGGGACGGGCGTATTACGCGTCGCCGTACAACCTGGCGGAATTTCTCTTCACGGACTACATCCGGAACCGGAAAAAGTTCCTGCACTAGAGGTTCGGGGCTTCGCATCCCTCTCCGATCGGTGTAGATTTGGACCACGCTTCGGGAGGTGCCATGCCGCTTCGCCGCCCGGCTTTCATCGTTCCATGTCTATTCGCCGTCGCCGCGGGCGCGTCGGCGCAGTTTCCGGTCGCCGGCCCGGAGTTTCCCGTCAACGCCGCCACGACCGGGGACCAGCGCGGGCCCGACGTCGCGCCCCTCGACGGGGGGAAGATGGTCGTGGCCTGGTCCTCCGGCTCTCCCTCGAAGGTGACCGCCCGCTTCTTCGACTCGACCGGGGCGCCGCTCGCGGGAGAATTCGTGGTCAACAACTACACCGGCAGCCAGTACTCGCCGCAGGTCGCCGCCGATCTCGCCGGTAACTTCGTGATCGTCTGGTCCGACCAGGGCCGCAACGACGGCAGCATCTTCTTCGATCGCCGCGACCACAACGGCGGGATCTTGAACGGCGCCGTCCCCGTCGAGACCTACACCACCGGTCTGCAGCAGAACCCGGCCGTCGCGATGTCGGCCGCCGGCCAGTTCGTCATCGTCTGGCAGAGCTATTCGGGCATCGACCCGTCCGATTCGGGCGTGTTCGGCCAGCGCTTCGGTTCGAATGGCGGCAAGCTCGGCGGCGAATTTCAGATCAACCAGTACACGACGGGCTACCAGCGCAACCCCCGCGTGGCGATGCTCACGAGCGGCGAGTTCATCGTGACGTGGAGCAGCCAGCAGGACGCCCAGAGCGGTGCCGTCATGGCGCGCCGCTACGATAACGACGGCAACCCCCTCGGCGGAGAGTTCCAGGTCAACACGACCGAGCTCGGCGCGCAGTATCGGCCGGACGTCGCGTTCGACGCCTCCGCGCAGGCCATCGTGGTGTGGCAGAGCTTCCTGCAGGACGGCGACGGGCCGGGAATCTTCGGCCAGCGGCTCGACGGGTCGGGCAACAAGCTCGGACCGGAGTTCAACGTGAACACGTACACGACGGGAACGCAGCGCAGCCCGCGCGTGGCCGCCGGCCCGGAGGACGACTTCACGGTCGTCTGGGAGAGCTTCGGCAACGAGGGCGACCCGAACAGCGAGGCGATCGTCGCGCAGCATTTCGAAGGCAACGGGCACCGGGACCAGGCCGAAACGGTCGTCAACGCGACCGCGACCGGGAACCAGCAGCTGCCGAACATCGTCGCCGACGACCGGGGGCAGTTCGTGACGGTCTGGGAGAGCGCGGGCCAGGACGGATCGGGATACGGCATCTTCGGCCGCGAGCGCGAGGTTCCCCGCGGCGCGCCCGCCAGTGTCGATGCGCACGCGAGCGGCGGCGTGTCGAACGTCAACGGCGTCCTCGAGACCGGCGAGCGCGTGAAGGTCGAAACGGCTTACCGCAACACGTCCGGGGCGCCGCTCCCGCTGACGGGAACGGCGTCGAACTTCACGGGCCCGGCCGGGGACGCCTACCTCCTCAACGACTCCACGGCCGATTACGACACGATCCCGGTCAACATGACCGTCGGCTGCCAGGGCGCCTCCGCCAATTGTTACGAGATGACCGTGTCCGGGCCGCGGATGACGCCCCACTGGGACGCAACCTTCGACGAGACTCTGAGCGACGGGCACTCGAAGCGCTGGTCGCTCCACGTCGGCGGAAGCTTCGCCGACGTGCCTCAGAACGCCTTTTACCCGTTCATCGAGAACCTCTTTCACAACGGCGTGACCGGCGGCTGCGCCACCGGCTACTGCCCCGCGAGCAGCGTCACGCGGGCGCAGATGGCGGTCTTTCTGCTCAAGGCGCGCTGGGGAGCAGCCTTCGTTCCGGCGCCCGCGACCGGGACGGCCTTTGCGGACGTGGCGGCCGGCAATCCGTTTGCGCCGTGGATCGAGGAGCTCGCCCGCGAGGGCGTGACGGGCGGCTGCGGCGGAGGGAACTACTGCCCGAACAACGCCGTCACGCGCCAGCAGATGGCGGTCTTCCTGCTGAAGACCCACTACGGCCCGGCCTACACTCCCCCGGCGGGCGTCGGCCTCTTCTCGGACGTGGCCTGCCCCTCCGTCTTCTGCGACTTCATCGAGGACCTCTACAACCAGCAGATCACCGGCGGCTGCCAGACCAACCCGGTCCTGCTGTACTGCCCCGGCAACTCGGTCCTTCGCCAGCAGATGGCGGTCTTCCTCGTCAAGACGTTCCTGCTCCAGCTCTACGGAAACTGACCCGCTTCGGTCCGAAATCTCGCGGATAGAGATGTGAGGACCTCCCGGCTCCGGCCGGGATGTAGGATTCGGGCACGGTCTCGCCGATTCGATCAGGAGGACGCATGAGGAAGCTCCCGGTGGCCGCCGCCGCGCTCGGTCTCTCTGCGCTCGCCGCGCTCGCGCGCGCCCAGGCGCCGGTCTTCGGCCCCGAGTTCCAGGCCAACAACTTCACGACGAGCGACCAGTACTCTTCGGGCGCGGCGAACCTCGGACCGAGCTGCAACTTCGTCGTGACGTGGGCCTCGGACGGAGCGGACGGGGACAAGACCGGCGTCGTCGGCCGGCTCTTCGATGCGGCCGGAAATCCGACCGGCGGAGAGTTCGCCGTCAACGTATCCACCACGGGCTACGAGGGTCTTCCGAGCGTCGCGTCGAACGACGCGGGAAGCTTCGTCGTGACCTGGACCGAATCCGCGACGGCGGCCCCGAGCGCCTACGAAGTGCGCGCGCGCCGGTTCAACTCCTCCGGCGCCCCGCAGGGCGGGGAGATCATCGTCAACACGTACACGACCGGTACGCAGGCGCGTTCCGACGTCGCGCTCGATTCCGCCGGCAACTTCATCGTCGTCTGGCACAGCGGGCCGGACGTGGGCTCCGGGCAGCCCGCGCAGGACGGCGACAACCTCGGCGTATTCGCGCGGCGCTTCGACGCCAGCGGCAACCCGCTCTCCGCCGAGTTCCAGGTCAATGAGTACACCACGGGCTACCAGGCGCGGCCGACGGTCGCGATGCGACCGACCGGCGAGTTCATCGTGGCCTGGGCCAGCGCCCAGGACGATCAGCTCGGCGCGATCATGGCGCGGCGTTACAACAGCGCGGGGGCTCCGATCGGCGGCGAGTTCCAGGTGAACACGATGGAGCTCGGGGCGCAGTATCAGCCCGACGTGGCGCTCGATCTGGCCGGAAAGGCCATCGTCGTCTGGACGAGCTATGGCCAGGATGGCGGAGGGGCCGGGGTCTACGCCCAGCGTCTGGACGCCGCGGGGAACAAGCTCGGGCCGGAGTTCAACGTCAATACCTACACGACCGGTGCCCAGCTGCGGGCCCGCGTCGCGGCTCCGGCGATCACGGGCACGGACCCCGGGGCGTTCGCCATCATCTGGCAGTCCGCCGGACAGGACGGAAGCGATTTCGCCATTCGTGCCCAGCACTTCTTCGCGAACGGCCGGCGCGACGGCATCGAGCTGCCGGTCAACAACATCACCTCCGGATTCCAGGGGATTCCCGCGCTCGCCGCGCAGCCCAACGGCCAGTACGTTGCGACATGGGAGAGCAACAGCAACGACGGCTCGGGCTACGGCATCGCCGCACGCCTGGCCGGCGCGCCCCGCGCCGAGGCCAACTTCGCCGACATTCAGCACATTCCGGGCCCGCCACCGACCGGCAACGCGAATGGCGTGCTCGAAGTGGGGGAGACCGTCAACTACGAGACCGGGTATCGGAACTGGACGCCCGATCCGATGACGCTGACGGGGACGGCCTCCAATTTCCGGGGCCCTCTGGGCTTGACCTACGCGATCCCCGACGCGACCTCAGACTGGGGAACGATCGGGGGCCCGGGCGGCAACGCGGACTGCTTCCAGGCCACCGGCGACTGCTACCAGTTCTCGCTGACCGGAACCCGCCCCGCCGTTCAACACGTGGATACGGCCTTCGACGAGACGCTGTCCTACAACGGCTTTGTCCGCACCGCGGCGCTCCACGTCGGCGAGAGCTTCCCGGACGTCCCCTCGGGCAACCTCTTTTACCCGTTCATCGAGAACCTTTTTCACAACGGCGTGACGGGAGGCTGCGCCGGGGGCGGCTACTGTCCCGGCAACAACGTGACTCGGGCTCAGATGGCGGTCTTCCTGTTGAAGTCGCGCTGGGGAGCGGTGTTTCTCCCGCCCCCCGCGACGGGCACGGCATTCCCGGACGTCCCCGCCTCGAACCCGTTCGCGCGATGGATCGAAGAGCTCTCCCGCGAGGGAGTCACCGGAGGATGCGGCGGCGGGCTCTACTGCCCCGACAACCCCGTCACGCGGCAGCAGATGGCGGTTTTCCTGCTCAAGACCAAGCTCGGCTCGACGTACGTGCCCGACCCGTGCGCCGGAGATTTCGACGACGTGCCCTGCCCCGGACAGTTCACCGACTGGATCGAGGACCTCGCAGGCCAGAGCATCACCGGCGGCTGCTCCGTCTCCCCGCCGCTCTACTGCCCGCTGAATTCCGTGCTTCGGCAGCAGATGGCAGCCTTCCTGGTCAAGACGTTCGCGCTCCGACTGTACTGACAGCTTTCATCTTCAGAATTCCTTAAGGGGCCGCGCGAGCGGCCCTTTTCGTTAGGATGGAGCGCACTGATCACAAAAGGGGGAATCGCCGTGCGATCCAAGACCTTCCTCGCGCTCGGCCTGTCGCTTGCCTTCTTCGCATCGAAGCCCGCCTCCGCGACCTTTCACGAGATCATGGTCAAGGAGGTCTTCCCGGGCACGGCCGCGGCTCCGAACGCGCAGTACGTCATGCTGCAGGCCTGGGCGCAGTTCCAGAACTCGGTCGGCGGCCACACGCTCACCGTCTACAACGCCGCCGGAGTCTCGGTCGGGACCTTCACCTTTTCGGTGGGCGTCGGAAACAGCGCCAACCAGATGACGCTCTTCATCGCGACGCCCGAGGCGGCGACGCTCTTCAATCTGACCGCCGACCTCGCGATGACACCCGTCATCGCGCCGGCCGGCGGGAAGGTCTGCTGGGAGACCTGGGACTGTGTCGCCTGGGGCAACTACACGGGCGCCGCCGCGGGGGTCGGGACGCCGTTCAACGTCCCGGTGGGTCTCGAGCGCGGAACCGTCATGCGGCGCCGCCTCGACGTCGCCGGCAATCCGAGCCTCCTCGAGGGGGCCGACGACACGAACGACTCGGCGAACGACTTCCTGGAGGCGCCACCGGCGCCGCGCACCAACCCGGGGGTCAACGGGACTCTTCCCGCCTCGACCTGCGGAAACAGCACGCTCGAGGGCCTCGAGCAGTGCGACGACGGCAATACGGCTGCCCTCGACGGCTGCTCCGCCGTCTGCGCCTTCGAGCCGCTGCTCTTCCTTTCGGCGGAGGCGCAAATCGTGGATGTTTCGGGACTCGCGGCCTCCAACGGCGTGCTCGAGCCGGGAGAATCCGCTGCCTTTTTTACGACCTGGTTCAACAACACGTCCGCCGCCGCGACACTTTCCGGCACGGGCGTCCTCTTCACGGGCCCGGCGGGCGCCACGTACGACCTCCTCGATGGCGCCGCGCAGTACTCCCTGCCCTCCAACGCCTCCGCCCCCTGCTCGGCTTCCCTCGACTGTTATGCCATCGGCGTCTCGGCCCCGGCCGTGCGCCCCTCCCAGCACTGGGACGCGCAGTACTCCGAGGTCCTGTCGAACTATGCCTTTCAGACCTGGGCGGTCCACATCGGCGAGAGCTTCCCGGATGTGCCGACGGGCAACCAGTTCTACGCCTTCGTCGAGAACCTTTTCCACAATGGGATCACCGGCGGCTGCTCCGCCGGCAATTACTGCCCCGCCAATCCCGTCACGCGCGCCCAGATGGCGGTCTTCCTGCTCAAGGCGAAGCTCGGTTCGGGCTACGTCCCGCCGGCATGCACCGGCGCGGTGTTCACCGACGTTCCCTGCACCGGGGGCGCGTTCGACCCGTGGATCGAAGACCTCGCGGGCCGCGGAATCACGGGCGGATGCGGCGGCGGCAATTACTGTCCCGGCAACACGGTCACGCGGGGCCAGATGGCGGTCTTTCTCTTGAAGACGCTGGAAGGCTCGGCCTACGACCCTCCGGACTGCGCCGGGGTCTTCCAGGACGTCGCGTGCACGCCGGGAACCGGCTTTTCGGACTGGATCGAGGAGCTCTACGCCCGCCAGATCACCGGGGGTTGCTCGGCGTCTCCCTTGCTCTACTGCCCGGACAATCCCAACAACCGCGGGCAGATGGCGGTTTTTCTCGTGAAGACGTTCTCGCTCCTGCTCTACGGAGCGCACCTGCAGTTGGTGTGAGGCGGACCGCGCAGGGCTCGGAGTGACTCTCGCCCTTTCGATCGCGGCCGCCGCCGTGGCGGCCGCGCTGCTCATCGCGCTGCCCCGGTTCCTGCTCCGCCGGGCGCAGGACCGTCTGGCCGCGAGGCTTCTCGCCGAGCCGGGCGCCGCGTTCAAGCTCCTGACGCGCGCCGAGCGCGTCGCCGGCGCGCACCGGCGCTCGCCGGGCGTGCTCGGACTGACCGAGGAGGCCGTGACCTTCCACGGCCTCTTCGGCGAGAACGACCTCCTGCCGACGTCCCGCATCCAGAAGATCGCCACCGGACGAAGGCTCGCGAGCGGCCGCAAGCTCCTCCGGCAGGAAGTCCTCCGCCTGACGCGGGCGAACGGCGAAGATCTCGAATTCGTTCTCTCACCGGCGTCTGCCGGGGCCTGGCGAAGTCACCTCGGGCTCTGGGCCATCGCGGAGCGCAAGGCCGCGATGGACGAGGTTACGCCCGGCCGCTGAGGTCGCTCGACTCGACACCGGACCCCGGACTCGGCTCCCGAAGCCTTCGGCAGCTCCGAACCGTGGCATTGGCAGCAAATCGACCACGCGCCTGATCTGATCCATTTGCATCAACCGGCGGTAAGCTGCCCCGAATAGACTACGGTGGAACTTCATACCGTCTCAACCTTGACGGGCAAGCATGCGCCCAAGAAGGAGCGTGAAGATGTCGAAGCTCGAGGTCCGAAAATCACTTTTGCTGCTCGTCGTGTGCCTCGCATTGGCGGGTGCGCTCGTGAGTTGCGCGCCTCCCCAGGAACTCGTCACGGCGAACGAGGCGATCGAAAAGGCTCGCCAGGAGGGCAAGGACAAAGAATGCCCCGATGAGTTCTTTGCCGCCGAGAACCTGAAGAACGAAGCCTACGCGATCTGCCAGCCGTGCGACACGAAGAAGGCGATCGAGCTGGCAAACCAGTCACTGGCCAAGACGAGGGGACTCTGCCCGGCCAAGCCCGTCGTCGTGGCCGAGAAGCCGGCGCCCGCTCCCGTGGCCCCCGCTCCGGCCGCCGCCAGTGTGTCGGTCTCGGCGAGCCCCACGACGATCCAGCAGGGACAGTGCGCCACCCTGAGCTGGTCCTCCTCGAATGCCACGAGCGTCACGATCGACCAGGGTGTCGGCAGCGTCGACGCCAACGGCTCGCACCGCGTCTGCCCCGATCACACCACGCAGTACGGCGTCACCGCGAGCGGCCCCGGCGGGTCCCGCTCGGCTTCCACGACCGTGACCGTGAACAAGGTCGTCGACCGCCTGACGCTCCACGTCAATTTCGACTTCAACAAGGCGACGATCCGAAAAGCCGACGACGCGGACCTGACGAAGGCCATCGCCTTCATCGAGAAGTACTCCGGCTCGCAGGTATCACTCGTGGGATACACGGACAGCGTCGGCAGCGACGCGTACAACCTGAAGCTCTCGGAAAAGCGGGCCGAGGCGGTCAAGGACTACCTCGTGAAGCACGGCGCCAACGCGGCCCGGATCCAGACCGAGGGACGCGGAGAGGCCGATCCCGTCGCCGACAACAACACGGAGAAGGGCCGGGCCGAAAACCGGCGGGTCGAGATCCTGATCCTGTCCGAAGCCACGTAGGCCTGGACGCGGACCACGCCGCGAAGCTCGAACCGGCGCCCTGCAAGGGGCGCCGGGCGTTTTTGTGGGCCCGATGCCGGAGCACAAGGTGGCAATGCGCCAGGCCCCCGCCGGTCGCTGACATCCCTCGGCTATAGTTTCGAGCCGCATGAAGGCTCGCACCGCGATGGCGCTCGCCGCCCTGATGCTGTCCCGCGCGGCCGCCGCGCAGACGCCACCGGCCCCGGCGCCCCGGCTCGTCGCCCCCGGGGTCATCTCGACCGGCGACATCGAGTTCGGACCCGCGCTCTCTCCCGACGGGAAGACGCTCTACTTCTGCAAGGGCAGCCCGGGCAACCGGCGCGTCATGTGGATCGTCGTCTCGAGGCTCGAGAACGGCGCCTGGACGACTCCCGAGATCGCGCCATTCTCGGGCCGGTACACGGACATCGATCCGACGATTTCGCCCGACGGGAAGTCGCTCTTCTTCGCCTCCACGCGGCCGACCGAGGGGACCGAGCCGAAGAAGGACTTCGACCTCTGGGTCGTCGAGAAGACGACCGGGGGCTGGAGCGAGCCGCGCAGTCTCGGCGCGCCGGTCAACAGCGCCGGCTCGGAGACGACGACCTCGGTGGCCGCCGACGGCACGCTCACTATCGGCGCGTCCGGGCGCGACGCCGGGCCGCGTACGGGGCGGCGGCTCTACCGCTCGAAGCTCGTGGACGGGAAGTACCAGGCCCCCGAGCCCCTGCCGGCCCCGATCGACGCCGGCGAAGAGGACTCCAACCAGTACGTCTCCCCCGACGGGCGGTTCATGATCTTCCTCTCGAAGCGCCCCGGCGCGGAGCCCGCGCTCTACGTCTCGTACCTCGAGGGAGCGGCGTGGTCGGCGCCGGAGTCGATCGGGGCGAAGCTCAACGCCGAGTTCTCCCCCTACACTCCGCTCGTCTCGCCGGACGGGAAGACCTTCTACTTCACCAGCGTGAAGGGCGTCTTCGACAGGCCGCCGATCGCTCCGATGTCCTACGCGCGGTTCCTCGAGGCGATCCGCTCTCCCGGCAACGGCCTCGGCGACATCTACTCCGTCGGCATCGAGGCCTTGAGCCTGCGCCCCGGGCGCTGACGCTCCGACGATGCCGCACGAGACGGCGCTGATCGCGACGATCGCGGGCGGATTCGCCCTCGCTTTCGTGCTGGGCCTCCTCGCCGTCCGCCTGCGGCTGCCGCCCCTCGTCGGCTATCTGCTCGCCGGCGTCGCCGTCGGCCCCTTCACGCCCGGCTTCGTCGCGGACGCGGGCCTCGCCTCGCAGCTCGCGGAGATCGGCGTCATTCTCCTGATGTTCGGCGTGGGGCTCCATTTCTCGCCCGGCGACCTCCTCGCCGTCCGAGGCATCGCGGTGCCCGGCGCCATCGGCCAGATCCTGGCCGCGACCGCCCTCGGCGCCCTCGTCGCGCACCTCTGGGGCTGGCCCTGGGGCTCGGGCATCGTCTTCGGTATCTCGCTCTCGGTCGCGAGCACCGTGGTGCTCCTGCGGGCGCTCGAGGACCGCGGCGAGCTCGAAACGGGCGACGGACGGATCGCGGTCGGCTGGCTCATCGTCGAGGACCTCGTCACCGTCCTCGTCCTGGTGCTGCTCCCGGCGCTCTCGGTGCCGCTCGGCGGGACAGCGGCCGCGGCGGGTCACGGAGGCCCGGGGCTCGCCGCCGCGATCGCCTGGACACTCGTCAAGGTCGCGGCCTTCGTCGGCCTCATGCTCGTCGTCGGCCGCCGCGCCGTGCCGTGGCTTCTCGAGCGGGTCGCCCGCACCGGCTCCCGCGAGCTCTTCACGCTCGCGGTCCTCGCCACCGCGCTCGGGATCGCCGTCGGCGCCTCAGCGCTCTTCGGCGTCTCCTTCGCCCTCGGCGCGTTCTTCGCGGGCATGGTCATCAGCGAATCGGACCTCTCGACGAAGGCCGCGTCGGATGCCCTCCCCCTCCAGGACGCCTTCGCCGTGCTGTTCTTCGTGGCGGTCGGAATGCTGTTCGACCCGACGATCCTGGTGCGTCAGCCGCTGCGCGTCGTCGCGGTCATGCTGATCGTCATGGTCGGGAAATCGATCGCGGCCGGGGTCATCGTCCTTCTCTTCCGGTACCCTCTCCGCACGGCGTTGACGATCTCGGCGAGCCTCGCCCAGATCGGCGAGTTCTCGTTCATCCTCGCGGCCCTCGGGATGTCCCTCGGCCTGCTGCCGCCCGAAGCCCAGAGCCTCATCGTGGCGGGGGCCCTCCTGTCGATCACGCTCAACCCGCTGGTGTTCCGGACGATCGAGCCCATCGACCGCTGGCTTCGCTCGCACCCGCGCTTCGCCCGCCGATTGGAGCCCGCCGCCGTGCTCGCGGAAGCGCCGGAGGGTCTCGACGCGGACCACCTCCGCGGCCACGCCGTCCTCGTCGGTTTCGGGCGGGTCGGCGGGCGGGTCGGCATGGCGCTCTCGGGGCGCGGGATCCCATTCACCGTCATCGAGCACGATCGCGACGCCGCGGCCTCACTGCGCCGGCGGTCCATTCCGGTCGTCTACGGCGACGCCGCGCGGCCCGGGGTCCTCGAGCACGCCGGTCTGCGCCACGCGCGCCTGCTCGTCGTCACGGCGCCGGACCCCTTCCAGGCCCGCGCCGTCATCGACCTCTCGCGCAGGATCAACCCCGGGATCGACATCGTCGTCCGCACCCACAGCGACGGCGAGCGCGAGTACCTCGAGGGCAAGAACGTCGGCAAGGCCGTCATGGGCGAGCACGAGCTCGGCGAGGCGATGGCCCGCTACGCGCTCGAGCGGCTGACGGGCTCGTAAGGGCCGCTGTGAAGGTCGCTCGAAACGCGACCAAGTTTCGCGAGGCCACGATCGAAACGACTCGCGTTGCGGGAGCCGGAGCGCAACGAGGAGGCCAGGTCGGCCGTCGAGCCCCTTTGGGCGAGCGGCCGACCGGTGCGAAGCAGGCCTCCGAGCAAGCGAAGGCGACGGTCACTGGCTGTGGGGGGTGGAATCGAACCACCAACCTTCCGGTTAACAGCCGGACGTTGTACCAATTCAACTACCCCACAACCGCACGCCCATCATAACGGCGGAAGGAACGGGATGACGCGGGACGCGAGGGGCCCGGGAATCGCCGAGAGCGCGGTCAGGATCTCCTCGGGCCGGTAGCGCTGCGAGAAGTGCGTCAGGACGACGGCTTCGTTCTCGAAACGGTCGGCGCGCGCCAGGATGTCGTCGAGGTGGATGTGCGCGTACTCGCGCGCGCGGCCAACGTCCTCGGGCAGGACGAACGAGCACTCGAGCAGGAGCACGCGGGCGCGGAGGATCTCCGGCGCGGCGTCGAAGATCTCCGCGGAGCAATCCCCCGGGTACGCGAAAGAGGGATCTCCTCGCGGCGCGTGACCTCGACGCCCTTCCTCCGGAGAGCGGCGATCTCCTCCCCGCCGTGACCCGCGAGCTCGTCGATGAGCTTGTGCCGGACCTCGGAGTGCCCGTTCACTTGCGAGTTCTGCGACATCATCGTGACCTTCGGTCTGACGGCCTCGCCTCAAGTCGAGCGAGCAAGTCTTGGCCGAGCTTGAAGCCTTCCAACAGGCCGGGTTTAGAATTGTTTTTGTGGTTGACGATAATCTGATCGGCAACAAAAAGGCGATTAAGCCGGTGCTCCGCGACATCATCCGCTGGCAGCAAGAGCGCGCCTATCCGCTGACGCTTTTCACCGAAGCCTCGCTCGATCTCGCCGAGGATGAGGAGCTCATGGAACTGATGGGTCTCGCCAATTTCCAGAACGTCTTCATCGGCATCGAGACGCCGAACGAGGACTTGACGAGAAACCAAGAAACACCAGAACGTGCGGCCGAACGCAGGGACCCTCCTTGAGCGCGTGCATCGCGTCCAACAGCGCGGCATCGACGTCTGGTGCGGCATGATCGTTGGCTTCGATCACGACGATACGTCGATCTTCGAGGTGATGCCAAAGTTCCTGGCCTACGCGCGCATCTCAGCCGCGCTCATAGGCATGCTGCACGCGATCCCGACGACGCCCCTCTATGATCGGTTGAAGCAGGAGGGGCGGCTGAGTGACGATGAAGCCAGCGACGAATTTGGCACGAATGTCATTCCACTCGGCATGTCACGGGAAGAGCTCCGCGAGGGCTTTATCCAGGTGATGCAGGAGCTGCTATCGCGCTGACGCCTATTTTCAACGCCTCGATGCCCAATTCATCGACGAGGAGTTCAAGTTCACGATACACCAGCTCCCTTATTGGGCGAGCCATCGCTGGGCCTGGGCGAAACGATGCCTGCTCAACTACTGCAGATTCCTTGTCGTCACTACGCGCCTGCTGCGCTTGGTAACGGACGAGGCGCTTCGGTCGAGATACAGGCAACAGCTGTTACGCATGCTGCGCATCCGCTGGCGCGAGCCCCACATCCTGTTCGTCTACGCGCTCAAGGTCGCGACCCATTATCATTACGCCGCGATTACCCGTGCTTTGAAAGTCCAGGCATGGCAGTTCTGCCCGATGCGGGTGATCATTCTCGCGCGTGCGAAGCGACGGGCAGAGGTGCAAGCCGCGGCTTAACAGACTTCGGAGCATCGGCGAAGAGGTCGACAACGGGTATGCCTGGCGCCAGCTGATGCAGCACTGCCTTCATCTGACCCGTATAGGGCCGTGCAACCCGAAATCCGTGAACAGCACAATCAAGTTATCAACTCATCAGCGAGTCCTAGTGTGATGCCAGCCGCCTTACGCGCGGAAGGCTTGCTCCGCCTCGCTTCGAAGCCGGTCCTCCTGCTTGCGGTAGCGGGCCGAGAAGTGGAAAGGGACAAATCGGGCAACACCTGCTCGCATTGCGATATCGCCAGCTTGACGCGCCGTCAGATGTCGCCTCTGTGCAGCAATATCCGCATCTGCATCGAGGAAAG
>CAVXTP010000006.1:0-516061 GCA_963764715.1 uncultured Acidobacteriota bacterium
TTGGCGACAGGTTCTCGTCGGGGTCGAGCATCGGCCGGCAGGGAGCGTCACGGAACGAACCGGGGAATTCTGTTCTCCAGCTCGCCGAGAGGATTGGTCGGGGCGAGAGGATTTGAACCTCCGACCACTCGGTCCCGAAGGGAGTTTTTCTGGTCACCCACATCAACCCACGACACTCACACACAGAAATCGGGGGTTTCAGCCCTTCCGCGATACCCACGAGAACAGGATTCAACGGAGCGAACGGGCACAAAACGGACACAGCACCTCGATCTCGGGATCCCCCTGCCGGGTGTGGTACCAGCCCGCCCACGATTAGATTCCCGCCCAGCGGTTGCCGGGCGGACCGGCCTCAAATTCTTGTCCGCCGACTCATTTCCCCGCGACGTGCTTCTCGCGGCGCTCCCGGCCGCCAAGTAACTTCGCTCTACTTCGGGTTGTCGCCTCTCGGCGGAGGTTCGTCCGCGTAGGACTTCACGAAGTCGGCGACGGCGAGAACCTTTCCTTCCGGCCCGGTGGCCTCGATCGTGTACGTCCCGGGGGCAGGTCCTCGGGCACGGTCCAGGACGTCGAGAACACGCCGACCTTGTCGGCGCGCATGCTCTGCTTCGGCGGCTCCTTTTCGCGGAGAGCCCGCGGGTCGTCTTCGCGAATGCGGAGCGTCACCTCCTGCCCCGCGGGGAAGCCGCGTCCCGAGACCTCGAGCCGGTTGTCCGGCCCCAGCGCCGCGACCCCGCTCGACGGATACGCCGACGATACGAGCAGCTTGGCGACGCCGGGGTATGCCTCGCCCCTCGGCGCCGGAGGCTCTTCCGGTTTTCGAGCCGCCAGGACGCCGCCGGTTTCCTCGATCTCCCCGACCGGCGGGCGCCGTTCCCAGTAAGGAGGATCGGTCTCGGAGCAGCCGTTCGTTCTGTCGAGATACCAGATCCCGTGGCCCCAGCTCGCGATGTGCACGGCGCCGTTGGGATAGAAGTGAAAGCCCGTCACGTAGCTGATCCGGTCCGACTTCTTGATCGTGCGCCACGTCTTCCCGTCGTCCGTCGTGCAGATCACGCCCGCGTCGCGGGTGCCGACGAGGATGCGCCCTTCCATGTACGGGTCGAAGGCGATCTTCGTGACCTGCATGTGGTAGTCGTCGATGTCGTACATCTTCAGCCGGCCGCCCTTCAGCACCTGGGCCGTGAGTCGCTGGTCCGTCGCCCACGTCTGGCCGCCGTCGTGACTGACCTTCACGTTCCCGGCGATCCTGTCGGGCGCGATCAGGAAACTGCCAGTCGTACGGATCGACGCCGAACACTGCATGGAAATCCCACTGTGCCCCGCGGCGCCCGAGACTGCCGTTGCCGGGAAGTCGGACGGCGTCGCTGTCGTCGATCGTGTCCACGCGATCGGCGTAGAGATTCGAGAGAGGGACGAGCCCGATGCCACCGGTGCCGAGGTAGACCGGCACCCAGGCCATGACGCCCTCGCGAGGGAGGCCGCCGGTGACGTCGGGAGCCACGTGCGCGGCGGCCGCCTCGGTCAGCAACGGGGCCCCTCAGGTTCGTGCGCTGCACGGCGCCCGGCCAGCCGAAGTTGAGGTCGAAACGCCGCCGCCACGTGTTGCCGCCGTTCGTCGAAACGTAGATCCCGTTGCTCGGCCCGCCGCCGAGCCGAAGGCGCAGCCAGCTGCTCGACGTTCCTCCCGCCGACGGCTCGAGATAGAACGCCTGCTTCATCTGCCCCGAATCGAGCGGCTGCCCGTTCTGATCGACGTCCGGAACGACGCCGCTGGTTGGAAAAGTTCGCGTCGGCGAACTGCTCGGTCCAGTTGCCTCCGATCTCCACGTATCCCACCGTGATGGGCTCGCCCGGCCGGGCGTCGGTCCGGACTTCCAGGTCGTAGCCTTCCGCCCCGTCGGTGCCCGGCCAGGTGTTCCCACCGTCCGTAGAGGCCCAGAGGTTGTTGTCCTGCGTGCCGAAGTAGAGCGTTCGTCGAGAGGACCGCACCGTCGTTCCGCCGCATGTTCGTGCCGGCGAGGTCCGTGATCTGGAGCGAGTTCATTCCGCTGCCGGGCGCGGCGGCGCTCACCCAGTCGCGGTTCCCGGGCAACGAAGGCGGGCGCGGCTTGAAGAGGCCGCCATCGCTGCCCAGGAAGACCGGGTTGAGGCCCGCATCCACACCGAGATCGCTCATGTCCGCATGGATGCCGGCCGTGGCGATGTAGCTGACCCAGTCCGTCGGAGTCAGCGCCCGGAACTCCTCCACCGTCGCCCGCGTCACTCGCCATCCGTCCCAGCCATGCCCGGTCCATATGGTGATCGGCCACGGCCCGAACTCGGGCCCACGCTCCTTCGTGACGCGGACGAACGGTCCGCGCGAGTTGCCCTGGGGCGTCTGAAGCAGGGTCTGCTGGCCGGTGTCGAGCTCGTAGAACCACATCGTTCCGCCGCGGACAGCGGGATCCCCCCACCGATACTCCCGGAGAATGAAGGCCCACGGCGAGTAAGGCGAGCGGTCCATCTTGTTGACGCCGTAGTTGAAGTAGAAGTTGAAGGAGTCCGTGATCACCTTGCGCCACGTCGCGCCGCGATCGTCGCTGCGATAGAGCCCGTTCGTCGCGAGGGCCAAGACCTGCCCGCCCGGGAACCCCAGCGTCGCCTGGACCATGGGCGGCGACGTGGCGTCGAGCTTCTTGTGAGTCCACGTGTTGCCATCGTCCGTGCTGATCGCCACGCCGAAGTCCGTCCCGACATACCAGAGACCGGGCACATCCGGCGCCTGCGAAATCCCATACGCGCTCGTGCGCGCGATAAACGGAGCCGCCGGCACGACGCCGGTCGCCGGCCGGGTCCAGGTCCCGCCCCGGTCGTGGCTGACGTAGATACCGCCGCCGTTCGTGACCTGGTTGTCGCGGAAGACCGTCGCGGTCACGGTCGTTCCGTTCGAGCCGAACTCGACGTCGCCCATCATGACCGCGGGAAGCGAAAAGATTCGGAACCAGTTCTCCCCGCCGTTGATCGTTCCCCACAGGCCCCCGAACTCCATCGCCACAAGAGCGCGGTTGCGCTCTACGGGGCTGATCGCGATGGATTGCACCCGGCCCGCGTTGAAATCGTTTCCGTTGAAATCGGCAAACGCCGGGGGGATTGCAGGCGGATCCTGTCTCAGATGGACGCGGCAGCCTGCGACGAAGACCAACGAAAGCAAGCCGGCGGCGGTGAAGGCGGGATGTCGAGTCATCGCCCTCCTCCTGGAAATAGAAGCGAATTTCGATGCCGCGCCTCGACAGTATGGCCCAGAACGAGGATGTTCGGCCGGTCTTTTCCCCACGCCGGGCGGCCCAGAGGAGCTAGGTAAGTCGCTCATGAGATTGGTCGGGGCGAGAGGATTTGAACCTCCGACCACTCGGTCCCGAACCAGAAGCCTGTGATCCATGGGGATCTCTCCTGATCCCCAGGGACTACGATTCCAGCGACTTAGGGCATGCGCCAACTCCCCTGATCACACCTGCGAACTACAGAAGTGGGACAGAAGAGGGACAGCCGGGGGTGGTAGGACCTCCGCCAGCGAGCCGATCCGCCCAAAGGGTCGCCTCGTATATCGAGCGGGTGAAAGAACTCGCCGAATCGGCCAAGTTACTTGGCGCCGGCGACGAGCTTCTGGAACCTCGGGTTCTTGCGTAGAGGGTCGAAGTCCCTCGCAGGGGTTGCGGGCGTTCGTCGGAGCGCTTGGCTTATGGGTTTCGAGCCATGATCGCAGCGGGCCGAAGGCCAGGCCGGAGCGCGTGCCGTCCCGAGGTTGGCTCCTTCGGACATCGAACCGACGGCCCTTATCGTCTACGTGGCGCTTTACGACCTGGCCTGGGTGCTGCATACTGCCAGGGGCAGGCTCTCTGGGGCGGCGCCGCGGCAGTGGTGCCGTCCGGGACTCGTGGAGGAGGCTCCGGATGCCCTCGCAATCTCAGGCGTACAGCGACGCGTCCGCCTTTCCGAACAATCCTCAGGACGACACGACGGGAAGGCGCGGGCTCGGCGGGGCGCGTCGCGACATCGCTCGATCCGTGCCAGCCGGAAGGGAAGAGGCGTGGACCTCCGGTTCCTGAAGCGCATCCCCGGCTGCCGTCAGCTGAACAGCGCCCTGCGCCGGCACTACGATCGGTTTGGATTGAACCCCTTCCTGATGTTCGCTCCGCCAGGCCATTTCAATTCCCCGATTCCCGACCTGGAACTCGTCGATCGCGACCGAGCAACGCTCTTCGACAAGGGGGTCGCTTGCGTTCCAGGTATCGCTATGAACGTCGACCAGCAGCTCGGGCTTCTTGCCGAGTTCTCCAGGTACTACGCCGACCTGCCATTCCAGGACGAGAAGTCCGAAGGACTCCGCTACCACTTCCGGAATACCTACTTTTCGTACGGTGACGCCATCGTCCTGTATTCGATGCTGCGTCATTTCCGGCCAAGGCGAATCGTGGAAGTGGGCTCAGGCTTTTCCTCCGCGGTCATGTTGGATACAAATGAACTCTTCTTCTCGAGCAAGATAGCTCTGACGTTCGTGGAACCCTATCCGGAACGGCTCTTTTCCTTGATGACCGATGAAGACCGGAGGCAGCACGAAGTCATTGTGGATGTGGTTCAAGCCGTTCCCGACGAGCGATTCGCTGCCCTGGAAGCCAACGACATCCTCTTCATCGACTCTTCGCATGTCGCCAAGGTCGGGAGCGATGTCGTTCATCTCTTGACGAACGTCCTCCCCCACCTCAACAACGGCGTGATTGTTCACTTCCACGACGTGTTCTGGCCCTTCGAGTATCCCGAGGAGTGGATTCGAGGGGGAAGGGCCTGGAACGAGACCTACATTCTGAAGGCCTTTCTCCAGTTCAATTCGAAGTTCAGGATGCTGCTCTTCAACTCCTACCTCGCCAGTCACCACAGATCGGCCGTGGCACGGAGGCTTCCTCTGTTTCCGAAGGAAGCGGGAGGTAGTCTCTGGATCCAACGGGCCCCCTGACAGAGGAACTACTTCGCGCCAGCGACGAGCTTCTGGAATCTTGGGCTGTTGCGCGGCGAGTCGAAGTTGGGGTCGATCTTGAGCCAACCGGGCGAGAGCCGGTTTGGGATCTGCAGCAGCGAGCTTGAGCTGGCCCGCTCCAATCACCGCAATGCGAGGCCGGTCACTTGCCAGAGGTCGCTGAACGTGGTCCTGTTCACGCCGTAAGCCCAGAACTTGCCGTCGCGCGTCACGGCGACTTGACCGATGTGTCTAGCACCGGCCATATCCCCGGGCACAAGCGTCTTCCAAAGCTCCTTTCGCCCACTCGCTAGATCGAATCGTTCGATGCGTATAGGTGGGGTACCAAATTGAACGACATACAGGGACTTCCCATCGGCGGCCCAGGCTAGGATCGTGTCATTCGGATCGAATCCGGCCACGGCCCGAGGCGCACCGCCATCTAGTCGGTAGATCTTGAGACCGCTCGTTCCGTCAACGACGGCAATCTCCTTTCCGTCTGGAGAGGTGGCAAAGGCACCTCCAGCCTCGGCTACAACGCGAGGCGTGCTGCCAGCCTCATCTGTGACGTAGAGGTGCTTGTGTCCATCTTTCGCTGTCGCCGAAAAGACGATCGATTTTCCGTCCGGCGTGAATCTAAATCCGCGGAGTGCTAGCTCGCCGATCGAAATCTTCCTCACCTGGCCCGCCCCGGTCGGAATCAGCAAGAACTCGTGCTCCGATTCGGACCCCATCAGCACCCAACCACGAACTCCAATGAGGTGGCGTGGAGCCTATCAGGCTAGGAACAACTGTCGAGCGTTAGCGGGGCGCAAAATCGTCCGGGAGGCTGAAGCGCGATCGTACTCGTCGCGCCTCGAACCGCTGGCCCCCCGCATCCGCCCGGCAATCGCCGACAGGGCCGAGACGGGTCCCGGCTGAGAGGGTCATCGGTTCTGTTAAGGGACTCTATGCCGCTACGGTGAGCCCGCGAGAGGATTGGTCGGGGCGAGAGGATTTGAACCTCCGACCACTCGGTCCCGAACCGGAAACCGGTGATCCTTGGGGATCTCCCCTGATCCCCAGGGACTACGATTCCAACGAGTTATCGCTTGCGCCGACTCTCCTGATCACGCCAGCGGACTGCAGAAGTGGGACAGAAGTGGGACAGCCTGGGGGTGGACAGACCTCCGCCAGCGAGCCGCTCCGCCGAGAGGGTCGCCTCCCATATTGAGGGTATGAAAAAACTCGCCTATCGTCCGAGTCACTTCGAGCCGGCGGCGGGCCTCTGGAATCTCGGGTTCTTGCGCGACGGGTCGAAGTTGGGATCGGTCTTGAGCCAGCGGGCGAGTGCCAATTCGGCACACCTAGCGAGCACGTGTTGTCGGCTCCAATTCGTCATGATTTGATACCCACCGCGAACTCGTGCATGGCGCGAAGTCCGACGAGAGAAGAGTAGCAATGTCTCTCGGAGCGGATCCCCGGTATCGAAGAGTTGCGGGTCGATTGTCCGTGGCCGCGGGTGCTCCGATCTCCCGACGGTCACACTGTGGGAGGCCGGTGCAAGCGTGCCGAAGAAGCTCGGCGACACGACGACCAGCGCCGACGGCCGATCCAGGACGCGAATCAGTGAACCGCAAAACAAATTCTCCTGATTGGTTTTCGTGCCGTCTGAACTCGAGTCACTGTGCTCCGTTCTTGTTGCGGAAGAAAAATGTGGACGGTAACCCGCCTGCCAGTCCCCGATCGAAGCCTTGGGATCCCGGTGAAGACTCCATTTGGTTCAACCAGAGGTGTGTAAAGGAGGACTCATGAAAGGTGGACACGTTCGGATTCTCAGGATACTGGCAGTTGTATTGCTCGCGTCGCTGGCTCGACCCGGCCTTGCCAGCGCACAATCTTTTCCCCGGCCAAAACCCCTACCACCGAAGAAGAACACGGCCGCCACGGTGAAATCTAAGAATGCTCTCGCTCTCGCCGCCGCGCCGGCACCGTGGCAATTGCTGGTGCACCAACCCCCGGTGCTTGATTATTTCGATTGCGGCCCGGGTAGCCCGGTGCTGCTGACGGACGGCACCGTGATGGTGCAGGACCACGGCTGTCAGGATTGGTGGAAGCTCACCCCCGACGCGTTCGGCAGCTACGTGAACGGAACCTGGACTCAGTTAGCCTCACTGTCAGGCGGCTACAGCCCCCTGTATCACTCGACGGCCGTTCTCCCCGACGGCCGGGTCATCATCGAGGGCGGCGAATACAACTTCCTGCAACCGAGGTGGACCGCCCAGGGCGCAATTTATGACCCGTTGACCGATATCTGGACGTCGGTCGCTCCTCCTCCGTTCTTTGGGGGCTTCGGACCCTTTGCGCAGACGATTGGCGATGCGCAGGCCACTGTTCTTTCTGACGGAACCTACATGCAGGCCGATTGCTGCACTAGAGACGAGGCTCTGCTCGATCCCAAGACTCTCACCTGGACGCCCACCGGCGCGGGCAAGTTCGACATCCACGATGAAGAGGGATGGACGCTGTTGCCCAACAAGAAGGTGCTGACAGTCGATGCCTACGTCTTTCAGTACGACCCGACGGGCAAGAACTTCGAGCTCTACAACCCCGCGTCCGGTAAGTGGACGAGTCCCGGCGGAGGCACGGTTGTGCAGCTCTGGGACTCCGCGGCGGATTGCGGCGGAGCGAATGCCGAGACGGCTGAGGTCGGCCCCGCGGTCTTGATGCCCGACGGGAGCGTCTTCGCCACCGGAGCCAACAGCTGCGGAGCCGCTCACACCGCGATTTACAAGGGAAGCTGGAAGGCGGGTCCGGATTTCCCCGACGACCTCGGGATCGCCGATGGTCCCGCCGCGCTCGAGCCCAACGGGAAGGTTCTGATGATGGCGAGCCCAACGGTCTTCAACGCGCCTTCAACCTTCTTCGAGTGGGACGGTAATAACCTCACGACGGCTCCGCCCGCCCCGAACGCTGACTTCGACTCGTCGTTCTACGGCAACATGCTGGTCCTTCCCACCGGGCAGATTCTGTTCACCGACTTCTTCTTTGTCTCGGTTTACAACCCCACGGGAACCTACAATCCGGCCTGGCAGCCCGTGATCCAGAAAGCTCCGAAGACAGTGAGTCCCGGAGGGTCCTACGCTATCTCCGGACATCTTTTCAACGGGATGTCACAGGGAGCGGCTTACGGGGACGATGCTCAAGGCGCCACGAATTACCCGATCGTCCGCATCACAAACAATGCAACCGGCCACGTTTTCTACAGCCGGACGCATGACCACAGCAGCATGGCCGTTGCATTCAACGGCATCGTGTCGACTCAATTCGATGTGCCGGCTAACCAGGAGACGGGCCCGAGCAAACTCGAGGTCGTCGCTAACGGCATTCCTTCGCAGCCGTTCAACGTCAACGTGCAATAGGCTCGGAGCAGTATCGGTCGGCCGCTCTCCGGAGGTCCTTGCATCTTCCCGGCAAGGAGGGGAGACAAGGACCTCCCTTTTCTGCCCAACGGTGGCGCCGCAGAATGAGCTTCGAAACGGCGCAGGCGTTCGGGGTCGCTCGAGCAAGAGGACGGTATGACTTTGATTGCGACATCCGCTTCAGCCTCTCGTCCCGCGCCCGGTACACCTCTCCCATCCCGCCCGCGCCAAGCGGAGCGAGGATCTCGCAGGGGCCGAGGGTCCCCGCTGGAAGTGTCATGGAACGGCGGCAAAGATTCTATGCCGCCGGAGAGGATTGGTCGGGGCGAGAGGATTTGAACCTCCGACCACTCGGTCCCGAACCGAGTGCGCTACCAGGCTGCGCTACGCCCCGAGGAGGTGCGGGTTATACGCGATTCCGGGCCGTTTGGCAAAGGCCTCGGAGCCGCGCGGGCCTTACTGGAGCTGGATCCCGAGCTTTCCGCCGGAATAGTCGAGGCGAAGCGTCTTCGTCTCGCCGCCCGAGATCTGCGCGGTCGTCGTGGCGAAGGCCGACGGCATGTCGGGGCCGGAGAGCCAGGCCTTGATGGTCGCGGGCCCCGGCTGAACGGTGAGGCTCGCGATCACGCTGCGGTTCTCGCCCTTCTTGAACGAGAAGGGCTTGCGCAGAAGGATCTGGTCGTTGACGGCGATCATGACGTGACCTTCGGGAAGCGGCGAATCGAACACGAGGCGGACGGTCGCGGTCCCCGGGGCCGTCGCCGCGGCGGGTCCCTGGGACGCCGGCGCGGAAGCCGCGGCGCGGGCGGGACCACCGGCCGGCGTGGGAACGGCTCCCTTCTTTGCGGCCGTCTGCGCCTCCCTGGGCCTGGCGGCCTTCTTGCGCGCGGCCGCCTCCGCCGCGACTTTCTCCGCGATCTTCGCGTCGGCCTCCTCGCGAACGGCCAGCGCGTCCGGATTGGCCGCGTCGGCCGCGAGGATCTCGTCGGCTTTCTGCCTGGCCTCTTCGGGCCGGCCCTCGGTCAGCGCGGTGCGGGCGGCTGCGATCGCGGAGGCCGCCTGCTCGCGCCGCTGCGCTTCTTCCTGCTGGGTCTTGACGGCGTTCTCCGCCATCTGCGCGTACTTGCGGGCTTCCTCGTTGTTGGGACTGCGGGCGAGGACCTGGCGGAACCTCGCCAGGCTCTCCGCGTACCGGCCCTCGGCAAAGAGCTTCTGCCCTTCCTCGAGCGCCTGCTTGCGGTCGTGCACTTCCTGCTCGAGCGCCGTGTCGGGAGCGACCGTCGGCGTCGACGCCGACTTCGCCCGCATCGCGAAGAAGCCGATGACGAGGATCGCGAGGCCCGCCGCTCCGGCCACGACGCGCCAGAACCACTTGGGGTTGACCTCGGCCTTCGCGATCTTCTTCCACTCCTGCGCCGGAACGGGCAGCGGCGCCGCCACGGGCGTCGAGCCGGGCAGCGGCGGAAGCTGGTCGGCGTTCTCGAAACTGCCCTCCAGGGGAATCGGCGCCACCGCCTCCGCCTCCGATTCCGACTCCGCGGCAACGGCGCGCACCGGGTTCGTCGCCTCGCGGTCGTCTTCGCCACCCGGCATTCCGGCGGGCGAGGGGGGCGGGCCGGGCGGGGGCGGAACGGCCGGAGGGGGCGGCAAGACGTTCGTCGTATCCCGCGGCGCGCCCTGCGCGGCGAGCTCCTGCAGGTTCGCGAGCTTCAAGGTCGGAAGGTTCTCGGCGGCCGAGACCATCGTGCCGAGGTCCTGCAGCGCTTTCTGCTCCTCCATGTGGGCCTTGAGCTGATAGAGCGCGAGGGCCATGTCCTTTCCGCGCTGGTACCGGTTCCATGGGTCCTTGGCCATCGCGCGGGCGACGATCGGGTTGAACTCAGGGGGCACGTCGGTCGAGAGTTCGGCCGGCGGCGTGAAGTCCTCGTGCACGATCTTGTAGGAGATCGCCGTGAGATTGTCGCCCTGAAAAGGCTTGCGCAAGGTCAGGAGCTCGTAGAGCACGACGCCGAGCGAAAAGATGTCGCTCCGGCCGTCGACGGGGGCCCCCGAGACCTGCTCGGGCGACATGTAGTTGGGTGTCCCGAGAAACTGCCCCGTCGTCGTGAGATTGGACGAGGCGACCTTCGCGATCCCGAAGTCGGTGATCTTCACCTTGCCGTCGGTCGTCAGAATGATGTTCGCCGGCTTGACGTCGCGATGAATGATGCCCTTGCGGTGGGCGTAGTCGAGAGCCTCGCCGATCTGGGCGACGAGGTCCGCGATCTCGTCCCAGGTGAACCGGTTCTTGTCGGTCAGGAGCGACTTGAGGTTGCGCCCCTCGATGTACTCCATGGCGATGAACGACGCCCGGCTCTCCGTGTCCTCGCCGATGTCGTGGATCGTGACGATGTTGGGGTGCGACAGGATCCCGGCGGTCTGGGCCTCGCGCACGAAGCGCTCCCGGAACTCACGGGACTCGGAGTCGTCCTCGTCGCCCTGGGAGGTCTTGATCGTCTTGATCGCGACGAGCCGGCCGATGACGGGGTCCTTGGCGAGGTACACCACCCCCATCGCGCCCTTGCCGAGCTCGTTCAAGACCTCGTAGCGGCCGAGCCTGCCCACGCGCGCTCCCGCTACTTTCTCCGCCATAGGCTCGGAACGAGTCCCTCCCCGCCCGGCGGACGACCCGCGGTGATGCAAGTGGACGCCGGACCGCCGAAATTCTAGCAGGTTGGCCGGATCGGCGTGTGAATCGGGGCATCCCGGACGCCCTCCGGGCATCGTCCGAGGCCCTATTCGAGCGGTATTCTGCGTCCCATGGACCCGGTCCGCGGCGAGCGCATCGTTCGGTACGAGGCCGGCGAGGCCAAGCCCCGCGAGGACCGGGTGACGGTCGAAGAGCCCCTCGAGATCCGCGTCGGGGCCGAGACGCTCGCCGTCACGATGCGGACCCCCGGGCACGATTTCGATCTGGCGGCCGGCTGGCTTCTCTCCGAGGGCATCGTCCGGCGACCCGAGGAGATCGTCCGGCTGGAACATTGCCGGGAGGTCCGTTCCGAGGAAGAGGAAGGCAACGTCGTCATCGTCCGCTCCACCGCGCCCGCGGGCGGGCTCGATCGCGCGAAGCGGCTGCTGCTCACGAGCTCGTCCTGCGGTCTCTGCGGCAAGGGGTCGATCGAGTCGATCCACGGACGCTTCCCGCCGGTCGAGTCCGACGCCCGCATTTCCCCCGACGTCCTCGGCGAGCTGCCGGCGAAACTGCGCCGGGCGCAGGCGGCCTTCGCCGAGACGGGCGGACTGCACGGGGCCGGCGTCTTCACGCTCGAGGGCGAGCTCCTGGCTTCGCGGGAGGACGTCGGGCGCCACAACGCCGTCGACAAGGTCCTCGGGCACCTTTTCCGCGAGGGCCGCGTTCCCCTGTCGCGACACGTCCTGCTCGTCTCCGGCCGCGCCTCCTTCGAAATCGTTCAGAAGGCGGTGGCGGCCGGGGTGCCCATCCTCGCCGCGGTATCCGCGCCCTCTTCGCTGGCGATCGATCTCGCGCGCGCCGCGCGCGTGGCTCTCGTCGGGTTCCTTCGCGAGGGGGGCTTCAATCTCTATTCGGCGGAGGACCGCCTCGCCGTTCCCGCGCGCGCTCGATGATCCCGGGGATCACCCAGCCGAGCAGGACGCCCGCGAAGACGAGCAGGCCGACGGCGATCGCGAAGGCGAGGCCGATGCCGACACACGAGAGCGCGGTCATGACGCCCTCATTGTCGCCGGAGCGGCCGTGACGCCGCGCGAGGACCCCGAGGAACGGCTCAAAAGCGGCAAGGCCGTCGCGGCGGCGCTTTTGCTCGCGGGCGTGATCTTCGCGGCCGCGGCGGTCTTTCTGTGGGTCCTTTTGGCCCGGGGTTGCGCCAGGCCTTCAATATAATCCGGCGCCATGAAGTCATTCTCCGCTCCGGACATTCGCAATGTCGCCGTCGTCGGTCACAACACGGTCGGAAAGACCACGCTCGTGGCCTCGCTCCTGTACGCCGCCGGCGTAACCACGCGGGCCGGCCGGATCGAGGACGGCACCTGCCCGACGGATTTCGACGGCGAGGAAATCGACCGGAAGATCTCGATCAACCTGGCCTGCGCCCACGTCCTCCATCGCGACACGAAGATCAACTTCATCGACGCCCCCGGCTACGGCATCTTCTCAACCGAGGCCCGGGCCGCCGTCTACGCCGCCGACGCCGCGATCATCGTCCTCGACGCCGTTTCGGGGGTCGAGGTCCAGACCGAGCGCGTCTGGAAGTTCGCCGCCGAGTTCGGCCGGCCGGTCCTCTTCATCGTCAACCGGATGGACCGCGAGCGCGCGTCCTTCGACCGGGCGGTCGCCTCGCTCCAGAAGAAGTTCGGGCGCGGCGTCGTCGCCCTTCACATTCCCATCGGCGAGGAGAAGGCCTTCCACGGCACGGTCGATCTCGTCCGGATGGAGGCGCACGTCAACGACGACGGGAAGCGCAGCGACGGCCCGATCCCGGCCGAGCTCGCGGAGCGGGCCAGGGCCGAGCACGAGGCTCTCGTCGAGGCGGTCGCCGAGGGCGAGGACGACCTCATGGAGAAGTTCTTCGCCCAGGGCACTCTCGAGGCCCAGGACATCGTCCCGGGATTGAAGCGTGAGATCGTCGAGCGCAAGATCTTCCCCGTCCTCTGCGCCTCCTCCTCCCACACCGTCGGGGCCATGCGGATCCTGGACGCGTGCGTCGCCCTTCTGCCGTCGCCGGACGAGCGCAAGACCGAGGCCGTCGGCAAGGACGGGAAGCCCGCGATGATCTTCTGCAACGAAAAGGACCCGGCCGTCGCCCAGGTCTTCAAGACGGTCTCGGACCCGTTCGCGGGCCGCATTTCCTACCTGCGCGTCCTGGCGGGCCACTTCCAGTCCGACGGCACATACTGGAACTCGGGCAAGAGCGTTCCGGAGCGCTTTTCGGGGCTCTTCCTGCCGCAGGGCAAGGAGCACGTCAGCGTCGCCGAGGCGAAGGCCGGAGACATCGTGGCCGTCGCCAAGCTCAAGGAGACGCTGACCGGCGACACGCTGACGGCCAAGGACCATCCCGTCGTCATCCCGGCGCTCAAGGTCCCCGAGGCCTCGATCGCCTACGCCATCGAGCCCAAGGCCAAGGGCGACGAGGACAAAATCTCGACTGCCCTCCACAAGCTGATCGAGGAGGATCCGTCGCTCTCCTTTCAGCGCGACGAGGAGACCAAGGAGTTCCATCTCGCCGGGGCCTCGCAGCTCCACGTCGAGATCGCCGTCGCGCGGCTCAAGAAGCGCTACGGCGTCGAGGTCATCCTCCATCCGCCCAAGGTCCCGTACCGCGAAACCATCACCCGCAAGGCCGAGGCCCACGGCCGGCACAAGAAGCAGACCGGCGGCCACGGCCAGTTCGCCGACTGCCGCATCCGCGTGGAGCCCCTGCCCCGAGGCAAGGACTTCGAGTTCGTCGACGACATCTACGGCGGAGCGATCCCGCGCAACTTCATCCCCGCCGTCGAGAAGGGCATCCAGGAAGTCCGCCGCAAGGGCTTCCTCGCCGGCTACCCCATGGTCGACTTCCGCGTGACCCTCTACGACGGGCAGTACCACGACGTCGACTCCTCGGAACTCGCGTTCAAGCTCGCCGGGGCGCTCGCCTACAAGGAGGCCATGGCGGCGGCCCGGCCGACGCTGCTCGAGCCGGTCATGAACGTCGAGATCACGGCGCCGAACGAGTACGTCGGCGACCTGATGGGCGACCTCTCCTCCCGCCGCGGGAAGGTCGAGGGCATGGACGCCGCCGAAGACGATACCGTCATCAAGGCCCAGGTGCCGATGTCGGAGCTCCTGACCTACGGCGCGCAGCTGCGGTCGATTACCCAGGGCCGCGGCTCGTTTCACCTCGAGTTCTCGCACTACGCCGAGGTCCCGCACGCGCTGCAGGAGAAGGTGATCGCGCAGTCCAAGTCCGGCAAGGGCGGCGAGGCGAAGGAAGCCTAGGCGCCGGCGGCGGGAGCCGAACCGCGGGGGCCGTCACGACATCGTCGATCGGGGCGACGGCCACGCCGGCCCCCCGCTTCACGGACTCAGAGCGTCCTCCAGCGCCTTCCGTCTTTCTCGAGAAAGCGGTCGGCGGCCTCGGGGCCGAACGTGCCGGCGGCGTAATTGGGGAAATCCGCCGGCGGCGTCCGCTCCCACGCGTCGAGGATCGGGGTCAGCACCTCCCAGGCGTGCTCGGCCTCGTCGCCACGGATGAAGAGCGTCTGATCCCCGTGCGTGACGTCGACGAGAAGCCGCTCGTACCCGCCGGCGATCGGCGCGCCGAGCTTCGAGTACGGGAAGTCCATGTATACCGACTGGACCTGCAGCACCGAACCGGGGACCTTGACGCCGAACTTCAGCGACACGCCCTCGTCCGGCTGGATGTGCAGGCGCAGCACGTTCGGCGAGAGCTCGCCCGAGGCCTTGCTGAAAAAGCGGTGAGGCACCTGCTTGAACTCGATCGCGACCTCGGTCACCCGCTTGGCCAGCCGCTTGCCGGAACGCAGGTAGAAGGGCACGCCCGCCCAACGCCAGTTGTCGATCGCCACCTTGATCGCGGCGTAGGTCGGCGTAAGGGATTGCGGATCGACCTTCTCCTCCTCGCGGTAGCCAGGCACGCGCTTGCCGTTGACGACGCCCGGGCCGTACTGCCCGCGGACGGCCCACTCGGCGATCCCGTCGTTTTCGAAGGGGCGGATCGACTCGAGGACCTTGACCTTTTCCGCGCGGATCGCGTCGGCCTCGTAGGCGGCGGGAGGCTCCATCGCCGTCAGGGTCAGGAGCTGCATGATGTGGTTCTGGAACATGTCGCGCACGACGCCCGCTTCCTGGTAGAACCCGGCGCGATGCCCGACCCCGACCGACTCGGCGACCGAGATCTGGACGTGGTCGACGTAGCGGTGGTTCCACATCGGCTCGAAGATGCCGTTGGCGAAGCGCAGGACGAAGATGTTCTGGACCGTCTCCTTCCCGAGGTAGTGGTCGATCCGGTAGACCTGTTTCTCGGGGAAGACCTTGAGGAGGACCTCGTTCAAGTGCCGGCAGGTCGCGAGGTCGTGGCCGAACGGTTTCTCGACGACCGCGCGCACCCAGCCGTTCGCGACCCGGGTCAGCTCCGCCTCGCCGAGGCCACGGAGGATCGGCTCGTCGGCGTCGGGGGGTGTCGCGAAATAGAAGATCCGGTTGCGCGCGCCCGAGCGCTTGCCCTCGATCGCGTCGAGCGCGCCGCGGACGTTCCGGTAGAGGTCCGGGTCGCCAAAATTGCCCGCCACGTATCGGACGACTGCCGGGAGGTCTCCCGGCCGCCCCTGGGTCGGCGGCGTGAACTCGCGGGCGCCCTCCTCGAGGTGCCGGCGAAACTCCTCGTCGGTGTAGTGCGTTCGGCCGATGCCGACGATCGCGAAGTCGGGCGAGATCGCGCCGTCGCGGTTCAAGTGCGCGATGGCGGGCGCGAGCAGGCGTCGCGTGAGATCGCCCGAGGCGCCGAAGATGACGAGCGTGCACGGAGGCCGGATCTCCTCCTCGGAGCGCCGAGCCGTTCCGGGCGCCAAACCGGTCGGGGAGCTCATGCGCAAAGTGTCTCGGGAGGCTCCGGAGACCCGGTCACGCCACCCTCATCGACTTCTCCTTCTCCTCGATCGCCCGTAGGAGACTGTCGTAGGAGTCCGAGAACTTCTTGACGCCCTCGTCTTCGAGCTCCTTAACGACCGTGGCGAAGTCGACCTTGAGGTCCGGCAGGGCGCGGAACGCGGCGTGGGCGGCCTCGAGATCGTCGTGGATGCGGACCTTCGGGTCGCCGTGGTCCCGGTAGGCCTCGAAGGTCTCCGGCGGGATCGTGTCGACCGAATCGGGCGCGATCAGCGCCTCGACGTAATAGACGTCGGGAAGCGACTTGTCCTTCGTCGAGGTCGAGGCCCAGAGGGGTCGCTGGACGCGGGCGCCCTTCGCCTTGAGCGCCGCGAACCGGGCGCCGCCAAAGACCTCCTCGAAGGCCTCGTAGGCGATCCGCGCATTGGCGACCCCGAGCTTGGCCCGCCACGTCTTCGCGTTCGGATTCCCGGCTTTCGTCAGCGCGTCGAGCCTGGCGTCGACGTTGGTGTCGACGCGCGACACGAAGAAGCTCGCGACCGAGCGGATGCGGTCGATCGGCTCCCCGCGCTTGACCCGCTCCTCGAGCGCCGAGAGATACGCGTCCATGACCTCGCGGTAGCGCGGGACGCCGAAGAGGAGGGTGATGTTGATGTTGATGCCGTCCGCGAGGCACTGGCGGATCGCCGGGACGCCCTGGGCCGTTCCCGGAATCTTGACCATGACGTTGGGCCGCTTGCACCTGTCCCAGAGACGGTGGGCCTCGGCGATCGTGCCCCCGGTGTCGCGGGCGAGATGCGGACTCACTTCGATCGAGACGAAGCCGTCATCCCCTCCGCTCGCGTCGAAGACCGGGCGGAACTGGTCGGCCGCGGCGGCGACGTCCGCCACGGCCAGGCTCTCGTAGATCGCGGCTGCGGGTTGCCCCGCGGCGCCGCGGATGACCTCGTCGTAGAGCGAGCTCTTCGCGATGGCGTTCTGGAAGATTGTCGGGTTGGACGTCATGCCGCGCAGGCCGTCCTCCGCGATCAGCTTCTTCAGCTCCGGGCCCGTGTAGAGGTCCCGCCGGATGTAGTCGTACCAGACGCTCTGACCGAGCTCTCCGAGCCGCTTCAGAGAATTCGTGCTCATGCTTTGCCTCCTTGCCTGCCGAGCACTCCGTGGGCGTACTTCACGACGTGCTCGACGGTGAACCCGTATTCCTTCATCACGATTTCTCCCGGCGCCGAGGCCCCGTAGCGGTCGACGCCGATCGACCCGCCCCCGTCGCCGACGTACCGTTCCCACCCCAGCGTCACGCCGGCCTCGATCGAGAGCCTCGCCCGGACGTCCGGCGGGAGCACCTCGTCGCGATACTCCTTCGGCTGCGTCTCGAAGAACTCCCAGCAGGGCATCGAAACGACCC
The DNA here is from genome assembly GCA_963764715.1 of uncultured Acidobacteriota bacterium. GTDB lineage: Bacteria > Acidobacteriota > Thermoanaerobaculia > UBA5066 > Gp7-AA6 > DAHUXD01. The sequence continues at coordinate 17,421 of CAVXTP010000006.1, forward strand.
GGGTCGGGATTCCCTCGGCCTCGAGCTTCGGGCGCGCCGCGGCGGCGAGCTGGAGTTCGGAGCCCGTCCCGATCAGGATCAGCCGCGGTTTTCCCCCCGACGCCTCGGCCAGGACATAGGCGCCGCGCGAGACGTCGCCCTTCGCGCCGGACCGGTCGAGGACGGGCACGTTCTGGCGGCAGAGCACGAGGCCCACGGCCCCCTCGCGGTGCTCGATCGCCGCGCGCCAGGCCTCGCGCGGTCTCGTTCGCGTCGCCGGGGCGGACGATCGAGAAGTGCGGCATTGCCCGCAGCGACATGAGCTGCTCGACGGCCTGGTGCGTCGGCCCGTCCTCGCCGAGCCCGATCGAGTCGTGCGTCCAGACGAAGATCGTCGGCAGGTGCGACAGGGACGCGAGGCGGATCGACGGGCGCATGTAGTCCGAGAAGCAGAAGAAGGTGGCGACGAACGGACGCACCCCTCCGTGGCAGGCCATGCCGTTGGCGATCGCCGCCATCGCGTGCTCGCGCACGCCGTAGTGGATGTTGTTCCCGGCGCCCGTCCGGCCGTCGAACTCGGCCGCGCCGTCGATGTGGGTCTTCGTCGACTCGGCGAGGTCGGCGTCGCCGCCGAGAAGCGCCGGCACGTGCCTGGCGATCGCGTTGATGGCCTTGCCGGACGCCACGCGGGTCGCGAGGGATTCGCCCGCCTTCCACTTCGGAAGGTCGGTGTCCCAGCCTTTCGGCAGCTCGCCCTTCGCGTCGGCGCGCCACTCCTCGGCGAGATCCGGGTACGCCTTCGCGTACTCCTCGAAGCGCTGCAGCCACCCGGCCTCGGCCTTTTCGCCGCGGGCGACGGCCGAACGCAGGTGCTCGAGGGCTTCCTTCGGGATGTGAAACGCGTCCGTCCACTCCCAGCCCAGGTCCTTCTTCGTCAGCGCGACTTCCTCGACGCCGAGCGGGCTCCCGTGGGCGGCATTCGTCCCGGCCTTGTGGGGCGAGCCGTAGCCGATCGTCGTGCGCACGGCGATCATCGTCGGCCGCTCCTCCTGCGACACCGCCGTCCGGATCGCGCGGTCGATGCCGTCGAGATCGGTGTTCCCGTTCTCGACGCGCAGGACCTGCCAGCCGTAGGCCGCGTACCGCGCGAGCACGTCCTCGGTGAAGCTCTGCTTGGCGGGACCGTCGAGCGTGACGTGGTTGTCGTCGTACAGATAGACGAGCTTGCCGAGCTTCAGGTGCCCGGCGAGCGAGCCGGCTTCCCCGGAGATCCCCTCCATGAGATCGCCGTCGCCGACCAGGCAAAAGGTCCGGTGCGAAACGATCTCGTGGCCGGGACGGTTGAACCGGTGGGCCAGGAAGCGCTCCGCCATCGCCATGCCGACCGCGTTGGCGGTCCCCTGGCCCAGCGGGCCCGTCGTCGCCTCGACTCCGGGGGTCAGGTGAACCTCGGGGTGCCCGGGCGTGCGGCTGCCCCACTGGCGGAAGGCCTTGAGATCATCCAGGCCGAGGTCGTAGCCCGTCAGATGGAGGAGGCTGTAGAGCAGCGCCGAGCCGTGGCCGGCCGACAAGACGAACCGGTCGCGGTCCGGCCAGTGCGGATTACGGGGATTGTGCGAGAGATGACGGTGCCAGAGAACGTAGGCCATCGGCGCGGCTCCGAGCGGCAGGCCGGGATGGCCGGAATTCGCCTTTTGAACGGTGTCGATCGACAGGGTGCGGATGGTGTCGATCGCGAGCTCTTCGAGAGACTTCGCGGCAGTGGTCAAGCGGGCCTCCTCGGCCGGATCTTATTACGCGGGTGCGAAACGGGGCGCGCAGCCAGTGCGGAGTTTCACTGAAGCGAACCGCGGCTCGTTCTGGTAGAGAATCGGGGCGCGAGGACCCGATTCCCGTGAAGATCGAATCCGTAACCGCGCCCCGCGGCGCCCGAAATCCCCTCGAGTGGACCGGCGGAGACCTCTCCGACCGGGCGCTCTCCATGGAATGGCTCGAAACCGACGGTCTCGGAGGATTCGCGTGCGGCACGGTGGCCGGCCCGCGGAGCCGGCGCTACCACGGGTGGCACGTCCCGGCGATCCCGCCGCCCCGCCGCCGCTGGATGCTCGTGTCGGGCTGCGACGAGTTCGTGACCGCGCGGGGCCGCACGACCGGCATCTCGACGCAGGAGTATCACGACATCTTCCATCCCGAGGGGATGAAGAACCTTTCGCGCTTCCGGCTCGAGCCCTTCCCCACCTGGCGCCACGAAACCGGGGACTTCGCCGTCGAGCGTTCGCTCTGCCTCGTCCGCGACCGCGCCGTCACGATCGTGCGCTGGGTCAACCGGGGGACCGCGGAGCTGACGCTGCGGGTGCGGCCCCTCCTCGCCTTCCGCGGCCTCCACCGGCTGCAGACCGAGACGGCCGACTGGGACGCTTCCGTCGAGGTGCGGGGCGAGACGTCGTGGGTCAAGCCGTTTCCCTACCTGCCCCGACTCTTCCTGCGCGGAGTCTTCGCCGCGACGCGGAGCGACCCGGCCTGGTACCGCCGGTTCCGGTACGCCGAGGAAGCCGCCCGCGGCTACGACTGCGAGGAAGACCTCTGGAGCCCGCTCGAGTGGGAGTGGACGCTGCGCCCCGATGCGCAGGCCTTCGCGCTCTTCTCGCTCGACGAGGTCGCGGGCGATCCCGACGGCTTCCTGGACGCCGAGCGAAAGCGGCGGCAACACTTTGCCCCGACCGGCGACTCCGTTTTCGACGAGCTCGCCCGGCGCTCCGAAGCCTTCGTCGCCGAGTCGGATCACCGCCGGACGACGGTGCTCGCGGGGTATCCGTGGCTGACCGACTGGGGCCGCCAGGCCATGATCGCGGCTCCCGGGCTGGCGCTCGCCCAGGGCCGTGCGGGGGCGCTCGCACGGGTCCTCAACACCTTCGGGGCCGACCAGCGCGACGGCCTCATCCCGGGCCATTACGACGGCGACGCCGGCCAGCCGGAGTACGACTCGATCGACGCCTCCCTCTGGTTCATTCTCGCGGTCGAGTGGTTCGGACGCGCCCGGCGCAACCCCTCGCGGCCGTCGCCTTTCCTCGGCGCGGTGCGCGCGATCGTCGACGCGTACCGCCGCGGAACGCGCTCGCACATCGGAGTGGGGCCCGACGGCCTGCTTTCCGGCGACTCCGCGAGGCGACCGCTGACCTGGATGGATGCCGTCCTCGACGGCCAGGCCGTGACGCCGCGCGCCGGCCGGCCGGTCGAGGTCAACGCCCTGTGGTACGCGGCCCTCAAGGCCGCCGCCCGGCTCGAACGGCTCGCCGGCGAAACCGGGCGGGCGCGGGAGCTCGAGTCGGAAGCCTGGCACCTGGCGCGGCGGTTCAACGAGACCTTCTGGTGGGCCGAAAAGGGCTGCCTCTACGACGTCGTCGGGGACTTCGGGCCGGACCCGAGCGTGAGGCCGAACCAGATCTTCGCCGTCGCGCTGACGGACGATCTGCTCCCGCCGCACCGCGCGCGCTCGGTGTACTGGTGCGTGCGGCGCCACCTGCTGACGCCCTTCGGGCTGCGAACGCTGGATCCGGAAGACCCCCGCTATCGCGGCGAGTGCACGGGCGACGAACGCTCCCGCCTGTCGGCCCTGCACCAGGGAACCGTGTGGCCATGGCTGATGGGAGCCTTCGCCGACGCGCACTTCCGGGTCTTCGGCAACAACGAGCAGTCGCGCCGGACGATGCGGGCGCTGCTCGCTCCGCTGCGCGCGCACGTGCGGGAGGCGGGCCTCGGGCACGTCGCCGAGATGTTCGACGGCGATCCACCGCACACCCCGCGGGGCTGTTTCGCCTCGGCCTGGAGCGAAGGCGAGATCGCGCGGGTCCTGTACACGCACATGCGGGGAGGGGAATGAGGAACGAGCGAGCCTTCTGAGCCGTCCATGAAGGTCCTCATGTTCGGCTGGGAGTTCCCCCCGTACGTGTCGGGCGGTCTCGGCGTGGCCTGCGAGGGGCTGGTGCGGGGCCTTCTGGAGCTGTCGACCGAGATTTCCCTGGTGCTCCCCCGCCGCGTCCCGAGCTTCTCTCCACGCCTGCGGATCCTCACGGCCGGCCGTTCCGGCGAGAGCCGGGACCGGGCCCCGCGAGCCCGGCGGCCGAGACTCCGGATCCGTCGCGTCCGGACGCTGCTCAAGCCCTATCTCACCGAGGAGGTCTACGAGGAGGAGCTCCTCGCGATCTCCCGCGGCGCGGCGCGCCGGCCCGGGCTCTACGGCCCGAACCTTCACGCGGAGGTGTTGCGCTACGCCGAGGAGGCCGCGCGCATCGCCGCCCGCGAGCCCTTCGACGTCATCCACGCGCACGACTGGCTGACGTTCATGGCCGGGATGCGGGCGAAGAGGGCGAGCGGCAAGCCCCTCGTCCTCCACGTGCACGCCACCGAATACGACCGCTCCGGCCACGTCGACGGCGGCTTCGTCGCCGGCGTCGAGCGGGCCGGACTCGCGGCGGCCGACCGGGTCGTCGCCGTGTCCGCGTACACGGCCGAGGTCCTGGCCGCCCGGTACGGCGTCCCCGGCGAAAAGCTTCGCGTCGTCCACAACGCGATCGACGTCCGCGCGCACCGCCCCCGGTGGACCGTCGCCGCGGACGATCCCCTGGTCCTCTTCGCGGGCCGGGTCACGTGGCAGAAGGGCCCCGACTACTTCGTCGACGCCGCCGCCCGCGTCGCCGCGGAGATGTCCTCCGTCAAGTTCGCGGTGGCGGGCGCCGGTGACCGGCTGCGGCCCATGATGCAGCGCGTGGCCGACGCCGGCCTCGAGGACCGGTTCCTCTTCACGGGCTTCCTCCCGCCCGAGGACCTCGACCGTCTTTATGCGCGGGCCGACGTGTACGTGATGCCGTCGGTGTCGGAGCCCTTCGGCCTCACCGCGCTCGAGGCGCTCCAGCACGGCACGCCGGCCATCGTCTCGCGCTCGGCCGGAGTCTCCGAGGTCGTCCGCCACGTCCTGCGCGTCCGCTTCGGCGACGTCGAGGACCTCGCCTCCAAGATCCTCTCGGTCCTCCTGTTTCCGCCGCTCTCCCAGGCGCTCTCGGCGCGCGGCCGGGCCGAGGTCGAGCGTCTGTCGTGGCGCGAGGCGGCCTGGCGCTGCCGGACGATCTACCGCGAGGTGGTGGCAGAATGAGGCCGCACCGATGATTCCGGTCTGTCTCTACTTCCAGGTCCACCAGCCGCACCGCCTTCGCCGGTACACGTACTTCGACGTCGGCCGCGAGCACCGCTACTTCGACGACGACGCCAACCGCGCGATCCTGTCACGGGTCGCCGAGCGGTCGTACCGGCCCGCCACGGCGATGCTCGAGCGGCTCCTCGCGCGTCATGCCCGCTTTTCGGTGGCGTTCTCGCTTTCCGGGACGCTCCTCGAGCAGCTCTCGGCCTGGGCGCCGGACGTCCTCGCCGCCTTCCGGCGGCTGGCGTCGGACGAGCGCGTCGAGATCCTCGCGGAGACGTCGCACCATTCGCTCGCCTGGCTCGCGTCGCTCGAAGAATTCGACGCGCAGGTCGCCCTTCACCGGGCCACGGTCGCAGAGATCTTCGGCCGCGAGCCGCGGGTCTTCCGCAACACGGAGCTCATCTACTCCGACGCCCTCGCGGCGCACCTGGAGAAGCGCGGATACCGGGGCGTGCTCGCCGACGGCGTCGAGCCCCTGACCGGGCCGCGCTCGGCCCGCGGCGTCTTCCGGGCCGCGACGCCCGGCGGCCTGCCGCTTCTCCTTCGGGATTACCGCCTGTCCGACGACATCGCCTTCCGCTTCTCGAACCGGTCCTGGAGCGAGTGGCCGCTGACGCCCGAGAAGTACGACCGCTGGATCTCCCGGCTCGACGGCGAGCTCCTCTCGCTCTTCATGGACTTCGAGACTTTCGGCGAGCACCAGGGCCGGGGGACCGGCATCTTCGAGTTCTTCGAGGCCTGGGTCGGCCGGCACCTCGAGCACCCCGGGGACGGTTTCCTGACGCCTTCCCGGGCGATCGCGGAGCCGGCCGCACGGCGACCGGCTCTCCGTCCCCGCACGCTGTCCTGGGCCGACGAGGCGCGGGACGTGTCCGCCTGGCAGGGCAACGACCTCCAGCGCGACGCCCTGAAGCGGCTCTTCGCGCTCGAGTCGCGGGTCCGGGCGGCCGGCTCGCCGGACCTTCTCTCGGACTTCCGGCGGCTGACGACCTCGGACCACTTCTATTACATGGCGACGAAGGCCGCGGAGGACGGAGAGGTGCACGCGTATTTCTCGCCCCACGAATCGCCGTACGAGGCGTACATTGCCTTCATGCACGTGCTGTCGGACCTCGAGCGGCGCCTCCCCCGCCCGACCCGCCGGCCCTCCGCCGCGGCCGCGCCCGGCCGCGCCCCCGCCCGCCTTTGAAGAAGGCGACCCCGGTCTTCCTCCTCGTCTGCGACGGCTGGGGCCACGCTCCGCCTTCGCCCGGAAACGCCATCACGCTGGCGCGCACGCCGATCTACGACCGGTGGCTCGCGGAATACCCCTGGACGCTCCTCGAGGCCTCCGGCGAGGCGGTGGGCCTTCCCGCCGGCGTGATGGGCAACTCCGAGGTGGGACACCTGACGCTCGGCGCGGGACGCATGGTGCCGCAGGACCTCCTCCGGATCGACCTCGCGCTGCGCGACGGCTCGTTCGACGAGAATCCCGCGCTGCTCGGGGCCTGCGCGGCCGCGCGGCGCCGCGGCGCGACGCTCCACGTGATGGGCCTTCTCTCCGACGGCGGGGTCCACTCGCACGAGCGCCATCTCGAAGGGCTGCTGCGGCTCGCCGCGCGGGAGGGGGTGCCCCGCGTGCGGATCCATGCCTTCACCGACGGACGCGACACGCCGCCGAAATCCGCCGAGCGTTACCTCGCCCGGCTCGAGGCCATGCTCGATCCGTCGACCATGAAGATCGCGACCGTCTCCGGCCGCTACTACGCCATGGACCGCGACAAGCGATGGGACCGGGTCGCCCGCGCGTACGCGGCCCTCGTTTTTTCGTCCGGCCTCCGGGCGGGCAGCGCCGCCGAAGCGGTCGCCGAGGCCTACGCCCGGGGCGAGTCCGACGAGTTCATTCAGCCGACCGTCCTCGTCGAGGACGGTGAGCCCGTCGGCCCGATCCACGACGGCGACGCCGTCGTCTTCTTCAACTTCCGCGCGGACCGCGCCCGGCAGATCACGCGGGCGTTGACGGAGCCCGGGTTCGCGGACTTTCCGCGGCCGAAGCCGCCCCGGATTCACTTCGTGGGCTTCACCGAGTACAAGAAGGACTTCGGCCTGCCGGCGGCCTTCCCGCCGCAGGACCTCGTCCACATCCTCGCGGACGTGTGGGCCGCGGCCGGCGTCGAGAACCTGCGCCTGGCCGAGACCGAGAAGTACGCGCACGTGACCTACTTCTTCAACGGCGGCGTCGAGAAGGCCTATCCCGGCGAAGAGCGCATCCTCGTCCCCTCCTGGAAGGGCGCGACCTACGACCTGCACCCGCAGATGAGCGCGGCGGAGATCACCGAGGAAGCCGTCCGCGCCCTGGCGGCGCGCCGGCACGACGCGTACGTCGTCAATTTCGCCAACGCCGACATGGTCGGCCACACCGGCAAGCTCCCGGAAACGATCGCGGCCGTCGAGACGCTCGACCGATGCCTCGGCATCCTCGAGGCGGCCTGCCGCGACGCGGGCGTGGTGCTGGCGATGACGGCCGACCACGGCAACGCCGAGCAGATGCTCGACCCGGTGACGGGAGAGCCGCACACGGCGCACACGACCAACCCGGTCCCGTTCGTCGTCTGTCGCCCGGGACCGGCCCTCGCGTCGGGGGGAACGCTCGCGGACGTCGCGCCCACGCTCCTCGGGCTCCAGGGCCTGAAGGCGCCGCTGGAGATGAAGGGGCGGGACCTCCTCCACTCGACCTAGCTGTGGATTCTCAACACGTTGTTCATGGCCACGATCGGGCTGGGCGGCCTTCCCCCCTCCCGGCGGGAGCCGTCCACCAGAGGCAGGCCCGCCGCCGTAGGCAACGCCGGCGTACGCCGGCGGTATCGGGTCGGGGTGAGGGGCACTCCCCGCTCGATCGGCCCACAACGATTCTCATCTGGCCAGTGGTCCCAACCCCCTCACCCTGCCCTCTCCCCCTTTCGGGGGGGAGAGGGTTCTCTTACTTGACGCCCACCGGTGAACAATGTCCTGAGAAACGACAACTAGCCGCTCTCGGCCTAGCCCGTGGCCTTGCGCTCCCGGGCCGTCGGGAAGAGCCGCTTCGCCTCGACGCGGAGGCGCGCCGCGGAGATCGCATCGCCGAGAATCTCGTACGTCTGGCTGGCCGCGAAGTAGGCCTCGGGAGTGCCGAGCTGCCGGACGAGCTCGGTCAAGGCCAGGCGCGCTTCCGTCTCGCGACCCTCGCTCGCGTAGAGCATCGCGAGCGCGGCTCGCGGCGCGGGGTTGCCCGGAAAGAGTCGGATCTCCTCGCGAAAGGCAGCCTCCGCGTCGGGCGCGCGCCCGAGGCGCGCGAGGCAGTCCCCGCGGAGGAACTGCAGATTCTGGAGCGTGACGCCGGTCTCCCCCGCGCGGCCCCGCGCCGCCTCGTCGAGCTCCGCGAGGGCGCCGCGATAGTCCCGCCGGTCGTGCAGGACGCGGCCCAGGATCATCCGCGGGACCCGGCGCGTCGGATAACGGGCGATCGCGGCGCGGGCCTCGCGCTCGGCGGTCGCGAGGTCCCCTTCGGCGAGCGCGATCCGGGCGAGGTTCTCGTGCCCGCTCGCCGTCCCCGCCTCGCCGAGAAGCTCGGCGTGCCGGCGCGCCTGCGCGAAGTCCCCCGTGATCGTGAAGTAGTCGGCGAGCGCCATGAGGACCTGGGGATTTCCGGGAGACAGCTTCGCCGCCGTCTGCAGGGCCTCGAGCGCTTCCTTTTCGCGGCCCAGCTTCATGAGGGCGTCGGAGTACATCTGCCAGACGTCCGTCATTCCGGGCTCGGTCTGGAGGAGCTTCGAGAGGACCCTCGCGGCCTCCTCGTAGCGCCCGGCCTGCAGGGCGCCGAACCCGGCCTTGAGCTGCTCGACGGCGCCGATGCGGTCGCGCGGCGCGGGCAGGTCCTTCTTCGCGAAGTCGGCGGTCGAGGCGCTGATGTAGCCGAGCGCGGCGAGCTTCTTGACCTGCTCCGGGTCCGAGCCTCCGGGCGGCTGGAGCGGACGGGGAATCCGCGCGAGCTCCGCACGCATGGAGCGGAAGGCCGGCGGCAGGCCCGCGGACAGGTCGTTCTTCTCGCCGGGATCGGCGACGAGGTCGTAGAGCTCGGGACGGGGAGACTCGATGTACTGGTGAGCCCGAATCGACGAGCGACGCCAGGTCGCTCCAGCCCAGGTGCAGCCGCGGATAGAGCGTCTCCCCGTAAATGCGGCGCTCAGGGGCGCCCGCCGCCGGCGACGGCGTCAGGAGCGGCCGCCCGGCGAGACCCGGCGGGACCGGCAGGCCCGCGACGGCCGCGACGGTCGGGAAGACGTCGGTCAGGGCGACCGGCCCCTTCACGGTCTCGCCGGCACGGTGCGAGCGCGGCAGCTTGATCATCAGGGGAACGTGAATCGCTTCGCGGTAGAGGAGAACGCCGTGCTCGTCCTCGCCGTGGTCGTTGAGCCCCTCTCCGTGGTCCGACAGGAAGACGACGAGGGCCCGGTCGTAGACGTCCTGGTCCTTGAGGTACTTCAGGAACGAGCCGACGATCTCGTCGGCCCGCGCGATCTCGCCGTCGTAGGGCAGCTTGTACCGGCTGGCGTAGGGCTCCGGCGGCTCGTACGGCGAATGAGGCTCGAAGAGATGAAGGAACGCGAAGAACGGGGCGTCGGCGCGCGGGCCGATCCAGTCCTCCAGCAGCGCGGCCGTCTCGCCCCCGTTGCGCTGGACCCGGGACAGCGTCTGGCTCGTCTTCGTCGGCTCGACGTTGTCCTCGTAGAAGTCGAAGCCCCGCGAGACTCCGGTCGCGTGGGACAGCACGATCGAGGACACCGCGCCGCCGGTGGCGTAGCCCTTCGCCTTCAGGTATCCGGCGAGCGTCGGCGGCCCCGCCGACAGCGCATAGCCGAGGTTGTCGCGCACGCCGTTCTGCGGCGGCAGCAGGCCGGTGAAGATCGTCGTGTGGGAAGGCAGCGTCAGCGGAACGTGGGAGTACGCGTTCTCGAAGAGGACGGCGTCGCGGCGGAAGGCGTCGAGGTTCGGCGTCTCGACCGACCGGTAGCCGTACGCCGGCAGGTGATCGGCCCGCAGCGTGTCGACCGAGATGATCACGACCGGGGCCCCGCGGAATACGGCCCTGTCCTCCCGTCGGCAGCCGGCGAGCCCGCCCGCGACCGCCAACGCCGCGGCGAGGGCGACGGCCGCCCCCCGGTGTTTCGACTCTGCTAGCATCCGCGCCATGCCGACTCCGCGTGAAATCTATCTCCGACGGCTCGAGACCGTGCGGGAGCGCCTCCGGTCGGTCCCCGCCGACGGCCTCTTCGCGACACCGTCTTCCAACCTCTTCTACCTGACCGGCATCGACTTTCACCGCAGCGAACGCCTGACCGCCCTGTTTCTCTTCCGGGACCGCGATCCCGTCGTCGTCTGCCCCGCCTTCGAGGCCGCGCGGCTGAAGGGCATGTCGGCCGTCGGCGAGGTCGTGACCTGGGAAGAGACCGGCGACGCCTGGTCGACCGCCGCGAAGCTCTTCCCGGCCTCGGCCGGCACGCTCGCCGTGGAGCCCTCCACCGCCTACGACGACGTCGAGCGGCTGCTCTCGGCGCGGCCCGGCTGGAAGCCCGTCTCCGCTGCGGGGCTCTTCGGCGCCCTCCGGATGATCAAGACCCCGGACGAGATCCAGCTGATGCGGAAAGCGATCGAGGTGGCCCTTCCCCGCTTCCGTCGGGCTTTCGAGTCGCTCCGGCCCGGCGCGACGGAGGCCGAGATCTCCCACGCCTTCGGCGGCGAAAACGTCGTCCAGTTCGGGCCGTCCTCGGCCTTTCCGCACGGCGCCTCGGGACCCGACCGCGCTCTCGAAGAACCAGGCCGTCCTGATCGACGCCTGGGACAAGCCCGACGGCTACTACTACGACATCACGCGCTCGACCTTACTTCGGGAGTCCCACCGACGAGTACCGCAAGGTCTGGTCGATCGTCCTCGAGGCCCAGGGCGCGGCGATCGAAAAGGCGGCGCCGGGCGTGCCCTGCTTCGAGGTCGATGCGGCGGCCCGGCGGGTGATCGAGAAGGCCGGGTACGGCGACTACTTCACGCACCGCCTCGGCCACGGTCTCGGAATCGACGTCCACGAGCCGCCGTACATGGTGGGCCACGACCGCACCGTCCTCGAGCCCGGCATGACGTTCACCTCGGAGCCCGGCATCTATCTGCCCGGAAAATTCGGCGTTCGCATCGAGGACGACATCGTCTGTACGGCGCGCGGTGCGGAGTCGCTGTCGCCCCGCGTCGAGCGGCTGGACCCGCTGCCGGCCTGAGCGGATGCGCCCGCGCGACGGCGGCACGGCTTCGTCCCGCGAATCGCCGGTTTCGTCCCCGGCCGATCCCCGCGCCAGCGGAAGGCGATACCGTCTTCATGGAGACGTTATGACCTTCCGATTTGGAAACTTCACGCTCGATACGGACTGCCGGGCGCTGACCCGGGACGGACGCAACGTCGCGATCTCGCCCAAGGCCTTCAAGCTCCTCCAGGTGCTCCTCGAAGGCCGGCCGAGGGCGATCCCCAAGGCCGAGCTGCACCAGCGGCTCTGGCCGGACACGATCGTGTCGGAGGTCAACCTCCCGACGCTGATCGCCGAGATCCGGCAGGCGATCGGCGACGGGGCCCGCGCGCCGGAATTCATCCGCACCGTCTACGGCTACGGCTACGCGTTCTCCGGTGCCGCCACGACGGTCAAGGGCGAGGGCTCCCGGTCCTCCAACGGAGACCAGATCTTCCGGCTCCTCTGGGGACAGCGCGAGGTCGCGCTCGGCGACGGGGAGAACATCCTCGGCCGCGGCAACGACTCGCTCGTCTGGATCGACTCGAAGAGCGTTTCGCGGCGCCACGCGCGCGTGCTGATCGACATGGGCCTGGCGACCCTCGAAGACCTCGGCTCGAAGAACGGCACGTTCGTCAACGGGATCAAGCTCTCGCAGCCGATCGCGCTGCGGGACGGCGACGAGCTCCGGATCGGCAGCGTCCCGATGGTCATGAAGATCATCTCCAAGCCCCACACGAGCGAGACCGCGACGGGCTACTGACCCGCCGGGCCTCGGCGGCATGAGCGCCCGCGGACGGGCGCGCGCGTTCGCCGTTCTCGTCTTCCCGTTCTTCCTCGTCGCGGGCGCGCTGCCGGCCCAGGAGACCACCCTTCCCGACGCCGAGGAGGCCGCCGACTTCGCGCGGCGCTCCGCGTCGGCGGCGCTCCACGGGCCGCCGAAGATCTTCTTCGAGTCCCTCGACGCGGACGCCGTCCTGCGCCGGATCCTCGGGGCACCTGTCTGGGGCGGGCTGACGGACCGGCAGAAGGCGCTCCTCGCCGCGACGGCCCGGGATCACTTCGCCCGCGCCCTCGCCGCCCCGTCCAACACGACTTCCGAAGTCGCCTGGGCCGCTCTCCCCGGCGTGCCGGGACCGCCCGTCCTCGTGGACCTGGGCCTGCGCTACGGGGGAAGCGTGCTCAAGACGCGATGGGAGGTTCGGCGCGGCCCGCGGGGCTGGAAGGTCGAGGACGTCGTCCTCGTCGACCCGGGCCTCTCGCTCGCCGGGGAGCTCGGGCGGCTCCTCGGACCCGAGCCGCTGAGGCGCCGCGAGGGCGCCGCGGAGGCCCGGTCGAGGGCCTGGCCGCGCCTGGCGGGGCTCGTCGCCATCGTGGCCGTCCTCCTCGTCTTCGGCCGGAAACTCCCGGCCGAGCGCCGCCGCCTTCTGTGGCTCGCGGCGGCCGTGCCGGCCGTTCTCTTCGCCGTCGACGGCATTCTCGCCATCCGGCGCACTCTCTCGGAGCCATTCGCGCTCGCGGAAGCTTCCCCCAGCCCTGGCGCCCGTTCGAGGAAGCGGCCCGTCAGGCGCAGCGCGAAGGCGACGCCGCCGCCACACGGGCGGCCTGGACGAAGGCCCTCGAGGCGGGCGCCCCGCGGGCGCCGATCGAGTACCAGAAAGGGCTCGCCGCGCGGTCGGCCGGCGAGCCCGAGGCCGCCCGCGCCGACTTCGAGCGCGCCCTGGCCGACGATCCCCCCGCGCCCGGGGCCGCCAAGGAGCTCGCGGTCATGGCCCTCGCCGAGGGCCGCAACGCCGAGGCGCGCACGCTCCTGACGCGGTACCTCCGGGAGGCGGGCCCGGATCCGGACACGCTCTCGACGCTCGCCGTCGTCGAGTCGAACCTCGGCGATACGCCGGCCGCGGTGCGCGCCATCCGCGAGGCCCGGTCGCTCCTGCCCGAGGGCTGGAAGCGCGCGGAGCTCGAAGCCCAGATCTACGCGCGCGCGGGCAACGCCGCAGCGGCGATCGCGGCGCTTCGCCCGCTCGCCGCGGACGGCCATCTCGACCGGCGGGCGCTGCGAAGCGACCCCGCCTATCTCGCGATCGCGACGGACCCGGGCTGGGTCGCGTTCCTGGGCGAGGAGACGGCGGCCCCTTAGCGGCGGGGTCGGCCGGCGGCCCTACCGAATCGACTTCAGGAGGTCCTTGATGTCCCTGGCGTCGGGGCCGTCGGGGGCGAGCTCCAGCGCCTTCTGGAAATCGGCCTTGGCCTCGGCGTTCTTCTTCTGCTGGAGCTCGGCGAGCCCCCGGTAATAGTAGGCGGTCGCGTCCGGCTTGACCCCGATCGCCTTGTCGAAGGCGGCCACGGCGTCGGGCAGCTTCTTCGCGTTGTAGAGCAGGATCCCGGCATTCAGATACAGGGCCGGGTCGAGGATCCTCTCCCGAGGCAATTTGTCGAGGGCCGCGAGCCCGGCCTCGGCGTTGCCCTTTTCGATCTCGACCTCGGCGATGATCTGCCACGGCTGGGTGTCGGCCGGCGCTTTTTCCGAGGCCATCCGCGCGTACCGGAGGGCCTCGTCCTTGTTGCCCTCGGCGAGGTACGCAACCGCGACGCGCTCGATGAGCGCCGTGTTGTCGGGGAGCTCGACGAGCGCCTTGACGTAGTTCTCGCGCGCGACGGGCCAGTTCTGGGCGCTCATGGCCGCGTTCCCGGCCTGGATCGACTGGGCGGTGTCCTTCGAGATCTTCTGGCCCCCGACGAGGATCTCCTGCGTCGGGGCCGGGGCTGCGATCGCCTGGGGCGCCGGCTCGAGGACGACTTCGACCGTGTCGTTGCGGTTGGTCTCCTGGAGCGTGATCTGGATCTGCTTCTTCTTGTACCCGGGCGCCTCGAAATCGAGGTCCCAGGGCCCGCCCGCGAGCCCGAAGATCGCCCACTTGCCCTTCGCGTCCGTCTTCTGGTCGGGCCCGCCGTGCCCGCTCTTGCCCCAGCGCAGCCTCACGACGCAGCCGTCGACCGGTTCGCCCTTGTCGTTCTTGACCTGGCCGTCGACGCGCGCCCTGCCGCGCCACTCCTGGGCGGCGAGCGGCAGGAGCGAGAATGAGAGCGAGCGCGGCCACCAGGAACGTCGAGCGATGACGCATGCGGGGGCCTCCTGCGGGAGAGAAAGTATATGGGGAGCGAGACGCGGACGCGCGGACCGCGATCGCGCGCCGCCGTCAGCGTCTGCCGCCCGACGATGCCTTCGCGGCACCGTCCCCCGCCGATCCGCCGTAGAAGTCGATGAGCGCGTCGACGAGCGCCTCGGCCACCTTTTCGCGGTAGGCCCGGGTGCGCAACAGCTTCCGGTCGTCGGGATTGTTGAGATTGCAGATCTCGACGAGGATTCGGGCCGGGATGCGGTTGTACCGAAGGATCGCCGGCACCCACTCGCGCCCCCCGCGGATGACGTTGCGCCGCACCGGCTGGAAGGCGTGGAGCGGCAGGCCCGCCTCGCGGAAGGCGGCCACGACGCGGTCGGCGAGGTCCTGCGAGACGCCTTCGGCGGCGACCCTCTCGCGGCGCGAGAACGACACCTTCGGAGACTCGCGGACCTCGCGCCGCGACGTGTACGGCTCACCCGTCTTCTGGAAGGAGCCGTCGAGGAACTTCTCGCCGGGAACGTAGATCATCGTGCCGCGCACGGCGGGGTGGAGCGAGTCCGCGTGAAGCGACAGGAAGACCGTGCGGTCCTCCTGGCCTCCGTTCTTCTCGACGTTGCGGAAGACCGAGTTGGCGAGGTACCACCGGAAGTTCACTCCGGCGACCGAGTCCTCGATCGGATACGGCGGCGTCGTCAGCACGCGCGCGCTGCGGAACTCGGCCACCCCGTCCGACCGGGCGGCGGCGCACGGGGCGTCGCGGCCGACGGTGGGCACGACGCGGGCCTTCGTTCGGTCGCGGACCCGCCGTTCGACTCGGCACGCAATGTCGTAGACGTAGGCCGCCTCCTGCATCCCGTCGACGATGGCGCCGGTGTCGCGGCCCCCGTGGCCCGCGTCGAGGACGACCGTCACGCCCGAGAGATCGGCCGTCCGAACGGTGTTGGCGAACTGGGCGGCCTCGAGCCGGGCTTTCTCTTCCTCGATCCGCGCCGGATCGTCCGGCGGCCGGAACTCCGGCGCGAGGTCGGCGATCGGGATCTTGATCGCGAACCCGACGGGGATCGAGCGCACGTCGTCGATCCCGCTGCGGGCTGCGATCTCGGCCGCTTTCGCGTTGACGTCCTCGGCGTGGACGCGGCCCGTGAACCGCACGACGACCGCCGAGTACAGGGCTTCGCCCTTCTGCAGGCGGTACAGGGCGTAACGGCCCGCGGCGTCGGAGGCGAACTCGAGCGGTGGAGGCGTCTCGGCGGCCGGCGCGGCGGCGTCGACGGCCTCACGGAAGGCGTGGGTCAGGAGCCGGCCGGGGACCACCACGACCTGGCCGTCCCGGGTTTCGAGCGACGCGATCGCGCCCTCCTTCCGAAGGAGGCGGTAGTTCGTGCCGTCCGCCGTGAACCACTCGGCGATCCGCCAGAGGCTCTCGGGCGATCCCGTCAGGCCCGTCACGCGATGCTCCCAGCCCGACGTCGTTGCCCGGTCCTCCGGATACAGCGCTTCGATCGCGATCTTCCGGAAGCTTTGCGAGAGCAGGCGGTACGGGACGCGGACGTAGCGGTCGGTGCGGAGACGCCGGAGCCCTCCGTTGCCCTGGAGGATCTCCTTCTTGGTCTTCGGGTCCTCGGTCAGGCGCTTGACGAAGGCGTCGACGCCCTCGCCGGGAAGCGGCCGGGCCGCGAGCGAGATTTCGTCGCCCGAAGCGATCGTGACGCGAATCTCGGGCGACACGACGACGGTCTTCTCCCGCGCCGACACCGGAGTCGCGACGACGACGGCTCCGAGGAGCGCCGCCGCGAGGCGCGTCCTAGTCCGAGACGGGGGCAAGCGCATCCGGAAAGCCGGCGCCCGCCTCGAACGCCCGCGCCGCGGCGAACATCGTCTCTTCTCCGAAGCGCGGCCCGAGAACCTGGACTCCGAGCGGGAGGCCTCCTCGCGTCAGGCCGGACGGAATCGAGATCGCCGGCAGGCCCGCGAGCGACGCCGGGACGGTGAAGACGTCCGAGAGGTACATCGTCAGCGGGTCGTCCGTCTTCTCGCCGATCTTGAAGGCCGGCCCCGGAATCGAGGGACAGACGATGACGTCGACGGCGGCGAAGGCGCGGGTGAAGTCGTCCAAGAGGAGCTGGCGTGCCCGCGTCGCGAGCCCGTAGTACGCCTCGTAGTAGCCGGAGGCGAGCGCGAAGGTCCCGAGCAGGATCCGGCGCTTGACTTCGGCCCCGAAGCCCGAAGTGCGACTCGTGACGTAGACCGACAGCAGGTCGGTGTCGGAGGGCCGCGGCCCGTAGCGGACGCCGTCGAAGCGCGCCAGGTTGGAGGACGCTTCGGCGCTGGCGATGACGTAGTAGATCGCGATCGCCGCCGGGGCCCGCGGCACCGAGACGGGCAGGACCTCGGCGCCGGCCTCGCGGAAGATCCGTCGCGCCTCTTCCAGGTTCGCCGCGACTTCCGGGTCGAGACCTCCGTCCTCGGCCTCCTCGAGGAAGCCGACCCGCAGGCCCTCGACACCCCGTCCGAGCGCGGCCTCGGGCGACCCGACCGGCACGTCCGCCGTGGTCGAGTCGAGCGGGTCCGCTCCCGCGACGACCCCGTACAGGCGGGCGGCGTCGGCGACGCTCCGCGTCAGCGGACCGATCTGGTCGAGGGACGAGGCGAACGCCACGAGGCCGTATCGCGACACGCGGCCGTAGGTCGGCTTGAACCCGACGACGCCGCAGCACGCCGCGGGCTGCCGGATCGACCCCCCGGTGTCGGAACCGAAGCCGGCCGGAACGAAACGCGCCGCGACGGCCGCCGCGCTGCCCCCGGACGACCCGCCCGGGATTCGGGTGGTGTCCCAGGGGTTGCGGGTCACGTGAAACGAGCTGTTCTCGGTCGAGGAGCCCATGGCGAACTCGTCCATGTTGGCGCGGCCGATGAATACGGCGCCCGCCTGGCGCAGGCGCGCCGCGACCGTCGAGTCGCACGGCGGCCGGAATCCGTCCAGGATCCGCGAAGCGCAGGCCGTGCGCCGGCCCGCGACCCAGATGTTGTCCTTCATGGCGAGCGGCACGCCCGCGAGCGGGAGCGACTCCCCGGCGGAGACCCGGCGGTCGACCGCCTCGGCCTCCTGCAGGGCCAGGTCCCCGGTCACCTCCAGGAAGGCGCGCAGGCGGACGTCCCCCTCCCGGATCGACTCGAGCGACTCGCGGACGACCTCCACGGCCGACCGGCGCCGCGCGCCCACGTCGACCGCGGTTTCGATGACGCCGGCCATGCTCAGCTTCCCGAGCCGACGACGCGGGGCACGACCCCGTAGCCGTGGACCTGCCGGGGAGCGTTGGCAGCGAGAGCCTCGGCGCCGTGGCCGTCCCGCGGCGCGTCGTCGCGGACGGGAGTGGCGGGGGCGCCGGCCGGGACCGCGAAGGCCTCCTCCGGAATCTGCCGAAGCTGTTCGATGTGCCCGATGACACGCGAGATCTGGCCCGTCCAGAGGGGCAGGTCCGACTCGGGCAGGCGCAGGCGCGCGAGCTCGGCCACTTTGCGCACGACCTCGGGAGTGACAACCGCGGAGGAGGATGACATCCTGAAAATTGTACCAGCCCGTATGTCCGAGCACCCCCGGCACCGCCGCTCCCCCGGCCTCGCGCGCCTGCTCCGGCGCCGCGAGGTGCGGGCCTTCGCACGCGTCGCGCGGCGGCAGGGCGCCGACGCGTGGCTCGTCGGCGGCGCGGTGCGCGATGCGTGGCTCGGACTTCCGGTCCCGGAGGTCGACGCCGCGATCGCGCGCGACGCCGAAGCCGCAGCCCGCGCCCTCGAGGCGGAAGGCGCCGGCCGCGCTGTCTTTCTGTCCCGGGATCGACCCGGGCCCCGCGTCTATCGCGTGGCGGGCCGCCGGCCCCTCGACATCGCGGAGGTCGAGGGAGCTTCGATCGAAGCGGACCTCGCGCGGCGCGACTTCACCGTCAACGCCCTCGCCCTCCCGGTCGACGGGGGACCGGGCGACGTCCTCGACCCGTTCGGAGGGCTCGGCGACCTTGCGAAGAAGCGTCTGCGTCCAGTGCGCCGGGAGAACATCCTCGACGATCCGCTCCGGGCTCTGCGCGCGGCCCGTTTTCTCGCGACCCACGGCCTCGACCCCGACCGCGCGACACTCGCCGCCGCCCGGGCCGCCGCGTCGGGCCTCGAGCGCGTCGCCGCCGAACGGATCGCGGGCGAGCTCGCGCGGATCCTCGGCAGCCCGCGCGCGGCCCCGGCCCTGGGCTGGGCGGCGAAAGCCGGTCTCCTGACGGCGACCCTCGGACTTCCCCTGTCCCCCGGGCGCGCCCGGGCCCTCGCCCGCGCCCTCGCCGCGCTCGACGACGCCGGGACGCGCCGCCTTCCCGAGCCTCGCCGGCGGCGCCTGCGACTGGCCGCCCTGGCTCTCGCGCTCGGCCTTTCGGGGCGCGGAGCCTTCGGCTGGCTTTCCCGGCGAAGGCTGCCGCGGCGGGAGGCGGACGACGCGGCGCGCATGACGTCACTGGTCGAAGGGGCGGCGTCGATCCGGCCGGGCGACCGAAAGGGGGCCTGGCGCTGGGTGCTCGAGGCGGGGCCGCTCGCCCACGACGCCGCGCGCCTGCTGTCGCGCCGGGGCGAGACCCGGCTCGCCGCGCGGCTCGCCCGCCTCGCGCGTCGCAAGCCCCGCCGCGTCGACGTCGGCGGCGACGACGTGCTGCGGTGGCTCGGGATCCCCGCGGGCCCGGCGGTCGGCGCCCTGCTCCGGGAGCTCGCCGTGGCGGCCGCGTGCGGCCAGGTGCAGACGCGGCGTGAGGCCCGGGACTGGCTGTCCGTACAGGTTCGGGAAGGCCTCGCACCGGCTATAATCTCGGAACATTGACCCTCGCTGAATTGCTCAAGTTCATGGCCAAGAAGGAGGCTTCCGACCTCCACTTGAAGCCAATGCGGCCCCCCTTGCTCCGGATCAAGGGACGACTGATCCCCTTGAATGCAGACGCCTTGCAGCCCAAGGACCTCGAGGAGATGCTGCTGGGCATCCTGACCCCCGCCCAGAAGGAGCGCCTGGAACGCACTCAGTCGGTCGACGTCGGCTACGGCCTGACCGGGGTCGCCCGCTTCCGGTGCAACATCTTCGTCCAGCGAGGCTCGTTCGCGGCCGTCTTCCGGCGGATCCCCTTCAAGCTGCCCTCGATCGCGGAGCTGAACCTTCCCGAGGTCCTCGAGAGCTTCGTCCACCTGCCCAAGGGGCTCGTGCTCGTCACCGGGCCGACGGGGTCGGGCAAGTCCACGACGCTCGCCGGCATCATGCGCTCGATCATCGAGAAGCGGCCGGTCCACATCGTCACGATCGAGGACCCGATCGAGTTCCTGTTCGCCGACGGCAAGGCCGCTGTCTCCCAGCGCGAGGTCTCCACCGACTCGCCCAGCTTCAACGAGGCCCTGAAGAACATGTTCCGGCAGGACCCGGACGTGATCATGGTCGGCGAGATGCGCGACTGGAATACGATGCAGACGGCGATCACGGCGGCCGAGACCGGCCACCTCGTGTTCTCGACCCTCCACACCAACAGCGCGGCGCAGTCGATCGACCGCATCATCGACTCCTGCCCCCAGGAACAGCAGGCCCAGGTCCGTTCCCAGCTCTCGATCGTCCTGCGCGCGATCGTCTCCATGAACCTCATCGAGACCTCGGACGGCTCCGGCCGCTGCGCCGTGGTCGAGGTCATGATCAACTCGCCCAAGATCGAAAAGCACATCCTGAACGGCGAGGTCAAGGAGATCCACGAGGAGATCGAGAACTCCGTCAACTACTACAAGATGCAGTCGATGAACCAGTGCCTGATCGCGCTGCTCGTCAACAAGCGGATCACGTATGCGAAGGCCATGGAGCTCTCGACCGACCCCGAAGACCTTTCCCTCAAGCTCCGCAAGCTCTTCCCCCAGATCGAGGAAAACCAGCGAGGTGGCCTGATGGCGTCCGACAACGACTTTTCCCAGATCACCCAGTTGATCGAGATCAAGCGTCTCTACGAGGAGCAGGAGGAGAAGTGGAAGCTCCGGCTCACCGAGAAGGACGAGGAGCTCAACAAGTACATGGTCGAGCTGCGCGACCAGCGCCGCGTCATCGAGGGGCGCGACTCCGTCCTGAACGACGCCGAGACCGAGAACACCCGGTTGAAGTCCGACGCCGAGCGCATCTCCCGCGAGTTCCAGCAGAAGATCGCGCAGCTGAACGAACGCATCAAGGAGCTCAACCAGCGCCTCGTCCTCGCCGAAGGCGGCCCGAAGGCCGCGGCGGGCCAGGGCGGCTTCTTCAAGAAGTAGCCGGGCCGCCCCTTCCCGCAAAGCGCGAGGCGGCCAGGGCGCCCAGGAAGCCCGCCAGGGCGTCCACGAGGGCGTCTCCCGCCTCCATCGACCGCCCCGGGATGAACGCCTGGTGGATCTCGTCGAGCGTTCCCCAGGCGGCGAGCACGCCCCCGACGGCGAGCGCCCGGCGCCAGGCGAACCGCCCCGCCGGTCCCCGCCAGACGATGGCGAAATAGAGCAGGAAGCCCTCGACGCCGTAGAGGAACCCGTGCACGAGTTTGTCGAAGTTCGGGATCGATGAGACGACCGGCACCTCGGGCGGGGACGGCCAGGAGGTCAGGGCGAGGAGGAAGAGCCCCCAGACGATCGCCGCGGTGCGGGCCCGCTGGACCGTCATCAGCCAAAGGAAAAGGGCGCCGCGCAGGCGCGACGCCCTCGAAGCGGAAGGTCCTCGAATCGCTAGGCCCCGCGCTTGGACGGACCCGTCCGCGACGGGCCCTTCTTCGGCGCGGGCTTGGCGGCCGGCTTGACCCGCTCGGCCTTCGGCGCCGCCGCCTTGCGCGGCGGCTTCTGGCCCTGGGCCTCCTCCCCGCCCTCGCCTTCGGTCTTCTGCTTGCGGACCGTCTCGACGCGCCCGCCGGCGGCCCGGCGCGCCCGGTCCGAAAGGGACTCCTTCTTCGGGCCCCGCTCCTTCGGCTCGAACTTGAAGTCGACGAACTCGAGGATGGCGGCCTCGGCGGCGTCGCCCTTGCGCGACCCGAGCCTGAGGATGCGCGTGTAGCCGCCCGGGCGATCGACGAAGCGCGGCGCGATCGCCTCGAAGAGCTTCTTGACCGTGGTGCGGTCCGGAATCCAGCGGGCGACGTGGCGGCGCGCCGCCACCCCGTCGTTCTTGGCCCGGGTCACGAGGCGCTCGGCGATCGGCCGGAGCTCCTTGGCCTTGGTCAGCGTGGTCTCGATCCGCTCGTGCGTCACGAGGGACGCGAGCTGATTCGAGAACATCGCCAGCCGGTGGGACGTCGTGCGGCGGAGCTTGCGCCCCGCGCGGTTGTGCTGCATGTCTATTGTCCTATCACAAAAGTCCGGATATCAATCTCGAGGCCGAAATGCCGCTCAGGTTCTCTCGTACCCGAGTCCCGACGCGGATGAGTCGACCTGGAGCGCCTCATGATCCGGCCACCAAACACTACTCGCTCTTGGCTTCGACCGGCTCGAGCTCCATCCCGAGGGACAGGCCCATGGGCCGGAGGATGTCTTTGATCTCGTTCAGGGACTTGCGCCCGAAGTTCTTGGTCTCGAGCATGTCCTTCTCGGTCCGCTGGACGAGGTCGCGGATCGTCCGGATGCCCGCGTTCTTGAGGCAGTTCGCGCTCCGGACCGAAAGCTCCAGCTCGTCGACCGACTTGTTGAGGTACTCGGCCAGGTTCTCCGGCAGCTCGCCCTCGCCGGCGCCCTCGAGCGCCGTCTCGTGGTCGGCGTTGACGAAGATCGTCAGGTGATCGCGGAGCAGCGTCGACGCCAGGCCGACCGCGTCCGTCGGGGAGATCGTGCCGTTGGTCCAGACCTCGAGGACGAGGCGGTCGTAGTCGGTGGCCTGCCCGATGCGGGCCGCCTCGACGTGATAGTTCACGCGGCGGACCGGCGAGTGGACCGAGTCGATCGGGATGTAGCCGATGCCCATGTCGTCGTCGAAGTTCTTGTCGGCCGACGACGTAGCCGCGGCCGCGTCGAGACCCGGAGCTCCAGCTCGCAGGCGGCCGTTCTCCGACAGCGTCGCGATCGGCGCATCCGGCTCGAGGATCTCGATCGCCGAGTCGTCCTGGAGGTCGGCGGCCGTGACCTTGCCCTTGCGCTCGACGTCGATCGTGAGGATCTTCTCCTCGGTGGTGTGCATCTTGATGGGGATCTGCTTGAGGTTGAGGATGATGTCGGTGATGTCCTCGACGACTCCCGGCAGCGACGAGAACTCGTGCAGCACGCCCTCGATCTTGACGGCCGTGATCGCCGCTCCCTCGATCGAGGACAGCAGCACGCGGCGCAGGGCGTTGCCGATCGTCGTGCCGAAGCCCCGCTCGAACGGCTGGGCGTAGAACTTTCCGTAGGTCGACGTCAGCGTCTCGGTGTCGATCTCGAGCCGCTTGGGCTTCTGAAAATCTTTCCAAAGCGTCATGGAGACGTGCCGCTCGCTCACTGAGGAACTTACTTCGAGTACAGCTCGACGATCAGCTGCTCCTGAATCGGCAGCTTGATGTCTTCGCGCTTCGGCAGACTCCACGACCCGTCCGGAGAACGCCTCCGGCGTCAGGTCGAGCCACGACGGGACGCCGCGGCCGCGGGCCGTCTCGACCGAGGACTTGATCTGCTCGTTGGTGCGGCTCTTCTCCTTGATGGCGATGACCTGACCCTTGCCCACGCGGATAGGACGGGATCGAGACCTTCCGTCCGTCGACCGTGACGTGCCCGTGGCGGACGAGCTGCCGCGCCTGGGCGCGCGAGGCCGCGAAGCCCAGCGCGAACGTCACGTTGTCGAGACGGCGCTCGAGCTCCTCGAGCAGGTTGGCGCCGGTGATGCCCTTGCGCCGCTCGGCGCGCACGAACGCCAGGCGGAACTGGCTCTCGAGGAGACCGTAGATCCGCTTGACCTTCTGCTTTTCCCGGAGCTGGATGCCGTAGCCCAGGAGCTTCGAACGCCTCCGGCCGTGCTGGCCGGGCGGATAGTTGCGCCGCTCGATGGCGCACTTGTCCTTGAAACAGCGGTCCCCCTTGAGGAACAGCTTCATGCCTTCTCGCCGGCACAGCCGGCAGACCGACTCGCTATAACGGGCCAAACCCTTTACCTCCTCGACCCCATTCCTCGCTTTACGTCCTTCTTCCCGACCGGGACCGAAGCGTCGGTTTACGGACGAGCCGTCGGCGAAGGGCCGGCGGCTATCGTCAACAAACCCCTATTCCCTACGCGCTAGACCCGCCGCCGCTTGCGCGGCCGGCAGCCGTTGTGGGGAATCGGGGTCGTGTCCTTGATGGACTTGATGTCGATGCCGTTGGCCTGGAGCGCCCGGATGGCCGACTCGCGGCCGGCGCCCGGCCCCGTCGACGCGCACGTCGACCGAGCGCACGCCGTGCTCCTTGGCGTGCTCGGCGCAGTTGGCCGCCGCGAGCTGGGCGGCGAACGGCGTGCCCTTGCGCGAGCCCTTGAACCCGATGCGCCCGGCCGACGACCAGCCGAGCACGTTGCCCTCGGCGTCCGCGATCGAGACGATCGTGTTGTTGAACGACGCGTTGACCGTCGCCATCCCGTGCGGGATGTTCTTCTTTTCCTTCTTCCCGGTGCGGGCGCGCTTGCCCTTGGCGGGCTTGGCGCCCTTCTCGGGGACGGCGGATGCGGGTGTCGGTTCAGCCATGTCTTCCTCTTACTTCCTACTTCTTCGTCGCCTTCTTCTTGCCGGCGATCGTCTGCTTGCGCGGTCCCTTCCGGGTCCGGGCGTTCGTGTGGGTCCGCTGCCCGCGGACGGGGAGGTTGCGCCGGTGGCGCGTGCCCCGGTAGCAGCCGATGTCCATCAGGCGCTTGATGTCGACCGAGATGTCCCGGCGCAGGTCGCCCTCCACCTTGACGTCGTCGGTGATGACCTTGCGGATCCGGACGACCTCTTCCTCCGACAGGTCCTTGACCCGCGTGTCGGGCCGCACGTCGGCCTTCTCGAGGATGAAGTTCGCCTTCGGCCGGCCGATGCCGTAGATGTAGGTCAGCCCGATCTCGACCCGCTTGTTGAGCGGAAGATCGACTCCAGCAATGCGTGCCATGTCCTACCCCTGCCTCTGCTTGTGCTTGGGCGTCGTGCAGATGACCCGGACGACTCCCTTGCGATGCACGATCTTGCACTTGGCGCAAATTTTCTTGACCGACGCTCGTACTTTCACGATGACTCCCTGGCTCACTTGTACCGATAGATGATCCGGCCCCGCGCCAGGTCGTAGGGCGAAAGCTCCACGAGCACCTTGTCTCCCGGGAGGATGCGGATGAAGTTCTTCCGCATCTTGCCCGAGATGTGCGCCAGGACCTGGTGTTTGTTCTCCAGCTCCACCCGAAACATCGCGTTCGGCAGCGGCTCGACGACCGTCGCCATGACCTCGATCGCGTCTTCTTTGGCCATCGTCCTTACGCCGAAACCGCCGCCGTCCGCAACGCGGACAGGGCGCCCGTTCCCAGAATCACCGCTCCCCGGGGGTCGAGGGCGATCGTGTACTCGAAGTGCGCCGACGTCGACTTGTCGCGCGTGCGCACCGTCCACCCGTCGGAGTCGACGGCCACCTCGGCCCGGCCGAGGTTGAACATGGGCTCGATCGCCAGCACCATCCCGGCCTTCAGCACGCTGCCCCGCCCCGCCGGACCGTAGTTGGGGATCTGGGGCTCCTCGTGGAGCGCGGTCCCGACCCCGTGGCCCACGAAGTCGCGCACGACGCCGTAGCCGTGGACCAGGGCGACCGCCTCGACGGCGGCCCCGATGTCCGAGACCCGGCCGCCCGGGCGGGCCGCGGCGATGCCGGCCTGCAGCGCCTCTTTCGTGACCTCGAGCAGCTTCGCCGTCTCCTTCCGGATGCGGCCGACCGGCAGGGTCCGCGCCGCGTCGCCGTAGTAGCCGCCGAAGACCGCGCCGCAGTCGATCCCGACGACGTCGCCTTCCGCCAGGACCCGCTTTCCGGGGATGCCGTGCACGACCTCGTCGTTGATCGAAGTGCAGAGGGTCTTGGGATAACCCCGGTAGCCGACGAAGGCGGGACGGCCGCCGCGCCGGCGGATCTCCGCCTCCGCGATCGCGTCGAGCTCGTCGGTCGTGACACCCGGGGCCACGGCCTCCTCGACGACGTCGAGCGTCTCGAGGACGATGCGCGAGGCCTCCTCGAGCTTGACGAGCTCCTCGTGGCTCCGGATCGTGATCACGCCGATCTCCCCGAACCCGAACCGGCCTGCCGCACCGGCGAGAGAGCTTCGTCGATCCGGTGGGCGATCTCGGACACCGGTCCGACCCCGTCGACCGAGACGAGGAGGTCGCGGTCGCGGTAGAAGCCGACGAGGGGCTCGGTCTTCTCGCGGTAGACCCGCAGGCGCTCCCGGATCGTCTCCGGGCGGTCGTCGGCGCGGCCCTCGGCCTTCGCGCGGGCGAGCATGCGCTCGGTCAGCTGCGCCTCGGGCACGCTGAAGTTGAGGGCCGCCGAGAGGCCTTCCCCCGTCTTCGCGAGCATCGACTCGAAGGCCCTGGCCTGTTCGAGCGTGCGCGGGAAGCCGTCCAGGATGAAACCGCCGAGGGCGTCGCGCTCCCCGATCCGCTCGGCGATCAGGGCCAGGATGAGGTCGTCCGAGACGAGTTCGCCCTTTTCCATGACGGCCTGCGCCTGGAGACCGAGGGAGGTCTTCTGGCGGACGGCCTCGCGGAGGATCTCGCCGGTCGAAATGGCGGGGACGCCCAGCCGCTCCGCGAGGAGCTTGGCCTGGGTGCCCTTGCCGCTGCCCGGGGGTCCGAGGAAAACGATGCGCATCAGCCTCGCCGTCCCCGGATCCGGCTCTTCTTGAGGAAGCCCGTGTAATGGTGCTCGACGAGCTTGGACTCGACCTGCTGCACCGTGTCCATGGCGACGCCCACGACGATCAAGAGCGACGTGCCGCCGAAGTAGAAGTTGAACCCGAAGCCCTGCGTCAGGAACTTCGGCAAGACGCCGTCGAGCCAGGGCCCGATGCCCGGGACGCCCTGGATCTTGAGGCCGTTGTTGAGGATGTCCGGCAGCAGGGCCACGAATGCGAGGTACGCGGCGCCTACGACCGTGATGCGCGAGAGCACCGCGTCGATGTAGTCCGCGGTCTTCTTGCCCGGGCGGATGCCGGGGATGAAGCCGCCGTACTTGCGCATGTTGTCGGCCGTGTCGGTCGGGTTGAAGACGATCGACGTGTAGAAGTAGCAGAAGAACAGGATACCCGCGGCGTAGAGCAGGAGGTAGAGCGGGATGCCCCATCGAGAGCGACTCGGCAATGCGCTTCATCCAGTCCGCGCCCGAGATCTGGGCGAGGTACGCCGGCAGCTGCAGGATCGAAATCGCGAAGATGATCGGGATGACGCCGCCCGTGTTGACCCGCAGCGGCAGGTAGGTGTTCTGGCCGCCGTAGACCCGGCGCCCGACGACGCGCTTGGCGTACTGGACGGGGATCCGGCGCTGCGCCCGCTCGACGAACACGACGAGTCCGACGATCGCGACCATGAAGACGAGGACGACGAGGAGGACCAGGACGCTGATCGTCTGGTTGCGGATCTGCTGGAAGAGCCCGAAGATGGCCCGCGGCAGGTTCGCCACGATGCCGGCGAAGATGATGAGCGAGATGCCGTTGCCGATCCCCCGCTCGGTGATCTGTTCGCCGAGCCACATGATGAAGATCGTGCCGGTCGTCAGCGTCAGGACGGTCATGAGGCGGAAGCCCCAGCCGGAATGCGGCACGAGCGGGGCCCCGCCCGGCGCCGACTGCTTCTCGAGCCACAGGGCGATGCCGGCCGCCTGGATGAACGACAGCGCCACGGTGCCGTAGCGGGTGTACTGCGTGATCTTCTTGCGGCCCATTTCGCCCTCCTTCGAGAGCTTCTCGAGGTAGGGCCAGACGACCGTCAGCAGCTGCAGGATGATGGAGCTCGAGATGTACGGCATGATGCCGAGCGCGAAGACGGAGAGCCTCCGCAGCGCGCCGCCCGAGAACATGTCGAGGAAGCCGAACATCGACCCGGCCGACGCCTTGAAGAAGGCGTTGATCGCCTCGGGATCGACGCCCGGCGTGGGGATGTGCGCCCCCAGCCGATAGACGGCGAGCACGAGGAACGTGAACAGGATCCGCTTGCGCAGGTCCGGCACGCTGAAGATGTTGGCGAAGCTCTGGAGAGCGCTCAACGGGACAGCACCTCGCAGCGGCCGCCGGCGGCCTCGATCGAAGCCCTGGCGGACGCCGAGAATTTGTGGGCGGAGACGGTCAGGGCCTTCTTGATCTCCCCGTCACCGAGGATCTTGATGAGCCGATTCTTCCGGGTCAGGCGCGAAGCGGCGAGCATCTCGGGGTTCACGGCCGCTCCGGCGTCGAAGCGATCGAGGTCCGAGATGTTCACGATGTCGTACTCGACGCGGAAGATGTTCGTGAAGCCGCGCTTGGGGAGCCGCCGGTGGAGCGGCATCTGGCCGCCCTCGAAGCCCCGCTGGTGCCGGTAGCCGGTCCTCGACTTCTGGCCCTTGCTTCCGCGGCCGGCGGTCTTGCCGTGCCCGGACCCGGGGCCGCGGCCGACCCGTTTGCGGTAGTGGGTCGAGCCCGGAGCCGGACCGAGGCTGTGCACGCCGAGCGCCGGCGGACGCGAGGGGGCCGGGGCCGCCTTCTTCGCGACCTTCGGGGGACGGGCGGCCGCCGGGGCGGCCGGCTTGCGCCGCGGGCTTCGCGGCCGCCGCCTTCGCGTGGGCCTTCGGCGCCGCCTTCGCGGGCTTCTTCGCGGCCGGAGCCGCCTTCGTCGTCTTCTTCTTCTCGACCATGAGTTAGCCCTTCGCCACTTCGACGAGGTGGCGGACCTTGCGGATCATTCCGCGCACCGCCGGCGAGTCCTCGCGAACCACCTTCTGTCCCATGCGGCTGAACCCGAGGCCGACCAACGTCGCCTTCTGGTCCTTCGGCGTGCAGATCCCGCTCTTGACCTGCGTGATCGTCAGCCGTCCGCCGTCCTTCCTGCCCCGCTTCTCGGAGGCCTTCGCCGCCTCGGTCACGCCTTCTCCTCCACCGCGACCTCGGGCGCCGCCGCCGCGCGGCCGCGCCGGCGCGCGAACTCGTCCTCGTTGCGCAGCCGCAGGAGCCCGTCGAACGTGGCCTTGATCACGTTGTGCGGGTTGGTCGTCCGGAGCGACTTCGTCAGGATGTCCTGGATGCCGACCGACTCGAGCACCGCCCGGACCGGCCCGCCCGCGATGACGCCCGTGCCGGCCGCGGCCGGCTTCAGGAGGACGCGTCCCGCGCCGTACGCGCCGATGATGGCGTGCGGGATGGTCGTGCCCTTGAGCGACACCTTCTGCATGTTCTTCTTGGCCATCTCGATGCCCTTCTTGATGGCCATCGGGACTTCCTTCGCCTTGCCCGAGCCGTAGCCCACCCGACCCTGCGCCGTCGCCCACGACGACGAGCGCGGAGAACGAGAAGTTCTTGCCGCCCTTGACGACCTTGGTGACGCGGTTGATGTGGACGACGCGGTCGATCAATTCGCGACCCTGCGCGTCGCGCTCTTTTTCGCGCTCGCGCGGCGCCCGCGGGCCCCGGTTGCTGCTCATCGTTCCGTTCTCCTCGTGATCCCGACCATCCTAGAACTCCAGGCCGCCCGAACGGGCGCCCTCGGCCAGCGCCTTGACGCGGCCGTGATACCGATACCCGCCCCGGTCGAAGACGACCTTGGTGACGCCGGCCTTCTTCGCGCGCTCGGCCACGAGCGTTCCCACCCGGGTCGCCGCCTCGCGCGAGCCGCCCTTGGGACCGTCCTTGCGCAGGCCCGCGTCGAGCGACGACGCATGGGCGAGGGTCGAGCCCTGCCCGTCGTCGATGACCTGGGCGTAGATGTGCCGGCCGCTCTTGAAGACCGCCAGGCGCGGACGCTCCGCGGCCCCGCTGACCATGGCGCGGACCCGGAGGCGAACCCGCGACCGGGCTTCCGTTCGTGCTTGCGACGTGTTCATGATTACTTCCCGCCCGCCTTGCCGACCTTGCGCTTGATCACTTCGTTGGCGTACTTGATTCCCTTGGCCTTGTACGGATCGGGCACGCGGAGCTTCCGGATCTCCGCCGCCGTCTGCCCGACGCGCTGCTTGTCGGCGCCCGTCACCGTCATCTTCCCGGCCTTGGCGTCGATCGCGATCGCGATTCCCTCGGGAATCGGGAAGTCGACGGGGTGCGAGTACCCGAGGGAGAAGACGACCGACTTGCCCTTGACCTCGGCCTTGTAGCCCACGCCCGAGATCTCGAGCTCGCGGGTGAAGCCTTTCGTGACGCCCTCGACATTGTTGGCCACGAGGCTGCGGAGCAGCCCGTGGACCGCGCGCGCCTTCGGCTCGTCGGAGCCGCGGGCGATCCGGACCTGACCATCGGCGACGGCCACGGTCAGGCCGGCCGGGATAGCGCTCGAAAGCTCACCCTTGGGCCCCTTGACTCGGACCGTTCCACCGTCCGCCTTGACCTCGACCCCCTTGGGGATCGAAACCGGCATTTTCCCTATACGCGACACAGGTTTGCTCCTCTTCGCCTCACCAGACGTTGCAGAGAACTTCGCCGCCCAGGCGCGACTCCCGCGCCGTCCGGTCGGTCACGATGCCCTTCGAGGTCGACACGATCGACACGCCGAGGCCGCCCAGGACCTTGGGGATGGCTTCGGCCTTCGCGTAGACGCGGCGGCCGGGCCGGGAGACGCGCTCGATCCCCGAGACGATCGGCTCGCCCTCGTGGTCGTACTTGAGCCCGACGCGCAGGACCGGCCGCCCGGCCTCCTGGACCTTCCGGAAGGAGGCCACGAAGCCTTCCTCCTCGAGGACCTTCAGGACGGCCTCCTTGACCCGCGAAGCGGGCACGTCCACGCGCTCGTGCCCGGCGCGCATTCCGTTCTTCAAGCGGGTCAGGAGATCGCTCAGGGGGTCGCTGGTTTTCATCGCGTCACCACGAAGCCTTCAGAACGCCCGGGATGTACCCCTGGTTGGCGTTCTGACGGAAGCAGATTCGGCAGAGGCCGAACTTGCGGAATACCGCGCGCGGCCGGCCGCACACGCGGCACCGCCGGATCGTCCGGGTCATGAACTTCGGCTTCCTCGCCGCCTTGATTCGCATTGCACGTGTGGCCATCGTCTGTTTCCTGTCTGTCCTACTTGGCGAAGGGCATGCCGAGCTCGGCGAGCAGCGCCTTCGCCCGGTCGTCCCGCCCCGCCGTCGTCACGATCGTCACGTTCAGTCCCTTGGACTTGTCCGTCTTCGCGTAGTCGATTTCCGGGAAGATGAAATGGTCGCGGACGCCGAGCGTGTAGTTGCCCCGCCCGTCGAACGCCTTGCCCGAGACGCCGCGAAAGTCGCGGACGCGCGGCAGGGCAATGTTGATCAACCGGTCGAGGAACTCCCACATCCGGTCGCCGCGCAGGGTCACCCGCGCGCCGATCGGCATCCCCGTCCGGAGCTTGTAGGTCGCGATCGACTTCTTGGCCTTCGTCACGTTGGCGCGCTGGCCGGCAATCGACGACAGCTCCTCCGCGGCGCCCTCGAGCATCTTGGGGTTGGCGACCGCCTCTCCCAGGCCCATGTTGAGGACGATCTTCTCGAGCCGCGGAATCGCCATCACGTTGTCGATCCCGAACTCCTTCTGGAGCGCGGGGGCGACTTCCTTGGCGTACCGTTCCTTGAGTCTCGCTGCCATGGCGTTCCTTTACGCGAGCACCGCGCCGCTCTTCTTGGCGACGCGCTCGGGTTTGCCCTCCGCGTCGCGGCGGCGGCCGATCCGCGTTCCGACGTTGCGGTCCGGGTCGACGAGCATCACGTTGGAGATGTGGATCGTGGCTTCCTTCTCCGAGATGCCGCCGGCGATGTTCTTGCCCGGATTCGGGCGCGTGTGCCGCTTGATCATGTTGACGCGCTCGACGATGACGCGGCCCTTCTCGGGCATCACCCGCAGGATCCGGCCCTGCCGGCCGCGGTCGCGTCCCGCGATCACGACGACCATGTCGTTCTTCTTCAACTTGGGCTTGGGCATCACAGCACTTCCGGTGCGAGGGAAATGATCTTCATGAACTTCTTCTCGCGCAGCTCGCGCGCGACCGGCCCGAACACGCGCGTCCCGATCGGCTCCCCCTCGTTGGAGATCAGGACCGCGGCGTTGTCGTCGAACCGGATGTACGACCCGTCCTTGCGCCGGTGGTTGCGCCGGGTCCGGACGATGACGGCCCGGACGACGCGCTTCCCGTGCTTCTCGACGAAGGGCGAGTCGGGAGCGGCCTCCTTGACCGAGGCCGTGATGATGTCGCCGAGGCCCGCGTACTGGCCGGCCGAGCCGCCGCGCATGCGGATGCAGGCGATCTTGCGCGCCCCGGAATTGTCGGCCACCTCGAGGATGGTCCCCATCTGAATCATCGGCTTCTCCCTACGCCTGCGCCTTCACGAGGATTTCCTGCAGACGCCACCGCTTCAGCCTCGAGAGCGGGCGGGTCTCTTCGATCCGGACGCGGTCGCCGACGTGCGCGGCGTTCGCTTCGTCGTGCGCGTGGAAACGGCTCGTCCGCTTGATCGTGCGGGTGTACTCGGCGTGCTGCACCCGGCGCTCCACCTCGACGACGATCGTCTTCTGCATCTTGTCGGAGACGACGCGCCCGACCTTCGTCGCCCGTCCCTTCGGCTTGACCGTTTCGTTCACTGACCTGCCTCCGCCTTTCGGGCCCGCTGGTACGTCTTGATGCGCGCGATGTCGCGCCGGATCGTCTTCAGGCGGCTCGGGTTCTCGAGCTGCCCGGTCGCTTTCTGCAGCCGGAGCTTCCAGGACGCCGCCTTGAGCTCCTTTTCCTTCTCGGCGAGGTCCGCCTCGCTCTGCAGCGACAACGTCTCGCGTTCCTTCTTCTTCATCGGATCTCCATTTCGGAGGCGCGGGTCACCAGGCGCGTCTTCAAGCCCAGCTTGTCGGCCGCGAGCTTGAGGGCCTCCGTGCCGGTGGCGAGGTCGACGCCTTCCATCTCGTAGAGGATCCGGCCGGGCTTGACCACCGCGACCCATCCCTCCGGCGCGCCCTTGCCCTTGCCCATGCGCGTTTCGGCGGGCTT
Source organism: uncultured Acidobacteriota bacterium (assembly GCA_963764715.1). Lineage (GTDB taxonomy): Bacteria > Acidobacteriota > Thermoanaerobaculia > UBA5066 > Gp7-AA6 > DAHUXD01. Next base: position 50,121 of record CAVXTP010000006.1, read on the forward strand.
CTTGGTGTACGGCTTGTCCGGGAAGATCCGGATCCAGATCTTGCCGCCGCGCTTGACGGCGCGGGTCATGGCGACGCGGCCGGCCTCGATCTGCCGGGCGGTGATCCAGCCGGGCTCGAGGACCTGGAGGCCCATGTCGCCGAACGCCAGCTCGCCGCCGCGGAAGGCCTTGCCCCGCATGCGCCCGCGCTGCTGTTTCCTGTACTTGACCTTGGAAGGCATCAACATGACGGAACTCGCTTACGCCGCGCTCTTGCGGCGGTTCTTGGCCTTGTGCTGCTCGCCCCGGTAGATCCACACCTTGACGCCGATCTTTCCGTACGTCGTGTTCGCCTCGGCGAACCCGTAATCGATGTCGGCCTTCAGCGTGTGGAGCGGGAGCCGCCCCTCCTGATACCACTCGGACCGCGCGATCTCGGCGCCGTTCAGGCGCCCGGCGCACCGGATCTTGATCCCCTGGGCCCCGAACCGGAATGCCGACTCGATGCCCTTTTTCATCGCGCGCCGGAACGCCACGCGCCGCTCGAGCTGGAGGGCGATCGACTCGGAGACCAGCTGGGCGTCGGTCTCGGGGCGCTGGATCTCGATGATGTTGATGTGGACCTCGGTCCCGGTCCGCTTCTGGAGCTCGTCCCGGAGACGGTCCACCTCGGCGCCGCGCTTGCCGATGATGATGCCCGGCCGCGACGTCTGGATGTTGACCTTGAGCTTCCCGGAGAAGCGCTCGATGTCGACCTCGGAGACCCCGGCATGCGACAGGCGGCCCTTGAGCTCCTTGCGGAGTTTCAGGTCGTCGTGAAGGAACTTGAGGTAGTCCTTCTCCGAGAACCAGCGCGAGTGCCAGGTCCGGTTGAAACCGAGCCGGAATCCGTAGGGATGGACTTTCTGCCCCATGGTGCTCCTTAAGCCTCGTCCGAGAGTTCGATCGTCAGGTGGCTCTTGCGGTGCAGGACGCGGAACGCGCGCCCCATCGGCGCCGGACGCACCCGCTTCTCCTGCGGTCCCTTGTCGACGGTGATCTTGCGGACCACGAGCTGGTCCACGTCGAGCTGGGCTTCCTTCTGCTCCGCGTTGGCGACGGCCGAGCGGAGCGTCTTGAGAATGTCGCGGGCCGCGACCTTCCGCGCGTGGCGCAGGATGGCGACGGCGTCGTTGACCTTCTTGCCGCGCACGAGGTCCGCCACCAGGCGCACCTTCTGCGCGGAACCCTTCATGTACCGGAGCCTGGCCGTGGCTTTCATGGCTTCCCTCAGGCCTTCGGCGCCGCCGCGGCCGGGGCCGCGCCCGGAGCCGAGACCGGCTTGCCGGCGCCGGCGGCCGCGACGGCCGCTCCGGCCTCCGCCGCCTTCTTGCCGCCGTGGCCCTTGAAGATCCGCGTCGGAGCGAACTCGCCGAGCTTGTGGCCGACCATGTTCTCCGCGACGTAGACCGGGATGAACTTGCGCCCGTTGTGCACGGCGATCGTGTGCCCGACCATGTCGGGAATGACCGTCGAGCGGCGGGACCAGGTCTTCACGACCTTCTTGTCGCGGGTCGCGTTCAGGGCCGCCACCTTCTTGAGCAGGTGGTCGTCCACGAACGGGCCCTTCTTGATTGAGCGTGCCATCGGTTAGACCTTCGACTTGCGCCGGCGGACGATGAATCCGTCGGTGCGCTTGTTGTTGCGAGTCTTCATGCCCTTCGTCTTCCAGCCCCACGGCGAGGTCGGGTGGCGTCCACCGGAGGTCTTGCCCTCGCCGCCGCCCATCGGGTGGTCGACGGGGTTCATGGCGACGCCGCGGTTGTGCGGACGCCAGCCCAGCCAGCGGTTGCGGCCGGCCTTGCCGATCGACACGTTCTCGTGCTCGAGGTTGCCGACCTGCCCGATCGTCGCGTAGTTCTCGCTGTGGACCTCGCGCACTTCGCCGGAGGGCAGGCGCACCTGCGCGTAGGTGCCCTCCTTGGCCATGAGCTGCGCGGCGGCCCCGGCGGAGCGGACGAGCTGGCCGCCCTTGCCGCGGGTCAGCTCGATGTTGTGGATCGTCGTCCCGAGCGGGATCGCCTTGAGCGGCAGGGCGTTGCCCGGCAGGATGTCGGCCGAGGGGCCCGAGACCACGGTGGCGCCGATCGCCAGGCCGTTGGGCGCGAGGATGTAGCGCTTCTCGCCGTCGGCGTAGTGGAGCAGCGCGATCCGCGCCGAGCGGTTCGGGTCGTACTCGATCGTCGCGACCTTCGCCGGGATGTCCTGCTTGTCCCGCCGGAAGTCGATCATCCGGTACAGGCGCTTGTGGCCGCCGCCCATGAACCGGGACGTCGTCCGGCCCTGGTTGTTGCGGCCGCCGGTCGCGCGCAGGCCGACCGTCAGGCGCTTCTCCGGACGGACCGGAGAGATCTCCTGGAAGTCGAGCTTGGTCTGGAACCGGACTCCGGGGGAGGTCGGTTTGAACTTTTTGACTGCCATTACACGCCCTCGAAGAACTCGATCTTCTGATCCGGCGCGAGCCGGACGTAGGCCTTCTTCCAGGCCTTGCGCTGGCCGACGAACCGGCCCATGCGCTTCCACTTTCCCTCACGGTTGGCGACCCGGACGTCGAGCACCTTGACGCCGAAGAGCTTCTCGACGGCGCGCCGGACCTCGATCTTGTTGGCCGTCTTGTCGACCTCGAAGCAGATCGTGTTCGACGCTTCCTTCATCAGCGCCGCCTTCTCCGTGATCAGGGGCTTCCGGATGATCCGCTGGGCATCCATCACTCGCCTCCCAGGTTCTTGACGACGCGCGAGAACGCCTGCCTCGACAGCACGAGCGTCCCGTGGGCGAGCACGTCGTACGCGTTGACCGCGAGCGGGTCGACGAGCTTCCAGGCCTTCACGTTGCGCGAGGCGCGGACGAAGTTCTCGTTGCCGCGGGCGTCGACGAAGAGCGTCTTGCCCTCGATGCCGAGCGCGCCGACCGCCGTGACGAGGTCCCTGGTCTTGGTGCTCGCCACGTCGAGCTTGTCGACGACGACGATCCGCTCCTCGGCGGCGCGGCGCGAGAGGACCGCCTTCAGGGCGTTCTTCTTCTCGCCGACCGAGACTCCCTGCGCGTACGAGCGCGGCACGGGCCCGTGCACCGTGCCGCCGTGGCGGTGGATCGGCGGGCGGCCGCCGCCCTGCCGGGCCCGGCCGGTGCCCTTCTGCTTGAAGGGCTTCTTGCCGGAGCCCGAGACCTCGGAGCGGACCTTCGTCTTGTGCGTGCCGGCGCGCTGACCCGCGAGGTAGGCCTTGACGACCTCCCACACGAGGTGCCGGCGGTACGGGTACGCGAAGACGTCCTCGGGCAGGGCGACTTCGCCGACCTGCTCGTTCTTCCAGTTCAAAACGGGGATCTTGGCCATGCTCTTACGCCTTCCTCCGGCCGAAGCTCGAGCGCACGATCTTGACGATCGCGTTCCGGGCCCCCGGGACGGCGCCGGAGATGTAGAGGAGGTTCTTCTCGGCGTCGACGCGCACGACCACCAGGTTCTTGGACGTCGACTGGCGGCCGCCGAGCCGGCCCGAGGAGCGCGTGCCCGGGATAGACGCGCGACGGGAAGGCCGACGGGCCGATCGAGCCCGGCGCCCGGTGGAACATCGAGCCGTGCGTGGCCGCGCCGCCGCGGAAGCCGTGGCGCGCGACGACGCCCATGAACCCCTTGCCCTTGGACGTGCCGATGACGTCGACGTGGTCCTGCTCGGCGAAGGAGTCGCAGAGGACCTTGTCGCCGGGCTTCAGCTCGTCGCCCTTGTCGGCCTTGACTTCCATCAGGGTCCGCATGGGCGCCACGCCGGCCTTCTCGAACCGGCCCTTGGACGCCTTGTTCGCCCGGCGGTCCGGGCGCGGGCCGACGAGGCCGATCTGGAGCGCGTCGTAACCGTCCTTGTCGGCGGTCTTCTTCTGGACGACGAGGCACGGCCCGGCCTGCACGACGGTGACCGGCACGACCGTGCCGTCCGCCGCGAAGAGCTGGGTCATCCCCACCTTCTTGCCGATGATTCCGTGTACGGCCATGGCTCTACTTTCCGAACGCCTTGATCTCGACGTCGACGCCGACCGGCAGCTCCAGCTTCATGAGGGCGTCCACGGTCTGCGACGTCGGCTCGAGGATGTCGAGCAGGCGCTTGTGCGTCCGCATCTCGAACTGTTCGCGCGACTTCTTGTCGACGTGCGGCGAGCGGTTCACCGTGTACCGCGAGATCGCCGTCGGCAGAGGAATCGGGCCCGCGACCTTCGCGCCGGTGCGCCTCGCCGTGTCGACGATTTCGCTCGCCGACTGGTCGAGGATCCGGTAGTCGAAGGCCTTGAGGCGAATGCGGATCTTGTCGTTCTTGGGGCTCACTTTTACTCCAGGATCTCGACGATCGTTCCGGCGCCCACCGTGCGGCCGCCCTCGCGGATGGCGAAGCGCAGGCCCTTCTCCATGGCGATCGGCGTGATCAGGTTGATCTCCAGGTTCACGTTGTCCCCCGGCATCACCATCTCGACGCCCTTGGGAAGCTGCGCCGTCCCCGTCACGTCGGTCGTCCGGAAGAAGAACTGCGGCCGGTACCCGTTGAAAAACGGCGTGTGCCGCCCGCCCTCTTCCTTCGTCAGGATGTACGCCTGCGCCGTGAACTTCAGGTGCGGCGTGATCGATCCCGGCTTCGCGCACACCTGACCGCGCTCGACATCTTTGCGCTCGGTGCCGCGCAGCAGAAGTCCCACGTTGTCTCCCGCCTGCCCCTGGTCGAGCAGCTTGCGGAACATCTCCACTCCCGTCACGACCTTCTTCTGCGTCGGACGGATCCCCACGATCTCCACTTCCTCGCCGACCTTCACCACCCCGCGCTCGACTCGCCCGGTCACCACCGTCCCGCGCCCCGAGATCGAGAACACGTCCTCGATCGGCATCAGGAAGTCCTTGTCGATCGCGCGCTCCGGCACCGGAATGTACGCGTCCACCGCGTCCATCAGCTCCAGGATGCACTTGGCGTCCGGCGAGTTCGGGTCCGCCGACTCCCCCGCCTTCAACGCCGACCCCTTGATGATCGGCGTCTTGTCCCCGGGGAAACCGTACGACGTCAACAGCTCCCGGACCTCCAGCTCCACCAGCTCCAGCAAGCTCCGGGTCGTCGACCATGTCCGTCTTGTTCAAAAACACCACCACGTACGGCACCCCGACCTGGCGCGCCAGCAGAATGTGCTCCCGCGTCTGCGGCATCGGTCCGTCCGCCGCCGACACCACCAGAATCGCTCCGTCCATCTGCGCCGCGCCCGTGATCATGTTCTTCACGTAGTCCGCGTGCCCCGGGCAGTCCACGTGCGCGTAGTGACGCTTGTCCGTCGAATACTCCACGTGCGCCGTGTTGATCGTGATCCCGCGCGCCTTCTCTTCCGGCGCGTTGTCGATCTGGTCGTACGCCTTCGCCGTCGCCAGACCCTTCTTCGACAAAATCAACGTGATCGCCGCCGTCAACGTCGTCTTCCCGTGATCCACGTGACCAATCGTCCCGATGTTCACGTGCGGCTTGCTGCGGTCGAATTTCTCTTTAGCCATCTGTCCTCACCAATTTCACTCAACGGAAGCCGTTCTACTTGCTGCCCACCTTGGCGATGATCTCTTCCGACTGACGGTCCGGGGAACCTCGTCGTACGCCGCGAACTGCATCGTGTAGTTGCCGCGGCCCTGCGTCATCGAGCGCAGGTTCGTCGAATACCCGAACATCTCCGACAGCGGCACCCGGGCCGTGATGACCTGGACGCCGGCCCGCGGCTCCATGTGCTTGATGTGCCCGCGCCGGGACGACAGGTCGCCGATGACGTCGCCCATGTAGTCCTCGGGCACGACGACCTCGACGTCCATGATGGGTTCCTTGATGATCGGCTTGGCCTTCTTGGCCGCGTCCTGGTAGGCCATCGAGCCCGCGATCTTGAAGGCCATTTCCGAGGAGTCGACGTCGTGGAACGAGCCGTCGTAGAGCTCGACGTGCACGCCCGTCGTCGGGTAGCCGGCGAGGATCCCGGTCTCGAGCGCTTCCTTGATCCCCTGCTCGATCGGCTTGATGAACTCCTTGGGGATCGCGCCGCCCTTGATCTCGTTGTCGAACACGAAGTCGTGGCCTTCCTCGGCCGGCTTGATCCGGATCTTGCACTCGCCGTACTGGCCGCGGCCGCCCGACTGGCGGATGAACCGGCCGTGGCCCTGGGCCTCCTTCGTGATCGCTTCGCGGTAGGCGACCTGGGGCTTGCCGATGTTGGCGCCGACGTTGAACTCGCGGACCATGCGGTCCGTGATGATCTCGAGGTGCAGCTCGCCCATGCCGCGGATGATCGTCTGGCCCGTCTCCTTGTCGGTGTGCACCTTGAAGGTCGGGTCTTCCTGCATGAGCTTGGCGAGCGCCATGCCCATCTTTTCCTGGTCGGCCTTGGTCTTGGGCTCGATCGCGACCGCGATGACGGGCTCCGGGAAGTTCATCGCCTCGAGGATGACCGGGTTGTCCTCGTCGCAGATCGTGTCGCCGGTCTGGACGTTCTTGAGGCCCACGGCCGCGGCGATGTCGCCGGCGTAGACCTCCTTGATCTCCTCGCGCTTGTTCGCGTGCATCTTCAGGAGGCGGCCGATCCGCTCGCGCCCGTCCTTGGTCGAGTTGAACACCGCGGACCCGGCGTCGAGGTGGCCCGAGTAGACGCGGAAGAAGGCGAGCTGGCCGACGAACGGGTCGGTCATGATCTTGAAGATGAGGGCCGAGAACGGCGCGTCGTCGGAGGCCGGACGCTCGAGCTCCGCGCCGACGTCGTCGTGCCCCTTGATCGCCGGAACGTCGAGGGGCGACGGGAGGTAGTCGACGACCGCGTCGAGCAGCTGCTGGACGCCCTTGTTCTTGAAGGCCGAGCCGCAGATGACCGGCTGCACGTGGCCCGAGATCGTGGCGCGTCGCAGGGCCGCCTTGATCTCGTCGGCCTCGACCTTGCCGCCGTGGAGGTACTTCTCGAGGAGCGCGTCGTCGGTCTCGGCGACGGTCTCGATCAGCATCTCCCGGTACTTCTCGGCCTCGGCCTGCATGTCGGCCGGGATGTCGAGGATGTCGAACTTGGAGCCGTGGTCGTCGTCGTGGAACTCGATCGCCTTCATCGCGACGAGGTCGATGATGCCCTTGTGCTTCGCCTCGGTCCCCCACGGGATCTGGATCGGGGCCGGCTTGGCGTTCAGCTTGGTCTTCATCATCTCGACGCAGCGCGGGAAGTTCGCGCCGACGCGGTCCATCTTGTTGACGAACGCGATGCGCGGGACGCCGTACCGGTTGGCCTGGCGCCACACCGTCTCGGACTGGGGCTCGACGCCCGCGACCGCGTCGAACACGGCGACGGCGCCGTCGAGGACGCGGAGCGACCGCTCGACCTCGGCCGTGAAGTCGACGTGGCCGGGCGTGTCGATGATGTTGATGCGGACATCTCGGATCCGGTCGCCTTCCAGAAGCAGGTCGTCGCGGCCGACGTGATCGTGATGCCGCGCTCCTGCTCCTGGACCATCCAGTCCATCGTGGCCGTGCCCTCGTGGACCTCGCCGATCTTGTAGTTGACGCCCGTGTAGAAGAGGATGCGCTCGGTCGTCGTCGTCTTGCCGGCGTCGATGTGCGCCATGATCCCGATGTTGCGGGTGTCTTTGAGAGAGTGTGAGCGCGGCATGGTCTTGAGTGAAGTGGTGTTTCGGTTCGTTCGGTTTCGGCGTTACCAGCGATAGTGGGCGAAGGCCTTGTTGGCCTCGGCCATCTTGTGCGTGTCGTCCTTCTTCTTCACGGCCCCGCCGCGCAGGTTCGCGGCGTCCAGGAACTCGGCCGCGAGCTTCTCCTTCATCGTCTTCTCGCCGCGGGCGGTGGCGTACTCGATGATCCAGCGGATCGCGAGCGACGTGCGGCGGTTGGGCCGCACCTCGACGGGGACCTGGTAGGTCGAGCCGCCGACGCGGCGCGACTTGACCTCGAGGGCCGGCTTGACGTTCTCGATCGCCTTCTTGAAGGCCTTCATCGGATCGTCCTGGGTCTTCTCGGCGACCTTGTTCAGGGCGCCGTAGAGGATCCCCTCGGCGGTCGACTTCTTGCCCTGCGACATCACGGAGTTGATGAACTTCGTGACGAGCTGGGAGTTGTACAGCGGGTCCGGGAGGATCTCGCGCTTGGCAACGACTCGGCGTCTCGGCATCGTGTCTTCCTCTTACCCTAGGCCTTGGGGCGCTTGGCGCCGTACTTGGAGCGGCCCTGCTTGCGGTTGGCGACGCCGACCGCATCGAGCGTTCCGCGAATGACGTGGTACCGGACGCCGGGGAGGTCCTTCACGCGGCCGCCCCGGATCATGACGATCGAGTGCTCCTGCAGGTTGTGGCCGACGCCCGGGATGTACGTCGTGACTTCGATCCCGTTCGTCAGTCGCACGCGCGCGACCTTGCGCAGCGCCGAGTTCGGCTTCTTCGGCGTCGTCGTGTACACGCGCGTGCAGACGCCGCGACGCTGCGGCGAACGCTGGAGCGCGGGCGACGCGGTCTTCACCGCGAGCCGTTCGCGGCCTTTTCGGACGAGCTGAGAAATTGTCGGCATCGACTCTCCTGATCTCCCCGAGTCCCCCGGAGCCGTGGAAGGACCCGAGATCGACCGTAAAACGCTTTACTTCGGGTCGGGAAGACAGGCCCACCGGCCCTCCCGAGTCCAGAGGAAAAACCCGCGAATCGTACGCGCGGGGGAGGGTCTGTCAAGCGAAAATCCCTGCCAGGGCGATTGCTTTGGCGCCGTCGCGTCCCCTGCCGTCCGCTCGGAGACCGGGGTCCCGGACTATGTCCGACGCTTCCCGCTCCGGCGTCACCTATATCGCTGTGAGGCGGCCCTTACCCGGCGGGCCCCTCCGGTCACGGCCTAACTGAACGAACCGAGGGCCCCGAGGGCCGAGTGCCGATCGAACCGGAGCTCGGCTACTCTTCGTCGCTCGCGTCGACCTCGGCGTCCGCCTCGGCCAGCGCCAGCTCCTCGGCCGGATCGACGAGGAAGTCCTCGAGCGCCGGCTCCTCGACCTGCGGGATCTCCTCCCGCTCGAGGACCACGTTGCGGTAGTACTCCATGCCCGTGCCGGCCGGGATCAGCCGGCCGACGATGACGTTCTCCTTGAGGCCGCGGAGCACGTCGACCTTGCCCGAGATCGAGGCCTCGGTCAGCACGCGGGTCGTCTCCTGGAACGACGCCGCCGAGATGAACGAGTCCGTCGAGAGCGAGGCCTTCGTGATGCCGAGCAGCATCGGACGGGCGTTGGCGGGCTGGCCCTCGGCCGCGAGCACGCGCTCGTTCTCGTCCTCGAACCGGAACCGGTCGACCTGCTCGTCGATCAGGAAATCCGTGTCGCCGACGTCCTCGACCTTCACGCTGCGCATCATCTGCCGGACGATGACCTCGATGTGCTTGTCGTTGATGGCGACGTTCTGGGAGCGGTAGACCTCCTGGATCTTGTCGACCAGGTAGCGCTGCAGCTCCTTCTCGCCCAGGATCGCCAGCACGTCGTGCGGGTTGATCGGCCCGTCGATGAGCGGGTCGCCCGCCCGGACGCGCTCGCCTTCCTGCACGTTGACGTGCGTGTACCGCGGGATGAGGTACTCGCGCGCGTCCCCGTCGTCTCCGGTGACGATGACCTTCCGCATGCCCTTGGCGATCGGGCCGTGCGACACCGAGCCGTCGATCTCGGTGATGACGGCCGCATCCTTGGGCCGGCGCGCCTCGAAGAGCTCGACGATGCGCGGCAGACCGCCCGTGATGTCCTTGGTCTTGGTCGTCTCGCGGGGGATCTTCGCCAGGACGTCGCCCGGGTGGACCTCCTGCTTGTCGGTGACCATGAGGTGCGAGCCGATCGGGAGCAGGTACTTCCTCTCGCCGGACCGGCCCTTGATGATGACCTGCGGCGAGCGCTTCTCGGCGCCCACCGTCTCCACGATGATGTTCTGGGCGAGGCCCGTGACGCGGTCGGTCTCCTCGCGGAGGTTCTCGTTCTCCACGATGTCCCGGAACTCCACGTTGCCGCCGACCTCCGTCAGGATCGCCGAGGTGAACGGATCCCACTCGACGAGCTCCTGGCCGGGGACGACCTCCTGCCCTTCCGTGACCTTGATCGTCGAACCGTAGACGACCGAGTAGCGCTCCTTCTCGCGCCCCTTGTTGTCCACGATCGTGATCTTGCCGTTGCGGTTGACCGTGACGAGGTTGCCGTCCTTGCGCTCGACCGTCGCGATCGAGAGGAACCGGACCGTGCCCGGGTTCTTGGCCGCGTGCTTGGACTGCTCGGTGACGCGCGAGGCGGTGCCGCCGTAGTGGAACGTCCGCATCGTCAGCTGCGTGCCCGGCTCGCCGATCGACTGCGCCGCGATGACGCCGACGGCCTCGCCGATCTCGACCATCTTGCCCGTGGCCAGCATGCGGCCGTAGCAGAGGCGGCAGACGCCGCGCTTGGTCTCGCAGGTCAGCACCGAGCGGATCTTGACGCGCTCGATGCCGGCCTCCTGCACGCGGGAGGCGAGGTCTTCCGTGATCTCGTCGCCGATCCCGATGATCTTCTCCTCGGAGAGCGGGTCGAGGATGTCCTCCTGGCAGACGCGGCCGACGATGCGGTCGCGCAGCGGCTCGAGCGTGTCGCCGCCCTCCATGATGGCCGAGACCGTGATGCCGTCGGAGGTGCCGCAGTCCTCGAGCAGGACGATGACGTCCTGGGCGACGTCGACGAGCCGGCGCGTCAGGTAGCCGGAGTCGGCCGTCTTGAGCGCCGTGTCGGCGAGGCCCTTGCGGGCGCCGTGCGTCGAGATGAAGTACTGGAGGACCGAGAGGCCTTCGCGGAAGTTGGCCGTGATGGGCGTCTCGATGACCTCGCCCGAGGGCTTGGACATCAGTCCGCGCATGCCGGCGAGCTGCCGGACCTGCTCCTTGGAGCCGCGGGCGCCGGAGTCCGCCATGATGTAGATCGGGTTGAACTCCGAGCCGACCTGGTCGGACTTCTTCATCTCGCGGAACATCTCGTCCGAGATCGATTCCGTCGTCCGGTGCCAGATGTCGATGATCTTGTTGTGGCGCTCACCCGCGGTGATGACGCCCGAGTTGCGCTGGCCCTCGACCTCGACGACTTCCTTGCGGGCGGCCGCCAGGAAGTCTTCCTTCTTGGCCGGGATGACCATGTCGTCGACGCCGATCGAGATGCCCGCCCGGGTCGCGGCGGCGAAGCCGAGGTCCTTGAGGTCGTCGAGCATCTTCACGGTCATGACGTCGCCGAAGGTCAGGTACACGTAGCTGACGAAGTCGGTGAGTCCCCGCTTCTTCAGGTTGCCGTTGATGAACGGGACGACCTCCGGCAGGGCCTGGTTGAAGAGGACGCGGCCGACGGTCGTGTCGATCAGGGTCCGCTCGATGTCCTGGACCTCGGCGTGGGAGATGTCCTGATCGTTGTACTGGGTCGTCAGGTCCATGTACTTGCCGGAGTAGCGGACGCGGATCGGCGTGTGGGTCGTCACGTCGCCCTGCTCGTAGGCCAGGACGACCTCGTCGAAGTCCGAGAAGATGCGGCCCTCGCCCTTGGTGTTCGCGCGGGACTTCGTCAGGTAGTAGATCCCGAGGACGAGGTCCTGCGACGGGACCGCGAGCGGCCGGCCCGAGGCCGGCGAGAGGATGTTGTTCGAGGAGAGCATCAGCAGCTCCGCCTCGACCTGGGCCTTGGGCGACAGCGGCACGTGGACGGCCATCTGGTCGCCGTCGAAGTCGGCGTTGAACGCCGGGCAGACGAGCGGGTGGATCTTGATGGCCTTGCCCTCGACGAGCACGGGCTGGAAGGCCTGGATGCCGAGCCGGTGCAGCGTCGGCGCGCGGTTGAGGAGCACCGCGTGGTCGCGGATGACCTCCTCGAGCGCGTCCCACACCTCGGTCACGCCGGACTCGACGAGCTCCTTGGCGGCCTTGATCGTCGAAGCGAGGCCCTTCTTCTCGAGCCGGTTGTAGATGAACGGCTTGAAGAGCTCGACGGCCATCTTCTTGGGAAGTCCCGCCTGGTGGAGCTTCAGCTCCGGCCCGACGACGACGACCGAGCGGCCCGAGTAGTCGACGCGCTTGCCGAGCAGGTTCTGGCGGAACCGGCCCTGCTTGCCCTTGAGCGTGTCGGAGAGCGACTTCAGCGGCCGGTTGTTGGAGCCCTTGAGGACGCGGCCGCGGCGGCCGTTGTCGAAGAGGGCGTCGACCGCCTCCTGGAGCATGCGCTTCTCGTTGCGGACGATGACTTCCGGCGCGCGCAGCTCCAGCAGCTTCTTCAGCCGGTTGTTCCGGTTGATGACGCGGCGGTAGAGGTCGTTCAGGTCGGAGGTCGCGAAGCGGCCGCCGTCCAGCGGCACGAGGGGCCGCAGCTCCGGCGGGATGACCGGGATCACGTCGAGGATCATCCAGTTCGGCCGGTGGCCCGAGCGGCGGAAGGCGTCGCACACCTTGAGCCGCTTGGCGGCCTTCTGGCGCTTGATCTGCGAGGTCTCGGTCTTCATGATCATGCGGAGCTCTTCCGCGAGCATGTCGACGTCGACCCGCTCGAGGAGCTCCTTGATCGCGCCGGCGCCCATGCGGGCGACGAACACGTCGCCGAGCTCGGTCCGCAGCTGCCGGTAGCGCTCCTCCGAGAGCAGCTCCTTCTCCTTCAGGTCCGTCTCGCCCGGGTCGATGACGACGTAGGACTCGAAGTAGAGGATCCGCTCGAGGTCCCGCAGCGAGATGTCGAGCAGGTGCCCGATCCGCGACGGCAGGCCCTTGAAGAACCAGACGTGCGAGACCGGCGAGGCCAGCTCGATGTGGCCCATCCGCTCGCGGCGGACCTTGGACTTGGTCACCTCGACGCCGCACTTGTCGCAGACGACGCCGCGGTGCTTCATCCGCTTGTACTTGCCGCAGAGGCACTCCCAGTCGGTGATCGGGCCGAAGATCTTCGCGCAGAAGAGCCCGTCCCGCTCCGGCTTGAAGGTGCGGTAGTTGATGGTCTCGGGCTTGGTGACTTCGCCGAAGGACCACGACCGGATCTTCTCGGGCGAAGCCAGAGAGATCTTGATCGCGTTGAAGTCCTTCAACGTCGTCGGACGATTTGCAAAAGCGAGCGTTTCCAAATTAGTCGCTCCTTCTTAGCGGCGCGCTCGACGGCGGCCGAACGAGAGCAAACGGCCGCAGCGCACCATCCCATGGCTGGGATCGAAGCGCTGCGTCCGGTTCGGGGTATTCAGGAGAGCCGTCATCGCTTGATCAGCTCCACGTCGAGGCACAGGGACTGCAGCTCGCGGACGAGCACGTTGAAGGACTCCGGGAAGGCCCGGCTCGGCCGGGACCTCGCCCTTCACGATCGCCTCGTAGGCCTGCGAGCGGCCCTCGACGTCGTCGGACTTGACCGTCAGGAGCTCCTGCAGCGTGTACGAGGCGCCGTAGGCCTCGAGCGCCCAGACCTCCATCTCGCCGAACCGCTGGCCGCCGAACTGGGCCTTGCCGCCCAGGGGCTGCTGCGTGATCAGCGAGTACGGTCCGATCGAACGCGCGTGGATCTTGTCGTCGACCAGGTGCGAGAGCTTCAGCATGTAGATGTAGCCGACCGTGACCTGCTGCTCGAACGGCTCGCCCGTCATGCCGTCGTAGAGCATCGTCTTGCCGGAGTTGGGCAGGTTGGCGTCCTTGAGGAGCTTCTTGATCTCCCCTTCGGTCGCCCCGTCGAAGACCGGCGTGGCCACGGTGATGTTGAGCACCTGCGCGGCCCAGCCGAGGTGCGTCTCGAGGATCTGACCGACGTTCATGCGCGAGGGCACGCCCAGCGGGTTCAGGACGATCTCGATCGGCGTCCCGTCCGGCAGGTACGGCATGTCCGCCTCGGCCAGGATCCGGGAGATGACGCCCTTGTTGCCGTGGCGTCCGGCCATCTTGTCGCCGACCGAGAGCTTGCGCTTCATGGCGACGTAGACCTTGACCATCTTGATGACGCCCGGCGGCAGCTCGTCGCCCTTCTGGAGGAGCTCGATCCGCTCCGCGTTGACGCGGTTCAGGACCTCGATCTGCGAGTCCTGGCGGCGGAGGATGATCGTGATCTCGTCGGCGATCTCCTCGTCCTTCAGCTTCAGGCGCTTCAACTGCTGCGGGGTCAGGCGGGCGACCGACTCGGCCGTGAACTTCCCGCCCTTCTTGACGATCTCGCTGCCGTCGCGGTCGAGGACGTCCTCGGCCGCCGCCCGGTTGACGAGAAGGTCGCGGATCTTCTTGTTGGCCTCTTCGCGGATGATCCGGATCTCGTCCTTCGAGTTCTTCTCGATCTTGGCGATCTGGTCCTGCTCGATGGCGAGGGCCCGGAGGTCCTTGTCGATGCCCTTGCGGGAGAAGATCTTGACGTCGACGATCGTGCCCTCGATGCCCGGGGGGCACTTGAGCGAGGCGTCGCGCACGTCGCCGGCCTTCTCGCCGAAGATCGCCCGGAGGAGCTTCTCTTCCGGCGTCAGCTGGGTCTCGCCCTTCGGCGTGACCTTGCCGACGAGGATGTCGCCCGGCTTGACGCTCGCGCCGATGCGGATGATGCCCGACTCGTCGAGGTCGCGCAGCGCGTTCTCCGACACGTTCGGGATGTCGCGCGTGATCTCCTCGGGGCCGAGCTTGGTGTCGCGGGCCTCGATGTCGAACTCCTGGATGTGGATCGAGGTGAAGAAGTCGTCCTTCACCAGGCGCTCCGAGACCAGGATCGCGTCCTCGTAGTTGTAGCCGCGCCAGGGCATGAACGCGACGAGCACGTTGCGCCCGAGGGCGAGCTCGCCCTGCGAGGTGCACGGCCCGTCCGCGAGGACCTGGCCCCGCTCGACCCGGTCGCCCTCGTGGACGATCGGCTTCTGGTTGATGCAGGTGTTCTGGTTGGAGCGGCGGAACTTCGTCAGCGGATAGATGTCGGCGCCGAACTCCTTGGCCGCGCCGCCCGACTCGGCCGGGCCGCCCTCGACGCGCACGATGATGCGCTCCGAGTCGACCTGGTCGACGACGCCCCCGCGCTTGGCGAGGACGACGGCGCCCGAGTCCCGGGCCACCGTCGACTCGAGGCCGGTCCCGACGAGCGGCGACTCGACCTTGAGGAGGGGCACGGCCTGGCGCTGCATGTTCGAGCCCATGAGGGCGCGGTTGGCGTCGTCATGCTCGAGGAACGGGATGAGCGCCGTCGCGACCGAGACGAGCTGCTTGGGCGAGATGTCCTTGTAGTCGACCTTGTCGCGGTCGGTCGTGATGAACTCGCCGTTGAAGCGGGCGATCACCCGCTCCTCCTTGATGCGGCCCGTGGCGTCGGTCTCGGCGTTGGCCTGCGCGATCGTGTAGTTCTCCTCCTCCCAGGCCGAGAGGTAGAAGGCGTACGGAAGGGCGTCGGCCGGGCGCTTGTGGTTGCTGGCGGACGCGCTCGTTCTCCTCCTCGAGCTCCTTCTTCTCGACGATCTGGCCGAGCTTGAAGGCGGTGTCGCCGACCGACGTCACCTGGAAGTGGTCGATGACGCGGCCCTTCTCGACCTTCTTGTACGGGGTCTCGATGAAGCCGAAGTCGTTGATCCGCGCGTAGCACGACAGCGACGAGATCAGTCCGATGTTCGGGCCTTCCGGCGTCTCGATCGGGCAGACGCGGCCGTAGTGCGTCGGGTGAACGTCGCGGACCTCGAAGCCGGCGCGCTCGCGCGAGAGGCCGCCCGGCCCGAGGGCCGAGAGACGCCGCTTGTGCGTGACCTCGGAGAGCGGGTTCGTCTGGTCCATGAACTGCGAGAGCTGCGAGGACCCGAAGAACTCCTTGATCGAGGCGATGACGGGCTTGGAGTTGATCAGGTCGTGCGGCATCGCCGAGTCGATGTCCTGGTGGACGGACATCTTCTCCTTGATGGCGCGCTCCATCCGGACGAGGCCGATGCGGAACTGGTTCTCGAGCAGCTCGCCGACCGAGCGGACGCGGCGGTTGCCCAGGTTGTCGATGTCGTCCGTCCGGCCGACGTCGCGCTTGAGGCGCAGCAGGTATCCGACGACCCGGTAGATGTCGGCGGGCGTCAGCGTCCGCGTGTCCTCGGACGAGTCGGCCTCGAGCTTGATGTTGAACTTGAAGCGGCCGACGCGCGAGAAGTCGTACTTCTTGGCGTCGAAGAACATGCCCTCGAAGAGGTTCTTGGCCGACTCGTAGGTCGGCGGGTCGCCGGGGCGCAGACGCCGGTAGATCTCGAGGATCGCCTCGTTCTTGGTCTTGTGGGTGTCCTTGCGGATCGTGTTGACGAGGACGTCGGAGGAGAGGTCCCAGTCCGGGAAGAAGATCTCGACTTCCTTGATCCCCCGCTCCTTCAGGGCCTCGACCGCGCCCGGCGCCGAGCTCCTGGCCGGCCTCGAAGAGGACCTCGCCCGTGGAGAGGTCGACGACGTCCGCCAGGAAGCAGGCCTTCTCGACCGCCGACTCGTCGACCGAGCGCTCGAGCGAGCCCTTCTTCGCGATCTCCTTCTGGTCGTCGAGCGAGAGCTTGATGCCCGCGAACACGAGCTTCGTTTCGCGCTTGACGCGGGCATACCGGTCGCGCATCTCCTCCTGCCGGAGGACGTCCTTGCCGATCGTCAGGTGGGCCCGTCCGCGCTCGAAGCGGGCGGCCACCGGCGTGTAGAACTGCCGCAGGATCGACTCGTCCGTCTCGAGCCCGAGGGCCCGGAGGAAGATCGTCGCCGGGAACTTGCGCTTGCGGTCGATCCGGACGAAGAGCACGGCCTTCTGGTCGTACTCGAACTCCACCCAGGAGCCGCGGTACGGAATGATCTTGGCGAGATACCCGTGGGCCGACTCCTTCGTGAAGAAGACGCCCGGGGACCGGTGGAGCTGGGACACGATGACGCGCTCGGTGCCGTTGATGACGAACGTGCCGTGCTCGGTCATCAGCGGAATGTCCCCGAAGAAGACTTCCTCTTCCTTGGCGTCCCGCATCGTCTTGACGCCCGTCTCCGGGTCCTTGTCGTAGACGAAGAGGCGGAAGGTCACCTTCAGGGGGACCGAGTAGGTCATCCCCCGCTCCTGGCACTCGGCCACGGAGTACTTCATCTGCAGGTCCACGGGGTTGCCGCAGACGTCGCAGAGGGTGACCTTGTTGGGGTTCTGGGCGCCGCACTTGTCGCACGAGACGACCTCTTCGTGCGGATGCGCCGTCACGATCCGGGCGCCGCAGGAGCGGCAGTCCATGCGCAGGTGCTCGAGGCCCTTGAGCCGGCCGCACTTGCACTCCCAGTTGCCGATCGCGTACTTGACGAACTGCAGCTCGCAGGCGCCCCGGAAGTCCGCGAACGGGAAAACGCTCGTGAACACGGCCTGGAGCCCCGACTGGTCCCGCTCCTCGGGGAGCAGGTTCATCTGCAGGAAACGCTCGTAGGACCGGCGCTGGACGTCGATCAGGTTCGGAAGATCCATGAACGAGCGGATCTTCGAGAAGTTCTTCCGCTCTACCGGCACAGCCACTTCAGTCATTCAAGGGCTCCCTGTAACGCGAGGGACGCTGCGCGCCCTCGCAATTCAGCACGAAACCAGGACGCAGGACGGGCAAGGACCGCCCCTCCCGCGGGGCGGTCACCAGAAACAACAACGCGCTATTCCCAGGGACGAAGATCTACTTGATCTCCACCTTGGCGCCGACTTCCTCGAACTTCTTTTTGATCGCGGCGGCCTCGTCCTTGGAGACCCCCTCCTTGATGACGCCGGGGGCGCCGTCGACGAGGTCCTTGGCCTCCTTGAGGCCCAGGCTCGTGACCTCGCGGACGGCCTTGATCGTCTTGATCTTGTCGCCGGCCGCGGCCAGGGTCACCGTGAACTCGGTCTTCTCTTCCTCGGCTGGAGCCGCCGCCGCGGCCGGGCCCGCCGCCGCGGGCATCGCCATCGCCGCCGCCGAGACGCCGAACTTCTCCTCGAGCGCCTTGACGAGCGTGTTGAGCTCGAGGACGGTCATGCCCTCGATTTCCTTAACGAAGTTCTCTGCGGTCATCGCCATGATCTGTACCTCTCCTCTTGTCTTTTAAAACTAGTTGGCAGGCTCGGCGCTTTCGTTCGCCGGCCCGGATTTCGATTTCTGTTCGGCAATCTGGCTGACCACGCCCGCGAGATTGCGGACGGGGCCGTTCAACACCGTCACGAGGCGCCGCATCGGCGACTGCATGACGAAGAGCAGCTTGGAGAC
Source organism: uncultured Acidobacteriota bacterium (assembly GCA_963764715.1). Lineage (GTDB taxonomy): Bacteria > Acidobacteriota > Thermoanaerobaculia > UBA5066 > Gp7-AA6 > DAHUXD01. The sequence goes on from CAVXTP010000006.1 coordinate 68,321, forward strand.
GAGCTCCTCGCGGCTCGGGAGCTCCGCGATCGTCTTGATCTCGGTCGCCGGGACCGCGTGCCCGTCGATGACGGCGGCCTTGAAGACGAGGTTGGGGTTCGTCTTGGCGAAGGTCGTCAGCACCTTGGCGAGCGGAATGGCGTTGCCCCTGTTGAAGGCCACGGCCGTGGCGCCCGTGAAGTGCTCCGCGACGGCCTCGAGGGCCGTCCCCTTCGTCGCCCGCAGGGCCAGGGTGTTCTTGACGACGAGGTACGTCGACTGCGTTCCGCGCACCTGGCGGCGCAGCTCCGTCACCTCCGGCACCTTGAGTCCCGCGAACGCGAACAGGATCGCGTTGGACGACTGCGCCAGGCCTTTGGCGAGCGCCTCGACGGCTTCCGTTTTTTCCGTGCGATTCATCGTGTGTCCTCGCTCGCCTTACACGGCCTCGATCGACGTGGTGTCGATCTCGACCCCGGGCCCCATCGTCGAAGAGACGGAAACGGTCCGGAAATACTTGCCCTTGGCCGCGGCGGGCTTCGCCTTGAGCACGGCCTTGATGAATGCCGAGGCGTTCTCCTCGAGCTTCTTCTCGTCGAACGAGATCTTGCCGATCGGGGCGTGGATGATCGACGTCTTGTCGACGCGGAACTCGATCTTGCCGCCCTTGATCTCCTTGACGGCCTTGCCGACGTCCATGGTGACCGTGCCGGCCTTGGGGTTGGGCATCAGGCCCTTCGGCCCGAGGACCTTTCCGAGCTTGCCGACCAGGCGCATCATGTCGGGGGTCGCGACGAGCGCCTCGAAGTCGAGGAACCCGCCCTGGATCTTCTCGACCAGGTCCTCGGCCCCGACGTGGTCGGCGCCCGCCTCCTGGGCCTCCCGGGCCTTGTCGCCGCCCGCGATGACCGCGACGCGCTTCGACTTGCCCGTGCCGTGCGGCAGCACGACCGTGCCCCGCACCATCTGGTCGGCATGCTTCGGGTCGACGCCGAGCAGCATCGCGACGTCGACGGACTCGTCGAACTTCGCGTAGCGCACGTCGCGCACCAGCTTGACCGCCTCCGGCAGGGGGTAGGGACGCAGCTCCACCTTCGACTTGGCCGCCAGGAATTTCTTACCGCTCTTGGGCATCGTCCTCCTTCGTCGTGCAAACGATCGAGTCGTGGCTCGATCTCCGACTTTGTGCCGTGGACCGACTCGCGTGAACCGTGATTCGAATGGCTAAACGACCTCGATTCCCATCGACCGCGCCGTCCCCTCGACGACCCGGATCGCCGCCGGCAGGTCCGCCGCGTTCAGATCCGGCATCTTGGTCTTCGCGATCTCTTCGACCTGCTTCTTCGTGACCTTGCCGACCTTCTCCTTGTTCGGCGTGCCCGATCCCTTCGGAACGCCGGCCGCCTTCAGCAGGAGGATCGACGCCGGCGGCGTCTTCGTGATGAAAGTGTAGGACCGGTCGGCGTACACCGTGATGACGACCGGGATGATCAGGCCCTTCTGCGACGCGGTCCTCGCGTTGAAGTTCTTGCAGAAGTCCATGATGTTGACGCCCTGCTGTCCGAGGGCGGGCCCGACCGGCGGCGCGGGAGTCGCCTCCCCCGCCGGGATCTGGAGCTTGACGTAACCGGTGATCTTCTTGGCCATTGCGCTTCCTCGCTTACAGCTTCTGGACCTGCAGGAACTCGAGCTCCACCGGGGTCGAGCGCCCGAAAATCGTGACCATCACCTTCAGCGTCGAGCGGTCGAGGTTGATCTCCTCGACGACGCCGGTGAAGTTGGTGAACGGGCCGTCCGTGATCCGGACGTGCTCGCCCTTCTCGAAGGTGTGCTTCGGCTTGGGCTTCTCCTTGGTCGACGTGACGCGGTGGAGGATCTGCTCGACCTCCTCCGCGGTCAGCGGCGTCGGCTCCTTGCCCGAGCCGACGAAGCCCGTGACCTTGGGGGTGTTCTTGACCAGGTGCCAGGCGTCGTCCGACATCTCCATCTCGACGATGATGTAGCCGGGGAAGAACTTGCGCTGGATCTCCCGGCGCTTGCCGCCCTTCATCTCGACGAGGGTCTCGGTCGGGATCCGGATGTCGCCGAACTTCTCCTGCATGCCCATCGCCTCGATGCGCTGCCGGAGGTTCTGCCGCACCCGCTCCTCGAATCCCGAGTACGTGTGGACGATGTACCAGCTCTTGGCTTTCGTCTCGGTGATCATGACGTCACGACTCCCGCGGCCCGGAAGACCTTGTCGACCAGCCAGGACAGCCCGCTGTCGACGAGAAACAGGTAGAACCCGAAGATGAAGCAGGCGACGATCACGACGACCGTCGTTCCCACGACTTCGCTCTGGCCGGGCCAGCTGACTTTCTTCACTTCGGACCACACGTCGCGGAAGAAATCCCGCGTCTGCGGCCACCATTCTTTAATCGGCGTCATGGCTTCGTTTCGGGAGGCAGGAGGCGGGCGGCAGGAGGCAGGGAATCCTGCCGTCTGTATCCGCGTTCGCCCTGGTCCTGCTTCCTGCTTCCTGCCTCCTGCTTACTGCTTACTGCTTACTGTCTATGGCAGGGGTGGAGGGATTCGAACCCCCAACCTACGGTTTTGGAGACCGCCGCTCTACCAATTAGAGCTACACCCCTATTGGTTCCGTTCCTAGACCTTCCCTTCCTTGTGCGCCGTGTGCTTGCGGCAGAAACGGCAGTACTTGGAGAGTTCCAGCTTCTCCGTGTTGGTCTTCTTGTTCTTCGTCGTCGTGTAGTTGCGACGCTTGCACTCGGGACAGGCCAAACTGATGTTCTCTTGCATGTTTTTGCTCTCGGGCGGGGACAAGCCTCGCCCCTACTCTTTCTCGCCTCTACTCCAGGATCTCGACGATCGTTCCGGCGCCCACCGTGCGGCCGCCCTCGCGGATGGCGAAGCGCAGGCCCTTCTCCATGGCGATCGGCGTGATCAGGTTGATCTCCAGGTTCACGTTGTCCCCCGGCATCACCATCTCGACGCCCTTGGGAAGCTGGGCCGTCCCCGTCACGTCGGTCGTCCGGAAGAAGAACTGCGGCCGGTACCCGTTGAAAAACGGCGTGTGCCGCCCGCCCTCTTCCTTCGTCAGGATGTACGCCTGCGCCGTGAACTTCAGGTGCGGCGTGATCGATCCCGGCTTCGCGCACACCTGACCGCGCTCGACATCTTTTCGCTCTGTGCCGCGCAGCAGAAGTCCCACGTTGTCTCCCGCCTGCCCCTGGTCGAGCAGCTTGCGGAACATCTCCACTCCCGTCACGACCTTCTTCTGCGTCGGACGGATCCCCACGATCTCCACTTCCTCGCCGACCTTCACCACCCCGCGCTCGACGCGCCCGGTCACCACCGTCCCGCGCCCCGAGATCGAGAACACGTCCTCGATCGGCATCAGGAAGTCCTTGTCGATCGCGCGCTCCGGCACCGGAATGTACGCGTCCACCGCGTCCATCAGCTCCAGGATGCACTTGGCGTCCGGCGAGTTCGGGTCCGCCGACTCCCCCGCCTTCAACGCCGACCCCTTGATGATCGGCGTCTTGTCCCCGGGGAAACCGTACGACGTCAACAGCTCCCGGACCTCCAGCTCCACCAGCTCCAGCAACTCCGGGTCGTCGACCATGTCCGTCTTGTTCAAAAACACCACCACGTACGGCACCCCGACCTGGCGCGCCAGCAGAATGTGCTCCCGCGTCTGCGGCATCGGTCCGTCCGCCGCCGACACCACCAGAATCGCTCCGTCCATCTGCGCCGCGCCCGTGATCATGTTCTTCACGTAGTCCGCGTGCCCCGGGCAGTCCACGTGCGCGTAGTGACGCTTGTCCGTCGAATACTCCACGTGCGCCGTGTTGATCGTGATCCCGCGCGCCTTCTCTTCCGGCGCGTTGTCGATCTGGTCGTACGCCTTCGCCGTCGCCAGACCCTTCTTCGACAAAATCAACGTGATCGCCGCCGTCAACGTCGTCTTCCCGTGATCCACGTGACCAATCGTCCCGATGTTCACGTGCGGCTTGCTGCGGTCGAATTTCTCTTTGGCCATCTGTCTCCCCTAAACCTCTTCCTGCGGCGCGGTCCACTCGAAACCACTGGAGCCCACGACCAGGATTGAACTGGTGACCTCGTCCTTACCAAGGACGTGCTCTACCAACTGAGCTACGTGGGCGTTTCCGATCCGTGAATCGGAAATCGGGAATCGGTGATCGAACTGCGGCATGACTTCGTCGTCTTTCTGTCTCTCGATGACCGATTTCCGCTTCCCGGCTCCGATGGAGCGGGAGACGGGATTCGAACCCGCGACCAACAGCTTGGAAGGCTGTGACTCTACCCCTGAGTTACTCCCGCGATGTGCGATGCGACTCCCCCGCATAGATGGTGGGCAGTGAAGGATTCGAACCTCCGTAGCGCGAAGCGCGGCAGATTTACAGTCTGCTGCCATTAACCACTCGGCCAACTGCCCGTGCCTGAAACCGGACCGCCCGCCGGTGGGAATTCTCTGGAGCCGGCGAAGGGACTCGAACCCGCAACCTTCCGATTACAAATCGGATGCTCTACCCGTTGAGCTACGCCGGCGACGCACACGTGTACGGCGAACCCGCGAAACGGAGTCCCAGCCGGCATTCAAAGAACACACCAAGGCCTACCCCCACCGGCGTGAATCGCGGAGTCTAGCAGCGCCAAACCACTCGATCAAGACCTCTTTTGGGTTTTATGAGGTCCGCTGCCGGAGGGCCTCGTACCCGGCCGCCGCGGCCGCCGTCGAGACGTTGAGCGAGGCGAGCTGCCCCGCCATCGGCAGTCGGGCCAGCCGGTCGCAGCCCTCCCGGACGAGGCGGCGGATGCCCTTGCCCTCGGCCCCGAGGACGAGCGCCAGGTCTCCCCGGAGGTCGATCTCGTAGATCACCTGGCCGGCGGGATCGAGTCCGACGACCTGAAATCCTTCATTCTTAAGGTGATCGATGAACCGGCGAAGGTTCTTCGCCCGTATCACGGGAACCCGTTCGACCGCCCCGGCCGAGCTCCGGGCGACCGTCTCCGAGAGGGGCGCCGATCCGCGCTCGGGCACGACCACGCCGGCGCCCAGCCCCTCGGCCACCCGGATCGCCGCGCCGAGGTTGTGGGGGTCCTGGACCTCGTCGAGGACGAGGAGGAACCGGGAGCCCGGCCGGCCCGCAAGGGCTGCCTCCTCTTCGAGATAACCCCGCACCGCAACCCGGGCCACGGCGCCCTGGTGACCGACCGCCAGCCGGTCGAGCGCCTCCCGATGGCCGGATCGCACGGACACGCCCTGGCTGCGGCAGAGGTGCTTCAACTCGTTGATCCGGCGGTCCTTGCGCTCGGAATCGAACAGCACCCACTCGATCTCCCTCGGCCGGGCCCGGACGGCCTCCTCGATGGGATGGAGGCGGGAGAGGATCACCGGGAGCCCGTCAGGAGCACCACGGCCATGGCGGCAATCCCGTCGCGCCGCCCGGTGAAGCCGAGACCATTGGAGCTCGTTCCGCGGGCGCTGACGGCCGACGGCTCGACCCCCAGGATCTCCGCGATCCGGGCGCGGATGGCCGCGACGTGGGGCGCGATCTTCGGGGCCTCCGCCACGACGATCGCGTCGACGTTCCCGATCGAATAGCCGTGCTCGGCCGCGAGGTCGCGGGCCTTGCGCAGAAACGTCGCGCTGTCGGCTCCCTTCCAGGCCGGGTCCGTGGGCGGGAAGTGGTCGCCGATCGACCCGAGACCCGCCGCGCCGAGAACGGCATCGGTCAGGGCATGCAAGAGCGCGTCGCCGTCCGAGTGGCCCTCGAGCCCCGCCTCGTGGGGAATGGCAACGCCGCCGAGGCGAAGCGGCCGCCCCGCCGCGAACGGGTGCGAATCGAAACCGATCCCGACTCTCGGAAGCATCTACTTCTCCTCGCTCCGGGCCCGCGCGCGGAGGACCGCTTCCGCGAGCTCGAGATCCGCCGGCGTGGTGACCTTGAAGGCGAGCCGCGAGACCGCCACGACCTCGACCGGGATCCCGAGATCCTCGCACAGTGCGGCTTCATCCGTGGCGTCGCGGCCGGAGTCGAGCGCGCGCCGCAGGACCGAGGCGCGGAAGGCCTGGGGCGTCGCGGCCGCGACGAGCTCGGACCGATCGAGCGTTCGGAGGATCCGCCCGCCGGAAGCGACCTTCATCGTGTCGACGACCGGGATGGCGGCGATCGCCGCTCCCGTCCGTGCCGCGGCCTCGACGACCGCGGCCGCCTCGGCGGCGGTGACGAGCAGCCGCGCCGCGTCGTGGACCGCCACGACGTCCTCGTCCGCGGCCGAGAGCGCGGCGAACCCGGCCCGCACCGAGCCCGAGCGCGTCTGGCCGCCGGCCACGACCTCGACGCGCGGGCCGACGGCGCGTCGGAACTCCTCGAGCCGGTCGGGAGGCGCCGTCACGACGGTGCGGGCGAAACCGGCGGGCGCCAGGGAATCGAGGGTCCAGGCGAGCAGCGGACGCCCGGCGATCGAAACCAGCGCCTTCGGCTCGGCGCGGCCGAGGCGCGTCCCGCTGCCCGCCGCGACGACGATCAGGAGCCGCGCCACTAGACGGCCAGGATCTCCTGTTCCTTGGACTTCAGGAGATCGTCGACTTCCTTGATCTTCCGGTCGGTGATCTTCTGGGACTCCTCGAGCCCGCGGCGCTCGTCGTCCTCCGAGATCTTCTTGTCCTTGAACATCTTCTTGAGGCGGTCGTTGCCTTCGTGGCGGTAACGGCGGATCTCGACCCGCGCCTCCTCGGCCATGTGATGGGCGTTCTTGGCGAGGTCCTTGCGGCGCTCCTCGGTCAGCGCGGGGATCGGGACCCGCACGACCTTGCCGTCGTTCTGGGGATTGAGGCCGAGGTCCGACTTGCGGATCGCGCGCTCGATCTCGACCGCCATCTTGGGATCCCAGGGCGCGGCGAGAATCATCGTCGGCTCGGGGACCGAGAGGTTCGCGACCTGGTTGAGCGGGACGTCGGCGCCGTAGGCCGACACCAGGATCCCGTCGAGCATCCCGAGGTTCGCTCGGCCCGTGCGCAGCGTCTTGAACCGTTCCTTCAACGCCCCGACGGCATCGCTCATGTGCTTCTCGACGTCTTTCAATTCCTGCCTCATGCCTCGGCTCCCCCTGCGGAAACCAGCGAGCCGATGTCCTCGCCGACGACGACGCGCTGGATGTTGCCCTTGACCTTGAGGTTGAAGACCTTGATGGGAATTCCGTTGTCCATGCAGAGCGCGACGGCCGCGGCGTCCATGACCTGCAGTCCGGCCTCGAGGGCCTGGCGGTAGGTCAGCGTCCGGAGGAACTTCGCGGCGGTGTCGCGATTGGGATCGGCGTCGTAGACGCCGTCGACCTTGGTCGCCTTGAGCAGGACGTCGGCGTGGATCTCGTTGGCGCGCAGCGCCGCCGCCGAGTCGGTCGTGAAGAACGGGTTGCCCGTTCCGCCCACGAAGACGACCACGCGGCCCTTCTCGAGATGCCGCATCGCCCGGCGCCGGATGAAGGGCTCCGCGATCTGCCGGATCTCGACCGCCGACATCAGGCGCGTCGTCACGCCCCGCTTCTCGAGGGCGTCCTGGAGGGCGAGGCCGTTGATCACGGTCGCGAGCAGGCCCATGTGGTCGCCGGCGACGCGGTCGATCCCCTGGGCGGCCGCGGAGACCCCGCGGATGATGTTGCCGCCGCCGATGACGATCGCCGTCTCGACGCCGAGGGCATGAACGTCCCGGATCTCGTCGGCGAGCCGCGCCACGACGTCCGGGGCGATCCCGAACCTCTGGTCCCCCATCAACGCCTCCCCCGAAAGCTTCAGGAGGATCCGGCGGTAGACGGGGATCTCGGACATGCGGACGCGATTATCTGTGAATCTTGCTCCGCAACCTAACGGTCGCGAAAACGCCGATCTGTCGCTCTTTCCGCGGCACTTCCCCATCCGTTCGCGGCGCGGATAGTCTCCCGACCGAAGGGAGGGAGGAGGTCCGCGCCGCGGGAGCCGGAGCGCGGCGAGGGATCAGGCGTCCGGTCGAGCCCGCATCCGGGCGAGCCGGACGCCGGTGCGCCCGCAGGGCGCAGATCCCCCGCAAGCGAAGGCGACGGCTACGCTGCTTCTTCCGCCCGACCCAGCCCTTCGCCCAGCTTGAACCGGACGAACCGCAGGTCCAGGGCGCCCTTGCCGGCCTTCTCGACGATGACCTGGCCGACCGTCTTCTCGGGGTCCTTCACGAAGGCCTGCTCGACGAGCACGGCTTCCTGGTAGAACTTTTCGACCTTCCCGTCGGCGATCCGCTCGACGACGTTGGCGGGCTTGCCGGCCGCCGTCGCCTGGGCGCGCGCGATCTCGCGCTCGGTCGCGAGGATCTCGGCCGACACCTCGCTCCGGGAGGCGAAGCGCGGGTCCGATGCCGCGATGTGCATCGCGAGGTCCTTGCCGAGCGCCTCGTCGGCGCCGGGAAGCCCCACGAGCACGCCGATCCGGCCGTTGCCGTGGATGTAGCTCGCGAACGTCTCGCCCGGCCGCGGCAGCAGTCGCGCGAACCGGCGGACCTGGACGTTCTCCTTGAGGACCGCCACCATCTGCGTGACCGCGTCCCCCACGGTCTCTCCTCCCGGCCAGGAGAGCTTCGCGAGCTCGGCGACGTCGCCCGAGCGCGTGTCCCCGAAGGCGTCGTGCGCGGCGATGCGGTCGGCGAGCTTCTCGGCGAAGACGCGGAAGTCCTCGGTCCGAGCCACGAAATCCGTCTCGCAGTTGACCTCGACGAGGACGGCGCCCTTGACCGTGACGTGGGCGACGACGAGGCCCTCGGACGCGGCGCGGCCGGCCTTGGAGGCCGCCGCAGCCAGGCCCTTCTTGCGAAGGATCTTCTTGGCCTCTTCGAAGTTGCCGGCGGCTTCCACCAGCGCCTTCTTGCAGTCCATCATCCCGGCACCGGTTTCGGTGCGCAGGTCGGCGACGAGCTTGGAGTTGATTTCCATGATTTCCCCAGTTCCTTAAACGGATTTGCGGCGGCGCTCAGGCGCAGGAGCCGGCCGGCCGGGCTTCCCCTGCCGTCTGCCTCCTGCCTCCTGCCCCCGCTCCTACGATGCGTCGGCGACGACGGCGGTCTGCGAGAGCTCCGGCGTGCGCGGCCGGTCTTCCGAGGCGGCGTCTTCGGCTCCGCGCTCCCCGTGGGCGTGGAGCCCCTCGAGGATCGCGTCGGCGACCTTGGCCGTGAAGAGCCGGATGGCGCGAATCGCGTCGTCGTTGCCCGGGATCACGTGGTCGACGAGGTCCGGATCGCAGTTCGTGTCGACCACCGCCACCACCGGGATGCCGAGGATGTTGGCTTCCTTGACCGCGATGTACTCCTGCTTCGGATCGATCACGAAGAGCGCGTCGGGAAGCTCGTCCATTTCCTTGATGCCCGTCAGGTTCTTCTCGAGCTTCTCCTTCTCCCGCTCCAGGCGCAGGCGCTCCTTCTTCGTCAGGTTCTCGTTGTCATCCTGCGCGAGGATGCCCTCGATCTCCTTGAGACGATGGATCGACTTGCGGATCGTGGAGAAGTTGGTCAGCGTGCCGCCGAGCCACCGCGTGTTCACGTAGAACATGCCGCAGCGGTTGGCCTCCTCGTAAATCGCATCCTGGGCCTGGCGCTTCGTGCCGACGAACAGCAGGTTCTTGCCCGCGGCGGCAAGGTCGGTCACGAACTTCGAGGCTTCCTTGAACTGCTTGAGCGTCTTCTGCAGGTCGATGATGTAGATCCCATTGCGCTTGCCGAAGATGAACTTCTTCATCTTCGGGTTCCAGCGCTTGGTCTGGTGACCGAAGTGGACGCCAGCCTCGAGCAGTTCCTTCATCGAAATAGATGCCAGATCACACCTCCTTGCCCGTCGCCCGAAGCGACGGCCGTTCTTACCGCTTGCTGAACTGGAACCGGGCGCGCGCTCCGCGCTGTCCGTACTTCTTGCGTTCCTTCATCCGGGGGTCGCGCGTCAGGAAGCCTTCCTTCTTGAGCTTCTTGCGGAGCTCCAGGTTGTACTCGGTCAGCGCGCGGGAGATGCCGTGGCGGATCGCTCCGGCCTGCCCGGACGGGCCGCCGCCCGCCACCGTGACGTGGATGTCGAACTTTTCGACCGTCTCCGTCGACTGAAGCGGCTGCTTGATGACCATCTTCAGGACGTTGTTGGGGAAGTAGTCGTCGATGGAGCGCTTGTTGACGGTGATGGCTCCGGTGCCGGGAACGAGCCGGACGCGCGCCATCGAGGTCTTCCGACGTCCGGTCGCTTTGTGCTGGATTTCGACTGCCAAGACTCCTCCGAGCTTCCTTCCGGCCTAGGCGGCCGAGACCTTCAGCGGGCGAGGCTGCTGCGCCTCGTGCGGGTGCTTCGCCCCGCGGTAAACCTTGAGCTTCTTCAACTGCTTGCGTCCCATCTTGGACTTCGGAAGCATCCCTCGCACGGCGTCCTCGATCAGCCGTTCGGGGTACTTCGCCTGCTGGTCGCGCGCGGCGACGGTCTTCAGCCCGCCCGGAAAGCCGGTGTGGTGGCGATAGACCTTCACGTCGATCTTGGTGCCCGTCAGCTTGATCTTCTCGGCGTTGGTGACGACCACGAAGTCGCCCATGTCGAGGTACGGCACGTAGTTCGCCCGGTGCTTCCCGGACAGAATCTTCGCGACGCGGCTCGCGAGCCGGCCGAGGACCTGGCCGGTGGCGTCGACCACGAACCAGTCGTGGCGGACGTCGGCCAACTTCACCGTCGATGTGCCAGAAGCCATCTGCAAACCCCTAGTTCCAAGACTCTCAAGGTAGGCCGCGCCGAGGCTGGCCCGGGCGGAACCCCCGTTTTCGAGGGCGCGTAAGAATACGTAAGCGGGCAGGGCGTGTCAACCGGGACGAGAGGGCGGCCGGCCGGGTCTCCCGGGCGCCGTTCCCGCCGGAGGGCCGGTGCTACAGGCCGAACGTCCTCACCAGGAAAGTCGCCATCTGGGCCCGCGCCGTGCCCGCCGACGGGCAGTAGTTCCCGCCCCCGCACCCCACCGTAACGCCTTCGGCCGCGAGTTGATTGATCCAGTCGACGAACGGCGCGCCCGGGCACGGCACGTCGGCGAACACGGTCGCCGAGCAGGCCGGAGGCGCGTACGCGCCTCCGTGCTCGCCCTTCAGGAGGAAGACGGCCATCTGGGCGCGCGTCAGGGGGCTGTCGGGGCAGTAGTTTCCGCCGCCGCAGCCGGCGGTCACCCCCTCGGAGGAGAGCCCGTTGATCCAGTCGACGAAGGCGCCGCCCGGGCACGGCACGTCGGCGAAGACCGTCGCCGAGCACGCGGGGGGCGCGTAGCTCCGCCGTGCTCGCCCTTGAGGATGAAGACGGCCATCTGCGACCGCGTGACGGACTCGGCGGGACAGTAGATCCCGGCGCCGCATCCGCCCGTGATGGCGGCGCGGAAGATGGTCTCGATGTCGCTGTGGAACGGGTTCGCCTGCGGCACGTCGGAGAAATCCGCGAACCACCCGTCCGCCAGCGTGCCAGCCCCGAGGCCCGGGTTCGTCACGACGACGTCGTTCAGGGTTCCGGCCGCGAGCGACGGCGTGGACGCCGCGATCTCGCCGCCGCCGACGACCGTCACCGATCCCGCCGCGGCGCCGCCGATCGTGACCGTGGCACCATCCACGAAGTTGGCTCCACCGATCGAAACCGCGGTGCCCCCGGCCGCCGGACCCGAAGTCGGCGTAATCGTCGAAACGGTGGGGTCGGGCCCGGACCCCGCGTAGCTGACGCGATAGACCTTGCCTTCGCCCCGCGCGATGTAGAGGAGGCGACCCTCGGCGTCGACGTGCACGTCGACGGGGTTCGAGATCCCGGTCGCGAAGGTCGTCGCGGCCGGCGAGCCTGACGCCGGGTCGACCGCCCTGATCCAGCCCGCGCAGTAGTCGGCGAAGAAGTACTTGCCGACGTAGCCCGCCGGGAACTGCGGGACCGAGGGATCGTAGAACGACCCCCCGGCGATCGAGCACGCGCCGCCCGAGTGCGAATAGTAGAAGAACGGGTCCTTGAACTCCGGGTGGCCGCAGGGAGTGGTCGTGTCCTTGAGATACGGCCCCTCGCAGATGGCCCAGCCGTAGTCGCTCCCGGCGATCCCGTCGTTGATCTCCTCCCAGGTGGATGCGCCGACGTCGTTGATGAAGATGCGCCCCGTCACGGGGTGCACGGCGAACGTGAACGGGTTGCGGAGACCGAGCGCCCAGATCGCACGGTTATCGCCGGTCGCGATGTCGTAGAACGGATTGTCGGTGGGGATCAGGGCGTCCGGGGGAACGCCGATGCGCAGGAGCTTGCCGAGCAGATTGGTCAGGACGCGCGCGTTGCCGGGCGTCGCGTTCTCGCCGACCCCGGCGTAGAGCTTCCCGTCGGCGCCGAAGTGGATGGCTCCGCCGTTGTGGTTGGTCGCGGCCGAGAGGTCGTTCAACTCGAGCAGCGGAAGCTCGCTCCCGACGGCCGCGACGTCGCCGTCGGCCGTCAGGCGCGAGATCCGGTTGTGCGGCGGCGAGCCCGGGACGGTGTAGTACACGTAGACGTACTGGTTCGTGGCGAAGTTCGGGTCGAAGGCCACGCCGAGCAGGCCCCGCTCGCCGGCGGGGTCGACAGTCATGGTCACGAACGGAGTCGCCAGCAGCGCCCCGTTCTTGATCACCCGGAGGGCCCCCGTCTGCTGGCAGACGAAGATGCGCCCGTCGGGAGCGATCGCCATCGCGGTCGGCTGCGACATGCCGCTCCACGAAATCTCGCTGAACCCCGGCGGCAGCGTCGCGCCGAAGACGGCGGCGGCGCCCGCGAGCAGGACGACGGCCACGAGGCGCGGGAGCGTCGGAGTCTTGAGCGTCGTCATCGGATCCCGACGCTACGACGCAAATCTCGTGCCCGTCAACCTCAAGGCCGCGGCGCAGGCGGCCGGAGCCCCGGAAGACTCTGCACGGGCGCGCGCCCCGCGGACAGGGCGAGCGAGAAGGTGCGGACGAGGAAAGTCGCCATCTGCTGGCGCAGCGTGGCCGAGGCCGGGCAGAACTTGCCTCCGCCGCAGCCGGCGCTGATTCCTTCGGCCGCGAGGCGCTCGATCCAGGCGGCGTAGGCTCCCGGACACGGCACGTCAGAAAACACGCCGCCGCAGGCCGGCGGAACGTAATCGGAGCCGTGCTCGGCCCGGAGCAGCATGACCGACATCTGCTGGCGGGTCACCGGCGCGTCCGGGCAGTAGCTCAGCGGCGCCACGGCGCAGCCCGACGTGATCCCGCGCGCGTAGAGGTCCTCGATCCAGTCGGCGGCAAAGGCTCCCGCCGGTACGTCGGCGAAGACCGTCCCGGTCGCCGCGGGAGGCGTGTAGGAGGACCCCAGGGACGCCTTGAGGATCAGGACCGCCATCTGGGCCCGGGTCACGGCATCGACCGGACAGTAGATTCCGGCGCCGCAGCCGCCGGTCACGCCGCTCCGGACGATCGACTCGATGTCGCCATGGAAGCCGTTGGATTGCGGCACATCCGCGAAATCGGCGAACCAGCCTCGGGCCAGGGTCCCCGAGGCGCCGCCCGGATTGGCGACCGTCACGTCGTGAAGCGCGCCGGCCGGGCGCGCGGGTGCCTTCGCGGTCATCTGTGTCGAGTTGACGAAAACGACGCTCGTCGCGGACGCGCCGCCGATCTTCACCGTCGCGCCGGAGACGAAGCCGGCGCCCCCGATCGCCACGGAGGTCCCTCCGGCGGCCGCCCCTGACCCCGGCGCGATGCTCGAGACCGAGGGGGCGCCCGGCAGGGGCGTGGGAGTGCGCGTGGGCGTCGAACTCGCCGTGAAAGTCCGCGTGGCCGTTCGGGTGGCGGTGCGGGTGGGCGTCGGGCTCGCGGTGAAAGTCCGGGTCGCCGTTGGCGTCGCGGTGCGAGTCGGCGTCGAGGTCGAGGGGACAGGCGTTGCCGTGCGGGAGCGCGTGACCGTCGCCGTCCACGTCGCGGTGCGTGTCGGTGTTCGTGTCGGGCTCGCAGTCGACGTCGGGGTACGGCTCGGCGTCAGAGTTGGCGTCCGGCTCGCGGTCGGCGTCGCGGTGCGTGTGGGCGTCCGTGTCGGGGTTCGAGTCGCCGTGAACGTCGGGGTCCGGGTCGGCGTGCGGGTGGGGGTCGCGGTCAGCGTCGGCGTGGGGCTCGGTCCGCCGTTGAACACGGCGGTGTAGGTCGTCGCGCTCGCGGGCGTCGAGATGTCGTGGCTACGGGCTCCCCCGTCCGACCACGAAACCCAGTTGTAGGTCGTCCCGCCGGAGGACTGGGGCGAAGGCGCCGAGATCGACCGGGTCATGTTGACGACGCCGGTCACCGCGATCGGTGCGGTGAAGGGTTGGCCGTCGATCGTGACCTGCAGACCCGCCGGGCTCGTGGCGAAGGTCATCGTGGCGGTCTTCGGGAGCACGTCACGGTACGTCTCGGCGGTCAGGCCGACGGAATCGACGACCGCCAGGTGAATCCGATACCAGACGTTCGGCGACGTCTCGCCGACCGTGGGCACGACGAAGGAGCCGCTGGCCGAACCGCTCGTCGGGGGAATGAAGGGATGGATGTGCGTGTCGTGGTGGAAGTTCACCCACCAGGTCAGCGCGCTCGCAGGCAGGTTTCCGTCCTCCGGATCGGTGCCGGAGCCCGCGTAGTTGATGGTCGAGTTGCCCTGGTAGGTCGAGCCGGGCGACGGAGCACTGATGGTCGCCGTCGGCGCTGCGTTGTTGAGCACCGTGAGGATGGCCTGCGCGCTCGTCGCGCTGCCGGAGCCGTTCGTGACGATGCACCGATACTGGCTCCCGTTGTCCCCGAGGGCGAGCGTCGGCGTCGTATAGGACGGCAGAGTGGCGTTGGTGATGTTCGCGCTGTTCTTCTGCCACTGGTACGACAGCGGCGCCGCCCCGCTCGCCGAGACGTCGAAAGTCGCCGTCGACCCGACCGCGACCGTCTGGCTCGCGGGATCCTCCGTGATGATGGGCGCGCTCGACCCGGTGTACGTGACCTTGTACACGCGGTTGTTCCCGCGGGCGAGGTAGTAGAGGTTGCCCTCGAAATCCACGTGGATGTCGACCGGGCTGGAGATCCCCGTGGCGAAGTCGGTGGCCGTCAGAGTGGCCGTGTCGAGTCGCTTGATCCAGCCGCCATTGCTCCCGCCGATTCCGCAGTAGTCCGCGAAGAAATAGTCGCCCGTGTAGTCGGCGGGAAACTGGGGAATCTGGGGGTTGTAGAAGTCGCCTCCCGTGATCGCGCAGGGGTTCGACCCCGCGCTGCTGTAGTAGTAGAAGGGATCGGTGTACGCCGGGTTGGGCGGGCTACAAGGACTCTCGCAGTCCGGCCAGCCGTAGTTGGCCCCCGCGAGCCCGTCGTTGATCTCCTCCCAGGTGTACTGGCCCACGTCATTGATGAAAATTCGTCCGGTGAAGGGCTGCACCGCGAACGAGAAGGGGTTGCGCAACCCCAGGGCCCAGATCTCTCCCCTCGCTCCGCCCACGCCGACGAACGGATTGTCCGAGGGGATGGTGCCGTCCGAATTGATTCGGAGCAACTTCCCGAGCAGGTTGCCGAGATTCTGGGAGTTTCCCGGGGACGCGTTCTCCCCGACTCCGATGTAGAGCTTCCCGTCCAGGCCGAAATGCAGGGCGCCGCCGTTGTGGTTGGTTGCTGCCGAGAGGTTGTTGAGTTCCAGCAGGATCAGCTCGCTGCCGGGGACGGCCACATCACCGTTTGCGGTGAGCCTGCTCGTACGGTTGTGCGACGGAGTGCCGGGGACCGTGTAGTAAACGTAAACGTAATGGTTGGTGACGAAATTCGGATCGAAAGCCACGCCCAGCAAGCCGCGCTCACCCGTCAAATCCACGGTGAGGGTCACGAAGGGGGTCGGCAGCAGCACGCCGTTCTTGATCACGCGCAGCGTTCCACCCTGTTCGCAAACGAAGACACGCCCGTCCGGGGCGACCGCCATGGCCGTCGCCAGCGTCAAGCCAGAGACGGACGTCTCCGTGAAGCCGGCCGGAAGCGTCGCCGCCGGCACACCGGTCCGGGCAGCCAGCGATAGGGCAATGGCGAGGCTCAGTCGTTTCATGCGCAGTTGTGACGGGAGGCACAAAGCTATGCCGCCGCAGGCAGCCTGTCAAACGGCTCCGCGACGCCTCCGGGCGGGTCGGCGCCCGCGAATCCTTTAACATCCATCCCCAGGCATGCCAGAGCCCGAGCACCGTTCACCCGACTCGCGGCCGCGGGTGCCGGTGCTCGTCCTCGGAAAGGGCATCACGGCGCTCGGCGCCGTGCGGGCTCTCGGCCGCCGCGGAACGCCCCTGTTCGTCGCCGGAACGCCGGGGAGCATCGTGACGGGCTCCCGATGGTATCGACGGCTCCCCGGGGAGCCGCTCGACGAAGCGTCCGACGGCGACCTGGCCGCGAGGCTCGCCGGCCTCGCGATTGCGAAGATGGTGCTCCTTCCCTGCTCGGACGCCTGGGTGATGTCCGTCAGCCGGCTGCCGTCCGACCTCCGCGAGCGCTTTCCCGCGAGCATCGGCACGACCGAAACGCTCCTGCGGCTGACGGACAAGGGTCGGTTCGCCGAGACTCTCGCCGAGCTCGACGTTCCCCGCCCCGGGACGTACCTCCTGAGGGATGCGCGCGCGCTCGACGCCGTGCCCGAGGAGTCGTTCCGGACGTCCTTCCTGAAGCCCGTCAACTCCGGCCGCTTTGCAAGCCAGTACGGGGTCAAGGCGATTCGCCCGACGGGGCCCGCGCACGCGAGAGCGCTCGTGGCCGAGGCCGCCGGGAAGGGGCTGGAGCTCATCCTCCAGGAGTTCATCCCCGGCCCGCCCACGCTTCCATCATTTCCTGGACGGCTTCATCGACCGCCGCGGGCGCGTCTGCGGCCTCCTCGCCCGCCGGCGGATTCGGATGTTTCCGCCGGACTTCGGGAACAGCACGTTCACCGAGAGCATCGACCTCGACGCGATGGCGCCGGCCCGGGACGCGCTTCTTCGCCTGCTCGAGGCCATCCGATATCGCGGAGTGTTCAGCGCCGAGTTCAAGTTCGACGAGCGCGACGGGCTCTTCAAGCTCCTGGAGGTCAACGCGCGCCCGTGGTGGTTCGTCGGATTCGCGGCGGCCTGCGGAGTGGACGTGTGCGGGATGGCCCTCCGCGACGCCCTCGGAGAGGACGTGGAGCCGGTCTCGACGTACGCGGTCGGCCGGCGATGCGTCTACGGACGGCGGGACATGGACGGCTGGAGGGCGCAGCCCCGGGCGAGCCGCCCCCCGCTCGTGTCGCTGTTGCGCTCCTGGGTCGGGGCGCAGCAGCTCACGTTCTCGATGGACGATCCCCGCCCCGGCCTGCGCGAGCTGCTCGGATCGATCCGCACGAGGATCCGGCGGAGGCTCGGTCGTTGAAGGCCGAGCTCGAGGTCCGGCTCCTCGGCGAGTCCGACTATCCGGAGTGGAACCGGCTCGTCGCGGCCTCCGACGAAGGGTCGATCTACAGCATGCCGGAGTACCTCGAGATCCTCTGCGAGGCCGCCGGCGGGCGGTTCCGCATCCTCGCGGCCGGGCGAGGCGGGGACCTCCTCGGCGGCGTGGGCCTCTACGAGCGGACCTCGCGTTTCGGCGTCTACGTATCGCCCCGTCTCCTTCTGTACTACAACGGCATCGTGCTCCTCCCCTCGGAGTCGCGTTACCCGTCGCAGCGCACGGCCCGGCGCAACGAGACTCTCGCCGCGCTCGGCGACGGCCTCGGCCGCCTCGGGTACGGCCGCATCGCCCTGCGCTGCGCGAGCTCTCTGGCCGACGTCCGGGTGCTTCTCGCCCGGGGCTGGACCGCCCGTCCCCAGTACAGTTACGTCGTGCCGCTGACCGACCTCGAGGCCCTCCGCGGGCGCATGGAGCAGAACCTGCGCCGGCTGGTCGACCGCTGCGCCGCGCAGGGCGTGACGGTCACCGAGGACGACGACTTCGACTCCTTCTTCCGGCTTCACGCGCAGATCCACGAGCGCAAGGGCGCGCGCCTCTACCTGCCCGAGTCGGCATTCCGCCGGTACTTCGACCGTCTCCACTCCCGGGGGCTCGCGCGCCTCTTCCACGCGCGGCTGCCCGGAGGCCAGTCGATCTCCACCCAGCTCGTTCTGACCGGACCGCATCCCGTCTCGCACACCGTCAGCGCCGGCTCGGACGCGGCGCATCTCAAGCTCGGGGCCACGGCCTTTCTCCGCTGGAGCGTCTTCCGCCGGCTGGCGGAGCTCGGCCACACCGCCAACGATCTGACCGACGCCGAGCTCTCGCCGGTCACGCACTTCAAGGCGCAGCTCGGCGGCGATCTCCGGATGTCCCACTGGCTGGAGGCCCCGGAATCGGCGCGCTTCCGGCTCGAGCGAGCGGGACGCTCGCTCGGACGATTCGCGCGGAAGACCGTCCGCCGCGTGAAGCGGCGGCTTTCCGGCGGGAGGCGCGGATGAGGGGCGCGGATCGTCTCTGCGGTGCGCTCGAGGACATCGGAGTGGAGACCCTGTTCGGCCTTCCGGGGTCGCAGAACGTGGCGCTCTTCGACGCCCTGCGCACCTCGCGGATCCGCACGGTCGTGGCCACGCACGAGCTCGCCGCCTCGTTCATGGCGAATGGCTACGCCCGCGCGAGCGGGCGGCCGGGCGTCCTCGTCACGATCCCGGGCCCCGGGTTCACGTACGCCCTCACCGGCCTCGCCGAAGCGTTCCTCGACTCGACCCCCCTGCTGCACCTCCTCGGCCAGCCCGCGGTCGAGCCCGGCCGCCGGTTCCAGCTCCAGGCGCTCGACCAGCGTTCGGTGGCCAGCCCCATCGTCAAGCGGGTGTTCGAGGCGGGCAGCCTCGACCGGATCGAGGAGCTTCTCCGCGAGGCCTACGACCTGTGTCTCGCGGGAGAGCCGGGCCCCGTCGTCGTCCACCTTCCCGTCAACCTCGGTGCCGAGGCGGGCGACCTGCGGCCCGTGCCGCCGCCGGCGCCCGCGGCGACCCTTCCGTCGGTGGACGAGCTCGAGCGGCGGCTGACCGCGGCCCGCCGCCCCCTGCTGTACGTCGGACAGGGCGCGGCGGGAGCGGCCGAAGATCTCCGGGAGCTCGTGGAGTCCCTCCGGGCGCCGGTCCTGACGACGACTTCGGCCCGCGGGGTCCTTTCGGAGGACCACCCCTGGGTCGTGCCGTTCGATCGGGGAGGCTCGGACGCTCTCAACGAGCTCGTGGCCTCGAGCGACCTCGTTCTGGCGCTCGGCTGCAAGTTCTCGCACAACGGAGCCCACGGCTTTCGTCTGCGGTTCCCGCCCGACCGCCTGGTCCACGTGGACGCTTCATCCGAGGTCCTCGGCGCGAACTACGAAACGTCCCTCGCCCTCCTGGCCGACGTTCCCTGGCTGATCCGGACCCTGCGCGACCAGCGGCGGACCGCGGGCCGCACGACGCGCTCCGAGTGGAGGGAGGGCGAGATCGGGGCCTGGCGACAGCGCGCCTTCGAACGCTACAAGATCGACTGGGAGCCGCGCGTCCGGGGCCTCAACCCGCCGACGACGCAGGAGTTCTTCGCCGCACTCGGACGCGTCATGCCGTCGGACTCGTCTCTCGTTCTCGACTCCGGCCTCCACCAGATGCTGGCGCGGCGTCACTTCCGGGTCCAGTCGCCGCGGGGGCTCATCCTTCCGACCGATCTTCAGTCCATGGGTTTCGCGCTGCCGGCGGCCGTCGGCGCGAAACTCGCCCGGCCCGACCGCACCGTCGTCGCGCTCATCGGGGATGGCGGCTTCGCCATGTCCGGCATGGAGCTGCTGACCGCCGTCCGCGAGCGGCTGCGCCTCGCCGTGATCGTCTTCAAGGACGGCCATTACGGGCTCATCCGAAAGCAGCAGCTCGGCGCCTACCGCCACGCTTACGGCACGAAGCTCCACAACCCGGACTTCCAGGCCGTGGCCGAAGCCGCGGGGGCCCGATACCTGAAGCTCGGAGACGACGCCGAACGGACGCTGCACCGGGCGGTCCGGAGCTCGGGCGTGACGGTGGTCGAAGTCGCCCTGCGCGATCCCGGACGGGAACGAATCCGGCGCCTCCGGCGGTCGTTCACGAGCCGGGTCCGAAGCTGGCTCTCGGGCGGGCGCTGAGAGCGACGGCCCGGACGGACGTTCGGCCGCGCGCGCAAGCGCGGGCTCTCAGGAAGGCGTTCGGTCGAGCTGGGTGTAGGTCAGGAGGATGAGGTCCGCGCGGCGACGCACGCCGTACTTCGCCAGCAGATTGGAGACGTGGAACTTCGCCGTCCGCTCCGACATGTTGAGCTTGCTCGCGATCTCCTTGTTGGAGAGGTTCTCGAGCAGCGCCTCGAGGACTTCCTTCTCGCGGCGGGAGAGGCGCGTCGGCCCGGCCGGGCCGCGCGGCCGGCGGACGGAGCTGATCGTCTCGTCGACGAAGCGCGAGAGCAGGGCCCGGGGCACCCAGAATCCCCCGCTCGCGACCTCCTCGACCGCGCGCAGCAGCTGCTCGGAGGCCTCGGCGAAAGTCAGCAGCCCCTTGGCTCCGAGACGCAGCAACGGGAACGCGACGGACTGATCGAACTTCTCGGCCACGACGACCACGCGCGCCGCCGGCTGACGGCCGAGGACGCCGACCACGAGCGCCTCGGTGGTCGGCCGATGCGCGTGGCTCTCGAGCACGTAGACGCCGGCCCGCGGAACGTTGAGCTTCGCCGGATCGGCGATGAGATCGGGCTCGAGGCGCCGGGGGTGAACCACGATCGATTCGCTTTCCAGGAGGCGCTCGAACTCCGAGAGCACCAGCGGATGGAACGCCAGAAGGCACACCGAAGCCCGCCGGGAAGAGCGCGCAGCCTTTGACACTGCCTCGAGGGTACGGGATTTGAGCTTCCGGGGCAAGCGACCCACTGGCCTTCGGGACAGGGCCTTCCCCCATCCTGTCCTGTACGAAGTGAGGACTCCGGGAACAGTAGCCCCCATCCGGGTGTTCGCCCTAGTCTCGAAATCCAATTCTCTTTAATAGGAGCCCGATCCCATGGTTGTCCCCTTCCTTCGACCTCGTGTATCGATCCGTTTCTCCCTGCTCCTCCTCCTCGCCCTCGTCGTCGGCTCGAACGCGTTCGGCGCCGACTTTTACGTCTCGCCGACGGCGAGCGCGAGCGGGACGGGCACGCATCAGCAACCCGTGGAAGCTGCAGACGGCGCTGAATCAGCCCTCTGTCGGTTCATCCCGGCGACACGATCTGGCTGCGCGGGGGGACCTACACCGGCGCCCCCTTCACCAGCAACCTCAACGGAACCTCGGCGAGCCCGATCATCGTGCGCCAGTACCCGGGCGAGCGCGCCACGATCGACGGCAACTACGCCGGCAACGGAAGTCACGCTCAAGATCATGGGCTCTTACACCTGGTTCTGGGGCTTCGAGATCTTCAACTCCGACCCGACCCGATACACCTCCGACGGCAACAATCCCCCGCGCCGCGGCGAAGGCGTCCAGCTCTCCGGCGACGACACGCGGATGATCAACCTGATCGTCCACGACACGTCCCAGGGCGTGCTGACGGGCGAGGGCGCCACCGACGCCAGAATCTACGGGAATCTCTTCTACTACAACGGCTACGATTCGCCCGACCGCGGCCACGGCCACGGCATCTACGCCCAGAACCTCGGCTCGACGCCCAAGCCGATCTACGACAACATCATCTTCCAGCAGTTCGGCTGGGGCATCCACGCCTACGGCGAGGGCGGCCACCTGGACAACCTCGACTTCCAGGGCAATGTCTCCTTCAACAACGGCGGCCTCTCCGGCGGCTGGCACACCAACATCCTCGTCGGCGGCACGCAGAACAAGGCCACCAACACCAAACTCACTTCCAACTTCACCTACAACACCGCCCAGGGCAACAACAACAACCTCGGCTACAGCGCCGGCTGCACGAACCCCAGCATCACGAACAACTACCTCGCCAGCGGCACGGCCCTCGGCATCAGCAACTGCAGCGGCTTGACGATCACCGGCAACACCTTCTACGGCTCGATCTCGGGCTTCACGCAGTCGGGCTTCCCGAGCAACACCTACTACGGCTCGACGCGGCCGACCGGCGTCAAGGTCTTCGTCCGTCCCAACGCCTACGAGGCCAAGCGCGCCAACATCGTCGTCTACAACTGGGACCTCCAGAGCACCGTCAGCGTGGACGTCAGCGGCGTGCTCGCCTCGGGCGACGGCTTCGAGGTCCGCAACGCACAGGACTTCTTCGGCGCACCGGTCCTGACCGGCACCTACGGCGGCGGATCCATCACGCTGCCCATGACCGGCCTCTCCGTCGCCGCACCGGTCGGAGTCGTCGCCCCCAACCCCACCGGACCCGAGTTCAACGTCTTCGTCCTGCTGCCGGCTTCCCCGGGCGGCGTCCCGACGCCCACCCACACGCCCGGTGCGCCCACGGCGACCCGCACGCCCTCTCGAACACCGACCCGGACGCCGACGGTCGCCGTCGGAACCGCGACGCGCACTCCAACCCGGACGCCGACGGTCGCCGTCGGAACCCGCACGCGCACTCCAACCCGGACGCCGACGGTCGCCGCCGGCACCGCGACGCGCACTCCAACCCGGACGCCGACCCGGACCCCGACGAAGACCGCGACCCGGACGCCCACGAGAACACCCACTCGGACCCCCACTCCCGGCGGGACACAAACGCTGTTGAGGATCGAGGCCGAAGCGCCGGTGATCGCGGCGCCAATGGCGAAAGCCTCGGACTCCACTGCGTTCGGGGGCTCGTACATCGCGTCGGGAACGGTCGATTCAGGAACCGGTGCCTGGACGTTCAGCGTCCCGTCGGCCGGCACCTACGTCATCTGGTGCCGAGTGAAATCCCCCACCTCCTCACAGGATTCGGTCTACATCAAGATCGACACGGGCGCCGAGGACATCTTCGACACGGCCGAAGGGACGTGGTCGCCCAACTGGCAGTGGAGCCGCGTCAACGGCCGCGGCGGCACCGGAGTTCCCCTGACGCTCAATCCCCGGGTGTTCTCCCTTTCCGCCGGCTCCCACACGTTGACTCTTCGCGGGCGCGAACCGAACACTCGAGTCGATCGCGTGATCGTTACGAACGACATGACTTTCGTTCCGACGGAAGCGCCCTGACCAGGCGCAATTGAATCAAACGCGCCGACGGCTGCCCCAACGAACAGCGTCGGCGTCATCGGGGTCACTGTACGAAGTAGGCCTGGGGGACCAGTCGTAATGGGACGGTCCACGCGAGTAGCCTGCTTTCTGTGGCGAACTGGCTCGAAAAGTCCCGCAGAGCGCTGCTCGCGCTCTGCCTGCTTCTCACGGCCGCCGCGGTCTGCGGGACGGACTTCTACGTGTCGCCGACGGCGAGCGCGAGCGGGACGGGCACGATCAGCAACCCGTGGAAGCTGCAGACGGCGTTGAATCAGCCCTCTTCGGTTCATCCCGGCGACACGATCTGGCTGCGCGGGGGGACCTACACCGGCGCCCCCTTCACCAGCAACCTCAACGGAACCTCGGCGAGCCCGATCATCGTGCGCCAGTACCCGGGCGAGCGCGCCACGATCGACGGCAACTACGCCGGCACGGAAGTCACGCTCAAGATCATGGGCTCTTACACCTGGTTCTGGGGCTTCGAGATCTTCAACTCCGACCCGACCCGATACACCTCCGACGGCAACAATCCCCCGCGCCGCGGCGAAGGCGTCCAGCTCTCCGGCGACTACACGCGGATGATCAACCTGATCGTCCACGACACGTCCCAGGGCGTGCTGACGGGCGAGGGCGCCACCGACGCCAGAATCTACGGGAATCTCTTCTACTACAACGGCTACGATTCGCCCGACCGCGGCCACGGCCACGGCATCTACGCCCAGAACCTCGGCTCGACGCCCAAGCCCATCTACGACAACATCATCTTCCAGCAGTTCGGCTGGGGCATCCACGCCTATGGCGAGGGCGGGCACCTGGACAACCTCGACTTCCAGGGCAATGTCTCCTTCAACAACGGCGGCCTCTCCGGCGGCTGGCACACCAACATCCTCGTCGGCGGCACGCAGAACAAGGCCACCAACACCAAACTCACTTCCAACTTCACCTACAACACCGCCCAGGGCAACAACAACAACCTCGGCTACAGCGCCGGCTGCACGAACCCCAGCATCACGAACAACTACCTCGCCAGCGGCACGGCCCTCGGCATCAGCAACTGCAGCGGCTTGACGATCACCGGCAACACCTTCTACGGCTCGATCTCGGGCTTCACGCAGTCTGGCTTCCCGAGCAACACCTACTACGGCTCGACGCGGCCGACCGGCGTCAAGGTCTTCGTCCGTCCCAACGCCTACGAGGCCAAGCGCGCCAACATCGTCGTCTACAACTGGGACCTCCAGAGCACCGTCAGCGTGGACGTCAGCGGCGTGCTCGCCTCGGGCGACGGGTTCGAAGTCCGCAACGCACAGGACTTCTTCGGCGCACCGGTCCTGACCGGCACCTACGGCGGCGGATCGATCACGCTACCGATGACCGGCCTCTCCGTCGCCGCACCGGTCGGCGTCGTCGCTCCCAACCCCACCGGACCCGAGTTCAACGTCTTCGTCCTGCTCCCGGCCTCCAGCGGAGGGGCCCCCACCGCGACGCCGACGACAGTGCCCACGTTCACGTCCACTCCCACCCCGACTCGCACGGCGACGGCCACACTCACGCCGCCGCCGCCGACTTTCACGCCGACGTCGACCCCGACGCCGACGCTCGCTCCGCCGACGGCGACACCAACCCACACCGCGACGCCGGTTCCGCCGACGGCAACGTCGACGCCGACCCCGACGGCGACACCTCCGCCTCCGACGTCGACTCCGACGCCTGCCCCGCCGACCGCGACGGCGACGGCGACGCCCGCGTCGCCCACGGCGACTCCCACGTCGGCTCCACCCACGAACACGCCCACGCCCACCGAGACGCCTGCTCCACCGACGGCCACGGCGACTCCGACATTCGACCCGCCCACGGGCACGCCGACGCCGACCGCTTCGCCGGCGCCGCCATCGTCGACACCGACCGCGACGGCGACACCGACGGCCGCTCCACCCACGGGCACGCCCACGCCGACCGCGTCGCCGGCGCCGCCGACGGCCACTCCGACCCCGACGCGGACCGCGACGTCCGCGCCTCCGACGGCCACGCCCACGGCGACTCCGCCTCCGCCGACGGCGACCCGGACGGCCACGTCCGTTCCACCGACCGCGACCCGGACTCCGACGCGGACGTCGACCGCGGCGCCGTCGACCCCGACGCCCACTCCGACCCGGACGTCGACGCCCCTCCGCCGACCGCGACCCGGACTCCGTCCCGCACTCCCTCGCGGACGGCGACGCCTCCGGGACCGACACCCACGCCGACCCCGGACGTCATTCGCGTGGAGGCAGAAGCGGCCGCGATGACGGGGCCGATGGTGCCGTTGCCCAACGACCAGGCCTTCGGCGGCCAGTTCATCACTTCCGTCGATCGGCCAACACCGGCACGGCGACCTGGAACTTCTCGATTCCGACCGCGGACGACTACGTCGTGTGGTGCCGCGTGCTCGCCGCGACGCAGAGCAACGGCACGCTCTACGCCCGGGCCGACAGCGGCCCCGAGGACGTCTACGACGTGGCCCAGGGGACGTGGGGGCCCAACTGGCAGTGGACGCGGGTCAACGGCCGCGGCGCCGCCGGCGTGCCGCTCACGATCAATCCCCGCACCTTCACCTTCACCGCCGGGACCCACACGATCCGCCTGCGCGAACGGGATCCCCTGACCCGCGTCGACCGCGTGATCGTCACCAACGACTTCGCCTTCGTCCCCACCGAGGGCAACTCGAACGCGTTCGGGGACACGTGGCCCTCCAACCCGTTCTACGACTTCGTCGAGAACCTCGCGCGCAACCAGATCACCACGCGGTTGCGGCAACGGGCTCTACTGCCCCGCCGCCTCCGTGACGCGCGCCCAGATGGCGGTGATGCTCCTGAAGAGCAAGCACGGCAGCAGCTACGTGCCCGCCGCCCGCCACCGGCACGGTCTTCTCGGACGTCCCGAGGACCGCGTTCGCGGCCGCCTGGATCGAGCAGCTCTCCGACGAGGGCGTCACCACCGGCTGCGGCGGCGGCAAGTACTGCCCCAATGCCGCCGTCACCCGGGCCCAGATGGCCGTCTTCCTCCTGCGGGCCGCCAACCCCGACGGGATGGGCGCCGCCGGCGCCGACCGGCCTCTTCGCGGACCTCGCCGCTGACCAACCCGTTCACGCCCTGGGTCGAGCAGCTCTCCGTCCTGGGAATCACCGCCGGCTGCGGCGGCGGAAACTACTGCCCCAACAGCCCGAACACCCGCGGCCAGATGGCCGTCTTCCTCGTCCGCACCTTCGACCTCCCCTAGCGCGAACCTGTCCGGAGGGTCAGGTCTCGAGGTGCGGACGGAACTGTACTAACTCGGCATCGCCGACCAGTGGTCTCCGGCGCCGCCGCAGCGTAGGATTCGCTGAGTGCGTCTGTTTCATCGAGCTTCGCAGGGGCGCGAGCCTTGTCGCCGTCCTGTTCTGCAGCGTCACGCTGGTCTCGGTCCTTCCGGCGTCGGCCGCCGACTTCTACGTCTCGCCGACGGCGAGCGCGAGCGGGACGGGCACGATCAGCAACCCCTGGAAGCTCCAGACCGCGCTGAACCAGCCCTCGGCCGTCCATCCCGGCGACACGATCTGGCTGCGCGGCGGGACCTACACCGGCGCCCCCTTCACCAGCTATCTGACGGGGACGTCCGCCGCTCCGATCATCGTCCGCCAGTACCCGGGCGAGCGCGCCACGATCGACGGCAACTATGCGGGCAACACGGTCACGCTGACGATCATGGGCTCTTACACCTGGTACTGGGGCTTCGAGATCTTCAACTCCGATCCCACCCGCTACACCGCCGACGGCAACAACCCCCCGCGCCGCGGCGAGGGAGTCCAGCTCTCCGGCGACTACACGCGGATGATCAACATGATCGTCCACGACACGTCCCAGGGCGTGCTGACGGGCGAGGGCGCCACCGACGCCCGGATCTACGGAAACCTCTTCTACTACAACGGCTACGATTCGCCCGGACCGCGGCCACGGCCACGGCATCTACGCCCAGAACCTCGGCTCGACGCCCAAGCCCATCTACGACAACATCATCTTCCAGCAGTTCGGCTGGGGCATCCACGCCTACGGCGAGGGCGGGCACCTCGACAACCTCGACTTCCAGGGCAACGTCTCCTTCAACAACGGCGGCCTCTCCGGCGGCTGGCACACCAACATCCTCGTCGGAGGCACTCAGAATCAGGCCACGAACACCAAACTCATTTCCAACTACACCTACAACACCGGCCAGGGGAACAACAACAACCTCGGCTATAGCGCCGGCTGCACGAGTCCGAGCGTGACCAACAACTACCTGGCGAGCGGCACGGCCCTCGGCATCAGCAACTGCAGCTCGATGTCGATCGCGGGCAACACCTTCTACGGATCGATCTCCGGCTTCACGCAGTCGGGCTTCCCGAACAACACCTACTACGGCTCGACGCGGCCGACCGGCGTCAAGGTCTTCGTGCGTCCCAACGCCTACGAGGCCAAGCGCGCCAACATCGTCGTCTACAACTGGGACCTCCAGGGCACCGTCAGCGTCGACGTCAGCGGCGTGCTGGCCGTCGGCGACGGCTTCGAGGTCCGCAACGCGCAGGACTTCTTCGGCGCCCCGGTCCTGACCGGGACCTACGGCGGTGGCTCGATCACGCTGCCGATGACCGGCCTCTCCGTCGCCGCACCGGTCGGAGTCGTCGCCCCCAACCCCACCGGGCCAGAGTTCAACGCCTTCGTCCTGCTCCCCGCCTCCGGGGGAGGAGCCCCTACCGCGACGCCGACGAGAACCGGCACGGCCACGCCCACGGCGACGCGGACCGCGACCCGGACGGCCACGCCCGTTCCACCGACGGCGACCCGGACGCCGACGCCTGCGCCGCCCACCGCGACGCGGACGCCGACGTCCGCGCCTCCGACGGCCACGCGCACGGCGACTCCGCCTCCGCCGACGGCGACCCGGACGGCCACGTCCGTTCCGCCGACCGCGACACGGACTCCGACGCAGACGTCGACCGCGGCGCCGTCGACCCCGACGCCAACTCCGACACGGACTTCGACGCCGCCTCCGCCGACGGCGACCCGGACTCCGTCCCGGACCCCCTCGCGGACGGCGACGCCTCCGGGACCGACACCCACGCCCACCCCGGGCGTCATTCGCGTGGAAGCAGAGGCGGCCGCGATGACGGGGCCGATGGTGCCGCTGCCCAACGACCAGGCCTTCGGCGGCCAGTTCATCACTTCCGGATCGGCCAACAGCGGGACGGCCACCTGGAGCTTCGCGATTCCGACCGCGGACGACTACGTCGTGTGGTGCCGCGTGCTCGCCGCGACGCAGAGCAACGGCACGCTCTACGCCCGGGCCGACAGCGGCCCCGAGGACGTCTACGACGTGGCCCAGGGGACGTGGGGGCCCAACTGGCAGTGGACGCGGGTCAACGGCCGCGGCGCCGCCGGCGTGCCGCTCACGATCAATCCCCGCACCTTCACATTCACCGCCGGGACCCACACCATCCGCCTGCGCGAACGCGATCCCCTGACCCGCGTCGACCGCGTGATCGTCACCAACGACTTCGCCTTCGTCCCCACCGAGGGCAACTCGAACGCCTTCGCCGACACGTGGCCCTCCAACCCGTTCTACGAGTTCGTCGAGAACCTCGCGCGCAACCAGATCACCACCGGCTGCGGCAACGGGCTCTACTGCCCCGCCGCCTCCGTGACGCGCGCCCAGATGGCGGTGATGCTCTTGAAGAGCAAGCACGGCAGCAGCTACGTGCCCCCGCCCGCCACCGGCACGGTCTTCTCGGACGTCCCCAAGACCGCGTTCGCGGCCGCCTGGATCGAGCAGCTCTCCGACGAGGGCGTCACCACCGGATGCGGCGGCGGCAAGTACTGCCCCAATGCCGGCGTCACCCGGGCCCAGATGGCCGTCTTTCTCCTGCGGGCCGCCAACCCCGCGGGATGGGCGCCGCCGGCGCCGACCGGCCTCTTCGCGGACCTCGCCCTGACCAACCCGTTCACCCCCTGGGTCGAGCAGCTCTCCGTCCTCGGAATCACCGCCGGCTGCGGCGGCGGAAACTACTGCCCCAACAGCCCGAACACCCGCGGCCAGATGGCCGTCTTCCTCGTCCGCACCTTCGACCTCCCCTAGCGCATCCTGACCGAATGGTCAGGCGGCCCGAGCACGCCAGTCGGACTGTACCAATTCGGCATCGCCGGCCAGTGGTCTTCCGGCGGGACCGGGACGTACGCTTTCAGCTGTGTTCCAGCGAATTCGCACGTCGGGGAGGGCTCGTCGCTCGCGCTGTTCTGCAGCGCCGCGCTGGCCGGGGTCCCCCCGGCGTGCGGCCGCCGATTTCTACGTGTCGCCGACGGCGAGCGCGAGCGGGACGGGCAGCATCAGCAACCCGTGGAAGCTGCAGACCGCGCTCAATCAGCCGTCGGCCGTCCATCCCGGCGACACGATCTGGCTGCGCGGGGGGACCTACACCGGCGCCCCCTTCACCAGCAATCTGAACGGGACCTCGGCGAGCCCGATCATCGTGCGCCAGTACCCCGGCGAGCGCGCCACGATCGACGGCAACTACGCCGGCGACCAGAACACGCTGACGATCATGGGCTCCTACACCTGGTACTGGGGCTTCGAGATCTTCAACTCCGATCCGACGCGCTACACCGCCGACGGCAACAACCCCCCGCGCCGCGGCGAGGGCGTCCAGCTCTCCGGCGACGGGACGCGGATGATCAACATGATCGTCCACGACACGTCCCAGGGCGTGCTCACGGGCGAAGGCGCCACCGACGCCCGAATCTACGGAAATCTCTTCTACTACAACGGCTACGATTCGCCCGACCGGGGCCACGGCCACGGCATCTACGCCCAGAACCTCGGCTCGACGCCCAAGCCCATCTACGACAACATCATCTTCCAGCAGTTCGGCTGGGGCATCCACGCCTACGCCGAAGGCGGCCACCTCGACAACCTCGACTTCCAGGGCAACGTCTCCTTCAACAACGGCGGCCTCTCCGGCGGCTGGCACGCCAACATGCTCGTCGGCGGGCTGCAACGTCGCCACGAGCCCCAGGCTTACTTCCAACTACACCTACAACACCGGGCAAGGGAACAAGAACGACGTCGGCTACAGCGCCGGCTGCACGAGCCCGAACATCACCGAGCAACTATTTCGCGAGCGGCGAGGCCCTCGACGTCAACAACTGCAGCTCGCTGACGGTCGCGAGCAACACCTTCTACGGCTCGACGTCGGGCTTCTCGGCATCGGGCTTCCCGAACAACACCTATTACGGTTCCACGCGGCCGACCGGCGTCAAGGTCTTCGTCCGCCCCAATGCCTACGAGGCCGGACGCGCCCACATCGTCGTCTACAACTGGGACCTCGCGCCGACGGTCAACGTCGATCTGTCGGCGATCCTCGCTCCGGGTGCTGCGTACGTCCTCCGCAACGCGCAGGATCCCTTCGGCACACCGGTTCTTTCGGGCACCTACAACGGCGGCGCGCTGGCAGTCCCGACGACCGGCCTCGCGCCGGCGACGCCCGTCGGCGTTCCGGCTCCTGACCCCACCGGGCCCGAGTTCAACGTCTTCATTCTGACGAGCACGCCCGGTCCCTACGAGTTTCTGGACGTGCCGCCGACGAGTCCCTTTCACGACGCAATCCACACGCTCGCGTCGAACGGAATCACCGCGGGATGCGGCAACGGCAAGTTCTGTCCGAACGACTCGATCACGCGGGCCCAGATGGCGGTCTTCCTCCTGAAGACCAAGCACGGCGCCGCGTATGCTCCGCCGGCCGCCTCCGGAAACGTGTTCGACGACGTGCCCTCGAACGCTTTCGCCGCCGCGTGGATCGAGCGGCTCGCCGCGGAGGGAATTTCCTCGGGCTGCGGCGGAGGCAACTTCTGCCCGAACTCGTCCGTGACGCGGGCGCAGATGGCAGTGTTCCTTCTCAAGACGGATCTCGGGTCGGCCTATGCGCCACCCGCGGCGTCGGGAGACGTTTTCGTGGACGTGCCCGCGAGCTCCTTCGCCGCCGCGTGGATCGAGGATCTGGCGGGCCGGGGCATCACGTCCGGCTGCGGCGGCGGAAAGTACTGCCCGTCGAGCGTCACCACGCGCGGACAGATGGCCGTGTTTCTCGTATCGACCTTCTCGCTTCAATAGTTTCGAGCCTCAGGCCTTCCTGAAGGGAAGCTCCCGGGGCGGGCGCGGCGTTATCATCGACGGCCTATGAAAAAGTCGATGTCGGCCTGCCTGCTGGCCGGAGCGCTGCTCGCGCTGCCCCTCCCGGCGGCCGACTTCTACGTCTCTCCGACGGCTTCCTCCTCCGGCGACGGAAGCCAGTCCAACCCGTGGACTCTCGGCAAGGCGCTGGCCCACCCCTCCACCGTGAAGCCTGGCGACACGATCTGGCTCCGGGGCGGGACTTACAAGGGAAACTTCGCGAGCTACATCAAGGGCGAGGCCAGCAAGCCGATCGTCGTTCGTCAGTATCCCGGCGAGCGAGCGACCATCGACGGCAATGGCAGCGGCACCTCGCCGACGTTCGACTTCCGGGGCCAGTACACCTGGTTCTGGGGATTTGAGATCACGAACTCCGATCCCACTCGGGGCTCCACAGATCCCGCCGGACCTCCTCGAGGGACGGCCGTCCTCTTTGCGAGTCCTGGATCGAAGCTCATCAACCTGGTCATTCACGACACGGGTCAGGGCGTGCTGACGCCATCCGGCGTGCCGGACCACGAGATCTACGGCTGTCTCATCTACTACAACGGGACGGACGCCCCGGATCGCGGGCATGGGCATGCGATTTACGTTCAGAACGACGCGGGCTTCAAGCGGGTCATCGACAACATCCTCTTCGCCCAGTTCAGCTACGGCGTGCACGCCTACACGGAGGGAGGCGAAGCTCAACAACCTCTACTTCGAGGGCAACACCTCGTTCAACAACGGGATGCTCTCGCAGGTTTCGGGAGCGACGACGAACTTCCTGATCGGCGCCAACGGGACGCCGGCCACGAGCCCCGACTCGTCCGACAAAGTCGCCAAGAAGACCGTCCTCATCAACAATTACAGCTACTTTTCGGGCGCCGGCGGGATCGCAGTGAACCTCGGCTACAACAAGGGAATCGCTTCGCCGACGATTCTCGACAACTATTTCGTGGGAAATACCGCCCTGGCGCTGATCAACGCCTTCCGGCCCATCCAGATGACCGGCAACACGCTCGACGGCTCGATCGGAGGCTTCCAGGCCTCGGAGTTCCCGAGCAACACCTACCTCACGTCCCGCCCGACCGGCGTCAAGGTCTTCGTTCGCCCGAACCAATACGAGCCGGGGCGGGCGAACATCACGGTCTACAACTGGGACCGTGCCCCGTCGGTCGCCGTGAGCCTCAAGGGGATCCTGAAGGCGGGCACCGCGTACGAGGTCCGCAACGCGCAGAATTTCTTCGGACCGGCGGTGCTGTCCGGGACCTACGACGGCTCCTCGAGCCTCTCGCTCCCGATGAACGGGCTCGCTCCGGCCGTTCCGGTCGGGCGTCCCGCTCCGGCTCCGACTGGACCCGACTTCCAGGTCTTCGTCGTGATGCCCAAGCCCGCCGTATCAACGGCGAAGCCGCCGGCGGCGGCGTTTTCGTTCGGTCCGCGCGGGCCCGTCGCCGGCGATCCGGTGGTCTTCACCGACCTTTCGGCGGGAGGCGCCTCCGCGCGCACATGGGACTTCGGGGACCCGGGGTCCGGCGGCCAGAACACGTCCGATGCCGTGCAGGCGGGGCACACGTTTTCCGGCGAGGGAACCTACACCGTCCGTCTGACCGTCTCGAACGACGGCGGCTCGAGCACGCGGTCGCGCGAGGTCGCGGTGACCTCCTCGCCCGGATCCCGCCAGGCCGGGCTGACCGTCGCGGGCCACGTACGGGGGGCCACGGGGACGACGTTCCTCACGGACCTCTGCATTCAGAATCCGAGCGCCGACGACGTTTCGGCGCAGCTCTCTTTTTCGCCGAGCAGCGGCGACCCTCCGCTCGAAACGACGCTGTCCCTGGCCGCCGGCGAGACCCGCGTCCTGACGGACGTGGTCGCCTCGCAGTTCGGCGTCGACAACGGCCTCGGCTCGATCCGGGCCGAGACCGAGGGAACGCCGCCGGCCTCCCTGCGGCTCGCATCCCGCACCTACGTCGCCGACGGGGGCGGCACGCTCGGGCTCGGGACGGTCGGCTTTACGGCCGCGGACGACGTCCGGGGCGACCGCTTCCTGTCGAACATCGCGATCTCCGATGCGTTCCGGACGAACCTCGGCGCCCTCAACACGTCGGACCAGGCGCTCGGGTTCGCGCTGCAGCTCCGGGACGGGAACGGCAACGTCGTCGGCCGGACGACCCTGTCGCTGCCTGCCGGCGCCCAGCGACAGTGGGCGCTCGCCGAGCTCTTCCCCGGCGTCACGGGAACCGGCCTCACGGCCCGCCTCTCGCCCCCGGCCGGGAGCCTCGCGCCGTTCGCCTACACGGCGGTGACCGACAACGTCTCGAGCGACCCGACCTACTACGGGGCGCTGGCGCCGTCGCCGGTCCACTACGTGCCCGGCATCGCCGGAATCACGGGTTTCGGCAACGCCTACTTCCGCAGCGAGATCTCGATCGCCAACAGCGGTCACGGGCCGGCCACCGTCCGGGTGACGTTCCTCGAGCACGACCGGAACAACACGACCGCGCCGGCCTCGACCTTCGTGCTCGCGCCCTACGAGACGTTCCATGCGGACGACGCGCTGCAGACGCTCTTCGGCGTGACCGAGACCTACGGCGCGCTCCGCGTCGAAACCGACACTTCGCCGGGAGTCACCGTCTTCGAGCGGATCCTGACGGATTCCACCACGACGGCGGGCACCGTCGGGCAGCAGGTCGACGCGCTCCCGGCGGAAGACCTTCAGGCCCGCGGGGCCCTGCTCGGGGTCCGCCAGGACGACGCCTTCCGCTCCAACATCGGTCTCCTGAACCCGAACCCCGCGGTCGCCACCATCACCCTGACCCTGATCCGACCGCCCTCCACGCACCTCGGCTCCGCCACGGTCCACGTGGCGCCCTGGGGCTACGTCCAGCGCAACTTCGCCGCGCTCTTCCCGTCCGCCGCGCTCGACACGGGGGAGGTCGTGTCGCTCGACGTCGACGGCGGCGGCCAGCCCGTGTTCGCCTTCGCGTCGGTCATCGACAACGCCTCGCAGGACCCGACTTACTTCCCCGAGCTGCCCTGACCCCCCGCCCGGCGGGGGCGGCTTGACTCCCCTGTTAGCATCTTGAAATGGCAACAACCGACGCAAAGTCGGGGGCTTCCGGGCCCTCGGTGAGTATCGGCCTGCCCGTGTACAACGGCGAGGAATTCCTGGAGGACGCGCTCGCCTCGATCGCCGCGCAGACCTTTTCGGATTACGAGGTCATCATCTCGGACAACGCGTCCTCCGACGCCACGCCCGAGATCGCGCAGCGCCACGCCGCGCGGGATGCGCGCATCCGTTACCACCGGAACCCGGCCAACATCGGGGGCGACCGCAACTACTCCCGGTGCATCGAGCTTTCCCGGGGGAAATACTTCCTGGGCGTCGCCCACGACGATCGGCTTCATCCCGACTATCTCCGCCGCGTGGTGGAAGTGATGGAGGGGGACCCCTCGGTCGTGTTCTGCCACGCCCGCGCGAGCCGGATCGACGGCTCGGGCGAGGTCGTCGACACCTACGACCCCCATCCCTTCTCGACGTCCTCCCGGCCCGCGGAACGCTTCCGCGACGCCATCAGCCAGCGCCCGGTGATCGCGCACCTCGGGATGATCCGAACGAGCGTGCTGCGTGCGATGCCGCCTCTCGTCGTCTACCCGGCCTCCGACTCCTACTGGCAGGCCGAGTTCGCCCTCCGGGGCAGGCTCGTGGAGATTCCGGAGCCGCTCTTCTATCGGAGGGTCCACGTCCGGAGCGGCGGCACCATTCCCCTGCACGAGCGGATCCGCTGGTCGGACCCGTCGAAGGCGGGCACGGTCATCTTCCCGGCGTGGCGGCGCCCCACGGAGTATGCCCGCTCCGTCATGCGAGTGTCGCTGGCCCCGGGCGAGCGTCTCCAGTGTCTGGCCGAGATCGCCCGCTACCAGTGGCAGCGCGGTCTCTGGCCCCTGCTGCGCGACGTCAAGTCGGCCGCGAAAACCCTCCTCGGCCGCTCCTCGCTCGGCCGGGGGCTCCTCGAGACGTGGAGGCGGGTGCGCGGGCGCTGATAGCCTGCGCCCCGATGAACGCCATGAATGCTTCGCCCGCGCAGCGGTGCCGATTCTGCGGGACACCGCTCGAGCGCGTGTTCATCGACCTCGGCATGTCCCCTCTCTGCGAGACGTTCCTGCGGCCCGAGGAGCTCAACCGCATGGAGCCGTTTTACCCGCTGAAGGTCTGGGTCTGCGAGTCCTGCTTCCTGGTGCAGCTCCAGGAATACGTCTCCCCGGCCGAGATCTTCACGGAGTACGCCTACTTCTCGTCGTTCTCGACCTCGTGGCTCGAGCACGCGAAGGCCTACACCGACATGGCGGTGGCCCGGTTCGGCCTGGGGCCGTCCTCGCGGGTCGTCGAAATCGCGAGCAACGACGGATACCTTCTCCAGTACTTCGTCGAGAAAGGCGTTCCCGTGCTCGGCGTCGAGCCCGCGGCCAACGTCGCGAAGGCGGCGGTCGAACGCGGCGTGCCGACCGTCGTGCGCTTCTTCGGCCGCCAGACCGCCGGGGACCTCGTGAAGAGCCACGGGACGGCGGACCTCATCGTCGGCAACAACGTGCTCGCCCACGTCCCGGACATCAACGACTTCGTGGGCGGGCTCAAGCTCCTCCTCTCGGCCGGCGGCGCCGTGACGATGGAGTTCCCGCACCTCTGGCGCCTGATGGACGAGAACCAGTTCGACACGATCTACCACGAGCACTTCTCCTACCTGTCGTTCTCCACGGTCCGCGAGATCTTCGCCGCGCACGGCCTACGGCTCTTCGACGTCGAGCGCCTCTCGACCCACGGCGGCTCGCTCCGGATCTTCGCCTGCCACGCCGACGACCCGCGGCCCACGGGACCGCGCGCCGAGACCCTCGCGGCCGAGGAGCAGGAGGCCGGCTTCCGTTCCATCGAGCGGTACACGACCTTCGCGCCGCAGGTCGAGGAGACCAAGCGCGCGCTCCTCGATTTCCTGATCTCGGCGCGCCGGCGCGGCGCGTCGATCGCCGCTTACGGGGCGCCGGGCAAGGGAAACACGCTCCTGAACTACTGCGGGATCCGGACCGACTTCGTCGACTACGCAGTCGACCGCAATCCCTACAAGCACGGCCGCTACACGCCGGGCACGCACATTCCGATCTTTCCGCCCGAAAGGATCCGCGAGACCCGGCCGGACTACGTGCTGATTCTTCCCTGGAACCTCCGGGACGAGATCGTCGGCCAGCTCGCCGGCGTGCGGGAGTGGGGAGGGAAGTTCGTGGTCCCGATCCCCCGCGTGGCGGTGATCCCCTGATGCGCTTCCAGGAGACGTCGCTCCCCGGCACCTTCGTCGTCGAGCCCGACCGGTTCGAGGACTCGCGGGGATTCTTCGCGCGGACCTTCTGCGCGGCGGAGTTCGTCGAGCGCGGGCTCGACCCCCGCGTCGCCCAGGCGAACGTCTCCTTCAACGACCGCCGCGGAACGCTCCGGGGAATGCACTACCAGCGGCCGCCGCACGCCGAAGCCAAGCTCGTGCGCTGCACGCGGGGCGCCATCCACGACGTCGTGATCGACCTGCGGCGGGACTCCCCCGTGTTTCGCAGGCATTTCGCCGTGCGGCTGACCTCGGAGAACCGGACGATGCTCTACGTTCCCGAAGGCCTGGCGCACGGCTATCTCACGCTCGAGGACTCGACGGAAGTCGCCTACCAGATGTCGGTGCCGTACAGCCCGGACCATGGCGCGGGCGTTCGCTTCGACGATCCCGCGTTCGGGATCGCCTGGCCCGAGCCGGTGCGCGTGATCGCGGAGCGCGACCGGACCTATCCGGACTTCGCGGAATGAGCGCGGCCGGTTCGCTCGCGGAGACCCGGCGGACGGCGGACCTTCCGGCCCTGGGCGGAACGATGCACGAGCTCGTCGCGAGGCTCTACCCGGTGTGCCGGAGCATCACCGGAGAGGGCCTGCGCCAGACCCTCCGGGTGCTGCGCGAGGAGACCGGCCTGACGATTCACGAGGTCCCGTCGGGCACCCCGGTCCTCGACTGGACCGTCCCCAACGAGTGGAACATCCGCGACGCCTGGGTCGCGGACGCGCGGGGCGAGCGGGTCATCGACTTCCGCCGCTCGAACCTGCACGTCGTCAACTACAGCGTGCCGGTGCGCGGCCGCTTCACGCTGTCGGAGCTGCGTCCCCGGCTCCACACCCTGCCGGACCGGCCCGACTGGGTTCCCTACCGCACGTCCTACTACGCCGAGGACTGGGGATTCTGTCTCGCTCACCGCGACCTCGAACGGCTGGGCGAGGGGCCCTACGACGTCGTGATCGACTCGACCCTCGCTCCAGGAAGCCTCAGCTACGGCGAGCTGCTGCTGCCGGGCTCGCTCCCCGACGAGGTGCTGCTCTCGGCGCACGCCTGCCACCCGTCGCTCGCCAACGACAACCTTTCCGGCCTGGCTCTCCTCGCGACGCTCGCGCGGATGCTCTCGGGCGTCGAGCGGCGCTACTCCTACCGCTTCCTGTTCCTGCCCGGGACGATCGGCTCGATCACGTGGCTCGCCAGGAACGAAGCCGCCGCCGCCCGGATCCGCAACGGACTGACGGCGGCCTGCGTCGGCGACGCCGGCCCGCTGACGTACAAGAAGAGCCGGCGGGGCGACGCCGAGATCGATCGCGCCGCGCAGCACGTCCTGAAACACTCGGGCGAACCGCACCGGATCGTCGACTTCTCGCCCTACGGGTACGACGAACGGCAGTACAACTCGCCCGGCTTCAATCTCGCGGTCGGCAGCCTGACCCGCACGCCGCACGGCGCGTACCCCGAGTACCACACCTCGGCCGACGACGTCGGATTCGTGCGCCCCGAGAGCCTCGCCGGATCTCTGCGCGCATACCTCGCGGTCGTCGCCGTCCTCGAAGGCAACGGCCGGTACCGGAACACGCACCCGAAAGGCGAGCCGCAGCTCGGCCGCCGCGGCCTCTATCGGGCGATCGGCGGCGAGCCCGACCCGGGGCAGCTCCAGATGGCGATGCTCTGGGTGCTCAATCTCTCCGACGGCGGGCCGACGCTGCTCGACGTCGCCGACCGCTCCGGCCTCCCGTTCGACCGCGTGCGGGCCGCCGCGGACGCCCTGCTCGACCACGGCCTCCTCGAGCCCGTGTCCTAGCCCCCCGGGCTGGTACAATGGTCGTGAACCGAAAAACCGAGCCATGAAGGTCGTTCTCTTCTGCGGCGGCCTTGGGATGCGTCTCAAGGAGTACTCCGAAATCATCCCGAAGCCGATGATCAACATCGGCTACCGGCCCATTCTCTGGTACGTGATGAAGTACTACGCCCATTTCGGCCACAAGGAATTCATCCTGTGCCTGGGCTACAAGGCCGACATCATCAAGAACTACTTCCTCAACTACAACGAGTACCTCTCGAACGACTTCACCCTGACCAACGGCGGCCGTGACATCGCGCTCGCGTCGAGCGACATCCAGGACTGGAAGATCACCTTCGTCGACACGGGCCTCCACGCGAACATCGGGATGCGGCTGAAGGCGGTCCAGAAATACGTCGAGAACGACGAGCTCTTCCTGGCCAACTACACCGACGGCCTCTCGGACTGCCCGCTGCCGGCCCTGATCGACACGATCCGCGAAAAGAAGAAGACCGGGATCTTCCTCTCCACGCGGCCCGGCTTCACGTTCCACCTCGTCAGCGCCAACGGCGACGGCAACGTCACCGACATCAAGGACGTCTCGAAGTCGGACATCTGGGTCAACGCCGGGTTCTTCGTGCTCCGGCCTTCGATCTTCGACGCGCTGCGGCCGGGCGAGGAGCTCGTGCAGGAGCCGTTCCAGCGCCTGATCGCGAAGAAAGAGCTGATCACGCACAAGTACGACGGCTTCTTCGTGGGAATGGACACCTTCAAGGAGAAGCAGCTGCTCGACGACATGTACGCGCGCGGGGAGACGCCCTGGGAGGTCTGGAAGCCCCCAGGCCCGCGCTGAGGACGCCCCACCCCGCATGAGCGCGAAGCCGCCCCTCGCCGATCCCGCCGCCGCGCCCCTGGCGGAGTCCGAGCGCTCGGCCGAGCTCCGCCAGCGGGCGCACGATCTCGTTCCCGGCGGCGCCCACACCTACGCCAAGGGCGACGATCAGTATCCCGAAGGCGCTCCCGCCTTCATCGTCCGGGGCCGCGGCTGCCACGTCTGGGACCTCGACGGCCGGGAGTTCATCGAGTACGGCATGGGACTGCGGTCGGTGACACTCGGCCACGCCCATCCCGCCGTCGTCGAGGCGGCGGCCGCCGCCATGCGCCTCGGCGCCAACTTCACCCGGCCCTCCCCCCTCGAGGTCGAGTGCGCCGAGCGCCTGCTCGGCCTGATCCGTGGCGCGGACATGGCGAAGTTCTGCAAGAACGGCTCGGACGCGACGACGGCCGCCGTCAAGCTCGCGCGCGCCTGCACGGGCCGGGACCTCGTCGCCATCTGCCGCGACCAGCCCTTCTTCTCGACGGACGACTGGTTCATCGGGACGACCGCGATGCCGGCCGGGATCCCGAAGAGCACGCGCGCCCTGACTCTGAATTTCCGCTACAACGACCTCGAGAGCGTCGACGCTCTCTTCCGCCGGTTCCCGGGACAGATCGCCTGTCTCGTGCTCGAGGCCGCCGCGGTGCACGAGCCGGCCCCCGGCTTCCTCGAAGGGCTGCGCGACCGCTGCCACGCGGCGGGCGCCCTCCTCGTCTTCGACGAGATGATCACGGGCTTCCGCTGGCACCTCGGGGGCGCGCAGGCGCTCTACGGCGTCACCCCGGATCTCTCCACGTTCGGAAAGGCCCTCGCGAACGGATTCTCCGTCTCGGCCCTCGTCGGCAAGCGGGAGTTCATGGAGCGCGGCGGCATCCGCCACGCGGGAGAGCGGGTCTTCCTGCTCTCGACGACGCATGGCGCCGAGAGCCACGGGCTCGCGGCCGCGGTCGAGACAATGAAGATCTACGAACGCGAGGGGGTCGTCGAAGTCCTGCACCGCCAGGGCGCGCGGCTCCGGGCCGGGATCGAGGAGGCGGCGCGCCGCCAGGGCGTCGAGGGCCACTTCCAGGTCCTCGGCCGGGACTGCAACCTCGTCTATGCGGCGAGGGATGCCGACGGCAAGCCCTCCCAGCCCTTCCGGACCCTGGTCCTGCAGGAGACGCTCAAGCGGGGCATTCTCATGCCGTCGCTCGTGGTCAGCTTCGCGCACGGCAACGACGAGATCGATCGGACGATCGAGGCGGTCGGCGAGGCCCTGGCCGTGTACCGGAGAGCGCTCGACGGCGGGATCGAGCGTTTCCTCGAGGGCCGTCCGGTCCAGCCGGTCTTCCGGCCGGAAAACTGACGAGCCGATCCGATGCTGCGCCTCGAGCTTCCTCGCCGGACGAGCGCACCGCTCCGCGTTCTGTGTCTCGGCGCGCACTCCGACGACATCGAGATCGGCTGCGGCGGCACCCTCCTTCACCTCCTGGAGCGGCCGGGAAAAGTCGAGATCGACTGGGTCGTCTTCAGCGGCTCGGCCGTCCGGGCGCGGGAGGCGCGGCGCAGCGCCCGGGCGCTCGCCGGCGGCGCGAAGGGGTTGCGCTTCCAGTCGAAGACGTTCCGCGACGGCTTCTTCCCCTCCCAGGTCGTCCGCCTCAAGGAGGAGTTCGAGCGCCTCAAGCGGCGGCCGTCACCGGACCTCGTCTTCTGCCCCTGGAGAGGCGACGCCCACCAGGACCACCGGACGCTCGCCGAGCTCGCCTGGAACACGTTCCGCGATCACCTGATCCTCGAGTACGAGATTCCCAAGTACGACGGCGACCTCCGGTCGCCCAACCTGTACGTGCCGCTGTCCGAGGCGATCTGCCGGAAGAAGATCGAGCACGTCCTGAAGGCCTTTCCGTCGCAGGCGGACAACCAGTGGTTCGACGCCGAGACCTTCTGGGCGCCCCTTCGCCTTCGGGGGATCGAGTCCAACTCCCCCTCCCGCTTCGCCGAGGGCTTCTACTGCCGGAAGACCGTCCTGGCGTAGCCCCGGATCACGAATCCGACGGACCGGAGAGGGGCACGCTCGCGAGATCCGCCGACTGCGGAATCCCCGCGAGCCAGGCCGGATACGACCAGGTGGCCGGCTGGAGCAGGAGA
This sequence comes from uncultured Acidobacteriota bacterium, assembly GCA_963764715.1. GTDB lineage: Bacteria > Acidobacteriota > Thermoanaerobaculia > UBA5066 > Gp7-AA6 > DAHUXD01. The sequence goes on from CAVXTP010000006.1 coordinate 109,814, forward strand.
TGGCACCGCCCCCGGTCGCGGACCTGGTCGGGGTTTTTGAGCCGCGTCCCGCGTGCCAGATACCAGGCCGAGTAGCCCAGCCCGTCGCACCACCCCAGGACCGCGGACGCGTTCGCCGTCATCGCGAGCTCCGGGTTCGAATGCATCTCGACGAGAAAGCGGGTCCGGCCCTGGGCCGCGAGGCTTCGGGAACCCGCGAGGACGAGGCCCTCGGCGCCTTCCACGTCGATCTTGACGAGGTCTGGAATGACTTTCCATCCAGTGCTCAGCTCGTCGACCGTGACCGTGGGCACTTCGATCGACTGCCCGGCCCGCGACGCCGTCGTGGCGTGTCCGGCATACATGCTCCCGGCCGCGCCGGGGCCGACCGTCCAGAGACGGGCGGTATCGCCGCTCCGGTCCGACACGAACGCGCAGATGAACCGCGCCCGGGCGGAGAGCTGGTTGCGGATCAGATTCTCCGACGCGATGAGGAGGGCGTCGGGGTTGGGCTCGAGAAGGAAGACCTGCTTGACTCCCGGGCACAGCATCGCCAGGACCGCCATGTGACCCTGGTTCGCGCCCACGTCGAAGATGACCTCGGAATGCAGCGCGCAGGCCAGGAACCAGGCGTCGTCGTAGTCGCTCTTGTCGCGGACGCTTCCCTCGACGAACCGGATCGGGTGGCCGAGGAGGCTCCCCGAGACCAGCCGCGGCGGCATGCCGGAGAGTCTTCGAACCACGGCCGCGCCTCGCGTGACGATCTTTGGCAACACTTCGCCTCCTTACCCTGCCCGCACACGATTTCGTTCCGGTGACCGCTGTTCCGGGGGAATGCAATCCCCGGTCCAGCGCCCGCCCGCCCCGGCTAAAATGCCCGGGTGACGCCGGGTTCGCGCCGATGACCGATACCGCGATCACCGTCGTCGGCGCCGGTGTCGTCGGCCTGGCCCTCGCCGCCCGGCTCGCCCGGGACTATCCCGACCTGATCCTCGTGGACCGAAACCCGCGTCACGGCATGGGGGCCTCGAGCCGCAACAGCCAGGTCATCCACGCCGGCATCTATTATCCGCCCGAATCGCTCAAAGCGCGCCTCTGTCGTGAAGGAAACGAGCGTCTTTATTCGCTCTGCGCGGCGCGGGACATCCCCCACCGTCGGATCGGCAAGCTGATCACCGCGACGTCGCCCGGGGAACGGCCGGCGCTCGACCGGATCGCGGAGAACGCGCGGGCCAACGGCGTCCGCCTCGAACCGCTCTCGGCCGCGGAGGCGCGGGAGCGGGAGCCGAACGTACGCTCGTCCGGCGCGCTGTGGTCCGAGAGCTCCGGCGTCATCGACGCGCACGCGCTCATGGACGCGCTCCTCGCGACGGCCCTCGCGTCGGGAGCGCACCTGCTCCCGGGCGCCGCGCTCGAAGGCATCGAGCCGGAGCGCGGCGGCTATCGCCTCTCGCTGCGGCGCGGCGCCGGCCGCGAGTCCTTCACCAGCGAACGCGTCATCAACGCCGCCGGTCTCGAGTCGGACACGGTCGCGGAGCTCGCCGGAATCGACGTGGACGCGGCCGGCTACCGGCTCCGCTGGTGCAAGGGCAGCTATTTCTCGGCGGCGCCCCGCTGCGCCCGCCTGGTGTCGCACCTCGTTTATCCCGTCCCGGCGAAGGAGAGCCTCGGCGTCCACGTGGTGCTCGACACCGGCGGGCGCCTGCGCTTCGGCCCGGACGCCGAGTACCTTCCGGACCGCCGCGAGGATTACCGGGTCGCGCCCGAGAAGCGGGCCGCGTTCGGGGAGGCCGCCCGGCGGCTCCTGCCCGACGTCCGGGACGAAGACCTCGAGCCCGACATCTCCGGCATCCGGGCGAAGCTCCAGGGCCCCGGCGAGCCCGTGCGGGACTTCGTGATCGCCGACGAGGCCGCGCGCGGCCTGCCCGGCTTCTACGACCTCATCGGGATCGAATCGCCGGGGTTGACCGCCGCGCCTGCGATCGCCGAGCACGTGGCGGCGCTGCTCGACGGCTAGCGCGTCGGGCGGCTACGACACCGTGGGCGTCGCGCGCTCCTCGGTCAGCCCGGGGGGATCGGTCGGGCGCGTCCGCTCGCGCGTCGCGCGCCGCACGCCGAGGTTGGCCTCCGGCAGGAGCGTGTTGAGGAACCGCCGAATGGCCGTCCCGTCGCCCTCGCGGGCGAGCTCCTCGAGGAACCGCAGGGCCCGCGCCACGTCCTCGGACGGGTAGGCGTTCAGCTTGCCGTTGAAGATCTTCGGGTGCCGGGTCTTCGCGATCTGCTCGCCCGAGAGCTCCAGCTCCTCGAAGAGCTTCTCCCCGGGGCGCAGTCCCGTGAAGACGATGTCCATGTCGACGTACGGCCGCAGGCCGGTCAGCGTGATCATCTCCTCGGCCAGGTCCAGGATCCGGACCGGCTCGCCCATGTCGAGGATGAAGATCTCGCCGCCCTCGCCCATGGCGCCGGCCTGGAGCACGAGCTGGGCCGCCTCCGGGATCGTCATGAAGTAGCGCCGCATCTCCGGGTGCGTCACGGTGACCGGGCCGCCGCGGCGGATCTGCTCGCGGAAGATCGGCACGACCGAGCCCGGCCGAGCCGATGACGTTGCCGAACCGCACGGCCTCGAAGCGCGTCGCGTAACGGCCGGCGAGGTCCTGGATCGCGAGCTCGGCCACGCGCTTGGTCGCGCCCATGATCGAGGTCGGGCGGACGGCCTTGTCCGTCGAGATCATGACGAACGCCTCGACGCCGTGCTCGCCGGCGAGCTCGCCCAGGAGACGCGTGGCGAGGATGTTGTTCTTGATGGCCTCGCCCGGGTTGGCTTCCATCATCGGCACGTGCTTGTGGGCGGCGGCGTGGAAGATGACCTGGGGGCGCTGCTCGCCGAAGCATCGGCGCGCATCCTGCGCCTCGTCGCCGACGTCGGCGACGAGCGGGACGATCTCGATCTCGGCGCGGGTCCGCCGCAGCTCGCCGTCGATCTCGAAGAGCGCAAACTCGGCGCGCTCGACGAGCAGGAGCTTCGCCGGCTGGAACCGGGCGACCTGGCGCGCCAGCTCCGAGCCGATCGAGCCGCCCGCGCCGGTGACCATGACCCGCTTGCCGGCCAGGAAGTGCCCGATCTGCTCCTCGTCGAGGTAGATCGGCTCGCGGCCGAGGAGGTCCTCGATCTGCACGTTGCGGATGCGCGTGACCTGCACCTTGCCCTGGAGGATCGTCGTAGAGGCCCGGGATGATGCGGATGCTGACCTGGATCTTCCGGCAGAGGTCGATCAGGTGCAGGATCTCCTGCCGCGAGATCTGCGCGATCGTGATGACCACCTGCTCGATGCCGAGCTCCTTGACGAGGCGGGGAAGGTCCTCCGTCGTACCCGAGGACGCGCACGCCGTGGATGACGGCGCCCCGCTTTTCGGAGTCGTCGTCGACGAACCCCTTCACGTCGAGGTTCATGTCGCCGCGCCCCTCGATCTCCCGCGCCGCGAGCAGCCCGGCCCGGCCGGCGCCGATGAGGAGCGTCGGCACGAGCTCGGCGGTCCCCGCCTGGGCGACCCGCCGGCGCTCCGCTGCCCCTTCTCGTAGACGTACCGCCGCACGACGCGCAGCCCGAGCACGCCGCCGAACGCCAGGACCGTGTCCATGAGGGTGACCGACAGCGGCACGCGCCAGTTGCCGAGGCTCGACGGCAGGCTCAGCCGCAGGACCCCGAGGACGAGCGCCGACCAGACCGCCGCGTAGACGAACGCCTTGACCTCGCCGAGCCCGACGTAGCGCCAGATGAAGCTGTACACGCCGGCGAGGGCCAGCGCGGCGAGCTGCACCAGGACCACGTAGGGAAGCTGCTGGAGGGCGTTGTGAAGCTCGTCCTCCGGCACCGCGAACTCGAAGCGCAGGAGGTATGCGAAGGCGAACGCGAGGACGAGCATCGTCACGTCCAGCGCGAACTGGAACCCCCGGGTCAGATGAGGCTGAAAGTCCTTGGTGGTCACCCGGACGATCCTCGCTCCGGCCCGCGACGGCCAGCTTCTTGACAGCCTGCTGTTGAGTCGGGGAAGAAGAGGTACCCCCCGGAAGGCGGCACCCCTTCTTCCCCGCCCCGAGACGGCAAGGGAAATCATTTGAGCTTCAGGAACTATGAAGGTAACGAATCCGAGCCTCCTTTTCAAGCCTCGGGTGGCCTTTCGGACAGCCCGCGGTCCTGTTCCTTCGGCCTGGAGACCTTCCGTGCGGCAAGAAGAGCCGCGATTGTGTCGTAGATCACACGGAAATCAGTCCGCCAGGTCCGCCTCTCGAGATAGGCCCGGTAGCCCGCGAGCTTCTGCGGTTGCAGCGTCTCGCGGTAGTAACGGTCTCTATCCCCTTCCACGACCTCCAGCAGCGCCTCCTCGTCGCGCAGCGTCAACGTCATCGGATCCGTCAAACCCGGTCTTACCTGCAAGACATCTGCCCACAAAGGGTTGTCGAGGTCCACGTATTCGGGAACCTCGGGTCGCGGACCGACGAAGGACATGTCTCCCCGGAGCACGTTCCAGAGCTCCGGAAGCTCGTCGAGCTTGGTGCGCCGCAGCCAGCGCCCCACCGGAGTCACGCGGGCATCGCCGCGCGCCGTGACGCTCGGACCGGAGCTCGACGCGCGCATCGAGCGGAGCTTGACGAGCCGGAAAGGACGGCCGGCGCGGCCCACGCGGAACTGCCGGAAGAAGACGGGCCGTCCCGAGGTCGCCAGGATCGCGACGGCGCAGAGTCCGATGATCGGGGCCGCGACGACGAGCCCCGCCGCCGCGAGCGCCACCTCGACGAAGCGCGGCAGGCCCCGACCTAGGCGCGCGCCGCCCGAGACGGGCTCCTTTGGTTCTCGAGGCAGATTCCGCGGACGGCGTCGGCGACGGCAGCGATCTCCGCGGCGGTCATGCCCGGGAAGATCGGCAGGCTGACCAGCCGCTCCCAGGTCGCCGAGGCCGAAGGCAGGTCGGCCGGACGCCAGCCGAACTTCTGCGCGTAGTAGGTGTGCAGGTGGAGAGGACGCCAGTGCACCGAGCAGCCCACGCCCCGGCCCTTCAGCTCGTCGATGAAGGCGTTGCGATCGATCGCGAGGCGGTCCAGCCGGAGCCGGATCGGAAAGAGGTGCCACGCGTGCACCCGGTTTTCGGGCATCGGCGGAAGCTCGAGATCGTCGGAATCCGCGAGCGCCTCGGACAGCCGACGCGCGACGTCCTCGCGTTCCTGCCGCATCGACTCCGCGCGGGCGAGCTGGTGGATCCCGATCGCCGCGGCGACGTCGGTGAGGTTGTACTTGAAGCCCGGAGCGAGGATCCGGTAGTCCCACTTGCCACCGCCCGTGTAGCGCTTCCAGGCGTCCTGCGAGAGGCCGTGCAGGGACATCAGGCGCATGCGGTCGGCGAGCTCGGGATCGGACGTCGTCGCCATCCCGCCTTCGCCGGTCGTGATCGTCTTGTTGGCGTAGAAGGAGAAGCAGGTGATGGCGGAGGTGTTCTCCCCGCACCGCTGCCAGGGCGCGGTCGCACCGGGCCGCCAGGCCGCCGGAAAGGAGTGGGCGGCGTCTTCGACGACCCAGAGGGCGTAGCGATCGGCGAAGGCCTGGACGGCCGCGACGTCGAGCATCAGGCCGCCGACGTGCACGGGAATGATGCCCACGACCCGCGTGCCCGCCGGCACTCCGGCCACCGGCTTCCCGGCCGCCAGAGCGTCGAGCTTGCGGCCCGCGTCCTCGAGATCGATGTTGAGCGTCACGGGATCGCAGTCGACGAGCAGCGGGATGGCGCCGAGGTACCGGACGACCTCGGCCGTGGCGGCGAAGGTCATCGTCGGGACCACGACCGCCTCGCCCGCCTTCAGACCGAGGGCCTCGACGGCGAGGTGCAGGGCGGCGGTGCAGGAGTTCACCGCCACCGCGTGCGGCGCGCCCGACCGCCCGGGCGAACTCTTCCTCGAAACGCTGCACGCGGGGTCCCGTGGTCAGCCATCCGGAGCGCAGGACCGCGACGACCTCGTCGATCTCGGCGTCCGTGACGTTGGGGCGAAAGAACGGAACGGAGTTGCTCATTTTGCTCCTTTGACGAGAACGGCCATCCGATGGGTGCGCAGAAGAGGAATCGACTCCAGAAGCCGCGCGAGCGGCTCGAAACGCGGGGCGAGAAGGCGGGCGAGGGGCGGCGCCAGCGTGACCGTCCGGTCGGCCCCGGCGAGCGTCGGGAACAGGGCCCGAAGCTCGCCCCTCCCGATGCGCCGGACGTTCGGGTTGCGCGGGTTGTTCACGCGCAGGTCGTACCACAGAAGGGCTCCCCCGGGCGCCAGGACGCGGGCCGCCTCCGCCGCCACCGCCTGACGGAGCCCGGAATCGAGGATCGAGCTGAACATCGTCGAGGCGACGACGAGCCGGAAGGTCCCGTCGGGCCAGGGCAGGCGGGAGGCGTCCCCCGTGCGCAGGTCGGCGGCGGGAAAGGCCTCGCGCGCCCGCTCCGCCCGGGTGGCGTCGAGCTCGATCCCGTGGAGGTCCCGTTCGCGCATCCCCCAGGCGAGAAGCTCGGCGAGCCAGCCGAGCGAGCCGAACCCGATCTCGAGGCACGGATCCCCCGGGGTCGGAAAGACCCCGGCGCGCGCAAGCAGCAGGGCCGCCATCCGGGTCCGGGACGCGCGACTGAGGATCGCCGCCGGATTCCAGGGAGCGTAGAGGGCCGGGTCGACGTCCCGCTCCCTCCGACGGTACTCCGCCAGGATGCGCTGGCGTTCGGCCGCCATGCCGTCCGGTTCCCGGGCCGGCATCAGGTGGCGCTCCCGGCGAGAATCGTCACGATGCGCTGGCTCGCGTGGCCGTCCCAGAAGGGGACGGGCCGGCCCTTCGGCCATCGTCCGTCGAGGATCTCCTGCACGCCCGAACGGATCTCCTCGGGGGTCATGGCGAGGCGGTTGGTGCCGTGGGTGACCGTCACGGGCCTCTCGGTGTTGCGACGGAGCGTCAGGCAGGGCACGCCGAGGGCCGTCGTTTCCTCCTGGATCCCGCCCGAGTCCGTCAGGACGAACGCCGCCTTCGCCATCAAACCGAGAAAGGCGAGATACGGGAGGGGCTCGCACAGTCGGACCTGGGTTCCCAGCGCGACCTCCGCGGCCTCGAGCCGGCCGCGCGTCCGCGGATGGACGGGGAACAGGATCGGCAGTCGCGCGGACACCGATCGGATCGAGCCCATGATCGTCGAGAGCGTCGCATCCGAGTCCACGTTGGACGGGCGGTGAAGGGTCAGCAGCGCGTACCCGCCCGGCTCGAGCCCGAGCCCGGACCAGGGAGCCCGCGAGACGGCGGCGCCGACGTGCTTGAGAAGCGTGTCCACCATGCAGTTGCCCACCAGGTGCACCCGCTCGGCCGGGATTCCCTCGCGCGCCAGGTTCTCGTTCGCGCTCGCCTCGGTCGTGAAGAGGTAGGTCGAGAGGTGGTCGGTGACCACGCGGTTGACCTCCTCGGGCATCGTTCGATCGAAGGAGCGCAGTCCCGACTCGACGTGCCCGAGGGCCACGTTCTCCTTGGCCGCCACCAGCGCCACGGCGGCCGTGGAGTTGACGTCGCCTCCGACCAGGATCACGTCCGGCCGGTTCTCGCGGCAGACGTCCTCGAACGCCGTCATGATCCGCGCCGTCTGGCGCGCATGGGTGTCGGAGCCGACGCCGAGGTCGACGTCGGGCTTCGGCATTCCGAGCTCGTCGAAGAACACGCGGGACATGTTGCCGTCGTAGTGCTGCCCGGTGTGGACGAAGAGATGGGGAATCCCCCGCCGGCGAATCTCCTCGACGACCGGCGCCATCTTCATGAAGTTGGGCCGGGCTCCGACGACGCTCAGGATCTTCACGCCAGGGCTCCTTCGAGGTGGGTGGCGAAGCGGTCCGCGATCCCGATCCGGTCGAAATCGCGGACGGCCGCGGCCCGACCGGACCGGCCCAGCTTCGCCCGCCGCTCCGGGTTTCCGGCGAGCGCCCGGATCGCGGCCTCCAGGGCCGCGACGTCGCCCGGAGGAACCGCGACGCCGGCCTCCGAACGGCCGACGATGTCGGCGGCTTCGCCGGCGGCGACGAGCACGATCGGCACCCCGGCGCCCATCGCCTCGTAGATCTTGGACGGCACCGCGCCCGGGATCGACATCTTCAGCGGCACGAGCGCGAGGTCCGCGGAGGCGACGAGCTCCGGCATCTCCTCGCGGGGCCGCGCGTCGAGGAACCGGACGTTGGCGAGGCCGAGCGCCTCGCACCTCGCCCTCAGCTCCTTCTTCAGCGGGCCGTCGCCGACCAGCGCAAACTCCAGGGCCGCGACGTCCCGGAGGCGCGCCGCGGCTTCGAGGATCTGCTCCAGCCCCTGGGCCATCCCGTGCAGCCCGGCGTAGAGCGCAACGCACGAGCCCGTCCGTTCCCCGGCCGTCGAAGAAGCGCGCCCGGGCCGCCGACGACCGGCGTTCCGGACGGAAGAGGTCCGTGTCGACGCCGTTCGACAGGTGATACACCGGGACCGCGGGGAATCGGCGGCGGATGTTCTCGAGGATCTCCCGGCTCTGGCCGGTGACGAGCCAGGCCTTCCGGTAGCAGAAGGCCTCCAGCCGGCGAGCGACCTCCAGTCCCCAGCCCTCGGACACCGCGCCGAGGACGACCGCGCTCTCGGGCCAGAGGTCGGAGACGTTGAAGATCAGGCGCGCTCCGGTCCGGCGGGCCAGCAGGTATCCCGAAATCCCCAGGAACAGGGGCGGGCTTTCGGTCAGGAGATAGTCGAGCTTCGGGAGCGCGAACGTCCCGACGAGGATCGACGAAAAGACGAACGAGAAGTACGAGGCGAGCCTCGGAACGAGACCGACGTCGGTCGTCGGGTACAGCCAGCACCGAATCACGGAGACACCCTCGCGGGTCTCCCGCCGCACGAAGCCGCCGTAGCCCGGAAAGATGCTTCCGCGGGGATAGTTGGGCATCGCCGTGAGGACGACGACTTCGTGACCGCGGCGCGCGAACTGCTCCGCCAGATGCGAGAGCCGCGCCTGCGGCGCGCCCATCTCCGGCGGGTAGTACTGCGTCAGGATGCCGATCTTCATGGACGGCCCAGAGAGCTCGCTTCCACGGGAGCTGCCGCTCACGGGGCGTCGCTCCGGGCGGTCGCGCAGCAAGCAGACCTGGACCAGGAACTTGCCGGCCGGCGTGCGCGGGATCGAATCCACCGATCTCGACGACGACTTCGACGCGCTGGCCGAGGCGGATCGTGCACGCCCCGGACAAGGTCGTCCCGGTGCTCGTCCTCCGAACCCCGGCGCCGGCACGACTTTGATTCGAAAGCGCAGCAGGCTCTCCTGGATGATCTGCGCCTCGCGCATCGGCAGCCCGGCGTGAAGGATCGTGTCGAGCCCCCCGACGGGCACGCCGTCAGGCGTCAGCATCAGGTCGGCCGTCCGGCCGTCGAAGGCGCGAACCACCGGAAGGCCGCGCCCGCACGCGCAGCGATGGCCGCTCTCCGCGACGCGTCGACCGGTCGCCGACCTCGTAGCGGATCAGCGGCATCGTCGGGTTGAGAAACGCCGTGCAGATCATGCGGCCGGCTCGGCCCGGCTCGACGGGCTCGTCCGCGTCGTCGCGCATCCACTCCGTCAGGCCGACTTCCGGCCAGAGGTGCATCGCTCCCTCGGCGCACTCGCTCGCGCCGCAGACGATCTCGGCCTGACCGTACGTGTCGCGGACCGGGCACTGGAACACGGACGCGATCGCCTCGCGCTGAAACTTGTAGAACGCCTCGGCGTTGCTGATGACGACGCTCATCGCGGGCGCCTCGGCGCCGCTCTCCTTCGCCGCGGCGGCCAGCGCGTACAGCGCCGACGCATAGCCGAAGACGTAGCGGATCCGGCGGCGCCGCATCGCCTCAAGGTACGCCGCGGCGGTGTCGGCCTTGATGTGGTAGGTCGACATGTAGAGCTGGTGCATCCCGCCGTTCCAGACCCAGAAGGGAGGCTGCCGCCGCCCGATCGGCGTGACGCGCTGCCCGCCGAGGTGGGCCCAGCGGTCGCCGAGGCTCACGCCGTTCCAGCGTCGGATCCGGGCCTCGAAGAGGGCGTACCAGTCCACGAGGGTCGAGCGCGGTTGCCAGAGCCGGAGCGGAGTGCCGGTCGTGCCGCTCGTCTCGCGTTTCGTATCCCTCGTTCGGAGCCCTCCGCCAGGAACGACCGGGGATCGTCGCGCAGCGTCTGCTTCGAAAGGATCGGCCAGTTGGCCAGCACCTCCCACGACGACCGGTCGCCGTCGCGGCGCCGGCGGGCCCACTGTTCCCGGTAATACGGAACGCGCGTGGCCGCGTGGTGCAGCGTGCGGGCGAGGCGGTCCTCCTGCCAGGGTTTCCAGCGCGCCGCGTCCCAGGAGTCGCGCTCGAGGGCCTCGCTCACGAGAATCTCGGTCTCGGGACCGTACCGGCGGGACTGGAGCTGGTACCCGCGGGCGCTCGCCGCGAGCGACTGCACGGGCGCCGGCAGGCGGCGGTAGAGCTCCGCCGTCATGCTCATCGGTGCGCCCCGTTCACCGCGGCCGCCCGGAGAAGGTTCTCCCACTGCGGCAGGACGACCGACCAATCCATCTTTTCCGCCTTGCGCCGGCCGCTCTCCGACAATCGGCCGGCCAGCCCCGGCTCGGCGAGCACCCGACGGACGGCCGCGGCCATCGCCTCGGGGTCGTCCGGCGGCACGAGCAGCCCTTCTTCGCCGTCCCGGAGAAGATCCGGCATGCCTCCGACGTTCGTGCTCACGACGCAAAGCCCGCAGGCCAGCGCCTCGAGCACGGTGACCGGCGTATTGTCGACGTTCGGCGTGTTGAGCAGGATGTCGGCCTGCGAGAGCCACTCGCCCACCGCCGCCTTCGGGATCTGGTCCACGAACCGGACCTGGTCCATGAGCCCGAGCTCCGCGGCCGTCGCCCGGGCCGCGGCGAGGGTCCCGTCTCCCCGGTCGGGGCCGATCATCGTCAGCGTGGCGGCCGGATAGTCCCTTCGCAGGAGCGCGAGAACACGCGGCGCCAGGGTCGGGTTGTAGGTGTCGTGAAACGCCCTCAGCCAGATCAGCCGCGGCTCCGCCCGGTCCCGGCGCCGGAACGGATAAGCGGCCAGGTTCAGCGGGTTCGGCAGCACGAAGAGGTCCGGGCGGTAGGCACGCATCTCCCGGTGCAGGAACTCCGAGGGAACCGTGACCGCGCGGGCGCCGGCGAGGACCCGGCGGACGGGGCCGGACCACCGGGCGGCGAACTCGGGAAGCGATCCTCCGCGGAGCGTCAGCAGGTAAGGCTTTCGGAACGAGCGCAGCAGAAAAACGACCGCCGCCGCCCACAGGAAGGCCTCGCCGCTGAAGACGTCGACGTGGACGACCTCGTCCCGGCGCCTTCCCTCGAGCACCGCCCGGGTCATCTCCAGCATCCGCGGAGCCTTCGCGTGCTTCGAGGACGCCGCCCGGACGCTCCACCCCGCCTGTCGCAGCCGCTCGACGAGGTCTTCGCAGACCCCGCGGCTCGCGCCCGCCGCGGAGAGGAAGTTCCCGATGAACAGGAGGTCCGGCTTCCGCAGTTCCTCGACCCGCGCAGCCAATCTCAGGCCTCCCTGGCCAGTCGCGGAGCGACGCGGTCGCGGACGGACGCCGCCGCGACCCGTCGCCGCGGAAGCAGGAGCAACGTTCCCGAGATTCCGAACGCAAAGGACACCGACGCCAGCCGCATGCCGTCCACGGCCATGCTCAGGAGACTGTAGACGAGCATGCCCGCGGCCAGCGCCTTGTCCAGTCGGGTGGGAGCCCTTCGAATGTTGCGCAGCACCATCACGCCGAGAAGCACGAGCGACGCCAGACCGAGGATCCCGTGCTCCGCGAGGAGGCGTGTGTACTCCGTGTGCGCCGTCGCCACGTGGAAGTACTTGAGACGGTTCTTTCCTCCCATCCCGGGCCCGGCGCCGAGCACCGGGTTCTCGGACCAGGTCTTCAGGTCGCCCTTGATGAGGAGGTCGCGTCCCGTACTGTCGGTGTTTCCGAAGCGCGCCCCGATGGCGCCTCCGGTCAGCGCCTCGAGGCGCGGCCATACGACGAAGAACAGAAGCGGCAAGACGACGGCCGCGGCCCCGAGGAGCCTCCATCGGGAGCGCCGGTCGCGGGCCAGGTAGAACGCCGCCGCGAGAATCCCGCCGGCCGCCATGTACAGCCCGCCCCGGGAGAAGGTGATGGCACACTGGCGAAAAAGGTAGATGGTCAGCAAGCCTAGCCCGGCGGTCGCCACCCTGTTCCCGGTCCCGATCAGCATCCAGAAGACCGCCGCGAGAATCCCGAGGCCCAGGATTGCCGAGACCTGGTTCGGGCCGAAGCCGCCGCTCGTGATCGCGTTGGATGCGTTCGCGAACTCTTCGGGCTGGAACTTGTTGAACGTCATTGTCGAAACGGTCGCGATCGACACGATTGGCGCGATCAGGAAAGCGTAGACCCACCTCAGCTCGCGCTTGCTGAGCCGAAGCGTGGAGAAGAACATCACGCTCGCCGCGAGCGCGAGCGGCCCGGACAGATTGAAGCTGAGTTGGCCGCGTGCCTCCTCAGCGTTCAGGCGAAGTACCGTAAGGATGGCCGAAGGCAGCAGGAGCAGGAAGTAGACCGCGGGAACCCAGGACCGTCGCGCCTGCCAGGTCCGGACGATGGCGATGACGAGCACCAGAACCAGGGCGTACTTGGCGAACTCCCATGGAACCTTCGCCTTCCGCATCCGCCAGAACACTTCGGCGCCCGTGATGTAGGCGGCGGCCGCGGCGACACGCTCCCAGTGCGACGACGTCAGGGCGAGGACGACGCCGCACGCGAGGGCGAGGAGCGCGTGGCCAGTGGCCAGATTCGAATTCTTCGGGATCAGCAGCGCCACCGGCACGTGGGCCGCCAGCAGAAGAAACTGCCAGGGCCAATCCGGCCGCGGCGCGGCCGGCATCGCGGCGACCGACGCGACGGGCGGCGCGATCGCCCGCGGTCTCACGCCGCCTCCAGGTCGAGGATCCGGCGAACCGCGCCGAGATAGCTGGAGTAGGTGAAACCCGCGGCCGCCGACATCGCTCGCGAAGCGTCCCGCTCCCAGCCCCGCGGATCCTGCACGTAGGCCGCGATCGCGTCGACGAAGGCCTCGCGGTCGTGGGGGTCGAGGGCCTTCCCCGCACCGAAGGCCTCCAGGTACTGGGGAATGCTGCTGACCGCGCCCGCCAGCGGCACGACGCCGTAGGCCATCCCCTCGCTCAGGACCTTCGGCCATCCCTCGCTCGACGTGGACGGAAACAGCAGGATGTGGGCCGAGGCGTAGAGGTCGTTCAAGGCCGGCCGCGGCACCCAGCCGAGCATGCGCACCCGTCCTTCGAGGCCCCCGGAAGCGATCCGCGCCTTCAGTGCCTCGCGGTCCGGCCCGTCCCCCACGAGGTCGAGCCGCGCGTCGATGCCGCGCCGCGAGAGGCCGTCGGTGATGTCGACCGCGCGGCCGCAGCCCTTCGCGTCCTCGATCCGGCCAACGAAGAGCAGGCGCAAGGGCGACGACAGCCGCTTCGCGGAGCCGACGATCGCTCCGTCGCGGAGCTCTTCCTCCGTCAGGCAGGGATTCAGGAAGGGACGCACGTGCCCCGGCTGATCCGGCCACTGACCGTTCACCGTGACCACCGCGCGCGCCACGCCGCGCGCGAGCAGCCAGCGCTGGAGTGCGTAGGAGACGAAGTCTCCCCCGCTCGGCCGCCAGTTGCCGGCGTACTTGATCCAGCGCCTTCGCGGCTCGCGCACGACGGCGAGCAAGAGGATCGCGAGGAGGCCGATGTTCGCGGGGCAGCGCACGTGCACGACGTCGCAGCGGCGCAGCTCGCGCCGGAGGACGCGCACGTACTCCGCCCAGACGCCGAGCACCCCGAGCTTGGCTCCGAACGATTCGCCGCCCGCCGGCCGAACCGGCACGAATCGAACGTTGGTCGCCTCGTAGGGCAAGCGCGCTCGCCGGCGCCGGGCCGTCGTAGAGAGGCGCGACGTGGGTCAGCTCGGTGAAGAGGCCGGCCAGGCGGCTCAGCTCGCGGACGGTGGGGCCCCAGCCCACGATTCGATCGCCGACCCGGTGGTGCGCGGTGTGCGAGATGACGAGGAGCTTCATGAGGTCGTGCTCACAGGGCCGCCCGGCGGGCGACGGCGGAGGCGGCGTCGACGGAACCGGCGACTCCGGCGACGCTCCGCAACGCCTCGTCGTACCGTGCCGCGCACCGCTCCCAGGTCTGCTCGGCGCTCGCCCGGCGACGGGCGCGCTCCCCCATCGCCCGGCGCTCCGCTTCGTTCTCGAGGAGAGAGAGAATCGCACCGGCCGTGGCCGGGGCATCCTCGGCCGGGACCACGAGGCCCGTCTCCCCGTCACGTACGGCCTCGGCGAGGCCCGAGCCGCCCGAGACGACCGAGGGCAAGCCGCAGAGCGCCGCCTCGACCGCGGCGATCCCGTAGCCTTCGACGTCCCCGTCCGCGGTCCGGCGGCTCGTCATCACGAAGACGTCCGCCGCGTTCAGCAGGCGGACGAGACGATCCGCCTCGACGCGGCCGAGCAGCCGAACGTGATCCTTCACGCCGAGGCTTTCGGCCAGCTCCTCGAGCTCCCGCCCGCGGGTCGGAAGCCCGGCCACCAGATAGTGTGTGTTCGGTTGGCGCCGAAGAATCTCGGGGAGGGCGCGCACGACGATGTCGTGGCCTTTTCGCTCGGTCACGTTGCCCACGCTGAGGAGGATCCGGGCCCCTTCGAGCCCGAGCGCTCGCGCGCTCGGACAGCGCTTCGTCGGGCGGCAGCCGGAGAAAGCGCTCGTGATCGGCGCCGTTGGGAATCACCCACTCGTGCCGTGGCCGGATGCCGGCCTCGTGCATCCGGACTCGCGTGAACTCGCTGACGCAGACGACGCCGGTCGCGCGGCGGAATGCCCAGCGCACGGCATGCGCCTCCCAGCCCGCGCCGACATCCGAACTCCGTTCCGTGCCCGACCGCGATCCAGGGAAGATCGCGGCCGGTGGAACGGGCCGGCCGTCAGAATCACGGACCGGCTGCCGGAGGCGAGAATCGCCGTCGGCCGGTGCCGGCGAAGCCAGCGGGAGAGCTCGATCGGACCGATACAGGGCCTCGATCGGCGGCCCGGAGATGCGGCGGAACCGCACCACGGGGAACGGCTGCGATGCATTGAACTGGCCGATCTCCGACTCCGAGGCGTAGTCCTGCGAGGTCAAGACCACGACCTCCCACCCGCGTCGCGCGAGCGCGACCGAAAGCCGGTGGGCATGCGTGCCGATCCCTCCGGGACCGGGCGGGAACTCGCTCGACACGACCAGCAGGCGCATCAGACAGCCTCGACGGCCCGGCCATCCGGAAGAGGTCGCGGGATCTGCGGGAAATCCTTGAGCATCGCATCGGCCAGCCGGGTCCGGCGGCGCATCGTCCAGATGCTGTGAGGGAGGAGAAGCAGAGCCGCGGCGACTTTGGCGGCCTTCTTCCAGCGATCCGCCCCGAACGCTGAACGTTCCGAGAGCCGAAAGCCACAGCATCTCCCGGACCTGCCGGTCGGAGAAGTAGCGCCGCGCGAGATAGATCTCGGTCGTGGAGAGCAGGTGTCGGTGCCACAGCCTCTTCCGGCTGCTCGCATACGTGATCACGCGGGCCCCGTGAGTCCGCAGCCCGCCGCTCGGCGCGTGGCGATGGAGGACGCGGTTGTCGGCGTGAAGGATCATGAGGTTGCCGGCGAGGTAGAGGCGCATGCCGAGGTCGGCGTCCGCGCGGGCGCCCCGGTCGTACGCGAGATCGAAGAGCCCCGAGCCGGAAAGAATGCTCTTGCGGATGAGCGAGTTGTTCGTCGGGAAGACGTCGCTGACGCGGGTCAGGCGGAACGCCTCGGGGATCGGGCCCGCCCCGTCCTCTTCGGCGACGCCGCAGGACACGTCGTTGCGGAACTGTTCGAGCGCCGCGAGATGCCTCGCGACGAGATCCGGCGGAACCTCGTCGTCGTCGTCGAGGAACAGCAGGAAGTCGCCGACGGAGGCCTGGATGCCGGCGTTGCGCGAGGAGCACTGGCCGGCCCGGTCGAGCTCGAGAAGACGGATGGGAAGCTCCGGAAACTTCGCGGCCAGGTCCTTGCGGCGGCGGTCGAGAGGCGTCTGGTCGACGATGACGATCTCGAGCGGCGGGACGGTCTGGCTCCCGAAGCTGGGAGAGCAGCTTCTCGAGGTACGGATAGCGGTCGACGGTCGGAATGAGGATCGTGACCGCGCCCCGCGGTTTCTCCGGAGGCCGCGAGTCCCGGCCGCCGCGTCTCGGAAGTTCGCCGGCGCGGGCGGCGGCGGGGAGCTTCGTCACCCGACCGAAGCGTGCCGAGACCGGGTCCCGGGGCCGTCCGGCCCGTCAGGACCATGCGGAGACAGGCCCAGCGGACCCAGCGCCGCCCGAATCGATAGTAGAGGAATCGCAGCTCGTCCTCGAGCGGAACGTCCGGGACGTTCCGCCGCGCCGTGGCCGCTCCGGCGAGCCACCCGAGGTGGCGCATCAGTACGCCCGCGCGCACGCAGCGGTGGCCGAATTCGAGCGCCGCGCCGGTGAGCGTCCGAAACTCGGGCCGCACGCTTCCCATCCGGCGCAGGACCTCGGTCCGAACGAGGCAGGCGTCGAACGACAGCCGCCACGAAGTGGCTTCGATCGAGACATCGGGATCCCGGTTCAGCATCCACGTCGGAGCGACGTGGTCGATGGCGCGCGGAAGCCCGCCCATGCCGAGCCGCAGGCCGGCGTGCCAGAGGTCGCCGGGGCGGTCCAGGGCCTCCATCACGCGAGCGGCGTCGGGTGCGCCGAGGTCGGCCGACCAGAAGAGCCACGCCGCCGCCCCCGACCCGGGGAGCTCCCGGGCGACGCACTTTGCGATCGAGTCCGGCGTCGCCTCGGCGCGCAGGGTCGGACCGGGGGACCACCGGGGCGGCTCACCTCCCCCGATCCAGACGAGCGCGACTTCCTGGCTCACGATCGAGCCCCTCCCGCGGCGGCCACCGGCTCCGCGACGCTCTCCGCCTGGGACGCGGCGGGTTTCTCGAGAACCTGCTCGAAGAATCTCTCGAACCGATTCAGCTGGTCCACGAGCCTGAACTTCTCCAGGACCCGGCGCCGGCCCGCCTTGCCCATCCGTTCGCGGAGCGCGGGATCGCGCCAGAGAACCTCGAGCTTTTCGGCGAGCGCGGCGGGATTGCGGCGCGGGACGACGAAGCCCGTTTCGCCGTCGGCTACGTTCTCGGGCAGTCCGTCGGCATCCGTGCAGACGACCGGCAGCTCCATCGACTGCGCCTCCATCGCGGCGTTGCAGAATCCCTCGGAGACCGCGGCATGGAGCAGGACGTCCGCAGCTCTGCATCTCGCGGCGGACGTCTTCGCGCGAACCTGCCCCCAGAAGCTCCACGACTCTCTCCAGCCCCAGCTCATGGCGCGCAAACGCCACGGCTCCCAGGTACTCGCCGTCGCCCACGATCCGGTACTCGCACGGAACGCCCCGGTCGACGAGACGGCGAATCGCGAGCAGCGCGTCTTCATACCCCTTCTTCCATTCGAGGCGACCGACGCTCAGGATCCGGAACGGCCGGCCGGGATCGGCGGCGGCCCGCGCCTCCGGCCGGAAGAACTCGTGATCGATCGCCGGCGGGATGAGCGCATGGAATCGGTCGGGAGGGCATCCCCGCCGGCGGGCCCGGCGCCACAGGTCCTCGCCCAGGAAATGGAGGCCCGCCGCCTGCGACCAGACGGGCTCGAAGTGGTACGGCTGATCGAGCCCGACGTAATTCACGTCGTAGCCGCGAAAGCTCACGGTGATGCGACAGCCCAGCAGCTCGCGAAGGTACATGCGGCCGGTCGCCAGCGAACCGAACTCGAAATGCAGAATGTCGGGGCCGAGCCGGACGAGATCGGCGTCGAGGTAGAGCCGGGCGATCGCTCCGAGCAACCCGAATCGCGGAATGGCGCGGCGGAGGTAACGCAGCGTGCGGCGGGGCGCCACCTCGAGGGTCCGGAGCAGGCTCACCGGCGCGAGCAGCACGGCCTTCCAGCGGGGCTCCTTCGGCCAGGCGACGTGAATGCGCTCCATCGCGCCGGCAGCTTCCGTGAGGTGCGGGAACAGCGCCCGGTGTTTCTCCTCGCTCCGGCCGCAGACGACGTGCACGTCCCACCCGCGTTCGAGCAGGCCGAGGAACTTGCTGACGATGAACGTCTCCGAAACCTGCGGAAACGCCGACACGACGAGCGCTACGCGGCCGGGCACGTTCGGGTCTCCTCGAAAAGCTGGACGAATTCGCGGACGTGGCGCTCTCCGGTGAAGTCGCGGACGACGCGGTCCCGGGCCGCGCGACCCATGGTGCGTCGAAGCTCCTCGTCCCGCGCCAGGCGGAGGAGGGCGTCCCCCATGGCGTCCGGGTCCCAGAGAGGCACGATGAGACCCTCCACGCCGTGCGTGACGCCCTCGCGGGCCCCGCCGCAGTCGGTCATCACGACCGGCAGGCCGCAGCCCATGGCCTCGACGCCCGCATTGGAGAGACCCTCGGTCAGGCTCGGCAGCAGGAAAATGTCCGAGCGCCGGAGCTCGTCTCTCACTTCGATCGGAGAGCGGCGACCGAGCACCCGGACGTGGTCCTGGAGGCCGAGGTCGTCGATGGCGAAGAGAACTCTCTGTTTCTCCGGCCCTTCTCCGACGATGGTCAGCAGGATCGGCACCCCGGCGTCGACGACGCGGCGAACCGCCTGGAGCCCGTAGCTCAAACCCTTGGTCCAGTCGAGCCTTCCGACCGTCACGACGCGGAGGCGGTCGGAGGGCTCCCGTTCGGCCGCCGGGGAGAAGAAGTCGGGATCGACGCCGGCCCGAATGACGCGCGCCTTGGCGGGATCGAGACCGAACTTCGCCGCCTCCCGCTCGATCGCGCTCGAGACACAGTGGACTCGAAATGCCCGGCCGAAGGTGATGGGCAACCCCTGCCGGACGTTGCGATGCGGGTGGTAGGGGGCGACGTTGACCTGGGAGCCCCGGCAGCTCACGACGACCGGCTTGCCCAGCTCGAAGAGCGGCATGTGGTCGATCGCGGCCGAGTTCCACGGAAAGTAGATCACGTCGCAGGACACCCCGGCGTACGGCAGGAGCCGGTTGAGCGTCCGCAGCCGCTCGGTGGTCGACCGTTCTTTCGCCGCGGCCCGCCAGAATGTCCGCACGTCGCGCGGCGACCGCACCAGGGCCCGCAGCAGCAGCCACCCGAGCCACAAGACGCGCAGGACGCGCGGCCCCTCCCAGGCGCGGGTCTTGAAAGTCCGCAGGTCCGAACGAAGGAACCATTCTTCGTCGGGCCACTTCGTGAAGGCGATCCGGACGTGGAGGCCCGCGCCCGCGAGCCCGCGCATGAGGCGGCCGAGGAACGTCTGCGGCGGCCAGGCCGTGCCGACGACGAGAATCCGCAGGGGACGCGCCGCCCTAGGCATTGGCCTCCAGCCAGCCGGACAGCGTCAGGAGCATCGAGACCGTGTACCCGCGGCCCTCCTCCAGAGGCGACCTGGAAAAGTCCTCGAGCAGCGCTTCGATCCGGCGGGGCTCCACGAGCTCGTGGAGGCGGGCCCCTTTCGCGAGCAACGCCTCGCGCAGCCGCTGGCTTCCGGGTCCCGAGAACTGGATTTCCCAGTTGCGCTCGGCCGATGGCGGCCTTCCCCGGAGAAGACGGACGGCCTTTCTCGCCGCGCGCCATGGAAGCAGCCAGGTGTGAAAGTGGCGCTGCCAGTAGAGATCCGTGCCGTACGCCTGCCACGTGATCCGCGCGAGGTCCGGCGCGAAGCGCTTCAAGTAGTCGATCTGGAGACGCCGTCCCCGGACGTGCTCCGTCGGGACGGTGGCGAAAAAGTCCCCCATCCTCGTGTCGTAGAACGGGAGCTTCGGAAACGCGCCGGCCTGGTACATGCGAAGGCTCGCGAGCGTCCAACGGAACGACCATTGCTCGGTCTTGAAGGCCTTCACGCGAAAATCCGGATCGGCGATCCCGCCGAGGGGCTCGAGCTCGCGCTCGACGAATCCTCGCGCGATCTTCCCCGGGTCTTCGCCCGCGACGTGCGGAGCCACGACCTCACGGAGGAGCCAGTCCCGGCCCCGCTTGGCGACCTTCTTGAAGGCGTGTGCGGCGACGGCGGGCGGATCGGTGTCCGCGTTCGAAACTCCCATGTCGTCGAGCCAGACGTCGCCCCAGTGCGCCGCGATCACCGCGTCCGCGCGCCCGGCCAGCAAGTGCGTGACCGCGGCCTGGCGGGCCTGCGTGACGTCCTGGAACCCCTCGACGCAGCCGAGGACCGCCGGCAGGCGATCGAAGAGATAGCGCCCGATCACGAGCGTCTCGATCGGGACGGCCCGCGCCTCCGCAACCCGCCGGGCGATCCGGGTCTCGTCGGAATCCGCGGAATAGCCGTAGGAATAGGACCACAGCCGCTCGCGACCGGCGGCCCCGTCGCGCGTCAGCGCGGCGAGAGTCGAGCGCGAATCGAGGCCGCCGGAGATCGGAACGGCGATGCGCCCGGTCGCCGGTCTCGTCGTCGAGCACGCGATGCAGCACGTCCGCGAACTCCGCGACCGTGTCGGCGTAGGAACGGGCCCGATCCGGCCGGTGGCTCCATTGCCAGTAGCGCTCCTCGCGCGACCGGCTGGCCCGAGGCCGTGAACACGGCATGGGTCGCGGGGCGAAGCACCCTCACGTCGTCGAAGAAGGTCCGGTCGCCGGGGAAGAATCCGCAGGCCATGAACCCGGCCAGCGCCGGCCAGTCGAGCCGCCGCCGCGAGGCCGCCGCGGCGACCGACGCGAAGCAGGTTCCGAGCGCCGAGCGGGTCCCGTCGCTCCCGACGTACGCGTGGATGGTGCCGAAGCGGTCGGTCCAGACGTGCCACTGCCTCCTCGGATCGGTCCCAGGCCAGGAGCAGAAGGTGACCGTTCAGCGCGTCGGCGGATCGGCGGCCGTCGGCGACGTCGCCGACCAGCGTTGCCGGGTCCTCGCCGGAAGGCGCGATCAGGTCGCCGAGAAGCCAGAACTCCCAGGACCCCGACGACATCGTCCGGAGGGGGAAGCCCTTCCAGCTCGCTCCGGCCGGAGAGAGCCACACTCCGCCCGACCCCTTCCAGTCGCCCCCGTCGGGAAAGCGCCGCGGCGACTTCGCGGCGTCCCCGCCGAAGGTCACGAGGAGGTCGCCGCACGCGCCCGCCTGCTCGGGCCTCGAGCGATCCATGGCGTCCGGCCGCTCGGCGGTCGCCGACACGCGCTCGCTCATGCCGCGTTCCGCCTCAATTCCGCTCCGAGGATGTCCGAGTAGATCGCCTCGTACGCCGCGACTTCGCGGTCGATCGTGTAGTTCGCCAGGACCCGACGCCGGCCCGCCGCCCCGAGAGCGCGCCGCGCCGGGGCATCCTCCGCCAGGCGTCGCAGGGCCGCCCCCAGCGCGGCGGGATCGCGGGGACGGACGAGGTGGCCGCTCGTCCCGTCTTCGATGACGTCGCGCGAGCCCGGCACGTCGGCCGCAACGCACGGAAGCCCGGAGGACATGGCCTCCAAAAGCGCCACCGGGCACCCTTCGCCGGTCGGCGTCGGAAGAACGAAGACGTCGACCTCGGAGAGCAGCGCCGGAACGTCCTGGATCTCGCCGAGGAACGAGACCCGGTCCGCCACTCCGAGCTCGCCCGCCTGCTTCCTCAGCCCCGCCGCATGGGCCGGGTCGAGCTCCTTGCCGGCGAGCCAGAGATGGGCGCCCGGAACGTGGAGGAGAGACTCGATCAGCACCGGATGTCCCTTGATCGGCACGAGCTGCGCGACGCAACCGATCACGGGCGCGCCGGGCGGCGTTCCGAGCCGGGAGCGCAACCCCAGGCGCGGAGGCGTGCCGGGCTGAAAGCGATCCGTATCCACGCTCGTGGGCACGAGGACGCCCTTGCGCCGGTAGAGCGGGGAGCCGAAGAAATCCCGGAGCATGTCGGTGTTCTGCGCCGCCACTCGCGTGGCGAGGAGCGACCTCAGCCGCCAGGCCCGGCTGCCCCAACTCATGTTCTTCTTCGTGTACATCCAGGACCGCGTTCCGGCGAAGCGCGCCACGATCGGCTCGGTGTAGTCGTCGAGATAGTGAAAGGAGTGCCAGAGCGCGAAGCGCGACCCGCGAAAGGCCTTCGCCGCGCGCCGCGCCCGGATCCCGAGAGTCGCCAGCGGCCGGGCCGCGACCGTGAACGGCCGGCAGACGCAGCGGATGCCGGACCTCTCGATCTCGGCCTCGAGCCGCCCCCCGGCCCGCAGGACTGCGATCGTCGGCGCAAACCGCGAGCGATCCAGCCTCGAGACGACGTTCCACATCGCCTGGCCGGAGCCGGCCGTCACGAAGTTGGGGATGGTGAAGAGGATCGGAACCGGGGTCGCCACGTCGTTTCCTATGCCCTCGCCGCCGCCACGGCCGGCCGGGCCGCCGGAGGGGCGGGGTCCTGCCACCAGTGCACGCGCACGAAGCGGCGCAGGGACTGCGGCGCGGAAAGGCGCGGCAGGAGGTATCGGTTCGTCGACCGGTCGATCGGGGTGACCTCGGTCGTGAACGCGGCGGCGTAGCCCGCGCGCGCCGCCTCCTCGGGCGACTCGGCAACGAAGTTTCCGTTGGGGTACGCGAACGCGCGGCACGGGCGGGAAAGCCGCGTCTCGATCTCGCGGCGGGACTCGCAGAGCTCCCGCAGTCGTTCCGCGCCGGGCTGTTCGGCGTGGTGGGCGTCGTGATGCACGCCGTGGCTTCCGATGGCGACGCCGGCGTCCGCCAGCTGCCCGAGCTCCTTCCACGTGAGCATCCGGAGCGCGGGGAACCGGGCCAGGAGCCTCGACGATTCTCCGGCCGGGAACTGGGCGCGGATCGATTCCATCGCCGCGTTCTTCACGTTCGCGGGCAACGCCTTCAGCCCGGGACGCACCACGCGGAAGACGCGCTCGCGCTCTTCGCGCGTCGAGAGGGGCCAGGACGCCCCCAGCGCCTCGATGCGGCGGGCGTCCCCGTAGAGCGCCAGCATCGAGAACTCGTCGAGCCAGAGGGCCCGGTTCTCGCCGAGCTCCCCAACCGACGCGAAGAGGGTCCAGGGCAGGCGGCGCCGATCCATCAATTCCGCGACCCGGAGGTTGTTGGCGAAGCCGTCGTCGAACGTGACCAGGGCCGCCGACTCGGGCAACGAGTCCGGCCGGTCGAGCCCGTCGAGAAACTCCTCGAGGCCGAGCAGGCGACATCGGCGAAGGTAGTTCATCTGGTCGGTGAAGACCTGCCAGCCGTGATGGTTGCGCTCGAGGAGCGGGTCCCGGCGCCGTTCGATGACTCCGTGGTAGCGGAAGATGCGGATGCCGCGGCGGCGGACCGCGCCCCGGAGCAGGCCCCCGAAGTAGCCGCGCCCCGCGTCGAGCCAGGCATCCACTCTATGGAACACGGTCCCCTCGCCGGGAGCGCCGGCTCGGGCAGCGTCGCCGGGGACGAAATGCTCCGCGTCGACCATCCGAGCATCGGCCGGACCGCGCCGCGAAAATCGCCGCCCCAGTCCCCGCGCGCCGAGTCTCCGTCCATGCTGTCGACCACGTGGAACGCGACGGCCTGCCGCTCTTCGAAGTGACGAGTCAACGGGTGCGTCGTCAGCAGCTCCACGTTGACGATGACCGTGCCCTCGGTCAGAAGGTTCCCGGGGACCCATGCCGTGGTGGCATACCGGCCGGGCGGCCGGACCTTGCCCCGCCACTCCGGGTCGGTTTCGAGGGAGCCGAAGAGCAGCAGCCCTTCCTCGTTGTAGAAGTCGTAGCTCGCCGAGAGGGTCCAGCCGTCCTCGAGGACGTCGAATTCCATCTCGATGCCGACGGGCTTCCGGATGTCGACCGCGTCGGTGACCTCGCCTCCGGACGCGCGCACGCGCACCGAGCGCAGGCGCGCCGCCCGGCTCGCCGGCGCCGTTCCGGGGTCCCGCCACTCCCGCTCCGCCGTCGTGCCGATGTCCGACGAGAGATAGCGGCCAACGACCTGGTGGGACGGCCCGTCGGCCGCCACGCCTCCCGCGTCGAGCATGATCGTCCGGCTGCAGAGGCGCGCGATCGCCGGCATGTTGTGCGACACGAACAGGACGGTCCGGCCCCGGCGGCCGACGTCCTCCATCTTCTCGAGACACTTGCGCTGAAACTTCGCGTCGCCGACCGCCAGCACCTCGTCGACCAGCATGATCTCCGGGTCGAGATGAGCGGCGACGCTGAAGGCCAGCCGCAGGTACATCCCCGACGAGTAGTGCTTGACGGGCGTGTCCACGAACTTCTCCACGCCGGCGAAGGCCACGATCTCGTCGAACTTGTCCTCGATCTCGCGGCGCCGCATCCCGAGGATGGCTCCGTTCAGGTAGATGTTCTCGCCGCCCGTCAGCTCCTGGTGGAAGCCGGTGCCGACCTCGAGAAGCGACCCGACCCGCCCGCGGATCTCGGCCGAGCCGGCCGACGGCTCCGTGATCCTCGAGAGGATCTTCAACAGGGTGCTCTTCCCGGCGCCGTTGCGGCCGATGATGCCGACGACCTCCCCGCGAGCCACCCGGAACGAGACGTTCCGCAACGCCCAGATCGTCTCGCCCGGCCGCCGGGCGGGACCGCGGCCGGCGAGGCGCCGCACGGCGCGAACCGGGGCCGCCGCGGCGTCCGAGAGGACCTCGCGGAGCGACTTGTACCGGGCGTGCCGCTCGCCGATCCGGTACTGCTTTCCGAGCCCTTCGACCCGGATCGCGTCCCCGGCGTCAAACGACGTCGGCAAACGTCTTCTCCATGCGGCGGAAATAGAATGCCCCGCCGACGAGCAGCACCAGGGCCGCCCCCGCCGAAACGGCGATCATGGGTCCGGGTGCGGTCTTCGTGTCGAGAAGGGCCCACCGAAATCCCTCGACGACGCCGACCATCGGGTTCAACCCGTACACCGTCCGCCAGGGCTCGGACAGGAGGCTGCTCGGGTAAACGATCGGCGTCGCGAACATCCAGAACTGCGTCAGGAAGGGGATCGTGTACTTGACGTCGCGGTACTCGACGTTCAGGACCGAGAGCCAGAGCCCGACGGCGAGGGCGGTCACCAGGGCGAGCAGCAGGAAGAACGGGAGCCAGAGGATCCGCGCCGTCGGGGTGACGCCGTACCAGAACATCAGTCCCAGGAGAACGACGAACGCGAGAGCGAAGTCCACCAGTCCCGAGAGGACGTTGGCGATGGGAATCGTCAGGCGCGGGAAGTAGACCTTCTTGATGAGGTTCGCGCTGTCGACCAGGCTGTTGGCCGACTGGGAAAGCCCGCTCGCGAAGAACGTCCAGGGCACCAGCGCCGCGTACGCGAAGATCGGATACGGGATCCCGTCGGACGGCATCTTCGCGAGCTTCCCGAAGAAGAGGCTGAAGACGACCATCGAAAAGAAGGGCTGGATGATGGCCCAGGCCGCACCGAGCGCGGTCTGCTTGTAGCGGACCTTGATGTCCCGCCACACCAGGAAGTAGAGAAGCTCCCGATACGCCCACAGGTCCCCCAGCCTCAGCGCGATCCAGCCCCGGCTCGGCCGGATCACGATCGTCGGAATTTCGAGTTTCTCTTCGGCCACAGAGCTCATCGTTCGTTCACCTTTCGCTGGGTTTTTGCGCCGGGAGCACCGACGCTCAGAAGACGTTCGTAAATCGAGGCGAACTGCTCGGCCATGCGATCGATCGAGAATCGTTCGGCGATCCGAGGCCCCCGCGCCGCGAACGACGCCCGGACTTCCGGCGGACAGCATCTTCCGCATCGCGTCCGCGAGCGCCTCCTCGGACTCGGACGGCACCACGAGCGCGCCATCGCTCGCCGACCATCTCCGGAACGCCCCCCACCGGCGTCGCGATGGACGGAAGCCTCGCCGCGAGCGCCTCGACGAGCGCGATCGGAAAACCCTCGAAGCGGGAAGAGAGCACGAACACGTCGAGTTCCCGGAGGAACGCGGGCACATTCTCGAGAAACCCCACGAGGTGAAACCGGTCCTTCGAGCCCCGCGCGGGCGATCTCGCCGAGAAGCTCCCGTTTCAGCGGCCCGCCGCCCGCGATGACGAAGTGGGCGTCCGCGCCCTCCCGAACGATCCGGCCCGCAGCCCGCACGAAGACCTCGTACGCCTTCTCCGATACCAGACGCCCGCTCGCGCCGAAGACGATCGCCTCCGCAGGGATTTTCCATTCCTCGCGCCGCCGAGGATCCCTGGCCGGCGAAGACCGGAACGCGGACAGGTCGACGCCGCCTCGGGTGACCTCGATCCCGTCCGGGTGAGCCAACCCGCGTTGCCGAAA
This sequence comes from uncultured Acidobacteriota bacterium, assembly GCA_963764715.1. Taxonomy (GTDB): domain Bacteria; phylum Acidobacteriota; class Thermoanaerobaculia; order UBA5066; family Gp7-AA6; genus DAHUXD01. The sequence goes on from CAVXTP010000006.1 coordinate 136,162, forward strand.
GTCGCGGGCCAGATCTTCAGCGACCGCCGTAATCGCGCCGGCCCCGGTCATCAGTCGAGTCGCACGGCGCCAGCGCTCGAGCTCTCGGCCCTCCGGTCGATACTGCCCGTGAATCGTCCAGACCATCGGGAGCCGGGCCCGGCGAATCGCACCTTCTGCCTGCAGGTCGATTCGGTGCGTCACGTGGGTGTGGACGAGATCGACTCGGCGGCGGGCGAGCTCGCGCGCGAAACGAAACGGAAATGCCCACACGAGATTCTGACGAAGCCAGCGCGAGACTCGGTAGGACCCGACGTCGAGCGTCGAAGGCCACGGCACTCCGCAAAATCCGACCGGAAGGCCCGCGTCCAGGAAACGCTGTTTCAGGTCGCCCGTGGCGCCGAAGAGGCAAAGCACGCTGTGGCGGTAGGCTCGGCCCGCCCTCGAGGCCGCGAGACCGAGAACGAGCCTCTGCACTCCCCCGGCGCCGAGGGTCCCGACGACGTGGAGGACGTGCGGAAGCGCGCCGCCTCCGGGCGGCGGCCCAACCGTCGGTGTCGGGAGGACGATCGAGCCGCTTCACGCCGCCCATCTTTCGGCAAGGCCCGCGAGGCCCGTCGAAACGACGTCGTACCGGTCGCGCAGATGCGCGAACAGGCCAGCGAGGCTGTCCACGAGCCCCTGCACGTCGGCCGGCGTTCGAGCATAGGGGCTCGCGCCGGGAATGACTTCGACGCTGTGGAACATCACGTTGACGACGGCCGGGGAGAGGGGATCCCAGCCCTGGATGACCACGTCCGCCCAGGACGCGAGTTCCGCCGGGGTGCCGCGCAGCGGCCGGACCCACATCTTTTCGCGGGCACCGGACACGAGCGCTCGCACCAGCCTCGACTTGACGGCGCGGTCGGAGAGCCGCCGCAAGAGCAGGCCCGGAAACTTCGCGAGGGCCGGCGACAGTATCGTGACAGGGACCTCGAGCAGCCGGAGCGACCCGGCCTTTCGCGGGTCTCGACTTCGACGGATGGTAGGGACGGAGCGGCGCCCCCCAGTAGTTGCAGGACAGGCCTCCGGCGTATTCGTTGGTGCGGAAAGGAGTCACGGTGGAGTCCACCTGGTAGCCGAGGTCCTCCAGAAACCCGAGGGTATGCCGACTCAGCGCAAACCGGCCTCCCCGAAAGCTCTTCGGCACGAATCCCAGCTGCTCCTCGAAGAGCAAAGTCAGGTTCCGCAACTTCTCTCGCTCAACGTCCGGCGCATAGGCAAGCTGGGGAGCCGACGTGACGGGTGCGTCGGGGTCGGCCTGGGGCTCGATGAACTCGCCATGCAGATGGGTCCCCAGTTCGCACGCCCGCAAGCCTCGAAGGACGGCGACGCTCGAAGGGTCGCGCAGGATCTCGGGGCTCAGCAGATAGGTCGGAACGATCCCGTGCTCGGCAAAGAGCGGCTGAAGCACCGACGGAATGCCTTCCGTCACCGATCGGAATCTGAGTGGGTGCTGGGTCTCCCAATTCGGTCCCTTGTCGCACTCGGTGTCGATACTGACGGTCACGAGGACCTCGCGACGGCCTTCCTGGCTCGAGACCGTCATGCTCGCATCATGGCGGCCCGAAGGGCGACGCGAAGGGCGACGCGAGCTTCGCCGGGATTGGAGATAACGGCGGGGTTCATCGCAATGGCATTCCGCACGAGCGCGCGAGCCATCTGCCGACCGACGCTTCTCGCCGAGCCGTCGTGAGTCGAACTGTCCGCGAGGAGCTTCTCGCTCCGCCGCAGAAGCGCTCTACCCATCCACCGGAAAGCCCACCGCCGAAAGTCCGGAATTGCTGACTCCGGCCCAATCTTGGCCCGGAAACCTTCGAAAACGTGGTCGGCGGTTGCCCGAAGCTCCCGAAACTCGAGAGACACCGCATGAGACAGAACCAACGTGCGATTCCCGCAGAAGGCCTGCAGGGCATCGAGCCGGGCCTCCGGAATCGACGAGTTCGTAACCCATCGCAGATTCTGCAGGCTGACGCGTCGGGCCGCGCGACCCATGTCCGAGCCATGACGCTCCGTAATACTTTCGGGGGGCCGCCGACGAATGACGAGGACGGCTCCCACGCTCGCGACCTTGCTCGATCTCGAGACTCGCGCCCAGAGAGCAAAATCCTCGGCAAACACGTCGGCCTCTCCATAGCCCCCCAGTACCTGGATCGCCTCGCGGCGGAACAGAATCGAGGAGTGCGTCAGGGGGCAATAGAAGAGCAGGGTCCACGCGAGACGTAACGGGTCGGTCTCGACCGTTCGGCGGGAGCGAGCGCCCCCCTCGACCGGTTCAAAGAAAGTGTCCGAGCCCACGACCGCGACATCCGGCCTCGACCTCAGGAAATCAACCTGAGTCTGAAGGCGTTGAGGGAAGGAGAAATCATCGGCATCCTGCCGTGCGACGAACTCGCCTCGGGCGGCCGCGAGACCGGTGTTCAACGCCGCGATGAGACCGCGGTTGCTCTCGTGCTTCAGCCGGACGATGCGCGGGTCGTCATACTCGTCGAGGACTCGAGAGGTTCCATCCGTCGAGCCGTCGTCGACGATGACGAATTCGAAGTCACGAAAGGTCTGCGCAAGGATCCCCTCGACCGCCTGGCGGACGTGGGCCTGCCCGTTGTAAACCGCCATCAACACGGTCACGAGCGGCGGCGCGGGTCCGACGGGAGAGCCGGTACTCATTTCACGACCGTGGTCGAAGCCGGCAACTCCGAGCCCGGAGCCTTCCGCGCTTCGGCCATCCGAACGAGGACTGCGTACGCGTCATGGCCCTCTCGAACCTGCCGAGCCGCCGCGGTCAGCAAGGCCGGCCGGAGATCGTCCGCCTGCCGCCATAGCTCCCGGATCTGCGCCGCGAGGATCTCGATGACCTCGGGCTGATCGAGGGACACGACCTGACACCCGGCGCCGAATTGATCCGCCAGACCCAGCAACTTGTCCGTGTAATAGCCCGAGCGCGTCAGGCCGACGACGGGAATTCCCTGCGCGAGCGCAAAGACTCCGGCATGGTAGCTGCCCGTCACGACGACCCGGCACTGGCCGACCCGTTGGGCCAACCCGAGCGGCGTATCGAGGCCCACCGGCTCAAACCCTTCCATCTCGTCGGGCAGCAGCTCGCGAAGGGACTCGACGTCCGAGTCGGCTGCCGCTCTCGAGATCGGAATCGGGAGAAGGACCGCTCCAATTTCGTCGGCCGCTTTCCGGAGGGCGGCCCGTATTTCACTCAGGGCACCGCTCGGCACACTCGAGTAGCTCGAGACCCGGACATTCACTCCGAGTAAGGAGCCGAGCCGGTGGGGGCGCCGCACGAAGGCAGGCTCAATCGCGTCGTCGCCCGTGACGCGAATTCGGGCCCGTGAGACACCCAGGGAGTCGAGCAGGGTCAACGCCGCCCGCCCCTCGCGCAGAGCGATCATGTCGACGCGGGGAAGGATCGCGCGCGCACGCCGGAGGATCACCGGGTCACTCAGGGGACCGATCCCCTGGCCAACCATCGCCGTCGGTGCTCCTCGCCGCTGGAAGCGGCTCAGAAGCTCGAGGGAGGACAGCGCGTGCCCTCGAAAGGAATCGGTCATGTATCCGCCGCCTCCGAGAACCAGCAGGTCCGCCGCGTCGGCGGCCTCGAGAAACGTTTCGATGTCGGCGCGGTCCTCGTCATGGCCTTTCGCCCGGCGGGCGGCGAGGCCATCACTCAAGCCCGGCAGGTGGTCCCGGAAGATCGAATCCGACGCCGCGAATCGGCGGGACAGGGCCCTGGGGACTCGGGACCGACCCGGCAATTGGCTCCACTGCAACCACTTTCGAAGACCGTTCGAAGGCACAGGCGTCGCACCGGGGCAATAGCCTGCCAGGAGCGCGGGCGAGGACGTCAGGACGCCGATGCTCGCTTCGGGCCACTTCGCCTGGAGGCGAGAAACGGCCACCTGAAGCATCGCGACGTCGCCCACGTTATTGAGCGCGTAGCCGCTACTGTCCACCAGCACTTTCATTTCGGCATCGCCTCGCGGGCCTACACGAACCTTCCGGCCAGAAGAACACGGCGGATCGGGCCGGCCGCGCGCCAGAGCCCCCTCCGTCGCCTGAGCCAGTCCGTGGCCGGCAGCAGTCGTCGGATCACCCGCGACCGCCGGAGAGTTCGGCTCGTCGCGCGCGCGATTTCTTTCTTTCCGCGGGCGAGCGCCTCGACCCGGATGCGCCGGTAGAAGACCTCATTGTTCGAGCTGGCGATGTACACCCTCGCCAGCCGGGCGGGATCCACCCGGCCTCCCGGGAACCGAGTCTCCGGCCCGAGCCTTCCGAGAACCCCGAGAGTCGCCATCGTGCGAAGGCACTTCTCGCAGGCACCACAGTTCTCGTCGGAGCGCCGCCGGAAGCAGACGTGAAGGTTATGCAGCGCGATTTCGAACCGGGAGATGTACTCGAGCTTTTCGAAACGATCATGCGTCGCGCCGTCGTGAAGGACTTCGGTCCGGGAAGTCGAAAGGAGGGGGTCGGTCAAGGGGTGCGACCCCCAGGGAACGACATGGGCATAGTCGAACGCGGATCCGATCAGCAGTCGACGGTAACGCCCCTCCAGGGCCAGACCGACGCTCGCCAGCCCGCACACATGCCACAAGGGTCCCCAGCCCGCCTTCTCGAGACGGGTGAGGCGGAGGTTCGTGGCGACGTCCACGAGCGTCTTGCCGAGCCGCTGGGCGATCGCCACCATGCGGGCCTTACGAAGAGCGAACGAGGCTGCGTCGCTGAGCGGAACGTCGAAGCCCCAGATCGCGATCAAATCGTCCGTCGGAATCTCTCCGGGCTCCATGCTCCGCAGGATCGTGAAGAACGAGTCGACGCCGGTGCTGAAGAAGGACCCGGTGAGAGAGCCCCTGGCCGGCGGGCGATCGTCCGCCCTCGGCGCGATCACTTCGATGCGGTGAAGGTGCGGATACCACGCCGTCCACACGGCCATGAGCTCTTTCATGTTGCGCGTCATCAAAGGATCTACGGGAAGACAAAGGCGCAGCGGTTCCCCGAGCGTCACGGCCAGCGGAAGAAGGCACGCCAGCCAGGGATTGCCCGTCTGGCTGAGAGCGCCAGCCAGCTCCGCAGGAACGTCGAACCAGTACTCTTCGGGTTCCGCTCCGGGACGGTCGTCGTAGGAAACCGATCCCGTCAGGCGGACTCTCCCTCCGTCGAGTGGCGAAGGCGCGACCCGCACCGCGGTCAGCTCCACGGATCGGTTCCCTTCCGACGGCTCATCGGACGACTCGTGCCATCAGCGTGCGCCTCGTCCGGCTCGCCACCGTTGAGAGGCCCCGGACCTTCCGCCCTCTCCACTTGTCCAGGCTCGGCAGGATCGCGCCGAGAACCGTCGATCTCCGCAGCGCGCCGCGAATCGCGCGAACGATGTCGCGACGCCCCTGCCTGGCCGCCAGCGCCTGGAGGCGCCGGAGGCTTCGACGCTGTCCCCCCGTCGTCATGAGAATCCGTCGAACCTGTCGGAGATCCGGCGCTCCGGCAGGGAAGGTCGCGGCTCGGTCGCCGGCCCCGCAGAGCCAGAGTCCCAGCCACGTCAAAGTGCATTTTCGGCACCGGCCGCAGTTGCGATCGGAGATCTCACGGAAACACACGTGGAGGAACCGAAGGGCCAGGTCGGAACCCGCCAGGTATTGCATTTTGTCGAGCCGAGTCGCCTCGGCGCCGTCGTGGAGAATCTTTGTCGCCGCCGTGGAATTGAGAACGTCCGTCAGAGGGTGCGAGCCATAGGGTGTCAGCTCGCCGTAGGGCGACGTGGAGCCCACCAGCAGGTACCGGTATCGCCGCTCGAGGGCGAGCCCCACGCCACAAAGCGCGGAGATGTGGCACAGGTCCGACCACGAGGCCTCGCGAAAGCGGGTTTCCCTGAGGTTGGTCGAGACGACGACGAGATCCATGTCGAGTTCTGCGGCCGCGAGCTCCATTCGGCGACGGTGGCGCTCGAAGGCTTCCGCGTGCTCGAGGGGATAGTCAAAGCCCTGCACGAGAATCAGATCGTCCACGGACACAGCGGCGTCGGCGTACTTGCGGTGGTGCAGGACCGTGTAGAAGGAGTCCACGCCACCCGAGAAAAAGGCGCCGGTCCGACGCGGTTCCCCGTTCCCGACCGGGTCGCTGACTTCGAGCTCGAGGGGAACCGCCCTGAGCGCGGGATACCAGTGGCTCCAGATGTGCAGCAGTTCTCGAATATTGTGCGCGAGCAGACGGTCCACCGGCAATCCGATCCGGAGCGGCTCATGGAGCGTAGCCGCCACGGGTGCGAGGCAGACCAACCAGGGGTTACCCGACGATGCCAGATCGCTGGCGAAGCGTTCCGGCACCTCGAACCAGTACGTCTCGGTCGCGGAGGGGCGGGAGTCATAGCGGACGGCGCCCGTCAGGCGAACTCGACCCGGGGCCGAGGGAGCGACGTGAATCTCCTGGACTTCCAAGCGCCCGCTAGCTCTTGGAGGCCGCGACGCCCTTCACGTCGGCGGCGGCCGCCTGCTCGATCCGATGTCCCCACTCGTGCGCCACGAGACATGCCCCGTGCTCGATACGTGGCACTCGGCCCGTGGGAAAGAAGACCGAGCTTTCGACGCTGAATGCCAGGGAGTTGGGGATCTGGTCGGTCTCTCGACCCTGAGAATGGACGCTTACGGCAACGCGATATTCCCCCCGGGGGAGTGGAAGATTCGGAATTCGGCAGCTCACGGTCCCCATCGACCCGAGCCCCACGGAGAAGCCCGCGATCTGGGTGGAGAGGTGTGTCACCACGATTCCGAGATGATTGATGATCCCCAACATGACCTCCGCTCGCTCCGCTCCGACCCGGTTCTCATAGGAAAACTCGAACGTGACCGGGGTCCCGGCCACCAGACGCTCCGTCGGTTGGCCTTCGCTGTCCAGCACTCTGGCCCCGGTCAATCGAACCGCCCCGTCGCCCCGGCGCTCGGGATTGTTCTCGAACGCGTGGGCGGCGGACGCGTGAAGATGGCCCAGATATTCGCGCAGGACGTCGCCCGTCGGACCGTCGACGGCGACCGTGCCTTTGCGCAGGAGAATCGCGCGCGCGCACAGGGCCTGCACGGCCGGCATGTTGTGGCTCACGAAGAGCACGGTCCGCCCTTCCTGGGCGACGTCGCCCATTTTCCCGAGGCACTTCTTCTGGAAGTCGGCGTCGCCGACGGCCAGCACCTCGTCGACCAGCAGGATCTCGGGCTCCAGATGCGCCGCCACGGCGAACGCCAGGCGCAGGTACATGCCGCTCGAGTAATGCTTGACGGGCGTGTCGATGAATTTCTCGACTTCGGAGAAAGCCACGATCTCGTCGAACTTGCGCTCGATCTCGGCGCGGCGCATGCCGAGGATGGCGCCGTTCAGGTAGATGTTCTCGCGTCCCGTCAGCTCCGGGTGGAAACCCGTGCCGACCTCGAGAAGCGAGCCGACGCGCCCGTGGATCTCGGCGACGCCGTGGGTGGGGTCGGTGATTCGCGCCAGGATCTTCAGAAGCGTGCTCTTGCCGGCGCCGTTGCGACCGATGATGCCGACGACCTCGCCGGCTCGAACCTCGAAGTTCACGTCGCGAAGCGCCCAGAGCTGCTCGTCTCCGCCCTTCCGGGTGCGCCGACGCAGGAGGCGGGACGGGGCCTTCGCCAGCGCCGCGATCGAATCGCGCAGCGTCTTGTACTTCTCGAGGCGCAGGCCGATCCGGTATTCCTTCGAGAGCCCCTCCACGCGGACCGCGATGTCGGACATCGTCAGACCCCCGCCCCGACGACCGCGCGGTAGTGGGCCAGCGATTTCGCAAGCCCTTCCGCCAGCTCGACCCGCGGCCGATAGCCGAGCTCGCGGCCGGCGAGGCCGAGATCCGCGGCCGAGTGAAGCACGTCCCCGGCGCGCGGCGGCTCGTGCCGGGGCGCCGGACCTCCCCCGACGGTTTCGCGCACCGTGTCGGCGAGCTCGTTCACCGTCGTCTGCTTCCCGCCCGCCACGTTGTAGGCGCGGCCGCACGCCGACGCCGGCGCCTGCGCGGCTCGAAGGTTGGCCTCGACCGCGTCGGCCACGTAAGTGAAGTCGCGGCTCTGGGCACCGTCGCCGTAGATGACGGGGGCCTCGCCCGCGAGATACGCCTTGAAAAACCGGGGGATGACGGCGGCGTAAGGGCCGTCGGGGTCCTGGCGCGGACCGTAGACGTTGAAGTAGCGCAGGCCAATGAGCTCCATCCCGTAGCAGCGGGCGAAGTTGGACGCCAGCTCCTCGTTCATGGCCTTGGACAGGGCGTAGGGCGACAGCACTTCGCCCTCCTCCCCTTCCCGCTTCGGAAGGCGCACGCTGTCCCCGTAAACGCTCGACGAGGACGCGTAGACGACGCGCCGGACCGCGGCATCGCGCGCCGCCGCGAAGACGTTCGCGGTTCCCGAGACGTTGACGGCGATGCTCGTCGCGGGGTCCTTCATCGACCGCGGCACCGAGCCGAGCGCGGCCTGGTGAAAGACCACCTCCGTGCCGGCGCAGGCCTCCCGGCACGCTCCCGCGTCGCGGATGTCCGCCTCGATGAAGTCGATGTTCGAGGCGCAGTGCGCGAGGTTCGCCCGCTTGCCGTTCGACAGGTCGTCCAGCGCCCGAACGCGCGCACCGAGGCCGAGGAGCGCATCGACGAGATGCGATCCGATGAACCCCGCGGCGCCCGTCACGAGCACCCGTTGTCCGCGCATCACGCCTCCCCTCCGGCCGGGGGCCTCAGGCCTTCACGACGTTCTCCCGGGGCGCGCGATAGACGCCGCGCGTATCGATGACGAGCCTCGCGTGCCGGACCACGGCGTCGTAGTCCACCGCCGAATGGTCGGTCACGATCACGACCGCGTCCTGCGCCCGCAGCAGGTCCTCCGTCAGCGGCGCCGACGTCATGGGCGGCAGGTCCGGCCACGAACGCATCCGCGGCGCCTTCGGGACGTGCGGGTCGTGGTACGACACCTCGGCGCCGAGCTTCAGGAGGCCCTCGATGATCTCGAAGGCCGGGCTCTCGCGCGGATCGTCGATGTCCTTCTTGTAGGCGATGCCGAGGACGAGGACCCGGCTTCCGCGCGACGGCCTTGCGCCGCTCGTTGAGCGCGAGGGTGAGCTTCTCGAGATCACGTACTCGGGCATCTGCACGTTGACCTCGCCGGCGAGCTCGATGAACTTCGGCGTCACGCCGTACTCGCGCGCCTTCCAGGACAGGTAGAACGGGTCGAGCGGGATGCAGTGACCGCCCCAGCCCGGCCCCGGGTTGAAGCGCATGAAGCCGAAGGGCTTGGTCGACGCCGCGTCGAGCACGCTCCAGATGTCGATTCCCATCCGGTCGAAGACGATCTTGAGCTCGTTGACGAGGGCGATGTTGACCGCGCGGAAGATGTTCTCGACGAGCTTGGCGGCCTCCGCTTCCCGGGCGCTCGCGACGCGGACGGTCCGCACGACGATCTGGTCGTAGAGGCCTGCGCGAGGTCGCCGCCCGACCTGATCGACCCCTCCGACGATCTTCGGGATCGTCGCGGTATTGAAGCTTTCCGTTGCCCGGGTCCTCGCGCTCCGGCGAGAACGCGAGGAAGAAGTCGCGCCCGCACTGCAGCCCGGACTCCTCGAGGATGCGCCGAACGAGCTCGTCGGTCGTGCCCGGGTACGTCGTCGACTCGAGGACGACGAGCTGACCCGGCCGCAGCCGCGCCCGGATCTGCTGGACGGTGTTGACGACGTAGCTCATGTCGGGCTCGCGCTGGGGCGTCAGACGGCGTCGGCACGCAGATGATCAGCGACGTCCGGCTCGCCCAGCCGCCGGAAGTCGGCGGTGGCCTGGAAGAGCTTGCCGGACAGGGCGCGCGATCAGCCGGCTTCCGTCCAGGTGCTGGATGTAGTTGCGTCCGTCGTTCAGGGCCTCGACCTTCGTCGCATCGACGTCGAAGCCGAGGACCGAGAAGCCCTTTTCGGCGAAGGTCAGGGCCAGGGGCAGGCCGACGTAGCCCAGTCCGACGATGCCGACGACCGCCGTCCGGCTCTGGATCTTCTCGTGGAGGCTCGCCACGGGCGCGCTCGCTTCGGTCACCAAGCTCGACTCCTCTCTGTCCCGTTGTCCGGGCTTCGCCCCCTTCGGTGTACCAACCGACATGGAGGACTCCCTCATTTGTTGCGCCGGCGAATCAGGCGACGGCGCTTTTTTCCAAGCCGGCCGCGCCCCCGGACATCCGGGTCAGGCTCGACCGGTCAAACTCGACCGCGACGTTCTGTCGCAGCATCGAGACCGAAACGACGAGGCGAACGGACGACTGCTCCCGGAGCACCTGCCCGCGATAGCCGCGGAACGGCCCCTCGGCGATCAGGACGACGTCGCCCGGGGCGAGCGGCGCGAACGGCACCAGGTTCGCCCCGGACTCCTGCAGGGCTCGCAGCTGGCGGAGCTCGGCGTGGAGCAGGTCCTGGTCGCGCACTTCGAGGAGCTTGACGACGAGACCGCTCCGGAACACCGCGGCCCGCGTCGCCGGGTCCGCCCGCAGAAACACGTAGCCCGGGAAGAGCGGGATGTAGGAGGCGAAGCGGCGGCCGCCCCTCCGCACCAGCCGTTCGTAGACGGGAAGATAGATGCCCGTCCCGACGGGCGTGAGGTGCCGGACGAGGGCCTTCTCCTGACGGCTCCGGGTGTGGGCGACCGTCCAGGGAAGATCCGTCGGAGGCAAGTCGAACAGGCCCTGAGGAAAGACCTCAGGCCCCCGCTTCAACAGAGGCACTCGTCCTGGCCCTCTCCGCCGCACACCGCAGCTATCTTGCTGCAGGCGCGAGGCTTTGTGTCGTGAAAGCGCAGTATAGCACGGCGCTTTGACCCCTCAGGAGCCCGGACCCGGGGCCTGTCCTTTCAGCCGATCGGCGACCAGGTTCGCGGCTCGCGCGTTTCCGCCTTCCTGCAGGATCTGGGCCGCCCGGCGAAGAGTCGGGTGGTCGTCCGGGAGCATCCGTATCGCAAGGTCGGGGCCGAGCGTCTCGACCGCCGTCGGAAGCGCCGCCCGGAGGAAGTCCGGGCTCGCGAAGGCGCGCTGCAGGACCGCTTCGGCCCGCTTGCGGTCGTCGGCGGACAGGGACTCCCAGGTCGCGAGGTAACGGCTTCCGAGCTCGCTCCACGCCAGATCCAGGCCGGGCGCCGCGGCCGTCGCGAGCGTGAGGGGCCGCTCCCAGCCTGCCGGCGGTCCGCTCAGCGCGGCCGAGCGCCCGAGCGAGAGCCGCGCGAACGCGGACCCGGGTCGCTTCTCGACGACCCCGAGGATGACCGCCCGGGCGTTCTCTCCCGGCGGCGGCTTCGCGGCGTCGCCGGCCGGCGCCGCCGCGAGCGCCTCGACGAGGACGATCCCCGCTTCGCCGTTTTCGTCGATCACGTCGGCCGTCTCGAGCGCGGCCGGGAAGCGGCGGGCGCCGTCCTGTTGCCGCGCGACCGCGTCCCAGTCGCGGCGTTCCTGCGTGTCGCGGACCATCATCGACACGGCCGCCGCGGTCAGCAGAACGCACCCGATCGCGAGGACCCAGCGCGGACCCGTCTTCGATGCGCGCAGTCCCGAATAGGCCTGGGGGCTCACCGCATCACCCGCCCCGCCGGCCGCTCGGCCGCGGGCGTCCAGGGCATGGGCCGCGAGGCCAGCACGGCCTCCGGATTCGCCTCGAAGAGCCCTTTCTCGGTTTCCTCTCCCCAGAGGCGGCGGACGTGCTCGCGCGCCGCGGCCAGCCGCGGCGGACGAAGCTCCAGGCTGTGGGAGTCCGACGCCACGAGGGACACGAGGCCCCGGCGAAGCAGCTCCTCGCTCGACGCTTTCGCGCGCTCGCCGAAGTCGCCGAGCAGCGAGCCGGCCGTCAGCTGCGCCACGGCGCCGAGACGCAACAGCCGCTCGAGGGCCGAGGGCTCCCGCCGGAAGACGGGGTGGCGTTCCGGATGGGCCACGACGGGCGTCACGCCCAGGATCGACAGCTCGTGAAAGATCGCCTCGGTCGTCCGCGTCGGCGCCGACGGCGGAAGCTCGACTAGCAGGTACTGGCCGCGGTTCAGGCCCGTCAGCGGTCCGGCGCTCCCGCGCTCCACGAGCTCGAGCATCTCCGGCGAGAAGTAGTACTCGCAGCCGGCCAGGACCGCCGGCCGTCCGCCCAGCAGCGTGTTGAGGCGCAGGATGAGGCCGTCCCGCGCCGCCGGCTCCTCGTTCGACCACGCGTCGCGCAGCACGTGCGGCGTCGCCACCACGGTCTCGACGCCCTCGCCGGCCGCGGCCCGGCAGAGCGCCACGGCCTCGTCGAAGGTCTTCGGGCCGTCGTCGATGCCCGGCAGACAGTGGAAATGGAGATCGATCACGCGGCGCGCCGTCGAAAACGGCCGGCTAGCTGTGGACCACGCGCGGGCCGCTCTTCTCCTGCTCCAGCTCGGGCCGCCCCTCCCCCGCGTACCCGTAGCCGTACTCGTAGCGGTAGTACGCCGCGTGCTCGGGCTCCAGGGCGTTGATCAGGACGCCGATGATCGGCACGCCGCTCCGCAGGATGCGGTCCCTCGCGCGGATCAGGTGCTCGCGCGCGGTCGATCCGCCCCGCACGCAGAGGACGACCCCGTCGGTCTGCATCGCGAAGACGAGGGTGTCCGACACGGGAAGCACGGGAGGCGAGTCGACGATGACGTGATCGAAGTTGACGGCGGCGAGCTCCAGGAACTTCCGCATCGCGTCCGACGCCAGCAGGCCCGAGGGGTTCGGGGCCTCCGGTCCCGCCGGAACGACGAAGACGCCGGGGACCGACGTCTTGACGATCGCCCGCGACGGCTCGATCCCCTCGGCGAGGACGGACACGAGCCCGACGCGGTTCGGAATGTGGAAGATCTCGTGGAGCCGGGACTTGTGAAGGTCGGCGTCCACCAGGAGAACGCGCCGCCCGAGCTGGCTCAGGACGACGGCGAGGTTGACGGCGGTCGTCGTCTTCCCCTCGTGCGGGAACGCCGAGGTGATCACGACGGACTTCACGCCGCCGGCCCGGGAGAGCATCAGGGCCGTGCGGAAGGCGCGGTACGCCTCGGCCGTGGGCGACCGGGGCTCGTCGTGGGGAGCGAGCTCGATCGCATCGAGGCCCGCCTCCGGCTCCTCGCCGCCCTTGGCGGCTCCGCCGAAGATCCGGGATCGCGCGCTTCCGGGCGCCGGGGCCTTGGCGCGCACCGGAATGACGCCGAGGGGAGGCAGCTGGATGAGCCGCTCGACCTGTTCGGGCGTGCGGATGGACCGGTCGAGGTACGACAGGAAAAAGGCCAGCCCGATGCCGAGCCCGCCCCCGAGGAACAGCGTGATCAGCAGGTTCTTCTTGAGCGACGGCTCGAAGGGGCCGCCGGGCTCCAGCGCCCGGTCCACGATCCGCACGCTCGTGAGCTGGTCTTCGTGGACGCGGGAGATGACCTCCATCTCGCCCTGCTGGCGAAGCAGGCTGTCGAGCAGGGCGCGCTTGGTGTCGATCTCCACCTTCAGGTTCCGGAATTCGACGGTGTTGCTCCCCTGCGCCAGAGCGGCGGACTGCTCGGTGCGCGTCATGGTCCGAAGGTTTTGCTCGCGGCGCAGGGCGGTCAGGTATTCGCTCTTGGCAGCCTGGACGGCCCTCCCCGCGCCTTCGGTCGTCGCGGCCGCGAGGTTGCGCCGCGAATCCTCGATCTGGGCCTTGAGTTGCTGCATGGCGGGCCACTCGGGCTTATAGATGTTGGATTTCTCGGCGTAGTCGCGCTCGAGCCTCTGAAGCTCGGCGCGCAACGTTGCGACGACGGCCGAGTCCGCGAGCGTTTCCGGAGACGTCGCCTGCAGCTCCTGATACCTCGCTTCCTTCGCGACGCGATCGGCCACCGCCGCCGCCAGATCCCGGTTGACGGAATCGAGCTTCTGGAGGGCCGGGTTCGAGTTGGCGTCGACGGAGACGATCTCCTTCTGGCGGCCGTACGCCAGCAGCTCCTTCTCCTTTTCCTCGATCTCGGCCTTGGCCTGCTCGATCTGCGTTCCGAGGAACTGGCTCGACTGCCCGATGAGCTTGAACCGGGACTCGACGTTCCAGTCGATGTAGGCATCCGCCACGGCGTTCGGGATCGCCGCGGCGAGCTCGCGGGACGGCGCGATCGCCGCGAGCTCCACGAGGCTCGTGCTGCGGACGATGCTCGCGTCCAGCCACTTCCGGACCTCGAGGGCCGCGTCGATGATCTCGCTCGTCGGTCGGCTTGCGGACCTTCCCCTTCGCGTCGGGTCGGAACTCCGCGTAGCCTTCCGGGTTGAAGGTCGGGTCGGCCAGCAGATTCAGCCGGCGGACGACGCGCTCGGCGATCTCGCGGCTCTGCATGAGCTGGATCTGGCTCGGCAGGAACTCCGCGGAGGAGCCGCCGTCGCCCTGGCCGGCCGAGAACGGGACGGGGCGCGATGCCTGCCTCTCGACGTCGAGTACCGCGGTCGCCGTGTACTTCGGCTTCGTCAGGACGGTCATCAGCACGCCCGCGACGAGTCCGGCGGCGAGGCAGGTCGCGATCAGGCGGCGCCGCTTGACCAGAATCGCCCAGTAGTCCGCGAGGTGGATCTCGCGATGCGGTGCCGCGCCTTCAGGGGCGTCGTCGAACGAATCGAGCTCAGCCATCAGAAGAAAGACTCCTTGACGACGACCACGTCGTTGGCCTCGATCGGGATGTCGGGGTCCTTCCCCGCCACGATCCGCTTGAAGTCCACCACGGTCTCCACGTCCTTGCCGTCCGCGCCGCGGCGCTTGATCCGGATCGTGCTCGAGGCGCGGTCGCTCAGGCCCCCGGCCCGTGCGATCACCGAGAGCAGCGAGATCCGGTCGTCGCTGTCGAACTGCAGCGCGCCCGGAGCCTTGACCTCGCCGAGGCAGAAGACCGTGATCGTCGTCCGCGGGACGACGTTGATGACGTCGGCCGGCTGGATCGGGATGTTCCAGAGCTCGGTGGCGTTCTGGAAGAGGTCGTCCGTGCGGATCTCGAGCGTGTCGGAGAGTCCGTTGTCGGCCCGGCGCAGGACGAGGATGCGTCGACCAGCCTTTTCTGTCAGGCCTCCCGCGGCGGTGATCGCCGTCATGAGCGTCCAGCGTCCCGAGATCGCGAGGGAACCGGGATGCAGGACGGCGCCGAGGACCGAGACCGGCTTGTTGGCGAACTCCTTGACGACGACCGACGACGTTGGCCCGGTTGACGTACTTCTCGACGAGCGTCGCCTCGAGCCGGGCTCGGATCTCGGTCGCGGTCAGGCCCGTGACGGGCACCGCCCCGAGCAGCGGCAGCTCGATCGCTCCGCTGTCGGACACGCGCCGCTCGACGTTCAGCTCGGGGAGCTCGAGGACGCGGATCTCCAGCAGGTCCCTCGGGCCGACGACGTAGTCTCCCGAGCGCGACAGGCTCCTGTCCCCCGAGGACCCCGGCCGCCAGCGCACAGCGCGGCCATGGCGATGGTCACCACGGCGCCTCATCGCTGGAAGACTCCCGTGAAGGACAACATCGCGGTGTATCGAGTATAGGCGCGGCTCTCGCCCGGGATGTTCGAGTCGACGACGGTCCGATTGACACGGCCCGAGAGGACGAGGGGCCGCCAGAGGAGGACGGAGAATCCACCTCCGTACTGTTCGGATTCGTCGCGGCGCTTGACCGGCTCGCCGTCGACAAGCTGCGCGCGCGGATAGTTGTTCGGCCCGACTAGACCGTATCCGGTCACAAGAGAACCGGTTGCCGAGCTGGATGTTGATCTTCCCGCCGATGCCGGTTCGTCGAAGTAGTAGGGGTTCTCGATCGTGATGCTGTACGTCACGCTGCGATGGCCGAAGCCCTGGATCTCGAGCCACGTGATGGGGAACCAGGACACGAAGAACGACCCGACTCCCGTCGAGTAGTCCGGGAAGTAGGCGCTGTCCTCCCCCTTGCCCTCCCGCCATCCGCCGATGAGGTTCACGTAGAACCTCGGACGGTTGTACTCCACGCTCATCAGGCCGGCCGTGCTCGTGTTGTTGCGCAGATGTCGGCGTGATGTCGAATTCCGACGAAGGTGCCTTCTCCCACCAGAGCGACGTTCCACTCCGGCGAGATGTGGTACCGCACTCCGCCGCGGCCGGCGGTGCTCGTCCGATCGTTGAGAATGACGCCGACGTCCTGGAGGGGCGGGCCCTGGATCTGCTCGTAGTGGACTTCCTGATAGTCGCCGAGGCCGAAGAGCGACCACTTGGCCGTCAGCTCGAGCTCGAGCTTCGCCACGGCGCTCTTCGAAGTCTCGAAAACGAGGCTGTCCACCTCGCTGCTGTAACGATTGTACTGCTGCGCATAATTTCCGGCGAACTCGGTCGTCAGGCGGTTGAAGAACCCGTAGAGGGACGCGTTATAGACGCCGCCAAACTGATCGCGGTCGGAGAGCTTGTCGTACCAGGTGTACTGCGGAAATGCGTCGGCGCGAAAGACGAACTTCGGACCGAAGGGCACGAGGAACCGCGCGCCGGCATTGACTGTGAAGGTCCAGTCGCCGACCGGGTTTTCCGAGGTCCCGTAGACGTTGCTGTCGTAACCGGTGTTCCACACCGAGAACGACGGCAGGATCCGGACGGGGCCCAGCCGGAGCCGGGCCTTGCTCATGTCCTCGTTGATCAGCTCGCGTTCCGGAATGGTCCGGTTCAGCGGCACCGAGTCGGACGCGAGGGACGGTCCGCCGACGCCGCCCCCGCCCTGGGCGAGCAGCGGGAAGGCGGCCAGACCGCCGACGAGCGCGAGGAGCACGGCGGCCGAAGTCGGCCCGAAGGTGCGGGTTCGCATCAAATGCATACGGCAGGCCATCCTTTACTGCCCCAGGATCTTCTTCGAGTACTCGTCGACGAGGACGCCCGACACCTTCGGCATCGCCCGCTGCATGTAGCCCCGCGCCTCGTCGGTCTTCCCGGTCTCGTAGAGGACGACCGCCGCGTAGAACATCGAGGGCGCCTCGGCGTCGGCGAACGGGGCGACGATGGCCACCTGGGTCGCTCCCTCGCGATAGGAGCCGGACAGACAGGCCGCCTCCAGCAGCGCGAGCCGGAGTTCGCGGTTGCCCGGATCCGCCTTCAGGGCTTCCGCCAGCGAACGCTGGGCCTCGGCCGCCTTGCCGGCCGCGACGAGGCGGCGGCTTTCGGCGAGCACCTCGCGGCTGTTCGATGGAGCCGCCGCCGCGGGTACCGGCGCCGGCGCGGGAGTCGGATTGGGGCGTCGCGCCCCGGGCGACTGCGGCTGAGGCGGCGGCGCGGGCGGTGGAGTCGTCCGCGGAGCCTGGGCGACCCGCTGCGGACGCTCGGAGGCGAGCTTCTGCCGGGCGCGTGCCACGTCCGGGCGGCTGGCGACGCTTTCCGGGATGTGGCGCGAGGCATCGTCGGCCCCGGACCAATCGCCGCTCTCGACGAGGACCACGAGCACGTCGCCGTAGAGCTCCGGGCGCTTCTCCAGCGCGGCCGGCGGGATCGCCGCCACGTCCGCCTTCGCCGGAGCGGTCTGGCCCCGCAGAATGCGCGCCCGCGCGCGCAGGGCGAGACCGTCCGGGTTGGATGGGTCGAGGCTCAGCGCCTTCGCCGCCCATTTTTCGGCGTCTTTTCCGTCCGACCGATCCACGGCGTCACGGGCGAGCGCGAGCGGCCAGACGACCGAATTCGGGTCTCGCCGCGAGGCGGCCTCGAGAGCGCGGCGGCGTTCCGCCGGAGGCAGTTTGGCGATCTTCTGTTCCTCGGTCTCGACCAGCCCGGCGAGGGACGGCAGCCCGAGGAGGGTCGCCTCGGGAACGCGGCGCAGCAGCAGGGCCCGGAAGTCGGCCTGGGCGGCGCCGTCGAGCCCCGGAGGCGGATAGGCGGGGAAACGGCGCTGGATCTCGAGGAACCGCTGAATCGTCGAGTCGGCGTCCGCCGCGCGGCTCGCGCCCGTCTGAGCGAGCGCCAGGCGCGCGAGCGTGTTGGAAAGCGGCCCGGGCTGGTTCAAATAACCGAACGCCGCGACCCGGAACTGGTCGATCGCTTCGAGGTAACGCTTCTCGGCGTAGAGGCTCTGGCCGGACTGAAGGCGGGCCTCGTTGAAGTCGGCGGTCGGCGGGTTCGCGCTCGCGGCGACGGCCGCCGAAGCCACCCCGACTGCGAGTAGGATGAACCGGTGACGCTGGCTCAACGCCTGGCCTCCGCGGCGCGAGAGACGCTCTTCCCGGCGGATACCGACGGGAGGGACCGGCTCGCTTTTGTCATGCTCCTGGCGTTCATCCTCGTCGCTCCGTGGCTGGGAAGCGCCCGCCTGCCCGCCTCGGTCGCCGGGGCGCCGGCCCCCGTGGGGCGGCTGCTCATTCCGGCGGCCGGGTTTGCGATCGGGGCCGTAACTTTCTCTTCCCGCTCGTCCTTTCGGTCTCTCCGTCCGCTCGTCCTGCCGCTTTCTTCGATGCTCGCGCTGATGCTGCTCGGCGTTCTGCAGCTGAGTCCCCTGCCCGAGCCCTTGCTCGGCCAGCTTGCTCCCGTGAACCTTCAAATTTACCACGAAACCACTGAGCTTTTGACTCTTTACGGCCGGCCGGCACCCCTGCCGATGGTCTCGCTCGCCCCCGATGAAACCGCCGCAACTGTTCTCCGTCTGGGCGGTTACGCGGCTCTCGGGGTGGCCGCCGTGCACCTCCTGAGGACCCGCTTGAGGAGGCGGGCCTTCGCCTGGACCGCGATTGCCGCGGGGTTCCTCCAGATCGTCGCCGCCGGTCTGCTGAAAGCGGTCGGCGCGACCGGTCTTCTCCCGTTTCCGTCCACTTCCGACCTCGGGGGGTATCTGCTCGTCCTCCTGCTGGTGGCCATGGGCACGCTCTGGGCCGAGGTCCTGACCAACCGCGACCGCGGCCGCGAAGCGGCCGACCGGGGCGAGAGGCTGGCGCAGCGGATCACGCCGCTCGGGGCGCGCATCACCGCCTGCGCCGTGCTCGGCGCGGGCATCTTCTACATCCGGTCGGCCGTCAGCATGGCGGCGGGGGGAGCGGCCATCCTGCTGTTTCTCCTCCTCGCGGGGCGCCATCCGCTGCGCCTGCGGCGCACGGCGGCCGCGGGCGCGTTCGGCTTCGCGACCCTCGTCCTCTTCGGATCGGAGGCTCAGGCGCTCCCGCTCGCCGTCGCGGGGACAGCCATCGATCGGCGCCTGGCGATCTGGCAGGCCTGCATCGACACGTGGCATCAGTTTCCGATCCTGGGCTCGGGGCTCGGAGCCTTTCGCGACGCCTTCCGCCGCATCCAGCCACGCGAGCTTTCGGGGCTCGTCGACAACGCCCGGTCCGACCCGCTTCAGATTCTCGTCACCGGAGGAGCCGTGGGGGCGCTCTTCGCCGCCGTGGCGTGCGTTTCCCTGCTCGTACTTCTTCTTCGCCGGTGGAAGGCCCAGCGCCATCGAGAGGAGAGCGCGTACGCGCTGGCGGGGATCGGGGCCCTCGTGGCGCTCGGGCTCGACGGCCTCGCCGAATTCAACCTCGGGGCGCCCGCCGTCCCGGCCACGCTTGCCTGCGTGATCGGAATGGCGATCGCCGCCGGCGACGGCAGTCCCCGCGATCAGTCCTGGACCCCGCGGAAGCCCTGAACGAGTCCGATATCCTGCGCCGATGACTGAAGCGACGGCATCGGGGATCGTTCTCGACGGCACCGAGCTCGCCCGGAAGATTCGGCTCGGCCTGCGGGACAAAGCGGACGCCCGGACGCCGGCCCCGGGGCTCCGCGTGCTCCTCGTGGGAGACAACCCGGCATCGCAGTCCTACGTCGGCGCGAAGACCCGGGCCGCGCTCGAGGCCGGGATCCGCGCCGAGACCTTGCGGCTGCCCGGAGACATCCGTCCGGAATCGCTTCTGGCGGAAGTCGCGCGGGCCAACGACGACCCGTCGATCCACGGCATTCTCATCCAGCTTCCGCTTCCGGAGGGCCACGTGGCCGCGACCGTGCTCGACTCGGTCGATCCTTTGAAGGACGTCGACGGATTCCACCCCGAGAACGTCGGGCTCCTTCACCAGGGCCGGCCGCGATTCGTTCCGTGCACGCCGGCCGGGATCATGGAGCTGCTCGCGGCCTACGAGATCCCGCTCCGGGGCAAGCGCGCCGTGGTGCTCGGCCGCAGCGACATCGTCGGCAAGCCCATGGCCGCGCTCCTGACGGCACGCGACGCCACGGTCACGGTGTGTCACTCGAAGACGCCCGACATCGCCGCCATCTGCCGCGAGGCGGACGTCCTCGTTGCGGCCATCGGCCGGCCCGGCTTCGTGACGCGCGACTTCGTCCGGCCGGGAGCCGCCGTCGTGGACGTCGGCATCAATCGACTCGAGTCGCTGGATGCGACGCCGGAAAACCTCCGGCGGTCCGAAAGGATCCGCCGGATCGTGGCCGAGAAGGGCCGCGCGCTCGTCGGCGACGTCGACTACGACGACGTGGCCCCGGTGGCGGGGTGGATCACGCCGGTGCCCGGCGGGGTCGGCCCGCTCACCGTTGCGATGCTCCTCTCCAATACGATTAAGGCGGCTGGCCTAAGAGACGGAAAATAATTAGGCACAACTTACGTCTAACCTAATGTAATAAGGGTTTAGACTCCCCCTCAAATCTCTGCCCGGCGCGGCGATGAGACGAGGCCGTAAGGACGCGGATTTGGAGGGCAACCATTCCCGGCTACAGCCTCGGATTGCTCGTCGCGGGAGTCGCGGTCGTCGCGCTGGTCCTGGCGCTGCGCGCGCGCCGCCGGCGAGAAGCCGCGGAGCACCGCGAGTGGTCGATCGGGATCTTCGAAGGCCCCTCGCCTCTGGAGCTGCGGGACCCGCCGGAGATCGACAATCCCGTGCTGACCGCCGCGCAGGTCAAGGATGCGCGCGCCGAGTTCGTGGCCGATCCGTTCCTGCTCCGGCGCGACTCGCGGTGGTTCATGTTCTTCGAGGTCCTCGAGGTCCTGGGCCGCCGCCGCCGGGGGTCGATCGGCGTGGCCACGAGCCCGGACGCCCGTTCCTGGACCTACGACCGGATCGTTCTTCGCGAGCCGTTCCACGTTTCCTACCCGTTCGTCTTCGAGGACGATGGCGACGTCTACATGGTGCCCGAGTCCTACGGAGACAAATCGGTCCGACTGTACAGGGCGAAAAACTTCCCGCACGACTGGGTGCTCGAGGCGACTCTGCTGTCCGGGCAGCCCTGGGTCGACTCGACGCTCGTCCGGCACCGGGGGCGCTGGTGGATGTTCACGTCGCTTCCGTCGAACGACGAGCTCCACCTGTTTTCCGCCGACGCGCTCCGGGGTCCCTGGACGCCGCATCCGGGCAACCCGGTCGTGCGCGGAAACCTCCACACGGCCCGGCCCGGGGGGCGCGTCGTCGAGATGGACGGACGCCTCGTTCGCTTCGCCCAGGACGATGCCCCCTTCTACGGCAGGCAAGTCCTCGCCTTCGAGATCACCCGGCTCGACGGGGATGCGTACGTGGAGGCTCCGATCGGTCCCGAGCCGATCCTCGGGGCGTCGGGAAGCGGCTGGAACATGGACCAGATGCACCATCTGGACGCGCATTTCCTCGAAAGCGGAACCTGGATCGCCTGCGTCGACGGGCGGGGACAGCCACCGAAACGGCGCTGATCCTAATTTAGTTAGGAATTTATCGCCAAATGGCTAATAATATTAGGGTAACGGCAACGTCCTCGCGGCGGACCCTGGATCCGTCCGCCGCGGCGGCCGCTCTCATTACGCTCGCGCTCGCGGTCCTCCTCGGCCCCGCGATCGCTCCCATCGAGTCCCGCGACACCGGCGAGTACGTCGCAGTCGCCGGAAGCTTCGACTCGGAATGGTCCCGGGACCGGCCGCCCATCTATCCGATCCTGATCCGATTCTGTCGGCTGGCGGCCGGGGAAGCCTGGCCGGCCATGATCGTCTGGATCCAGATCGCCCTGCTCTGCGGACTCGCGTACGTCCTCTGCCGGGTTCTCGAGCGACTCTCCGTCCGATCCGCCCTCGCCCTGGTGATCGCCGTCGCCGCCTGCTCGACTCCCGCCCTCATCTTTCACAGTCGGACGGTGCTGCCCGAAGTGCTCCTGGCCGTCCTGGTGGCGCTCGCCTGGACGGAGACGCTGCGGTCCATGGACGGATCGGACGGGGCGCGTCGCCCGGTCCTCGCGGCCGCGCTCGCCGGACTCTGGAGCGGGGCGGCCGTGTTGACGAAGCCGGCCTGGCTGCTCGGCGCCTTCCCTCTTGCCCTCGGCATCCTCATCTCGCGCCAGCGCCCGGCGCCCGTCCGGCGCCGCGCCGCCCTGGCGCTGCTCCTGGTTCACTTCGTCCTGCTCCTCTCCTGGCAAGCGTTCCTCCTCCATCGGTTCGGCCAGCGAGGAATCTCGAGAATGGGGACCCTGGGCCTGAATTTCGCGGCGATTCGCCACGGCATGACCCGGTACGGCGCCGGCACGCCTCTCTACCGGCATCTCGAGAGCGTCGGGCTTCTCGACACGGCGCTCGCGCTCCGCTTCGACGACCTCAAGACCTTCACCCGGATCAAGGACACGATTCCCGACGAGCTCCGCATCGACTCCGAATTCCAGCGGCGGGTCGTCTTCGATCATCTGGGCGAATTCCTCCGCAAGCAGCTCCCGCGGCTGCCGGCCTTCTTCACGACGCGTCCGCTCGACGAGGGCTTCCGGGACGCCGGAGGCGCACTCGGCGCGCTCCGCGCGGCGCATCGGCTCGCCTACGCGCTCTTCTTCCGCGTGCGGGTGGGTCCGATCTCCGTCTCGCCCTGCCTTCTCCTGCTCCTGGCGGGCGCCCTCTGGTCGAGTCGCAATCGCCGGTATCGGGATGCCTACGCCATGTCGCTCCTGACCCTCGGGAGCTTCGTGCTCCTGACGGTCGTCGTCAGCTTCCAGGACGCGACCCTCACCCGCTACCGCGGAGAGGTCGAGCCGGTCCTCCTGTGCGTCGCTCTGCTTCCCCTCGGCGTCGGCCTCGGTCGGCTCGCCCGTCCGGTTTCCGCCGCTCCCGGCGACCGCGCTCCGTAGAACGAACCGCCCGTCTCCCCCGTTTGGCGGGGGCCGCCGGGCATGGCATATTGGAAAGCTCAACGGAAAGGTGAGTGCCGAATCCATGCGCGTCCTGTTGACCGGCAGCCGGGGCTACATCGGAACCGTCATGGGCCCGCTGATCGCGGCCGCTGGCCACGAGGTCACGGGGCTCGACACGGACTTCTACGAGGCCTGCACCTTCGTCGGCCCGCTGCCCGCGATCCCGTCGCTGCGGCGCGACATCCGGGACGTCACGCCGGACGACCTCCGCGGCTTCGACGCGGTCGTGCACCTCGCGGCCCTGTCGAACGACCCGCTGGGCGACCTGAATCCCGAGCTGACCTACGACATCAACCACCGCGGCTCCGTGCACCTGGCGCGCATGGCGAAGCAGGCGGGCGCGCGGCGGTTCGTCTTCTCCTCCTCGTGCAGCAACTACGGCGCGGCCGGGGACGCCATGGTCGACGAGCGCTCGCCCCTCAACCCCGTGACGGCGTACGGCGTCTCGAAGGTCCGGGCCGAGGAGGACATCTCCGCGCTCGCCGACGACCGGTTCAGCCCGACGTTCCTGCGCCCGACGACGGCCTACGGAGTGTCCCCGCGGCTCCGCTTCGACATCGTCCTCAACAACCTGACGGCCTGGGCCGTGACGACCGGCCGGATCCACCTCAAGAGCGACGGCACGCCCTGGCGGCCGCTCGTGCACATCGAAGACATCTCGCGGGCGTTCCTCGCCGTGCTCGAGGCTCCCCGCGAGGCGATCCACGGCGAGGTCTTCAACGTCGGCCGCACCGACGAGAACTTTCAGATCCGCCAGATCGCCGCGATCGTCGGTGAGACCGTTCCGGGCTGCACGATCGAGTTTGCCGAGGGCGCCGGTCCCGACGCCCGCTCCTACCGCGTCAGCTTCGAGAAGATCGCGCGCCAGGTGCCCGCGTTCCGGCCGCGCTGGACGGTCCGCGAGGGAGCCCGCGAGCTCTACGAGGCGTACCGCAAAAGCGACCTGAGGCTCGAGGATTTCGAGGGGCCGAAGTACCGCCGGATCGACAGCCTCCGGGGACTGCTCTCCTCCGGCCGGCTCGACGAGACCATGCGGTGGACCCCCGCCCCGGCGTCGGCCGGCCGCTGAACTTCGACGGTCGACAGAACCTCCACGGATCGCCGGCGTATCCCGTTGAAACGGGCGTCCGCCAAGGGCGTCGGGAGGAGGTCGTCATGCTCGGTTCCACGCGTCGGCGTCTCGGGGTTCTCTGCCTCGCGGTGGCCCTCGGCCCGGCCGCGCTTGCCGCCGCGCAGGAGGTCACCGGGCGCTGGCTGCTCGACTTTCGGAACGACGGATCGCTCGACCTGACGCTGAAGCGCCGCTCGAGCGGCAGCGGACGCTGGAACTGGTCGAGCTCGGACGACTACGTTCTCGGCGACTTCCGAGGCCTCTCGAGGCCCTCCGGCGAGGGCGACGTTCCGGCCCGCTTCGAGCTCGTCCGCGACGCCGGCACGGTGTCGTTCGAGGGTCAGGTCGACCGGAACGGCGGCTCCGGACGCTTCACGTTCGCCGCGAGCGCCGAGTACCTCGCCGCGCTGCGGACCATGGGTTACCCGGCCCCCGACGGCGACGAGCGCCTCTCCCTGGCGTTGCAGGACGTCAGCCGCGCGTTCATTCGAGAGCTGAAGGACCTCGGCTACGACCGGGTTCCTCTCGACGACCTCATCGCGATGCGCATCCACGGGGCCACGCCGGCGTTCATCCGGGAGCTCAAGGCCCTGGGCTATTCCGGTCTCTCCACCGACGATCTCGTCGCCATGCGCATCCACGGCGCCTCGCCCGAGTTCATCCGCGAACTGAAGGACCTCGGCTACTCCGGCCTCTCCGCCGACGACCTCGTGGCCATGCGCATCCACGGCGCCCTGCCCGAGTTCATCCGGGAGCTGAAGGCCCTGGGCTACAGACACCTCTCGGGCGACGACCTCGTGGCCATGCGGATCCACGGCGTCAGCCCGGACTTCATTCGCCGGCTCCGGGAGGCCGGCTTCCGAAACGTCTCGGCCGACGACCTCGTCGCGATGCGGATCCACGGCGTCTCGGTCGAATACGCGGCGAAGGCGAAGGCCCGGGACAAGAACGTGTCCGTCGACGATCTCGTCGACATGAAGATCCACGGCCGGAGCTGACGCCCGGCCGGAGGGACCCCACCGTCCGGAATCGGACAGTCGGGTCCCGAAGCCGAGCATCCGCGCCCGCCCGGATGGCACCGCACGACCCTGTTTTCAACGACTTACGAACGATCGACACTGGCACGCTTCTCGCCCTTGCAGGCTCAACGTGGACATCATTCGCGAAGACATCTCCGAAAAGAAACGCCGCAAGCGGATCGTCATGGCCGCGGCCGGCGCCGCGGCGATCCTGCTGATCACCCTCGGCCTGTCGCGCCTGAAGCCGGCCGCTCCGACGGTCGAGAAGAGCACGATCTGGATGGACACGGTCAAGCGCGGCCCGATGCTGCGCCAGGTCCGGGGCCCGGGCTCGCTCGTCGTCGAGTCGTCCGGAATCCGCGTGCTCTCGGCCCAGACCGACGGCCGCGTCGAGCGCCTCCTGCTCGAGCCCGGCGCGATCGTGCAGCCGGACACCGTGATCCTCGAGATGTCGAACCCGACGCTCCAGCGCGACGCGCTCGACGCCGAGCAGGCCCTCAAGGCGGGCCAGGCGGAGCTCGCCAACACGCGGATCAAGATCCAGCGCGACACGCTCGACCAGAAGGCGGCGGCGGCGACGGTCGAGTCGGACTTTCACCAGGCGCAGCTCCAGGCGCAGACGAACGAAGGCCTCTTCAAGGAAGGGATCGTCGCCTCCCTGACGCTCAAGCTGTCGGAGGTGCGCGCCGAGGAGCTCAAGACGCGCAACGCCCTCGAGCAGGAGCGGATGGCGATCGCCGAGGATTCGGCGAAGGCGCAGAACGAGGCGGCCGAGGCCCACTTCCAGCAGCTCAAGGTCCAGGCCGACCTGATGCGCTCGCAGATGGAAGGCCTCAAGGTCCGCGCCGGCATCCCGGGCGTCCTGCAGGAGATCCCGATCCAGGTCGGCCAGCGCGTCACGCCGGGCACCATGCTCGCCAAGGTCGTCCAGCCGACCAAGCTCAAAGCGCAGCTGAAGATCGCCGAGACGCAGGCCAAGGACGTCGCGATCGGGCAGCCCGCCTCGATCGACACGCGCAACGGCATCGTCCCGGGCAAGGTTTCGCGCGTCGACCCGTCCTCGCAGAACGGGACGGTCACCGTCGACGTCGCCCTCGAAGGCGAGCTGCCGCTCGGCGCCCGGCCGGACCTCTCGGTCGACGGGACGATCGAGCTCGACCGGCTGAAGGACGTGCTCTACGTCGGCCGGCCGGCCTTCGGCCAGGAGAAGAGCCTCGTCGGCCTCTTCCGGGTCGAGGAGGACGGCGACGAGGCGGTCCGCGTCAAGGTCAAGCTCGGCAAGAGCTCGGTCAACACGGTCGAGATCCTCGAGGGTCTCAAGCCGGGGGACAAGGTGATTCTTTCGGACATGAGCGCGTGGGACGCTCACGACCGCGTACGTTTGAAGTAGGGGGAACAGGCATGAGCTCCAACGGACATCCGGTCATCAAGCTCGACGGCGTCACGAAGGTCTTCTTCACGGACGAAGTCGAAACGCACGCGCTCTCGGGCGTGCACCTCGAGATCGCCCACGGGGAGTACGTGTCGATCGCCGGGCCGTCGGGCTGCGGCAAGTCGACGCTGCTCTCGCTGCTCGGCCTGCTCGACTCGCCGACCGAGGGGAAGTACTCGCTGAACGGCAAGCCGGCCGAGTCGCTGACGCTCTCCGAGCGCGCGCGGATCCGCAACCGCGAGATCGGATTCATCTTCCAGTCGTTCAACCTGATCGGCGACCTCTCGGTCTACGAGAACGTCGAGCTGCCCCTGACCTACCGGGGCATGCCCTCGCACGAGCGCAAGAAGCGCGTGCAGGAGTCCCTCGAGAAGGTCGGCATGGCGCACCGGATGAAGCACTTCCCCTCGCAGCTCTCGGGCGGCCAGCAGCAGCGCGTCGCCGTGGCCCGCGCCATCGCGGGCTCGCCCCTCATCCTCCTCGCCGACGAGCCCACGGGCAACCTCGACTCGGTCAACGGCGAGGCGGTCATGAACCTGCTCCAGGACCTCCACCGCGCCGGCGCGACGATCTGCATGGTCACGCACGACCCGCGCTTCGCCAAGCACGCGGGCCGGACGATCCACCTGTTCGACGGCCGCGTGGTGGAAGAGGAGAAGGGCGAGGAGCGGGCGCACAGCGAGGAAGAGCTCAAGGAAAGCGGCTACCGGATGAACTGATGCGGACCCTCACGCAGGATCTCCGCTACGCCCTGCGCGGGATCGCCCGCAACCCCGGTTTCACGGCCGTCGCCGTCCTGACGCTCGCGCTCGGCATCGGCGCGAATGCCGCGATCTTCTCGATGCTGAACGCGATGGTGCTGCGGCCGATGCCGGGGGTCGCCGACCCGGGCCGGCTGGTCTGGATCACCCACCTCGAGGGCGGTCGCACCGCGCGCGTCTCGTACCCGGACGCGCTCGACTATCGCGACCACGCCGACGTCTTCGCCGGTCTCGCGGCCGTCGACAACGTCCCGGTGCACGTCGCCACGGCGGATGCGACCGAGCGTGTCGGGGCGCAGATCGCGGGCGGCGACTACTTCTCGGTCCTCGGCCTGGTGCCGGCCGCCGGAAGGTTCTTCACGGCCGAGGACGACCGCGCCCGCCGCGCCGCGATCGTCATCTCCGCGGGCCTCTGGCAGCGCCGGTTCGGCGGAGATCCCGCCGCCGTCGGCCGGGCGGTGACGATCAGCGGCCGCAGCTTCACCATCCTCGGCGTCGCGCCGCCGGGGTTCGCCGGGCTCGACCTCGACTCTCCGCCCGACGTGTTTCTTCCGGTGGAGACGTGGCTCTCGGGCACCGACCGGGCGGCGAGCCTGAACTCGCGCCGGTCCGCGCGCTTCCGCGTGCTCGCCCGGCTCGCGCCGGGGGCGTCCCTCGCCGCAGCGGACGCGGCCGTCAAGGCGACGGCGGCCGCCAACTCGCGCCTGCGCCCGGCGGACCTGCGCGGCACGACGGCCTCCGTCGAAACGCCCCGGGGATGGGTCCCGCCGGGGCACATGTACGAGATCCTGCCGATGGCGGGGCTGGCGCTGGCGGCGACCGGCCTCGTGCTCGTGATCGCCGCGGCCAACGTCGCCAACCTGCTGCTCGGCCGCGCCGCGCGGAGGCGGCGGGAGATGGGGATCCGTCTCGCCATCGGCGCCTCGCGCGGGCGCATCCTGCGTCAGCTTCTGACCGAGAGCGTGCTCCTCGCCGGCCTCGGCGCGGCCGGCGGCCTGCTGCTGTCGTCGTGGCTCCTCGACCTGCTGCTTTCCCATTTCGACGTGCCGCCGCTCCTTCGGCCGGTCCTCGACGGGGGCATGCTCGCCTACGGCGTCGTCGTCGCGGTCGCGACCGGGATCCTCTTCGGCCTCGCTCCGGCCTGGAACGCCGCCCGTCCGGATGTCCTCGCCGCCCTCAGGGGCGGTTCGAGCTCCGGCGCCGGGCGCCCGGGCCAGAGGCTGCAGGGCGCGCTCGTCGTCGTGCAGGTCGCCCTCTCGCTCGTCCTGCTCGCCGCCGGCGGCCTGCTGCTGCGGAGCCTCGCGAAGGCGGCCGCGGTCCCCGCGGGCTTCGACCGGGAGTCGGCGGGCGAGGTCGTCACGCTGTCGTTCGACCCGGTGACCCAGGGCTACCCGCCGGCGCGCGCGCAGCAGTTTCGCGAGGCGATGCTCGAGCGGGCGAAGAGCCTGCCCGGCGTGCGCGCCGCCGCTCTCACCGAGCTGCTGCCGCTCTCCAACCGCGCCATCGCCGACGACTTCGCGCCGGAGGGCGGGGCGGCCGAAGCGCGGGAGCAGATCTTCTTCACCACCGTCTCCCCCGGCTACTTCGCGACGCTCGGGATCCCGCTCGTCGCCGGACGCGACTTCACGCCGGAAGATCGCTCGGGCGCGCCGGCCGTCGCGGTCGTCAACGAGACGCTCGCCCGGCGCTTCTGGCCCGGCGTCAGCCCGCTCGGCCGGCGCTTCGCGACCATCGACCGCCCCGGCGAGGGCTTCGAGGTCGTGGGCGTCGCCCGGGACGGCAAGTACCTGACCCTCACGGAACCGGCGCGTCCGTTCGCGTACTTCCCCCTCGCCCAGGGGGCGCACCTGAACGAGAACACCCTGCTCGTCCGCGGCTCGGGCGGCCGGGCGCTCTCGGCCGCCGTGCGGGCCGCGGCCCGCGGCCTCGACCCGACGCTGCCGCTCTTCCAGGCGGAGACGCTCGAGGAGGCGCTGCGCCGGAGCACCGCCGGCCGGCGGCAGGGAACGCTTCTCCTCGCCACGTTCGGCGCGCTCGCCCTGCTGCTCGCGGCCGTCGGCCTCTACGGCGTCGTGGCCTTCGCGGTCGGCGAGCGCCGGCGCGAGATCGCGGTCCGCATGGCGATCGGAGCGGCGCGCCGAGACATCGTTTCGCTCTTCGTGGGCCGGGGCGCGCGGCTCGCCGGGCTCGGTGTCGCGATCGGCCTGGCCCTGGCCGCGGCGATCACCCGCCTCCTCTCGGGCATGCTCTTCGGCGTCACGCCTCTCGACGTCACGACGCTCGCGGCCGTGTCGGCCCTCCTCGCCGCGGTCGCGCTCGCGGCGAGCGCGCTGCCCGCGCGGCGCGCGGCGCGAATCGATCCGGCCTCGGCGCTGCGAAACGACTGAAGGAGCACCCATGACGACGCTCTTGCAGGATCTCCGTTACGCCCTTCGCTGGCTCGCCCGCAACCCCGGATTCGCGGCCGTGGCGATCCTGACGCTCGCTCTCGGCATCGGGACCGTCACGACGATCTTCTCGATCCTCGACGCCGCGGTGCTCCGCCCGCTCCCGTACCGCGACCCGGACGCCCTCGTGAAGCTCTCGATCACGCACCAGGAAGGCAACACCCCGGCCGAGCCCTTCGCCTGGTCCTACCCCAAGTTCGAGAGCCTGCGCCGGCACGCGCGGTCCTTCGCCGCGGTCGCCGCGTTTTCCTCCGCCGACCTGAACCTCACGGGAGTCGCCGAGCCCGAGCGCCTGAGCGGGGAGATCGTCTCTGCGTCGTACTTCCCGGTCCTGGGCGTCCCGGCGGCGCTCGGCCGCACGTTCACGGCCGAGGAGGACGGGGCGCCGGGAGCGCATCCGGTCTGCCTGATCTCGCACGGCCTCTGGCAGCGCCGGTTCGGCGGTTCGGCCTCCGTCCTCGGCCGGGCGATCTCGGTCAACCGCCGGCCGCTGACGGTCGTCGGCGTGCTTCCCGAGCGCTTCGCGGGACTCGGCGGCGACGCCGAGATCTGGGTGCCGATGGCCATGGCCTCCGCGTTCATCTACCCCGAAATCCTGACCGAGGACGGCAACCACTGGCACGACGTCGTCGGGCGGCTCAAGCCCGGCGTCTCGGCCGCCGCGGCCGACGCCGAGATGCGGGTCGTCGGAAAGCAGATCGCCGACGAGCATCCGATGGAAGTCCGCGGCGCCGTCTGGGGAGCGGCGGCGGCGCCGTTGAACGACAGCCGCGTCGACCCGGCCCTGCGGCGCTCGGTGCTCGTGCTCTTCGGCGCGGTCACCTTCGTCCTGCTCATCGCGTGCGCCAACGTCGCGGCGCTCCTTCTCGCCCGGGCGTCGTCCCGCGGACGGGAGGTGGCGATCCGCCTCGCGATCGGCGCGGGCCGCCGCCGCATCGTCCGCCAGATGCTGACCGAGAGCGTCGTCCTCGGGGTCGCCGGAGGCGTCGCGGGCGTCCTGCTGTCCCTCTGGGGCGTCGAAGCCCTGTCCCGGATCGAGCGCCTTTCGGGGGTGGGCGACCGGTCGTTCCTGTTCCGCTTCACCGCCGTCGAGCTCGACGCCCGCGTCCTCGTCTTCGCGCTCGCCGTTTCGCTTCTGACGGGCCTCGTCTTCGGAATGGCTCCGGCTCTCCACGCCACCCGGGCGGACCTCGGCGCCGCGCTCAAGGAAGGCGGCGCCGGGGCCGTCGCCGGAGCGGGCCGGCGGCGTCTGTCGCTGCGCGGCATCCTCGTTCCTTTGCAGGTCGCTCTCGCGCTCGTGCTGCTCGTGGGCGCCGGCCTCCTGACGCGCACTCTCGGCCGGCTGTCCGGCTACGACGCCGGCTTCCGGCCGGAGGGCGTTCTCACGCTGCGTTTCGATCCTTCCGGCGTGCTCGACGGCGACCGTTCGCAGGCGGCCGTGTTCCGCCGCGCGATGCTCGAGCGTCTCGCCGCCCTTCCGGGAGTCACGAGCGCGGCGACCGGGCGCACCCCGCCGGTCTCCTCCCGCAACATGATCGCCGTCATCCGCCAGGTCGACGACCGCCGCTTCTCGATCGAAGAGGGCGCGACGCAGATCGGGATCCACGACGTCAGCCCGGACTACTTCCGCACGCTGTCGATCCCGATCCGCAGCGGTCGGGCCTTCACCGGGGAGGACCGCGAGGGCTCCCGGAGGGTCGTCGTCGTCTCCGAAACGACGGCCAAGCGCCTGTGGCCCGGCCAGGACCCGATCGGACGCCGGCTCTCGGCGACGACGTTCTACTTCGGCGACGGCCAGACCGCCGAGGTCGTGGGCGTCGCGGGCGACGTGCTCTACGGACGGCCCGGCGAACGCCAGGCGCTCGACCTCTACTACCCCTCGTTCCAGGGCGGGCTCCCCTGGGGCACGCTTTTCGTCAAGACCTCCGGCGATCCGGCGGCCCTCGCTCCGGCCGTTCGCCGCGAGATCAAGGCGCTCGCCCCGAACCTCCCGGTGTTCGACGTCGCGACCATGGAGACCCGGGCCGCGCGGACTTTCTCGCGCGAGCGGTTCGGCGCGGGGCTGCTGGGACTTCTCGCCGGCATCGCCCTCTTCCTCGCCTCCGTCGGCATCTACGGGCTCGTGGCCGAGACCGTCTCGGCGCGAAGCCGCGAGATCGGGCTTCGCATGGCGCTCGGCGCGCGGCCGGGGGACATTCTCCGGGGCGTCCTGCAGCACGGCCTGACGCTCGCGGTCGCGGGTCTGGCCGCGGGTCTCGCCGCCGCGTTCGCCCTCTCGCGGCTGCTCTCGAGCCTCCTCTTCGGCGTCGCCGCGAGCGACCTGGCGACGTACGCCGCCGTCTCCGCGATCCTGCTCGCGGTCGCCGCCGCCGCGAGCTGGATCCCGGCGCGCCGCGCCACGCGCATCGACCCGATGCTGGCGCTGCGGAGGGAGTGACGATGCTCTTCGACGTCCGTCACGCGTTCCGCGCGCTCCGGCGCTCGCCGGGAAACGAGGCCAACCGATGAGCACGCTGTTCCAGGACCTGCGGTTCGCGCTCCGAAGCCTCCGGAAGAGCCCGGGTTTCGCGGCGGCGGCGATTCTCATCCTCGCCCTCGGGATCGGCGCCAACACCGCGATCTTCAGTCTCCTGGACGCGGTCGTCCTGCACCCGTTGCCGGGCGTCTCCCGTCCGGAAGCGCTCGTGGATTTCTCGGGGAACACGGTTTCGTATCCCTGGTACCGGGAAGTCCGCGAGGGGACGGCGTCGAGCCTCTCGGGCCTCGCGGCGTGGCGCGTGCGCGACATGAGCCTCTCGGGCGGCGCCGCGGCCGAACGGATTGGCGGAGGCATCGTCTCCGGCAACTACTTCGACGTGCTCGGCGCGCGTCCCGCGCTCGGCCGCCTGCTCGCCCCGGCCGACGAGCAATCCGGCGAGCCGGTCGTGGTTCTCGGCCACCGGCTCTGGAAGCAGCGATTCGGCGCCGACCCCGCAGTCGTCGGAAAGTCCGTCCCGTTGAACGGCGCCCCGTTCACCGTGATCGGCGTCGCGCCGGAGGGATTCCGCGGCGCCGCCTTCGGACAGTCCCCGGACGTGTGGGTGCCGATCGGAGCGTGGCCGCGGCTGGCGACGGGCCGGTTCCGTTCCCTCGACCTCGGCGCCCGCGGATGGGGCTGGCTCTCGGTCACCGGACGTCTTCGATCCGATGTCCCCGTCGCGCAGGCGCAGGCCGCCGTTCAGGTCGCCGCCCGGCAACAATCGGCGGCGTTCCCGGACGACTCGCCCGACCAGGCGCCGGTGATGCTGCGATCGACGCTGCGGGCCGCCGCGGGATTCGGGCAATCGGGCGACCCCGTCGCGTTTCTCGCCCTGCTCGTCGGAGCCGTCGGCGTCACGCTCGCGATCGCCTGCGCGAACCTCGCCAACCTCCTGCTCGCGCGCGCGACGGCGCGCCAGAGGGAGATCGCCGTCCGACAGGCGATCGGCGCAACGCGGTCGCGCCTCGTGCGCCACCTCCTGACGGAGAGTCTCCTTCTCGGCGTGCTCGGGGGCGCCGCGGGGCTCCTCGTCGCGAGCTGGTCGCTCGGCCTCATCGGCCGGATGCCGCTCCCGGACGACCTTTCGTTCGCCGTCTTCGGGCCGTCGCTCGACGCGCGCGCACTCGGGTTCTCGCTCCTCCTGTCGATCGCGACGGGGCTCGCCTTCGGACTGCTGCCGGCGATTCAGGCTTCGGCAGGCTCCGTCGGCTCGGCCCTCAAAGCGTCGTCGGCCGCGGGCCCGCCGCGCTCGCGCGCCCGCGACGCCCTGGTCGCGGCCCAGGTCTCGCTGTGCCTCCTGCTCCTCGTCGCCGCCGGTCTCCTCGGCCGCAGTCTCCAGAGCGCTCTGGCGACGGACCTCGGCTTTCCGTCGCACGGGTTGATGGTCTCGACCGTCGACCTCGGCCTCCAGCGTTACGACGCTCCGAGGGCGGCCGTCTTTCTGCGCGAGCTCCGAGACCGCGTCGCATCCTCGCCCGGCGTCCGGTCGGCGAGCTGGGCCGGCCTCGTCCCGCTCGGCGGTGGTCAGTGGGTGGAGAGTTTCTCGATCGAAGGTCGGCCGTCGCCGGAGAGCCGCCGCGACGAGGCCGAGATCAACGTTCTCGGCGCGGGCTTCTTCCGCACCATGGAAATCCCGGTTCTCGAGGGTCGCGAATTCGACGACCGGGTGGACCGCGAGGGTTCTCCCGCCGTCGCTCTCGTCAACGAGGCGATGGCAAGACGGTACTGGCCCGGACGGAGTCCGGTCGGGCGCCGCATCGACATCGGCGGCGCTGCCCGGACGGTCGTCGGCACGGTCCGCGATTTCCGGACGGGATCGCTGAGGGACCGGCCGGCCCCCCAGGTCTACCTGCCCATGGCGCAGGACCCGGGCGCCGGACTGCAGCCCCTGAACCTGCTCGTGCGCGGCCGCTCGGGAGCTTCCGGCGTCGCCGAGGCGATCCGATCCGAGATCCGGCGTCTCGACCCGAGCCTGCCCTCGCGCCTGGGAACCTTCGACGAAGAGCTCGGCGGGCAGCTCGTCCCGCAGCGGCTGGGATCGGCGCTCCTCGGCCTCTTCGGCCTGCTTTCGCTGGTGCTCGCCGCCGTCGGGATCTACGCCGTGATCTCCTTCGGGGTCGCGGCGCGGACGCGCGAGATCGGCGTCCGGATGGCGCTCGGCGCCCGGGCCGCGGACGTTCGGAGGCTCGTCGTCGCGCAGACCGCGCGCCCCGTCGCCGCGGGCGTCGCGCTGGGTGTCATCCTCGGGGCCGTCGCGGCGCGTCTGCTCGCCGGGTTCCTCTACGGCGTTTCGCCGTCGGACCCCGTCACGTTCGCCGGCGTGACCGCGCTCCTGCTCTTCTGCGCCCTCGGCGCCGCGTACCTCCCGGCGCGCCGCGCTTCGCGCATCGACCCGATGACCGCCCTGAGGACGGACTAGGAGGGACCGCATGGCCGCCCTGACCCAGGACGTCCGATACTCGTTGCGCTCGCTGGCGAGGAACCCGGGCTTCACCGCGGTCGCCGTCGCGACGCTCGCCCTCGGGATCGGCGCGAACACCGCGATTTTCAGCGTGGTCGACGGCGTTCTCTTGCGGCCGCTGCCGTTTCCGGAGCCGGAGCGGCTCCTCACTCTGCCCCACAACGTCTCGCCGCCCGAGCTCGCCGACGCCGCGGCGATGACCCGATCTTTCGAGAGCGCGGGCGGCGCGGCGCTCCAGCCCTTCGACCTGCAGGCCGGGGCGCAGCCGGTCCAGGGGATGTCGGCGATGGCGAGCGGCGCCCTGTTCGAAACGCTCGGCGTCCGGGCCGCGCTCGGCCGCACGCTCTCCCGCGAAGACGACCGGCCGGGCGGTGAGCGCGTCGTGGTCCTCGGCGACGCCCTCTGGCGGCGCGAGTGGGCCGCCGATCCGTCGATCGTCGGCAAGTCGATCCGCCTTTGGGGAGCGCCGTGGACGGTGGTGGGGGTGATGGCCCGCGGGTTCGCGCTGCCCGAGCAGACGGTGGATCTTTACGTGCCGCTCTGGGTCGCCTATCCGACCGCGGCGCCGGAGCGCGGCGTCCACTTCCTGCGCCCCGTCTTCCGCCTCAAGCCGGGCGTCTCGACGGACGCGGCGCGGGCCGACCTGGGCGCCGCCTTCGCCGAGCTCGGCCGGCTCCATCCCGAATCGGACAAGGGCCTCGAGCCCGCGCTCACGCCGCTGCTCGAGAACGTCGTCGGCGACAGCCGGCGCGCGATGTCGATCCTCGTCGCCGCCGTCGGCCTGGTCCTCATGATCGCGTGCGCCAACCTCGCCAACCTCCAGATGACCCGGGTCCTCGCGCGCTCCGGCGAGCTCTCGATCCGGGCGGCTCTCGGCGCCTCGCGGCGGCGCATCCTGACCCAGATCCTGACGGAGTGCGCGGTGCTCGCGCTCGCCGGCGGCGTCGTCGGCTTTCTGCTGAGCGCCTGGGGCGTCGAGGCGCTGCTGTCGCGGTTTCCGGACGCCCTGCCGCGGCTGACGAACGTCGGCCCGAACGGGCGCGTCGCCGTTTTCACCTTCGCCGCCTCGCTCGCGACGAGCGTGCTCTTCGGGATCGCGCCGGCCTGGCAGGCTTCGGGCCGACGCTTTTCGCGCCTTCTCGGCTCGGGCCGCACGGCGGGACTGCGCGAGTCGGGCCGGGCGCGCTCGTCCCTGGTCGTCGCCGAGATCGCGATCGCGCTCGTGCTGCTCGTCGGCGCCGGCCTGCTGCTTCGCGTCCTGTGGCGCCTCGAGGGCGTGGCGCCGGGGTTCCGGACGCAGGGCATTCTGGCGGCGCACATCGACCTGCCGCAGTCCCGCTACGACCGGAGGGACTCGCAATCGTTGTTCCGCCGCCGCCTCATCGCCTCGTTCGACGGGGAGCCCGGCATTCGCGCCGCCCTGGTCAGCGAGCTTCCGATGTCGGGCGACGCGCTCGACCACGACTTCGCGATCGACGGAGCGCCGCCGGTCGCTCCCGGCGACGAGCCCTCCGTCTACTCGCGCAGCGTCCTCGGCGACTACTTCGGCACGATGGGGATCCCGCTGCGCGCCGGCCGGCTTCTCGCGGACTCGGACCGCGAGGACGCGCCGCTCGTCGGCGTCGTCAACGAAGCCCTGGCGCGGCGTTACTTCCCGGGCTCCGACCCGATCGGCCGGCGCGTGGGCTGGGCGCGGCAGCGCGAGATGCAGTGGATCACGATCGTCGGTGTCGTCGGCGACGTGCGGCACTTCGGCCTCGCCGACGACGACCGGCCCGCCGTCTACACCCCCTTCGTGCAAGCCCCGCAGGACTGGAAACGCTGGTCCGAGCTCGTCGTCCGCGGCCCCGCCGGCGCCGCCGGCCTCGAGGAGCTCGTGCGCCGCAAGCTGCAGGCGATCGACCCGCTCCTCCCGATCGCGAAGATCCGCCGGATGGACGAGGTGATCGGGAGCTCGCTGACGCGTCAGCGCTTCGGCGCCGAGCTGCTGTCCGCCTTCGCCGTCGCGGCGCTGGGCCTCGCCTGCGTCGGCATCCTCGGCGTGATGGGCAGCGCGGTCCGACGCCGCCGCGCCGAGATCGGCGTGCGCATGGCCCTCGGGGCGGCGCCGGGCCGCGTCGTGCGCGAGATTCTCGCGGACGGGCTGCGCCTGATCGGCCTCGGAATCGGCATCGGCCTCGCGGCGGCGATGGCTCTGACGCGCACGATGCGGAGCCTCCTCTTCGGCCTGCCGCCGACCGATCCGGCGACTTTCGCGGGCGTGGCCCTGCTCCTCGCGGCGGCGGCCGTCGCAGCCTGCTGGATCCCGGCGCGACTGGCCGCGCGCACGGATCCGATGACCGCCCTTCGGTCGGAGTGAGCATGCGGACCCTCTTCCAGGACGCCCCTGACGGTCCCATGCGAACGCTGAGAACGGAGTGACACGATGACCGGACTCCTCCAGGACTTGCGATACGCCGCCCGCTCGCTCGCCCGGAGCCCCGGCTTCGCGGCCGCGGCGATCGTGACGCTCGCCCTCGGCATCGGCGCCAACGCCGCGGTCTTCAGCCTCGTGCGGAGCGTCCTGCTGCGGCCCCTCCCCTTCCCGCGCCCCGACGCCCTGATGTCGATCGCCGAGGGAAACCCCGAGAAGGGATGGTCGGCGATGCCGGCCTCGGCGCCGAACTTCCTCGACTGGGAATCCGGCGCCCGGTCCTTCGCGTCGATGGGCGCGTACACGACGGGCCCCGTGGCCCTGACCGGGCGCGGCGAGCCCGAGCAGCTCTCGGCGACCTGGGCGACCGCGGGCTTCTTTCCGACGCTCGGCGTCGGGGCGGAGATCGGACGGACGTTCGGGGCCGCCGAGAGCCTCGCAGGCCACGACCGCGCGATCGTCCTGTCCCACGGGCTCTGGATGCGCCGCTTCGGCGGCGACCCGTCCGTCGTCGGAAGCGCCGTCCGGATCGACGGCCAGCCGTACACGGTGCTCGGGGTCATGCCTCCGTCGTTCCGGTTTCCGGAAGAGGGCGCCGATGCCTGGGTGCCCCTCTCCTTCGGCCCCGACGTCGCGACGCAGCGCGGCGCGCACTACCTCGAGGTCGTGGCCCGGCGGCGGCCCGAAGTCGCGGCCGACCGGGCGAGCGCCGAGATCCGCGCCATCGCCGACCGGCTGCGCC
The DNA here is from genome assembly GCA_963764715.1 of uncultured Acidobacteriota bacterium. Classification (GTDB taxonomy): domain Bacteria; phylum Acidobacteriota; class Thermoanaerobaculia; order UBA5066; family Gp7-AA6; genus DAHUXD01. Next base: position 174,160 of record CAVXTP010000006.1, read on the forward strand.
TCGCCTACCCGCGCACCAACGGGGGCTCCACCGCCGTCGTCCGGCCGCTCGCGGAGACCCTCGTGGGCGACGTGCGGCCGGCGCTGCTCATGCTGCTCGGCGCCGTCGGGCTCGTGACCCTGATCGCCTGCGCGAACGTGGCGAACCTGCTCCTGATCCGCGCCACCCGGCGGAGCTCCGAGATCGCGGTCCGCACGGCCCTCGGCGCGAGCCGCGCACGGCTGGCGCGGCAGCTCCTGACCGAGAGCCTCGTCCTCGCGGCCGCCGGCGCCGCCGCGGGCCTGGCGCTCGCGGCCGTGTCGCTCGACGCGATCGTGCGCCTGGCGCCCGCGAACGTGCCGCGCCTGTCCGAGGTGCGGATCGACGGGGGCGTGCTCGGCTTCACCGCGCTCTGGACGCTGGCGGCGGCCCTGGTGTTCGGTCTCGCGCCCGCGCTCGGCTCGCTCAGGGCCGGGCCGATGCGGTCGCTCCGGAGCTGGGGCAGCGACGCCGCCTCCGCGCGCGGCCCCGTGCGGCTGCGCCGCGTCCTCGTGGCCGGACAGATTGCGGTCGCGCTCGTCCTCCTCGTCGGCGCCGGCCTTCTCGTCAAGAGCCTGGCGCGCCTCTCGGCCGTGGACCCGGGTTTCCGCGCCGAGCAGGTCCTCGCGTTCGACCTGACGCTTCCCGAGGCCCGTTATCCGAACGAAGCCCGCCAGGGCGAGTTCACGCGGGAGCTCCTGTCGCGCATGCGCGCTCTGCCCGGAGCGCAGTCGGCCGCGGCGATCTTCGGCCTCCCGCTGACGGGCCTTTCCTTCAGCAGCAGCATGCGCATCGGGGGCGCGCCCGAGGGCGCCGACGAGCCCTCGGCCCAGTTGCGCGTGGCGAGCGAGGACTACTTCCGGACGCTCGGCATTCCGCTCGTCGCCGGCCGGTTCTTCGGTCCCGAGGACCGGTACGGCGCGCCGCACGCCATCCTGGCCAGCCGGGCCGCCGCCCGGCGGTTTTTCCCGGCGGGCGACGCCCTCGGAAAGCACGTCCGGTTCGGGGCGCGCCCGGGCGCGACCCGCATCGAGGGCGAGATCGTCGGCATCGTGGGCGACGTGCGCGACGCCGAGCTCGGCGTCGGTCCGCAGCCCGAGTTCTACGCCTCGATCGCGCAGGCGCCCGTGGCCGGGTTCCACGTCGCGATCCGGACCTCCGGCCGCCCCGGTGCGCTCGCCGAAGCGGTCCGCGCCGCGGCGCACGGGCTCGATCCCGAGATCGTCGTCAACGGACTCTCGAGCCTCGGCGAGATCGTCTCGCGGTCCGTCGCCCGGCCGCGCTTCACCGCGAGGCTCCTCCTGCTCTTCGCCGCCATGGCGCTCGCCCTGTCGGCCGTCGGGATCTACGGCGTGATCGCCTTCGCCGTCAGCCAGCGGACGCGGGAGATCGGGATCCGCATGGCCCTCGGCGCCGATCGCCGCGCCGTGCGCGGGCTCGTGATGCGCGACGGCCTGCGCCTGACGCTCTGGGGCCTGGGGCTCGGCCTCGCCGGCGCGGTCGCCGCGGCCCGCCTGCTCGCCGGGTTCCTCTTCGAGGTCCGCCCCGGGGACCTCGCGACGCACGCGACCGTGACGCTGGTTCTCCTCGCGGTCGCCCTCCTCGCCTGCTGGATCCCGGCGCGGCGCGCCTCGCGGGTGGAACCGATGGCCGCACTGAGGTCGGAGTGAGCGGGATGAACAGCCTCGCCCGCCAGATTCGCTACACGCTTCGGTCGCTCCGAAAGAGCCCGGGCTTCTCGGCCGCGGCGATCGGGACCCTCGCCCTCGGAATCGCCGCGACGACGACCATCTTCTCGCTCCTCCACTCGGTCGTTCTCGCGCCGCTCCCCTACCGCGAACCCGAACGGCTGACGGTCCTCTGGGAAGTCGGGCCGGACGGCCGGCTCTGGCGCCCGGCACCGACCTCCTATCGCGCGTGGCGCGAGCACGCCCGCTCCTTCGAGAGCCTCGCCGCCTTCCAGGGCGCGACATGGACGCTGACGGGCGAGGGCGAGCCGGTCTCGCTCCATGGCAGCCGGGTCACGCCCGAATACTTCGATCTTCTCGGCGTTCTCCCGGTCCTCGGCCGCGCCTTCCGGCCGGAGGAAGCGAAATCGGGCGCCGCGCCGGTCGTCCTTCTCGGGCACGAGCTCTGGGTCTCGCGCTTCGGCGCGGACCCCGGAATCCTCGGCCGCACGGTGACACTCGAGGGCACGCCCCGCACCATCGTCGGCGTGATGCCGCCCGCACCTTACCCGACCGCGGCCCTGACGATCGGCCGCATCGCCTTCGCTCCAGGAGGGCCGGAGTTCTTCGCTCCCGCCGCGCTCGAGGGCGCAGGAGCGCCGCGGGGCCGCAGCTACGTGCTCGGCGTCCTCGGGCGCTTGAAGCCGGGCGTGACCCTGGCGGCGGCCCGGCAGGAGATGACGGCGCTCGCCCGGAGACTCGCGGCCGAGGACTCGAGCAACCGGGGCGCGGACACGCGGCTTGCGCCGCTCGATCTCGAGACGCAGGGTGCGATGCGGCCCGCTCTCTGGCTCCTCTTCGGGGCGGTGATCTTCGTGCTCGCGATCGGCTGCGCCAACGTGGCGAGCCTCCAGCTCGCGCGGGCCGAGGCCCGCGGGCGGGAAATCGCGGTCCGCTCGGCCCTCGGCGCCGGACGCGGACGGATCGCCGCCCAGTTCCTGGTCGAGGCGCTCGTTCTCTCCGCGGCGGCCGGCGCCCTGGGAGTTCTCCTCACGTACTGGGGGCTGCCGCTGCTCGTCACCCTGGTGCCTCCGGACGTCCCGAGGCTCGGGCAGGTGCGGGTCCACCAGGGGGTCCTGGCCTTCGCGGTCGCCGTCTCGCTGGTGGTGGGCGTGCTCTCCGGCCTCGTGCCGGCGCTGACCGCGGCGCGCCGGGGCGCCGCGCGCGGGCTGTCCGAGGTGGGCCGGGGCGCGACCGGCACTCGCGGAGCGCGACGCTCCCTGCGGCTGCTGGTTCTCGGCGAAACCGCGGTCGCCGTGCTGCTCGCCTCGGGCGCGCTGCTGCTGACGCAGAGCTTCCTGCGGCTCTCTCGGGTCGACCCGGGGTTCCGCGCCGCCAACGTCACGGTCGCGCGATTTTCCCTGCCGCGCTCGCGCTACCAGACCTGGGGCGACGTCGCCCGCTTCGAGGACGCCCTGCTCTCGAGAGCGCGGGCCCTGCCCGGAGTCTCCTCGGCCGCCCTGGCCTACAACCATCCGCTCGAGGCCCAGTGGATCGGCGGCGGCGAGGCCGAGCCGGGCACCGGCGATCCCGGCGGCGAACGGTCTCCGTCCTGGTTTCGAGCCGTCAGCGACGGCTACTTTCGCTCGGTCGGTGTGTCGCTTCTCGAGGGGCGCGACTTCTCCCCTACCGATGACGCGCGGCACCCGGCGGTCGCGATCGTCAACCGGGCCTTCGCCCGCGCGAACTTCCGGGACGGCCGCGCCCTGGGGCGCTTCCTGGAGTCCGGCGACGGCGTCTCCTGGTGGGGCGAGGGCCTGCCGACCCGCTTCGAGATCGTCGGCATCGCGGCCGACGAGAAGTTCCTGGGCCTCGACAAGGGGACCGCGCCCGCCTACTACCTCACCGTCCGCCAGTTTCCGATCGAGGACATGCAGCTCGTGGTCCGGGGCTCCGCGTCTGCGCCGGACCTGCGCCGGGCGTTCCACGACCTGGACCCGGCCCTTCCGATCCAGGGCGTTTCGACGATGACGGGCGTCTACGCCGAGGCCCTGGCGCCCTCGCGCCTGAACATGCAGCTCATGCTGACCTTCGGCGGTCTCGCCGTGGGTCTCGCGATGGTCGGCGTCTACGGGCTGCTTTCCTACGTCGTCGGGCTGCGCCGCCGCGAGCTCGGCATCCGGATCGCGCTCGGCGCCCGGTCGCCGCAGGTGCTCGGCACCGTGCTCGCGGAGACGGCGCGGCTGGCGCTCGGAGGAATCGCTCTGGGACTCGCCGGCGCGCTCGCTCTGGCCCCGCTTCTCTCGCGCGTCCTCTTCGGCGTCGCCGCGACCGACCCCGCGACCCTCGCGGCGGCCGCCCTGGCCCTCGGGGTCGTGATGTTCCTGGCGAGCGGCCTGCCGGCACGGCGCGCCGCCCGCATCTCCCCCAGCGAAGTGTTGAAAGGCGAATGAACACGATGATTCAGCTCACCAGCGTCGAAAAAGCCGTCGCAACCCGCGCCGGCCAGACCTTTCTCCTCCGCCGCATCGACCTCACGATCGCCGAGGGCGAGTTCGTCACGATCATGGGACCGTCGGGCGCCGGCAAGTCGACCCTGCTCTCGATCCTCGGCATGCTCGACCACGACTGGTCGGGCGAGTACCGACTCCTCGAGCACGACGTCCATCGCCTGAAGCCGCGCGAGCGCATCGAGCTCAACAAGAAGTACGTCGGCTTCGTCTTCCAGCAGTACCACCTGCTCGACAACCTCACGGTGGCCGAGAACCTCGACATCCCGCTGTCCTACCGCAACGTGAAGGGCTCGGAACGGGCCTCGACGGTGGCCGACACGCTCGACCGCTTCCAGATCGTCGGCAAGAAAGATCTCTTCCCAAACCAGCTCTCGGGCGGCCAGCAGCAGCTCGTCGGCGTGGCGCGCGCGCTCATCGCGAAGCCGAAGCTGCTCCTCGCCGACGAGCCGACCGGGAACCTCCACTCCGACCAGGGCCGCGAGATCATGCGCCTCTTCAAGAAGCTCAACGACGAGGGCACGACGATCGTGCAGGTCACGCACTCCGAGGAGAACGCGACCTACGGCAACCGCATCGTCCGGCTGCGCGACGGCTGGATCGTCAACGACTGAGGATCGAGGAGCACGATGTCTTCCTGGCTGCAGGATCTCCGCTTCGCCGTCCGGCGCCTCGCCGCGACTCCCGGGTTCACCGCGGTCGCCCTGGTGACGCTCGCCCTCGGCATCGGCGCCAACGCCGCGATCTTCAGCGTCGTCGACGCGGTTCTGCTGCAGCCCCTGCCCTACCGCGAGGGCGAGCGGCTGGTCATGCTCGGCGACCGGACGCCGGACGGCGCCTCGGCCAACAACGTCGGGTATGCGACGTACGAGGATCTCCGGGACTCGAGCCGGAGCTTCGAAGCGATGGCGGCCGTGCGGAACTGGAACCCGACGCTTTCCGCGGATGGTCAGGCCGAGCGCATCCCGGCGATGCGGGTGACCTCGGGCTTCTTTCCGCTCCTGGGCGTCTCACCCGCACTTGGCCGCGGCTTCCTGCCGGAAGAGGATCGCCCCGACACCTGGCGCGCCGTCGTCCTCTCGGACGGACTGTGGCGCCGGAGCTTCGGCGCGGACCCTTCGGTCGTTGGCCGAGTGATCCGGTTGAACGACATGGATTTTCGGGTCGTCGGCGTGATGCCTCGCGACCTTCGGGAGCTCGTCTCGGCGCGTTATTACGCGAAGGCCGAGCTCTGGGCGCCGGTGGGTTACGCGAAGGGCCTGCCGTACGCGTGCCGCGACTGCCAGCACCTGAAGGCGATCGCGCGGCTCGCACCGGGGGCGACGCTCGATTCGGCCCGCGCCGACCTCGACGGCATCCGGAAGCGCCTCGCTGCCGAGTACCCGACGAGCTATCCGAGCGGCTCGATGGCGGTCGTGCCCCTGTCCCGGGAGCTGACGGCCGGGGTGTCCGCGCCGCTGCTGGTCCTCGCGGGCGCGGTCGGATTCGTGCTCCTGATCGCCTGCGCGAACGTCGCGAACCTCACGCTCACGCGGTCCCTTCAGCGTTCCCACGAGATGGCCGTGCGGGGAGCCCTCGGCGCCAGCCGCTACCGGCTCATCCAGCACGTCCTGGCCGAGAGCTTCGTCCTCTGCGCCGCCGGGGGCGCCCTCGGCCTGGCGCTGGCTTCGGCGCTGCAGACGACGCTGATCCGGCTCGCGCCGGTCGGCGCGCCGCGGCTCGACCGCGTCGGCGTCGACCTTCGGGTCGTGGCGTTCGCCGCGCTGATCTCGACCGCCGCGGCGCTGCTGTCGGGCCTCCTCCCGGCGGTGCGCGCCTCGGCGGCCCGGCTCACGGAGTCTCTGGCCTCGCGGACGCGCGGAAGCGCCGGCGCCGCCTCGTCCCGAGCGCGCCGCGTCCTGACCGTCGTGGAGCTCGCCCTCGCGGTCGTCCTCGTCGCCGGAGCGTTCCTGATGCTCCGGAGCGTGGCGCGCCTGCTGGATACGCCCCTGGGCTTCGCTCCCGAGCGCGTGCTGACGATGGCGGTGACGCTGAGCGGCGACGCCTATGCGCAGGACGCGGCCTGCGTGGCTTTCCAGAACCGGGCGCTCGAGCGCGTGCGCTCGCTTCCGGAAGTCGAAGCCGCCGGCTTCGCGGGCCAGATCCCGCTCGGCGGCAACGGCGACTCGATGGGCTTTCACATCGAAGGCCGTATGAAGGCGAACGTCGCCGAGGATCCCTCCGTCGAACGGTACTCCGTCACGCCGGACTACTTCCGCGCGATGGGGATCCCGCTCGTCCGCGGGCGCCTCTTCGCCGACGCCGACGACGCCGGCTCCGTTCCGGTCATGGTCGTGTCCGAGACGACGGCTCGATCGCTCTGGCCGGGGATCGACCCGCTCGGTGAGCGCGTGCGCATCGGCGGCAACAACGGCCCCTGGCGCACCGTCGTCGGCATCGCCGGCGACGTCCGTCACACCGACGTGGCATCGGCCCCGACGCCCCAGATGTACCTGCCGCAGGCGCAGGTGACCGACGGGGCCCTGACCCTGGCCGTCCGGACGCGGACATCGGACCCGGAGACGCTCGCCTGGCCCCTTCGGGCGGCGATCCGGGAAGTCGACCCGAGCGTGGCGATCGACAGCATCGCGACCATGAGCTCCCTCGTGGACCGATCGGCCGCGCCGCGGCGATTCGTGATGCGACTGCTGGCGGCGTTTGCGGCCGCCGCGCTGCTGCTCGCGGCCATCGGCCTTTACGGCGTGGTCGCGCATGCCGCCGCGCAGCGGACCCGAGAGATCGGAATTCGCGTCGCCCTCGGCGCCACCCCACGGGACGTGACGCGCCTCGTTCTTTCGAGTGGAGCCGGGACCGTGGCCGCCGGCCTCGTCGCCGGCGTTGCGGCGGCGGTCGTCCTGATGCGCCTGATCCGGTCGGTTCTCTACGAGGTCAGTCCGAGCGACCCGCTCGCGATCGGCGGCGCCGCCGCCGTCCTCGCCCTCGTCGCGCTCGCCGCGCACTGGCTGCCGGCGCGGCGCACCGCCCGCATCGATCCCGTCGTGGCTCTCAAGTCGGAGTGAGGTGACGAGATGAGTCTGCTCCAGGACCTCCGCTTCGCCGCCCGCACGCTGAAGAAGAGCCCAGGCTTCGCGGCCCTCGCGATCCTGACGCTCGCCCTCGGGATCGGCGTCAACGTCGCGATCTTCTCGGCGGTCGACGCGGTCCTGTTCCGGCCGCTCGCCGTGCGCGACCCGGCCTCGCTCGTCCGGATCTGGGCGACCGACGAGAAGGGGCAGGAGCTCTACAACCACTCGTATCCGGTCTTCACGGACTACCGCGACGGCGCGTCGGCGTTCGCCGGGATGGCGGCCTTCGACGACTCCGAGGCCTTCCACCTCTCGACGGGCGGGAAGCCCGAACGGGTGACGGGGGCCCTCGTGAGCGGGAGCTTCTTCGAGCTGCTCGGCGCGCGGCCCGAACGCGGCCGGCTCCTTTCGCTCTCCGACGACGCGGCGCCCGGCGCCGCCGCCGTCGCGGTCATCAGCCATCGCCTCTGGGCCGGCCGTTTCGGGTCGGACGAGGCCACCGTGGGCTCGACGGTCCGGTTGAACGGCCACCCCTACACGATCGTCGGCGTGGCGCCTCCCGGTTTCACCGGCGTCAACCTCGACAACCTTCCGGACGTCTGGGTCCCGATCGCGATGGTCGACCACGCCCTTCCCGAGTTCGCGGACGACAAAGTCCTGACCGGCCGCAACCTCTCCTGGCTCGACGTCATTGCCCGTCTCAAGCCCGGCGTGTCCGCCGCCACCGCGCAGGCCGAGCTCGACACGATTGCGAAGCGCCGGGCGCTGGGCCAGGCGAAGGACCATCAGGACCCAATGGCGAAGGTCCTCCCGGCCGGCGACTTCGCCGTCGGCCCGAGTTCCCGCGACGAGGCGCGCCGCCTGTCCTGGCTCCTCGTGGGGATGGCCGGTCTCGTGCTCCTGATCGCCTGCGCGGACGCCGCGGGCCTCCTGCTCCTGCGCGCCGAGCGGCGCCGGCGGGAGATCGGCGTTCGGGTCGCCCTCGGCGCCTCCCGCCGGCAGATCGCGCGGCAGCTCTTCGTCGAGAGTCTGCTGCTCGCGACGCTGGCGGCCGGGACCGGCCTCGTCTTCGCGATCTGGGGCGGCGACCTGCTCGCGGCGCTCGTGCCTCCCGAGTTCGCGCTCCCGATGGGCGCGGCGACCTCCGTGCTCGACCTGCGCGCGCTCGCCTTCGCGGCGGCCGCGGCGTTCGCGTGCGCCGTCCTCTCCGGGCTCGTGCCGGCCCTGCGCGGAGGCCGGATCGACGTGCTGACCTCGATCAAGGGCTCGGGGCCGCAGGCCGGCCGGCCGCGGTTCGGCCCGCGCGACGCGCTCGTCGTCGGCCAGATCGCGCTGACGGCGGTTCTCCTCGTCGGCGCAGGCCTGACGGCGCACACGCTGGCGCGCGAGGCCGCCGTCGACCCGGGCTTCGATCCCGCCGGGCGGCTCGAGGCGTCGCTCGACCTGGCCCGCCAGGGCTACGACCGTGCTCGGGGCTCGGCCCTGTTCGCGGAGCTGCTCGAGCGCGTGCGCGCGATCCCCGGCGTCCGCTCCGCGGCCCTCGCCCGGACGACGCCCGTGCAGAGCGCGGGCATGCGGACCTCCATCGAGAGCGACGGGTACACGCCCGCTCCCGACGAGATCCCGCAGGCGGACCTCAACATCGTCACGCCCGGCTTCTTTTCCGCGCTCGGCGCGCGACTGGTGGCCGGCCGCGACTTCGACGCGCGCGACAGGGCCGACGGCCCCGCGGTCGCGATCGTCAGCGAGGCGATGGCTCGCAAGTTCTGGCCGGGCGTCGATCCGGTCGGCCGCCGCATCATGAACCTCGGGCCTCCCGGGGTCGGCGGCGAGGTCATCGGCGTCGTGCGCGACGTCCGCTTCCGCAGCCTGCGCCGGGCGCCGGATCCCACGGTCTACGTCCCGCTGTCCCAGTTCTACATGCCCCGGATGACGATCCTCCTCGACGCGAAGACCGACGCCGCCGCCCTGGCGGGACCCCTGGCGCAGGCCGTCGCCGGCCTGGATTCGGGGCTTCCGCTCTTCCACGTCCGCACGCTGGAGGAGAAGCTCGGCCTCGCCCTCGGGCAGAGCCGGCTGATCGCGCTTCTCGTCGGCGCCTTCGGCCTGCTGGCGCTGCTGCTCTCGGCGACCGGGCTCTACGGCGTCGTCTCGTACGCGACCCAGGCGCGCACGCGCGAGTTCGGAATCCGGATGGCCCTCGGCGCGCAGAAGGCGCACGTGCGCGGCCTCGTCCTCCGGCGCGGCTCCCGGATCGCGATCCTCGGGCTCGCGGCGGGTCTTGCCGCCGCCGCCGCCGCCTCGCGCCTGGCGGCCCAACTTCTCTTCGGCGTTTCCCCTCTCGATCCGCTTTCGTACGCCGCCGCCGCCTCCATCCTCGCCGCCGCGGTGCTCGCCGCCAGCGCCGTGCCCGCCGAGCGTGCCGCTCGCGTGGAGCCGATGGCCGCCCTGAGGAGCGAATGATGAATGCCCTGCTCCAGGACCTGCGCTACGCGCTGCGTTCGCTTCGCAAGAGCCCGGCCTTCGCCGCCGCCGCGATCGCGACGCTCGCGCTCGGCATCGGCGCCAACGCCGCGATCTTCGCGCTCGTCGACCGGGTGATGCTCCGGCTGCTGCCGGTCCGCGCGCCGCGTGAGCTCGTCCTCCTCCGCTCCCCGGGCCCCCGCCAGGGACATACGTGGAGCGACGGCGACGACGCCTTCTCCTTCTCGTACCCCATGTACCGCGACCTGCGCGATCGCAACGAGGTCTTCGAAGGGCTCCTCGGCGTCTTCCCGTTCGCGGCGAGCGTCGCGGCCGGCGGAACGACCGAGCGGGCGGCGGGAGAGCTCGTCACGGGAAATTACTTCGGCGTGTTGGGCGTGCCGCCGGAGCTCGGCCGGGTCTTCACTCCCGACGACGACCGGGCGCCCGGCGCGCATCCGCTGACGGTCCTCTCGCACGGTTACTGGGCCCGCCGCTTCGGGAGCGACCCGTCGATCCTCAACAAGACGATCGTCGTCAACGGCCAGTCCCTCACCGTCGTGGGCGTCGCGCACGCCGCCTTCGCCGGCGTCCAGCCCGGCCGCCGCGCGGACCTCTTCGTCCCGCTCGCGATGAAGGCGGGGATGACGCCGTTCCAGGAGACCCTCGAAAGTCCCAGGGACTACTGGCTGCAGCTGATCGGACGGCTGAAGCCTGGCCTGTCGCCCGCCGCCGCCGAGGCTTCACTCGCCGCGACGTATCGGCCGCTCCTCGAGGCCCTCCTTCCGCAGATGACGAACTGGGACGACACCCGCAAGAAGGAATTCCTCGCGCGCCGGATCGAGCTTCCGGCCGGGGGCGTCGGCCGGTCCAACATGCGGCAGGGGTTCGGCACGCCGCTGCTCTCGCTGATGGGGATGGTCGGCCTCGTGCTCCTGATCGCCTGTTCGAACCTCGCGGGTCTGCTCGCCGCGCGCGGCGTCGCCCGCCAGCGCGAGTACGGCATCCGCCTCGCGATCGGCGCCAATCCGGGGCAGCTGCTCCGCCAGTCCGTCGTCGAGTGCCTGACCTTCTCGATCGCGGGCGGTGCGCTCGGCCTCGCGCTGGCGACCTGGACGCTCTCGGCGCTCCTGTCCACCTTCCCCCCGGACGCCGACCTGCGACAGGTTGCCGTCTCGATCGACCCGCGGGTCATCGGCTTCGCCGCCGTCCTCGCCGTCGTCGCGGGGATCCTCTTCGGCGTCGGCCCGGCGTACCGCGCGTCTCGGCTCGATCCGGCTCGGACCCTGCGCGGCCAGAGCCGCGGCGCGAGCTCGGCCGGGCGCGAAGCCATCCGGACGCGCGGCTGGCTCGTGACGGCGCAGGTCGCCCTGACGCTCGTGCTGCTCGTGGCCGCCGGTCTCTTCACCAGGAGCCTCGCCAACCTCGGTCGCGTCGACCTGGGCATCAAGCCGGACAACGTTCTTTCCTTCTCGCTCGCTCCCGAGTCGAACGGCTACACGCCCGAGCGGACGGCGCAGCTCGTGCGGCGGCTCTCCGAGACGCTGGCCGCCGCCCCGGGGGTCCGCTCGGTCTCGGCCGCCGAGGTCGCCGCCATGACCGGAAGCGACGAGACGAGCAACGTCCGGACGTCGGGTCCCGCCAACGAAGAGACCAAGGGCATCCGGGTCTGGCGCAACCAGGTCGGGCCGCAATACTTCTCGACGCTCGGCATCCCGCTCGTCGCCGGCCGGGAGTTCCGGTTCGAGGACGATCTGCGGGCGGCCCCGGTCGCCATCGTCAACGAGACGATGGCGCGCAAGTTCTTTCCGGGCCGCTCCGCGATCGGCGAGCGGCTCGGGATCGGCCGCGGCGAGGAGGCGCCCGGGATCGAGATCGTCGGCATCGTCCGCGACGCCAAGGCGGGGCGTGTCGGCGAAGAGGACCACCCCTTCGCGTTCACGCCGTACCTCCAGGATTCGAAGCTGGGCTCGCTCACCTTCTACCTGCGGGGCGAGCTCCCGCCCGACCGCCTCGCACCGGCTGCGCGCGCCGCGGTGGCGAGCCTCGATCCGCAGCTTCCGGTCTTCGACCTCAAGACGCTGACGGCCCAGATCCGCGAGTCCCTGCTGACGGAGCGCCTCATCTTCGTCCTGTCCGTCGCCTTCGGCGGCCTCGCGGCGCTTCTCGCCGCGATCGGGATCTACGGGGTCCTCGCCTTCTCGGTCGCCGAGCGGCGGCGGGAGATCGGCGTGCGCATGGCCCTCGGCGCCGACCCGGCGACCGTCCGCCGCCTGGTCCTGTCCGAGGTCGGACGCTTCCTCGTCATCGGCGCGGCCGTCGGACTGCCGGCCGCCTGGGCGCTCGCCCGGGTCATCGAGTCGATCCTGTTCGGCGTGAAGGCCGCCGATCCCTTCGTCTTCGCCTCGGGCCTCGCGCTCATGGCGGCGGTCGCCCTGGGCGCCGGCTACCTGCCGGCGCGGCGCGCCGCGAAGATCGACCCGCTCGACGCCCTCCGGGGCGACTGAAGATCGAAAAAGGAGACCTCCATGTCGACCCTCGGACAGGACCTGCGTTACGCGCTCCGCACCCTCCGCAAGAGTCCTGGCTTCGCGGCCGTCGCGATCGGCACGCTCGCCCTGGGGATCGGGGCGAACGCCGCCATCTTCTCGGTCGTGAACACCGTGCTCCTGAAGCCCCTGCCCTTCGACCGGGCCGGTGAGCTCGTCCGCGTGACGTCGGACTTCACGCGCCGCGGCACCACCGACGTCGGCCTGTCGGCGCCCGAGCTCTTCGACTACCGCGACCGGTCGGGCGTCTTTTCGGCGATCTCCGGGCTCTACCCCATCACGGCCAACGTCACCGGCGGCGACCGCCCCGAGCGGGTCGAGACGCTGCTCGTCGACGTCGATTACTTCGACATCCTCGGCGTCAAGCCGCAGGTGGGCCGCCTCTTCGAGAAGAAGGACTACGACCCCGGCATCGCCGACTTCGTGGTCCTCTCGGACGGTTTCTGGCGGCGCCGGTTCGGAGCGGATCCGGGCGTCATCGGCAAGCCCCTGCGGATCGACGACGACCTCTGCACGATCCTGGGCGTGCTCCCTCCGGGCTTCCGCCATCCCGGGCGAGTGATCGAAACGGAGGTCGAAGTCTGGGCCCCGTCGGGCTGGCTCGGCCCTCCCTTCCAGGGACCCAACCGTCGCGGCTACTTCCTTCAGGGCGCGCTCGGTCGGCTGAAGCCCGGCGTGACGCCGGCGGCGGCGCAGGCGCGCCTCGACGCCCTCGCCGGGGAGCTGCGCCGCGAGTACGGGAGCGACTACCCCGAGAACGACGGCTGGGCGCCGCGCCTCGTTCCCCTCCAGGACGATCTCGTGGGCGGCGTCCGCCCCGCGCTGATGGTGCTGCTCGCGGCCGTCGGCCTCGTCCTCCTGATCGGGTGCGCGAACGTCGCGAACCTCCAGCTCGCGCGCGCCTCGGCCCGGCGCCGCGAAATCGCCGTCCGCCAGGCGCTCGGCGCGTCGCGCGCGCGCCTCATCCGGCAGTTGCTGACCGAGAGTCTCGTCGTCGCGCTGCTGGGCGGCGCCCTCGGACTTCTCCTCGCCGCGTTCGGCGTCGATCTCCTGATGCGGCTCTCGCCGGCGAGCATCCTCCGGCTTCCCGAGGTGGGCATCGACCGGTCCGTGCTGCTCTTTACCCTCGGCGCCTCCCTGCTCACGGGAATCGTCTTCGGGATCACGCCCGCCCTTCAGGGCTCCAGCGCCGGCCTCGGCGAGGCGCTCAACGAAGGCTCCCGCGGGGCGTCCGGCCGCCGCGGCAAACGGGTCCGGTCGCTCCTCGTCGTCACCGAGTTCGCGCTCGCGCTCGTGCTCCTCGTGGGCGCGGGCCTGCTCGTGCGCACGCTGTGGCGGCTGCAGAAGGTCGACGTGGGCTTCCAGCCGACGAACGTGACGACCGCCAGCCTCTGGCTCCCGCAGCCCGACATCCGTGAAAACGGGAGGTACAACGAGAGCTCCGCGCAGGCCGCCTTCTACCGCAAGGCCCTCGAGCGGATCCGGGCATTGCCCGGGGTGGAGGCTGCCGGCGCGACGAGCGTCCCGTTCAACACCCGTCCGTTCACGACGCGGCTCCAGATCGAGGGACGCGACCCCGAGCGCGACGGGACCGCCGTGGCCGCCGGCTCGAGCGCTTCGACCGGTTACTTCCGGACCCTCGGCGTTCCCCTCAAGGCCGGGCGCGACTTCGATGAGCGCGACGCCGAGGGCGGAGAGCCCGTCATGATCGTCAGCGAGACCTTCGCGCGCCGCTTCTTCCCGAGCGAGGACCCGATCGGCAAGCGCCTTCGCTTTCCGGGCCGCCCGCTGCAGCGCCAGGTCGTGAACGGCGACAAGCCGGCCCCCTGGATGACGATCGTCGGCGTCGTCGGCGACGTGAAGACGGAATCGCTCACGCTCGACGGCCGACCGGCCTTCTATCGGCCGCTCCTCCAGGCGTCGAACGCCCTCTTCACCTTCGTGATCCGCGGCGCGTCCCCGCCCTCGACGCTCGGCCCGCAGATCGACGCCGCGGTCCGCTCGCTCGACACCGAGTTGCCGGTCTTCGCGGTGCGCACGATGAGCGAGGCCATGGCGGCGACCGTCGAGGAGCGTCGCTTCGCGATGCAGCTGCTCGCGATCTTCGCCGCCGCCGCGCTCGCCCTCTCGGCCGTCGGCATCTACGGCGTGATCGCCTACGGAGTCGCGCAGCGCACCCGGGAGATCGGCATCCGCATGGCGCTCGGAGCGCGTCCGTCGGACGTTCGGCGGATGCTGCTCGCGGAGGGCGCGAAGCTCGCCGGCGCCGGCGTGGCACTCGGGCTCGCCGGGTCGGTCCTGCTGACGCAGGCGATGTCGGCGCTGCTCTACGGCGTCGGCCCCCGCGACCCCATGACCCTGGCGGCCGTCCCGGCGGTGCTGGCCGCGGTCGCCCTCGCGGCCACGTTCTTCCCGGCCCGACGGGCGAGCCGGGTCGATCCGACGACCGCGCTGCGCGCCGAATAGGGGCGCGGTGGTAGATTCGCGCCGTGGTCGCCGAGGATCCCGGCCGGGTCGAGAAGACTCCCGAGGAGTGGCGCGCGGAGCTGACGCCGGAGCAGTACCGCATCCTGCGCGAAAAGGGCACCGAGCGCGCCTTCACCGGCAGGTACTGGAATCACCACGCGCCCGGGACGTACGCCTGCGCCGCCTGCGGGAATCCCCTCTTCGATTCCGGGTCGAAGTTCGAGTCGGGGACGGGCTGGCCGAGCTTCACGACGCCGGCCTCCCCGGCGAGCGTGAAGACCCACGAGGACGCCAGCCTCTTCCTCTCCCGTACGGAGGTCCTGTGCCGGCGCTGCGACTCGCATCTCGGCCACGTCTTCGACGACGGGCCGGAACCGACGGGCCTGCGGTACTGCATGAACTCCGCCGCGCTCGACTTCCGGCCCCGGTGACCCGGCTCCGGTCGCCGCTGCCATGAACCGTGCGCCGCGCGTCCTGATCGCCGACGACCAGCGCGACGTCCTGGAGGCCCTGCGCCTGCTACTCAAGGGCGAAGGTCTCGAGTGCGAGACGGCGAGCTCGCCCTCCGGAGTCCTCGCCGCGCTCGAGTCGCGCGAGCGGGACGCGGCGCTGATCGACCTGAACTACACGCGCGACACGACCTCGGGGCAGGAGGGCCTCGACCTGCTGGCGAAGATCCAGGAGATCGACCCGACCCTGCCGGTGATCGTCATGACGGCCTGGGGCACCGTCGACCTCGCCGTCGAGGCGATGCGCAAGGGCGCCCGCGACTTCGTGCAGAAGCCGTGGGACAACGCCCGGCTGCTGACGACGCTCCGCACGCAGATCGCCCTCGGCCAGGCCCTGCGCGTCGGCCAGCGGCTCGAGGCCGAGAACCGGATCCTGCGCCACGAGGGCTTCCCGTCGATGGTCGCGGCCTCTCCGGCGATGCGCCCGGTCCTCGACGTCGTCGCGCGCGTCGGCCCGTCGGACGCCAACGTCCTGATCACCGGGGACAACGGCACCGGGAAGACGCTCGTGGCCCGGGCGCTCCATGCCGCCTCGCCCCGCGCCGCGCGCCCCTTCCTGACGCTGAACGCCGGCGGCATCTCCGAGGGCGTGTTCGAGAGCGAGCTCTTCGGCCACGTCAAGGGCGCATTCACCGACGCCCGCGCCGACCGCGTCGGCCGCTTCGAGCTCGCCGACGGCGGCACCCTCTTCCTCGACGAGATCGGCAACGTCCCCCTCTCGCAGCAGGGCAAGCTCCTGCGCGTCCTCGAGACCGGGGAGTTCGAGCGCGTGGGTTCCTCCCGGACGCGGCGCTGCGACGTGCGGATCCTCTCGGCGACCAACGCCAACCTCGGCGCCGAGGTCGCCTCCGGGCGGTTCCGCCAGGACCTCCTCTTCCGTCTGAACACGATCGAGATCCACGTGCCCTCGCTCGCCGAGCGCCGCGAGGACATTCCACTCCTCGCCCGGCAGTTCCTGAAGAGCCACGCCGAGCGCTATCGCAAGAACGTCGCGGGCTTCGAGCCCCCGGCGATGGAGGCGCTGCTCGCCCACCGCTGGCCGGGCAACGTGCGCGAGCTCGACCACGCCGTCGAGCGGGCCGTCCTGATGTCCGGGGGCGGCGCGATCCGCGCCGGCGACCTCGGCCTGAAGCGCGGGGCCGACGGGGCGCGGCTCGAGGACCTGTCGCTCGAGGAAGTCGAGAGCCTCCTCGTGCGCAAGGCCATGGACCGGTTCGGCGGCAACGTGAGCCAGGCGGCGAAGGCCCTGGGCCTTTCGCGCAGCGCCCTCTATCGCCGGCTCGAAAAGCACGGACAATGACTCCATGGCCGCCCGCGCGCTGACGCACGAACGGCGGATCCTGCTCCTGGCGCTCTTCGCCGCGCTGCCCGCGATGGCGACGGCCCTCGTCCTGCTCTGGACCGGCGACTTCACTCCGAAGCTCCGCTGGACGCTGACCACGGTCCTCGTCCTCGCCTTCCTCGCGTTCACGCAGGCGCTGCGCGAGCGCGTGGTGCGCCCGCTCCAGACGGTCTCGAACCTGCTCGCGGCCATGCGGGAGGAGGACTTCTCGATCCGCGCGCGCGGCGCGCGTCCGGACGACCCGCTCGGCGAGGTGCTCCTCGAGGTCAACGCCCTGGCGGCGACGCTCCGGGAGCAACGCCTCGGCGCACTCGAGGCCACGGCGCTGCTATCGAAGGTCATGGCGGAGATCGACGTCGCGGTGTTCGCGTTCGACGAGCGCGGCGAGCTGCAGCTCGTCAACCGGTTCGGCGAGACGCTGCTCGGCCAGCCCGAGCCGCGGCTGCGCGGGCGGCGCGCCGAGGAGGTCGGCCTCGCCGCGTTTCTCGTCGACGGCGCGCCCCAGATCCGGGAGGCCGCGTTCCCCGGGCGGTCCGGGCGGTGGGAGATCCGGACGAGCACGTTCCGCCAGGGCGGCGCCCCCCACCGGCTGCTCGTCCTCGCCGACGTCAGCCGCCCACTGCGCGAGGAAGAGCGACAGGCGTGGCAGCGGCTCATCCGCGTGCTCGGACACGAGCTCAACAACTCGCTCGCCCCGATCCAGTCGATCGCCGGCAGCCTGCAGCGGCTCGCGAGCCAGAGCGAGCCGCCGGCCGACTGGCGCGACGATTTGCGCCGGGGCCTCTCGGTCATCGCCTCCCGCGCGGAGGCGCTCTCGCGCTTCACGTCGGCGTACGCCCGGCTCGCCCGGCTCCCGCCGCCCTCGCCGGCGCCGGTCGACGTGGGCAGCCTCCTCGCCCGGGTCGCGAGCCTCGAGCCGCGCCTGCCGGTCGGGGTCATTCCGGGGCCGTCCATGACGGTCCAGGCCGACGCCGACCAGCTCGAGCAGCTCCTCATCAATCTCGTGCGCAACGCCGCCGACGCGGCGATCGAGACCCGGGGAGGCGTCGCCCTCGGGTGGAAGCGCGGGGCGCGCCAGGTCGAGATCTGGGTGGCCGACGACGGCCCCGGCCTCCCGACGACGACCAACCTCTTCGTGCCGTTCTTCACCACGAAGCCCGGCGGCTCGGGGATCGGCCTCGTGCTCTCGCGCCAGATCGCCGAGGCCCACGGCGGGAGCCTCTCGCTCGAGAACCGGCGCGGCCATCACGGCTCGATCGCGCGCCTGCGCCTTCCGCTCGGCGCGGCCGCTTGACGCCGTGAGATACCGGGAAGACCGGGTACGCCCGGCGCTCGCGTCCCGCATCGAGTGCCTCTGGCTCGCGGAGGACGGCGAGGCGCGACCGGGCCCGGCCGAACGCATCCTGCCGGACGGGTGCGTCGAGTGGATCATCCACCTCGGCGCGGCCTACGCGCGCATCGGGGACGACGGACGCTCGTCCCGGCAGCCCGCGAGCTTCGTCGTCGGGCCGATGTCGCGGCCGATCTCCATCGCGCCGACCGGGCCCGTCCGAACGCTCGGCGTGCGCTTCCGCCCCGGGGGCGCGCGCGAAGCCCTCGGCGTGCCCCTCGACGTCCTCGCGGACGGGGCGGCCACGGCCGAGGAGCTCTGGGACGCGGCGGGCCGGAGGATCGAGGACGCGGTCGGTAACGCTTCCGACGACGCGGCGCGCCGCGAAGCCCTCGAGGACTTTCTCGAGGCTCGCCTGGCGCGCTCGCGGGCCGGCGACGAGCGGCTCGAGTCCGCCGTCGGCGAGGTGCTGGCGGGACGGGGCCGACGGCCCGTCGCCGAGATCGCCCGCCGCGCCGGGTGGGGACGCCGGCAGCTCGAGCGCGCGTTCCGCGCGGCCGTCGGGCTGACGCCGAAGACGCTGTCGCGCGTGATCCGGTTCCAGAACCTCCTGCGCCTCGCCGGCCGCCTGCCCCGCGCTTCCTGGGCGGACCTCGCCGCGCGTTGCGGCTACGCCGACCAGGCGCACCTCGTCCGCGAATTCCGCGAGCTCGCCGGAGTCACGCCCGCGTCCGGCCAGGCCGCCTCCGGGGAGCTCGGGCGGCACTTCGTCGCGCCGGAGCGCCTCGACGCCCTGCTTTCGGGCCGCGCCCGGGCCGATGACGCGTTCGTTCAAGACGGCGCGCGTCGGCCTGCGTAGAGTCCGCGGTCGAAAAGGAGGTCTCCCATGCTCTCGATCCTTCTGGCGCTGACGCTCACCGCCGCCCCGGGAACGCCCGCCGACGCCGCCAGCCTGTCCTGGATGAGCGGAAGCTGGGCGGGCTCGCAGGACGGAACGGAGGCCGAGGAGGTGTGGACGTCGCCCCGGGGCGGCTCGCTCCTCGGGCTCCACCGCGACGTCAAGGCCGGCCGCACGGTCTCCTTCGAGTTCCTGCGCATCGAGGCCTCCGGCGGGGCCCTCGTCTACTGGGCGAGCCCCGGCGGAAAGCCCGCGACGCCGTTTCGCGCCGTCGAGAGCGCGAAGAACCGGATCGTCTTCGAGAACCGCGAGCACGACTTCCCGAACCGGATCCTGTACTGGCTCGGGACCGACGGCGCCCTCCATGCCCGGATCGAGGGCACGCTCCAGGGCAAGCCCGCGGGCGAGGAATGGGCGTGGCGAAGGACGAACTGACCGCCGGGGACCGGCGCCTGCCCGCGGTCGTCGCCTATCCGCCGGCCCTCCCCTGATCGTCCCGGAAAACCGGCGTTCCGTCCCCCGCGCTTCATCGACGATCCGCGCCGCCCTTGCGGGCCAGCCTCGTTCTCGGGCTTTTCTGAGGCGTGAACCGGGTCCGCCTCGGCCTCGCCGGGCTTCTCCTGCTCGCCGCCTGTCAGCTCTGGGGGCTCGATCCCTCCACACCCCTGACCCAGTTCGGCCACGACGTCTGGACGAGCGACTCGGGGCTGCCCCAGAACTCGATCACGGCGATGGTCCAGGCGCGCGACGGCTACATCTGGCTCGGGACGCAGGAGGGCCTGGTCCGGTTCGACGGGTCGCGCTTCGTCATCTTCGACACCCGCAACACGAAGGCCCTGAACGACGACTGGGTGCAGGCGCTGCTCGAGAGCCGCGACGGCACGCTGTGGATCGGCACGGTGACCGGCCTGGCGCGCCGCCGGGACGGAGAGTTCCTCCCGCCCCTCGAGGGACCGCTCTCCCGCGCGATCGTGCGGGGACTCTTCGAGGGCCGCGACGGGTCGGTCTGGGTGGCCTCGAGCTTCGGAGTCACGCGATTCCGGGGAGCGGAGATCCGCACGTGGGCGGAGCCGGACGGTCTTCCGCCGGGCCGGGTGCTCTCGATCGCCGAGGACGCGGAGGGAACGCTCTGGGTCGGCGGAACCTGGGGAGTCGCCCGCCTCGCGGGCGACCGTTTCGAGCCCTGGTCGGTGCGCGACGGCTTCCCGGGCGCCGCGCTGTCGATGCTGGCCGACCCCGAAGGCGGGTTGTGGGTCGGGCTGGGTTGCGGGCTCGCCCGCGTCTCCGGTCGCTCGACGCAGCTCCACGGGGCCGCGGAGGGATTGACGAACAACTTCGTCCGGGCGCTCCGGCGCGACCGGGCCGGCAGCCTCTGGCTCGCGACCGACGGCGGTCTCTTCCGCTATCGGGACGGCCGTTTCGTGCGGCACGGCGAAGGCGACGGTCTCTCGTCCAATCGGATCCTGTCGATTCTTGAGGACCGCGAGGGAAGCCTGTGGATCGGGACCGCCGACGGGGGCCTCGACCGGATCCGGGAGCGGCGCATCGCCTATTACACCGAGGCGGAAGGCCTCTCGGACAACCGGCTGTGGTCGGTGTTCGAGGACAGCCGCGGGAATCTCTGGACCGGAACGGCCGAGGGAGTTCTCAACCGCATGCCGGCCGGCAGCGACCGCTTCGAGCCGGTGGCCAGGCTCGGCGCGGCGATCATGGCGATCGCCGAGGATACGCAGGGCGGGCTCTGGGTCGGCACCCGCGGCGGAGGCGTCGTCGCCCTGCGCGACGGCCGGACGCGCCGCTACGTCCAGGCGGACGGGCTGTCGGGCAACTGGGTCTCCTCGCTCCTCGTCGACCGGCACGGCGCGGTCTGGGTCGGCACGATGGCCTCGGGCCTGAACCGGATCGAGAACGGCGTCATCTCCGGATTCCGCGGACCGGGCGTGCTCGGCTCCGACGCCGTCTTCTCGATCTACGAGGACCGCGCCGGAAGCCTCTGGATCGGAACGTTCGGCGGCGGCGTCACCCGCTACGCGAACGGCCGGTTCGACACGTTCACGACGAAGGACGGCCTCGCCCACGACGTCGTGATGTCGACCTACGAAGACGCCGACGGTACGTTCTGGTTCGCCACCCGGGGCGGGCTCTCCCGCTTCCGCGACGGCCGCTTCACGACCTTCCGGCAGAAGGAGGGCGTCTTCCACGACGCCGCCCAGCGCGTCATCGAGGACGGGCGCGGATACCTCTGGCTGACCAGCAACCGGGGGATCTTCCGCGTCTCGCAGGCCGAGCTCGCGGAGGCGGCGCGCGCTCCCGGCCGGATCTCCGACGCGGCGACGTTCACCACGGCGACCGTCATGGGAGTCGCGGAATGCAACAACGCGCAGCACGGCGCGTGGAAAACCCGCGACGGGCGCCTGTGGTTCGCCACGGTCAAGGGCCTCGCCATGGCCGATCCCGCGCGCATCACGACCAATCCGGTGCCGCCGAACGTGGTCGTCGAGCAGGTCACCGCGGACGGGCAGACGCTGCCCCTCGCCGGAGGCGTGAGCCTTCCGGCCGGCACGCGCCGGCTCGAGATCGCCTACACGGCCCTCGCGTTCCGCAACCCGGGGGCCGTCCGGTTCCGATTCCGGCTCGAGGGCTTCGAGAAGGACTGGGTCGACGCGGGGCCCCGGCGCACCGCGTACTACACGAACCTTCCGCCCGGGCGGTACCGCTTCCGCGTCCGCGCCGCGAACGAGGACGGCGTGTGGAGCGAGGCCGGCGCCTCGACCGCGGTGGTGCTCGCGCGCCACCTCCACGAAACCGCGTGGTTCCGGGCTCTCGCCGCGGCGCTGCTCGCGGCCGGCGGCTCCGCGCTCTACCGCCTGCGGGTCCGGCGGCTCGAGGTGCGCGAGCGGTTGCGCACGGCGCTCGTCGAGGCGCAGCTCGACGCGCTCCAGTTCCAGCTCCGCCCGCACTTCCTCTTCAACACGTTGAACAGCATCCTGCCGCTCGTCGGCAAGGACCCCGAGCGGGCGCGGCAGATGGTCGTGCGGCTCGGGGACCTCCTGCGGGTCTCGCTGCGCTCCGAGGAGCATCCGCTCGTCACGCTCGAGGAGGAGATCGCGATCCTCGAGAAGTACCTCTCGATCGAAGAGGTCCGCTTCCGCGACCGGCTCGACGTTTCGATCGCCGTCGACCCCGCCGTCGCGGC
This sequence comes from uncultured Acidobacteriota bacterium, assembly GCA_963764715.1. Lineage (GTDB taxonomy): Bacteria > Acidobacteriota > Thermoanaerobaculia > UBA5066 > Gp7-AA6 > DAHUXD01. The sequence goes on from CAVXTP010000006.1 coordinate 196,173, forward strand.
GGCGAAGGTGCCGAGCTTCCTGCTTCAGCCCCTCGTCGAGAACGCGATCAAGCACGGACTCGGCGGGCGGGCCGGGCGCGGCCGCATCGCGGTGACGGCCCGGGAGGAGTCCGGCATGCTCGCCCTCGTCGTGCGGGACAACGGCCCCGGGCCCCGCGCGAGCTCGATCGACACGACCGGCGGGATCGGCCTCGCGAACACGCGCCGCCGGCTGGAGGCGCTGTACCCCGGGCGCCACGGGCTCGAGCTCCTGGCGGCCGCCGGCGGAGGCGCCGAAGTGCGGCTGACGATCCCGCTCGTCCTCGCCGCCGTCCGCACCGCCCCGGCCGAGGCCGCGGCGAGCTTCTCGCGCGCGTCCTGACGCGGGCGGCTCAGCGCGGGACGCTCTTCGCCCGGACTTCCTCCGACGTCAGATCGCCGGGCCGGATCGGCACGCGGCGCAGGCGCTTGCCCGTGGCCTGGAAGACGGCGTTGGCGACCGCCGGGGCGACCGGGGGCACCGGCTGCTCGCCGAGGCCGGTCGGACGCCGGTCGCTCTCGACGAGGTGCGTCTCGACGCGCGGCATCTCCGAGATCGCGAGGACCGGGAAGTCGGCGAAGCTCGTCTCGACGACGCGCCCGCCCCGGTAAGTGATCTCGCCCTTCAGGGCGTACGACAGCCCCCACGCGATTCCGCTCTCGACCTGCCCCCGCACGCCCAGGCGGTTGACGATCTGGCCGCAGTCGAGGGCCGTGACCACCCGGTGAACGCGCACGTCGCCCGCCGGGCCCACCGACACCTCGGCGACCTGCGCGATCATCGTGCGCGCGTGGTAGACGTTGCAGGCGATCCCGCGGCCGGCGCGGCGCCCGGCGGGAGCCTCGAGCCGGCGGTCCCAGCCGGCCTTCTCCGCAGCGAGCTTCACGACGGCCGCCAGGCGCGGGCGGTCGATCTTCCACCGCCCGTTCGGAAGCGTCAGGACGGGCTCGCCCTCGAGGAGCGAAAGGCGCAGCGCGACGGGATCGCGCCCGAGCCGCGCGGCGACCTCGTCCACGAAGGACTCGCGCGCGAAGACGTTCGGCGGATAGTAGACCGCCCGCCAGGCCCCGGTGCGGACGGGCGACTCGACCTCCGTGTATTCCGCCGAGAGGTTCTCGATCGCGTACGGCGTGTCGTAGCCGCCCCACGGACTCACGTCGTTCTCGCTGTCGGCCGGGTCGAAGTCGCCGAACATCGAAAGATGGAAGCACGTCGAGCGGTGGGTCCACGCCGTGATCTTCCCGGAGGCGTCGATCCCGGCTTCGAGGTCCGCCCGTTCGCTCGGGTGGACGTAATCGCCGAGGAAGTCGTCCTCGCGCGACCAGACGACCTGGACCGGGATCCCGGCGGCGCGCGCGACCTCGACCGCCTCCGTGGCGTAGTCGGCATGGAGCCGCCGGCCGAACCCTCCGCCGAGGAGCGTGACGTGCACGTCGACCTTGTCCGGCGGGAGCTTCAGGAGCTCGGCGCACGCCTTCTGGACCCGCTGAGGGTTCTGGGTCGGGGCCCAGATCTCGCACCGACCGCGCGAGACCTTCGCCGTGCAGTTCTGGGGCTCGACCGTCGCGTGGGCCTGGAAGCCGTCCCGGTACGAGGCCGCGACCCGCGTCGGGGCGGCCTGGAGCGCCGCCGCCGCGTCGCCCTGCCTTCGCGTCCGGTGGCGGGCATGGCCCGGAGTCGAGTCGGGGTCGTCGAGGCGACGGGCGAGCTCGGCGCTCGTCAGCGACGCGTTGGCGCCCTCGTCCCACGACGCCCCGAGCGCGTCGCGGCCGGAGAAGGCGGCGAAGCTGTCGCGCGCGACGACCGCGACGCCCGTCGAAACCTCCACGACCTTTTCGACGCCCGGGACCGCCATCGCCTTCGCGGCGTCGAACCGGACGAGCTTTCCTCCGGGGACCGGACAACGCGCGACCGCCGCAAAGCGCATCCCCGGAACGCGAACGTCGAGCCCGTAGACCGCCCGTCCCGAGACGATCGCGGGGCCGTCCACGCGCGGCACATCCGTCCCGACGAGGCGAAAGTCCTTCCGGTCCTTCAGGCGCGGCTCCTTCGGGACGGGAAGCGTCCCGGCGACCACGGCGAGCTTCCCGTAGGGCAGACGGCGCCCGGTCGGGGCGTGGGTCACGGCGCCGTCCCGCGCCGCGCACTCCGCCGCGGGGACCTTCCAGGTCTGCGCCGCCGCCGACACCAGCATCTCGCGCGCCGCGGCGCCGGCCACGCGGAGCGGCATCCAGGAGTCCTCGACGCTGTCGCTTCCGCCGGTGCCGAGGTTTTCGTAGCCCGGCCCCGGCGAGGCCTGAACGAGCCGGACGCCGGAAAGGTCGACCTCGAGCTCCTCGGCGAGGATCATCGCGAGGGACGTCCGCACGCCCTGCCCCATCTCGGAGTGGCCGACGACGAGCGTCACCGCGCCGTCCTTCCCGATCGAGATCCAGGGATTGGGGGCGAACGGCGGCGTAGCGTCCTGGCCGAAGAGCGGGACCTCGACGAGGAGCGCCGCGCCCCCGGCCGCGCCGGCCTTCAGAAACTCTCGCCGCGTCGCGCTCATCGGGTGCTCCCGTCCGCGGCGAGACGGCCGGCGGCGTGGACGGCGCGCCGGATGCGCGCGTAGGTCCCGCAGCGGCAGACGTGGTCGGAGAGCGCGCCGTCGATGTCGGCGTCGGCCGCGGCTGGCTTCTCGCGCAGGAGCGCCGCCGCCTCCATGATCATTCCCGGCTGGCAGTAGCCGCACTGCGCGACGTCCTCCGCGAGCCAGGCCCTCTGGCAGGGGTGCCGGCCGTCGGCCGAGAGGCCCTCGATCGTCGTCACGCGCTTCCCGCCGGCGGCCACTTCGGCGAGCGTCACCTGGCACGACCGGACGGCCCGACCGTCCACGTGCAGCGTGCACGCGCCGCAGATGCCGGCGCCGCACCCGTATTTCGTTCCGGTCAGGCCGAGAAAATCCCGCAACACCCAGAGAAGCGGCGTGTCCGGGTTTCCGGCCTCGACCGTGCGCTTCCGGCCGTTGACGGTGAGCTCCCAGGTCTTCATGCGCGCAGGGTCCCCCCGCGGTTCAAACGGAAAAGCCGCTCCCGGGTTTCTCTCCCCGGACGAGCGGCCCGATTCGGAGGACGGAAATCCCGAGCTACCGCGCGCGCGCGACCGTGAGGGTCACCGTCAGTGCCATCTCGCCCGCCGCCGGCTCGACCCGCGCCGTCTGGACCCAGGCCTCGCCGCCCGACGCGTACCGCCACGTCCCGGCGGACTGCTTCTTCCAGCCCGGCGAGTCGGCGAAGGCCTTGTCGAGCCGGGCGAGGAACGTCGCCGGGCTCGCGTCGGTGCGGATCTTCCAGCTCGCCTCCCAGCGCTCGCGGGTGCCCTCGTACCGCAGGAGCGTGCGGGAGTACTCGCTCGCCACCTGGAAGCCGGCATCGAGGTACTGGTCGGCCAGGCTCGCGCGCGCCCAGCCCGAGTCGGGGCGCCAGTCGTACTCCATCCCGACGGCGGCGATCTGGGCCGTGCCCTTGCCGTAGAGCTTCTCGATGACGTGCAGGGCGCCGTCGATCCCCGAGGACAGGCCCGCCGACGTGATGATCTTGCCGTTGTCGACGAACCGCTTGTCTCGCACGACCTTCGTCTTCGGCGCCGCCGTCTTCAGGTCGTCGATCATTCCGGCGAAGGTCGTGGCCTCGAGGCCGTCGAGAAGCCCCGCCTGCGCCAGGAAGAAGGCCCCGTTGCAGACCGAGAGCACCACCTCGGCGCCCTTCGCGGACTGCTGGATCCAGCGGATGAGGGCCTCGTGGGAGAGCTGGGGACCGACGTTGCCTCCCGGGATCACGAGCACGTCGGGCCGCGGCGCCCGGGCGAGATCGTAGGACGGGATCACCGTCATGCCCATCGCCGTCTCGAGGGGCGAGGTCGTCTCGCCGACCGAGTAGATGCGGAAGGCCTTCTTGCCGTCGACACGGGCGTGGCCGAGGACTTCCCAGGGTCCGGTGTAGTCGATGATCTGGACGCCGGGGAAGAGCAGCACGGCGACGTTCTTCTCGCCGCCTTCCTTCGGGCCGAGGGCCAGGGCCGGGAAGGAGAAAGCCAGGATCAGGATCGCGAGGACAGTCCGTTTCATGAGGGCCTCCGATTTCAGGCGTTTCGAAGAGCGACCATGGGATCGACCGTGGTCGCTCGGCGGGCCGGCACGAAGCAGGCGACCGCGGCGACGAAGGCGAGCACGACCGCGACGGCCGCGTAGGTCGGCGGGTCGCCCGGCGTGGTTTCGTACAGGAGTCCCGCCAGGAGGCGCGAGAGCGCGAAGGCGCCCGCGACTCCGATCGCGAGCCCCAGCGCGACCAGGCGCATGCCCTGGCCGAGCACCATCCGCACCACCCCGCCCGGGAGGGCGCCGAGCGCCATGCGGATGCCGAACTCCTGGCGCCGCTGCCCGACGGTGAAGCCGATGACGCCGGCGATCCCGGTGGCCGTGATGACGAGAGCGAGGCCGGCGAACGCCGCGAGCAGGACCGCCGTCAGGCGCGGCATGTCGAGGGCGCTCGCGTGCATGTCCTCGAGGGTCCGGAACCGGTCGACCGGCTGCTCGGGGCCGATCGAGTGCACGGCCTCCCGGACCGTCTTGGTCAGCGCCATCGGCTCGGCCGTCGTCCGGACGAGACACGCGGTCGAGAGACCCGGGAACTGCAGAATGGAGAGGTAGATCTGGTCGATCGGCAGCCTGGCGAGGCCGTACTGCCGGACGTCCCCCGAGACGCCGACGATGGTCAGCCAGCGAACTTCGCCGGGCTCGTTGCCGTCGACGCCGATCCGCCGCCCGATCGGGTCTTCTCCCGGGAAGACGTGGCTCGCCATGGTCTTGTTGATGACGGCGGAGTCGGGCGCATTCGTGCGGTCGGCGGCCGTCAGGGCACGGCCCTTCAGGATCGGCACGCCGATGGTCTTGAAGTAGTCGGCGCTGACCCGCTGGAAGTCGGCCCTCGGCAGGGCCTCCGGCGTCGCGGCCTCCCGGCCCTCGATCCGGAAGCGTCCGCTGGAGGGCCCGCCTTCGGTCAGCGGGAACCGGCCCGCGAGCGCCGCCGATGCCACGCCGGGCTCGGCCGACAGTTTCGTCAGCAGCCGGTCGAGGAAGTCGAGCTGCTTCTCCCGCTCGCGGTACCGCGTGAAGTTGAGATCGAGGCGCGAGGTCAGGACGCGCTCGGTCTTGTAGCCGGGGTCGATCTGCTGCAGTTTCCAGAGGGTGCGCAGCATCAGCCCCGCCCCGGCCAGCAGAACGAAGGAGACCGCGACCTGGCCGACGATGAGGACGTTGCGCATCCGGACCCGGCCGGGCACCGTGGCCGCCGGGTCGCGGCCGTTCTGCAGCGCCGAGACGAGGCTGCGCCGCGACGACAGCGCCGGGATCAGTCCCAGGCCGACCCCGGCGACGAGCGAGACGGCGAGCGTGAAGAGAAGCACGGGCCCGTCGACCACGATCTCGGCCGCCCGCGGCGTGAAGCGGGCGGCGAAGAGGACGAGCATCTTCCGGCCGGCGGCCGCGACCGCGAGGCCGAGAAGGCCCCCGAGGACCGCGACGACGACGCTCTCGGTCAGGAGCTGCCGGGCGAGCCTCCCGCGCCCGGCGCCGAGGGCCGAGCGGAGCGCCATCTCCCGCTCGCGCCGCACCAGCCGCGAGAGCGTCAGGTTCGCCACGTTCGCGCACGCGATGAGGAGCACGAGCCCGACGGTCGCCGTCAGCATGAGGAACGTGGGACGGGCCTGCCGCGTCAACTCTTCGCGCAGCGACACCGCTCCCAGGGCGAGACGGGAGGACGAGGGGTAGTTCTTCGGATAGTCCTGCGAGAGCCGGGTGGCCACGTCGTGCAGGTCCTTCTTCGCGGCCGACAGCGTCGTGCCGTTCTTGAGGCGGCCGAAGGCGCGCAGCATTCCCCCGTCGCGATCGTTCTCCATGGATGGATCCGACCGGAACGGGCAGGCCGAGATCGGCATGTAGACGTCGTTCTGGTCGGGGTATCCCGGGATCGCGGGCAGAACGCCGATCACGGTGTGGGGACGGTCGTTCATCGTGAAGACGCGGCCCACGACCTTCGGGTCGCCGCCGAAGCTCCGCATCCAGTAGTCGTGCGAGAGCACGAGGACCGCCTCGGCGCCGTGCTGGTCCTCGCCCTTCGCGAACGTGCGGCCGAGGATCGGCTTGACGCCCAGCAGGTCGAAGAAATCGGCGGAGACCACGCCCGTCTGGATCCGCTCGGGCTCCTCCTTGCCGAGCAGCACGAACCACATCGAGTGGTACTCGGCCACGGCGTCGAAGCTGTGCGTCAGGTTCTGCAGGTCCGCGACCTCGGGGGGCGAGAACTGCCCGTCCGAGATGCCCGCGCCGGGCGCATCCACCTGGAGGCGCACCAGCCGATCGCCGCCGCCGTACGGCAGGGACTGCAGCAGGACGCCGTGGACGACCGAGAAGATCGCCGTGTTGGCGCCGATCCCGAGGGCCAGCGTCAGGACCGCCGCCGCCGCGTAGCCCGGGTTCTTGCGCAGCGAGCGCAGGCCGTACTTCACGTCCTGGAGGACGGTCTCGAGCAGGCGCGCGCGGTCCGCGTCGCGGACCTCCTCCTTGGTCTTCTCGACGCCGCCGAACTTCCGCAGGGCCTCGGTCCGCGCCGCCGCCGGGGACATCCCGCGCCGCACGTTCTCCTCCGTCTCCCGCTGGAGATGGAAGCCGATCTCGTCGTCGAGCTCGTGCTCGATGCGCTTGCCCGCGAAGAGGGACCTGACGCTGCCGAACAGTCTCTTGAACATCGTCGTTCTCCTCTAAGTCGCCGCGAGCACGCGCCCGACCGCGGCGGCGAAGCGCTCCCAGCTCTCGGTCTCGTCGGCGAGCTGGCGGCGGCCGGAGCGGGTGAGCGTGTAGAACCGGGCGCGGCGGTTGTTCTCGGAGCTGCCCCACTCCGCCGAGATCCAGCCCTTTTGCTCCAGGCGGTGGAGGGCCGGATAGAGAGACCCCTGGTTGACCTCCAGCACGTCCTGGGACAGCTGCTGGATCCGGGCGGCGATCCCCCAGCCATGCATCGGCCCGGTGCCGAGCGTCTTCAAAACCAGGACGTCGAGTGTTCCCTGCAGCAAATCGCTTCGTTCCGTGGCCATCGGCCCTCCCCTCGAATCTCTACAGGAGAGCATACGCGGTCTCCTGTCGAATGTTTAGGGGAGCGCGAAAAAAATCGGGCCGTGGCCCGCGATAGGCTTCCCGGAAGGCCCTCAAGGAGGAAATGTGACGAAACGACTCACCCTGTCGATCCTCGGATGCGCGATCGCGGTCGCGGTCTTCGCGGCGGACCCTCCGCCGACCACGGTCGCGGTCAAGGCGGCGCGGCTTCTCGACGTGAAATCCGGCCGGTATGTCGAGCGCCCCGTCATCGTGGTGGTCGGAGACCGGATCGACAGCGTCGGAACCACGGTGCCCGCCGGTGCCCGCGTCGTGGACCTCGGCAACCGCGTGCTGCTGCCCGGCCTGATCGACACCCACACCCACATCCTTCTCCAGGGCGACCCGACCGCGGTCGAGTACGACGAGCAGATCCTCAAGGAATACCCCGCCCACCGCGTCGCCCGGGCCGTGCGGGCGATGAAGATCGGCCTCGAGCACGGGTTCACCACGATGCGGGACCTCGAAACCGAGGGGGCCGGCTACGACGACGTGGCGCTGCGCGACGCGGTCAACGAGGGCGTCGTGCCGGGGCCGCGGCTGAAGGTCGTTGGGCCCGCGCTCTCGACGACGGGCTCTTACCCCATCCAGCATTACCGGCCGGACTGGAAGTTCCCGTCCGGCGTCATGGTCTGCGACGGCGCCGACGGCTGCCGGAAGGCCGTCCGCGAGCAGCTCTCCTACGGCACCGACTGGGTCAAGGTCTACGCCAACACCGGGGGCCTGCGGCTGACCTCCGACGGCTACATCGACTCCCCCGCCAACTGGACGAAGGAGGAGATCGAGGCGGTCGTCTCGGAGGCCCACGCCCACGGCGTGCGGGTCGCCGCCCACGCGCGCTCGGACTCGGGTCTGCGCGTGGCGCTCGCCGCCGGCGTCGATTCGATCGAGCACGGCGACTCGATCCGGCCCGAGGCCGCGGCCGAGATGGCGCGCCGCGGCATCTTTCTCGTTCCGACGCTCCTCGTGGCCGACTACGTCGCCGGCCCCCGGGCGGCGGCGGGCTGCGCCGTCTGCGCCCAGACCGAGAAAGTCCACGCGAAGTCCTTCGACAACTGCCGCAAGGCCGGCGTCAAGATCGCGTTCGGCACCGACGCGGGCGGCTTTCCCTGGACCGAGCTCAACCAGGCCAGGGAGTTCGCGTTCGAGGTGAAGCTCGGGATGACCCCGATCGAAGCCATCCGCAGCGCCACCACGGTCGCCGCCGACCTGCTCGGCCTGACCGGCCAGGTCGGAACGGCCGAGAAGGGCGCCTTCGCCGACCTCGTCGCCGTCGCGGGAGATCCCCTCGCCGACGTGACGGTTCTCGAGAAGATCGACTTCGTCATGAAGAACGGCGAGGTGGTGAAGGCGCCCGCGCCCTGATGCTCCGGGTCGGCCTGACCGGGGGCCTGGCCTCCGGCAAGTCCACGGTCGCCGAGATGCTCGAGGACCTCGGGGCCGTGGTGCTCGACGCGGACGAGGTCGTCCGCGCGCTCTACCGGGAGGGCGGCGCCGGGGCCGAAGCCGCGCGCGAGCTCTTCGGGGCGGCCGTCCTCGGGCCGGACGGGCGCGTCGACCGGACCCGGCTCGCCGCGATCGTCTTCACGGACCCGGCCGCGCGCCACGCCCTCGAGGCCCGGATCCACCCGCTCGTGGGCGAGGAACGGCGGCGCTTCTTCGAGCGGGCCGAGAAGGCGGGGGCCCGGGTCGCGGTCGTCGAGGCCTCGCAGCTGCTGGAGGCGAAGACCGAGGCCGACTACGACCGCGTCCTTCTCGTCATGGCGCCGGAGGAGGAGCGGGTCCGCCGCTGGGGCGGGCGGGGCGGGGACCCCGAGGACGCGCGCCGCCGCATCTCCGCCCAGCTGCGGGCCGAGGTCGCCCGCGAGCGCGCCGACGACGTCCTCGTCAACAACGGAACGCTCGACGACCTGCGACGCAAAGTCACAGAGCTCTACGGGCGCTGGACGGCGTAACATTCGTCGCCTATGCCGGCCAAAAAGATCAAACCGCCGTCCGCAATCCCCGCCCGTCCGGGCGACGTCCTCCTCCTCGTCGGGACGATGAAGGGGCTCTTCCTCTTCTCGTCAAACGCCGCGCGGCGCCGCTGGAAGGCCGCCGGGCCGTTCTTCCCGGGAAGCTCCGTCTACGGCGCCGCGTTCGACGGCCGCGCCGGCCGCCGCCGGATCTGGGCCGCGCCCTCGAGCATGCACTGGGGCGCCGAGCTCGCCTGGACCGACGACCTCGGCCGGAGCTGGAAGCGTCCCGCCGAGCCGCTCGTCCGGTTCCCGGAGACCGCGGGGGCGTCGCTCAAGAACATCTGGCAGATCGCACCGGGCCGCCCGTCGGAGCCCGACGTCCTCTACTGCGGCGTCGAGCCCTCGGCCCTTTTCGCGTCGCGCGACGCCGGAAAGACGTGGGCTATGAACGAGGGCCTGTGGAACCACCCGCACCGCGCGAAGTGGAACCCGGGCGGCGGAGGCCTTTGCCTCCACACGATCCTCGTGGACCCGAACCGGCCGGACCGGCTGACGGTCGCGAGCTCGACCGGCGGCGTCTACCGCTCGGACGACGGCGGAGCGACCTGGAACCCGCGCAACCGCGGCGTGCGCGCCGAGTTCTACCCCGACCAGCACCCCGAGTTCGGCCAGTGCGTCCACAAGATCGTCCACCACGCGGCCCGGCCGGGCCGGCTTTTCCTTCAGAACCACTGGGGCCTCTACCGCAGCGACGACGGCGGCGACTCGTGGACCGACATCGCCAACGGGGTCCCGTCGGACTTCGGGTTCTGCATGGGCATCCACCCGCGCGACCCCGACACGGCCTTCATCGTGCCGATCCACTCCGACGGCTTCCGGTGCACCCCCGACGGGAAGCTTCGCGTCTACCGGACGAAGGACGCGGGGCGCTCCTGGCACCCCATGACGCGCGGCCTGCCCCAGAAGGACGCGCTCGAAACCGTCGTCCGCGACGCGATGGGCGTCGACGCGCTCGATCCCGCCGGCGTCTACTTCGGAACGCGCAGCGGCAAGGTTTACGCGTCGCGGGACGAGGGCCGTTCCTGGGAGCTCGTGCGCGAAGGCCTGCCGCCGGTCGTCTGCGTCAAGGCGGCGGTGCTCGAGGCGCCCGTGCGCAAGGCCGCCCGCAAGGCCCGTCCCGCGCGGAGCCGCCGCGCGGCATGAGCGTCGCCGTCCTCGTCCCGGGGCCGCTCCAGCCCTTCGCGGGCGGCGCGAGCCGCGTCGACCTCGACCGGCCCGCGACCGTGGCCGAGGCGCTCCGTCAGCTCGACCGCATCCACCCCGGCCTTTCCCACCGCGTCCTCGACGAGACCGGCGCCGTGCGGCCTCACGTCAACATCTTCGTGGGGCCGGACAACATCCGGGACGCGGCCGGGCTCGCGACGCGCGTGACGGAGGGCTGCGAAATCGCCATCCTGCCGGCCGTCAGCGGCGGGTAGGGCGCGCGCCCCGGTGCGGCTCCGCGCGCCGACGCCCGACGGCTGGCTCGCCGCGGTCCTCGGGGACTTCGGCGCGTTTCTGCTCGACCATGCCGCCTGCGAGCGCAAGGCCTCCGCGTCCGCCATGGCCTTCGTCGCCCATTACCCCGACCGCCGCGCGCTCGTCGAAGGTTGCATCGCGCTCGCGCAGGAGGAGCTCGCCCACTTCGAAGCGGTCTGGCGCCGCGTCGACGCGCGGGGCCTGACGCTCTCGGCCGACACGCGGAGCCCCTACATGGAACGGCTCTCGAAGGAGTTCCGCAAGGGCAGCGACGCCTACTTCCTCGACCGCCTGCTCTGCGCCGGCATCGCCGAGGCGCGCGGCTGCGAGCGCTTCGGCCTCGTCGCCGGGGGTCTGCCCCCCGGGGAGGACCGCGACTTCTATCGCGAGATCGCTCGCGCCGAGGTCCGCCATCAGGACCTGTACCTGCGCCTGGCGGGCACGTACTTCGATCCCGGGGAGGTCGAGGCGCGGCTCGACGGCCTCCTTTCCGTCGAGGCGCGAATCGTCGCGGAGCTGCCGGTTCGCCCGGCGCTCTACTGAACGGGTAGACTCCCCCGCCCATGCCGTCCAGGCCCGTGTCCCAGTACCTCGCCCGGCACGCGGAGCCCGAGGCGGCCGCGGCGGACCTGGCCGACGCGTTGACGCGCAAGCTCGGCCACGTGCTCGTCGTTCCCGCCTACGGCGAAGGGCAGAGCCTCTTCGACACTCTCGGTTCGGTGCCGAAGGGACCGAAGGGCGAGACGCTCGTGATCGTGGTTCTCAATGCCCGGGAAGACTCGCCGCGCGCCGTGCACGAGGCGAACGAGGCCGCGCGGCAACGTCTGCGGGGCGTCGCGAAGGCAGCGGCCGACCTCGCCGCGCCCCACCCCGCGACCGCGCTCGAAGTCGAGAACGGCACCATCCTCGTCGTCGACCGCGCCCGGCCGGGACACTTCCTTCCCGAGGGCCAGGGCGTCGGTCTCGCGCGCAAGATCGGCAACGACATCGCGCTGCGGCTGCACGCCGAGGGCCGGGTCGCCTCGCCCTGGATCCACAACACGGATGCCGACGTGCGGCTGCCGAACGATTACTTCGACCAGACGGCGTCGATCCCGGAGGCGGGCAACGCCGCCGCGCTGTACTTCTTCGAGCACCGGTTCGACGCCGACCCGACGCTCGCCGAGGCCGCGCGGCTCTACGAGATCTCGCTCCGCTACTACACGCTGGGTCTCGCCTGGGCGGGCTCTCCGTACGCGTACGAGGCGATGGGGAGCTGCATCGCCGTCCGGCCCGAGGCCTACGCGGCGGTCCGCGGGTTTCCGAGGAAGAACGCGGCCGAGGACTTCTACGTCCTCGACAAGCTCGCCAAGGTCGGCTCGATCGTTCGCCTCGCCGGGCGGCCCCTGCTCCTCGAGGGGCGCGTCTCGCACCGCGTGCCGTTCGGGACGGGCAAGGCGCTCTCCGACCTCGTCACGAAGAAGCGCGCGCTCTCGGGCTTCCGCCTGTACCACCCCGCCGTCTTCGCCCACGTCGCCGCCTGGCTGCGCGTCCTCGAGGCGTCGGCGAAGAGCGGGGGCCGCGTCGACGTCGCCCTCGAGGAGCTTCCGCGCGAGAACCCGTTCTTCCTGACCGGGCTCCTCGTCGAATCGCTCGAGAAGATGGGGGCGTTTCCGGCGATGCGGGAAGCCATTGCGCGGTCCTCGGGCGATCCCGCGACGATGCTCCGCCACTTCCATACCTGGTTCGACGCGTTCCGGACGCTGAAGCTGGTGCACGCGCTGCGCGACGGAGGGCTGCGCTCCCCCGGCTACCTGCAGGCCCTCGCCGAGGCGCCGTTCACGGGGCTGTCGGGATCGACCGAGGAGGACCCGGAGGCCCTGCGGCTCGTCCTCGCGGCCGAGGAACGCAAGCTCTCGGAGACGCCGGCGGGACTGACGGCCTGACGCTGGTTAGTTGACGGCGCAGGAGCCGGGCCCCCGCGGGTCGCCGCAGGAGCCGCAGCCACCGCCGGCGGGCTCCGACGCCGCGCTCTTGCCTCCCCCGCCGTTGCCGACCGAGAAGACCGACAGGAGCTTCTCGACCTTCCGGCTCTCGCAGGACGGGCAGCGGGGCTTGGCGTCGCCGAGGACGATCTCCTCGAAGCGCTTCTCGCAGTCGCGGCAGCGGTACTCGAAGAGCGGCATGCGCGAATTCTAGCGCACGCGCCGGCGTGCTGCTTACTGCTTACTAGAACGGATACCCGATGGACAGAAACACACGCCCCGTCTCCCGGGTCGTGGCCTTCTGAATGAGTACACAGGGAGAGGGGTCGCAAGGCGTGCCGTCCGCGTTCTGGGTCGCCGTGACCCTGTAGTCGATGTCGCGCAATTGCACGGGCCTCGCATACTCGAGGCGCAGCGGACCGATGGGGGTCATGTAGTGGAGGCCGGCGCCGATCGACTGTCGCAGGCCCGTTCGGAGCTGCGCCGGCACATTCGGGTCGCCCTCGATCGTGAAGTTGATGCCGCTCGCCCTCGCCCAGACCTGAGCGAGGTCGTAGAAGACCGACACACCCAGGTTGCCGAGAATGGGAAAACGGTACTCGAGAGTCCAGGCCATGAAACCGTTGCCGCCGATGATCCGGGGCCCTGGCGTACAGTCGTAGAGCGCGAGGTCAGGATTGGGGTCCGTCGGATACTGCTCGGCGCACGTGCCCACAGCCCCCTTCTTCGGTACAGCCTGGGTGTTGTAGTCGACCGTGTCCCCGGGAATGCCGGCGAGATCGGTCGCGAATCCCCGACCCGTCGACGAACCTCCGGAGTAGAAGCGCTCCGCGATCGGAACCGGGATCCGGTCTTCGGGGGGTGTGACGTCATAGCCCCCGAGGCCGTACGGGTAGATCCCGCCCATCTTGAACGAGGTCCCGAGCACGCCGCCGAAGATGCTCTTGAACCAGGCCGCCTGGCCCGAGACTTTTCCGTACCGCGCGTCGGCCGAGGCGAACGGGAAGGCGTACTTGCCGGCGAGCGTCGCGTACCAGCCGGAGTGCGGGTCGAGGATGTCGTCCCGCCGGTCGTAGAAGAAGCTCGGGCCGACCGCGGACTGCTTGATCGGGAAGGCCGTCTTGGGAAAGCGCTCGACCTCGATCGTCGAGAGGTCCTCCGGATTCTGCGGCCCCTGCACCTGGTACTCGTAACGCAGTCCGAGCTTGAGGTACCGGCCCCAGGGCCGAACGGTCTCGATGTACCCCCCGTAGCTGTCGACGTTGACGTCCTGGATCGGCAGGCGGCTCGCGAAGCCGACGACGCTGATCGGGATCCTGGAGTCGAAGGCGTAAGGATCCAGGAACCGCGCGAAGAGATAGCCGCGCGTCGAAATCGGCGCGTACTGCACCTCGAGCGAGGCGGACTGCATTCGCCCGAAGAGGTTGCGGTAGGTCAGGCCGGCGATGCCGAAGACGTCGTTGCGGTTGACGTCGGCGCCGGCGGCGTAGAGGTACCCGAAGCCGTACAGGAGCGACAGCCTCCGCGCTTCGGCTACCTCGACGTCGATGTTGCGCGTCTGGGTCTCGGGATTGGCGGGCTGGGGGCGGACGTCGATCGAGCGGAAGACCCCCGTGCGCGCCAGGTTTTGCTGCGTGTCGGCGACCTTCTCCTCCGAGAAGGGCTCGCCCTCCTTCCAGGCGATCTGCTTGCGAATTCGCTCGACCTCGGTCACGGCGTTTCCGCGGATGATCGTGCGCCCGAAGAACGACCGCTCGCCCTCCTCGACGCGGTACTCGACGTCGACCTTCGTCCGGTCCTCCGAGAGCGTGTACTTGTCCTGCACCGTCGCGGCGGCCCAGCCCGTGTTGCGGTAGCGGCTCGTCAGCGCGGCGACGTCGCGGCGCACGTCGACGGGATTGAAGGGCTCCCCCACCTTGACGGTCAGAAGGGCCGCGAGGTCCTCGGGCTGCAGGTGCTCGGCGCCCTCCACCCGGCGCTCGGCGACGAACGCTCGGGGGCCCTCCGCGACGTCGATCCGCACGTCCAGGCTCCCGGGCTCGGGGCCGTCGGTGACCTTCGAAGTCACTCGCGCGTCGACCCAGCCGCGGGTCTGGTAGTAGCCCAGGATCGTCGAGACGTCGCCGGCCAGATCTTCGTCGGTCAGGTGGCCCTTGGCCACGAGCGGAAGGCCCTTCGTCCGCGTCACCATGAGATCGCGGAGCGTCTTCTCCGGCACGGAGACGTCGCCGGCGATCTCGATCGCCTCGACGGCGTATTTCGCTCCGGGCTCGACCGCGAGCCGGACGACGACCGGATCGGTCCCGTCGGCCTTCGCCGAGACCGTGGCGCGGTAGCGTCCGGAGCGCTGGAGCTCGCCGCGTCGGTCGGTCGCCCACTGCTCCAGGAGGTCCTCGTCGAAGGGCTGCACCTCGAGGAGGGCGAGGATCTGCTTGCGGGCCGCCTTCTCCTTGAGGCCCGTCGCCTGCAGCTCGAAGAGCGGCCCCACGGAGATGCGGAAGACGGGCCGGATGCGGCCGTCTTCCGTGGGCTCCGCGGCGATGAGCTCGACCGAGGCCCGGAACCGGCCCTGGGAGAGGAGGTACTTCCGCAGCCTCTCGGCGTCGTCCCGGGCTTTCCCCTCGCGGTACACGTCGCCCGCGCCGAGCTTCATCCGCTTCTCGAGCTCCGCCGCAGAGAACGGAGCCGTGTCGCCGTCGAAGAACGGCTCGGTGACGCGCGCCCGCTTCCCGGCCGAGATACGGTAAACGACCCTGACGGTGAACTCCTTGTCGTCGAAGACCGCCTCCGGCTCGACGACCGGCTCGATGTAGCCCTCCGCCGCCAGCCGGCGCTCGAGCGCGGCGGCCCCGGCCTCCAGCGCCGAGGCGTTGAACGGGTCGCCCGCCGACAGCGGAACCACGCGGCGCAGATCTTCGCGCGTGGGCGCGAACTTGCCGTCGAACTCGACCGTCCGCACGATGTACGAGCGCCACAGGTAGACCGTGACCGCGAGCCCGCCGTCCGGCAGCAGCTCGGCGTCGACGGCGACGTTCGAGTAGCGGCGCGTGCCGTAGAGGTTCCGGATCGTCGCTCCGGTCTCGAGCTCCGTGAGCGGCCGCCCGGCGACGATCGCGATGAGCGCGCCGACCTCGCCCGCGTCGACCTCGCCATCGCTCACGTACTCGACGGATTCCACGACCTTGCCGTACTGCCCGGGACCCGGATCGGCGCCGACGGCGGGGGCGACCCCGGCCGCGAGGCCGCCGAGGAGAAGGACCGCCGGGAGTACGCGCCGCATCAGAGGCGCTGGCGCTTCCGGAACGTGACCGAGAAATTGCCGTCCTCGTCCCGCAGGAGCTGGATGAAGACGGAGTCGCTGACCTGCCACTCGACGCGGATGATCGGGTCCTTGCTCGAGTCGACCGCGATCGACGACGTGACCGTCAAATCCTGGGTGATCTTCTTGCCGATCGTCGTCCGAAAAGTCGTCAGGGTGCTGCCCTCGAAGACCGGGTCGATCTGGAACCGGTCGAGCTTGAAGATCTCCTTCCCGCCGCGGGTGATTCCGCCGGTCACCGCGCCCGAAACGAGGCCGCCCGCCGCCGACACGAGCTGGTCGGTGGTCTTGGACTGCTCCCGCGTATCGGGCGGCGTCCCCGACAGGATGAGGCCCAGGATCTCGTCGTTGGTCAGGGGCGGGTCGGACGTGAAGGTCGCCGACACGCGGGGCCAGGTTCCGGCGAGCGACACGACCAGGTCGTACCCCTTGACGTCGGCGCGCGCGCGCAGATCGACGAAGGGCGCGATCCGCGTCGTGTTGGAAAAGGTGATCGCGCCGGCCTCGATCTCGTAGCGGATGTCCGAGAACACCACCCGGCCGCCTTCGTCGAGTAAGATCTGCCCGAGGAGAACCGGATCCGCGAGCGTGCCGCGGGCCGTCAGGTCGACGGTCCCCGAAAGACGGGCGACGTTGTTCCGAACTTCGAGAGCCGCCGCCGACACGATGCGCACGTCGAGCGCGGTGCGCTCCTTCCAGGGCTCCCGCGCCGCCAGGGCGCCCGTGGGACGGCTCTTCGACAGCAGGTCGGACACCGTGAGGTCGACGTCCTTCGTGTACGTCCCGCGGAGCAGCGTGACCTCGCCCCGGATCTCCCGGTCCTGCGGATCGCCCGAGACGACCAGGTCGGCGTCGACGACCAGGCGGAGCGCCGGGATCGCCCGGACCGAGACCCTCCGGCCCTGGACCGCCAGGCGGTAGCTCGCGATCGAGCTGCCGTCGAGTCGGAAGCTCCCGGCCACGAACGCCTCGCCCTCGGCGACGCGCGCGCGCAGGCCGTCGACCTCACCTGACGAGCCGATCAACCGCACCGTTCCCTCGATGTCGTCGAAGGAGTAGCCGGCGAAGCGGTACTTGCCGTCGGCCAGTCGGATCGAGCCGTTGAACGCGGGCTCGTCGACCGTCCCGCTCGCGGCCACGTCGACCGTCAGGTGTCCCGCCAGGCCGACGCCCGGCTGCACGAGCTCGAGCACGGCGGCATCGGCCGTTCCGGAGAGGCGGCCTTCGATCGTCTTGGCGGCGCCGGAGGCGTCGAGCACGCCGCGCACGGTGAAGTCGCTCTCCTGGCCGACGGCGTGGAGCTCCTCGAGCGTGATCCGTCGGTCGGCGATCCGGATCCTGGCGGGCCCGGAGGTCGCGAGCACGCCCGGGCGGCCGCGCGCGTCGAGACGCGCCGCGGTCACCGTCACCTCCCCGGCGACCGGCGACTCGTCGTCCGGCCAGTCGAACCGTCCGCGCGCGCTGAGGGCGCCGCCCACGCCTTCGGGAAGTTCGAGGGGCGTGAAGAGCGCGAAAGAGGCGAAGTCGGTCGCCTCGAGCTCTGCCTCGACGCGGCCCGGCGTCCCCAGCGGCTCGCCCGTTCCCTTCAACGTCCAGTGGCCCGGCACCGACACGGTCCCCGACAGCTCTCCCTTCGAGAGCCGCGCTTCGAGGCGGGGCGCGAGATCGGGCGGGATCGCGCGGCCGTGGAAGCGGGCCTCGGTGAGCTGCGCCGAGACCGTCAGGTCCGGCCGGTCGAAGGAGCCCGAGCCCGTCAGCTCGAAGGTCAGCTTGCCCGAAAGCTCGTCGGAGACCTTCGCCACCGCGTGCAGCTCCTCGATCGGCACGGCGTCGCCGGCCGCCCGCACCTCGAAGGTCTTTTCCCGGAGCGCGATCGCGCCCCGTCCCCCGAGCGTTCCGCCGTCGAGCTCCGCGCGGACCTCCTCGAGCTCGAAGCGGCCCGGCGAAAGCGTCGCGCGTCCGACCGCCCGCGGGATCGGCTGTCCCCACACGACGGCGTCTTCGAGGATCATCAGGCCGCCGCCCGACACGTCGTTGGGAGGCGTGCCCGCGAACGGAAAGCTTCCGGAGAGGCGCCCGGTGATCGGGTAATCGAGGTCGAGATAGTCGAGGAGACGCTCGATCGGGTAGTCCTTGGCGGTGGCGGTCAGGTCGAACCGGGGGCGCGAGGGATCGCGGCGATAGCGCGCCGTGCCCTCGAGCGAGACCGTCGCGCTCCCGTCGTAGACGCGCAGTGGATGGAAGAAGAACGCGCCCCCGCTCATGTCCGCCGCGCCCCGGACGCTTCCGAAGAGGACGCCGGCGTAGCGAGTGTTCTCGGCCGCGATCAGGGACGTCAGGTCGGGGTCGCCCCAGGATTTCGAGATGTGTCCCTCGATCTCGCCGCTGCCGCCGAGGCCCAGGAGATCAGGCGCGTTTCCGGCCGCGGCCATGAAGTTCTGGAAGAGCCGGTCGACCTCGGCGAGGTCGCGGGAGCGCAGGCGAAAGTCGAAGTCCGGCGTCCACTGGCCGATGCGCATGCCGCCGGTGAGCTCCAGGGTCGACGCCGGGAACCGGAAGAGGGTCGACTGGAATCCGAGGCGCCCGTCGACGACCGCGAGCGCGCCGCCGCCGGATGTCGGGATGCCGTAGCGGCCGCGGACGAGCGAAGCCGCCGGGCCGGGCTCGATCTGGACCGTCAGGCCCCCGTTCGCCCGCTCGAGCCCTCCCTCCGCCCACCGCAGCGCGATGCCGAGGGTGGCCTGCCCGGACAGGCCGGTGCCGGGCAGCTTGATGTCGCCGAAGAAGCGCTCGACCGCGATCCCGCGGACGTCGAGCGCGAGCGTCATGGGCTGGGGCCGCTTTCCTCCGGCCAGCCCCTCGATCCGGTACACGCCCGTCGCCTGACCGCCCGCGTAGATCGCCTTCTCGATCCGACCGACCAGGGCCTCGGGCCGCGCGACGACCGTCGCCTCGATGTCGTCGACCGGGAACCCCTTCGCGTCGATGTGCGCCGACCCGAGCTTCCCCGCGATGCGGAAGCCGCCCCGCGGCGGGATGCGGACCTCCGCCCGGACCGAGGCGTCCCCGGTGAACCCGAGACCCGAGCGGAAGATGCGCTCGACTTCCCCGACGTGGAGCTCTCCCGAAACGAGCAGCAGGGTCGTGGGGTCCTTGAAGTCGTCGACGGACCCGGAGGCATTCAGCTCGCCGAACTCGCCGACGACGCGGAGCGCTTCGATCGAGGCCCCCCGCGCGGCGTCGAGCCGGAAGCGCAGGTCGAGGCCGAACACCATGGGCTCGGAGGCGGGCAGGTCGAGCTGCACGCGGCGGCAGGCCAGGGTGCCGTCGTAGCGCCGCTCGCCGAGCGACGAAAGCTCCAGCGCGAACTCGTCGAGGCGCCCGTCGATGCCCGTCACCCGGCCTTCCATCTGAAAGACGCCCCGCTGCACGACGAGCTCGCCGACCCGGACCGAGAGCCCGCCCTTCTCCGCCGGCCCCGTCAGGCCCGGCGGCAGGTTCCAGGTTCCGTCGTCGAACTGGACGAGACTGATGCGCGGAGCGACCGCCCGGACGCGGCCCAGGCGGAGCTCGCCGCTCGTCACCGAGACGCCACCGCCGATCGTCAGCTCGGCCGCCGAGAGCAGCGGCTCGCCGCCGAGCCGGGGGTCGTTCGCGACGCGCACGTCGGCGAGCTGGATCGAGGGCGGAAAGACGTGAAAGTCGACGCGCCGGAAGGTCACCGGCCGTTTCAGCAGCTCCGAGAGACGCTGCTGCGAGACGCCCTGCAGGAGGGTCTGGAACCGGTCCGAGTTCCAGATCGAATAGGCGGCGAGGACGAGGAACGAGACGAGGATCAGGAAGAGACGCCGCGCGGAGAGGAGCTGAGCCTCGTGGGGCGTTTCTTCCCGGCCGTCGCCTGCGCCCTGGCCCGACATCAAGAAGGTCTACACGCCCCAGGAGAGCTTGCCGGCGAGCTGATCGAAATGATCGGTCTCGGGCGGACGCAGCAGCGTCACCGGGGCGGAGCTGGAACGAATGACCACCGTCAGGCCGGAGAGAATGGGAAAGCCCTCCTGCCCGTCGAGCGTCAGGTAGACGCCGCCGTCGCGGCGCTCGGGACCGACGACCCGGATGCGGATCTCCGTCGACGCGGGGACGACGAGGGGCCGCTGGGCCAGCGTGTGCGGGCAGATGGGCGTGATGACGTTGGCAGGCAGTTGCGGATGAAGGATCGGGCCGCCCGCCGAGAGGTTGTAGGCCGTCGAGCCCGTGGGCGTGGAGACGATCACGCCGTCCGCGCGAAACTCGGCCACGACGCGGCCGTCGAGGGCGATCGCGAAGGTCGAGATCCGCGCGAGGGCCTCCCGGTTGAGGACCGCGTCGTTCAAGACCCGGTAGTGGCCGTGGTGCGGCCCGCGGCCGACCGTGACGTCGAGGACGCCGCGCCGGTCCTCGCGAAACCGGCCGGCGAGGACCTCGTCGAGGCGGCGAATCACGTCTTTCGAAGGGAGGCCCGCGAGAAACCCGAGGAGGCCGACGTTGACTCCGAGAAGCGGCGTTTCGGGCGGGGCCGTGCGCGCGACCGAGAGGATGGTCCCGTCGCCCCCGAGGACGATCACGAGGTCGGTCTCCCGGGCGATCCGGGCCCGCGGCACTCCCCCGGTCCGGCCGAGGGCCTCGGCGGTTCCGTCCTCGAGGATCACCTTCCGCCCCCGGCGCTTGACGGCCCGCTCGATCGACGCCGCCAGCCGCAAGGCCGGGTCGGAGGCCGTCTTGGCCACGATCCCGACGCGGGCAAACCTCGGCACGGAGGCCCGGGACCCCTTCATCCGCCTCAATTTACACGAAATCCGACGAGAAACTCGGCATTGCCGCGCGCGCCGAGGATCGGAGACGGGACCGCGCCGAGGCCCTCGAGTCCGAGCTCGCGGCCGGCCGCCTCGATCTCGGCGACCACCCGGCGCCGGGTCTCCTCCGACGTCACGACGCCGCCGCGGGGCACTTCGCCGCGGCCGGCTTCGAACTGCGGCTTCACGAGGACGACGACCGCCGCGCCGGGCGCGAGGCGCGCGACGATCGCCGGGAGAATCAGGCGAAGCGAAATGAACGAGACGTCGGCGACGGCGAGATCCACCGGCTCCGGAACGTCGGCCGCCGAGAGGTTGCGGGCATTGACCTTCTCGCGCACGACGACGCGGGGATCCGCGCGCAGCCGCGCGTCGAGCTGGCCGTAGCCGACGTCGACCGCGTAGACCCGGGCGGCCCCCCGCTGGAGGAGGCAGTCGGTGAACCCGCCCGTCGAGGCGCCCACGTCGAGGCACGTCCGGCCCGCCGGGTCGAGGCCGAAGTGATCGAGGGCGTGCGCGAGCTTCACCCCTCCGCGCGAGACGTACGGATGCGGCGGGCCCGCCACCTCGACCACGGCGTCTTCGGGGACTCCCTCGCCGGCCTTCCCGGCCCGGCGTCCCTCGACCGACACGAGACCGGCGAGGATCATCGCCTGCGCCTTCTCCCGCGTCGGCGCCAGGCCCCGCGCCACGAGCAGGAGATCGAGCCGCGTCTTCAAAACGTGATCGCCACCTTCATCGCGCCTTCGAGCGTGCGGGCGCGCGCGAAGGCTTCCGGCGCGCGCTCGACCGGGAACCGGTGCGAGACGAGGTCGCCGACGCGGACCTGCCGGCGCGCGATCCAGTCGAGGGCCTCGGCCGTGTCGTCGGGCCCGCAGGAGTACGACGGAACGACCGACACCTCGCGAAAGTAGAGGTCGAAGAGGCCGGCGGCCCAGGTCTCGCCCGGCGGGGCCATCGTGAAGAGGAGGAGCGTTCCTCCCGGCGCGACGGCGTCGAAGGCCTCCTCGACGACCGAGCGCTTTCCCGGGCCGACGAAGACGACGTCGAAGCCCGACGGCGCCACGCGCCGCGCCCCCTCGCGGAGCGATTCCCGCGAAACGTCGATGACGGCGTCGGCCCCGCTCGTTCCGGCCGCGGCGAGGCGCGAGGCGACGCGGTCCGCCCCCGCGATCGTCGAGGCCCCGAGGGCCCGCCCGAGCCGGACGGCGAGCTGCCCCGCCGGGCCGAGCCCCACGCACAGCAGTGACTGTCCCCGGGCGAACCGCGCGCGGCGGAACGCCTTCACGACCGTCGCGAGCGGCTCCACGAAGCTCGCCTCCTCGTCCGAGACGCCGTCGGGGATCCGGGACGTGTCGCGGGCGAGGTTGCCCGCCGGCACCCGGACGAGCTCGGCCATGCCTCCCGGATCGAGCCTCGACGAGCGCCAGTCGGCGCAGTGGACGTAGCGTCCGGCGGCGCAGGCCGGGCAGTCCAGGCACGGAGCGTGGTGGTGCGGCGCCACGCGATCGCCGACGCGAAAGCCCGTCACGCCGTCGCCAAGCGCGGCGATCTCGCCCGCGACCTCGTGCCCCAGGATCGAGCCGGCCTTGCGGCGGACGTACCAGTCGAGGAGGTCCGAGCCGCAGATCCCGGACACCCGGGTCCGCAGGAGCGCCTCTCCCGGGCCGATCCGGGGCTCGGGGAGATCGACGACCCCGACCGAGCCGTCGGCCTCGATGCGCACGGCTTTCATGCGCAGGGATTATGGGTCAGGCGAGGGGCCCGCGGTCTATGCGTCGACCCGGGCGATCTCGGCGACGGCCCCGAGGAGCCGGTCGACCTCGTCCTCCGTCGTGTAGCAGGCGCAGCCGGCGCGGACGACCCCGTCCGCGGCGTGGCCCAGGCGCTCCACGACCGTCAGGGCGTAGAAGTCCCCGCTCGATAGGTAGAGCCCGCGGCGGCCGAGGGCCTCGGCCACCTCGTCCGCCGGGCGCCCGGCGATCACGAACGAAAGGGTGGGCGTGCGCGGCGCCGACGGCGTCGGCCCGTACACCGTCACCCCGTCGATCCGCGCGAGCCCCGTCCAGAGCTTTTCGAGGAGCTTCTGGCCGCGCCGGTGCAGCTCCGCGAAGACCGCGGCCAGGCTCTCCCGGCGCCCGAGCCCTGGCGTCTCCGCGAGCGCGGCCAGGAAGTCGACGGCCGCCGCCGCGCCCACGATGCCTTCGTGCGAGAGGGTCCCGGTCTCGAGGCGCTCGGGCGACCAGTCGGGCGCGGGTACGAGCCGTGGAACGTCGAGGGCCTCGATGAGCTCCCGGCGCCCCCACAGGACGCCGAGGTGCGGGCCGTAGAACTTGTACGGCGAGCAGGCCAGGTAGTCGCAACCGATGCGCCGCACGTCGATCAGGGCGTGCGGGGCGAAGTGCACGGCGTCGACGAACGACAGGGCTCCCGCCGCGCGCGCCAGGCCGCAGATGCGCTCGACGTCGTTGATCGTCCCGAGGGCGTTCGACGCGGCGCCGATCGCCACGAGCCGGACTCCCGGCCGGATCGCGCTTTCCAGGTCGGCCTCGTCGAGCTGCCCGGTCTCCGGACGCATCCGCACGGTGCGGATCGTGACGCCCCGGTCGCGCTCGAGGGCTTTCCAGGTGTCCACGTTGGCGTGATGGTCGAGCTCCGTGACGACGATCTCGTCGCCCGGGCCCCACCCGCGGCCGAGCGCGCGGGACAGGTGGAAGGTCAGCGTGGTCATGTTCTGGCCGAACGCGATCTCCGACGGATCGCCGTTCACGAACTCGGCGAAGGTCCGGCGCGCCCCGGCGAGCGCCGCGTCCGTCTCGACCGAGGACGGGTAGCGCCAGTGCGTGTTGGCGTTGTGCTTGAAGAGATAGTCGGCCATCGCCTTGACGACGCCCACCGGGACCTGCGTGCCGCCGGGGCCGTCGAAGTACGCGACCGGCCGGCCGTCGTGCTTGCGCTCGAGCGCCGGGAACCGGCTGCGGATCGAGGCCACGTCGGCAATCGTCGGGGACCGGCCGGGGCCGGCCAGCGTCGGCGTTTCCATGGCGGCGGCGAGGATATCAGCGCCGCCCTTGAACGGAGCTCCCTTCTGCCATAGCGTGCGGCGAACCCATGATGCCGCCGGTTTCCGATCGCCCGAGGCTCGGGGAGGAGGACGCCGTCCGCCTCGCGGCCGAGCTCTTCGGCTTCCGGGCGGCCGCCGCCCGGGCGCTGCCGAGCGAACGCGACCAGAACTTCTACCTCGCCGGCGAGCGCGGCGAATTCGTCCTCAAGCTCGCGGGGCCGTCCGAGAGCGATGCCGTCCTCGACCTGCAGAACCGCGCCCTCGCCTGGATCGCCGGGCGGGACCCCTCGCTCCCCGTGCCCCGAGTCGTGGCGGCGTCGGCGGACGGGCGGACGCGGCTTCTCACCTGGCTGCCGGGCGCGATCCTCGCGGACGCCGCGCCGCGCCACCCGGCGCTCCTCGAGCGGTCCGGGCATCTCCTCGGCCGGCTCGACGCGGCGCTCTCGGGCTTCGCGCACCCGGCGGCCGTCGGCCGCGACTTCGCCTGGAACCCCGAGCGGGCCACCGACATCATCGCCCGCCACGCCGGGGCGATCGCCGACCCGGCCCGCCGAGCGCTCGTCGAGGCGTTCGTGCGCCTCTTCGAGTCCACCGTCCGCCCGAGGCTCTCGGAGCTTCCCCGAAGCGTCATCCACAACGACGCCAACGACTACAACCTGCTCGTCGGGCCTCCGACGGCCGCCCCGGGGGAGCGCGCGCTCACGGGGATCCTCGACTTCGGCGACATGGTCGAGACCTGGACCGTCGGCGAGCCCGCGGTCGCCGTGGCCTACGCCGTCTTCGGCCAGGCGGACCCCCTGGCGGCCGCCGAGCACGTCGTCGCCGGCTATCACGCGGCCCGGCCGCTTTCGGACCCGGAGATCGAGGTCCTCTGGACGCTCGCCGCCCTCCGCCTGTGCACCAGCGTCTGCCTGTCGGCGCACCGCCGCACGGCCCAGCCCGACAACGCGTATCTCCTCGTCAGCGAAACCCCGGCCTGGGAGGCGCTCGCGCGCATTCGCGACGTGCACCCCCGCTTCGCGCACTACGCGCTCCGGAACGCCTGCGGGCGGACGCCCTGTCCGCGGACGCCCGCGATCGAGGCGTGGCTCGCCGGGCACCGGGACGAGATGGCGCCCGTCGTCGCCGCCGACCTCGCGCGGGCCGTCGTCTTCGACCTCTCGGTCTCGAGCGCCGAGTTCCGGACGCCGGAGGAGCCCCTTTCGACCGCGACGATGACGCCCCGCCTCTTCACGCGGATGCGCGAGAGCGGCACGAACGTCGGGATCGGCCGTTACGACGAGGCGCGGCTCGTCTACGGGGGCGACGCCTTCGCCGGGGCGGGGGGCGAGCACCCCGAGCGGCGCACCGTGCACATCGCGGTCGACATCTTCATGGAGCCGGGGTCGCCCGTCTTCGCGCCGCTCCCGGGACGCGTGCACGCCGTCCGCGACAATTCGGCGCGGTTCGACTACGGGCCGACCGTGATCCTGGAGCATTCCCCCGCGGACGCGCCCCGCTTCTACACGCTCTACGGCCATCTCACGCCGGACTCGATCCGGACGCTCCCGGCCGGCGCGCCCGTCGCGAAGGGACAGCGCATCGGAGCGATCGGCGGGCCGCCCGGCAACGGCGACTGGCCGCCCCACGTCCACTTCCAGATCGTCACCGACATGCTGGACCGCGACGGCGACTTCAACGGCGTCGGCGCGGCGAGCGAGCGCGCGGTCTGGCTTTCGCTCTGTCCCGACCCCAATCTCATCCTGGGCCTCCCCGGCTCTCCGTTCCGCGCGCCCGCCGCGGACCCGGGCCGCGTCCGCGACGCGCGGAGGCGCCGCCTCGGCCCGTCGCTCTCGCTCGCCTACCGCGCGCCGCTCGAGATCGTCCGCGGGGCGGGGACGTTTCTCTACGACCACACGGGCCGCGCGTTTCTCGACATGGTCAACAACGTCGCCCACGTGGGCCACTCCCACCCCCGGGTCGTCGAGGCCGGGCGGCGGCAGATGACGGTCCTGAACACGAACACCCGCTACCTCCATCCCTCGATCGTCCGCTACGCGGAACGCCTGTCCGACACCCTCCCGGTGCCCCTCTCCGTGTGCTTCTTCGTGTGCTCGGGCAGCGAAGCCAACGAGCTGGCGCTGCGGCTCGCCCGCGCCCGGACGGGCCGGCGCGGGGTCGTCGTCGTCGACGGCGCGTACCACGGCAACACCCAGGCGCTCGTCGACGTCAGCCCCTACAAGTTCGACGGGCCGGGCGGCAGCGGCCGGCCGCCACACGTGCGGGTCGTCCCGATGCCCGACGACTACCGGGGCCTCTATCGGCGCGAAGACCCGGCGCGCGGGGAGAAATTCGCCGAGCACGTCGCGCAGGCCGCGGCTTCGCTCGACGGGAACGCGGCGGCCTTCCTCTGCGAGAGCCTCCTGTCGTGCGGAGGCCAGGTCGAGCTGCCGCCCGGGTACCTCGCCTCCGCCTACCGGCACGCGCGCGGCGCCGGCGCCGTCTGCATCGCCGACGAGGTGCAGGTCGGCTTCGGCCGCGTCGGGACCCGCTTCTGGGGCTTCGAGACGCAGGGCGTCGTTCCGGACATCGTGACGATGGGCAAGCCGATCGGCAACGGGCATCCGCTCGCGGCCGTCGTCACCACGCCCGAGATCGCGGCCGCGTTCGCCAACGGGATGGAGTACTTCAACACGTTCGGCGGCAACCCGGTCTCCTGCGAGATCGGCCTCGCGGTCCTCGACGTGATCCGGGACGAGCGTCTGCAGGAACGGGCCCTGCGCGTGGGCGGGATTCTGCGCTCGGGCCTCGACCGGCTCGTCGAGCGGCACGCCGCGGTCGGCGACGCGCGCGGGCTCGGCCTCTTCCTCGGCATCGAGCTCGTCGAAGACCGGGCCGCGCGGACTCCGGCCGCCGCCCGGGCCGGCTACGTGGTCGAGCGCATGAAGGACCACGGCATCCTCCTCTCGACCGACGGGCCCGACCACAACGTGATCAAGATGAAGCCGCCGCTGTCCTTCGGCGAGGAGGACGCCGCCCGCGTCCTCGCCGCCTACGACCGGGTGCTCTCGGAGGACTTCGCGAGGCTCGGGTGAATCGGGCGCCCCCGGTCCCCGCCGCCGGGCCCTAGAGCCGGACCACCGCGGGCCCCGGCCGCGTCGTGAAGAAGCGGGAGCGCACGGTGGGGTTCGGGAAGGCCGCCGCGTACGCCTCGCCCCAGCGCTTGCGGAAGGCGTCGGCCTCCTCGCTGCGGACGATCGCCCAGACGCTGCCGCCGAAGCCGCCGCCGAACGCCGACGCAGCGGCGGCCCCGAGCGCGCGCGCCGAGCGTTGCAGCGCCACGGTCTCGGGCACCTGGTTGGCGAGGCACATCTCGGCGAGCTCCTGCGACCGGTCGACGAGCTCGCCGATCGGCACGACGTCCTGGCGCGCGAGCCAGGCCGCGACGCCCGGAATGAGCACGGTCGATTCTTCGAAAAACTGGTCGAACCGCCCCGTCAGCTCCTCGGGCGCGAACCCCTCGACCGGGATGACCCGCAGCAGGTTGCGGATCCGGTCGGGGGCGTCGTACACGGAGGTCGCCGCGTCGAAGAGGCTCGCATCCTCGCGGCGGGCCGAACGGTTCCAGAGCTCGAGGATGGCGGTGACCGCCAGGGAGAGCCGGTTGTACCGGTCTTTCACGGCCCCGGTCTTGTCGGAGGCCACGCCGCTCGACGCGACGACGAAGGACCAGCCGTCGGGCATCGGGATCGTGCGCTCGCGGCGCACCGGACAGAAGGCGTACTGCGCGAGCTCCCCCGGGCGGCTGCAGAGGATCGCGGTCTGGTCCTCGCTGCCGCCGAAGGTCCCCACGCCGTGCTCCCCCGCGAGGGACCCGAAGCCGCGCCCGTTCTCGAGGGCGCCGAGGTAGCCCCCGAGCTCCTCGGCCGACCGGATCTCCGCCGAGTACTCGGCCCGGGAAGGCAGGTCGTTGACTTCGGACAGGACCGAGAAGAGCGTCACGACGAGGGCGCTCGAGCTCGACAGTCCCGACGCCCGGGGCAGGTCGCTCGCGAGGACGACGTCGGCGCCGCGCAGCCGTCCCGGAAAGTTGCGCGCCAGTCGGGCGGCGACCGTCTCGACGTAGACCCTCCAGCCCGTCGCGGTGGGAACGAGCGTCGGATCGAGCGGCACCTCCACCTCGAGACGCCGGACCGCGTCGACGACCCGCAGGATGCGGTCGTCCCGCGGGGAGGCCGCGGCGCAGAAACCCCGGCCGACCGTGCAGAGGAGGCTCCGCCCGCCGGCGTAGTCGGTGTGCTTGCCGAGGATCTCGATCCGGCCCGGCACGAACCAGCGCGCGGACGGGCCGGAGGGACGGACCGCCGTGCGAAACGCGGCGTCCACCTGCTCGAAGAGCTCGCGCTTGCGCCGGGCCTCGGCGGGCGTCAGCCCGGCGGCGGCGAGCCGCTCGTCGATCGCGACGCCGCTCACGGCCGCGGCTCCGTGCCCGCCAGACGCCGCTCGACCTCGGCGACGTCGGCGCGGGTCGAGAGGTCGAGCACGCCCTCCTCACAGGGAACCGTTCGGAATCGCTCGCCGCGGGCGATCGCCCAGGCGACGGCCTGCGGAAGCTCGCGTTCGCCGCGCGCCGAGACCGGCACGCGCCGGCAGGCCTCGAAGATCGAGGGCGCAAAGCGCCAGAGGTTCATGCTGAGGAGGACCCGGCCCCGGGCCTGACCCGCGTCCGGGGCCTTCTCGACGATGCTCCGCAGGAATCCGACCGGCCCCACGTCGAGGACCGCGAAGGCGTCGACCCGCTCCCGCGTGAAGTTGCTCCGGGCGAGGAGGCTCTCGCGCTCGAAGACCGGAAGGCCCGGGCCCGGGAGCTCGACGAGCGCGCGCACGGCGGAGGCCGGATAGAGATTGTCGGAGTTGAGCGCGAGCAGGTCCTCCCCCGCGGCGAACGCCTCCGCCGCCAGGAGCGCGTCGGCGCTGCCGGCCGGCTCCGCCTGTTCGGCGAGCTCCACGCGGACGCGGCCGCGCACCTTCGAATAGCGCTGCCGGAGGCCCCCGCCGCCTTTCGGTGCGACGAGGCAGGCGTCCTCGACGCCCGCGTCCGCGAGCACCGACAGGACGTAGTCGAGGAACGGCCGTCCACGGATCGGCATCAGGCCCTTCCAGCCGCGGTCTGCCGCGTCCGCCTGCTCCGCCGTCAGGCGCGCGGCAGGGTCGGGCCGGCGCATCCGCGTGCCGCGCCCGGCGGCGAGAACGACGGCCTTCCTCGGGCGTCCGGTCATCGCGGACCGGGAGCCCCGGGCGCCGGGACCTCCCGCACGACGCGAAACCCCAGGCTGAACCCCCGGTCGTCCGGCCGGTGCGTGTACCGGAGCGCCGACCGGGCGCTGTTGGCGTCGAAGTACCAGGATCCGCCGCGGATGACCTTGCGCGGCGAGCCGCAGGCGCCGACCGGGTCGACCGCGGGGCCTTCGGCGTACGGGCAGAAGTCGTCCTCGCACCACTCCCACACGTTGCCGTGCATGTCGAGAAGGCCCCACGGGTTGGGAGGGAACGCGCCCGCGGGCGTCGTCCGGGCGCGGAAGAGCCCCGGCGGCGCCCCGGCGTACGGATACCGGCCGTCGTAGTTGGCCTGCGCCGTCGTCAGGTTCTCGCCGGTCGAGAACGGCGTCGCCGTGCCCGCCCGGCAGGCGTACTCCCACTCCGCTTCGGTCGGCAGCCGGAAGACGCCGCCGGAGAGCTCCGACAGGCGCCGCAGGAACCGCCGCACCTCGTGCCAGTTGACCTCCTCGACCGGGCAGGCCCCGCAATCCCGGAACCGGGACGGCCGCGTGCCCATGACTTTCGACCACTGGTCCTGCGTGACCTCGGAGCGTCCCATCTCGAACGCGCGGCTGATTCGCACACGGTGCCGATTCTCGCCGGGCTCGCGCCCGCGCTCGTCCTCGGGGCTCCCCATCCAGAACTCCCCCGCCGGGATCCGGACGAGCTCGATGCCGGCGACCGGCTCGCGCCGGACGTCCGCCGCCTCCGCGGAAGGCGCGCGGAGGCCGGCCGCGAGGACCGCGACGGCGATCACTTCGCGTAAGCGCCGGCCCCGAGGAGGTGGATCGAGACGTAGGGCCGATCTCCGACGACCCAGCTGTCGTGCGGCACGGCCGGGACGTGGAAAAGCGAGCCCTCCGTCAGCTCGATCACGCGTCCGTCCTCGAAGGCGACGGTCGCCGTCCCCGACACGACGAGCCCGACGTGCTCGACGAGGCAGCGCGCGGCGCCGACCACGGGGCCGACGTGCTCCGACCAGCGCCAGCCGGGCTCGTACGTGGCCCGGCCCACCGTCATGCCGCCGATCGAGACGAGCTCGAGGCGGCCCTTCTCGAAAACGCGCGTCTCGTCGGGCGTCTCGAACCGTTTCCGGACGACGTCGTCCATCCCTCAACCTCCCAGAATGGCGTAACGGAGGCCTTCACCGCGCCGCTGCGCCTCGAGAAAGCGCGGAACGTCCGCCAGGGTTCCGCGCGCCGTGACGAGGGGGCGCGGATCGATCTCGCCGGCGGCGAGCGCGTCGAGCGCGGCGCGGGCCTCGGTCGGCGTGTAGTGAAACGAACCGGTCAGCGAGATCTCGGCGTAGTGAAGGCGCGCGGCGTCGAAACGCACCGACGTGCCGGGCGCGCAGCCGCCGAAGAGGAGGGCCTGGCCTC
Source organism: uncultured Acidobacteriota bacterium (assembly GCA_963764715.1). Classification (GTDB taxonomy): domain Bacteria; phylum Acidobacteriota; class Thermoanaerobaculia; order UBA5066; family Gp7-AA6; genus DAHUXD01. Next base: position 226,707 of record CAVXTP010000006.1, read on the forward strand.
CCGGACGCACGAGCTCCGGAAGGAGCTCCCAGACTCCGCCGTCTCCCGTGCAGTCCACCGCGATGTCGGGAGGCCCGCCGGACTCGGAGACGAGGGCCTCGGGCCCCTGCCGCGACCGGTCGACGTACCGTACCCCGAACCGCGCCGCGATGGCCGCACGCTCCGGGCGTCTCCCCGCGACGAGGACTTCGAGCCCGTGCCGGCGGGCGACGGCGGCCCACAGGAACGCCAGGGCCCCGGCGCCGTAAACGAGGAGCGTTCCGGACGGCGCGCGCAGGCGGTTCCAGCCGTGCAGGACCGAAGCCAGCGGATCCAGGAACGCCGCGACCTCGTCGTCGAGGCCGTCGGGGATGCGGTGCAGGTTCGCCGCGACCACGCCCGCGGGGATCCGGACGTGCTCGGCGAACGCTCCCCAGGCCCGGTCGGCGTGCCCCGCCGCGCAGAGGTTCGCGCGGCCCCCGTGGCAGTCGGCGCAGCGGCCGCAGGGTCCGGAGATCCCCGGAACCACGCGCTCCCCGACCTTCCAGGCGGTGACCTCCGGTCCCACCGCCGCGATCTCGCCCGCGACCTCGTGGCCCATCGTCAGAGGGAGCCCGATGCGCGGGTGGCCGCGCGCGAGAATCTTGAGATCCGTGCCGCAGGTCAGCGCAGCGCGCATCCGCAGGACGACTTCGCCCCGGCCGGGGGCGGGAGGGTCGAGAGCCTTCTCTTCGTAACTCCCGATGCTGGTCTGCACGAAGCCGCGCATGGATCGGGCTTCACATATCACGATCGCCGAAGGGAATAGAAAAGGGGCGCCCTCGCGGGCGCCCCGAAGAGATCCGAAGAACGAAGCCTACCGGCAGCGGAACACGGACACATCGTCGACGTACCAGCCGGTCCGCCCGCCGCAGCTGTCCTGACCCTGGTCGAAGCGAAGCTGGATGGTGTCGCCGGCGTGGGCGTACGGCGCGAGGTTGATGATCGAACGGCTCCAGGTGCCGCCCGTCGATCCGTCGTCCTCACCCGCGAACGCGGTCTGACCCGCCAGCGGGTCGCTGTTGAACGTGGCCGGGAAGAGCCGCTCGGTGTAGCCGTTGTAGATGAAATCGGCGTTCGCGATGAGCGTCCACGCGCCGCCGTTCACGCTGATCCTGACGTTGCCGCCGTCGAAACCCGGTTCCGTCGCGAACCAGTGCACGAACGTCAGCCGCGGGCTCGTGGCGCTGGAGGGCAGCGTGATGAGCGGGCTGTCCAGGTGCCGCACGACCGTCTGATCCGAGAACGTGTAGGCGTTGCAGGTGTAGTCCTTGTCGGGAGCGAAGAACGCCTGGCCCGGGCGGTCGTCCGGCAGATTGCCGACGATCTCCCACTCGGTGCCGTCGAAGTCGGGCGTCGTGCCCGCGTGGCTGATCGTCCAGCCCTGGCCGGCCTTGGCGGGATGGTCGAAGTTCTCGTCGTAGATGCCGGCCGCATGGCCACCCGGGCAAAGGGCCGGCGGATTCTGGCCGAGCTGCGGCGGATCGAAGTCGCACGGGGGCTCCGCCCGCATCTCGACGGCCTTCATGGCCTTCCTGACCTGTTGAATGTCATTGCCGGTGATCTTCTCGTTCGTGAGCGCGCCGGTGACCAGGTCCCGGAGCTTCTGGCCGAGCAGATCGTGGGCCGACTGCTCGATGGCGTCGGCGTGGTCTGCGAAATCGGTCGACGGAACCTGGTAGACGCTCATCGCCCGGAAGTAGATGTGCGCCGCCTTCGTCAGGCCGATGCCCGTGATCGTCTGGCCGTTGTACGTCCCGCCATCGACCAGGAGCGCGTAGGCGTGGTTGGGGATGCCCGAGTTGGTGTGCACGCCGCCGCTGTCGTTGGCGAGGTCGCACACGTACTCGAACGCATCCGAGACCTTGCCGGGGTTGCCGAAGCAGCGGGGATTCCACATGTCGCGGAGCGCGCCGAAGAGGTCTGGACTCGTGTCGTCCTCGCCGATCAACCAGCGCGCCGACTCGTCGGTGCCGACCTGGAACGTGAGGGTCGCCTGGGCCGGCAGCCCGGCCTTGATCGCCTCGCCGTCGGCGTGGGTGACCTCGACGGTGGCGATCGCCGCGCTCCCGGTCAGGCCGAGGAGGCCGGCGGCGGGGCCCACGAAAATGACCCCGGTCGCTCCGGCGTTGAAGGCATTCGTGGACCGGGCCACCGAGCCGCACTCGTTGTTGCCGTCGGGGAGGAGCGTCCAGTCGATGATGGCGATCTTTCCGGAGACGCCACTGACGGCGCCACAGGCGCCGGTCGGTTGGAAGGGCGCCGTCGTCGCGGCGATCGCCATATCCGTGGGACCGACCGTGAGAGGCAGCGGAGGCTCGAGGACCGAGATGAGACCGGGGTAGGTGCCCGCCGCGCTGCCGCCCGTGATGGTCACGGTCGGAGGCGGGACGCCGAAGTACGTGGAGCAGGCGTCGGCGCTGCGCGGCCCGTTCAAGAACGGGAACGCATCGCGGCCGTTGATGCGGTCGATGGTCTCGCCGAAGATGTCCGAATAGGACTCGTTGAGGGCGCCCGACTGCCATTCGTAGATGAGGCCGTCGGTGTACTCGGTGTAGGCGTGCGTCCACTCGTGGCCCGTCACGTCGTCCGTCGTGAAGCCGTTGCAGAAGGAGATGAACGCTCCGTTCCACGACGCGTTCGGGCACTGGTAGCCGCGGTTGAAGATCGAGTCCAGCACGTGGCCGGCGCCGTCATAGGAGTCGCGGCCGAAGGCGTTCTTGTAGAAGTCGTACACCTCTTTGGACGAGGTGATCATGTTGTTGGCTTCAGGGACGGCCGTCGGGAAGGGCTGTCCTTCGACCCAGAACGGCGAGCCCGGATACTCCGGCGGAACGACCGGCAGAAACCGGCCGTCGTAGGCGCGCCGGGTCATGGCGTCGTAGATGCCGGGCAGCCGGTCGACGATCTTGCCCGAGTGCGCGTCGACGTAGATGAACTCGCGCACGTCGACGTCGTTGCTCACCTCGACCTGCCAGACGAGGTGGTTCGCGCCGGGCGGCCGCGCACCAGACCCGCGCGGTAGACCATGAGGAGACCGGAGCGCGCGGTCAGCGCGGCGGCAGCCCGCATGCTCGCTGCTCACCATCCGAATGGCGGCGGCGGACGCGTCCGTCGCGGCATAGCTCGGAGTGACGTCGAGGTCGAGGTCCGGGATCAGCGTGCCGTTGACAACGAGCAGCCGGCCGGCGGAGTCGAAGTGTGTCTTCAGGGTCGCCGCGAAAACGGGCACGCCCCTGTAGAACTGGTGATAACGAAAGTGCCGCCCGCCGAGCGCGTCGGTTTCCTCGCGCCCGAGCACGAGATCCTTCGAATCCCGTAGACCGAACAATCCGGCATAGCTGCTCATGAAAGCCGCAGCCTTCGACTTCGCTTCCGCGCCGCCCGAGGCCATCAGGTCCGCTCCCGCGGCGGCGTCGTCCGCCGCCACCGACACGAATCGCGCGACGCCCGTGGCTTTCGAGTAGCTGATCCGAGAGCGGCCGCCCGTCGCCTTCTGCAGGCGCTCGACGGTGCGCTCGTCGACGTTCCTTCGCTTTCCGTCCACCTTCTCGGCAGCCCGGGCGGAGCCCGAGCCCGCAAGAAGGAGGACGAAAGCCAGCGCGGAACTGAGGAGACTCAGCTTTCGCATTCGAAACCTCCCTTTCGAAAAAAGGAAACGATGATTGCGACGCTCGATGCGCGGGAGTCTACGGCGCGGAAAAGTGCGCGTCGCGAAATCAATTCTTGTTTTTTGAACGGGAAGTCATCGGAGACGGTCGGGGCCTCCGTAGGATCCGCAAGGCATCTCGGCCGACCCGTTCACATCGCGAATGAGCTCGTTGACGCGGAACGAACGGCCGCGAGGCGTCGAAAAAAGGGGCGCCCCTGTGGGCGCCCCTGGTTCGAATCTCTTACGGGATCAGTGGCACTTGTAGACCATCAGGTCGTCGATGTACCAGCCGACGACGCCCGTGCAGCCGTCGTTGCCGATGTCGAACCGCAGCCGGATCTTGTCCTTCGGGTGCGCGTACGGCGCCAGGTTGACGATCGAGCGACCCCAGGAGCCGCCGACCGCACCGCCGTCCGTTCCGGAGAAGGCCGGCTGGCCCGCCAGCGGATTCGTGTTCCCTGCCGCGGCCGTGAACAGAATCGTGTTGTACGGGTTGTAGATGAAGTCGGCGGCCTGAACGAGCGTCCACGGTCCGTCGTTGACGCTGATCTTCAGGTTGCCGCCGTCCCAGCCAGCCTCGGTCGCCACCCAGTGAACGAACGTCAGCATCGGGCAGCCGAGACGGACGCCGGGATCGAGATCTTGGGGCTGTCGAGGTGAAGGACGGCCGACTCGTCTCCTCCGCGGCGCGCAGGTGCCGATGTCGGGATCGGCGCCGAAGAAGGCCTTGCCGGGCTGACCGTCCGGCAGATCCGAGACGACGACCCAGTCGCGCGGCGTGAAATCCGCCGTGACGGCGTCATGGCTGACGGTCCAGCGCGCCGACGAGGAGTTCCCGTTGTCGAAGTTGTCCTTGAAGATCTGAGACGCCGAAGCCCGAGGAGCACAGCGCCGGCGGGTTCTTGGCCGAGCAGCGGCTGGAAGTTGCACTGCGTCGGCGGAGTTGCGCATCTCGACGGCGAGCATCGCCTTGTGGACCTGGGCGAGGTCGCGCACGAGGTGATGATCTGACCCGACGGAGGCCCGTGTACGAGGTCGGTGAGGTTGACGCCCACGAGGTCGGACGCCGACTGCTCGATCGCGTCCGCGTGGTCGGCAAAGTCCGTGGCCGGGTTCTGGTAGACCGTCATGGCCCGGAAGTAGATGTGCGCGGCCTTGGTCAGGCCGATGCCGCTGATCGTCTGCCCGTTGTACATGCCACCGTCCACGATGAGGGCGTACGCATGGTTCGGGACGCCGGAGTTGGTGTGCACGCCGCCGTTGTCGGCGGTCGAGCCGTGTAGAACGTGTCCGAGACCTTGCCGGGGTTGCCGAAGCAGCGGGGGTTCCACATGTCGCGGAGGGCGCCGGTGAGGCCCACCGCCGTGTCGTCCTCGCCGACGAGCCAGCGCACCGAGTTGTCGGTCCGACGACCGCGGAGCGATCGTCGCGCTGGCCGGCAGGCCGACCTCGATGGTCGCGCCGTCGGCGCTGGTGACCTCGACACTGGCGACGCGGGATGACGCCCAGGTTCGGAGGCCGACGCGGCGGCCACGAAGATGATGCCCGTCGCGCCGCCGCGACGAGGGCGTTTACGGCGCGGGCACCGGAGCCGCACTCGTTGGCCGCCGCTCGACGAGTGAGCGTCCAGTCGACGATCGCGATCTTGCCGCGCGACGCCGGTGACGGCGCCGCAAGCACCGCGTCGGTCGAAGGGCGCCGCGGTAGCGGCGATCGCCATCGGCCGTGGGTCCGACCGTGAACGGACGTCGGCGGCTCAGTTGACGGAAGCACGGGCGAAGTAGCTGCCGGCCGCGACTGCCGCCGGCGATCGTCAGCGGCGAGTTGACGGTGACGCCGGAGGCCAAAGATCGAAGCATGCGGCCGCCGTGCGAGGGTTGTCCGGCGTATCGCCGATCTCCCGGCCGTTGATCCGGTCGATCGTCTCGCCGAAGATGTCCGAGTAGGACTCGTTCAGCGCGCCCGGCTGCCACTGGTAGATCAGGCCGTGCGTGTACTGCGTGTAGGCATGCGTCCACTCGTGGCCCGTGACGTCGTCCGTCGTCAGGCCGGGGCAGAACGAGATGAACGTCCCGTTCCACGAGGCGTTCGGGCAGCTGTAGCCGCGATTGAAGATCGAGTCCATGATCGCCCCGGCGCCGTCGAACGAGTCACGTCCGAAGGCGTTCTTGTAGAAGTCGTACGTCTCCTTGGAGGACGATGATCATGTTGTCGGCTTCGGTCGACGCCGGTCGGGAACGCGTCCCCTTCCGACCAGAACGGCGAGCCGGGATAGGCTCGGCGGAACGGATCGGGAAGGAACAGCGCCGTCGTACGCCCGCCGGAACATCGCATCGACGATGCCGGGCAGCCGGTCGACGATCTTGCCCGAGTGGGCGTCGACGTAGACGAACTCGCGGATGTCCGCGCCGTTGCCGACCTCGATCTGGTAGGTCAGGTGGTTCTCGCCTTCGATTCCGCGGGCGAGGTCCGTGCGGTAGACCATGAGGAGGCCCGATCGGGCGTAGACGTCCCGGCCCGCGTTGTCGGCGCCGACGGCCGCGATCGCCGCGGCGGCGGCCTCGGCGGCGGTCCGAGTCGGATCGGGATTCACCCGAATCTCCGGGATGACGTTGCCGTTGACCGAGGTCAACTCTCCGTCGCGTTGAAGTGGGCCCGCAGCATGCCCGCGAAGACCGGGCACGCCGCGGTAGGTCTGCGCGTAGCTGACGTGGCGCCCGCCGAGCTCGTCGGTGCGCTCGCCGCTGACCTGCAGCTCGGCTTCCGAGCCGCGCAGGCCGAAGATGCCCGGCGTACTCGCGGATGAAGGCCGACGACTTCTCGCGCGCCGAGCCCGAGACGGAGCCCATGAGATCGCCGCGCTCGCCGGGCTCGATGCCGACGAAGCGCGACGGCGCCGGTTGCCGTCGAGATGCTGACGCGGGCGTGTCCGCCGGTGCTGCTCCTTGAGTCGTTCGACACCTGCCGGGTCCAGACCTTTCTGCTTTCCGTTCTCTTTCTCGGCAGCCTGGGCCATGCCCGGGCCTGCGAGAAGGAGAAGGAAAGCGAGCCCCGAAACGAGAATCCTCGCTCTTCGCATTCGAAACCTCCATTCGAAAAAGAACTCCGTCCACCGGAGACAACTTGGAAACTTATTGGGACGGAGTCTATAGCCGGTGGAGGGAGAGGGAGGCAAGATAATCTTCGGGCCGGATGGGCCGCCCGGAGACGGGGTACGGCTGGAGGCCGAGGAGGGTCACCTCGAGCCCGCCGACGACTGCTTCGGAGCTCGCCGCGCCCCAGGTTCGAGCTCGACCCGCTCCGGCGCGTTGGATCCGACGGCGATCTCCAGGACGATCCGGGCGTTGCCCGCGACGATGCACTGTTCGCCTTTCGGACAGCGCGAGTCCTCGGAAACGCCGACGAACTTCGCCGTGATCTTCTCGGCCGGGATCGAGGCGGTCTGGCCGACCTTCAGGGTAAACGGCTGATCGAGAGCGGCTTCGACCGAGCCCTCGCAGCGAAGCCCCGCGGCACAGGAGTGAAAAAAATGCGCTGACGACGAGGACGCTGGCGCGAGCCGCGACCGCCGGACCTCACGACTTCCTCGATCCAACAAATTGGGCGAGCTGGGGCAGCACTCCCCCGCCGCCGGGTAGCTCCGAGGCCGCCGCCACCGCCGCCTCGACGTTCTCCGCCAGGATCTGCTTCGAGCGCTCGACCCCCCAGATCCCCGGAAAGGTCGCCTTTCCGGCCGCCGAGTCCTTCCCGGCCGCCTTGCCGAGGGTCGCGGCGTCGGACTCGACGTCGAGCAGGTCGTCCTTGATCTGGAACGCGAGGCCGATCTTCCGTCCGTACAGGTCGATGCGCTCGAGGGCCGCCTCGCCGGCGCCGGCGAGGATCGCGCCCGCCGAGAGCGACGCCCGGATCAGGCGGCCGGTCTTGTTCTCGTGGATCTTCGCGACGAGCTCGGCCGTCGGGGCGGTCTCCTTCTCGGCCTCGAGGTCGGCCGCCTGCCCGCCGATCATCCCCTGCGTCCCGATGGCGTCCACCACGGTCTGGAGGACTCGGACCTTGGCGGCGGCGAAGCGCTCGCCCTTCGGATAGTGGGCGAAGGCGCCGAGGCCGTGGGTCAGCAGGGCGTCGCCCGCGAGGATCGCGGTCGCTTCCCCGAAGGCGACGTGGCAGGTCGGGACGCCGCGGCGCAGGTCGTCGTTGTCGAGCGCCGGGAGGTCGTCGTGGATGAGCGAGTACGTGTGGATCATCTCGAGCCCGCAGGCGGCCTCGAGGAGATCCTCCGTGCGGGCGCCGAGGACCTCGCCCGCCGTCAGGCAGAGGATCGGGCGCAGGCGCTTGCCGCCGGCGAAGACGGAGTGCCGGATCGCCCGGTGAAGGTGCTCGGGCCACACGTCCGGCCCGGGCAGCAGGCGTTCGAGCGCGCGGTCGACGTCCTCCCGGCGGCGGGCGAGATACGCCGCGACGTCCTTCGACGCCGTCTCAGTCCCGCTCGTCATCGCTCTCCTCGGCCTTCGCGGGCTCGAACGGTTCCGTCTTCCACTCCTCGGTCGAGGCCTTCAGGACGATCTCGACCGACTTCTCGACCTCGGAGAGCTTGCGGTCGCAGAAGCGCGCGAGCTCCATGCCCTCCTGGAACAGGGCGAACTGCTTCTCGAGGCCGCGCTCCTCGCCCTCGAGCTCCGACACGATCGACTCGAGACGCGCGAGCGCCTCCTCGAAGCTGCGGTCCTTGCGCACCCGCGTCGTCACGACTCGTTTCCTCCCTGCCGGAAGAGCGGGCCGGGATCCGTCGCCCGGCCGCCTCCCCGCACGACGGCGTGGAGCTCGCCTTCGTGGAGCCGCACGCGAATCCGTTCTCCGTTCTCGACGCCCGCGGCCGAAGTCAGAGGCCCTCCGCCGGCCTCGCGGTAGGCCACGGCGAACCCGCGGGCGAGGACCGCCAGCGGGCTCAGGGCCTCGAGGCGCGACACGAGCGAAGACAGGCGCGCCCGCCGCCGCTCGCTCCCGCGCGCGAACCGCTCGACGAGCATCGCCCGGGCGGCCGCGGCCGCGTCGCGCCGGCGCGCGAGCTCAGCCACGCGCGGGAAGTCCGCCAGCGTCCGCCGGGCCGCCGCGAGGCGCGCGGCGTACTCCGCCGGCCGGCGCTCGAGGCAGGCGACGAGGGCATCGCGGCCCTGCGCGACGCGCCCGGAGAGCTCCGCGAGCCGCCGGGGGAATCCGGCGAGCGCGTCGGAACGCCCGAGGCCCTCGAGCCGGGCCCGTCCGAGCGCGAGTTTCGACTGCATCCCGGACAGCACCCGCATCCGCCCGTGCGCGATCCGGCGCGCGATCTCGTCCTTGCGCTCGACGACGAGCTCCGCCGCCGCCGACGGCGTCGGCGCGCGCAGGTCCGCGACGAGGTCGCAGATCGTCCAGTCCGTCTCGTGGCCCACGCCCGAGATCGTCGGGATCGCCGAGGCGGCGAGGGCCCGCGCGACCGACTCGGCGTTGAAGGGCGCGAGGTCCTCCGGCGACCCGCCCCCGCGAGCGAGGATCAGGACGTCGAAGCCGCCCCGCCGGTTGAGGTGCCGGATCGCCGCCACGATCTCCGCCGCCGCGAGCTCGCCCTGGACGCGCACCGGGAAGATCGTGATCGCCAGGCCGTCGAAGCGGCGGGACAGCACGTGGAGGACGTCCCGCACGACCGCGCCGGTCGGCGACGTCACGATGGCGATCGAGCGCGGCAGCTTCGGGATGCGGCGTTTGCGCTCGGCCGCGAAGAGGCCCTCGACCTCGAGCTTCGCCTTGAGCTGTTCGAAGGCGAGCTGGAGGGCCCCCCGCCCGACCGGCTCGATCGCGAACGCCTTGATCTGGAACTTGCCCTGGGGCGCGTAGAGATCGAGCGAGCCCCGGACCACGACCTCGAGCCCCGGCTCGAGGCGGAAGGGGACGCGCTTCAGGTCGGAGGCGAACATGATCGCCGACACCGCGGCGGAGGCGTCCTTCAGCGTGAAGTAGCCGTGGCCTCCCCGCAGGTCGAACCGCCCGATCTCCCCGACCACCGCCACGTCCCGCCAGGTCGTCCGCAGCACGGTCGAGACCTCGGCGAGGAGCTCGGAGACCGTGTACGGCTTCGGCGGCGCGGCGGAGGGGACCGGAACGGGACGGGAGAACATCCCGAGGATTCTAATCGCCCGCTCCGCCTGCCGCCCTCGAAAACGGCAGGGCGAAGACCAGGAGCGTCGCCATCTCGACCTCGGTGTCGCCGAAGTTGTATTCGAAGAGGCCGGCCACGACGATCGCCGATCCCGCCAGCAGCGCGCCCGCCCAGACCGCCGCGCGCCCGGGGTCCGCCTCGCGGCGCAGGCCGACGATCGCCCGCGCCAGGAAGAGGAAGACCCAGATCAGGTAGACGCCGGCCGCGAAGAGCCCGTTCGACGCCGCGATCTGCGCCACGTTGTTGTGCAGGTGCGGCACGGTCCAGCGCGGCGCATCGGGGTCCCGGTACAGCGGGTAGTACGGCTTGACCATGTCCGGTCCGAGGCCGAAGACCGGGTAATCGCGGGCGATGCGCGCCCCGGCCCGCAGCATCGCCACGCGGTCGCGGTTGGTGCGGTCGGACAGGTCCGCGATCGACCGGATCCGGTCCCGGATCTCGGGAGGAGCCAGGAAGAACACGACGACGAGGGCCGGCGCCAGCAGGAGGAGGCCGCGGGGACGACGGACGGCCAGGTAGAGGAGCACGGCCGCGCAGATGCCGACGTAGGCGCCCCGCGTGTACGTCAGGAGGACCGCGCAGAGCGGAACGAGGCTGAGGAGACCGGCGAGCCGCCAGCGGCCGCGGCCCTCGAACGCGAGGCCGAGCAGGAGCCCGGCGGCGAGCGTCGCGAGGCCCGAGAACGTCATGTAGTGCGAGAGCGTCCCGCGGATGCGGTTGTCGAGATCGTCGCCGCCGTGGAGGAACTGCCAGATGCCGAGCAGCGCGAGGGCCGTGCCCGAGGCGGCGATGGCGAGGCCGACGGCGCGCGCCCGGCCGACGTCGTCGACGAGGTCCATGGCGACGGGGACGAGGAGGAGGAGCGCGAGGCCCGGGAGGTGGCGCGCGCTCGCCGCGGGGTCGCGCGAGAAGACGGCCGAGGCGGCAGTCAGGAGGGCGAGGATCCCCGCGAAGTACGTGAACGGCGAGCGCAGGCTCGCGGGATACCGCCGCTCGCGGACGAGCGAAGCGACCCATGCCGCGAGCAGGAGGCCCGAGACGGCGTAGGCGGCCGAGATGACCGGTGTGAGGAGGGCGAAGAGAACGAGGAGCGCGAACGCCGCCTTGCGATACCCCACGCGCGGCTAGCGCTCTGTCACCGAAGTTTCGACAACGCCACTCGGCGTCGAGACAGCCACCGTGGCCCTCGCTCTCGGGCCTTCGTGCATCTTTCGAGCGAAGAGATTGAAATCGTGACTTCGGTTACAGGACACTAGCGCCCCGCCGCCTCCGACCCGGGGAGCGCCTCGTCGATCAGCATCACGGGAATGTCCGACACGATCGGATACACGAGGTCGGCCTGCTTCGAGTAGAGCCCCTGCGTGACGACGGGCTCCTCGTCGCGAAATTTCTCGCGGTACTTTTCCACCAGCGCCTTGCGGGTCGCGTCCTTGAGCTCGACGAGCTCGAGCGGCCCCTTGGTCTTCGGGCACACCAGAATGGCGAGAAGCTCCGGGTCGACGGCCATGCGTGATCCTCTCGGCCCGGAGTATATCGGGGCCCCGGGCGCGCCGCGGCGGCTGCTGCTTCCCGAAGTAGATTAGCCCCGTGCGCATCCTCCACGTCGTCGCCGGCGAGAAGTGGACGGGGGTCGCCGCGGTCGTATGCGACTGGACACGGGCCCTGCGCGAGGGCGGCGTGGAGGCGCAGTTCGCGTTCGTCGGAGGCCACAACCTCGAAAAGCGGCTCCTTCCGGCGGGGTGGGCCCGGCCGCTCCTCTCCCGGACCCACGGACCCCGGGGCATCCCGCGGGACGCGCGCGCCCTGCACGACACGATCCTGCGGGAGGGCTTCGACGTGGTCCACGCCCACCTGACTCACGACCACGCGCTGGCCGCGTTCGCGTGCCGGGGGACGCCGGCCCGGCTGGCGCGCACCATCCACCACCTGCGGCACGTCCGGCGGGGCGCCTTCACACGGGCCCTCTTCGCGCGCACCGACGCATTCGCCTTCGGCAACACCGACATCGCCCGAGCGTTCGGCGCGCCGGGCCCCGTGCACCTGCCGGTGGTGGACGCCGCGATCTTCACGCCGGGGCCGAAACCCGGGACGCTGCCCGGAGTCGGCCCGATCCCGGTCGGCCGGTTCGTCGCCGGGACGGTCGGGAAAATGGCCAGGGGCCGCGGGCACGAGGAGGCGATCGCCGCGATGGCGCCCGTCGCCGGGGAGCCCTTGCTCCTCCACGTCGGCAAGGGCGAGCACCGGCCCGCCCTCGAAGCGCTGGCTCTCCGTCTGGGGACGAGCGCGCGCAATCTCTGGGCGGGCTATCAGGACGAGGTGCTCCCCGACTGCTATCGGGCGATGGACGCCTTCCTCTTCACGGCCTCCGGCTCCCAGCAGGGCCAGCGCGCGGTCCTCGAGGCCATGGCCACCGCGCTTCCGGTCGTGGCGCTGGCGGTGCCCGGCGTGCGCGATCTCGTGACCGACGGCGTCGAGGGCTTCGTCGCGGAGGACGTTCCCGCGGCCACGACGGCTCTGGCGCGACTCGCCGCCGACTCAGGGCTCCGCGAGCGAATGGGTCAGGCCGCACGCAGGCGCGCGCTCGCCTTCGGAGGTGCCCGGTTCGCGGCGTCCGCCCGGGCGTTCTACGGCGGCATCGCCCCTGCCTAGATCGACGCCAGGATCTCCTTCGGGTGGGTCTTGGGCGAGACCTTCGGGTGCGCCTGCGCGATCTTTCCCTTCGGGTCGATCACGTAGGTGATCCGCTTGGCGAACTCGTCCGTCGGCGTCTCGGCGGCGCCGTAGGCCAGCCCGATCTCGCGCTTGACGTCGCAGAGGAGCGGGAACGGATAATCGAACTTCTTCGCGAAGGCCGCGTTCTCCTCGACGGTGTCGAAGGACGCGCCCAGGATCTCGACGTTCTTCTTCTGAAATTCCGGATAGAGGTCGCGGAACCCGCAACCCTCGATCGTTCAACCGGGGGTGTCCGCCTTCGGGTAGAACCAGAGGACGACGGTCTTGCCCCGGTAATCCGAGAGCGAGCGGGTCGCCCCCGTGTGATCGCGCACCGTGAATCCGGGCGCTTCGTCTCCGACGTTTCGCATCGCGGGCTTCCTCCACATCATTTTGAGCATTCCGGTGATCGAGCTCAAGCCTTCCCCTCCCAGGTCTCCGAGGAGTGATCGTACGCCGGGAGCTCGACCGGCCAGCCATTCCGTCGAAATCGGTCCCATTCCCAGACCCGGGCCCACTTGAGGAAAACGCTCCAGGCCTGGAGCCCGCACAGGACGAGGCCGTGGCGGCCGTCCAGGAAACCGGCCTGGATCACGTACATCCGGAAGAACCGCCAGCCCGGCCGCACCAGGAGCTCGGCCAGGCCCGCCCGACGCCCGGCCCGGAAGAGGTCGGCCGCGCCCCAGGCCGCGTACCGGTGGAGCTTCTCGAGGTACTGGCCGAGGGAACGGCACGTGTAGTGGACCATCGGCGTCTGCAGAATCGGCGTCGCGCCCGGCGGGTCGAGGTCCGCGTGGACGCGCCGATTGGGGTACCGCGCCACCCCGCGCTCCATCAGGCGGACGACCTTGTCGGTCGACCAGCCCGAATGACGGATGATCCGGTCGAGAAAGACGTTTTCGCGCCGAATGAAGTAGGCCCGGGCCTCGGGGCCCTTCTCGAGGAGCTCCAGGATCTCGCGGGCGAGGGCCTCGGGGATGCGCTCGTCGGCGTCGAGGATCAGGAGCCAGGGCGTCGTGACCCGGTCCATGGCCCAGTTCTTCTGGGCCGCCGAGCCGAAGTACTCGCGCTGCACGATCTCGACCTTCGGGTAAGAGCGCGCGATCTCGAGGGTGCCGTCGGTCGAGAAGGAATCGACGAGGAGGATCGCGTCGACGAACCCGAGGCTCTCGAGGCACCCGCGAAGGTTGACCTCCTCATTGAGGGTGGTCACGATGGCAGTCAGCTGGGGTCGCGGCATTGCTGTGTCGGGACGACCCTCGCGGCCGTCCGCGGGCGGGGGCAAGCCCCGCCCCTACGACCGGAGGACCGGCCGGTACTCTAGTCCACCCGCACCTGCACGCGCTCGATCTTGCGCGCCTTGCCCGTCGCCTCGTCGACGTCGATCACGGCGCCGGAGAGGCGGATGTCCTTCTTCGCCGTCTCGAAGGAGCGCGGCGTCTGCGACAGGAACTTCTCGATGATCCGGTCCTTCGAGAAGCCGATGATGCCCTCGTAGGCGCCCGTCATGCCCGCGTCCGAAAGGTACGCCGTGCCGCCGGGGCGGATCGTCTCGTCGGCCGTCGGGACGTGGGTGTGGGTGCCGACGACGACCGAGACGCGGCCGTCGAGGTACCAGCCGATGGCGGCCTTCTCGGACGTCGCCTCGGCGTGCATGTCGACCAGGATGACCTTGACGTCCCCGGCGCGCGCGAGCTCCTCGTCGGCCACGCGGAACGGCGAGTCCGCGTTGGCCGGCATGAAGACCTGCCCCTGGAGATTGAGGACGCCGACCGGGATGCCGGCGGACGTCGACTGGACCGTCCAGCCCCGCCCGGGGTTGCCGGGGGGATAGTTGGCCGGGCGCAGGAGCCGATCGGAGCGGTTCAGCGTGTCGTAGATCTCTTTCTTGTCCCAGATGTGGTTGCCGGAAGAGAACACGTCGATCGGCATCTTCGAGAGGTCGTCGAAGAGCTCGACGGTCAGGCCGAAGCCTCCCGCCGCGTTCTCGACGTTGACGACCGTGAAGTCGATCTTGTGGCGGTCGATGACTCCCTCGAGGGCATCGACGAGCGCGCGGCGCCCCGGGGCGCCGACGACGTCGCCGACGAACAGGATGTTCATCCGGTTACCGCGCGTACTCGACGGCCCGCGTCTCCCGGATCACCGTGACCTTGATCTGGCCGGGGTACTGGAGCTCGGCCTCGATCTTCTTGGCCACGTCGCGCGAGAGCCAGAGGGCCTCGTCGTCGGTGACCCGGTTCGCCTCGACCACGATGCGGAGCTCCCGCCCCGCCTGGATCGCGAAAGCCTTCTGCACGCCCTTGAAGCCGTCGGCGATGTGCTCGAGCTTCTCGAGCCGCTTGACGTAGGTCTCGAGGATCTCGCGGCGCGCTCCGGGCCGCGCGGCCGAGAGGGCGTCGGCGCCGTTGATCAGCACCGCTTCGAGGGACCGCGGCTCGTAGTCGCCGTGGTGGCACTCCATGGCGTGGATCACCTCGTTCGACTCGCCGAACTTCTTGAGGACCTCGCGGCCGAGCTCGAGGTGCGTGCCCTCCATCTCGCGGTCGATGGCCTTGCCGATGTCGTGGAGCAGGCCCGCGCGGCGGACGACCTCGACCTTCGCTCCGAGCTCGGCGGCCATGTTCATCGCCAGCCAGCCGACCTCCTTGGAGTGCTGCAGCACGTTCTGGCCGTACGAAGTCCGGTACTTCAGTCGGCCGAGCATCTTGACGAGCTCGGGATGGAGGTCCGGGATCCCGAACTCCAGGGCCGTGGCCTCGCCTTCCTGGCGGATCTTTTCCCACAGCTCCGAGCGGACCTTCTCGACGATCTCCTCGATGCGCGCCGGGTGGATGCGGCCGTCGACGATGAGCTTCTCGAGGGCATGACGGGCGACCTCGCGCCGCAGGGGCTCGAAGGCCGAGATGACGATCGCTTCGGGCGTGTCGTCGATGATCAGGTCCACGCCCGTGGCCGCCTCGAGCGCCCGGATGTTGCGGCCCTCGCGGCCGATGATCCGGCCCTTGAGGTCGTCGGACGGCAGCTCGACGACCGACACGGTCGCCTCGACGACGGTGTCCGAGGCGAGGCGCTGGATGGCCATGCCGATGATCCGTCGGGCCTTCTGCGAGGACTGCTCGTTGGCCTCTTCCTCGATGCGCCGGATCAAACCGGCCGCCTCGAGGCGCGCCTCGTTCTCGACGGACTTGACCAGGTCGCGCTTGGCGTCGACGGCCGTCAGGCCCGAGATCTGCTCGAGCCGCTTTCGCTGCTCGTCGATGACGGTCTGGACCTCGGCCTCCTTGTCCTCGAGCTTCTTCTGCTGGTCCGCGACCGCCTTTTCCTTGCGGGCGTACTCCTCTTCCTTGCGCTCCTGCTGGGTGAGCTTGCGGTCGAGGTTCTCTTCCTTCTGCTGGACCCGTTTCTCGAGGGCGGCGATCTCCTGCCGGCGCGCCTGGACGGTCTTGTCGAACTCGGCCCTCGCGGCGAGGACCTTCTCCTTGGCTTCGATGTCCGCCTCGCGGACCCGGGCCTCGGCCTGGCGTTTCGCCTCGGCGAGGGCCTTCTCGGCCTCGTTGCGGATACCCGCCCGTTCGCCCTCCACCTTGCGGCGAAGGAGCGAATAGGCGACGGCGATCACGACCACGGCGGCCACGAAGGCCACCGCGATCACCATCGCGATCGATGTGTTCATTCCGCCCCCCAACAAAAAGCCCGGGGGCGCCGCGTGACGCGCGTCGACTACACGATGGACCGGAAGCGACTCTTCCGACGAGGTTTACGCACGGATGAGACCCAGGCCATCCTCAAGACCACTCGTATTCCTTCGTGTATCCCCGCCCTTCGGTCGGGGTGCCGACGCTCGCCCCCTAGGCGCCCAGGGCGTCGTCCAGTTTTCGAATCAGGCGCTCCGCACGGGCTCTGGCGTCCGTCGGGTCGCCCTGCCTGCGTTTTTCCGTCTGGTGAAGATCGTCTGAAATGTTCAGGGCGGCCAGGATGGCGATCTTCGTCGTGTCGACCGTTGCCGTCCGCTCTGCCACTTCTTTCATCCGGGTATCGACGAAACGGGCCAAATCGTGAATGTAGCCGCTGTCTCCTTCCGCGCGGACGCTGTACGTCTGCCCGAAAATCTCGACTTGAGTCACGCTGCCCCGCTTATCCATCGAGACACTGACTCCTTTCCTCACGCGAGTCTAGTGCGTTTCTGCCTGAGCCGTCAACGGTTTAGCCGTAACTCGCGGGGACATTAAGACTTCTTTTCCTCGGCCGCTTCGAGGGCGTGGATGAGCTTCTCGAGCCGCTCGCGCACGAGGTCCTGCTCGCGCTCGAGTTTCTCGACGGCCCCGCGGGAGTCCCCCGCCTCCTTTTCGGCCTTGCGAGCCGCGGCCAGGTCCGCCCGGAGCTTTTCGTTCTCGGATTCGAGCGACTTCAGGCGGCCGAGCAGCCGCTCGATCTTCTTGTCCAGCGTGTCGAAAACTCTGGTCGTGTCCATGCTCTCCATTCCCCTCCCTACGCGAACGTGACTTTGAGCTCGCGCCGCAGCTCCTCCGCCAGTCCCTGGACCTGGCGGTTGACCTCCTCCTGCGCGAGCGTTCGTTCCCTGGATCGAAAGGTCAGGCGAATCGTGGTCTTGACCTGCCCCGGGGCGACGCTTCCGCCCTCGTAGCGATCGAGGCAGCGGACCGCCTCGAGGTCCGCGAGGCCGCGGGACCGCACGAAGGTCTCGACCGTTTCCCAGGACAGCTCCCGGGGCTGCGCGAACGAGAGATCGGCGGAAATCGGCGGCCGCGTCGAAAAGTCCCGGAACTCGAAAGGCGGCCGTTCGAGCGGCAGGGCGTCGACCAGGATCTCGCCCGCGAACACGGGCACCGCGATGTCCCGCCGCTCGCGTTCCGCGCCCGAAACGAGGCCCGCGACCGCGACGATCTCGCCCTGGCGGGTGTGGGCCGTCGCCGCCGCGCGCGCCGTGTAGCCCTTGATCGAGACCGGCTTCCAGGACAGGTCCGCGGCCGCGATCCACGGCGAGACGAGGCGCTCGACGAGGCCCTTGGCGTCGAAGAAGTCGGCCGGGCGCAGCTTCTCGGGAAGGCTCCAGTGGGAACGCCGCTCGCCCGCGACCGCGAAGGCGAACCGGCGGGACTCGTACGATTCGGGCCGATCCGATTCTCCGGCCGCCCCGAAGCCGCGCCCGACCTCGAAGAGCCCGACGGACGGCGCCCCGTGGCGCAGGTTGCGCGCGACGGCGTCGAGCAATCCCGGCAGGAGCGTCGCCCGCAGGTGATGGCGCGAGGCGTCCAGCGGATTGAGGATCGAAAGCGGCTCGAGCGCGGTCTCCGTCAGGCGCAGCCAGTCGCCCCAGGCCGACTCGTCCGCGTCCCGGTCGACGAAGGGGTAGTTGACCGTCTCGAAGAGACCCGACGCCGCGGCCCCGTCGCTCAGCCGCTCCTCGGCCTGGCGGCGGGGCTCCTTGTAGGCCCCCGGCGACGACGAGGGCGGCAGCCGCGAAGGCAGCCGGTCATAGCCGTAGACGCGAAGGACTTCCTCGACGAGATCGTCCTCGCGGCGCACGTCCCCGCGGAAGAGCGGGATCGACACGGCGAGGCGCTTGCCCCGCCGTTCCGTCGGGAAGCCGAGGCGGGAGAGGGCCTCCTCGGCGAACTCGAGGTTGAGCCGGTTGTCGCCCGACAGCAGGCGCAGCCGCGCGAGGCGAAGCGCCGTCTTGCGGACCCGCAGCGGGACCCCGTGGACGTCGAGGAACCCCGGGGCGACGGTGCCGCCGACGGACTCGACGAGCAGCCTCGCCGCCAGCGCGAGGGACGACGGGATCGCGTCGGGGTCGGCGCCGCGCTCGAAGCGGTGCGACGCGTCGGTGTGCATCCCGAGCCGTCGCGCCGTCTTTCGGATCGTCACCGGGTCCCACCACGCCGCTTCGAGCAGCACGTTCTTCGTCTGCGGCGTCACGGCGGTGTCGAGGCCCCCCATGATCCCGGCGAGCGAGATGGCCCGATCGGCGTCGGCGACCACGACGTCCGAGGGCTCGAGCGTCCGCTCGACGCCGTCCAGCGTGACGAGCTTCTCGCCCCGCCGGGCCTTGCGGACGATGATCAGCTGCCCCGCGACCTTGTCGTAGTCGAAGGCGTGGAGCGGCTGGCCCGTGTCCCAGAGCACGTAGTTCGTCGCGTCGACGGCGGCCGAGATCGACTTCGAGCCGATCGCGGAGAGCCTGCGGAGGACGAGCTCCCCCGCCGGCGCCGCGCCGATGCCGCGGACCACCCTCGCCCCGAAACGGCGGCAATGCTTCGGCACCTGGATGACGATCGAGGCGAGGCGCTCGGTCGACTCCCCGTCGGTCGGAGGCTCGGCGTAGCGCGCGGCGACGTCCTTCGCCGCCAGCCCGCCCATGGCCGCGATCTCGCGCGCGAGGCCGCGGTGGCCCATGGCGTCCGGCCGGTTGGGCGTGATCTCGGCGTCGAGGATCGTGTCCGTGCCCGCGGCGGCGACGGACTCGATCGGGATGCCGGCCTGGTCGAGAAGCCGCCGGGCGCCCGCGGCTCCCCCGGCCGCGCCGACGTCGACGAAGTCCCCGAGCCACTCGAGCGAGAACTTCAAGCGAGCCCCGCAAACTGGCGCAGGAAGCGCTCGTCGCCTTCGAAGAGCAGGCGCAGGTCCGGGAAGCCGTACTTCAGGAGCGCCACGCGGTCGATCCCGAGGCCGAACGCGAATCCCGTGTACTCCTCGGGGTCGATCGCGACGCCCTGCAGGACGCGGGGGTGCACCATGCCGGCGCCCATGATCTCGATCCAGCCCGAGCCCTTGCACTTGGGGCAGCCGGAGCCACGGCAGAAGATGCAGCTCATCGCCACGTCGACGCCCGGCTCGACGAAGGGAAAGAACGTCGGGATGAAGCGGGTCTTCGTCCCCTTCCCGAAGAGCTCCTCGAGGAAGACCGAGACGGTCCCCTTCAGGTCCGCCATCGAGATGCCCCGATCGACGACGAGGCCTTCGACCTGGTGGAAGACCGGCGAGTGGGTGGCGTCGACCTCGTCCTTGCGGTACACGCGGCCGGGAACGAGGATCCGCAGCGGCGCCCCGTGGCGGCGCATCTCCCGGATCTGGACGGGCGAGGTGTGGGTCCGCAGGAGCAGCGGCGACACGGCCTTCCGGTCGAGAAGAAGGGTGTCCTGGGTGTCGCGCGCCGGGTGCTCGGGCGGGAAGTTGAGCGCCTCGAAGTTGTGGAAGTCGTTCTCGACCTCCGGGCCGTCGGCGATCGAGTAGCCCATCCGCAGGAAGATGTCCTCGATCTGGCGGCGGACGATGGTGATCGGGTGGAGGCCGCCCTCGCGCGGGCGCCGCCCGGGCAGCGTGACGTCCACGGCGGCCGCGACGTCGCGCTCGGAGGCCTCGCGCGCTTCGAGCGCCTGCGCGAGCCGCCCGACGCCCTCCTCGATCTCGAGCTTCGCGGCGTTGACGCGCTGGCCGAAGGCCGCGCGCTCGGGCCCGGGCAGCTCCTTGAGCTTCCCGAAGAGCGCGGGCAGCAGGCCCTTCTCCCGGCCGAGGTAGCGCCCCTTCAGGCGCTCGAAGTCGGCGCGGGAAGACACACCTTTCCCGCTCTCCTCGCGAAAGGATTCGAGCAGCTCCTGGATCGGGTCCCGCGCCACGTCCGGCGTCCCGTCCCTACGCGATCTTCAGGGCCTGCTTGGCGACTCCCACCAGATGCCCGAACGCGGCGGGATCGTGGACGGCCAGCTCGGCGAGCATCTTCCGGTTGATCTCGCTGCCGGCCTTCTTGAGGCCGTCGACGAGCTTCGAGTACGAGATCTCGTGCTCGCGCGCGGCGGCGTTGATCCGGATGATCCAGAGACCGCGGAAGTCGCGCTTCTTGGCCTTGCGGTCGCGGTACGCGTAGACGAGCGACTTCTCGACCTGGAGCTTCGCCATCCGGTACGACTTGGACTTCGTCCCGTAGTAGCCCTTGGCGAGCGCCAGGGTCTTGGAACGCTTGTTCTTGCGCTTGGGTCCTCGTTTGACTCTCGGCATGATTTCTCTCCTCTGCGTGTGTCCGGGAGCTCCGGAGGGCTAGGCGTAGGGCAGCATCTCCCGCACGCGTTTCGTGTCGGACTTCGAGACGGTCGTCGCCTGCGCGAGCCCGCGCTTCCGGCCGGCGGCCTTCTTCGTCAGGATGTGGCTCTTGAACGCCTTCGCCCGCTTGAACTTGCCGGTCGCGGTCTTCTTGAACCGTTTCGCGGCCCCGCGGTGGGTCTTCAGTTTCGGCATCGTTTTCTCCGCATCGGCGCGCGTCAGTCCGCGGCCTTGGTTCCCTTTTCGTGTTTGACGGGCGACAGGATCTGGTAGAGGCGGTTGCCCAGCATCTCGGAGCGCGACTCGGCGACGGCCTTGCCCTCGAGGTCCTTCAGGAGGCGGTCGAGCACCCGCTGGCCGTTCTCGCGCCGCGCCATCTCGCGCCCGCGGAACTGGACCGTGGCCTTGACCTTGTCCCCGTGCGACAGGAACTTGAGGATGTTCTTCATCTTGAAGTCGTAATCGTGGTCGTCGATGTTCGGCCGGAACTTCACTTCCTTGACCTGGGTCGTCTTCTGCTTCTTCTTGGAGTCCTGCTGCTTCTTCTTCTGCTGGTAGATGAACTTCCCGAAGTTCATGATGCGGCAGACCGGCGGCTGGGCCGTCGGCGCGATCTCGACCAGGTCGAGGCCCGCCTCCCTCGCCTTCTGGAGCGCGTCCGACATCGTCACGACGCCGACCGCCTCTCCTTCGGCTCCGATCAGCCGGACTTCCTTCCAGCGGATCTGCTCATTGACTCGAATGCTCTTCTTATCGATCTTTCACCTCCGAAATCAGTTCCGGCCTCCGGGAGGCGACCGCGGACTGCGCGGCCGCCAGGAAATCCTCGAGGGTCATGGTGCCGGCGTCTCCGCCGTGGCGAAGGCGGACGGCGACCGCGCCGGACGCCGCCTCCTTCTCTCCCACGACGAGCATGCACGGCACCTTCTGGAGCTCGGCCTTCCGGATCCGGGCGCCGAGCTTCTCGTTGCGGTCGTCGAGCTCGACCCGGAATCCCGCCGCCGAGAGCCGGTCCGCGGCGGCGCGGGCCTTCTCGGCAAAGCGGTCGGAGACCGGCAGCACCACCGCCTGCACGGGCGCGATCCAGAACGGGAAATTCCCGGCCGTGTGCTCGATGAGAATCCCGAGGAACCGCTCGAAGGAGCCGAGGATCGCCCGGTGCATGATGACCGGCCGGTGCTCCTTCCCGTCCTCGCCGATGTAGGTGAGGTCGAAGCTCTCGGCGTGCTCGAAGTCGCACTGGATCGTGCCGAGCTGCCAGGGCCGGCCGAGCGCATCCTTCACGCGGAAATCGATCTTGGGACCGTAAAAGGCGCCGTCGCCGGGGGTCACGACGTGCTTGCGGCCCGCCTTCTCGAGGGCGGCCGCCAGGGCGCGTTCGCCGCGGTCCCACTGCGGGTCGGTGCCGATGCGCTTCTCCGGGCGCAGGCCGAGCGAGATCTCGACGTCCGTGAACCCGAAGGCGCCGTAGACGGCGTCGGTGAAGTCGAGGAACCGGAAGATCTCCTCCTCGACGTGCTCGAACGGCGTGAAGATGTGGGCGTCGTCCTGTGAAAAGGAGCGCACGCGCGTCAGCCCGGCCGTCACCCCCGAGAGCTCGTAACGGTGGAGGCGACCGAAGTCGGCCAGGCGCACGGGCAGGTCGCGGTAGGACCACAGCCGCGTCTTGAAGAGCAGGAAGTGGCCGGGGCAGTTCATCGGCTTGACGCCGAACTCGCGCTCGTCGATCTCCGTCCAGTACATGTTCTCGTGATAGTTCTGGTAATGGCCGGAGAGCTTGAAGAGCTCGGCGTCGAAGATCTGCGGCGTCAGGACCTCCTGGTAGCCGCGCTTCGCGTACTCGGCGCGCATGTACTCGAGCAGGCCGTTGTAGACGACGGCGCCCTTGGGCAGGAAGAACGGCGAGGCCGGCGCCCAGGGGTGAAACACGACGAGGTCGAGCTCCTTGCCCAGCTTGCGGTGGTCGCGGGCCCGGGCCTCCTCCTGCTGCTTCAGGTACGCGTCGAGGTCCTTCTGCGTCAGGAAGCAGGCGGCGTAGATGCGCTGGAGCATCGGGTTCTTCTCGTCGCCCTTCCAGTAGGCGCCGGCCGTGTGCGTCAGCTTGAAGACGCCGAGCTTGCCGGTCGAGGGAACGTGCGGCCCGCGGCAGAGGTCGATGAAGTCCTTCTGGCGGTAGCACGAGACCTTGTCGTCGGGGATCCCCCGGATGATCTCGACCTTGAGCGCGTCCTTCTGGGCCTCGAAGATCCGGATCGCCTCGTCCTTGGACATCTCGGAGCGCTCGATCCGGTTGTCCTCGGCGACGATCTTCCGCATCTCGGCCTCGATCGCGGCGAGGTCCTCGGGCGTGAAGGGCCGGCCCGGGTTGAAGTCGTAGTAGTAGCCGTTCTCGATCGCCGGGCCGATGCCGATCTGGACGGACGGGAAGAGGCGCTTGACGGCGTTGGCCGTCAGGTGCGCGGTCGAGTGACGGTAGAGGTCGAGCGCCTCGGGCGACTTGGGCGTCACGATCTCGACTTTCGCGTCGGCCCGGACCGGGGTCGCCAGGTCCACCAGCTTGCCGTCGAGTTTGGCGCCGAGCGCGTCCTTGGCCAGGCGCGGGCCGATGCCGGCCGCGATCTCGGCGAGCGTCGTGCCTGCCGGCACCGACTTCGTCGAGCCGTCAGGCAGCGTGATCGTGACTGTTTGTGCCAGGGCTTCCATGATGACATCCCAAAAAGAAAAAACGCGGAACCTCCGCGTTTTTCGAGACGAATTTGGTAGGCGCTAACGGGATCGAACCGTTGACCTCTTCCGTGTGAAGGAAGCGCTCTCCCAGCTGAGCTAAGCGCCTGCGTGTCGAAGAAATTGGTAGGCTCGAGCGGATTTGAACCGCTGACCCCCACAGTGTCAATGTGGTGCTCTCCCCCTGAGCTACGAGCCTGTTCTTCGATCCCGGTTTCCCGGGGGGCTACCGGCCGGAAGCCCGCGAAGGCATTTTCATCCCGGCCATCGTCCCTGATTGTGAAAGAGCTGCCCGGCTCCCGAGCCGGGTCGGCGACTTTACCAGACGAGGCGAGGGGGCGGCAAACCGGGAGGCAGGAGGCGGGCGACAGGAGGCAGGCGGCGAAGGAACCGGAAGCGGTAAGTAAGCAGTAAGCAGTAAGCAGTAAGCAGTAAGCGAACGGTAGCCTGATCCCTGCCTCCTGCCTCCTGCTTCCTGCCTCCTTCTTCCTGCTTCACCTGCTACACTGGATCGAGTCTCCCAAGAATGTCCTCCGCGATCCGCGACACGTTCGCCTCCCTCTCACGAAGGTGGAGCGCTCTTCGCTCGGCCAGGGCCGAAGCCGCCGCGGCCCGGGACTTCTGGGACGCCGGCGCCCCGGGTGAGCCCGAGGATCGCTACTGGGGCTCGCAGCCCCTCGTCCGGCGCGCGATCAACCGGCGGGTGACCGGCGACCCGAACCGCTGGCCCATGGAGTGGTTCGCCGCCCGTTACGCGCCGACGCCCCTTCCGCTCGGCCTCTCGGTCGGCTGCGGCACGGGGCTGCTGGAGCGGGACATCCTGGGCAAGGGCCTTTGCGAGCGGGTCGAGGGGGTCGACTTTTCGCCCGAAGCGATCGCCGAGGCCGAGCGGGCCGCCGAGGAAGCCGGCCTCGCGCGCCGTCTCGAGTACCGGGTCGAGGACATCAATGCCATCCGCCTCCCGCCGGAGCGCTACGACGCCGTGTTCTTCCACGGTTCGCTGCACCACATCCGCAACGTCGAGCGCGTCCTCGGCGAGGTCCGCTCGGCGCTGAAGCCCGGCGGCCTCGTGTTCGTCGACGAGTACATGGGGCCGTCGCGCTCGGAGTGGACCGACGGGCTCTGGGCGTTCGCCCGGAGCGCCTTCGACGCCCTGCCCGCGGAGCTGAAGAACCGTCCCGAGCTCGCGATCCCGCTGCCGATGGACGACCCGTCGGAGTCGGTCCGCTCCTCGGCCATCCTGCCCGCGTGCCGGCGACTCTTCGAGACCCTCGAAGACCGTCCCTACGGCGGCAACGTCCTCTGGTTCATCTTCCCGTGCCTCGACATCGCGCGGTTGCGCGAGGACCGGACCGAGGCCCTCTCCCGGCTGATCGCCCTGGAGGACCACCTGCTCGAAAAGGGCTGGGTCGAGTCCTACTTCCGGGTCTTCGTCGGGCGGGCCGCCCCTTGAAGCGGACGCGGCTGGGTCCCGCGACCCTCCTCGTCTTCGACCTCGTCCTCTTCGCACCCCTCCTCTCGACCGGCGGCGTCTTCTCCTCGCACGACTTCGTGCGCGCGCATCACCCGTGGCGCGAGGGCCCCCACGGCGTGCTCGAGGCCGAGAACCGCCTCCTGTCCGATCCCGCCGCCTCGGGCGAGACCACGCTCGTGCGATTCCGGGACTTCCCCTCCGGATTCTTCTGGAACCCGTGGGTGGGGGGCGGCGCCATCGGGCCCTTTCATCTCGCGCAGGGATTCCTGTCCCCGTTCGTCGCGCTCCCGGCGCTCCTTCTTCCCGAGGCCTGGATCGAGACCGGCGTCCTCTTTCTCAAATTCAACTTCGCGTTTCTCGCCGCCTGGGCCTTCCTGCGAGGCCGCCGTTTTTCCGAGGCGGCGTCGGCCGCGGGGGCGGCGGCCTGGGCCTTCGCGACCGGCCACACCGTCTGGGGCCTGTGGATGCAGAGCTCGGTCTCGATCACTTACCCGCTGCTCCTGATGGCGGTCGACCGGGCGCTCGAGGAGCCGCGGGACGCGCGGGCCCTCCGCTTCGCCGCGCTGGCGATCCTGCTCTGCCTCTCGGGCGGCTTCCCCCACTGGATCCTCTACGGCGCGGCCGCGGCCGGAATCTATTTCCTGGTCCGCGCGGTCGAGCGCCGGGGGCGCGGGGTCGCCCGCGCGGCGCTGCGCCTCTTCGCCGCGGCCGCGATCGCGGTCGCGATCCTGACGCCGTCGATCCTCGCGACCGCGCGCTTTCTCGACGCGTCGGAGTATGCGCAGCTGCGCCGGGGAATGGGCGGCAGCTACGCCCTGCCGCTCCGCCACCTGCGGCTGTACTTCCTGCCCGACTACCAGGGCACTCCCCGGCGCGACGACTACCGCGGGGTCGGCTGGATCCCCGGAGACAACTACATCGAAACGGCGGCGGGTGTCGGGATCGCCGCGGGGGGCCTGGCGTTCCTCGGCCTCTCGCGGCTGCGGCGGAGGACCGAGGCGCTCTACGCCGCGATCCTCGGCGCCGCGATCGCCGTTCCTCTGTACGGGGGCGGCGGAATCCTCGGAGCCGTGGGCCGGCTGCCGCTCCTCGACATCAGCCTCTTCGCCCGGTCGAAGATCCTCATCCTCCTCGCGGTCGGAATCCTCGCGGCCTGCGGGGTCGAAGCGCTCGAAGCGATCTCGGCCTCCTCGACGGCGAGGCTCGCGGCCGTCCGGACCCTCCCCTTCCTCGTCGCGGTGCCGCTTTCGTTCTACGCCCTCGACTTCTATCCGGAGTGCTCCCCGCGGGAGGCCGTCTTCGAGGAGACGCCCGGGATCGCGCGGCTGCGCGAGCTGACGCGTGGAGGCTGGCGCTTCGCCGCCGCCGGCTGGACGCTCATCCCGAACGTCTCCGAGGCGCTGCGCCTCGAGGACGCGCGCGGGCACTTCCTCCTCGACGGGCCGTACCGCCGCCTGCTCGCGGGCGCCGATCCGAACGCCTTCGGCGGCTACGGCACGTACCTCGTCTTCGACCCGGCGTCCCTCGACCCGGCCTCTCCGGCCCTCGATCTCGCCGGCGTGCGTTACCTCGCCGCCCCTCCGGGCGCCACGCGCGCGGTCGGCGCCGAGGTCGAGAAACGCGACGCGGCTCCCTTCCAGCCGCCGGGCCTCGCCGAACTCCCCCGGCGCGCGTCCGACGGGCCGGAGCTGCCGCGGGTGTACGCGGGACCCGACCTCACGATCTTCGAACGGCCGACGGCGCTCCCCCGCTTCCGCCTCGAGGGGCCGGGCACGGTCCGCGCGCTCGAGCTCGCGCCCGAACGGTTCGCGATCGAGACGACGTCGCCCTCCGCCGGTCCCCTCGCGACCTCCCAGAAGGCCTTCGCACCGTACTGGCGGATCTTCCTCGACGGAAGGCGCGTCGAGCCCGAGGCCTCCGGCCCCTTCCTTCGTCTCGACGTTCCGGCGGGGACCCACCGGATCGAGGGCCGCTTCCGCGT
Source organism: uncultured Acidobacteriota bacterium (assembly GCA_963764715.1). Lineage (GTDB taxonomy): Bacteria > Acidobacteriota > Thermoanaerobaculia > UBA5066 > Gp7-AA6 > DAHUXD01. Next base: position 253,522 of record CAVXTP010000006.1, read on the forward strand.
GCCGGGCCGGGAGCTCGCCGTTTCCGCGCTGGGGCTCGCGGCCCTCGCCGCGGCTATCATCGCGGCGGGCCGAGCCCCGGCTCGAGCGCCCGCCCGATGAAACTCGTCATCCAGATCCCCGCATTCAACGAAGAGGCCACGATCGAGCGGGCCCTGGCGGCGCTGCCGAAGCGCGTCGAGGGATTCACCGAAATCGAGCGGCTCGTCATCGACGACGGGTCGACCGACGCCACGGCCGAGAGGGCGCGGGCCGCGGGCGCCGAGCGCGTCGTGCGGCAGTCGACCAACCGCGGCTTGGCCGAGACCTTCTCGCGCGGACTCGCGGAGGCCGTCGCCATGGGCGCCGACGTGATCGTGAACTTCGACGCCGACCTCCAGTACGACCCGGCCGACATCCCCGCGCTCGTCGCGCCGATTCTCGCCGGCCGCGCCGATCTCGTCGTCGGGGACCGCGGCCCGGGGGAGCTCGCCCACTTCTCGCCCGCCAAGCGGATCCTCCAGCGTCTCGGCACGTGGGTCGTTCGGCAGGCCGCCGGAATCGAGATCGAGGACGCGGTCTCGGGCTTTCGCGCCCTCTCGCGGGAGGCCGCGCGCCGGATCAACGTCTTCTCGAAGCTGACGTACACGCTCGAGACCCTGATCCAGGCCGGCTACAAGGGGCTCCGCGTGGCCTCCGTCCCCGTCCGGGCCCATCCCCCCGTGCGGCCCTCGCGCCTCTTCACGTCGACGGCGAAGTACGTCCTGCTCCAGGGCGCCAACGTCGTCCGCATCACGGCGCTCTACAAGCCGCTCAAGATCTTCTCGATCGCCGCCGGGCTCTTCGTCGCGGCCGGAACGATCCTGGGCCTGCGCTTTCTGGGCTTCTACTTCTTCGGCGAGAACCCGGGCGGCCACGTCCAGTCGCTGATCCTCGCCGCGGTCCTGATCGTGGTGGGCTTCCAGACGTTCCTGATCGCCCTCGTCGCCGACCTCGTGGCGATCAACCGGAGGCTGCTGGAGGAGATGAAGCTGAGAGAAGACGGGAGGCAGGACGTCTAGGTCCCCGCTTCCTGCCTCCGGCCTCCTGCCTCCTGCCTCCTGATCCTCACGCCCAATCCCCGGACTTGCGCGACATCACCGGCGCGCCCTCGAGAAGCGTCAGGATGGCCTTCGTCGTGTCCGCGACGGCGTAGAGGATGCGGTCCTCGGTCCGCGCGAACTTGCGCTGGATCGCGACGTCGAACTGCTGGAGCAGCGGATCGAAGTAGCCGCCGATGTTGGCGATGACGATGGGCTTGCCATGGATGCCCATCTGCTTCCAGGTGATCATCTCGATCACCTCTTCCATCGTTCCGAAGCCGCCCGGAAACGCGACGAAGGCGTCCGAGAGGTCGAACATGAGCTGCTCGCGGGCGTGCATGGTGTCGACGACCTTGAGCTCGGTCAGTCCGCGGTGGGCCGACTCCCGGCCCTGGAGGGCCTTGGGAATGACGCCCGTGACCGCGCCGCCGGCGGCGAGGACCTCGTCGGCGATGGCGCCCATGAGCCCGCGGGACGCTCCGCCGTAGATCAGGCGGATTCCGCGGCGGGCGATCTCGCGACCGAACGCCCGGATCTCCGTCTCGATGGCAGATTCCTTCGTCGGGCTCGAGCCGCAGTACACGGCGACGCTTTTCAGGTCCATGCGTGGATCTTAAGCCGTTCGGCCGGAGAAGCGGCTTCCGGGCGAGTCGATGGGAACGCCCTGGCGGCACAGCGGGCATTCGGCCTCGGGCCAGGAGGGCACCGAGAGCGACAGCAGCGACCGGGACGGCACCCGGAAGGCTCCGGCCGGCAGCCCCCGGTCCACGATCGATCCGACGGCCACGACGCGGCCGCCGGCCGCCTCGACCGCGGCCGCCGCCTCGCGGGTCGACTTTCCGGTCGTGAAGACGTCCTCGACCACGACGACCGGCTCGCCCGGTTCGAGCGCGAACCCGCGGCGCAGGGCGAAGGCCCCGTCCTTGCGCTCGACGAACATCGCCGGCACGTCCAGCGCGCGCGCCGTCTCGTGTCCGATCACGACCCCCCCGAGCGCCGGCGACATCACCGCCCGCGCCCCGAACTCGGCGAGTCTCGCCGCCAGCTCCCGCCCCGCCTGCTCGGCACGCCTGGGCCACATCAGCAGCCGCGCGCACTGCAGATACCTGTCGGAATGCAGCCCCGACGACAGGCGAAAGTGCCCCGTGAGCAGCGCCCCGGTCTCTTCGAAGTCCCTGATTGAAATCACGCAGCGGATTCTATGGGAGATCCGTGAGAGGGCGGGGACAAGCCCCGCCCCTACGACCGGGGGCCCAGCATCAATCGCCACACAATACCCACCATGAAACATCCGTTCGCGGCGCGGCGAGTCTCCCGAAGTAACCGAGGGAGGAGCGCCGCGCCGCGGGAGCGAGTAGCGCAGCGGAGGGTCAGGCTCGCGGTCGAGCCCACAGGCGAGCCGCGAGCCGGTGCGCCGAAAGGCGCAGACCCGCAGCGTAGCTACTCGCGCGCTATCTTGTGGTGCTCGATCTTCTTGTACAGGTTCGAGCGCGGCGTCTGGATGACCTCGGCCGTGCGGCTGATGTTCCAGCCGTTCTCCCGCAGCTTCGCGACCAGGAACTCGCGCTCCGCGAACTCCTTGAACTCGGAGAGAGTCTCCATGCCCATGCCGCGGCTCGAGATCTCGGCCGGCGCGACGCGCGCCTCCGGCGGGAGATCCTTCGCCTCGATGGGATCGGCGTCGGTCATGATGAGGACCCGCTCGATCAGGTTCTTGAGCTCGCGCACGTTGCCGGCCCAGTTCCGGGCGGCGAGCAGCGCCAGGGCACTCGGCGCGAAGCGGCGCGGCTTGCGGTGGTCCCGATCCGAGAAGATGCGCGTGAAGTGCTCGGTCAGGGACGGGATGTCCTGCGGCCGCTCCCGCAGCGGCGGGGTCGTCAGGGGCACGACGTTCAGCCGGAAGAAGAGGTCCTCTCGGAACTTGCCGGCCTTGATCGACTCGGTCAGGTCCCGGTTGGTCGCCGCGATCACGCGGACGTTGACGCGTCCGATGCGCGCCGCGCCGACCGGCTCGACCTCGCCGGCCTCGAGCACGCGAAGGACCTTGGCCTGGGCGCGCGCCGACATGTCGCCGACCTCGTCCAGGAAGATGGTCCCGCCGTCGGCCTCGACGAACTTGCCGATCTGCTTGCGCACGGCGCCGGTGAACGAGCCCTTCTCGTGGCCGAAGAGCTCGGACTCGATCAGCTCCTCCGGAATGGCGGCGCAGTTGACCTGGATGAACGGTCCCGAGGCGACCTTCGAGCCGCCGTGGATCTCGCGGGCGACGAGCTCCTTGCCCGTGCCGCTCTCGCCGAGGATCAGGACCGTGGCGGTCGTCGGCGCGGCGCGCGCGACCTCGGCGCGCAGCTTCTTCATCGGCTCGCTGTCGCCGACGAGGACCGTTTCCTCCTCGACGCGCCGCCGCAGCCGCTCGTTTTCGGCCCGCAGCCGGTTGCCCGACAGCGCGTTGCGGAGCGAGACCAGGACCCGCTCCCGCTGCAGGGGCTTCTCGAGGAAGTCGGCCGCGCCGCGCCGGGTGCACTCGACCGCCGTCGCGATGTCGCCGTGGCCCGAGATCATCAGGACGGGCGGCGCGCCCTCGCGGGCCACGATGCGGTCGAGCGTTTCGAGCCCGTCCATCCCCTGCATCTTGATGTCGAGCAGGACCCCGTCGGCCGGGCCCGAGTCGAGCTCGGTCAGGGCCGCCCGGCCGTCGGCCGCCGTGACGACCTCGTAGCCCTCGTACTCCAGGACCATCCGCAGGGTGTCGCGGATCGCGGCTTCGTCGTCGACGACGAGGATTCGTTGTGCCATCGCCTTCCGTTACAGCATCCCGGGGGCGGTTATTCCCTCGGTGTCCCCTTTCAAAGACGAACGCCCGCCGGGGGGCGGGCGTTCGGTGGGTCGCGGGGAACTGGAGACGTCAGTCTTCGAGCTTGACCAGCGCGAAGCGCGAGACGTCCGCGCGGGGGTTGTAGACGTACAGCTTGAGGTAGTCGCCCTTCTTCGTCTTGCCGACGATCCGGGCGAACTCCTGGGTCGTCGTGACCTTCTCGCCGTTGACCTGGGTGATGACGTCGCCTTCCTGGATCTGGGCGTCGGCGGCCGGCGAGACCTCCTTGACGCGCACCACGATCAGGCCGTCGATGCCGGCCTTGACGCGCTGCATCTGCCGCAGCTGCGGCGTCAGCTCCTCGACGGTGATGCCGATCTTGCCCGGGGAGTCGTCGCCGGCGTCCGCTTCTTTCTCGGCCGACTCGACCGTCTCGTCCCGCCGCTCGGCGAGGGTCGCCGTGAGCGTCTGGTCCTTGCCGTCGCGGACGACGGTCAGCTGGACCTTGCTGCCCGGCGCCTTTCCGGACACGTAGCCGATGAGGTCGCGCGTGTCCTTGACCGGCACGTTGTCGACCCGGACGATCGTGTCGCCGGGGCGGACTCCCGCCTTCTCGGCGGGCTTGCCGGCCTCGACCGACTCGACGAATGCGCCCTCCTGGGCCTTCAGGCCGAAGGCGGCGGCGCGGTCGGAGTCGACGTTGACGATGTTGATCCCGAGGAAGCCGCGGGTGACCTTCCCCTTCTCGCGCAGCTGCGGGAGGATCGTCTTCAGGGTGTTGATCGGGACGGCGAAGCCGATGTTCTGGGCCGGCCGGAAGATCGCCGTGTTGATGCCGATGACCTCGCCGTTGGTGTTCAGCAGCGGCCCGCCGGAGTTGCCGAAGTTGATGGCCGCGTCGGTCTGGATGTAGTTCTCGAAGCTCCGCGTCGCGGCGTCGGCCGTCAGGCCCGAGCGGTCCTTGGCGGACACCACGCCGACCGTGACGGTCTTGTCGAAGTTGAGCGGATCCCCGATCGCCATGACCCACTCGCCGACCCGGACCTTGTCCGAGTCGCCGAGCTGCAGAGGCGTCAGCCGCTGCTTCACGTCGATCTTCAGGAGGGCGAGGTCGGTGGCCGCGTCCTTGCCGATGAGCTTGGCCGGGTACTTTTCCTTGTTGTTGATCCGGACTTCGATCTTGTCGGCGCCGTCGATGACGTGGTTGTTCGTCACGATGTAGCCGTCCTCGGAGATGATGAAGCCGGTTCCGCCCTGGACCTCCTTGTGCTCCTCCTCGTCGCGCGGCTGCCCGCGGCGGTTCTGGCCGCCCGGGGGGCCGAAGAAGAACTCGAAGGGGTCGCCTTCCCCGAAGGGGTTCTGCTGGTAGCGGCGGCCTCGGTTTCCCTTGACGATGTCCGTCGAGGTAATCGAAACGACCGAGGGCATGACCTCCTGCGCCGTGTCGGCGAAGGACGGAAGCACCACGGAGCCGTTGCGCTGGCGCGCCGCCGGCGCGGTCTCGCGCTGGGCCTCGGAGCGGGGGGTGACGTTGACCGAACCCGCGACCACCATGCCGAAGACGACGGCGGCCGCGATCAAAGCCGAAAAGGACAGGGCCCGTTTGGTGGTTCTCTCCATAAGAAACGTCTTTCTCCTCAATCAGGTCCCGTTGCCGGGACAAGCAGGAAACGCCCCCTCAGCGGGCGACATTCCTCGATTTCGGGGGAATCCCCAGCCGCTCGTGCTCGACCAGGATGCAGCGGTCCATGGCCACCCCGATCCCGGCCGCCTCGAGGCGGCGGGCGGAGGCCGCGTCCACAACCCCCTGCTGCATGAAGAGGAAGGGCACCCCGCGCTCGATCGCCTCGGCCGCGACGGGGGCGACGAGCTCGGACCGCCGGAACACGTCGACGACGTCGATGCGGACCTCCGGGGGGATGCTCGAAACCGAGGGGTAGCAGGTCTGTCCGAGGATCTCGGCGTGGTTGGGATTGACCGGGACGACGCGGTAGCCCTGGCTCATGAGATACCGGGCGATCGCGTGCGAGGCCCGGGAGGGGTCCGGGGAGCAGCCGACGACGGCCACCGTCTCGGCCTCCTCGAGGGCGCGGCGGATCCGGTCCGGCTCGTTCAGCGGGGCTCCCGCCGCCCGTTCAGCTCTTCCTCCGTCGGGAAGTAGATGAAGTTGATGACGATCCGCTCGCGGTCCTTGCCGGGGACCAGGCGCAGGAGGTCCTTCGGCAGCGGTCGGAACGGGTCGGACTCGATGATCGCCTGCATGGCGGCGTGGGTGTAGGGCGGGACCGTCGACGGACGCTGGATGCGGACGTCCGCGACGCTCCCGTCGGTCATGATCGAGAAGGCGATCTGGGTCGTCCCGTTCTGCTGGAGGATCAGGAGGTCGCGCGAGATCCGCCAGTGGAGCTTGATGCGGCGCAGCATCTCCGCCGCATACGGGCCCCAGTCGTACCAGCTCGTCTCGAACGAGACTCCCCCGACGTCGACGAAGCCGCCCTCCTCGTTGGCCATCGGCGCGCCGCCCTCGCCGCCGACGGTCCCGCGGGCGGCTTCGCGGATCGCCGCGTCGAGGCCCGCGAGCTTGGTGACCTCGCGCGGACCGTTCGAGAGCGACGGCCGCATGTCGGCCGGGAACTCCGAGGTCTTGCGCTCGGCGGACGGGTCCGACGTCTCGAGCGCGGCCCGCTGCTCGGCCTCCGGGCGCGGCTGCGCCTGGCCGGGGCGCGCCTTCGCCTGCGCCTCGCCGCCCGGAACGCGGGGCTGGCGGGGGCCCGGCGCGAGGCCCTCGATGCCGGGCGCGCGGGGAACGAACGGCGTGTCCGCCTTCGGGCGCGCCGGGTCGCCTCCGCCGGCACGACGGTCGGCGTCGGAGAGCACGGAGCGCTTCGGATTCTCGCGAGGCGCGCCCGGGAGGTCGCGGAAGTCGATGGGAATCGGCGAATCGTCCTTCGGGGGCGTCATGGCCGCCGCGAGCGCGTCGATGAGGTTGGGTTCGGACGCCGGGCTCCTCGCCGGAACCACGATGAGGAGAATCACGATCAGCAGGTGGGCGCAGAGCGAAATGAGGATCGCCCGCTCGATCGGAAAGGCGCGCGACGCGTGGTGCTCGAGGCCCGCGAGCTCGGCCAGCGTGCTGTGCACGATCGCCGGCTTGACGCTCGGCTCGGAGCGCCTCCTCGCGAAAACGCCGGAATCGAGGAACGGCAACGAGCGCTGCTCGGGCTCCGCGTCCGGCGAAGGGGCCGCCTCGCTCGCGAGCGAACCGAACACGCCGTGGACGATCGGCTCGTCCGAGTCCTCGGGCTCGTCCGGGCCCGAAACCCCGGCCTCGGCGTGGCCGCGACTGGCGACCAAGCCGAGCATGCTGTGGACGATCGGCTCGTCCGAGGCGGCCGACTCGTCCCGGGCCGGGGTCTTGCCGTCGGCGGGGCTCTCGTGGCTGCGGCTGGCGAGCGCGCCGAGCATGCTGTGGACGATCGGCTCGTCCGAGGCGGCCGACTCGTCCCGGGCCGGGGTCTTGCCGTCGGCGGGGCTCTCGTGGCTGCGGCTGGCGAGCGCGCCGAGCATGCTGTGGACGATCGGCTCGTCCGAGGGGGCGGGCTCCGCTTCCTCCCGGAAGAACCAGCGTCGGCGGGCCCCGACCGAAGCGAGCATGCTCCGCTCGCCCGCAAAGAGGCCGGTTTCTTCGGGATCGGACACGCAACTCCCCCAGACGGTCGTGCCGCCTGACTTCTTCAACACGCCCCCGCGCCGGGGGATTCTCCCGATTGTAGACTTTGCACGGACCTTGCAACTCGGCCTGCGGCCGGGCCCGGCTTTTCGGCCCGAACGCGCTAACCTGCTCCGCCGCGGCCTCTTAGGGCGGCGGTCGGCCCCTTGGCGCGGGGGCTGCCGCTTTTGATATAAATCCCCTCGTCTGACGTAATGCGGGCTTGGCCCGCTTTTTTGTTCGATGAAAAGGCCCTTGAGCGAAAAAACGACACGGGAAATCGGCGCGATCGCCGAGGAGAGAGGGTGCCGCCTGCTCGACGTCGAGCTGGCGGGCGCCGGGCGGTTCTCCGTCCTGCGCCTGGTCCTCGAGCGCCTCGACGGCGGCGCCGTGACGGTCGAGGACTGCGAGGGCGTCTCGCGCGAGGCCTCGACGGTCCTCGACGCGGCCGACGAGATCGGCCACCGCTACACGCTCGAGGTCTCCTCGGCCGGCCTCGACCGCAGGCTCTACTCGCTCGAGGACGCGGAGCGGTTCGTCGGCCGCCGCGTGCGCGTGAAGACGGACGAGCCCGTCGTGCCCGCGCCGCTCCCGGTCCCCGGCGCGCGGCCTCCGGCGATCTCGCCCGCGCGGAATTTCGGCGGTCGGCTCGAGAAGGTGGACGGCGACGTGCTCACCGTCGTTGATGAGGCGGATCGCAGAATCTATAATGTCCGTTTCGGCGATATTCGACTCGCCCGGCTGGACTTCGAGTGGCCGCGACGAGAACGCCAGGGGCGATAGGAGAGAGCGGGTTTCCATGATCATCGATCCGTCGGTCATCCGACAGGTTTCGCGCGAGAAGGACATCGACGCCGAGAAGATGTTCGGCGCGCTGGAAGAGGCCATGTCCTCGGCCGCGCGAAAGTACTACCACGACAAGGCCATGGTGACGCTCATCGACCGGCAGACCGGCGCGATGACCGTCTACTCGCCGCGCACGGTCGTCGCCGAGCTCGACACGGAATCCGAGGAGCCGCCGCCGCAGGTCCTGCTCGACGAGGCGAAGGCGCTCATCGCCGAGAAGGGAACCAAGGGGGAGGTCCGCGTCCTGCGGCCGGGCGCCGAGGGCGAGCCGGCCGCCGAGGTCCACGACGTCGCCCTGGGCGACGAGGTCCGCATCTATCGCGAGACGGTGGGCCTCGGGCGCATCGCCGCGCAGACGGCCAAGCAGGTGCTGTACCAGAAGGTCCGCGAGGCCGAGCGCGACAACGTCTACAACGAGTACTTCCCGAAGGTCGGCGAGCTGATGAACGGGACGGTCAAGCGCTTCGAGCGGGGCGACATGATCGTCGACCTCGGCAAGAGCGAGGCCATCATCCCGCGCGACCAGCAGTCGCGCGCCGAGCGCTACGGGCAGGGCGAGCGCATCCGGGCGATCCTGTACGACGTCCACCGCAACCCGAAGGGCCCGCAGCTCGTCCTGTCGAGGACGGACCCGCGCCTCCTGATCCGGCTCTTCGAGATGGAAGTGCCCGAGATCTACGACGGCACGGTCGTGATCAAGGGCGCCGTCCGCCAGCCGGGCGAGCGCGCGAAGGTCGCCGTCCGGTCGCGCGAGCGCGACGTCGACCCGGTCGGCGCGTGCGTCGGCATGCGCGGCAGCCGCGTCCAGTCGATCATGCGGGAGCTCCACGGCGAGAAGATCGACGTGATCCTCTACTCCGACGACCTGATCACGTTCGCCCAGAACGCGCTCGCGCCGGCCAAGATCACGCGCGTCTCCCCCATCCACCACGAGGACGGGACGATGAGCCTCGACTGCGTCGTCGAGGACGACCAGCTCTCGCTCGCGATCGGCAAGAAGGGCCAGAACGTGCGCCTCGCCTCGGCGCTGATCGGGATGAAGATCGAGATCAAGGGCGAGACCGAGGTCAAGGGCGAGGTCGCGCAGGCGCTCTCGCGGATGCTGCAGAACTCGCGCCGCCGCCAGACGGAGGTCGCGCAGATCGAGGGCATCGGCGAGAAGACCGCGGAGCGGCTGGCCGAGGCCGGGATCACGACCCTCGGCGACCTGCTCGACAAGTCCGCCGAGGAGCTCTCGGCGCTGCCGGGGCTCGGAGAGAAGACGGCCGAGAAGATCCTGGAGGCCGCGCGCGCCGCCGAGGAGAGCCTGGTGGCCGCCGACCAGGCCGAAGAAGAGACCGAAGAGACGGACGATGCCGAACCGGAACAGAGCGAGACGCCGGAAGAAACCGGCGTGAGGGAGTAGACCGAGCCGCATGGGAAAGATCCGCGTCGAAGAGCTCGCCGCCCAGATGGGGATCGGCAGCAAGGAAGTTCTGTTTCTCCTGCAGTCGATCGGCGTCGACGTGAAGTCGCCGCAGGCGGCCCTGGACGAGTCCACCGTGCTCGCCATTCTCCAGGGCAAGACGCACGCTCCGAAGCAGCTCATCGTGCGCGACGCGGAGACCCGGTCGGCGCGGCCTCAGAAGAGCGCGCTGAACCGGATCAAGATCGTCGAGAAGCCGCCGGCCTCGGAGGGCGAGCCCGGCCTCGAGCCGCCGCCGGCCCCGCCGGAGGAGACGTCCGCCGCGGCGCCGTCGAGGGCGACCGCACCCTCGGCGCCGCCCAAGGCGGCCCCCGAAAAGGCCCCGGCTCCACCGGTCCTTTCCGCCGCGGCGCGACGCGCCCAGGCGGCCGCCGAGGCGAAGGCCGCGGCGAAAGCGGCCGAGCCCGCACGGACCGCCGTCGTTCCCGAAGAGCCCGAACCGGAGCCGGCCAGGCCCGCTCCGCCCCCGGTGCCCCGGAAGATCATCCTTCCGCCCCGCCCCGTCGTTCCGCCCCGGCCCACGGGCCCGGCCGCCGGCATGCGGCCGACCGGACCGGTCAGCCGGCCGATGGGACCGGCCGCCGGCATGAACCGCCCCATGGGGCCGGCCGCCGGCTTGAATCGCCCGATGGGTCCCTCCGGCGGCGTCGGCCGCCCGATGGGGCCCCGCCCCACGGGACCGTCCGTCTACCGTCCGACGCCCGGCGGACCCGGCGCCCGGCCGCTCGGCGGACCTCCCCGTCCGGGAGCCCCGACCGGCCGCGTCGCGACGGGAGCGCCCGAACGCGGCGGAGCGGTCAAGCGCAAGAAGGACGCCGAGGACGCCAAGAAGGCGGCGGCCGGCAAGCGGAGCGCACGGCCGAAGATCACCGTCGCCGACGAGGTCAACCTCCGGGACTTCGTCGGGACCTACAAGGAAGACACCTACTCCGACATCTCGCTGCCCCTGATCGAGAAGACGGGAGAAGACGTCGAGGCCTCGGGGCCCGCCCCGGTCTCGAAGTCGGCGATCCGCCGCGCCGCCAAGGAAACCCGCGCGCACGACTCGGGCAAGCTGCTCGAGTTCAAGAAGCCGGCGCCCACGGGCCCGGTGTTCTTCACCGAGGGCGTCACGGTCAAGGAGCTTTCCGAGAAGCTCGGCGTGCTCGGCCGCGACATCCAGCGGCTGCTGATGCAGCGCGGCATCCTCGCGACGGTCAACCAGACGCTCGACGCGGCGACCGCCGTCCAGATCGCCAAGGAGATCGGCGTCGAAGCGGCCGTCGTGTCCTTCGAGGAGGAGCTCGAGCTCTCCCGCTCGGTCAAGGAAGGAACCGCCGGCGAAGCGCCGGCCGCGGCCCGCGTTCCGCGCGCCCCGGTCGTGACCGTGATGGGCCACGTCGACCACGGCAAGACCTCGCTCCTCGACGTCATCCGCAAGGCCAACGTCGCGGCCGGCGAGGCCGGCGGCATCACGCAGCACATCGGCGCCTACCGCGTCGTCGCCAACGGAAAGCCGATCGTGTTCCTCGACACGCCGGGCCACGAGGCCTTCACGTCGATGCGCGCGCGCGGGGCCAAGGCCACCGACATCGTCGTCCTCGTCGTGGCGGCCGACGACGCCGTCATGCCCCAGACGATCGAGGCGATCAACCACGCCCGGGCCGCGAAGGTCCCGATCGTCGTCGCGATCAACAAGATCGACAAGCCCAACGCCAACGTCGACCGCGTCAAGAAGGAGCTCGCCGACCAGAACGTCCTCCTCGAGGCGTGGGGCGGAGACGTCCCGTCGGCCGAAATCTCGGCGCTGAAGAAACAGGGCATCGAGCATCTCCTCGAGCTCATCCTCATCGTCGCGGACATGCAGGAGCTGACGGCCCCGGCCGTCGGCGAGGCGCGCGGCGTCGTGCTCGAGGCCCGGCGCGAAGCCGGCCGCGGCAACGTCGCCACGGTGCTCGTCCAGGCCGGCACCCTCAAGGTCGGCGACGTCTTCTTCGCCGGCTCGGTCTTCGGACGCGTGCGCTCGATGCAGGACGACCGCGGCGAGAAGATCGCGGAGGCCGGACCGGCGACGCCGGTCGAGGTCACGGGCTTCGAGGACCTGCCGCAGGCCGGCGACGGCTTCCAGGTCGTCGAGGACGAGGCGAAGGCCCGCTCGGTCGTGTCGTTCCGCCAGTTGAAGGATCGCGAGAAGACGATGGCCGCCTCCTCGCGGCTCTCGCTCGAGCAGCTCTTCAGCAAGATCCAGGAGGGCAAGGTCAAGGACCTCCCGATCATCCTGAAGGCCGACGTCTCGGGCTCGATGGAGGTCCTGTCGCAGGCCTTGAAGCGCCTGTCGAACGAGAAGGTCAAGATCTCGCTCCTCCACGCCGGCGTCGGCGCGATCAACATCAACGACGTGCTCCTCGCCTCGGCTTCGGGCGCGATCATCGTGGGCTTCAACGTGCGGCCCGAGAAGAAGGCGGCCGACGAGGCCGAGAAGGCCGGCGTCGAGATCCGCCTCCACACGGTCATCTACAACGTCACGGACGAGATCAAGAAGGCCATGGAGGGTCTCCTCGAGCCGACGCTGAAGGAAGTCGCGCGCGGCCGCGCCGAGGTGCGCAACACGTTCAAGGTTCCGAAGTTCGGCGTCGTCGCCGGCTGCTACGTGACCGAAGGGACCATTCCCCGCTCGGCGCAGGTGCGGCTGCTGCGCGACAACCGGGTCATCTACGAGGGCAAGATCGGCTCGCTCCGGCGGTTCAAGGACGACGTGTCGGAGGTCAAGCAGGGCTTCGAGTGCGGCATCGGTCTCGACCGGTACCAGGACGTCAAGGTGGGCGACTTCATCGAGGCGTTCCAGGTCGAGAAGGTGGCCGGAGTGATGGGATAGCTCTCGGCCATCGGCGGTCCGCCGGCCGCCGAGAGCTCCCATGGTCCTCGCGTACGCCGTCTTCGACCTGCACCTGCCGGGCTGCCGGGGCCTCAAGGAAAAACGGATGATCGTCCGGAGCCTCAAGGCGCGCATCCGCGGCGAGTTCGAGGTCTCCGCCGCCGAGGTCGGGGCGCAGGACCTGCTCCAGCGCGCGGAGATCGGAGTCGCCGCGATCGGCCCGGACCAGGCCCCGCTCGACGCCCTCCTCCAGGGCATCCTGCGGTTCGTGGAGGAGAATCTGGACGGGGAGATCCTTGAGTACCGGAATGAGTTCATCCATGTCTGAAGCGCGCGAGTATCGGCCCCCGGTCGTAGGGGTGGCCCTTGTGGCCGCCCGTCTCGCCGGGAGGGGACAAGCCCCTCCCCAGCGCCGCGCTCGGCGAATCCGCGCCCGGGGGCGAGGTGAAGAAGGATTCCCGCCGCAGCCAGCGCGTCGCGGACCTCGTCCGCGCCGAGATCTCCAGCCTCGTCCTGATCGAGGCGCACGACCCGGACCTGCGCCGCGTCACGATCACCGACGTCGAGATGCCGTCGGACCTCCGGTCGGCGCGCGTCTACTTTTCGTGCCTCGGCGGCGACGAGGAGCGCGAGAAGGCCGCCAGGGCGCTCGACCGAGCGTCCGGGTTCCTGCGCCGCGAAGTCGGTCAGCGCTGCCGGCTGCGCTACGCGCCCGAGCTCCATTTCGTGTCCGACCGCTCCCTCGAGCGGGGGGCCCGCATCGAGGAGCTGCTCCACGAAGTCCTGCCGCCCGGCCCGGGCGACGAGGGCGAGGGCTCGTGACGGGGCCCGATCTCCTGCGCCGGGGCTGCCTCTTCCTGATCGACAAGCCGGAGGGCCTGACCTCGCACGACGTCGTCGAGCGCGTCCGCGCCACGACCGGCGTCTCGCGCATCGGCCACAGCGGCACGCTCGACCCGATGGCGACGGGCCTGCTGCTGCTCTGCGCGGGCGGCGCGGCGCGGCTCCAGGGCTTCTTCACGCTCATGGACAAGTCGTACGCCGGAGTCATCCGCCTGGGGCGCGCGACGACGACCTACGACCGCGAGGGCGAGTCCGCGGGCCCGGACCGGCCCTTCGGCGGCGTGACGGCCGCCGCGGTCGACGAGGCCGCCTCGGCCTTCCGCGGCGAGTTCCTGCAGTCCCCGCCTCCCTACTCCGCCAAGAAGATCGGCGGCCGGCGGTTCTACGAGATGGCCCGCAAGGGCGAAGCGGTCCCTTCGATCCCGAAGAAGGTGCGCGTCTCGGAGCTCGCCTTCGGCCCCCTGGAGGACGGGAGGCTCGCCTTCACGATCGCCTGCTCGTCGGGCACCTACATCCGCTCGATCGCGAGCGAGCTCGGCGAGAAGCTCGGCTGCGGCGCTCACCTCGAGTCGCTCCGGCGCACCCGCATCGGGGCGTTCGACGTCGCCGACGCCGTCACCCTCGAGCGCTTCGAGTCGATGCCGCCGGCCGAGCGGCTCGCGCCGCCGCATGCCGTCCCGCTTTCCCGGGTTCCCTTCCCCTTCCCCCGGATCCAGCTCGCGTCGCTCGAGGCCTGGAAGATCCGCAAGGGCCAGGCGGTGCCGGCCCGGGGGATCGAGGCCCGGGAGGGCGACTGGGTCACCCTGCTCGGCCCCTCCAACGACATGCTGGCGCTCGGCCAGGTCAACCCGATCGGGGACCGGGGCGTGGCCCTGATCAAGCCACGCATCGTGCTGGGGGACTGAGACTTTCGGTCCCGGGGCTGACAGCGGCCGGCGTCCTGTGCTAGTCTCCGCCGCTTATAGAAAAAGAGTGAGTGTGATCGAGTCTTTGGAGGCTGAGTGAACGTTACCGAGTTCGAGTCCGGAAAGCCGGACATCATCAAACAGTATCGGACCCACGACACCGATACCGGGTCGCCGGAGGTCCAGGTCGCCCTGCTCACGAACCGCATCGCGTACCTGACCGAGCATTTCCAGACCAACGCGAAGGACCACCACTCCCGCCGCGGCCTGCTGCAGATGGTCGGGCGCCGGCGGCGGCTGCTCGAGTACCTGAGGAGCGAGAGCTCCGAGCGGTACCACAAGCTCATCGAGCGTCTCGGCCTCCGGAAGTAGTCGTCCCGGCGCCGGAAAACGCCGGTCGCCGCGGCGACACTCGCCGCAACGCCGCGCACATCGCTCGGTCCCAGACGGCCGACTTCCGACGCCTTTTTTGAGAAGGGCAGCAGACCATGATCGACCAGATTTCCGTCCCCCTCGGCTCGAAGTCCCTCGACATCCAGATCGGCAAGCTGGCCAAGCAGGCCGACGGCGCGGCCGTCGTCCGCTTCGGCGACACGGTGGTTCTCGCCACCGCGGTCTTCAGCAAGGAGCCCAAGGAGAACGCCGAGTTCTTCCCGCTCACCGTCGACTATCGTGAGCCGACCTACGCCGCGGGCCGGATCCCCGGCGGCTGGTTCAAGCGCGAGGGCCGGCCCACCGAGAAGGAGATCCTGACCTCGCGCCTGATCGACCGGCCGATGCGGCCGCTCTTTCCCAAGGGCTTCAACCACGAGACCCAGATCGTCGCCTTCGTCCTCTCGGCCGACGGCCAGAACGACGCCGACATCCTGGCCATCAACGGGGCCTCAGTCGCGCTGACCTGCTCGGCCGTCCCGTTCCACACCCCGGTCGGCGCCGTCCGCGTCGGAAGGCTCGACGGCAAGTTCGTCCTCAACCCGACCAACGCCGAGCGCGACAAGTCGGACCTCGACCTGATCGTCTGCGGCACCGACGACGCCGTCGTCATGGTCGAGGGCGGCGCGCGCGAGGTCTCCGAGCAGACCCTGATCGACGCGATCCTCTTCGGCCACGAGGCCGTCCGCCAGATCGTCGGCGCGCAGGTCACGCTCCAGCGCCGCGGCGGGTTCCAGAAGCCGTACTGGCAGGCGCCCGAGCCCTACACGGCGAGCGTCTTCTCCGAGGTCCGCATGGCCTGGGAAGCGCCGATGATGGCCGCCATGACGCTCCCCAACAAGATCGCGTCCTACGCCGAGATCAAGGCCGTCAAGAAGGCCGCCGTCTCGATGGTCCCGGAGGCGGAGGCCGACAAGCGCAAGCAGGTCGCCAAGGCCGCCGACGACCTCGTCAAGGTCCTCACGCGCGAGACGATCCTCCAGGGCAAGCGCCTCGACGGCCGCGAGTTCTCGCAGATCCGGCCGATCACCTCCGAGGTCGGCATCCTCCCCCGCACCCACGGCTCGGCGCTCTTCACGCGCGGCGAGACGCAGGCCCTCGTGACGGCGACGCTCGGCACCTCCGACGACGCCCAGATCATCGAGGAGTACGAGGGCGAGAGCGAGCACACGTTCCTGCTCCACTACAACTTCCCGCCCTTCTCGGTCGGCGAGACGAAGTTCATGCGCGGCCCCTCGCGCCGCGACATCGGCCACGGCAACCTCGCCCGCCGGTCCCTGTCCCCGATGCTCCCGTCGGAGGACGCGTTCCCGTACACCGTGCGCGTCGTCTCGGACATCCTCGAGTCCAACGGCTCCTCCTCGATGGCGACGGTCTGCGGCGGGACGCTCGCCCTCATGGACGCGGGCGTGCCGATCAAGGCGCCGGTCGCCGGCGTGGCGATGGGCCTCGTCTCCGACGGCGAGCGCTTCGCGGTCCTGACCGACATCGCCGGACAGGAAGACCACTACGGCGACATGGACTTCAAGGTCGCCGGCTCCCGCGAGGGCATCACGGCCCTCCAGATGGACATCAAGATCAAGGGCCTGCGCCGCGACATCCTCGAGAAGGCGCTGGCCCAGGCGCGCGCCGGCCGGCTGCACATCCTCGACAAGATGGCCGAGGCGCTGCAGGCCCCGCGTCCCAACATCTCCCGGTACGCGCCGCGCATCTTCACGATCCAGATCCCCAAGGACCGCATCCGCGACGTCATCGGCTCGGGCGGCAAGACGATCCGGTCGATCATCGAGTCGACGGGCTGCAAGATCGACGTCGAGGATTCCGGCAAGGTCTCCATCGCGTCCTCCGACGAGGCGGCCGCGATGAAGGCGATCGAGATCATCGAATCGCTGACCCAGGAGCCGGAGATCGGCAAGGTCTACCGCGGCAAGGTGCGGCGCGTCGAAGCGTACGGCGCCTTCGTCGAGATCCTGCCGGGCCAGGACGGCCTCGTCCACATCTCGGAGCTCGCGCCCTACCGGGTCCGCCAGACGACCGACGTCGTGAAGGAAGGCGACGAGGTCACCGTCAAGATCATCGCCGTCGATCCCATGGGCAAGATCAAGCTCTCGCGCAAGCAGGCCATGTCCAAGGAGGAGCTCGACGCCGAGATGGCGCTCGCGCCCGTCGGCGCCCCCGGCGAGGACGAGGGCCGCGACGAGTTTCCGCGCGGCGGGAGGGGCCCGGGCGAGCACCGCGGCCACTTCAACCGCGACCACCGGGGTGGGCCGGGAGGGCCGAGGGGTCCGCGGAAGTAAGCAGTAAGCAGAGTAGGGGCGGGGGTGATCGCCGGCCTTCGGCCGGCGTTGCCTACTGCCGGGAGCATGCCTTCGGTGGACGGCTTGTCCCCGCCCTCGAGAGCGCGGCGGAGACGCCGCGCTCTTTCGTTTGAGGCGGGCTACTTGAGGCGGACCTCGATCTTGACCCACCAGGACGGCTTCGGCGGCCGGGGATACTGCCGGTCCTGGAAGTCCGGCGCGACGCAGCGGGCCAGCTCCGTCTCGGGGCCGAAGAGGACCTCTTCCGCCTTCCCGTCGTCCCCCACGCGCACCAGTCCGTCGAAGGAGATGAGCTCCTCCTTCGGCACCTTCTTCACGCACCGTTCGAGCGCCGGTCGAAGCCACTCCTCGAGCTTCGAGACCATGACCCCTTCGTACTGCTTGCCCGCCGGGGACTTGGCGTTCGACTCGGCCTCGTTGCGCGCGACCTCCACGGGGGTCGCGGCGGGGACGAGGCCGAGGATCAGGACGAGCGCAGCGATCTTCATCGCGACAGCCTAATACGGCATCTCCTCGTCGCCGAGGCCCAGCATGTGGCCGACCTCGTGGACGACCGTGTCGCGGATTTCCCGGACGGCCTCCCCGCGGGTCTCGCAGTTGCGCAGGATCGGGCCGCGAAAGATCGCGATCTGGGCGGGAAGATTGGAGACCATGCTTCCCCGCTCGAAGAACGACGCGCCGCGGAAGATGCCGAAGAGCTCGTCCTCGTCGGGCGTGTCGGTCTCGTCGTAGTCCTCGTCGGTCGGCTCCTCCTCGACGGTGACGACGATGTTCTCGAGGTACTTCCGGAAGGCCGCCGGGACCGAGGCCAGGGCCTCCTCGACGTAGGACTCGAACTCGCGTTCGGAGATGCGGCTCACGTCGAACCAGGTCGTAGGGGCGGCCCTTGCGGCCGCCCTGGGAGGGCGGGGGCAAGCCCCGCCCCTACGAACCCTCCTTGAGAAACAGCCGCTCGAAGTTCGCGGTCGTGGCCTCGGCCACCGCCTCGAGGGTCGCCGCCTTCACCTCCGCGAGCTTCCTCGCCGTTTCGACGACGTACGCGGGCTCGCAGGGCTTGCCGCGATGGGGCACGGGAGAGAGGTAGGGCGTGTCGGTCTCGACGAGCATCGCCTCGAGCGGCAGGCCCGCCGCCGCCGATCGGATGTTCTCGGCGGCGCGAAAGGTGATCATCCCGGAGAAGGACACGAGGAACCCGAGCTCGATCGCTTCGCGCCCGTACGCGGCGTCCTCCGTGAACGAGTGGAAGACGCCCGCCCCCGGCCGCGCGCCGAGGCGCCGCAGGAGCGCGAGCATCTCGGCACCGCTCCGGCGGTTGTGGAGGATGGCCGGCAACCCCCGGCGCCGCGCGCAGTCGAGCATCCACTCGAGGACCTCGATCTGCTTCGCGCGGGGCGAGTGGTCGTAGTGGAAGTCGAGGCCGATCTCGCCGATCGCGACGACGCCGGGAAGGGCGGCGAGCTCCTCGAACCGCGCTCCGTCCCGGGAGGGCTCGAAGTCCTTCGCTTCGTGGGGATGGATGCCGACCGCGGCGAAGATCCCGGCCGGGGGGTCGGCCATCGCCGCGGCGGCCTCCGAGTCCGCCAGGGTCGTCCCGGGCACGAGGAACCGCGTCACGCCGGCGGCGCGGGCCCGGGAAAGCACCTCGGCGGCTCCGTTCCCGGCGCCCGGGCCTTCTCCCATCTGCAGGTGGCAGTGGGAATCGGCCAGCACGCTACTTGACCTTGCTGCCCGGGGGCACGTCGGCCGGCAGGTCGAGCAGCACGGGCGCGCCCGCCTCGCCCACGGAGGCCGCGAGGACCATGCCGTTCGACTCGACGCCCATGAGCTTCGCGGGCTTCAGGTTGGCGACGACGACGACGTTGCGGCCGACGAGGGCCTCGGGCTCGTACTGCGCGGCGATGCCGGCGACGATCTGCCGCCGCTCGTCCCCGAGGTCCACCTCGAGGCGCATCAGCTTGTTCGACTTGGGCACCCGCTCGGCGACGAGAATCTTCGCGGTGCGCAGCCGCACCTTCTGGAAATCCTCGATCGCGATTCGGTCGTCGACGGGCGCCGCCGGAGCGGCCGGGGTCGGTTCGGTCATGGCGTCATCCTTTGCCTTGAAGTAGGCCTCGACGTCGGCGCGCGGGAAGAGCGGCGGCGTCTCGGGCATCGGTCGGGAGATCGGGAGCCGGCCCCAGTCGAGGTCGGCCGGCCCGGGGTCCTTCGCCTCGAGCGCGAAGGCCTCGAAGATCCGGCGGGAGGTCGCCGGCACGAAGGGCGAGAGCATCACGGCCGCCAGCCGCACGCCCTCGGCGGCCGCCGAGAGCACGCGGTGGAGACGGGCCGAGTCGACGCCCTCGGTCTTGCGGATCTTCCAGGGCTCCTTCGCCACGACGTAGCCGTTGACCGAGGCGAGGAACTGCCAGACGGTCTCGAGCGCCCGGTTGAACTGGCAGTCCCGCATCGCGGCCTGCCACTCGGAGCGGGCTCCCCCCCAGGCGCGCATCACCTCGTTGTCGGTGCAGACTTCCCGCGGCGTCGCGCCGAACGACTGGCGGCAGAGCGCCGCGACGCGGGAGACGGTGTTGCCGAGATCGTTGGCGAGGTCGGCGTTGTAGCGGACGAGAAACGCCTCGTCCGAGAAGGACGCGTCCTGGCCGAAGGCCATCTCGCGCATCAGGAAGTAGCGCAGGGCGTCCGGACCGAAGTCGGCGACGAGCTGGTCGGGGCGGACGATGTTGCCGACGGACTTCGACACCTTCTTCGAGTCGCGCAGCCACCAGCCGTGGGCCCGGACCGTCGTCGGCAGCGGGAGCCCGGCCGACATCAGGAAGGCCGGCCAGTAAACGGCGTGAAAACGCAAAATGTCCTTGCCGATGACGTGGACGCGCTCGGCCTCCGCATGGTCCCAGAATTCGCGGTAGAGCCGGTCGTCGTCCGAGCCGAAGCCGAGCGCGGTGATGTAGTTGGCGAGGGCGTCGAGCCAGACGTAGACGACGTGGCCCGGGTGACCCGGAAACGGGATTCCCCACTTGACCTTGGAACGGGAGACCGACAGGTCGTTGAGCCCTCCGCGCACGAAGGACGACACCTCGGCGAGCCGGCTCTCGGGCCGGACGAACTCGGGATGGTGTTTGTAGTATTCGAGGAGCGGCGCGGCGTACTTCGACAGCCGGAAGAAGACGTTCTCCTCGGATTCCCAGACCGTCGCCGATCCGTGGACCGGGCAACGCTTCTCGGCGTCGAGCTCCTTCTCCGTGTAGAAGGCCTCGCAGCTCGCGCAATACCAGCCTTCGTGCTTCGCCGTGTAGAAGTCCCCGGCGGCCGCGATGCGCTCGATCAGGGCCTCGACCCCGCGGCGGTGCCGCGCCTCGGTCGTGCGGATGAAGTCGTCGTTGGCGATCTCGAAGGTCCGGTAGAGCGCGTGGTACCGCTCGACGACGCGATCGGCGAGCTGGATCGGGGTCACGCCCTGGGCCGCCGCGGCCTTCTCGATGTTCTGGCCGTGCTCGTCGGTGCCCGTCAGGAACCGGGTCTTCTCGCCCACGAGCCGGTGAAACCGCGTGATCACGTCCGTCACGACGGTCGAGTAGATGTGCCCGATGTGGGGCAGGTCGTTGACGTAGTAGATCGGCGTCGTGGCGTAAAACGTCTTCATCGGGAGGGCGAAAGATACCTCAGAAGAGATCGAGCTCGATCGGAACGACGGTGCGGATGCGCTGGAAGCCGCGATCCCGCGTCAGGAGCGCCACGCCCGAATCCAGCGCCGTGGTCGCGATCACGAGATCGACGAGACCTGCCCGAAAGCCGCCGCGCGCCAGCGCAAACCGGTAGTCGGCCACGCGCGACCACACGGCCTCGGGCTCGACGACCCAGTCGAGCCCTTCCGCGAGGTCCTTCAGTGTCCCGTACTCGGCCGAAGTGCGGGCGCCCGACAGCATCTCGGCGGCGATCGGTCCGCAGATCAGCGCGCCGCCCTCGTCGAGTAGCCCCCCGACACGCGCCATCGCCGCTCGGTCGCCCCGCAGGAAGTCGACCCAGGCCGAGGTGTCGACCAGGGACTGCTTCACCTCCGGCCGCGACTGCGAGAGATCGAGGGGTCGAAGTCGAGATGGATCTTCCCCGCCAGCTGACGGAGACGTTCCCGCTTGCTCTTCTTGACGAGCTCCTCGAGAGCGAGGATGAGGGTGTCGCGCATCGTTTTGGAGTCGGTCGCGCGCCGCGCTTCTTCGAGCAGGTCTTCCGGTAGGTCCACTGTCGTCCTCATGCATAAAGCATATTTCATAGATATCTGTTATGCAACCGCTCACAGCAGGCCCGCCTCGCGAAACGAGACGCACCCTTCCCTTCCGACGACGATGTGGTCGAGGAGCCGCACCCCCACCGCCTCCGCGGCGGTCGCGAGCCGCCGCGTGAACTCGCGGTCTTCACGGGAGGGCGTCGGGTCTCCGGAAGGATGGTTGTGGTACAGGATCACGGCCGCCGCCTTCCCGAGGAGCGCGCGCCGCAGGATCTCGCGCGGCTCGACGACCGCCCGGTCGAGCGTGCCGCGGTAGATCTCGGGGTCGTTCTTCAGCAGCCGGTTCCGAGCGTTCAGGTACAGGGCGCCCGTCCGCTCCTGCGCGTCGTCGGCCTGCGCCGCCCTCAGGTAGTCCTTGACGAGGCGCGGGTCGTTCAGGAGGTCGCGGCCCGCGAGCGTCTCGGACGGGAGTCGGCGGGCGATCTCGATCGCCGCGGCGATCGCGCCGGCCCGCGCCGGTCCGATGCCGCGCTCTCCCGAGAGTTCCCCGGCCGAGGACCCCGCGAGCCCGGCGAGGCCGCCGCGGGTGGCGAGCAGGCTGCGCGCCCGGTCGAGGGCGCTCTCGCCGCGGATCCCGGTGCGCAGCAGCAGGGCGAGGAGCTCTTCGTTCGAGAGCGCCGCGGGGCCCAGCCGCCAAAGCCTCTCGCGCGGGCGTTCGTCGGAGGGAAGGTCGCAGATGCGAAACGCGCGATTCGTCGATCGTTCGGTCATGGTTTCGTCGCCGGCGAGAACCGCCCCGCGACCCGGTGAGGACCCCACGATATTCTCACGGAATGCCCGGATCCGGAGAGGCCCCGTGGCGCGCGATCCTGATCGCGCTCGGCCTGCTCTTCCTCGCGGCCGGCCTCGCGTGGCCGTTCCTCGAGCGCCACTTCGGCCGGCTGCCGGGCGACATCGTCGTGCGCCGGGAAGGCTTCACCTTCGCCTTCCCGATCGTCACGTGCCTCGTCCTGTCGGTGCTGGCTTCCCTGCTTCTCTGGCTCCTGCGCCGCTAGCAGGTTGCTGAAAAAGGGTGTGGGATGGCGTTACGAGCGCCGGGGGGTCAGATGCAAGGAAGCGCGACGAGGGCGATGCCTTGGCATCGTCGAGGAGCGATGACGCCGCAGATGACCCCGCGCCGCCGTAACCCGAAGGGTGGCCGGCACTTTGCCGGCGCCCGCTGAAAGCCGATGAACGTCCGCAGTGACACGACTCGAATCGGGCGCCGCACGCAAAGTGCCGGACACGACGCCCCCATCCATTTTTCAGCAGCCTGCTAGATCGGCCGGGCAGCGGGCGTCGTCGGGAAGAGCCGGCGGCCGAGCGCCTCGGCGATCCAGGCGACGTCCGCGACGAGCAGAAGGTCGACGAGGGCGTGGTACGAGTACAGCGACCGGGAGAGGTCCGGCGGAGCCTGGGCAAAGGCGCACACGGCGAATGCGAGACCGGCCATCAGGACCAACGTCACGACCCCCTCCCGGAAGAGCCGGCCCCGTCTCGACGCTCGCCGCCAGGTCGCAAACGCGGCGACGAGGTTGCCGCCGAGAACGGCGGCGATCGCCGGGAGAGAGTGCTCGGCCAGGCGCCCCCGCGCCCGGCTCCACAGCGAGAACCGCGTGGCCAGGGCGCCGGGCGGGTGACCTGCCGACCGCTCGAAGTTCCCGAAGGTCGGCCGCAGCGACCAGGCCTGCCGGGAGGCCCGCGCGACGCGATCGATGAACCGCTTCGGGTGACGCAGGTAGAACGCGACGATCTGCCGGTGACCGACCCGCTGGAGGAAGCGGATGCGGAACTCGGAGCCGAGGAGAGGTGAGTCCGGCGCGAAGGGGTTGGTCCCGACGTACGCGAGCCACTCGGGGTCGAGGCGGAGCTCGGCGGCGTCCGCGTCGGGCGCCGGCGAGTAGACGAGCAGATCGTCGAAGACGAACTGGAAGAGCGTCGCTTCGCGGAGCGTGTAGGGCGTGTGGCGCCCGTACCAGACCGAGAACGCGAGGAGACCGGCGGCGAGCCCGACGGCCGGCCGCCGCCAGGCTCCGCGCCAGCCCACGCCCGCGAGGCGCAGGCCGAAGAGGGCGAGCAGCAGCGCCGAGAGCTTCTCCTGGGGCTTCGAGCCGACGAAGAGGAGGGCCGCGCCGAAGTAGGCGAAGAGCCAGCCCCCGGCGAGCCGCCCCCGCCGGACGGCCTCCGCCGCGATCGCCGCGGTCAGCAGAAGGAAGAGAAGCGAGGCCGTCTGGCTGTAGAACGAGTTGAAGGGGGCCACATAGCCGACGTCCGTGAAGATGAAGACCAGCAGGGCCGCCGCGATCGCCCGCGCCGGCAGCGTCAGGTCCCGGCAGGCCCGGAGGATTCCCGCGAGCGCCAGGAGGAAAAGGGCGGCATGAATACCGGCGAGCAGCCGAAGGTCGAAGGTCGCCCGCCCGCGCAAGGCCATGTGCGCCCAGCGCGCGACGAAGGCGAGAAGGGTCTCCGAGGAGTGGTAGCCCCCGCGGAACCACCCGGGCTCGACGACGGCGTACTCGGAGCGCAGAAAGGCGAAGTAGCGTTCGGCGTCAACCGCGGTCGTGTGCTGGAAGCCCGCATAGCCCATGACCCGCTCATAGTCCCGGTTGTCCGCCAGGCCGACGATCGGGCGAACGAAGAGCTGGAGCGAGAGGACGACGGCGGCGGCCGTCAGCGCCGCCGCGAGGATCACCGCCCGGGAGGACTCCCTCGCGAGCCCCAGGGCGCCCGACCCCGGGCCGGGCTCACGCGACATCGGATCGGATCAGCGCCTCGACGACGATCGGCGGGAACCCCAGGTCCTCCACGCGGTCGTAGCCCTGGTGAACTTCCGTCCAGGCCGCGATCGCCTCGCGCCCGCCGGCCCGGCGAATCAGGCCGGCCCCGACCTCCCCGTGGAGCAGGTAGAGGCCCAGGCGCCGCTTCATCCGGACCGGCGACCCCATCCAGCGGCGCGCCCGGTCGACCGCCACGACGCGGCTCGCGAGCGTCGCCACCGCGCGCCCGGGCAGCGAGAGGTCGGCCGCGCGTTTGCCCACGTCGTGCATCAGGGCGGCCGCCGGCCAGAGCGGGTCGCCGGCGTGGGCCGTCGAGGCGAGCCGCCGCTCGACCCTCCGCGCGACGAGGAGGGTGTGACGCTGGTCGTAGGTCGACTGCGCCGACCAGAGACCGAACTCGGCCGGCGTCAGGATGGACCTCGCCCAGTCCCGGTCGGCGAGCTCCGCGTCGGTCCGGCGTCCGGCGCGCAACGCGCGGGCGGCGAGCTCCCGAAGGGTCGCCCGCGGCAGCGGGTTGCGGCCGCTCGCTTTCATGCGGTCTCGGCCCTCGCGTCCTCGGTCAGCCTGCGCACGCAGTCCTTGCCGAATCGGAGCTGATCGTGAAGGTGGCTGTAGACGAAGCGGCCCGCGCGCCCGACGGTCTCCAGGTTCTCGATCGAGGCGAGCGTCTCGCGAATGACCCCGACGTCCCGCGCGTAACCGTTGGCGCACACCGGGTAGGCGTTCGGGATGAAGTGCGGCCGCGATTCCAGAACGTCCCGCGGATCGAGCAGGCCGAGGGCCGAGAGCTCGGCGACGACCCTCCCGGTGAAGTCCTGGTCCGAGAGGCTCTCGATCGCGTCGCCGCGGAAGCACGGGGCCTCCACGACGAGCGACGTCTCGCCGTCGGGCGACATGTCCGAAGACCGGTTCTTCGGCTCGTAGATGCGGCTGATACAGAAGGCCGGGTCGGGTATGTAGATCGACGCCCGGCCGGACACCCGCGCCACCTTGAGCCTCAGGAACAGGAGGCGCACGTGCCGGAACCGAAGGCGGGTCGCCGCGGCCCGGGCCGGTTCCGGGAGGGCGTCGCCGAGCAGCCGGACCAGAAACGGCAGCGGAAGCGTCGAGACGACGCGGCCCTCGACGTCCCGGGCGCGGCCGCCGGAGAAACGGATCCGGCGCACCCGGCCGCCGCCGCACTCCAGGCCCTCGATCTCGAATCCCGTGTGGATCGCTTCCGGCGGCAGGGCGCGGGCGAGGGCCTCGGCGAGGCGGCCGTAACCCCCCCGCGGATAGAGGAAGCTGCCGTCGATGTGCTGGGTCTTGCCGCCCGGAAAGACCAGCTCGTAGAGCAGGGACCGCAGCGTCATCCCCTGGAGGCGGCGCGTCGCGATGTCGGGGGAAAGCTGATCGGTCGGGAGCCCCCAGAGCTTGGCCGAATAGTTGAGGAGGATCCGCCGCGCGAGGGTCTGACCGAAGCGGCGGACGGCGAAGTCCTCGAAGCTGACCGCGGCGGGGCGCCTTCCCCATCCCGCGCGCAGCAGATCCAGGCAGATGCGGCCGGCCTCGCGAAACCCGTACGCGAACATGACGTTCAGTGGCGTCGGCGGGAAGTCGATGTAGCGGCCGCCATCCAGGATCGCGCTGGGCGCGTCGACGCGAACGAGCTCGTCGCCCATGAGCTCGAGGACGTCCCGCGTGATCTCGGGGTCCCGATCGTGAAAGCGGTGGGCCCCGCGATCGTAGAGGTGGTCGCCGCTCCGCAGCGTGCGGCACATGCCACCGAGCTCCTCCGAGCCCTCGTAGAGCTCGAACGGGAGTCCGGCCCGGTGAGCGTAGAACGCGACGCCCAGGCCCGCCGGCCCCCCTCCCAGGATCGCGAGGCGAGTCATGCCCTTCCTAGTCTCCGTCGGGCCAGTCCACGGGCCCGCCGTCCGGGACGAGCACGATCTTGCCGTGCGCCGCACCCTCCTCCATGCGCCGGTAGGCCGCCGGGGCCTCGGACAGGGGGAAGACGCGATCGATGCGCGGCCGGATGCGGCCTCCTGCGACCGCGGCGTAGAGGGCGCGGAACTCGCGGTCGTTCGCCATCGTCGAGCCGAGGATGGAGAGGTGCTTCCAGAAGATCAGCCGGATCTCCTCCTTCGGATTGGGGCCGGAGGTGGCCCCGCAGGTCACGATCCGCCCACCCCTCGCGGCCGCCTTGAGCGAGGTCATCCAGGTCGCGTCGCCGACCGAGTCCACGACCACGTCGACGCCCCGCCGCGCAGTGTGCGCGCGGACGGCCTGCAGCACGTCCTCCTTCCGGTAGTCGACGACGAGCTCGGCGCCGGCCGCCGAGAGGCGCGCGGCCTTCTCCGCGCCCGAGGTCGTAGCGAGGACGCGCGCTCCGGCCAGTCGCGCGACGTCGAGCGCCGCGCCGCCGACGCCGCCGCCCGCCCCATGGATCAGGACCGTCTCCCCGGGCCGGAGGGCCGCGCGGCCGACGAGCATCCGCCAGGCCGTCTGGTAGGCCAGCGGAAACGCCGCCGCCTCGGCCCACGACAGGCCGCGCGGGACCGGGAAGAGGTTGCGCGCGGGAACGACGGCGTACTCGGCGAAGGTGCCGGCGACATGCTCGCCGACGATCCGGAACGTCGTGCACAGGCTCTGCTCGCCCGCCCGGCAGAATTCGCAGGCCGTGCAGTAGAGCCCGGGTTGGACGAGGACCCGGTCACCGGGCGTCAGGTCGGTCACGCCCTCGCCCAGGCGGTCGACGACGCCGGACGCGTCGGCTCCGGGGATCTGGGGCAGCGGCACGTGAGGGATGCCGTTGCGCACGAAGACGTCGAGGTGGTTGAGGGCCGCCGCCCGCACCGCGATCCGCACCTCGCCCGGGCCGGGCTCGGGCGTCGGCCGGTCGCCGTAGCGGAGCACCTCGGGGCCGCCCGGGGTCTCGAAGTAGACGGCCTTCATCACTTCAAGTATCCCAGCGACCGGAGCTTCTCGAGATACTCCCGGTCGCTTTCCCGGGCGGGGCTCGAGGGAGGCGCGATGCGGGGACCCCAGGTCGCGACCGTCGACGCCTCGACCGTCCCGGGAACGAAGAGCGAGGCGACCGGATGTCCCGGAAGGTTGCGCGCGGCCGGGACGCCCATCCGCGCGAGAATCGAAGGCGCCGCGTCCTCGGGTCGGATCCGGACGTTGCGGGCCGTGACCGACCCGTCGAAGACGACCATTCGCCCGAGGGCCTCGGGCCCGGGATGGCTGTCGGCGGCGAGCACGACCAGGACGACCTCGCCCCGCCGTGCGCGGGCGGCCCAGTCGGCGAGGACCTCGGCGACCCGCGCCGCGGCCTTCGCGCGCGCCGCGGGGTCGTCGCGGGCGATGTCGCAGCCGGGCAGGTAGACGGTCGCCAGACGGAACCCCTTCGAGGCCTGGGCGTCGAAGGCGGCGAGGGCCTCGCGGTCCGCGCCGGGGCCGTCGGCCGCGCGGGCAAAGACCGTCCGGTTCTCGACGACGGTCGCGCCGGGCCACGGGCCCGCGGCCCACCAGCCCACGGCGAGCGACGGCAGGCCCGCCGAGGCCGAGATCTCCCAGAAGTCGAGGCGCCGCCGGTCGACGTGGGACACGGGGGCGGCCGAGACGAGGTGGAGCGCCGGGCCAACGTGCCGCAGGTACCAGGAGGTCCCCCACGGCGGGCGCACCGCGAGGCTCGAGCCCAGGGGGCGCACGCGCGTCAGGGCGCGCACACCGTGCCGCTCCGCCGGCTCGCCGGTCGCGAGCGTCGTCCAGAGCTCCGGTGGCGGCCGGTGCTCCGCCGGCCACCATCCCACCGCGCCGCCCTCGAGCAGGGCCGCCGCGGGGCCGCCCTTGCCGGAACCGTCGAGGTCGAGCCCGTCGACCGCGATGACGACTTCGGGCGTCGCGCGAGGGGAGGGCTGCGGCGAGGGGGCGGGGCGCGACTCGTGCCGCGAGAACAGCAGCAGGATCGCGATCAGCAGCCCCACCGCGGCTGCCGCCGCGAAGAGGCGCCGCAGCGACCGGCGCGGGAGCATTCCGGCCCGCGCGAACGCGAGGGCGAGGAAGCCGAGCCGGACCGCGGCCGCGAGAAAGAGCGCGGTGATCCCGATCGGCACGGCCCACAGGAGGGTGCGAGCCGAGAGGGCTCGCTCCAGACTGTAGGTGCCGCCGATCCACAGAGCGAAGACGATCAGGGCGGAGACCATGCCGGCGATCGTCGCCGCGATCCCCGGCGTCCGGACGCGCTCGGCGAACCACGAGAGGACCAGAGCGAGGACCGTGGCCGGGGCGAGGGCCGCGGCGAAGAGGTGCACGAAGAGCGAGGCGATCGAGCCGGGCGAGCCGCCGAACGCCGGGTCCGCGGCCTCCACGGCCGCGATCGCGGCGAGGGCCGCCCCGAAGGCCCCGATCAGGATCGCCGTCAGGAACGCGCCGCCGCGCCCCTCGAACACGGGCCGGAAGAGCAGGCGGTCGACGCCGGCGTCGAGGTAACCGAGCTCGCGCAGCCGCGCTCGCGCCTCGCCGAGGGTGGGCCGCTCCCTCACGACCGGCGGTCCCTCACCACGCGCGCCAGGTCGGAGAGCACGGCGGCCCGCGAGCCCAGCGGCTTCAGGGCGGAGAGGGCCGCCGCCAGGAGCTCCTCGACGAGCCGGTGGCACGACTCGCCTCCGAGCACCGTCGCGAAGTTGGCGCGGTGGGCGTCGCGGCCGGCGTCCTTGCCCATCACCTTCGGATCGCCCTCGAGGTCGAGCAGGTCATCCGTGATCTGGAAGGCGAGGCCGAGGTTGCGCGCGTATCGCGTCAGCGCCGACAGGGTGCGCTCCCCCGCGCCGCCCGCGAGCGCCCCGCCGCGGATGGCCGCGACGAAGAGGGCGCCCGTCTTCTGGGCGTGGATCGCCTCGAGGTCGTCGAGGGCCACGGCGCTCGGGTCGGCCGCGAGGTCCGCCGCCTGGCCCGCGCAGCAGCCCCCGGCGCCGACGGCCGCGGCGAGCTCGCCGACGATCCGCGCCCGCAGCGCGCCCGAGACGCCGCGGCTCTGGGCCAGGACCTCGAACGCGCGGGCGAGCAGCGCCACGGACGCGAGCTCCGACGTGGCGACCCCGTGGGTGCGGTGGAGCGCCGGGCGCCCCCTCCGGCGGGGCGCGTCGTCCATCGAGGGCAGGTCGTCGAGCACCAGCGACGCCGCGTGAACGTACTCGACGGCGACGGCGACGGGCAGCGCAGCCGCCCGGGACGCTCGAACGAGATCGGCCGCCGCGAGGCTCGCGAGGGGCCGCAGGCGCTTGCCGCGGGAGAGCGCCGCCTGGGTAATCGCCTGCGAAAGGACCGGCGCGCGCGGGGCCGGCGCCGGAAGGTTCTCGGCGAGCGCCTCTTCGAGCCCGGGAGCCGCCGCGGCCGAGAACCGGTCGAATGCGCCGCCGGCCCCGGCGGGGTGCGTCAGGAGGGAAGCCCCCGCGTCCTAGCCGCGAAAGCTCGCCAGCGCCTCGGGTTCCGCCTCGTACACGTCGAAGACGGTGATCAACTGCGTCACGGTCAGGACGTCGTTGATCTTGGGAGGCAGGTGGAGGAGCTTCAGCTTCCCGCCCTTGTTGGTCACCGACGTGTAGCAGCCGACGAGCTCGCCGATGCCCGACGAGTCGATCGTCGTGACGTCGTGCATGTCGACGAGGATGTTCTTCTTGCCCGAATCGACGAGCTTGTTGATCGTTTCGCGCAACTGCACGTCCCCCGACCCGATGGTGATCTTGCCTTTGAGCTCGACGATCTGCACCCCGCCGGACTCGCGAACGTTCGTCTTCATGCTGGGTTCTCCTCCTTCTCTTTTACCGCGCCCAGGTTCTTTTTCAAAACGATTTCCATGCCGCCTTCCGCGTGACGCTGGAAGCGGACGTCATCCATGAAGGTCCGCATGTAGAAGATGCCCCTTCCCGAGGTCTTCAGCCGGTTTTCCGGAGCGAGGGGATCGTCCACGGCTTTCGGATCGAATCCTTCGCCCTCGTCGCGGATCGAGATGGCGAGCGTGTCCGCGACGACGTCCATCTCGAGGTGCACGTGCTTGGAGAGGTCCTGCTGGTTGCCGTGTTTGATCGCATTGGCCACGGCCTCGCGCACCGCCATCAGGATCCAGTGGCGCGTCTCCTCCGGCACGTCGCGGCCCTCGAGGAGGCGCGAGCACAGGTGCTGCACCATCTCGATGTTCTCGAAACGGCTGGACAGAGACATCCGGATCGGGCCGGCTTTGACGATCGGTCGAGGTGCGTTCATTCACGAGCTTCGAAAGCCCGGCGGATCTTATCGAAAAGCACCCCGGGAAAGGAACCGAAACCCGCCGTGCTACCCTCGATCATGCTCCGGAAAAGGCGGGCCCGCATGGCCGGAATCGCCCTGGCCGCGGCAGCCGTCCTCGGGGCGGCGGACCTGCTGCCGGACCGCATGGCGCAGGTTTCCCGGAGCGTCGAGGAGGTCCGGGGCCGCAAGTTCGCGCGGGCGGTGCCGGCCTCGAGGCTGGACAAGGAGGAGGCCCGGCGAGTGCTGCGCGGCAAGATCTCCGAGGGCCTGCCGGTCCCCGTCGACGAGTACTTCCGGTCGCTCGTGGCGCTCGGCTTGATCGAGGACTCGCCCCGGCTCCTCGACAGCCTGGTCGACTTCTACGCTTCGCAGGTCGTGGCGTTCTACGACCCGGAACCCCGGCGTTTCTACGTCGTCGAGGGCGCGGAGGGGCTCGCGGGCGGCGATTCCGAGGACCTCGCCCAGGGCCTCATCTACTCGCACGAGCTGATGCACGCGCTCCAGGACGAGTCGCTGCACCTGTCCGACCGGGTCAAGGAGCTCCGCGACGACGGAGACCGCAGCCTCGCGCTCCAGTGCCTCCTCGAGGGCGAAGCGACGCTCGTGATGATCCGCGTCGCCCTCAAGGAGATTCCGGACGCGGGGGACGAGGTGGAGGAGCAGATGGCGCCGCTGCTCTCGGCGGGCAACCTCGAGCGCTCCAGCGTCCCGGGCGACGTGCCGGCCTACTTCGTGGACCAGCTCTTCTTTCCCTACACCGACGGCACGGCCTTCGTGCGCGCCGCCGTGAAGAAAGGGGGCTGGGCCGAGGTCGACCGCCTCTGGAGGGATCCTCCCCGGTCGTCGGCGGAGATCATCCACGGCGCCCCCTATCCGCCGCCGGTCCGGGGCCTGCTCCCGGCCGACGCCGCCGCGCTCGCGCCGGGCCGCCGCCTTTCGTACACCGACACCCTCGGAGAATGGACGCTCCGGTTTCTGCTCGGGCGGGCCCTGTCCGCGGAGGAGGCCGCGGCGGCCTCGACCGGGTGGCGGGGCGACCGGATCGCGTACTTCACCGCCGGCGGGGCGACGAGCTACCTCTGGCGCCTGCGCTTTTCGGATGCCGAGTCGGCGGCCCGCTTCGAAGCGGCCCTGAGGAAGGCCCGGTCCGCGCGTCCCGCCCCGTCCCCCGAAGCCGTCCGCCGCGAGGGCGCCGACCTGCTCGTCTCCGGGGGCTTCGCGAAAACGCCCGAGCTGGCCGGGTTTCCCGCGCGCCAATAAAAAACGGGAGGCCGTTTCCCGGCCTCCCGCGGAATGCGAATCGGATCCCCGGTTAGAACTTGCGCCGGAGCGTAAGGGTCGCGCCGAGACCGAGGCACAGGACGCCGAGGGCGCCGGCCAGGGGCACCGAGCTGCCGGTCTTCGGAAGGCTCTTGGCCATCGCCTGCTGGGCCGCCGCCGCATCCGCCGCCGCCTTGGCCGCCGCCGCATCCGCGTCAGCCCTCGCCTTGGCATCGGCCGCCGCCCGGTCGGCCGCCGCCTTGTCCGCCGCCGCCTTCTCGGCCGCTGCCCGGTCGGCCGCCGCCTTGTCCGCAGCCGCCTTGTCCGCCGCCGCCTTGGCCGCCGCCGCCCTGGCCGCCTCGTCCGAGGCCGCCGCGTTCGCGAGCTCCTGCTCGGTGGCCGTTCCCTTCGAGGTGTGGATGATCGTGGCGTTCAGGTGCTGGTTGACCTGGAGGTCTTCGAGCCGCAGCTTCGCGCCGCCGATGTCGAACCGGAAACCGGCCGGGATGTTGTAGGAGTGAATTCCGTCGGACTCGCGGACGAAGAGGAGCCCGCCGGAGCTCTTGAGGACCTTGGCGTTCTTGAGCTGCGTGGTCTGGACGACGATCGGGGTCGTCACGGTCTTGACCGTAGCCGTGATCTTCATCCCGGGCCTCAGGTCCTTCAAGGCCACGTCCTTGCCGTCGACGGTCGCGTGGAAGTCCTCGGCCACGTCGAATTCGCGCATCGTGCCGCTGGCTTCCTTGATGAAGATGCTCTTGTCGCCGACGCTGACGATGGTGCCGTTTTTGACTTCGGTCGTGGTCTGCGCCGACACCGCCGCCGCGACGGCGAGCGCGAGCGCCACCGTGAGAATGGAACGCTTCAACATTTTCCTGTCCTCCTCAATATCGTTATCAACACAAGAAACTCTGATCCGACGACCATCGTCGGCCCGTGGAAGCAAGTTCTAGGGCGCGCGGCTCCTCCTTTCCGCCGCCTGCATCGCGACCGGTCCGTCGAGTGTCGCGCGCACGATGAAGCGCTGCGGCGCGCTTCCGGCGTAGTAGAAGGGATAGCAGGTCACGAGCGTCAGGGCCGGCTCGGCCGTCGGCTCGAGGACCTCGACGCTCTGGGGCGAAACGATGGTCAGGCTCTGGATGCGGTAGCGCAGGTGCTGCGAGAGCGTCTCGACCTCGATCACGTCGCCGGCCGTCACGTCCTTCAGGCCGCGGAAGAATCCGTCCCGGTGGCCCGCGATGCCGACGTTGCCGGGCTCGCCCGGCCGGGGAGTTCCGGCGATGTGCCCGACTCCCCGGTTCAGCGCCAGCTCGTCGGTCCCCTCGAGCACGGGGACCTCGAGGTCGATCCGCGGCACGCGCAGAACGCCGAGCGGCGAACGGAAGTCGTGGGACAGGCTCGCCTGGAAGCCCTGGACGCGCTCGGGCGACCAGAGCGTCTTGTCGGGTGTGTCGAAGTCGGACAGCGGCCGCAGGCTCCCGACCGGCTCGCTCGAGGACGAGGTCGAGGCCGCCCGCGCTCGCTCGAAGTCGGCGAGCGCGGCCTTGCGTCCGAGGGAAGCGTCGACGCGAAAGGCTGCGAAGATCGCGACGAGCGCGATGCCGGCGACCCACGCCGCAACCTCGAGCGGACCTGGTCCCGCCCGCTTACCCTCGCGGGGCCTCGGAGGCTGCAAATTCTCCATCTGGGCGACTAAGTAACGGGATTTAGATATCGCCCCCGGCTGAGGAAGTCAACGGCACGAGCCCTTTGGTCGAGGTCTATTCGGCAATAAGTCAGATTTTTGGACGTTGAGAGGCCCGGCGCCCGTATCCGTCCCCTCCGACTCGGCAACCAGCAACCCCGGCCGTTGCCGCGATGGGCCCCGAAATCGTCCGAAATCGGACCATCGGAAGCGAAACGGCCAGGCGCCGCGCAGCGGTCCCCGTCGGCGCAGGGAAGCCTAGAAGCCGGGCAGGGACTTGAGGGCGAGCGGGATGATCACGAACATCTGGATGGCGTCGAAGACGCCGTGGGCGACGATGCACGGCAGGACGTTCCGGTAGACCGAAAAGGTCACGGCGAGCACGGTCGCGATCACCAGGATCCCGACGAGGACGAGCGGCTGGCCGTACGCGCCGTGGGCCGCCGTGAACATCAGCGTGGCGGCGACGGGCCCGACGCGCGTCTGGAGGAAGGAGCGGAAAAAGAGCTCTTCGACGACCATGGCCGACACCACGATCATGAGCTTGACCCAGACGGGCTGCGCGACGAGCCAGACGATCATGGGCGAGACGGTGGCCCCGCCCGAGGACTCGCCCCGGAATTTCGGCGAGACCAGGTACCAGACCCCGAGGATGACGCTCGCCGTGAGGATCGTCAGGACCCAGCCCACGACGCCGATCCCGGCTCCGACCGCGAGGTCGCGGGCGGGCCGCGGGCTCGAGAGCTTCAGGAAGTCCGCGACCGACCGCCGGCCCGAGAGCGCGTAGTAGCAGACGAGGAAGAAGACGAGGATCGCGTGCACCGCGAAGACCGAGACGAGCGAGAGCTCCTTGGTCTCGGGCTGCGTGCCCATGAGCCCCCCGGCGAACGGGATCGCGACGACGAGCAGGAGCACGGCCCCGAGCAGGGCCATGGCCACGGCGCGGCGCCCCGGCTCCGAAAAACCGTCCTCCGCGAACACGGCGCGCGAGCGCGCCTGAACCAGGGACAGAAGGATGCCGAGGCTTCCTGCGACGACCAGGAGAACGAAGGCGACCGAGCTCATGTACCCATCGGGGTGAGGCGCGGAGAATATCGTCTTTTCTCGAGTTTCGCGAAGCTGGACATGCGGCGAGGTTCCGGGGGAGGATCCGTCGGACCATGCCGACCCCTCCCGACGCCCGGGCGCCTCTCGAGATCCGCGGGCTCTCCAAGAGCTTCGGCGATCGGCGCGCGCTCGACGGCGTCTCCCTCACGATGGCACCGGGCGAAGTCCTCGGGCTCCTCGGTCCCAACGGCGCCGGAAAGACCACGCTCGTGCGCGCCGTCGCGGGCCGCGTCGAGCCGGACGGCGGAAGCCTCTCGATCCTGGGCCTGCCCCCGCTCGACGACCGGTCCCGCTCCGCCCGCGGCTGGGTGCCTCAGGAGATCGCGCTCTATCCCCTCCTCTCGCCGCGCGAGAACCTCTGGACCTTCGGCCGCTACCAGGGGCTCGAGGGCCCGGCGCTCGATGCCGCCATCGGCTCGAGCCTCGAGTGGATCGGGCTCGCCGACCGGGCGAACGACAAGACGGACCGGCTTTCCGGCGGCATGAAGCGGCGGCTCAACATCGCGGCCGGGACGATCCACGGCCCG
The DNA here is from genome assembly GCA_963764715.1 of uncultured Acidobacteriota bacterium. Classification (GTDB taxonomy): domain Bacteria; phylum Acidobacteriota; class Thermoanaerobaculia; order UBA5066; family Gp7-AA6; genus DAHUXD01. The sequence goes on from CAVXTP010000006.1 coordinate 288,657, forward strand.
AAGGTTCTGCTTCTCGACGAGCCGACCGTCGGCGTCGACCCGCAGTCGCGGGAGCGGATCTACGGCATGATCGGCGAGCTCAAGGCGCGCGGCGTCTCCCTCCTGTACACGACCCATTACATGGAAGAGGCCGAGCGCCTCTGCGACCGCATCGCGATCATCGACCATGGACGGATCATCGCGGAGGGGACCAAGGACGAGCTCGTCCGGAAGACCCTCGGCGCGGGCCAGGCGCTCGTGATCGACGCGGACGCCCCGGTTCCCGCCGCGCTCCAGAAGGAGCTCGAGGCCCGCGGCGCGCGCGTCGACGGGACCCGCGTCCTGATGACCGTGACCAATCCCGCCGACGAGATCCGCCGGCTGCTCGAGACCTTCCATGCCCGCGGAGCGGCGGTGCGCGACCTGACGTTGAAGAGCCCGACGCTCGAGCAGGTCTTCCTCCAGCTGACGGGACGGGAGCTCCGCGAATGAACAGCGTCCTGGCGGTCGCGAAGAACCGGTTCCTCAACCTGCGCCACGACCGCGCGGCGATGATCCTCTCCTTCGTTCTGCCGGTCGCCTTCTTCTCCGTCTTCGCCGGCGTTTTCGTGGGCGGCCGGAGCGCCACCCGCAGGGTCCCGGTCGCGCTCGTCGACGAGGACGGCTCGTCCGCGTCCCGGCGGCTCACGGCGGCCCTCGCGGCCGAGCAGGGACTCGACGTCCTCCACGCGCCCCGCGACAAGGCCGGCGCACCCGTCTACACGCGCGCGTCCGCCGAAGCCGCCGTGCGCGCGGGCGACGTGCCGGTCGCGCTGATCGTGCCGAAGGGCTTCGGCGCGACGCCGCTTTCGTTCGGCCGGGACTCGACGCGGCCCAGGGTCGAGGTCCTGTCGGACAGCGCCGACCCCGTGGCCCCGCAGGTCCTGGGCGGCCTCGTGCAGAAGGTCGCGATGACGGCGATGCCGGGCGCCATGGCGCGGAGCGGGGTCGCCGAGATCGACCAGTGGAGCGGGGGCCTCACGCCCGAGCAGAAGGCCCGCATGGACTCGGTCATCGCCGAGATCGAGAAGGAGCCGGAGGTGCCGCCGGGCCAGCCCGCGCCGCGGGCGGCCGCGCCCTCCGGCGGGGGGCTCATCGACGTTTCGGTGCGGGACCTCGTCGGCGAAAAGAAGAAGAATCCGCAGATCGCCTTCTACGCCGCGGGCCTCGGCGTGATGTTCCTCCTGTTCTCGGCCTCGGGCGCCGGCGGCGCGCTGATCGAGGAAGCCGAGAGCGGGACGCTCGACCGGATCCTCGCGACCCGGGTCTCGATGACGAAGCTCCTCCTCGGCAAGCTCGTCTACCTGGTGCTCCTCGCCGTCGCCCAGCTCACGCTCATGTTCGTCTGGGGCGCGCTCTTCTTCGGCGTGGAGCTCGCGAGCCACATCACCGGATTTCTGATCATGACCTTCGCGACGGCCCTCGCCTGCGCGACGTTCGGGCTGCTGCTCGCCTCGGTCTGCCGCTCGCGGATGCAGCTCGTCGCGCTCTCGAACCTCTCGATCCTCCTGATGTCGGCGCTCGGCGGGAGCATGTTCCCGCGGTTCCTGATGCCCGAGAAGATGCAGAAGATCGGCCTCGCGACCTTGAACGCCTGGGCCATCGACGGCTTCCAGAAGATCTTCTGGCGGGAGGAGCCGGTCTCGAGCCTCTGGCCGCAAGTCACGGTGCTCGTCGGGATCGGGGTCGTCTTCTTCCTCATCGCCCGCCGCGTCGCCGAGCGCTGGGAAGCCGCTTAATCAATTGACATATCTCATGCCGTAATCGCCTAAGCTCCACCAGGCGATCAAGGAGGGGACATGAAGGCTCCCACCCCGGCCCGGCGACTGTTCCTGGTCCCGCTGGCGGTCTGCGCGGTGTTCGCCGGGGGTGCCGTCGCCCGCGTCCAGGACATCTGCGGCCCCTTCACCGACGTCTCCGCGGCGCTCTGCCCCTACGTGCTCGAGATGTATTACCTCGGCATCACCGCCGGCACCTCGCCCACGACCTACTCGCCCGACGCGACACTGACGCGCGGCCAGGCCGCCGTCTTCGTCTCGAAGGGCGTCAACCAGGCGATCGCTCGCTCGAGTCGCCGCGCAGCGCTCGGGCAGTGGTGGACGACCGCGAGTGACGCAGCCCTCGGGCGGACCGTGCTGCCCGGGATCTACACGGGCCCGTGCGTCTCGGATGGCACCGACGTCTGGGTCAGCAGCTATCCGGACGGCAACGTTTTCCGGGTCCGGGCTTCGGATGGCAGGTTTCTCGAAACCTGGACGGGCGCCACGGCCTCCTGGGCTCTCCTGAGCGCCATGGGCCGAATCTTCGTGTCGAGCAACGACACTCCAGGGCGGGTCTACATGATCGACCCCGCCTCCCCTCCCGGCACTGCGGTGCTCATCGCGGACGAGCTCGGAGACAACACCGTCGGGCTCGCTTTCGATGGATCTCGCGTCTGGGCGACCGGATTCCACTCGGTTTCGATACTGACGCCGGGGCCGACCGTTCCGTGGTCGGTCGCGACCGCCACCGAGGGGTTCGCTACGCCCTCGAGCATCGTGTTCGACGGTTCATCAATCTGGGTGGCCGACGACACGAACGGCTTGCTGCGCGTCGATGCGACCGGCCACGTCGTGCAGACCGTGGCCGTCGGCTCCGCACCTCACGGGATGACGTTCGACGGTTCGAACCTGTGGGTCCCAAATACGGGGGACAGCACGGTATCGATCGTCCGCGTCGACTCGGGAGCAGTGATCGCGACGTTGTCCGGCAACGGACTATCGACTCCCGTGGGGTCCGCGTTCGACGGCGAGAGGGTCCTCGTCACCAACGCCACCGGAGGCTCGGTCTCGCTCTTCCGTGCGGCGGACCTCAAACCCCTCGCCAACGTGCCCGTCGTCGGCGGGGCGTGCACCGACGGACTGAACTTCTGGCTCCCGACCGTCGAAAACAACTCGGCCGTGCTCCGGAGATTCTGATGAAGCGTCTCCTGGCCGCGGCCATCGCTTCGACATCCGTCATCGCCGGGTCGGCGACGGCCGCCCTTCAGGACGTCTGCGGCCCGTTCACGGACGTCTCTCCCGCCTTCTGCCCGTACGTGCTCGAGATGTACTACCTCGGCATCACCGCCGGCACCTCGCCGACGACCTACTCGCCCGACAAGCCAGTCACGCGCGGCCAGGCAGCCGTGTTCGTCTCGAAGGGCGTCAACCAGGCGATCGCTCGCTCCTCGAAGCGGGCGTCGCTGGGCAACTGGTGGACGCCGAGGGATCCCGCCGGGTTCCCCCGCTACAGCGCGGGGGCCTTCGGCGTCGTCAGCGACGGTACGGACGTGTGGGCCGTTTCCATGAGCGTCGTTGTCCGGACGCGCGCGAGCGATGGCAAATGGCTGGGGACCTGGACCGGAATCTCGGGCGGCGCCGCGATCGTCTCGGCGATGGGCCGGATCTTCGTCAGCACGAACTCGAACCCCGCAAAGATCTACATGATCGATCCCTCTCTGCCTCCGGGTCCGGCCACCGAGGTCGTCGGCGACCTCGGGCAGCAGGCGCTGGGGTTGACCTTCGACGGGTCGAGGCTCTGGACCGCCAACGCGGGGCACTCGGTTTCGATCGTCACCCCCGCGGCGACCCTGCCCTGGCCCTCCGTCACGGTGCTGATGGACGGGCCACACTACCCGCTCGCGGCGATCTTCGACGGCCGCGACGTCTGGATTGCCGACAATCTCGGCAAGCTGCTACGCATGAATTCCGACGGCACGATCGCGCAGACCGTCGAGATCAGCTCCGGCTCCGGGGTCTTCCAGCCCACGTTCGACGGCGAAAACATCTGGGTGCCGCTGGTGGCGGAGGAGTCGGAACTCGTCGTCGTCCGGGCCGCGTCCGGCGAGATTATCCGCCGGCTGACGGGCAACGGACTGACCGCACCGCACGCCGCCGCGTTCGACGGGCAGCGGGTGCTCGTAACCAATTCGACGGGAGGCTCCGACGGCACCCTGTCGCTGTGGCGGGCCGCGGACCTCGCGCCCCTGGGGTTCGTCGACCTGTTCGCCGCACCGAATCAGGTCTGCAGCGACGGCGTCTCGTTCTGGTACACGGAGGCGAGCTCGAGCCAGCTCGTCCGGTTCTAGCTACTCGTACACCCGGTCCCCCACCGTCAGCCGCTCGAGGTAGACCGTCTCGCACGAGTTCGGCCCTTCGTCCTCGCGCGTCGTGCTCGTGCCCCAGTGGAAGTCGGAGTCGCCGACGCCGTCGATGTCGACGAGGAATCCCTCGAGGCGCACGAGGTCGCCCTTCGTGACGGCGCGGACGGCGTGCTTCAGGCGCAGGGAGCGCGGGAAGACGTGGACATTGGCGGTGTGGGAGACGATCGTCCCGCGGTCGAGCGAGAGGTCCTTCGTCCGCCAGAAGAAGAAGCGCGAGAACTGGGAAAACGACAGCCGTCCCGGCGTAGGGCGGCGCGAGAACGGGCCCCCACGCCAGCGCCAGGTCCTCGGGCAGGAGGCTTCCCGCAGCGCCCCACCGGTAGGCCCGCGAGGACATGACCCGGGCGGACTGGTCCCAGCGGAAGCGAGGCGTGACGCGGTAGTCGCGCCCGCCGACGCGCCGCTCGAACGGCGCGCGGTCGGCCGGCGCCTGCACCGGCTCGGCCGAGGCGTCCGGCACCGGGGCCGGCCGGTGGCGCAGCAGGCCGAGGGTCAGCGGGTGGCGAAAGAGGAAGAGCGCCAGCGCCGAGGCGGTGACGAAGGCCGCGGCGCGCGCTCGCATGCTGGGTCAAATTGTCACCGAGACGGCGGCAATTTCCCAGTGATTCGGCGATTGACACGCACGGCGCGGCGCGGGAGATAATCCGCGCTTCCCCGGGCCCGGCCCACTCCGACCCGACAACCGAAGGAGATACGGATGCGCAAGCCGCTGTCGACGTTCGGGACGGTCCTCGCCCTTCTGCTCGCATCCCCGCTCTCCCCGCCCTCGCCGCCGATCCGCCGAAGGACGCGAAGAAGAAGGACCCCGCCGCCGACATCAACGCGCCGCGCGCCGACGCCCGCAAGATCGCATTCTCGACGAGCGAGGGAACCTGGACGTCGCTCGACGTCTCGCCCGACGGGCAGACGATCGTCTTCGATCTGCTCGGCGACATCTACGCGATGCCGATCGGCGGCGGGACGGCGAAGGCGCTGACCTCGGGCCCCGCCTACGACATGCAGCCGCGCTTCTCCCCGGACGGCAAGACGATCGCGTTCACGAGCGACCGCAGCGGCATCGACAACATCTGGTTGATGGACGCCGACGGAAAGAACCCGCAGGCCCTGACGACCGAGAAGGACTTCTACGTCCGGAGCGCCGCCTGGACGCCCGACGGCCAGTACGTGATCGCCCGCAAGGAGGACGGCAAGAAGGCCGGCATCCCTCCGGTGGAGCTCTGGATCTTCCACCGCGAGAGCGGCGGCGGCGGAATCAAGCTGACGTCCTCCGACGACATTCACAACGCCGGCGGCGCCGTGGTTTCGAGGGACGGCAAGTCGATCTACTTCTCGGCCCGGGTCCGCAAGTTCAGCTACACGCCGAACCTCGCCGACGGGCTCTGGCAGATCTGGCGCTACGACCGGGATCTCGCGGAGACCTTCCCGGTCGCCGGCGGCTTCGGCGGCGCGGTCCGGCCGGCGATCTCGCCCGACGGCAAGACGCTGACCTTCATCTCGCGCCGCGACGACGACACCTGCATCGTCGCGCGCGACCTCGCGTCGGGAGCCGAGCACATCCTCGTCCGCGGCGTCACGCGCGACGAGATGGAAGGCTTCGCGCCGATGGACCTCTGGCCCGGCTACGCCTTCACGCCGGACGGCAAGGCGCTCGTCTTCTCGAACAAGGGGAAGATTTCGCGGCTCGACCTCGCCTCGAAGGCCGTCGCGGACGTCCCGTTCACGGCCCGGTCGAGCAGTTCGCGGCGCCCGCGCGTGGCCTGGCAGGAGAAGGTCGAGGCCGGCCCGGTCCAGGCGAAGATCCTGCGCTGGCCGAGCCAGTCGGCCGACGGCCGCTGGATCGCGTTCGAGGCCTTCGGGCGCGTCTGGCTGCAGGAGCTCTCGGGCGGCAGGACGGTCGGCGCGCCGCGGCGCCTGACGAAGGACGACGCCTCGCTCCCGCACCGCGAGTACGCGCCGGCCTTCTCGGCCGACGGACGCTGGATCGCCTACGTCTCGTGGAGCGACGCCGAGGGCGGCCACGTCTGGAAGGCGCTCGCCGCGCCGGGCGTTCCGCCGGTCCGGCTGACGAAGATCGCCCGGGCCACTACGCCAATCCCGCCTGGTCGCCGAAGGGCGACAAGATCGCGCTGCTCAGGGGCTCGGGCCTCGAGTTCCGGGGCCGCCAGCCCGAGGACGACGAGTACTTCGAGCTCGACGTTCTCGATGCCGCGAGCGGCGAGCTCAAGCCCGTGACGACCGTCAAGCTCGGCACCGGCCTGAAGTTCCACCCGCAGGCCTTCTGGAACGCCGACGGCACGCGCATCTACTACCGCGACCCGGTCGAGCAGAAGAAGCCGACCGACGATCCCAAGAACGACCTCGTCGCGATCCGCCTCGACGGCACGGACGCGCGGCACCTGCTCCGGTTCCCGCCGGTCGACGACATCGTCCCGTCGCCCGACGGCGCCTGGGTCGTCTTCACCTCGCGCGACAACGTCTACGTCACGGCGCTGCCGGGGATCCTGACGAAGGAACCGCCCGAGGTCAGCCTCAAGGAAGGCGCGGTCCCCGTCTATCGCCTCTCCGACGACGCCGGCGGCTACGTCCGCTGGGCCGACGGCGGAAAGACGATGACCTGGGCGCTCGGCAACACGTTCTACCGCCTCACGCTCTCGTCGGCGCTCGAGTTCGCGCGCGCCGAGCGGCGCAAGGCCGAGGAGAAGGAGAAGGCGAAGGCGGCCGAAGGAAAGTCGCCGGGCCGAGAGCCGAGAAGGACAAGGACGACAAGGAGAAGGAGAAGGTCCAGGAGGCGAAGGTCCCGAAGGCCGAGACGATCGCGATCTCGCTCGCGATGCCCCGCGCCGCGCCCCAGGGCTCGTACGTCCTCAAGGGCGCCCGCGTCGTCACGATGAAGGGCGACGAGGTCCTCGAGACGGCCGACGTCTTCGTGACGGGCAACCGGATCGCCGCCGTCGGGCCGTCGGGATCCGTCCCGGTTCCCGCGGGAACGCGGACCTTCGACGGCGCCGGCAAGACGGTCATCCCGGGCCTGATCGACACGCACGCGCACCTGCACTACTCGGCCTTCGAGCTCTTCCCGGAGGCCAAGTGGGAGTACTACGCGAACCTGGCCTACGGCGTCACGACGACGTACGACCCCTCGGCGCCGTCGCTCGACGTCTTCGCGCAGGGCGAGCAGGTCGAGGCCGGCGTCATGGTCGGGCCGCGCATCTACTCCTCCGGCGACGTTCTCTACGGCGGCCAGAAGGCGGCGATCTTCGCGGAGGTCAACTCGCTCGAGGACGCGAAGCACCAGGTCCGCCGCATGAAGGCCTACGGCGCGCGCATGATCAAGGTCTACCAGCAGCCCCGCCGCTCGCAGCGGATCTACTTCGCCGAGGCCTGCCGCGACGAGCACATGCTGCTGACGGCCGAGGGCGGCGGCGAGCTCCAGACGGACATGACGATGGTGCTCGACGGCTTCACGGCCTGGGAGCACGCGCTGCCGGTCCGGCTCGGAAGCGACATCGTCGACTTCGTCGCGAAGTCGCAGACCTTCTACACGCCGACCCTGCTCGTGGCCTACGGCGGACCCTGGGGCGAGGAGTACTACTGGCAGACCGCCAACGCGCACGACGACGCGAAGCTCAACCGCTTCGTCCCGCACGACGTCATCGACCAGAAGGCGCGGCGCATGCCGTGGATCTGGCCCTCGGAGTACCACTTCCCGACCGTGGCCGAGGGCGCGGCCGCGGTGCTCCGCGCGGGCGGCAACGTCTCGCTCGGCGCGCACGGCCAGGTCCAGGGCCTCGGGCCCCACTGGGAGATCTGGGCGATGGCCGGCGAGGGCAACGCCCGCGAAGGGCGCGGCGATGACGCCGATGGAAGCGCTGCGCGCCTCGACGCGCCTCGCCGCCGACAAGCTCGGCTTCCTGCCGGATCTCGGCTCGATCGAGGCCGGCAAGCTCGCCGACTTCGTCGTTCTCGACGCCAACCCGCTCGACGACATCCACAACACCGTCAAGATCCGGTGGGTCGTCAAGAACGGCGAGGTCTGGGAGGCGAGACGATGAAGAAGCTCTGGCCGCGCGAGGAAGCGCCGCCGAAGTTCTTCTGGAAGAGCGGTTCGTGAAACGCGCCCTTTGATAGTCTCGGCGACAGCGTGCCCTTCGAGCTTCGCGTGTCCTCCCGGCGAGTCACTGGCCCGCGTCCGCGGGCTGGGGCCGCGACGATTTCGCGTCCACGGCCGAGGCCATGCGCACGATCGGCCAGGACCCGCGCCTCGCGCCCGGCATGCCGGTCCTGATGGACGTCCGGGACCTCGAGTACATCGCGACACCTCCCGAGGTCTCGTCCTTCGCCTCGCCCGAGCTGCTGCAGACCCTCTTCGCCGGCCGGCGCGTCGCCATCGTGACGCGGCGGGGAGCGCAGTTCGGCGTGGCCCGGACCTTCGCGACGAAGGCCGAGACGTCGGGCTCCGAGGTCGAGATCTTCGCCGAGCCGGACCTCGCGCTGGCGTGGCTCTCGGGCAAGCGTTGAATCCGGCCGGGCACGCGGCCGGCATCGGATCGAACACCTCGCGCGCCGCATCTTGCGGCTGCAGACCGGAGGACGACCTTGAAGCGCATCCTGAAATGGATCGTCGGCGTCGTGCTCGGGGTCGTCCTCTTCGCGAGTCGGTCTGCTCTTCGTCCGCGCCTTCGCGTCGCGCTCGAAGCCGCCGCTCAAGCCCTGGCACCACGTCCTCGCCGGCGAGTTCCGCGCGAAGGACCTCACCGACGCGACGACCCTGAAGGATTACCTCGTGTTCGAGGACGCCGTGTTCCGCCGGATGAACGAGAACGTTCTACCGGCCGCCGCGGCCGAGGACCGGACGCCGACCAACCGCTACTGGCCGGACAGCCCCATCAACCCGGAGCGGTTCGCGAAGAACTGGAACCGGACCTTCGAGCTCGTCCCCGAGGGCGAGATCCGCGGCGGCGCGCTGCTCGTCCACGGCCTGACCGACGCGCCGTACAGCGTCAAGGCCGACGCCGAGGTCCTGCGGCGGCTCGGCTACTACGCGCTCTGCCTGCGGATGCCCGGGCACGGAACCGTGCCCGGCGGGCTCGTCGACGCGAAGCTGGGAGGACTGGCGCGCGGCCGTCCGCGTGGGCGCCCGGCACGTGCGCCGAACGCATCGGAGCGGGGAAGCCCTTCGTCATCGCCGGGCTACTCCAACGGCGGCGCGCTCGCCGTGCAGTACGGCCTCGACGCCGCGGCGGTCGACGACGCCGCGATGCTGCCGCGGCCCGACCGCATCATCCTGTTCTCGCCGATGATCGGCGTCTCGCCGTTCGCTTCCTTCGCGAGGGTCGTGGCCCGGATCGGATCCATCCCCTACTTCGAGCAGTCCCGCTGGCTCGACGTCCTGCCCGAGTACATCCCGTTCAAGTACGACTCGTTTCCCGCGTTCGCCGCCCAGCAGACGGCGGAGCTCACGGCCGAGATCCAGAACGGGGTGCGCGAGGCCGCGAAGTCGGGAACGATCCGGAACTTTCCGCCGGTGCTTTCCTTCTCGTCGCTCGTCGACTCGACGGTCGAGACCTGGGCCACGATCGACCGAGCTCTTCGCGTTCCTGCCCGAGAACGGCAGCGAGCTCGTTCTCTTCGACCTGAACCGCATGGCCGCCGTGCAGACCTTCCTGAAAAAGACCTACGACCCGCAGGTCGCGACGCTCTTCGCCGAACGCGGGACGCACCTTACCGGCTGTCGCTCGTGACGAATGCCGGGCCCGAGACCCGGGAGGTCGTGGCGCGCAACGCCGGGCCCGAACTCCGCGACATCGGAAGCGACGCCGATCGGCCTCTCCTGGCCGCCGGGCGTCTTTTCCCTGTCGCACCTCGCGGTGCCGTTCGCTTTCGACGACCCGCTGTTCGGCATCGAGCCGGACATGCGCGTCAGCTACGGTCTGCGGCTCGGCCTGCTCGCCCCGCGCGGCGAGCGGGCGTGTCCTGGACGTTTCGACGCGACCAGTTCATGCGGATCAACTGCAACCCGTTCTTCCCGTACGTCGCGAAGCGGATCGAGGAGTTCGTCGCGGAAGTAGCGGCGTCACCGCGGAGCCGCCGGCCGGCGTTGCCTGCTGCCGAGGGTCTCCCTCGGACGGTCGGCTCGTCCCGCCCTCCCCGACGCTCCTTCGAGCCGCTCGAGCACGTACCGCCGGATGTCGAGGCTCAGCGTCCTCCATCGGGGCGTAGTAGCCGAAGCGCGTGGACGCGGGAAGCCGAGGCCGCGCTGGACCTCTTCGCAGATCGCCCAGTCCTGCCGGTTGATGAGGTCCCAGAACTCGACGGCGTCCGAGGGGTCGAAACCCGGGCTTCGCGATCTCGGCCGCGTCGAAGAGGAAGTCGCAGAAGATCCGCGTCCGGTCGGGCGCCTCGGGCAGCGAGGCGGAACGCGGCCACGTGCTCGGGCGAGAGCGACAGAAACAGGTTCGGATAGACGAGCTCGCCCTTGTGGCGGGTCTTCTCCTCCTCCGAAAGGTCCGGGAACAGGGCGCGGTCGGAAGTCCCGGAGCGCGTGAACGTGAACGCGCCGTCGCGGTGCGGAATGCCATGCTCCCAGTCGAGGCCCGCGCCGCCCTTTTCGCGAAAGGCGGGAACGACCTCGCAGAGCTCGGGATGAACGCCCGCGCAGTGGTAGCACTCGTTGTAGTTCTCGGCGACGACCTTCCAGTTCGCGCCCACCTCGTAGACGATGCGCCGGGCCAGGCGCAGCCGGTCGAGGGGATAGCGGCGCACCCTCTCCGGAACGGCGCCGAGGCACGGCTCGAGACTCCGGGCGCGCGGGCCCGCGGGCCAGAGATTCAGAAAGAAGAAGCCTCCCCACTCGGCGATCGCGCAGGCGTGGAGCGAGAGGTCCTCGGCCCGCAGAGTTGGGATCCTGGTTGAGAAACGGCGCTCCGATGAGCCTGCCGTCCAGCGCGTACGTCCAGGAGTGATACGGACACCGGATGGCGCCGGCGCCTCCGCCGGAAGCCGCCGTCGCGCCCCGAGGGGCGCGCGGGCTCCCGGCCGGGCCGCCGTCGTCCGTCGCGCAGAGGCGGGCGCCGCGGTGGCGGCAGACGTTGTAGTGCGCCGCGAGCCGGCCCTCGCGCGTCCGCGCGAGCAGCAGACTTTCGCCCAGGACTCTCGAGCACGCGCACTTCCCCGGCCTCTCGGCAGCTCGTCCGCGCGGCCGGCGCAGACCCACTCGCGCGAAAAGATCCGCTCGCGCTCCTTCGCGAAGATCTCGGGAGAGCGGTAGTACTCGCTGGGAAGGGATTTCTCGAGCATGGGGCGTGGGCGGCCGAAGGGCGCAGGGTCGAAGACCGCGCGAGCTCGGTCGTAGGGCGAGGCTTGTCCCCGCCCGGTCGCCGCGGCGTCCGACGCGGCTTCGTCATTTCCCCTCGTGCCCGTAGTACTCGTACGCCGACATCGGCTTCGTGTAGTCGACCGTCCAGGGGCGGCCTTCCTTCTCGAGCTTGCCGAGCGCGCGGGCCATCTCGCGGACGTGGATCGCGACGGAGCCGCAGCAGGAGCCGATGAAGTTGATGCCGAGGTCGCGGGCCTGCTGCGCCCAGCGCGCCATCTCCCGGCGCGTCAGCTGCAGCGGGTCGAGCTCGAACGGGAACGCCTCGAGGCTCGTGAAGTCGGGCCGGTCCGCCGGCGTCCGGTAACCGACCGGCTGGCAGGCGACGAACCCGGAGACGGCCTTGCGCATCTCCTCGATGAGCGGAAGCGTGTGCTCGGGCCCGCGCAGGCAGTTGATGCCGACGATGTCGGCGCCGGCGTCCTGCAGGGCCCGCGCCGCGTCGGCCGGGGTCTGGCCGTCGGAGGTCACGGGCTTGTTCTCGAAGCAGACGGTGACCATCACGGGCAGGCCCGTCTTCTTGGCGCTCTCGACGGCGAGCAGCGCCTCGCCGAGCCACGAGAAGGTCTCGCCGATCACGAAGTCGATGCCTTCCTCGACCTGCACCGCGAGCTGCTCGTCGAAGGTCCGTCGCACGCGGTCGTAGGATGCGGGGCTCCCCTGCTCGTACATCCAGGTCAGCGACAGGTTGCCGGCCACGAGGCAGCGATCGCCGGCCACCTGCTTCGCGATGCGGACCGCGGCGCGGTTCAACTCCTCCAGTCGATTCTCGAGGCCGACCGTCGCGAGCTTGTCCCGGCTCGCGTAGAAGGTCAGCGCCTGGAGCACCTCGGCGCCCGCCTCGCGAAACTCGACGTGGAGCTGCTCGAGGGCCTCGGGCTTCGTCAGGGCGACCTCCGGGGTGAACGGGCCGGCGCGGACCCAGCCGCGCTTCTCGAGCTCCAGCAGATATCCGCCGTCGCCGAGGACCGGACCTTCGGCGAGCCGTTCCAGGATGCCTTTTTTCTTCACGCGCGTCTCCATGCTGTTTCGTGTCGAGCGTTTCGTTTCGGATCGAATTTCGGATCAGGTGTAGGCGGTGGGCTCCTCGTCCCCGTACTCCCATTCCGCGCGGATCGGCCCGCGCGTCGCGAAACGGTCCGGCGCGAAGCACGGCGAGGTCGACCGTCCGCGCGCGTCCGTCGAGGAGAAGCTCCGAGAGGCACAGGCCGACGGCCGGAGAGATCTTGAAGCCCATGCCCGAGAACCCCGCGGCGACGTAGAGGCCGCGCGTCCCGGGCACTTCGCCGATCAGAGGCCGGAAATCCGGCGAGACGTCGTAGACGCCCGTGACGCTGCGCCAGATGCCGGCCTCCGCGAGCGCCGGCACGCGGTGGCTGGTGCGCTCGACGAGGCTCGCGAGCGATTCCGTCGAGGCGGACTGCGGGAAGGCGTCCGGATCCGCGCCCCGCTTTCCCCAGAAGTCGCCGATCAGCGTGAGCCCCCCGACCTCCGAGCGAAAGTAGGTCGTCGTGATGCCGTCGATGCAGGCCGGCGAACGGCTCCGTCAGGCCCGGGGGGTTCTTGAGGATCGCCACCTCGTGGTACTCGCCCTCGACCGGGCAGGTCGAATCCGGCGGCGGAAAAGAGCGGCCGACTCCAGGGTCCGGTCGCCGCGAGCACCACCGGCGCGTCGACCCGGCCGCGGTCCGTCTCGACGCCGGTCACCCGCCCGCCCTCGACCCGGAAACCCGGTGACGCGCGTCTGCGAGCGGTACGCGACCCCCATCTCGCGGGCCCGTTCGAGGAAGTCGGTCGCGACGCCCGTGCCGTCGCCGTAGCCCGAGCCCGGTTCCCAGGCCGCGTACGGCAGGTCGTCGACGTTCCATTCGGGAACGATCGCCGCGAGCTCCCGGCGGTCGACGACGCGGGCGTCGACGCCGTGGGCGCGCTGCATGGCGACGTTCTTCTCGAGCCGCGGCAGCTCCTTCTCGGGAACGATCCGGACGAAGCCGGTCTGCCGGAAGTCGCCCGGGCGGCCGACGTAGTCCGGCCATTTCCGGAAGATCTCGAGGCTCTTGACCGCGAGGTCGACTTCGGGGGGATAGCTGTAGTGCATCCGGACGAGGGCCGACGAGCGCCCGCTGCCACCGTGCGCCACGTCGCCCTTGTCGAGCACGAGGACGCGGCCCGCGCCGCGGCGCGCGAGATGGAAAGCGGTCGACGCGCCCATGACGCCCGCGCCGAGGATGACGACGTCGGCGGTGCGCCCGAGCTCCGCGCTCATGCGACCCTCCGCTTCCAGTCCTTGAGCACCTGCCGCGCCGCGTTGTGGCCCGGCGCTCCGGTCACGCCGCCGCCCGGGTGGGCGCCGGCGCCGCAGAGGTACAGGCCGGCGACCGGCGTCGCGTAGCGCGCCCAGCCTGCGACCGGACGCATGAAGAAGAGCTGCTCGAGGGAGAGGTCCCCGTGGAAGATGTTTCCCTCGGTCAGGCCGTACGTGCGCTCGAGGTCGAGGGGCGTCAGGACCTGGCGCGCGACGACCGATCCCGGAACGTTCGGCGCGTATTCCGCGATCTTCTTCACGACCCGGTCGCCGAGGAGCTCCCGGTTCGCGTCCCAGGTGCCGCTCTTGAGCCGGTACGGCACGTACTGGACGAACGTCGTCATGACGTGACGGCCCTCGGGGGCGAGCGAGGGATCGACGTTCGAGGCCACGACGCAGTCGACCCAGAGCTCTTCCGGGATCTCGCCCGCGCGCGCGGTGTTGTAGCAGCGCTCCGCGAAATCGAGCGACGGAACGAGGGTGAAGAGGGACCTCTGCGGCCGCGAGAACGCGGCGGGCATGCCGTGGACTTCGGGCTCTTCCGACAGGACGAAGTTGACCTTGGCGCAGGGCCCGTCCATCTTGATCCCGGCGATCGACGCGCGGAAATCCTCCGGCAGGGCGCGTTCGCCGACGAGGCCGAGGAAGGTGCGCTTGGGATCGGCATTGGAGACGACGACGCGGGCGGAGATCTCGTCGCCGCTCTCGAGCGTGACGCCGCGGGCCCGTCCGTCGCGCACGTCGATCGAGGCGACCGGCGCCGAAGCCACGATTTCGGCTCCGAACTTGCGGGCGGCCGAGGCCATGGCCTGGGTGATCGAGCCCATGCCGCCGAGCACGTGGCCGTAGAAGCCCTGGAGCTCGTGCTCGCCGCCCGAGAGCAGGTGGAAGAGGAGCCCGAGCGCGGTGCCCGGCGAGTACGGGCCTCCGTGCTTGCCGTACACGTTGTTGGCGAGGAAGAGCGTCTTGACCTTCTCGGACTCGTAGTTGCGGTCGAGGAAGTCGCCGAGGCTGCCGGTCAAAAACGACACCATGCGTCCGACTTCGGAGGCCGCGATCTTCCGGAAGCGCCTGCCGACCCGCAGCGCCTCGAGGAGACCCGCGAGACCCCGCGCGCCGACGTCGGGCGGCGGCTCGAGGAAAAAGGGCTGGAGATAACGGGCCAGGCGCTTGAGCTCGTCGTCGACGCGGACGAACGTGCGCGCGTCCCGGATCGAGAGCCGCTCGAGTTCCTTGACCGTCTTCTCGCGGTCCGACCACCAGGGAACGACGGTCCGGTCGGGAAACGGCACGAGGAGCGCCGGATCGCACGGAACCATCTTCAGGCCGTGCGCCGCGAGCTCCAGATCGCGGATGACCTCGGGGCGCAGCATGCTCGCGATGTACGACGTCGTCGAGGCGCGGCAGCCCGGCGCGATCTCCTCGGTCACGCACGCCCCGCCGAGGATCGGCCGGCGCTCGACGACGAGCGTCGAGAGACCGCCGCGCGCGAGGTAGGCCGCGGCCGTCAGGCCGTTGTGCCCGGCGCCCACGACGATGGCGTCGTACACGCGCCGGGACGGTGTTTGACTTTCAGTCATTTCCGGGATTCTCGACTGCGCTAACGTAGCACAAGTTGAATTCTTCCCGGGATATGGATAGGCTGACTCGCAGTCATGAAAACCAACGAGCTTCGCGTCGCCCCGACTCCCCCGAGCCCCCTGTCCGGTCCCCGCTCCGAGGCCAAGCGCGCCCGGATCCTGGACGCCGCCATGCGGCATTTCGCCGAGCGCGGCTACCACGCCACGCGGATCGAAGACATCGCCACCGAGCTCGCGATCGCCAAGGGCTCGGTCTTCCAGCACTTCGGGAGCAAGGAGGGACTGTTCCTCGCGGGCTACAAGAAGGCCGTGACTTCCTTCGCGGCCTACCTCGACGCGCCGCCCGCCGTCACCGCGCGGGGGTTCTTCGAGACCCTCCGCTACTGGCTCGAGCGGACCGACCGCCTCGTGCGCGAGAACTGGGTCCCGTACCGGATCGCGTTGCTCGGCAACTACGGCACCGACCTGCGGCTGCGCCAGGAGATCAACCGGTTTCTCCGGGACAAAGACCCCTACGGCACCGCGGTCTTCGTCCGGATGGGGGTCGAGCGCGGCGAGCTTCGAAGCGACATCGACGAGGAGATGATCGTGTCGATGATCGAGTGGACCGTCGAACGATTCCAGGACGCCCTTCTGACCGAGGAGCTCGATCCCGGCCTCTTCTCGCGGCAGGGCAACCGGCCGGAGAAGACGGCGGCCCGCATCGCCCAGTTCCTCCAGCTCCTCCACGGCGCGATCGCGACGCCGGCCCCGGCGCCCGCGTCCCCGGCCCGAGGGAGGACGCCGAAGAGAGAGCGCGCGTGACGGCTCGCATCCCGGCCTTCGAGTTCGAGAAGGACCTGTCGGCCGCCGCGACGATTCCCTCGTCCTGGTACACCGACCCGGGAGTGCTGTCTCTCGAGCAGGACCGGATTTTCGCGAAGACGTGGCAGCTCGTCGGCCACACCGAGCAGGTGCGCCTCCCGGGCGACTACTTCACCTGCACCGTGGCGGACGAGCCGCTCGTCGTGACGCGGGCCGAGGACGGCGCGATCCACGCCTTCTCCAACGTATGCCGGCACCGCGCCGGCCCCGTCGCGCGGGGCTCGGGGCACCGCAAGGCGCTGATGTGCGGCTACCACGGCTGGACCTACGGTCTCGACGGAAGGCTGCAGAACACGCCCGAGTGGGAGGGCGTGCGCTGCTTCGAGCGGGAAAGGCAGAACCTCCCGGCCGCGCGGGTCGACGCGTGGGGGCCGTTCCTGTTCGTCTGCCTCGAGCCGTCCGCTCCGCCGCTCTCGACGGTGCTCGGCTCGATCCCGGCCGAGACGAGCCACCTGCCGCTGACCCACATGAGCCTCTTCAAGAAGGTCGACTACGAGGTCCACTGCAACTGGAAGGTCTACGTCGACAACTACCTCGAGGGGTACCACATCCCCATCGTCCACCCCGATCTCTTCCAGGAGCTCGATTACCGCGCGTACAAGGTCGAGACCGCCGCATACCACTCCAAGCAGCACGCGCCGATCCGCTCGAAGAACGAGGAGTCCCTCTACCGGCGCAATCTCCCCGACGGGCACGAGCCGGAGGCCCTCTACTACTGGGTCTTTCCGAACCTGATGTTGAACCTCTACCCCGACAACCTGCAGACGAACATCATCCAGCCGCTCGGTCCGGAGAAGACGCTGACGCGCTTCGAGTGGTACGTGCTCGAGCCCAACAGCCCGGGCGTCGCCGAAGAGTTCGCGCGTTCCTTCGCGTTTTCCGACCAGGTCCAGCAGGAGGACATCGGAATCTGCGAGGCGGTGCACCGGGGGCTGCGGTCGCGGACCTACGATCGCGGGCGGTACTCGGTGCTCCGTGAGAACGGCCTGCATCACTTCCACGAGCTGCTGACGCGCGCGCTGCGGTAGGCTGCAATTCCCTGTCGCGCCCCGGTTGTAGGGGCGGCCCTTGTGGCCGCCCTCGGCGCATCCGGGAGGGGACAGCCGACCACCGAAGGCAGACCCCCGGCAGTAGGCAACGCCGGCCTGGCGGCCGGCGGTAACCCCCGCCCCCACGACGCGAGTGCGCCCTGCGCCGCCAACCTGCTAACCTCGCCGTCATCTCTTCCGACGAACGCTGCGCGACCCGCTCCCACCCGGCGGGACTCCACCAGGCGATGGGGTTCCGCGACGTCCTTTTCTTCCTCGTCACCGCGGGCACCAACCTCCAGTGGGTCGCGACGGCCGCCGCCGGCGGAGCCTCGGCGATCACGGTCTGGTTCATCGGCTTCCTCGCAATGGGAATGCCGCTCGCGATCTGCGTCATCGCGCTCTCGTCGCGGCACCCGGACGAAGGGGGCCTCTACGTCTGGGCCAGGGTCGCCTTCGGCGACTTCGCCGGGTTCATCACGGGCTGGGCGTACTGGATGTCGAACCTGCCGTACTTCCCCGCCGTCCTCTACTTCGCCGCCGGAAACGCGCTCTACGCCGGCGGGCAGCGGTGGCTGGGCCTCTCCGGCGACCCCTCCTACTTCATCACGGCGTCTCTCGTCGGGCTCCTGATCGGGACCGTCCTCAACATCGTCGGCGTCGAGATCGGCAAGTGGCTCTCCAACGCCGGCGCGATCGCGCGCTGGGTCGTGACGGTCCTCCTCGTCGTCCTGGGCGTGATGGCGTACGCGAAATTCGGATCGGCCACGCGCTTTTCGGCGGGCGCCCTCTGGCCGACGGCTCACCTGAAGGACATCATCTTCTGGTCGACGATCGCCTTCGCCATGACCGGGCTCGAGTCGGCGTCCTTCATGGGCTCCGAGATCCGAAACGCCGAGCGCGTCGTCCCGCGCGCCATCCTCGTGTCGCTCCCCGTCATCCTCGTCATCTATCTCGGCGGCACGATGGCTGTCCTCGTGGCCCTTCCGGTCGGTGAAGTCAGCGGCCTCGAGGGCATCATGCAGGCCATCCAGAAGATGGAGGCCCGGCTCGTCATTCCGGGCGTCTCGGCGGTCGCGGCGGCCCTGATCACCGTGACCGCTCTCGGAAGCGTGGGCGCCTGGCTCGCCTCGGTCGCCCGCATCCCCTTCGTCGCGGGGATCGACCACTTCCTTCCCGAGGGCTTCGGCCGCGTCCACCCCCGCTGGGGCACGCCCTGGGTCGCGCTCCTCGCGCAGTCGGCCATCACCGCGGTCTTCGTCTTCATCGGGCAGGCCGGGACCTCGGTGCGCGGCGCCTACGACGCCCTCGTCTCGATGACGATCATCTGGTACTTCATCCCGTTCCTGTTCCTCTTCCCGGCGGCGATCAAGCTGCGGGGCGAGCTCAACCTTCCGGGGTTCCGCGTCCCCGGCGGCCGGACGGGTGTCGCGATCTTCGGGGCCCTCGGCATCGTGACGACGCTCGCCTCGATCGTCCTCTCGCTCTACCCGTCGGGCAACGAGGCGCACCCGCTGCGCGCGGTCGTCAAGGTCGTGGGCCTGACAATCGCGATGCTCGCCGCCGGCGTCGGCGTGTACTGGAAGGGGCGGCAGGCATCGAAGAGCGAGTGAGGTCGGTGCCTGGAGCTCGAACCGGATCGGAGTGGTAAGCTCCACACGCGCGTGGCTGGTCCATTACTCGAACGTCGACTCGGACCCGGATCGACGGACTTCCTCACGAAAACCCGTTCCTGATCCGTACTACGCGGCATGGACGAGAGCATCCTGTGGGCGAATGCGCGAGTCGCGGAATCGATTGTCACGGATGCGAAGCGACGCTCGAGCCTTCTTGCCATCGCCAAAGCGGGCTTCGGGATCCGGGCCGGGGACGCCGAAGACCTCATCCAGGAAACGGCCCTCCGCGTCGTCGAGTATGCCAACGTCATCAGGGATCCGGCCGCTTTCTTCTTTACGGTGTTTCGAAATCTCTGCACCGCGACCCTTCGGGAGAACCAAGTATTCCTTCGATCGTCGTTTGCCACTCTGGACCTGCCCGACGAGCGCCGGGGGCGGCCTCTGCGGGCCGAGGATCGGATCGCCGTGCGTGAGGCGCTCGCGTCGATCTCCGAACGATGCCGGGACCTGCTGGTTCAGCACTACCTCTACGGACGAAAGGTGCGTGACGTCGCGAGGGCGGCAAAACTGACGGAGGGCACTGCGTCCAGAACGATCGGTCGCTGCCTCCAAAGTCTCCGAAAGGCCCTTGCGTGACCCGGCATCTCGACGACCTGACGCTCCTTGCGCTGGCCAGCGGAGAGGCCGGATCGACCGGCGAAAGCCAGCATCTCCAGCTTTGCTCGAAATGCTCCTCCGCTTTCGCCCGGATGCTCAGGCTCGACCACGCATTGCGGCAGTTCGCAGCCAGCCAACCGGACACCCTGACCGCAACGGAATCTCTCCCAGACGGCGACTTCTATTCCCGCCGGCCCCCGGCTCGGAGGCATCGCCGCGCCGCCGGCGGTCGGCTTCCCGAGCTCGTCTCGACGCTCGAGAACTCGCGTGCGGTCACGCTCCGCCTGCGAGCCGCACGAACGAACTCCACGAAACTTCTGTCGGTGCTCGAGAACCTCAGCCTCGACGATCCAGGAGCGCGCCTGGGCCTGCTGCATGCTCTCCAGGAGGCCGGCCGCTCGATTGCCGAGGGTGCGGAGCGGGCGGCGAGCTTCGCTGCAGCCACTCTCGCCGCTGTCCGGCCCGTCTCCGGAAAATTCGAGGGGGTCGTTCCCGGGTCGACGATCGTCGCTCAGGCTCGCGTCCTGGCGGCCCAGGCGGACATCTGGTTCCAGAGATTCGGGCCCGGCCGGCCGACACCTGAAGGCGGCCTACAAGGCCTTTGCCCGGGTCGGCGACATGGTCGGACTTGCGATCGTCGAGCTCAACGAGGCGCAGCGCCGGGCTCTGAGCGGCGACGGAGCAGCCGCGCTGCCACTGGCCAGGAGGTCGAGGATCGCGTTCTCGGCGCTCGGCATGGAGGACCAGGCGGCGCGGGGCCTTGCGACCGAGGCGCTCGCCTATTCCGCCCTCGGCCGGCTCGAGGAATCCATCCGAGCCTGTCGGGAGGCGATTCCGACCTTCGAGCGGCACGGCCTCTGGGCCAACTACGTCGGCGCCGTCAACTCCGCAGCCACGTCGCTGCAAGCATTGGGGCGGCTGGACGAGGCGCGGCGCGACTATGCCCGCGCCTACCGCCGGATCTCGAGGACCGAGCACCGATCCTGGCTCGGGTTCCTGCGCGGCGGCCTGGCCGAGGTCTTCTTCGCGGCCGGGCGGTTTCCGGAGGCTGCGGCCGCAGCCTCGGCCGCTTCGGGCCTGTTCCGCGAATCGGGCCTGACGGCAAACGCACTGCTCGTCGGCCCGCTCGAGATCGAGTCCTGGTCACGGGCGGGGCGCCATGATCGCGCCCGCGCACGCGTAAGGTCCTTGAGAGCGGAACTCAGGCGCGCCCGGCGTCTCGATCCGGACGTCCGGGCTCGAGTCGAAGGCTCCCTGACCCGCGCGAAGGAAGGGCTCTCTCGCCTCCGAAGAGTCCGGCACACCCCTCGCGACCCTCTCGTCCAGCCCGCCTCGCGCTGATACTCAAAAAAAGTCTGTCCTGATTCTTCTCCGTTTCGACTCTTCATCTGTGAATGAAGGCGAACGGGAGCGCTCCATGGCTCGCCTCCACCCCGGCCCCGCCACGAGACCGGCAAGGAGGAAAGCATGTCGAGCATCCAGGGCCCCGTCCCCAACTGACTCGCCTCGCGAATCCCGGATCGAGCCGCGTGCGCCCCGCGCGGCTCGGTCCGGATCTTCTGCATCAGGTCGAAGCGAAAGGAGAGGAGACATGAAGAAGGCGAGAGCAATCCGTCGGACGTCCGCACGAGGGAAATGGTCCGCGAGGCGTCGCATTCCGCTCACCCCCGTCGTCCTTCTCCTCGCCACGCTGAGAATCGCGTTGCCCGCGAGCCTCTGGGCTCAGAACGGCCCCGACAACGACGCGGACGTGGCCGCGGGGCTGACGAACAGCGTCTTCGAGACCAGTCCGATCGATTCGATCAATCTGTACAACGGTCAGCTGACGGTGCCGATCCCCATCGGGCCGTCCTATCCGATCGGCCCGAAGCTCCGAATGCAACTTGCATTGAGCTACACATCGCGCGTCGACGACTACGGCCGTCCCGCGACGCAGAGTCCCGACTTCTTCTACAAGCCGCTGGTCGGCAATCCGTCGCTCCCGATCGGCTGGGAGCTCACTCTCGGTGCAATCAAGGACTGCAAACACGGGGGCGCCTCCGGGAAGTGCCTCTTCTCTCCGGATGGCAGCCAGCACATGTTCAACAAGACGCAGGGCAACGGGAAGGTCACGGGCGACGGCTCCCAGTACTTTCTGAAGGGGTCCGGGCCCTACGACATGTGGGATGGCGATGGCAATCACTACTTCTTCAACTGGCAAGTGACGGGTTACGACGACAGTCTGACGAATTACACGCACGACTTCGGGATCGGCAGAAACGGCTGGTACCTTTCGTCGGTGACGGACCCCTTCGGGAACTCTTACTCGGTCTCCTATTACTCGAGCATTTCAACTCCGAACTGGACGCCGACGAGCAACGGCTGCGGCACCGCCTGGCCGATGCAGAATCCGACGCAGACGAACACGTGGATCCTGAAAGACATCACGCTTCCTTCGGCCAGCACGATTCACGTTGTCCAGGGGAACGTCAACGGCGTCAATGGAATGATCACGTCGGTCCAGTTCCCGGAGCTGGTCGGAGGGGCTTCGGTGACCAAGACGTGGACTCTCGCCAACAACGCAACGCCCCAACCGTACTCCCGAACCTGCACTTCACCGAGCGCGATCGTCGTCCCGCTCCAGGTCCTGCAGCAGCTCCAGCTGCCATCCGATCTCGTTGGCGCGCCGAAGTACGAGTTCACGTACGCCAGCAACGGATTGCTCTCAAAGGTCAAGCTACCGACTCTGGGCGAGATCTCGTACTGCTGGTCGGGCTTCGCCTTCTACCATGGCCGCGCGGGCAAGAATGAGCCCGGCTGCGGCAACCTCGCCTTGAGCGACAATGACTCCATCCTCGTGACCCCGCCTGCGTGCACCGGCCTCGAGCCGGAACCTTCCCCGGAGCCCGAGATTCCCGGAGGCTGCTCCGGTTCCAACGAGACGCAATGGACCGACGGCGTGACGGCGATCCGCCGCCGGACCGAGACCGTCGGCGGTGCGTCCTACGCGACCGAATTCACTCAGTACGCATTCCCGAGGGGAGAAGCCGGATCCAAGGTGACGCCGCTCGAGCCCCAGACGCTGACCGTCGTCCGTTACCCGCCGACCGACAAGACCGGATCAAACGACCGGACTCGAGCCAAGGCGGTCCTCTTCAAGTGCAGCCCCGAGATCTACTCGACGCCCAACGGGCCAAGGACACGGCCCAGTGTGCCCGGTGATCGGGTCGGCGCGCCCCTGGAGGTGCGGTACTTCGAAGACGATCCGAATCAAACCACCGGCCTCCTGGACGACACCGTGGCCATGTGCCCCGGCACGGGTGTGGACAAGCCCTTCTGCGGGAGCAAGGCGGTCCGCGTCGCAAAACTGGATTACGAATACGACGATGCCGGACATCAGGAGGGAAACCGTCGCCTCGATTTTTCCAAGACGATTTACGGAGCAGCAACTTGCGCCGGATGCCCCTACCACCAGATTGACCTTTCCCTCGGGGTGGGCGAGACGTGGGAAGGCAACGGCCGCCATTACGGCATCGAAGCGCACTCTGGAACGCTCGGAGGCGACGCGCGAACGATCGTCACCGACTGGGCACAGGTGAACTGGGTCTCGGGGCCTCCAGCCGACGGCGTCGTCCTGCCGAACATCGTCAACCAGCGCACGACGACCCAGGGCACTTCCGTGCGCGACGAGTACTTCGACTTCGATACCGCCTCGACGCCGCCCACCGATTTCCTGAAAGGGACATTCCTCTACGACGCCGCCAAGGACATCGCGCTCATCAACTGTCGCTACGATGACGGCAACGGGAGCGCCGACAAGGAATTCACCCGAACGCTTTCGACGACGTCGATCCCTTCGCGTACCTACTGCTCCGACAACTACTCGACCTTTCCGACCGTTGGCAACGATGGCGACTTTTTCGGGAAGGACTACACGTGGCAGCACGGCGAGCTCCTCAACGCCCGCTGGATCAACGGCACCGTGGGCTCCTCGACGTTCAAGGTCGAAGACTACGCTCGGGACGCGACGACGGGCTGGATCACCTCTTCCACCGATACGGCCGGCCGAACGACTCTTTTCAAGTACGACAGCATGGGCCGCGCTACCGAGGCGGACCCGCCGGCGACGAACGAGTTCACCACGTTTACCTGCTACGAGGGTCCGAACGAAACGACCGTCTATCGGGCCTCGGCCGCGATCGCGTGCCCGGTCGCCGCCAGCGGCAGCGCGACGACGTGGCAGCACACGACCTACGACGGCCTCGGGCGCGTGATCCGCGAGCAACGGAAGGTCTCGGGCGTCCCGACCACCAACCTCTCGAAGCGCTTCTTTCAGTTCGATGGCCGCGGCAACCAGACATTCCAGTCGGAGTGGCTTGCGTGCACGTCGAGCCCCTGCCAGACGAACGATGAGGCGCTGACCCTGGACCTCGACACAGCTTGCGTGTTCAGCGGAGGCAATCAGTCCGCCCGGAAGCGGTCCTCGACCGCACCCGGCACCTGGAGCGCTTGCTGGGACCCCTTCGGCCGTCCGCAGCAGGTCGTCGGCTCGAAGCACTCGAGCCTCGTCACGATCGATCGCTCGGACGGCTCGGGCCTGTACAGCGATACGTCGGAAGCCGTGAAGACCTGGTGTGTCAATGCGACCTTTTCGGATCTCGCTTCCGCAACCTGCAACACCGGCGGGCTAAACCCGATCACCACCGCGACTCGGGACGCCTACGGCCGCATCACGCAGGTCGCCCCGCCCGATACCGCGATCGAGCAGACGGCGAAATACGCCTACGACGTCAACTCGAAGCTGACCTGCGTCAAGCAGGGCGGCGCGATGGTGATGACGAGCTGCACGAGCAACTCCGGCGGGCAGTACCGCGCCTTCGACTACGACACCAACGGGTTCCTCCGCTCGGAGTCCACGCCGGAGCGCGGCGCCGTCACCTACCAGACGATCGGCAGCCTTGGCAACGTGCTGCAGGAGAGTCAGCCCGGCAGCCTCACCATCACCCGCACGTTCGACTTCGCCGGCCGCATGACAAAGGCCGAGGCACCGTCCGGCTCGAAGGTCGTCGTGAACTGCTACGACGGAGGAAGCTGCGTCGACGGCAGCGCCAGCCATGGCGGCGGTACCTACCCCGGCGGCAAGCTGACGCGGCGCTACGGCTACAACTGGATCCCCCTCATCGGGCCGGTGGTCGATGAGAAGTTCACCTACAGCGACGGCGGCGGACGGCTCTCGCAGCTCGACACGACGGTGGGCAACGGCGACCTCGCGACTACGACGATCCAGTCCTGGACCTACGACACGACGAACTGTCACCTCGGCCTGATTTGCTCGGAGAGCTACCCGCGCATCTCGGGGACTTTCCCGGTCAACTACACCTACTCCTACGGGCAGCCCACGGCGATCACCGCGGGGACGAGCCCCGTCAACCTCGTCACCTCGGCGACCTACAACCCCGCCGCGGGCCTGGCCTCCTGGGTCTCAGCCAGCAGCCCCACGGTCACGACGACGATCACACAGGACACGAGCCTTCTGCCGCGGCCCAACAAGATCGAGGCCAAACGCGGAACGACCGTCCTCTTCTCGACCGGCGCGTACACGTACGACTCGGCGGGCAACATCCTCTCCCAGGCCGACGGGACCTACGGCGGCACCTATTCCTACGACAAGGGCTCGAGGCTGCTCTCGGCAACCTACTCCGGTACCCCCCGCACCTTCGCCTACGACGGCTACGGCAACCTCACGCAAAACGGCGCCTACACGATGGCGATGAACGCGTCCCTGAACAACCAGGTCGACAGCGTGACCATCAGCGGCGGTTCGCCGATCGCCACCGCTTACGACCCCCGGGGCAACATGACGGGGGCCGTGGGCGAGGTGATCTTCTTCGACGCGCTCGACCGGGTCTACCGCAGCAAGAACGATCTCGTCGGCGACTACACGTTCCTCCACAACGGCGCCGGGGAGCGGGTCCTGAAGTTCTCCTCCAAGTTCACCGTCCTGCGCCGCGAGATGGCACGCTACATCGCCGAGGCCAACATCATCGCGCGGGGCTGGACCCTGCCTCTCTGCGACGGATCCAACCCCTCCCCCTTCACCGACGTCCCCTGCTCGGACCCCGACGCCCGCCACATCAAGCTCGCGTTCCAGCAGGCGATCACCGCCGGCTGCACCGGCTCGACCTTCTGCCCCGACACCGCCATCACCCGCGCCCAGATGGCCGTATTCATGGTGAAAGGCTACCGCGGCGCCTCCTTCGTCCCCCAGTCCTGCCCGCCCGCGGTCAACCCGTTCACCGACTTCACTTGCTCCGGCCCCTACGCCGCGTATGCCCCATTCATCATTCAGCTCTACAATGACCACGTGACCGGAGGCTGCGGCCTGAACACCTTCTGCCCCGGCGACCCCATCGGCGAATGGGAAACCCTCGTCTGGCTCGCCAAGGGCGGTCCCCCAAACGGCTCGGGCACCATCCCCTTCTGGCCCACCTATCACCCCGTCCCCCGCGGCTCGACCTACACCCTGCGCGACGAGGGCAACCGCGTCGTCACCGAGATCGCCGGGGGACTGTCGGGCTCGGGCACGGCCTCGCTCAACGTCGCCCGGGACAACGTCTACCTCGGCGGCCTGCTCGTCGCCTCCAGCGCCGGCGCCTGGAGCTACTCGGCCTCCGACAACCTGGGCTCGATCCGGGCCGTCTGGAACGCCTCAGGCACCAAGACCGAGGACCACCGCTACTGGCCCTACGGCGAGGATGCCATGGCCACCCTCAACCAGCACCTCAGCTTCCAGGGCATGGAAAGAAACGACGCCACCAACCAGTACTACGACCATGCTAGGACACAGCAGTTCAATATCGGGCGGTTCCTGAGCACGGATGTAATTCGGGGCTCTGTGGACGTGCCATCAACTTGGAACCGCTATACCTTCGTCGGAAATAACCCGCTACGACTCGTAGACCCCACCGGCCTTTATGAAGAGGACGTGCATCTCCATCTCACTGTCATGCTCGCATACGCTGCTGGGTTTCCCCTCGCAACCGCGAGAGCGATCGGCGCCGCTGACCAGGGAGTCGATGACAACCCGAACACATCACCGTTCGGGACCGCTGAGGTGCGCGAACTCTACCACTTCACGACCAGCGATCGCCGTGCGGACCTCTGGGCCCAGTATGAGGCGGACGGGTCACCACAGTCTCTGGGGGTATTCATGCACGCTGAACAAGACTCTTTCTCGCATCGAGGCTATGGCGCCGCGGTAGGTCACGCTGCTGCCGGTCACTCGCCCGACAAGACTTACAAGGACGCGAGCAAGGCTGAAGCCATGGCTCTCACGACCTACAAGCGCATGCTAGCTGCCATTCCAAGCTTCAGGGGGAGCGCAGCGCCAAAGGTTCCGTGGCGACTCATTCGACCTTTTGTCGTGTCGTTCAATGAGGCCAAAGCCATTGACCGCAAGATGATGATATTGGAGCTGATGCGTCGGCAGATCGAAAAATCTCAACGCGGTTCTCACAACTAGACGTATTGTTTGGGAGGCGGTCATGCAGAGTCGCTCCAGTGCAACTGGACCCCTGATTTGGGTAACCGCAGCAGTCGTGCTGACCGTCGGCCTAGGGCTCATAGCCTGGCGCCTAGCGGGAGCAGGACACGGCACATACATTCCAGCGTTGGTCTGCTTTCCGTTTGCAATGCTTATCGCCGCCGTCGTTGGCCATATTGGAATTGTGCCGCTGCTAGTGGCGGTCCTTCAGTACCCGCTCTACGCGGTCTTCGTATCAACTCAGTCAGCACTCGGCAAACAGACCAAAGGGCGATTGAAGACCGTTGTCGTATGTCACGGTCTCGCGGTCCTAGTGGCTGTAGCGGTTGCGGCTGTGACACGAACGTTTTGGAGCTGAGTTGTATTGGTGGGACCACTGGAGTCAGTCGTCTCATGTTTGATGTCAGCGGGAGGCCCATGGAGCTTATGGAGCCAATCGTGTAACCCTAGATTGCCAGCAGTGTCGGTGAGCGCGGCAACCTCATGGCGACGACGACGCAGTCCTGGACCTACGATTCGACGAACTGCCACCTCGGCCTGATTTGCTCGGAGAGTTACCCGCGCATCTCCGGGACCTTCCCGGTCAACTACACCTACTCCTTCGGGCTGCCCACGGCGATCACCGCGGGGCGTTGTGGGGTCAACGGTGAAATCCTGTATTGGCTGCGGAGTCGACAGGACCTCGAGCCTAGTGGTAAGGCGGCCTAACGCGAAGCGCCTCAAGCTGATCGTCCAACAGGAAATGACCGCCACCGCACTGGTTCGGTCTTCCGTCGCGGCACCGGCATCACCCGCGCCCAGCTGGCCGTGTTTCGGAGCCAACGACCCACGGCTCGATCCGAATGTCGATGTCCTAGCATCGGTGTCGGCGACTAGGGTTCGAATTCGCTTCCGACGTGAGCTTCTGGGGTCGATCGTGTAATCCTGTGTTGCCAGCGGAGTCGGTGAGCGCGGCGACCTGACGACGACGCAGTCCTGGACCTACGACACGACGAACTGTCACCTCGGCCTGATTTGCTCGGAGAGCTACCCGCGCATCTCGGGGACCTTCCCGGTCAACTACACCTACTCCTACGGGCAGCCCACGGCGATCACCGCGGGGACGAGCCCGGTCAACCTCGTCACCTCGGCGGCCTACAACCCCGCCGGCGGCCTGGCCTCCTGGGTCTCGGCCAGCAGCCCCACGGTCACGACGACGATCACACAGGACACGAGCCTTCTACCCCGGCCCAACAAGATCGAGGCCAAACGTGGAACGACCGTCCTCTTCTCGACCGGCGCGTACACGTACGACTCGGCGGGCAACATCCTCTCCCAGGCCGACGGGACCTACGGCGGCACCTATACCTACGACAAGGGCTCGAGGCTGCTCTCGGCAACCTACTCCGGTACCCCCCGCACCTTCGCCTACGACGGCTACGGCAACCTCACGCAAAACGGCGCCTACACGATGGCGATGAACGCGTCCCTGAACAACCAGGTCGATAGCGTGACCATCAGCGGCGGTTCGCCGATCGCCACCGCTTACGACCCCCGGGGCAACATGACGGGGGCCGTGGGCGAGGTGATCTTCTTCGACGCGCTCGACCGGGTCTACCGCAGCAAGAACGATCTCGTCGGCGACTACACGTTCCTCCACAACGGCGCCGGGGAGCGGGTCCTGAAGTTCTCCTCCAAGTTCACCGTCCTGCGCCGCGAGATGGCACGCTACATCGCCGAGGCCAACATCATCGCGCGGGGCTGGACCCTGCCTCTCTGCGACGGATTCAACCCTTCCCCCTTCACCGACGTCCCCTGCTCGGACCCCGACGCCCGCCACATCAAGCTCGCGTTCCAGCAGGCGATCACCGCCGGCTGCACCGGCTCGACCTTCTGCCCCGACACCGCCATCACCCGCGCCCAGATGGCCGTATTCATGGTGAAAGGCTACCGCGGCGCCTCCTTCGTCCCCCAGTCCTGCCCGCCCGCGGTCAACCCGTTCACCGACTTCACTTGCTCCGGCCCCTACGCCGCGTATGCCCCGTTCATCATTCAGCTCTACAATGACCACGTGACCGGAGGCTGCGGCCTGAACACCTTCTGCCCCGGCGACCCCATCGGCGAATGGGAAACCCTCGTCTGGCTCGCCAAGGGCGGTCCCCCAAACGGCTCGGGCACCATCCCCTTCTGGCCCACCTATCACCCCGTCCCCCGCGGCTCGACCTACACCCTGCGCGACGAGGGCAACCGCGTCGTCACCGAGATCGCCGGGGGCCTCTCGGGATCAGGCACGGCGAGCCTGGCCGTCGCCCGGGACAACGTCTATCTCGGCGGCCTGCTCGTCGCCTCCAGCGCCGGCGCCTGGAGCTACTCGGCCTCCGATCACCTCGGCTCGATCCGCGCCGTCTGGAACGCCTCGGGCACCAAGACCGAGGACCACCGCTACTGGCCCTACGGCGAGGATGCCATGGCCACCCTCAACCAGCACCTCAGCTTCCAGGGCATGGAAAGAAACGACGCCACCCACCAGTACTACGACCATGCACGGACGCAGCAGTTCAATATCGGGAGGTTCTTGAGCACGGATCAGCTTCGAGGCACGCCTTCCAACCCTGCCACGTGGAACCTCTACACGTTTGCCCTTAACAATCCGGCGCGACTCACGGATCCCACCGGTCTGGACGCCGACAATCCCAGTGGCCACTCAAGCATTCTGGATCGAGTCTTCTCCTGGGTGTCCCGCACGTTCAAGAACATCTTCCCCGCGCCGAAGGCAGACCCAGCGGACCCCAACCTGCAGGCGATGAATGACGACTCCGTTGGCAATACGCCCGCTCAAGCTGAACGTATGGCCAATCCCAAGGGCGCAGCTCAACAGGGCGTCGCGGAAGGAGGCGCCACGATCACCGCCGCTGCGGCGACCGCGGCGACAATCATCATCATTGATCGGGGAACCGGCAAAGTAATAGAGATTGTCGCCGATACGGCAGCGGACGCAGCGGCCGCGGTTCGGCTCGCAAAATCCCTTGCCAGCGAGTCGCAGATGGCAGAACGAGGAAGCGTAATCGCGGGCGCGGGCGGGCGCAGGATTCTAGGTGACTCGGAGAGACTCGCGGAGAGTTATGGTGGCGCAGCTGCTGACTGGGCCAAAATGCGGAGTAGTTCCTTTACCGCAGCGGACGGCGTGAAGTTCGAGACACACTGGTACCAGAACGTGAAGACTGGACAACAGGTCGAATTCAAGACAAAGTTCCAATAGCAATGAGAGCACTCTGTCGAGCCACAGTCGTCACCGAGCTGCAGGAACTGAGCCTGGGGCCATACTTTGTTCGGCAGGACTTCCACGTATCTGCGGGCAAGGAATATTTGGTCTTAGGCATTTTCGGGAGTTCAGGTGAATCCCCCTATGGAAACGGAATTCACGTGCTGGTCGTCAGTGATTACGGTCACCCTACTTGGGTGCCGCTCGCACTCTTCAGCATCACCGACAATCGAGCCTCGCGTTACTGGATCGCGATTCCGACGGAGAAGGGCGGGCTGGAACTATCGCACCCCTCGTTCGAACCAGCCAGTTTCTTTGACGACCTCTCCGAAGGGAGGGCCGAGGCCAAGGCTTCGTTTGAGTTTGCATTGCGGCAACTTGAGGCTGAGTTTCTCCAGGCGAACGCAAGCATCCAGTAAACGCCATCACTCGCGCCCAGATGGCCGTCTTCATGGTCAAGGGTTATCGCGGCGCCTCCTTCGTCCCCCAGTCCTGCCCGCCCGCGGTCAACCCGTTCACCGACTTCACTTGCTCCGGCCCTACGCCGCGTATGCCCCGTTCATCATTCAGCTCTACAATGACCACGTGACCGGAGGCTGCGGCCTGAACACCTTCTGCCCCGGCGACCCCATCGGCGAATGGGAAACCCTCGTCTGGCTCGCCAAGGGCGGTCCCCCAAACGGCTCGGGCACCATCCCCTTCTGGCCCACCTATCACCCCGTCCCCCGCGGCTCGACCTACACCCTGCGCGACGAGGGCAACCGCGTCGTCACCGAGATCGCCGGGGGCCTCTCGGGATCAGGCACGGCGAGCCTGGCCGTCGCCCGGGACAACGTCTATCTCGGCGGCCTGCTCGTCGCCTCCAGCGCCGGCGCCTGGAGCTACTCGGCCTCCGATCACCTCGGCTCGATCCGCGCCGTCTGGAACGCCTCGGGCACCAAGACCGAGGACCACCGCTACTGGCCCTACGGCGAGGATGCCATGGCCACCCTCAACCAGCACCTCAGCTTCCAGGGCATGGAAAGAAACGACGCCACCCACCAGTACTACGACCACGCACGGTCGCAGCAGTTCAATATCGGAAGGTTCCTGAGTACGGATCCGTACCACGGCTCAATTGAGGAGCCCGCAACTTGGAACCGATATTGCTTCGCGCTGGGTAACCCCATTCGATACACAGATCCTGACGGCCTCAACTCCGATGATGAGCCGAACGATGACTTGCCCAAGAGCGCTTGCTTGGCAAACCCTCAGGCTTGTGGTGCGGAGGCTTCAATAGAAGAATTCGTAAACGTGTCAGGTACCGGCCCAACGGGGGTTGAAATTATCCAGCAGGGCACGGAGGCGGCCGCTCCGGTGGTCTTCCCACTCTTTAACGGGACGATGTTCTTCGCGTCGACTGCCACTGGCAACATGGAGATAACAGCAGGTCTGCGCCTATTCCGGTCAGTAGGATCCGCATGGAATGCATTCCGAACCGCAAGACCCGCACTTCCGTTTAAGCGGGACCTCGCGACCAAGGTTCAAGAAGCTATCGACCGAGCGCTCTCGAGGTCACCGCGCTTCTCCAAGGACGGGACAACCTTTCGCAATGATCAGGGCCTTCTACCTCAGCGGGGAACCGGCTACTACTCGGAGTGGACGGTCGAACCAGCGCCGGGGTCACCAGGGCGAGGTACTGAGAGGCTCGTCGTTGGGTCAGACGGCGACATCTACTACACTCACAACCACTATGGCTCCTTCGTAAGGATCAAATGACGCTGGAATCCAGAGGTCACCTCACTAAATTGACCGGGTGCATGATGCATCTCGTCACTGCAAGATCCCGGCGGCTCCGTGAGCTAATGCGCGCGGCGGCCGATCTGGGCTTTTTACGGATCGACCTGGATGTGGCCGGCGTTGGAGACAAGGAGACACTACAGTCACTTGTGGCTCAGTCCTTTCGGTTTCCTCCTGAGCTAGGAACAAACTGGGACGCCTTACTCGACTCGCTTCGCGATTTGTCATGGTTGAAGGCACCCGGCTACATGATCGTTGTGCGCGGCGGCGATCGTGTCGCGCGGGTTTGCCCCGAGCTTGTCGAAAGACTGTTCCCGATACTGGCGCAGGCACAAGAAGACTGGAGACTCGAGCGCGTCCCTTTCCATGTAGTCGTCGAGACTGGCGGTCCTGTGGCGTCCGTTCTCGAGCAGACAGACCTCCGAGTTTCACGGCCAGGCGAGTACCCCCTGTCTCGATTGAGGATTATCTGTGATGACCGAGTAGCTGATTCTGGCGGGACGTAAGGATATGGGACGTTGTGGGGACCTCGTGGGGTCAACCGTGTAAGCCTGTATTGGCTGCAGAGTCGAAGGGCACTCGAGCTTGCAAGCTTCTGGGGTCGATCGTGTAATCCTGTATTGCCAGCGGAGTCGGTGAGCGCGGCGACCTGACGACGATCCAGTCCTGGACCTACGACACGACGAACTGTCACCTCGGCCTGATTTGCTCGGAGAGCTACCCGCGCATTTCCGGGACTTTCCCGGTTAACTACACCTACTCCTTCGGGCAGCCCACGGCGATCACCGCGGGGACGAGCCCCGTCAACCTCGTCACCTCGGCGGCCTACAACCCCGCCGCGGGCCTGGCCTCCTGGGTCTCGGCCAGCAGCCCCACGGTCACGACGACGATCACACAGGACACGAGCCTTCTACCCCGGCCCAACAAGATCGAGGCCAAACGTGGAACGACCGTCCTCTTCTCGACCGGCGCGTACACGTACGACTCGGCGGGCAACATCCTCTCCCAGGCCGACGGGACCTACGGCGGCACCTATACCTACGACAAGGGCTCGAGGCTGCTCTCGGCAACCTACTCCGGTACCCCCCGCACCTTCGCCTACGACGGCTACGGCAACCTCACGCAAAACGGCGCCTACACGATGGCGATGAACGCGTCCCTGAACAACCAGGTCGATAGCGTGACCATCAGCGGCGGTTCGCCGATCGCCACCGCTTACGACCCCCGGGGCAACATGACGGGGGCCGTGGGCGAGGTGATCTTCTTCGACGCGCTCGACCGGGTCTACCGCAGCAAGAACGATCTCGTCGGCGACTACACGTTCCTCCACAACGGCGCCGGGGAGCGGGTCCTGAAGTTCTCCTCCAAGTTCACCGTCCTGCGCCGCGAGATGGCACGCTACATCGCCGAGGCCAACATCATCGCGCGGGGCTGGACCCTGCCTCTCTGCGACGGATTCAACCCTTCCCCCTTCACCGACGTCCCCTGCTCGGACCCCGACGCCCGCCACATCAAGCTCGCGTTCCAGCAGGCGATCACCGCCGGCTGCACCGGCTCGACCTTCTGCCCCGACACCGCCATCACCCGCACCCAGATGGCCGTATTCATGGTGAAAGGCTACCGCGGCGCCTCCTTCGTCCCCCAGTCCTGCCCGCCCGCGGTCAACCCGTTCACCGACTTCACTTGCTCCGGCCCCTACGCCGCGTATGCCCCGTTCATCATTCAGCTCTACAATGACCACGTGACCGGAGGCTGCGGCCTGAACAC
Organism: uncultured Acidobacteriota bacterium; assembly: GCA_963764715.1. Lineage (GTDB taxonomy): Bacteria > Acidobacteriota > Thermoanaerobaculia > UBA5066 > Gp7-AA6 > DAHUXD01. The sequence goes on from CAVXTP010000006.1 coordinate 322,589, forward strand.
CTTCTGCCCCGGCGACCCCATCGGCGAATGGGAAACCCTCGTCTGGCTCGCCAAGGGCGGTCCCCCAAACGGCTCGGGCACCATCCCCTTCTGGCCCACCTATCACCCCGTCCCCCGCGGCTCGACCTACACCCTGCGCGACGAGGGCAACCGCGTCGTCACCGAGATCGCCGGGGGTCTGTCGGGCTCGGGCACGGCCTCGCTCAACGTCGCCCGGGACAACGTCTACCTCGGCGGCCTGCTCGTCGCCTCCAGCGCCGGCGCCTGGAGCTACTCGGCCTCCGATCACCTCGGCTCGATCCGGGCCGTCTGGAACGCCTCGGGGACCAAGACCGAGGACCACCGCTACTGGCCCTACGGCGAGGATGCGACGGCCACCCTCAACCAGCACCTCGCGTTCCAGGGCATGGAAAGAAACGACGCCACTAACCAGTACTACGACCATGCACGGACTCAGCAGTTCAATATCGGACGGTTCTTGAGTACGGATGTCATCGACGGCTACCCCGAAGAGCCAAGGAGTTGGAACCGGTACGTGTTCGGGTTTGATAACCCGATGGTCTACACCGACCCCCTCGGCCTCGAGCCGGACAACCCGAGCGGGCAGTCGAAGTCGGCGGGCGACAAACGTCTCGATCCTGGTTTCTTCTGCTTCTTCTTTCGCTGCCAATCAGATGTAACCGTCACGGGCCACGCAACTGGCTCAACTTGGAATCCTGGAGGTGGAGGCTTTCCGGGAACGACCGGGCGATTCACGCTCCGTGGGCTGGCACCCTTGGTGGACGGAGCCATACCATTTTCCGACCCTCTTGCGTTGGCCCATTGGTATGACCCGGATGACTTGGGTATGCACGAAAGTTACATAGCCGGCCTTGCCATCCAAGAGTCAGTCCTTGTCACCGCAACGGCAGAACGGGCAGTAGTTGCAACCGCCGAGAGGGCCACACTGAATGCCTGGCGCATGCCGATAGGTAAGCGCGAAGGTAGCTTCATAACCGAGAATATCTTCCGTTGGGGCTCTCGGCCTTTCCGCCACTTCCATCTCGGGCCAAAGCGCCTCATGGGCCATCATTTACCTGGCGAACTGCGTACTTACCTCGGTCACGCGCGGGCGCTAATTATTCAGGCCTTGAAACGGTTGGGTTCGTGACTCTCCGGTACCTTACCTTCTGGAATCGGCTTGAACCCGGGTGTGACCCCCGGCCGGACGAGGATGAGTGGCCTGATGCCCGACCGAGTTTCGCCTCGGAAACGTGGCCTTTGATCGAAACGAAACGCGCATCGATTACAGGTCTCTATTATTGGAATCGACGGGGGGAGAGCTCGCTGCTCAGCGGGCTCGCCTCATCGGGAACATCGGTTCCAGGATTTCTACGACTCATAAACCTTGTCGAAATGGATTCTGCTGCCCTAGATCGAGTCTTCACAGCAGCGGACGGCGACATGGAGGTTTTTTTCGAGACGGATGACCAGTGGTTCCTGCGAGCCTTGTGCGCCCTGTGGCCACGACCCGGTATCTTGCGCGTTGGCAGGGAAAGACTGGGTCGCCTCACCGAAGCAGAGGTTGAGACCCTCGGCCGCGCCGTTTCCGCGATCCCGGCTGACCGTGCCTGGTTCTCACTTAACGATGAAGGATGGTTGCTCTACGTTTTCGGTTCTCAGGGACTGCTTACCTGGGCACAGCAAAGCAAGGGTCGTCGCGAGCAAGCCGATAGCCGGAGCTGGTCGTTGAAGCCCGAGCCCGAGACCCAATAGGATTCAGACACCAGGTAGGAATCGATTCCAAGACCAGGCTGGCGGGCAGTCGATACGGCCGCCCGCAAAGGCAACCTCATGCCACGACGACGCAGTCCTGGATGAGCTTCTGGGGTCGATCGTGCAATCCTGTATTGCCAGCGGAGTCGGTGAGCGCGGCGACCTGACGACGACGCAGTCCTGGACCTACGGCACGACGAACTGTCACCTCGGCCTGTAAGGCGGCCTAACGCGAAGCGCCTCAAGCTGATCGTCCAACAGGAAATGACCGCCACCGCACTGGTTCGGTCTTCCGTCGCGGCACCGGCATCACCCGCGCCCAGCTGGCCGTGTTTCGGAGCCAACGACCCACGGCTCGATCCGAATGTCGATGTCCTAGCATCGGTGTCGGCGACTAGGGTTCGAATTCGCTTCCGACGTCGGATCCAGCATGAGCGGATGCCATTCGCGATAATCGCGTTATCGTCCCGAATGCTCCGACCATGACCGATCGCGCCTCGTTCAACCGGATCTGCACGGGGATTTGGGGGGTCAATCGTGTAATCCTGTATTGCCAGCATACCCGGTCGGCAACGGCAACCTCGCGGCTACGACGATCCAGTCCTGGACCTACGACACGACGAACTGTCACCTCGGCCTGATTTGCTCGGAGAGCTACCCGCGCATCTCGGGGACCTTCCCGGTCAACTACACCTACTCCTTCGGGCAGCCCACGGCGATCACCGCGGGGACGAGCCCCGTCAACCTCGTCACCTCGGCGGCCTACAACCCCGCCGCGGGCCTGGCCTCCTGGGTCTCGGCCAGCAGCCCCACGGTCACGACGACGATCACACAGGACACGAGCCTTCTACCCCGGCCCAACAAGATCGAGGCCAAACGTGGAACGACCGTCCTCTTCTCGACCGGCGCGTACACGTACGACTCGGCGGGCAACATCCTCTCCCAGGCCGACGGGACCTACGGCGGCACCTATACCTACGACAAGGGCTCGAGGCTGCTCTCGGCAACCTACTCCGGTACCCCCCGCACCTTCGCCTACGACGGCTACGGCAACCTCACGCAAAACGGCGCCTACACGATGGCGATGAACGCGTCCCTGAACAACCAGGTCGATAGCGTGACCATCAGCGGCGGTTCGCCGATCGCCACCGCTTACGACCCCCGGGGCAACATGACGGGGGCCGTGGGCGAGGTGATCTTCTTCGACGCGCTCGACCGGGTCTACCGCAGCAAGAACGATCTCGTCGGCGACTACACGTTCCTCCACAACGGCGCCGGGGAGCGGGTCCTGAAGTTCTCCTCCAAGTTCACCGTCCTGCGCCGCGAGATGGCACGCTACATCGCCGAGGCCAACATCATCGCGCGGGGCTGGACCCTGCCTCTTTGCGACGGATCCAACCCTTCGCCCTTTACCGACGTCCCCTGCTCGGACCCCGACGCCCGCCACATCAAGCTCGCGTTCCAGCAGTCGATCACAGCCGGCTGCACCGGCTCGACCTTCTGCCCCGACACCGCCATCACCCGCGCTCAGATGGCCGTCTTCATGGTCAAGGGCTACCGCGGCGCCTCCTTCGTCCCCCAGTCCTGCCCGCCCGCGGTCAACCCGTTCACCGACTTCACTTGCTCCGGCCCCTACGCCGCGTATGCCCCGTTCATCATTCAGCTCTACAATGACCACGTGACCGGAGGCTGCGGCCTGAACACCTTCTGCCCCGGCGACCCCATCGGCGAATGGGAAACCCTCGTCTGGCTCGCCAAGGGCGGTCCCCCAAACGGCTCGGGCACCATCCCCTTCTGGCCCACCTATCACCCCGTCCCCCGCGGCTCGACCTACACCCTGCGCGACGAGGGCAACCGCGTCGTCACCGAGATCGCCGGGGGCCTCTCGGGATCGAGCACCGCCTCACTCACCGTCGCCCGGGACAACGTGTATCTCGGCGGCCTGCTCGTCGCCTCCAGCGCCGGCGCCTGGAGCTACTCGGCCTCCGATCACCTCGGCTCGATCCGCGCCGTCTGGAACGCCTCGGGACGAAGACCGAGGACCACCGCTACTGGCCCTACGGCGAAGACGCCACGGCCACCCTCAACCAGCACCTCAGCTTCCAGAGCATGGAAAGAAACGACGCCACCCACCAGTACTACGACCACGCACGGACACAGCAGTTCAATATCGGACGGTTCTTGAGCACGGATCTGCTACGAGGCACCCCGGCAAGCCCTTCGTCTTGGAACCTCTACACATTCGCACTCAACAATCCTGTGAGGCTTACAGATCCCGACGGACTAGAGGCCGACAATCCGAGCGGCCACTCGAGTCTAATGGGTCGATTCTTCTCGTGGGTATCGCGAACCTTCAAGAGCTTCTTTCCCGGACCACGCCAGCTTTCACCAGGCGATCCGAACGCGGAAGCGATGAATGACGAAACGGTTGGCAATACGCCCTCGCAAGTCAATCGGATGGCCAACCCCGGCGGCGTTGCTCAAAGCGGCATCCTCGAGGGCGGGGCCACTGTCACGGCAGCGGGAGCAACAGCAGTTGCAGTCATCATTGTCGACCGTGCGACGGGGAAAGTCATCGAAGTTCTCGCGGACACCGCGAGCGTAGCTGCCAAGATCCTCTCGGCAGAGCGAGTTGACTCCGGCCTGAAAGCGGATGCCCTGCACAGGGCGGCGAGCTTCGTGAGCCGCGAGCAACTCGAGGCAGGGACTGCGTTCAGAATCACGGGCCGCGACGGCGCCGAGGTTACTCTTCTTCAAACTCCGGGGGGCGGGAACGGACGATCTGGGATTTACGAATACGTCTTGGAGCGAAGCGGTGTTGTGTCCCATCAACGGTTCATTCCGGGTGGGACCATCACAGGTTACCCGAATCAGGTGGTGAGGTAAGGTTCATGGACGTGGTCCGCTTGTGGATTCCGTACGGTTTCATCCGCAATAGAGTCCGGATGACCTGGCGTGAGATCCTGTTTGGCCTGGATGAGGAACTATTAGACCCTTCCGCTCCGACGCATCTCGCGACCGACATAGTGGATGAGGCGAATTCGCCCGATTCGAGGCTGGTTGATCTCGCCGGATTGAGCGCCCACCAGGATGCCCGTCCGTACGTCGAGGCCTTGGCCGCGCGCGAGCCGGAGGAGCCTCTGCCAGAAATCAAGGCGAAATGGCTTTGCGTGTCGTTGGCCTGGCTTTACGAGCGCAGGAACGAGTACGAAGACCCCCTGCGCGAAGTCGCAAAGGTCTACGCCGACTTCGATTACCCGGAGCGGATTGCGAGCTTCGTGCACTACATGCCCATGGACGAACCGGACCTCGGCAGTCGCGAGCTCAATGAAGCACGTCTCTACCAGAAATGGAAAGATTACCTAGACGATTGCTGGAGTGAGCACGCGCGCCATCTTGGGACACGTTGAAACCTGGGTCGGACCTTCAATTCCCCCCGCAGCTTCGCCTACGACGGCTACGGCAACCTCACGCAACACGGCGCCTACACCATGGCGATGAATTCTTCCCTCAACAACCAGGTCGACACCGTCACGATCGCCGGGACGCCGCCGACCGTGATCGCCACCGCCTACGACTCCCGGGGCAACATGACCGGGGCCGTGGGCGAAGTGATCTTCTTCGACTCACTCGACCGGGTCTACCGCAGCAAGAACGACCTCGTGGGCGACTACACGTTCCTCCACAACGGCGCCGGGGAGCGGATCCTGAAGTTCCCCTCCAAGTTCTCCGTCCTGCGCCGCGAGATGGCCCGCTACATCGCCGAGGCCAACATCATCGCCAGAGGCTGGACCCTGCCTCTCTGCGACGGATCCAACCCTTCCCCCTTCACCGACGTCCCCTGCTCGGACCCCGACGCCCGCCACATCAAGCTCGCGTTCCAGCAGGCGATCACCGCCAGCTGCACCGGCTCGACCTTCTGCCCCGACACCGCCATCACCCGCGCTCAGATGGCCTCTGGGGTCGATCGTGTAATCCTGGATTGCCGCCGCAGTCGGTGAGCGCGCCCAGCCGTGTTTCGGAGTCAACGACTCACGGGGACGACTCACGGCTCGATCCGAATGTTGACGTCTTGGCGTCGGTATCGAAGGACGAGAGTTAGGACTCGCTTCCGACGGCCGGACCCAGCGTAGGCGGCTGCACGCAATCGGTTATCGTCTCGACTAACTGGGCCATGACCGATCGCGCCTCGTTCAACCGGATCTGCACCTGCGTCGCCGTCTCGGCGGCGGCGGTCCTGCTGTCTCTTCAGTTGCTGGTCCCCCCGATCGTCGGCCTCGCGAACGAGGGAGATTTCGAGCGGGTGATGGGTTACGCGGGCCTTTTCTACCCGACCGACAAGTTCGAGGAGAAGTACTACGGCCACATCGTCACCAAGTTCAACGTCGTCGCGCCGGGCTGGTACGCGAGCGGTTACCTGACGACCGAAACGCTCGTCGCGTATTCCGCGCGGCTCGTCAGCCTCGCCCTCTTCCCGGGCCGCATGTTCGACATCCGGATTTTCGCCGCGATACAAATGCTGCTGCTGCTGACAGCCCTCGGCCTCTTCGTGCGGGCCTGTCGGGACCTGGCGCCGGCGGCGCAGGCGGCGGTCGCCGTTCTTCTCGTCCTGATCTTCACGGACGTCGGGTATGCGGCGGCAATCAACTCGTTTTACCCTCAGACGGCGTCGCTGCTCTTCATTCTCCTCACGCTCGCGTTCGCTGCCGTGGGCATTCGGATGGTTCGGCTTCGCGGCCCTGCGGTCGTTGGGTATTTCGTCTCCGCGGCGCTCTTCGTCTGTTCAAAACCCCAGGAGGCCATCCACGCTCCCCTCCTCGGCGGGCTGGGCGTAATTCTGGCGATCGCGGGGCAAAGCGAGACCGGGTCTTCGCGCCGCGTTGTCGTTGCGATCGCGCTCGCCGTGGCGCTCGGCGCCCTCGGCCTCTGGTATTACCGGCAGGTGCCGAAAGTCAGCATTCGTTATGTCGGTCTCTTCCACACGGTTTTCCACGAGCTCCTCCAGAATTCGCCCGATCCACGCCGCGACATGGAGGAGCTCGGCATCGCACCGGACCTCGACCGGTACATCGGCGTGCACGCCTACATGAAAGAGTCTCCGATCGAGGACCCGGCCTTCCAGGCTCGATTCTTCGATCACTTCGGCTATGCGAAGGTGATGGGTTTCTACCTGCGGCATCCGGACCGGCTCCTCGATCGCCTGCGGCGGGCGGCTCCCGGGGCGTTCCGGCTGCGCCCGAAGTACCTGGGCAACTTCGAGAAGGCGACGGGGGTTGCGCCTCGGACCAAGGCCACTCGGTTCGCGCTGTGGAGCGACGTCCGGGCGAAGCTCGAAAGGCACGCGGCCGTGACGCTGGTCGTCTTCTTCGTCGGAAACCTTCTCGCCGCGGCACTTTCCTGGCGAGGCACAACAATGCGCGGCCGCCTCTTTCTCGTGGCTCTGGTGGCCTGTCTGCTCATTGCCGGCGTCGAATTCGGCGTCAACGCGTTCGCGGATGCGCTCGATGATCTGGGTCGCCACCTTTTCGTGTTCGACGCGCTCTGCGATCTCGTGCTCGTCGCGGACGTGGCCTGGCTGATCCAGTGGCTCGCGACGCGGCGCGCGCTGTCGCCGCGCTCGGCATGATCGGAGCCCCCCTGGCGGCGAGCCCGAAGCCGACGCCGATCCCGCCATGGGAGATCGCCGCCTGGATCCTCGCCGCCGGCATCGTCGCCGCTCAGCTCCTCGTTCCGCCCGTCGTCGGCCTCGCCAACAACGGAGACTACGAGAGCGTCATGGGCTACGTTGGCTTCCAGTACCTGACGCAGGACCACGGCGAGAAGTACTTCCAGTGGATCATGACGAAGTTCGCGTACGGCCCGCCGGGCTGGTTCAAGAGCGGGCTTCTGACTTCCGAGGCGCTCATCGCCTGGCTCGCCCGCCTCATCAGCGAGCCGTTCGCCCACGGCGGATTCTTCGACCTGCGTGTCCTCGGCGCAACCCACGGCCTGCTGCTCGTCGCCGGCCTGGCGCTCCTGATCCGGTCGACGGCGCCGCTGTCGGCGGCGGCCCGCTGGACCGCGGCGGCGCTTCTCGTTTTCTTCTTCACCGACGTCGGCTACGTCGCTCCACTCAATTCCTTCTACAGCCAGGCGGCCTCGCTCGTCTTCCTGGTCCTGACGCTCGGCATCGCGGCCTGGACGGTGGCCTTCGGCCGGTCGTGGACGGCCGCCGCGCTCTACTTCCTATGTGCGCTCGCCTTCGTCGGGTCAAAACCCCAGGAAGTCATCCAGGCGCCGCTTCTCGCGCTCTTCGGCCTGCGACTCTTTGGCGACGGACTGCGCCGCCTCCACCGGCAACCCGCGGCATGGGCCGCGGCGGCCCTGTGCGCCTTTTCGCTCTGGTACTTCCGGCAGACGCCGTACGCCGATCGCCGGAGTCGCCCGCTACCACAAGGTCTTCATGGAGCTGCTGCCCAACTCGCCCGCGCCCGCTCAGGATCTCGCCGACCTGGGCCTCGATCCCGCGTGGTCGTCGGCGCACGGGGCGCATCGCCTACGATCCCGCGAGCCCCTTCGTCGACCCGACCTTTCGCGAAGCCTTCCTCGAGCGCTTCAGCTACGCGCGGCTCGTGCGCTTCTACCTGACGCACCCCCAGCGGCTCGCGTCGACGGTCTCGCGCGGCGGGATGCAGGCGCTGCGCCTACGCCACCCGCGCTTCGGGAACCTCGAGCACCGCGAAGGGGTCGCGCCGGGCGCGAAGTCGCGGTCGTTCGCGGCCTGGAGCGACGCGCGGCTGCAGCTTGCCCGGTCACCCGCTCGCGTGGATCGTTCCCTTCCTCGCCCTGAACGCCGCCGTCGCGCTGGCGACCCGCCGGCGGGCGACCGCGCAGGGCCGCCGCGCGCGGGAGGGCATCGTGCTGCTCGTCGCGATGGCCACGGCGGCCTTTCTCGTCTGCGTCCTCGCGAACGCGCACGGCGACCTGCCCCGCCACTTCTACGTGTTCCACGCGCTCTGCGACCTGCTCGTCGCCGCCGACGCGACGTGGCTCGTCGAGACGCTCGCGCGCCCCCCGACCCGCTACGGCCCGTAGAGCCGCAGACCGAAGGTCTTCGTCAGGAAGACGGCCATCTGGCCGCGCGTGTTGGCGCCGTCCGGGCAGTAGTTGCCGCCCCCGCAGCCGGCGGTCACGCCCTCGGCCGCGAGCTCCTCGATCCACGGGGCGAAGGAGCTCCCCGCCGGAACGTCGGCGAAGACGCCCGCGGCCGGCGGCGGGACGTACGCGCTGCCGTGCTTCGCCTTCAGAAGGAAGACCGCCATCTGGGCCCGCGTGACCGTCGCGTTCGGACAGAAATTCGCGCCGCCGCAGCCGGCCGAGATGCCGCTTTCGGCGAGGTCCTCGATCCAGGCGGCGGCGAAGGCGCCCGGCGGAACGTCGGCGAACATCGTCCCCGTAGCCGCTGGCGGCGCGTAGGCGCGGCCGAGCTTCGACTTCAGGAGGAAGACGGCCATCTGCGCGCGCGTCACCGAGGCCGACGGGCAGTACGCCGCGCCGCTGCAGCCGGCGGTCACGCCGTTGTGGAAGAGATTCTCGATCGCCGGGTAGAAGCCGCTCGCGAGCGGCAACGTCCGAAAAGCTCGCCCCGACGTGGAGGGTCCAGACCTTCGCGGCCGTCAGGTTGACCTTCTCGGTCACGGCGGCGTCCCAGTGGAGGGCCGGGCGCGCGGCGGGATTCGACACGGTGACGCGATAGCAGTTCGCCGTCGCGTCGAAGCAGCTCGCCGGCGCGCCCGCGGCGGGCGAGCCGTAGCTCGCGGCCGCGTCGACGAGCGTGTACGTCGCGCCGGCCGGACCCGTGAAGTTCGACGCGGCGCCCGCCAGCGCCGCGCGCGGAGCCTTCGGGGTTCTCCCACGACGGCTCGACGATCGACGGATTCGCCCGGCTCGAGGACGCCGTTCTGGTTCGACGTCCCGCCCGGACGCGCGTCGACGGCGAGGGCCGGCGAGAGCGGCGGCTTCCAGCCGAGCTGGAGGACCTCGAAGTCGTCCGCCGTGAGCTGCCCGAGCGCCGGGTTCAGGACGTCGTTGTCCCACCGCTCGTCCCACGTGCCGGAGACGTACATGTCGGTGCCGTTGTCGGCGACGATCATTCCGTAGGTCTTGAGCGCCCGCACGATGCGCTGGACGCCGGGGTCGGCGCTCGAGACCTGGACGCCGGGCTTCAGGCGCAGGCGCGCGCCCATCGGGAGCGCCGGCGGGTCCTGGAAGCCGGCCTGGTGCGACGCCGGGTAAGACGTAGCCCTTCGTGTGGCGCACCGTCATCCGGAAGGCGTGGCGGATCTCTTCGTTCCCGTAGGCCTCGTCGTAGCGGACGAGCCCCGGCAGGATCGCGAGCCCCGCCGCGTCGGCCGACGTCCAGCCGTCCGGCCGCCGGGCGTTCGACGTCAGGTCGAAGGCCGCGCCCGGAGTACGCCTGCCAGGTCGAGCCGTCCCACCACACGTTGTAGAGCTCGTAGAGAACGCGGGCGTCGCGGTCGAGGATCAGCACGTGGCGGTCCTCGTCGGCGCGCAGGTCGACGTTGCCGGGGGCGCCGCCCTCGACCCAGTGCGCCTGCGTGATCGCCTCGTCGGGAATCGGATAGAAGGGATACGAGGTCTCGGTCGAGTGGTCGACGCCGTCGCTCTCGGACGGCTCCGACGAACTCGACGGCCTTCTTCGACTGGCCCGCGCCCACGACGATGTACGGGAACCCGTAGATGGACACGCCGTCGTCGAGCGTTCCGCCGAAGTCGGGATGGAGCGGGCCGCACGCCCTCGGCGTCGATGTAGTCGAGGAACGCGGCGGACCCGCCGTCGACGGGCGCGGCGGACACGTCGACGTTCCACCAGTGGGTCGCCGGAAACAGGGGCAGCGGACCCGGAACGGCGGCCTCGAGCCGCGGCGCGATGTCCGGCGCCGCCGCCGCGCGCGGAACGGCCGGCCACTGCGCCCGCGCCGGCGCGGCGAGCGCGGCGAGGCGCGACCAGGGCGGAAAGCGTGCGCCCGCGCGTCAACCGTTTCATGCGGGAATCGTCCGGAGCCATTATGGGCGCCGCCCGCCTCCCGAAAAACTGTCCCGACAGCCAGCCCGACCGGGGCGCGGGACTCCTGTCCTTCTTCGACCCGGGCGGTCAGTCGCGCCGGGGGCGCCGAAGGCCTAACCTCTCGGCCACCTTGCAAGATTCAGTTGAATCAGGTGTGACCCAGATCACCTCCCCGCGGTGATCGCACGTCCCTTAGAATTCGTCCACCCAAAAAATTCAGTTTCGTTTGGCGGCCGTCAGAAAGGACCAGTGCCGATGAGAGAAAGACCCTTTCTCCCAGACCCGGTTTCCTCTCTCTTCGCGAGAGTCGCCGCGCGCGCGACCGCGACGGTTCTCGCGACCCTCGGACTCCTGTCCGCGGGCATCGCCAGCGCCGACACGACGTTCCAGCTCGCCTACATGTACGGGACCTCGGGCCCGGCGTCGGGCGGGACGGCCGGTCAACCTCGTCGGCAACAAGTTCCAGCCGGGCGCGACGGTCACGATCGGCGGCGATCACCGCCTCGTCGAGCGTGACGAACTCGACGCGCATCGGCGCGACGTCGCCGGCCCGCGCGGCGGGCGCGCTCTACGACGTCGTCGTGACGAACCCGGGCGATCCGCCGGCCGTCCTGACGAAGGGCTGGTTCGCGGACTTCCTCGACGTTCCGCAGTCGAGCGCGTACCACGCGCCGGTCGAGACGATCATCCGCGACGGCATCACGTCGGGCTGCGGCGGCGGCAACTACTGCCCCTCCTCGGGCGTGACCCGCGCGCAGATGGCCGTCTTCCTCCTGCGCGCCGAGCACGGGCCGGCCTACGTGCCCCCGCCGGCGACGGGCACGGTCTTCGGCGACGTCCCCGCCAACTCGTTCGCGGCCGACTGGATCGAGCAGCTCTACGCCGAGGGCATCACGGGCGGCTGCCTCGGCGGCTCGCCTCCGATGTACTGCCCGACCTCCTCGGTGACCCGCGGCCAGATGGCGGCCTTCCTCCTGAAGATCTTCCACGGCACGGGCTACGCGCCCCCGGCGGCGACCGGAGTCTTCTCGGACGTTCCGATCTCGATGCCGCTCGCCCCGTGGATCGAGGAGATGTCGCGCCTCGCGATCACGTCGGGCTGCGGCCCCGGCATGTACTGCCCGTCGAACGCCGTCACGCGCGGCCAGATGGCGGTCTTCCTCGCGAAGACCTTCCACCGCAACGAGGCCACGCGGTTCCTGCTGCAGGCGACCTGGGGGCCCAAGGACTCGGAGGTCTCGGGCCTGCTCGGCGTCGGATACCTGCCGTGGCTGGCCTCGCAGTTCAGCACTGCCGGCTCTCGGGCTACCCGACCCTGCCGCTCGTCCCGGACAACGCTCCGGCCGGCTGCGAGGACGTCCCCTGCCGCCGCGACAACTACTCGACCCATCCCCTGCACACGCAGTTCTTCCGGAACGCGATGTACCAGCCCGACCAGCTCCGGCAGCGGGTCTTCTTCGCGCTCCACAAGCTCGACGTCATCTCGACGAACACGATCACCAAGCCGTCGCAGTTCGTGCCGTACCTGAACCTGCTGGCGCAGGGCGCCTTCGGGAACTATCGCGACATCCTCGAGGACCTGACGCTCAACCCGGCCATGGGCGCGTTCCTCAACATGTCGACGAACACCAAGAACAACCCGAACGAGAACTACGCCCGCGAGATCATGCAGCTCTTCTCGATCGGGACCGTCCAGCTCAACCAGGACGGCACGCCTCAGATCAACGGGGTGACCGGCTACCCCGCCGACAGCTACGACCAGTCCGTGGTCGACCAGCTCAAGCTCGTCCTGACCGGCTGGTACATCCCAAACGTCACGGTGACCCTCGCCGGCGACACCGACGACGTCGGCGACTACCTGATCCCGATGCCGATCCACAAGAACGGCTCGAACGTCGAGGACCGCCACTCGACCGTCGGCAAGGACCTCTTCGTGGGCTTCCTGCCGAACCAGAACGGCGAAGGGGCGCCGACGTCGATCCCGGCGGGCCAGACCGCGAGCCAGGACCTCCAGATGGCGATCGACGCCCTGTTCAACCATCCGAACGTCGGGCCGTACCTCGCCAAGGAGCTGATCCACTCGCTCGTCACGTCGAACCCGAGCCCGGACTACATCGAGCGCGTCGCCGGCTTCTTCAACGACAACGGCTCGGGCCAGCGCGGCAGTCGATCTGGGCGATGGTCAAGGCCGTGCTGCTCGACCCGGAGGCCCGCGACGCCCCGAGCGACCCGACCTACGGCAAGCTCAAGGAGCCGGCCGCTCTACATGCTCAACGTGCTGCGCGCCTTCAACGCCATGTCGGCCAACGGCGCCGTCCTCTCCGACGGCTACGTCAACTCGCCCTACGCCCGCGACATGGGCCAGGAAGTGTTCCGGCCGACGACGGTCTTCTCGTACTTCCCGCAGGACTACTACGCGCCGCCGGCGTCGGCGGGCCTCCTCGGCCCCGAGTTCGGCATCATGGACGCGACGACCGCGTTGAAGCGCGCGAACTTCATCAACCAGATGACGTTCAACAACGGGATCGCGGTCAACTGCGGAACGAACTCCTGCAACTCGCCCAACGGCACCTCGATCAACCTGTCGGAGCTGCAGCTGCTGTCGGCGAACCCGACGAACCTCGTCGACCGGCTCAACCGGCTGATGATGCACGGCACGATGTCGGACGACATGAAGAACTCGATCGTCGCCGCGGTCAACGCGGTCTCCGCCAACAACACGCTGCTGCGCGCGCGGCAAGCGCTATACCTGGTCGCGACCTCGTCGCAGTTCCAGGTCCAGAGGTGAGGCCATGACGCAATCCCGACGCGACTTCCTCGTCCGGACGACCTGCGCCGCGCTGTCGGCGTCGGCGATCCAGGGCACCGTCCGCCAGTGGGGCCTGGCGAACCTGCTCGCCACGCCCAACACGATCACGCCCAACTACCGGGCGCTCGTCTGCGTGTTCTTGAACGGCGGCAACGACAGCAACAACATGGTCATTCCGACCGACGGGGACAACGTCAGCGGCGCCTACGGCTCGTACCGCGCGGCGCGGCCGACGCTCGCGATCCCGCAGGCGAACATCCTGGCGATCAACAATCCGCCGTCCATGGGCGGGCAGAAGTTCGGCTTCCATCCCAACATGGCCGAGATGCGGGACCTCTTCAACGCCAACAAGCTCGCGGTCATCCCCAACGTCGGGCCGCTCGTCGAGCCGACGACCCAGGCCCAGTACATGGCCAACTCGGTCGCCAAGCCCTACGCCCTCTTCTCCCACTCCGACCAGATCCAGGCCTGGCAGTCGGGCCGCTCGGACGTGAAGATCGGGACGGGCTGGGGCGGCCGCTCGGCCGACGCCGTCGCGGGCTGCAACGGCGGCGGCGCGGGCTTCCCCACCGTCACCTCCATCTCCGGCTCGGCCACGTTCTGCGTGGGCCTGAAGCGGCCGCTGTCGATCGGCACCGGGTCGCTGACGAGCGTGCTCGTCCTGAACGGCTTCAACGCCACGCCCGAGGCGGTCGCCCGGAAGACCTCGTATGACTTCCTGCGGACGGTCGACAACACGGCCACGATGATCGCCGGCGCGAGCTCGACGACGCAGCAGGCCCTCGACATCAGCGCCGCCTTCCAGTCGGACCCGACGATCACGACCGTCTTCCCCAACACCTCGCTCGGCAACCAGCTGAAGCAGGTGGCCAAGGTCATCAAGCTCAACCAGACCTCGCCGGCCGTCAACCTGCAGCGGCAGATCTTCTTCGTCTCGCAGGGCGGCTACGACACGCACCAGGACCAGCTCAACGACCAGGGCAACAACTTCCTCGCGCTCTCGCAGGCGCTGTCGGCCTTCTACTTCGCGACGGTCGAGCTCGGCCTCCAGGACAAGGTCACGGCCTTCACGCTCTCGGACTTCGGCCGCACGCTCGAAGAGTCGGGCGACACCGGCGGCGTCGGCTCGGACCACGGCTGGGGCGGGCACCAGTTCGTCATCGGCGACGGAGTCGTCGGCGGCAACTTCCACGGGATCGTGAACCCCTCGACCGGCTCGATCTTCCCGGCGCTGCAGAAGGGCGGACCGGACGACACGACGAACAACGCCTCGAACGGCCGCGGCCGCTGGATCCCGGCCGTGGCGTCGGACCAGTACGGCGCGGCGCTGGCGAAGTGGTTCGGCGTGGCCGACATCGACCTGGGCACGGTCTTTCCGAACATCGGGAACTTCGACCCGCCGCCGTCCTTCATGGCCGCGCCCCCGCCCGGTTGCTGAGTCTTCTTCGACACGGGGGCGGCCTTCGGGCCGCCCCCGTTCTTTGAGCTTCCGCGAGTTACCCGACGATGCGCAAAGTCCCCCGCCTCCTGGCCGTCCCGTTCCTCGGCCTCGCCGCGGCCTGGCTCGCCCGCGCCGCGGGAGCGCCGCCGGCCGGCATCGAGGCTTCGCCGCCGAACCCGGCCGCCGGGCAGCGGGTCCTGTTGCGTGCGCTCTCCCCCGAGCCTGACCCGGGCGCCTGGTGGGACTTCGGCGACGGCGAGTCCTCCCGGGCCCCGGCCCCCGCCCACGCGTGGGAGGCCCCGGGCGAATACACGATCCGCCTCTCGACGGCGGACGGCGTGCTCGACTCGCCGATCCTCGTCTCGCCCGCGGACACTCTGCGGCTCCTGCCCGACCACCCCTTCGAGATCACGCTCGAGGCCCGGCACCCCGCGACGGGGGCCCGCATGGCGGCGCGCGCCCGCGGTGAAGGTGAGCGCTACGGGTGGTTCCGCTTCGACGAAATCGCCGATGACCGGGTCGACGAAGGTCCCGACGTGGTCGTCAAGGTCGTCGAGGCGGCGCGCGACGGACATTACTGGATCTTCTGGAGCGGGATGACGAGCCTCGACTACACGGTCACGATCCGGGAAGTCGCGACCGGCCGCATCGCCGTGCACCGCACCGACCGCGAGGCGGCCGGCGGGGCCGACCTCGAGAGCTTCCCCATGGACGTGCTCGGGCCGCGGGAAACCGCCGCCACCGGGAGCCCCCGCGAGGTCGTCCAGGGCCCGCGCCGGGGGCGGCCTCGCATGCTGCCGAACCGCGGGTCGACCGTAACCGCCACCCCGGCCGGGCCGACCGTGACGCCGACGACGGTTGCAGGCACTCCCACGCGCACGCCGACGGGGCCGACGCGGACTCCCTCGTCCACGCGGACGCCGTCCCCGACGCCCACCCCGACCTGGACGCCGACGATCACGCCGACGCCGACCAGCACCGCGACGCCGACGATCACGCTGACTCCGACGATCACGCCCACGCCCGGGCCGCCGTTCATCGCGCTGCGCGCGGTCCAGTGGCAGTGGGACTTCTGCCCGCCGCCCTACACGTGCCCGGCCGTGTGCACGAACTGCGGCAACGAGATCACGTTGCATGTCGGCCAGACGTACCAGATCTGGGCGTTCAACGGCGACTTCGAGGACGTCATCGACGTCCACGGCCTGTCGAGCATCTCGGCGATCGGCCTGGTCGGGGGGCAGCTCCCGCAGGGCACGTCGCTTCCCGTTCAGACCATCACGCCGATGACGACCGGGGACTTCGCCTTCAACTGCACGACGTTCTGCGGAAGCGCCCAGGGACACGACGGGATGGTCGGCGTCGTCCACGTCGTCCCCTAGCCCCCGCGGACCGGCCGCTCCGGGCGGGGACGGCTCCGCAGGGCCGGCCCCGGGGATAGACTCCCGCGCATCGGAGGTCCCATGACCGACGCCCGTCTCGGCGAGGACGCCCCGTTTCGCTCGGAGAAGGAGGAGGACGCATGGGACCACCGGGTGCCCGTGCACATCCGCGTCGGCCCGCCCCGCGTCAATCCCCACGTCGTTCCCCGCGCCGGGACGTCGGGCATGCTCACGAAGGAGGACTTCGTCGTCAGCTTCCTCGTGGTCTGGCAGCCGTCGCCGATTCCGCCGCCGCACTGGATCAAGCTGCTGCGCGAGGCCCCCTTCGGCTCCGCGCTCGTTCACGCCCGCGACCTCCACTGGGACGGCCGGCACCTGTCGATCGAGCTCGTCCAGGAGGAGGACGTCGAGGCGTTCGCGCTCGAGATGCCCGGCTGGGTCGACTACGCCAACACCGAGTACACCCGGGGCGAGCACCTTCCGTTCGTGGACGCCCTCGAAAACGCACGCGAGCGCGCCAGGGCCCTCGAAAGGCGCCTGCATCGCTGAGGCCGCCGTTCCCGCAAGAGACCCCTTGACCCCCGAACCGATTCGGGGGTCTAGACTCCTTCCGTGAGCCGATCGACCGATCCCGTCGGGCTGCGTTCCGGCGAGCTCGCACGCCGCGCGGGCGTCAGCGCCGACACGCTGCGGGTCTACGAGCGCCGCGGCCTCCTCGCGCCTCCGCGCCGCTCCGGGAACGGGTACCGCATCTACCCGCCGGAGTCCCTCGAGCGCGTCCTCCTCGTTCAGCGCGCCCTCGCGTTCGGGTTCTCCCTCCTGGAGCTCTCGCGGTTTCTCGCCGCGCGGGCGTCGGGAGGCGCTCCCTGCCACGACGTGCGCGCGGCCGCGGCCCGGCGGCTCCAGGAGGTCGAGTCCGCGATCGCGGACCTGCGCGACCTGAAGGCTTCGCTCGCCGAGCTCGTCGCGTCCTGGGACGCGGCGATCTCGACCCGCCCGAGAGCCGGGCGCCACGGCTTCCTCGAGTCCCTTCCCTCCCGGAATCGGCGCGGCGCTGCGGCCCTGGCCGCCCGCCGCTTCACGCGGCCCAAAGCTCGAACGAAGGAGACACCATGAAGCGTCCCGCCTCGATCCTCGGTCTCAGCCTCGCGATCGCCGTTCCGGCCGCGCTCCGCGCGCAGGAAGCGCATTCCTGCCATGGCGCCGAGGTCGACGCCCGCGGCGACCAGGTCATGGGCTTCGATCACGCGAAGACCACGCATCACTTCCTTCTCACGTCCTCCGGCGGAATCATCGACGTCTCGGCCAACGACCCCGACGACGCCGCCAGCCGCGACGCGATCCGGACCCACCTCGAGCACATCGCGGGCATGTTCACCCGGGGCAATTTCGAGGCGCCGATGCTGATCCACGGACGCGTGCCCCCCGGCGTGCCCGAGATGAAGTCCAACCTCGGAAAGCTCCGGTTCGCGTACGAGCAGACGCCGGCCGGCGGGCGCGTGGTCGTGTCGTCGAAGGATCCGGCCGTCGTTTCCGCCGTCCACGCTTTCCTCAAGTTCCAGATCGAGGACCACCGGACCGGCGACCCGACCGACGTTCCCGGGAACTGACGCCCCTCCCGCCCCCGTCGCGCGGCCCCCCGGGCTCCGCCCTGATGCAATCGGATCAGGCGGAGCCCGCCGTTCGGCGGCACAATGCTCCCCGTCGAATCGCCATGAAGCGGAGCTCAGCGAGCCGTGCGCCCGACCGGGGTCCCGCGCGCCTGACCCGGCGCGAGCACGAAGTGCTCCTCAAGCTCGCGGAGGGGCTCTCGACGCAGGCGATCGCGGACGCGCTCTACATCTCCCACGTGACCGTGCGGAACCACGTCGCGCGGATCCTCGTGAAGCTCCAGGTTCACAGCCGGCTCGCGGCCGTGGCGTACGCCCTGCGCAACGGCCTGCTCATCCGCCGCTCGCGGCCCCGCCGCTGACGGGCGCGTTTGTGGACCGTGGCCGCCAAGCCCCAGTGACTGTCCCGACGCACAGTGTTCCCTGTCTGCATAGGACACCGGAGCACCGTTCCATCGGACAGTTTCGGTCGCAATCGCCGCGCTGAATCAGCTGTATCATTTTTTGAAAGACGGCAATTTCGCCTGCTCAATTCCACGCGCGGCTTCCTACAATTGGTATCAAGAGGGACGCTTTACCGGGCCGGCACAGGTGCCGTCGCGGCAAATCGGCTCCCCGGCGAGGACAGCATGCGGGGACCAACATGGGTGAAGGCGCCGGAGCGCGTTCGACGGGGATGAGCTGGCTTCTTCCCGGACCGTCGTCCCTCCTCGCCGCGGCCTCGACGGCCCACGTCGCGCTCGCGCTCATCCGGAAACACCAGGCCTCGACCGCCGCCCGGGGCTGGCTCCTCGCCGCCATCTCGGCCGGCTTCGCCGCGACGCCATGGATCTGGGCCTCGCCCCGTGACCTCGCGATCGGTGCGGCCGCGCACCTGGTCTGGTTCGCGGCCTCCGGAAAGCTCGTGGGCGAACGCCGCGCGTCCGGGCCGCGGCGCGTCGTTCCGACTCCGGCTCCGGCTCCGGCGCGAGCGATGGCTCCGGCCGCCGCGCCTCCGGCCGCGCCGCGCAAGCCGGCGGGGCCGGTGCAGATCGCCCGTGCTCGCCGTGTTCGACGAGACGCCGGAGATCCGAACCATTCGCATGGCGCGGCCCGAAGGCTTCGAGTTCCAGGCCGGCCAGTTCCTCACCGTCCAGGTCCAGCTCGACGGGCGCCCCGCGACGCGCTGCTATTCGATCAGCTCGAGCCCCGACGCGCGCGGCTACCTGGAGATCTCCGTCAAGCGCCAGGGGCGGGTCTCCGGAACGCTGCACTCGACGGTGCGCCCGGGCTCGCTGCTCTCGATCCGTCCGCCCGCGGGAGCGTTCGTCTACCCGGCCGGCGACGACCGGCCGATCATCCTCGTGTCCGGTGGCGTCGGCTGCACGCCGATGATGTCGATGCTGCGCCACGCCGTCTCCCGCGAGCCCGCGCGTCCCGTGTACTACGTCCACTCGGCGAAGACCGAGTCGGACATCGCGTTTCGCCAGGAGCTCGCCCTCCTCGCCCGCCGGCATCCGCAGGTTCGCGTCGTCCTTGCGCTGACGCGCGCCTCCGACGCCGGCGCCCATTACCCGGGCCGCATCGACGAGAACCTGCTGCAGGAAGTCGTCCCCTCGCCGACCGAGTCGCTCTTCTACGTCTGCGGACCGACGCCGATGATCTCGGGCGTCAAGGAGACTCTGGCGCGGATGGGCGTGCCCTCCGCCCAGGTGCGCAGCGAAGCCTTCGAGGCCGCGGTCGCGGCCTCGCGTGCTTCGGCCATGACGGCGCCTGCCCCCGCTCCCGCGGCCGTCTCCGCGGGCGGGCCTGAGCTCGTCGCCGTGCGGCGCGCCGCTCCGGCGGCGGCGGTGTGCCTGCGCCTGGCGAAGAGCGGCAAGACCGCGTCGGTGTCCCGCGACCAGAGCCTGCTCGAGGCCGCGGAAAGCGCCTCGGTCGAGATCCCCAACCTCTGCCGCGCCGGGACCTGCGGGACCTGCCGGACGCGCCTCGTCTCGGGCGACGTCGAATGCGCGGCCGACGTCATGGACGACGAGGACCGGCGGGGCGGCTACGTCTTCCCGTGCGTCGCATGGGCCAGGAGCGATTGTGTCCTCGAAGCCTGAGACGCGTCCCCCCGCCCGGCCCCCCGCCGGAGGCCCCCCGGCTCCGGCGCGCGTGCGCCCGCAGGAATGGTTTCCGATGCGGGCGCTCAGCCACGTGCTGGGCCTCGCCTTCCTCGTCATCGCCGCGATCTACGCGGCCGTGTTCCTCTTCTTCGGCGGCCGCTCCTACTACGGCACGGCGCTCCGGGTCCGCGGCTACGCGCCGGAGCACGGCCTGCTGCGCCCGTCCGGCGAGGCCGGGATCGCCTTCGGGATCGTCGGGCTCGGCCTGATTTGCGTCACGCTCATCTACGCGATCCGCAAGAAGCTCCGGCCGAAGGGCGGCAACCTCAAGATCTGGCTCGAGGTCCACATCTTCTGCGGGATCGTGGGTCCGGCCCTGATCACGCTCCACACCTCCTTCAAGTTCAACGGCCTGATCTCGGTGGCGTACTGGTCGATGGTCGTCGTCGTGCTCTCGGGGTTCGTCGGCCGCTACCTGTACGTGCGCATCCCCAAGACGCTGCGCGGCGTGGAGCTCTCCGCGGCCGACCTCGAGGCGCGCGCCGCCGAGATCCGGGAGACGCTCTTCTCGGCGGGCCTCCCGGCGGCGGAGCTCTCGCGCCTCGAGGGCCGCGGCCGGGCCGGAAAGCCTCCCGCGCTCCTCCCGGGACTGCTCTTCGGCGACCTGTCGGGATGGCTCCGGTCCCGGCGGCTCGCGCACCGCCTCCGCGCGGCGGGAGCCGCGCCGGAGCTCGTCGCCGAGACCGTCGGACTGGTCGCCGAGCGCGAGGCCCTCCAGCGCCGGATCGGCCTGCTCGGCCGCACCAAGAAGCTCTTCGACCTCTGGCACGTCCTCCACAAGCCCCTCGTCTACGTCATGCTCGCGATCGCGGCCCTCCACGTGTTCGTCGCCGTCTACTTCGGGTACGCGCCCGGGAGGGGACGATGAACGCCGCGGTCCGCCGCGCGGCGCGGCTTCTCGCGGCCGCTCCCCTGCTTCTCGTCCTCGGGCCGCTCTTCTCGTCTCCACGAGCGACGGGCGGCCAGGACCTCGGGAACCTCCTGTCGCCCGGCCGCCTGTCGAAGGCCCACGCGAAGCTCGAGGGCCTCGACAACTGCCAAAAATGCCACGAGCCCGGCCGCAAGGTCACCGCGGAGAAGTGCCTCGCCTGTCATGCGCCGATCGCCGAGCGCATCGCGGCGAAGAAGGGCGTGCACCGGGACGTCAAGGGAGACTGCGTCTCCTGCCACGTCGAGCATGCCGGCGTCGACGCGGAGCTGCGGCCGTTCGACACGAAGAAGTTCGACCACGCCGCCGAGACGGGCTTCGCGCTCGACGGGAAGCACGCTCCCCTCGCGGCCAACTGCCAGAGCTGTCACAAGACCCGCTCGTTCCTGACGCTGAAGCCGGCCTGCGCGTCCTGCCATGCCGACAAGCACAAGGGGCGGATGGGGCCCGACTGCGCGAGCTGCCACACGACCGCCGTCGCGTTCAAGGAAGCCGCGAAGACCTTCGACCATTCGAAGGCGGCCTTTCCGCTGACCGGCGCCCACGCGACGGTCGCCTGCGCGAACTGCCACAAGACGCCGGACTTCCGGGTCGCGAAATTCGGAGCCTGCAACGACTGCCACCGCGACCCCCACGTCAAGCCGCTCGGCGACCTGCGCGTCGTGCCACACGACGGAGAGCTTCAAGGCGACGCGGCGGATCGACCACGACAAGACGGGTTTCCCGCTGGTCGGCAAGCACGCCCAGGTTCCCTGCGCGACGTGCCACGTCCAGCCGCCGACGAAGGTGCACCTGAAGGCCGGCAAGTGCGCCGACTGCCACCAGGACCCCCACAAGGGCGTCTTCAAGGGCGCGGACTGCGCGTCCTGCCACAAGGAGACCGGCTTCAAGCCGGCGGCGCCGTTCGATCACGCGCAGAAGACGGGCTACGCGCTCGACGGAAGCCACGCGACCGTTCCGTGCGCGTCCTGCCACAAGGGCGCGGCGGTTCCGGCGGGCGTGAGCGCCGCGAAGGCCACGGTGGACTTCCGCGGGGCGAAGAAGGACTGCGCGAGCTGCCACCGCGATCCGCACAAGGGCGAGCTCGGCGGGCGCTGCGAGAGCTGCCACACCGTCAAGTCGTTCCGGGTGGAGTCCTTCCAGCACCCGAAGTTCCCGGAGTTCTTCCAGGCCAGGCACGCGACCGCGCCGTGCGAGTCCTGTCACCGTCCGCCCGGCTCCCCCGAGACCGGACCGCCGGTCCGGCTCTTCAAGGGCCTCTCGACCGAATGCGCCACGTGCCACAAGGACCCGCACCTCGGCCAGCTCGGAACGACGCTGCCAGAGCTGCCACACGATCCGGGCCTGGCCGATCACGGGCTACAAGCACCAGAGGGCGGACCTCGCGACGTTTTTCGCGTCGAAGCACGGGACGCTCGCCTGCGAGCAGTGCCACAAGGCTCGGACGACGACGTTCCCGGCCGGCTCCGGCACGGCCGTCGTCTTCAAGGGCGTCTCCTCGGAGTGCGCGAGCTGTCACGAGGACGCCCACGACGGGATGCTCGGCAAGCAGTGCCAGACCTGCCACACGCTCAAGACCTGGAAGACGGCGTCGCGCGCTTTCCACAAGAACACGGTCTTCCCGCTGGAAGGCCAGCACCTCACGACGCCGTGCGCGGCCTGTCACATCGACCGCGTCTTCAAGGGGACGCCCAACCGCTGCTACGACTGCCACTGGATCCGCCGCAAGGACGACAAGTACGAGACGCGGCTCGGAAACGAATGCGGGGACTGCCACCGGCCGATCGGCTGGAACGCCGTGAACTGGAACCACCAGCAGCGCGACCGGGTTCGCGCTCGGGGCCGCCCACGCGGGCCTGCCCTGCGAGTCCTGCCACAAGAACAGGATCTTCACGGGCTTGAGCCCCGATTGCGCGTCCTGTCACAAGAAGGACTACGACGCCACGCGCAATCCCAACCACGCCGCCGCCGGGTTTCCGACCACCTGCGAGAGCTGTCACCGCCCGACCGACCCGAACTGGGGCGGAGCGCACTACACGCACCAGAGCTTCCCCCTCGTCGGAGTCCACAACACGCAGCCCTGCGCCGCATGCCATACGAACAACGTCTATGCCGGGACGCCCCGCGACTGCTTCGGCTGCCACAAGCCCCGGTACGACGCGACGACCAACCCGAAGCACTCCGCGGCGGGGTTCGGAACGGCCTGCGAGACCTGCCACAAGGCGACCGACGCCGACTGGAACCAGGCGACGTTCAACCACGCGCCCGTCTTCCCGCTCGTCGGCGTCCACAACACGCAGCCCTGCGCCGCCTGCCACAAGAACAACGTCTTTACCGGGACGCCCCGCGACTGCGTCGGCTGCCACAAGCCCCAGTACGACGCCACGACGAACCCGAAGCACTCGACGGCCGGCTTCGCGACGACCTGCGAGACCTGCCACAAGGCGACCGACGCCGACTGGAACCAGGCGACCTTCAACCACTCCCAGGTTTTCGCGCTCGTCGGCGTCCACGCCACGCAGCCCTGCGCCGCCTGCCACAAGAACAACGTCTATGCCGGGACGCCGAAGGACTGCTTCGGCTGCCACAAGCCGAAGTACGACGCCACGACCAACCCGAAGCACTCGGCCGCCGGCTTCCCGACGACCTGCGAGACCTGCCACAAGGCGACCGACGCCGACTGGAACCAGGGGGTCTTCAACCACACCCAGGTCTTCGCGCTCGTCGGAGTCCACAACACGCAGCCCTGCGCCGCCTGCCACAAGAACAACGTCTATGCCGGAACGCCGCGCGACTGCTTCGGCTGCCACAAGCCCCAGTACGACGCCACGACCACCCCGAAGCACTCGGCCGCCGGCTTCCCGACGACCTGCGAGACCTGCCACAAGGCGACCGACGCCGACTGGAACCAGGGCGTCTTCAACCACGCGCAGGTCTTCGCGCTCGTCGGAGTCCACAACACGCAGCCCTGCGCCGCCTGCCACAAGAACAACGTCTACGCCGGCACGCCCCGAGACTGCTTCGGCTGCCACAAGCCGAAGTACGACGCCACGACGAACCCGAAACACTCGGCGGCCGGGTTCGGAACGACGTGCGAGACCTGCCACAAGGCGACCGACGCGACCTGGGACCAGGGCGTCTTCAACCACGCGCAGGTCTTCGCACTCGTCGGCGTCCACAACGCGCAGCCCTGCGCCGCCTGCCACAAGAACGGCGTCTACGCCGGCACGCCCCGCGACTGCTTCGGCTGCCACAAGCCCCAGTACGACGCCACGACCAACCCCGAAGCACTCGGCCGCCGGCTTCCCGACGACCTGCGAGACCTGCCACAAGGCGACCGACGCGAGCTGGAACCAGGGCGTCTTCAATCACACGCAGGTCTTCCCGCTCGTCGGGGTCCACAACGCGCAGCCCTGCGCCGCCTGCCACAAGAACGGCGTCTACCGCGGCACGCCCCGCGACTGCTACGGCTGCCACAAGCCCCAGTACGACGCGACCACCGATCCCAAGCACTCGGCCGCCGGCTTCGCCACGACCTGCGAAAACTGCCACCTGGCGACGGACGCCTCCTGGGACCAGGGCCGCTTCAATCACACGCAGCGTCTTCCCGCTCGTCGGCGTTCACGTCACCCAGCCCTGCGGCGCCTGCCACAAGAACAACGTCTACCGCGGCACGCCCCGCGACTGCTACGGCTGCCACAAGCCCGACTACGACGCGACCACCAATCCCCAAGCCACTCCGCGGCCGGGTTCCCGACGACCTGCGAGACCTGTCACAAGGCGACCGACGCGAGCTGGGACCAGGGCACGTTCAACCACACGTGGTTCCCGATCACGAGCGGGCCCCACGCCAACCGAGCCTGCGTCGACTGCCACACGAATCCGTCGAACTACGCGGTCTTCACCTGCACGAACTGCCACGGCCGCTCCGAAACCGACGGCCACCACCGAGGCGTCCCCGGCTACCGCTACGACTCGGTCGCGTGCTACTCCTGTCACCCCAACGGACGGAGCGATTGAGCTCCGGGGCGGCGCTGCGGTCGCCGGCGGCGAAACGCCGGGGCGCGGCGGCGTGGCCGCTTCTCTGGCTGGCGTCGCGCCCGCCGCCGTCGCGCAGACCACCGGCTGGGGCCGCGTCGCGCTCTACACGAACGCCCTGCGCGTGCCGACCGCCGACGGCGGCTCGCGGATCATCTCGCCAGTGGTCCGCCGCGCTGACCCTGCACTCGCGGCCCAACCCCGAGGGCGGCTTCGAGTACGCGCTGGAGGCCCGCGCGTCGAGCGACTTCGAGGGCGAGCGCGACACGCTCTCGTACCTCTACAACGCCTACGTCGGGGCGCCGGACGAACGACGGCGTGTTCGGCGCGCGCATCGGCCAGATGTGGATCGACGAGCTCGGGTCGCTCGGCGCGGTCGGCGGCGCCGCCCTGGAGCTGCGCCCGCGCGGCGAGTCGAGTCTGGGACGCTTCCGGATCGGACTCTTCGGCGGCGTCGAGCCCAAGATCAGCGAGATCGGATGGTTCCAGGACGTCCAGAAGGGCGGCGTCTTCGTCGCGCTCGACGGGACGAACGCCCGGCAGAGCGTCCTCGGCTACGTCCAGGTGCCGCAATCAGGACATCCTGGAGCGCTCCGTCATCACCCTGACGAACTATCTGCCGCTCGCGAAGAACCTCTTCTTCTACCAGGCGGGCGAGTACGACCTCGCCAAACCCGGCGGCGTCGGGCCGCTCCGGGCTCAACTACTTCATGATCAACGGCCGCTGGCTGCCGGTCCCCAAGCTCGAGCTCCAGGCGATCTACCACTACGGCCGCTCGATCGACGCGCGGACACTCTGACGCAGGACCAGATCGACGGCCGCCCCATCGACCCCCGCACCCTCGAGGGATTCCTCTTCGAGTCGATCGGCGGCCGCGTGACCTATTCGATCCTGCCGACCCTGCGCATCTTCGGCGGCTACGCCGAAGAGAAGCGCAACGAGAACGACAAGCCGATCCAGCGGATCACGGCCGGCCTCTTCGCCTCGGACGTCTTCCGGAGCGGCTTCGACCTCGCCGTCACGGACAACCAGTATCGGCGGCCGGACGGCGGCAACGACGACGCGATCTACGTCTCCCTCGGCCACTCGGTCGGGTCGCGCGTCTACCTGACGGCCGAGTACTCGACCTCGGTCTCGTTTCTCCGCTTCACCGACTCCGGGGGCGTCGTCGTCGAGACCCGGCCGCGGACCGAGCGCTACGCGCTCTCGGGGATCTTCAATCTGTCGCGGGCGTTCTCGGTGCTGCTGACGCTCGAGCACCTCCAGGGCGACACGCGCGGCGGACGACGAGGACCGCGGGCTTCTCGGCCTGACCGTCCGGTTCTGAGCGTTCGCGCTCAGGCGGCCGGCTTCGCCGGTCTTGCGGATGCCCCCTTCGAGCCGCAGCTCGAAGCGCTTGTGCGTGAAGGGGTGCACGTCCGGGAACTTCGTGAAGATCCAGCCGCCGAAGATCTGCTGGCCCTTCTCGAAGACGGCGATCCGGGCCGCCGGGTTCGTGGGCTCGACGCCCTCGGAGGTGATCGAGCCGGCGCCCATCGTGAAGGCCGGCAGGAATGCGTCGGTCTTGACCACGAGGGAGGGGTCCGGCAGCGGCGTCTCGCCGCCGAGCGGAACCTCGATCGTGCCGGACTTGCCGTCGGACTGGTCCTTCCAGGTCAGCCGGATCCCCGTGTATTCGTGAGCGACCTCGGGCGGAATCGCGAGCTGTGCCGGGACGTTGGCGCCGGTCGGGCTCGCCTCCCGAGGACCCGGCCGACGGGCTCGATGGCGCGCTCGTGCGAGACCGCCATCCGCACGGCGGGATCGGGCCGTCCGCGCTCGCGGCAGGCCGGCCCCGACGCCGCCACGCCGGCGAGGAGGAGGCCGACGCCCACTCGTTCCCACACCGATTCCCGCCGCCGGCCGTTCGAACGCGCACTCTCTCCTCCTGTTCGTCGGCCCATTCTGTCCCAGGACGGCGCCGAGCCGCTGATGCATTCGCATGGGTCGGATATTCTCCGGCGCGGCTCCGCCGATGCCCGAAATCCGCGCTCAGCAAACGATCCGCCCCCCGCGTCGCCGTGATTCCGAGGGGATGAGCGACGTGGTTCCGGCGCGCCTGCTTCGGGCGCTCTCCCGATTGCTGGGGCGTCCGCCCTCGGACTGGATGGGCCCGGATCCGGCGAGCCTGGCGGCCGAGCGCGCGGCGCCTCCCGAGGACGGAGAGCCTTCACGAGGTCGTCTGCCTGCCCGGGCCCCGCTGGCGAGGAGGAGCGCCGGCTCGCGGAGCGGGGGCACCGCGTGTTCGCCGTCTCGCCCGAACCCGACGGGTCGGCGCGCCCCTACCGCCTCCGCGTGGCGGCGCCGCGCCTTCTCGAGGTTTCGCTGCCGGCGGAGCGGTTCGAGGGCCTCGACGCGCTCCGACGCGACCACGCGCTCGGCGCGACGGCCACGTCGTCGTCCGGGACCCGTCCTGGCGGCCCCTCGCCGAGCGGCTCGAGGCCGGGCTTCACTGGCCGATCGCGAGCGACTCGACAGCCGGACCGGCTCGCGGAGGCTTTTCCGCGGCTCTCGATCGTCGTCGTCACCTACAACAACCGCGACCTCAACCGCCTGTGCCTCGAGAGCGTGTTCGCCCGCACCGAGTGGCCCAACCGCGAGGTCGTCGTGGTCGACAACGGGTCCTCGGACGGCACGCGCGAGCTTCTGGAGGAGCTCGCCGGCCGGCACCCCGACCTGCGGACGATCCTCTTCGAAGAGAACCGCGGCTTTCCCGCGGCGGCCAACGCCGGCCTGTCTTCCGCCTCCGGCCGCTACGTGATCCTGCTCAACAACGACACGGTGGTCACGCGGGGCTGGGCCACGGCGCTGCTGCGGCATCTGGCGAAGGACCCGGGAACGGGCCTCGTCGGCCCGGTGACCAACGCGATCGCCAACGACGCCAGAGTCCCGGTCGGCTACTCCGACCTCGCGGACCTTCCCGTCCTGGGCGGCGCGCTGGGCCCGCGAGCACGACGGGCAGGCATTCCCGATCCCCTCGCTCGCGTTCTTCTGCGTCGCGATGCGGGCACAGCTGCGCGATTCGGTGGGCCTCCTCGACGAGCGCTTCGGCATCGGGATGTTCGAGGACGGCGATTACTGCCGGCGTGTCCGCCAGCGCGGCCTGCGCATCCTCTGCGCCCGCGACGCCTTCGTCCACCACTGGCAGATGGCCTCGTTCCGGCGGCTCGGCGAAGACGCCTACCTGCGCCTCTACGAGGAGAACCGCCGCCGATTCCAGGAGAAGTGGGGGACGGCGCCCTAACTGGTGGTCTCTGCGAGCCAGGCCGCGACCTGGCGGCCCACCTCGTCCCCGTGCGCGAGGAGGAACCCCTCGTGGTCGCCCGGCACCACCGCCTGCCGCCCGGCCGGCGCGAGCCGGCGCCATGCCGCGCCGTGCCCCTGGCGGCGGAAATCCTCCGACTCGAGAACGTGCAGCGTTCCGTCGAACGGGGCCGGCCGGAAGGCGAGCAACGCTTCGAGGTACGAGGCGCGGCGGCCGCGGGCCTCCTGCTCGCGCGCCGTGACCGCACGGGCGAGGCCGCCTGCGCCGGTCCGCGCGGCCCGCCGAAGGTAGGCCCACCGGCCCCGCGGAAGCCTGCGTGCGGCAGCGACGTGGTCGCGCAGCCTCCCGCGGAAGTAGAGAAAACGCTCCCAGATCCGGTCGATCCGCGGAGCGTGCGACCGGACGAGCGTCCGCATGCGCCGGCCCGCCCGCGGGAATGGCGTGTCGAGCAGGATCAGCGTCACGCGCTCTCCGGCTCCCCGGAGGCGGCGCGCAACGGCGAAGGCGAGGATCCCGCCCATGCAGTCGCCCACGAGGACGTAGGGGCCGCGCGGCGCGACGCGTCGGACCTCCTGCTCGCCGAGGCCCGCCAGCTCTTCGAGGGGTGGATGGGGCGGAGGACCCGACCGCAGGCAGAAAAAGGGCGCCTCGCCCCCCGCGATGCGGGAAAGCCGGCGCGCGGCAAAGAGATCCTCTCCGTCGCCGCTTCCGCCCGGGACGACGAAGACGGGGCGGCCCTGCCCTTCCCGCAGCGAGAGGAGCCGTCCGGGGGCGGGACCGCCGCCCGCGCGAGCCGCGAGGCCGGCCGGCGTCGGGCTCTCGAGCAGGTCCGCGGCCGAGAGCTCCGACCCCAGGACGCCGTCGAGCGAAGCGAGAAGCTCGACCGCGGAGAGGGAATCGCCGCCGAGCTCGAAGAAATCGTCGTCGGCTCCGACGCGCGCGAGCCCCAGGACGAGCGCGAAGGCGCGCGCGACGGCGGCCTCGGGTCCGCTCGCGGGCTCGCGAAACGGCGTCTCGAGGCCGGGTCGCGAGTCGTCGGGCTCCGGAAGCGCCCGGCGATCGACCTTCCCGGACGGCGTGCGCGGCAGTGCGTCGAGGAAGACGAAGAACGAAGGGAGCATCGAGCCGGGCACGCGGCGGGAGAGCTCGCGCCGCAGCTCGGCCGGCCCGGGGGCGCCTGGCCTCTCCCGCACGACCCAGGCGGCCAGGCGCGTCCCTTCCCCTTCGGTCCGGGCCCGGCCCTCGACGGCCGCCTCCCGCACGCCCGGCACCGACAGGAGGGCCGTCTCGACCTCCGACGTCTCGACCCGGTGGCCGCGGACCTTCACGCGGGCGTCCCGGCGGCCGCGATGCAGGAGAAGCCCGTCGGGCAGCATCCGGCCGAGATCGCCCGTCCGAAACAGGCGCGCGTCGGGACGGCCCGGAACCGGGAGGAACGTTTCCGCCGTCAGCCCGGGGTCCTTCCAGTACCCGACGGGCAGCGTCGTCGCGATCACGCCGATCTCGCCCTCGTCGGACGCCTTTCCGTCGTCGTCGAGCAGGACGACGTCGGTCTGCTCGACGGCGTATCCGAGCGGCGATCCCCCCGGCCACGGCGTGTCGTGGCGGGCGGACCACTGCCGGATCACGCTCATCTCGGTCGCGCCGAGGCCGACGTGAAACACGCACGTTCGCGGAAACCGGTTGCGGAAGAGAGCGAAGTCCGAGGCGAGCACCGGCTCGCCCCCGAGCTTCACGACCCGCAGCTTCGAGAGGTCCTCGCGGCCGCCCAGGGTCGAGGCGAAGGTGCGAAAGACGCTCGGCACCGAGTGGTAGATCGTGACGCCCTCGCGCTCGAGGAACTCCGGCAGGCGCCGCAGACCGTCGCCGGAGAGGTCGTGAGGACAGACCGAGGCGCCGTTCAGGAGCGCGCCGAAGATCGCGGACACGGAGGCCCCGAAGCTCGGAGACGTCAGGAGCGACATCCGGTCCTCCGGACCGATCTCGAGCCCCGCCGTCAGCTTCCGCGTGTTGTGGAGGAGGTTGCGGTGGCTGTGCATCACGCCCTTCGGCCGTCCCGTCGAGCCCGAGGTGAAGAGCACGTAGGCCAGATCGCCCGGCGAGGCCGCCGGCCGGCCGGCGGCCGCCGGAGGTCGGGACATCAGCTCTTCCAGGCCGAGCACGGGCACGGCCGCGGGAGCGAGCCGCGTGGCGCGGGCGAGCGAGAACGCATCGGTCACGATCGCGGCGGCATCGAGGTCCGCCAGGATCGCCTCGAGGCGCGCG
The DNA here is from genome assembly GCA_963764715.1 of uncultured Acidobacteriota bacterium. Taxonomy (GTDB): domain Bacteria; phylum Acidobacteriota; class Thermoanaerobaculia; order UBA5066; family Gp7-AA6; genus DAHUXD01. The sequence continues at coordinate 353,333 of CAVXTP010000006.1, forward strand.
TCGGGCAGACGCGGATCGAGGGGCACGTAGAAGCGACCGGCGCGAAGCGTCCCGAGCATCGCGGCGAAGAGCGGAGCCCCGGTCTCCGCGAAGAGCCCCACGGGCCCCGGCGCCCCGCCGAGGCGGGCGACGAGCCCCGACGCGACGGACCCGGCGGCGCGGTCGAGCTCGCGGTAGCTCGTGACCCGCCCGCGCTCCCGCACGGCCGGGCGGTCCCCATGCGCGTTCGCGACCCGCCGGAAGCGCTCGTCGACCGAGCCCTCGACCTCAGCTCTCGGAAAGCTCGGAGCCATAGATCGCCTGGAGCCGCGAATAGAACTCGACGTCGCCGCCGCCGTGCTCCGGCGGCCCGAGGCCCGAGGCCTTCCAGCCGCCGAACGGGGCCAGCGCGTCGGCATCGGCCGTGGAGACGTTCCACTTGAGAATCCCGGCCTCGGCCTCGGCCAGGAACCGCTCCCGCCACGGGCCCGGCCCCGCGAAGAGCGCCGCGGCGAGCCCCTGGCGGACTCCGTTCGCGAGGCGAAGGGCCTCGTCGAAGGCGCCCGCGCGCTCGAGGACGAGCACGGGGCCGAACGTTTCCTCCTGCACGATCCCGGCCTCGTGCGCGGACACGAGGACGAGCGTCGGCGGAAACCAGGCGCCGGGGCCCCGCGGCGCCGATGCGTGCGGCGCGATGAGGCGGGAGCCGGCCGCGGCCGATCGATCGACCGCCGCGGCGACGCGCTCGCGCGCCTCCTCGGAGACGAGCGGACCGACCTGCGTCGCCGGATCGAGCGGGTCGCCCCAGGCGAGGGCCGAGGTCGAACGGACGAGGTGCTCGAGAAACGGCTCGAAGAGCTCCGCGGCGACGATCGCCCGCCGGTTGGCCGTGCAGCGCTGCCCGGCGAACGCGAAGGCGCCGTGCGCGACGAGGGCCGCGGCGCGCGGCAGGTCCGCGCCCTCCCACACGATCGCCGCGTTGTTGCCGCCGAGCTCGGCCTGGAGGGGAATCTGCCGCCGGGAGCAGATCTCCTGCGCCGCCCAACCCGCGGCGGGCGATCCCGTCAGCGAAACGGCATCGACCTCGGGATCGCTCATCACCGCGGCCGCCGCGCGGTGATCGCCCTCGACGAGCGTCACGACGCCCTCCGGAAGCCCCGACGCGCGCGCCGCCTCGAGCGTGCGCCCGGCGGCCGCGGCCGCGAGCGGCGACGGCTTCCAGACGACCGTGTTGCCGAGAGCGAGCGCCGGTCCGATCTTTCCCCACGGGATCGCGATCGGGTTGTTCCACGGCGTGACGACGCCGACGACGCCGAGCGGAGCGCGCCGGGACGCCGACGACTCCCCCGCCTTCGCAAGCCCCCCGAGCGAAAGTCCCGCGGCGGCGCGGAGAAGCTCCGCGGCGCGCCGGACCTCGGCCTCGCCCTGCGTCACCGGCTTGCCGATCTCGGCGGCGATCCGCCGGGCCTCGGCCGGCGCGTCGGCCGCGAGGCGATCGGCCAGGGCGAGGAGCGGGCGCGCGCGTTCGGGCGCCGGCATCGATCGCCAGCTCTCCAGGGCCCGCCGCGCCGACGCCGACGCTCCGGCCGCAGGGCGCGAAAAGTCGGAAGCCGGAGCGGCCGATCCGGAGTCGAGCCAGTGCAGGAGCTCCCGGACGGATGCAAACCGCGCCGCGCGGCCCTCGAGATACCGGCGGGTCACGGCGGCGTGCAGCGGATCGTCGCTTCCGACGGCGTCCTCCGCCACCCAGACCGTCCGGCCCGCCGCGTAGGCGTCGAGCACCGTCGCGCGGATGCAGCCGTGCAGATGCACGCCGGCGACGATGAGCGTGTCGGCTCCGGAGAGCGCGGCCGCGAGATCGGGAGACGAGAAGGCGGAGAAGAACGTCTTCGAGACGACGGCCTCGCCGGCCCTCGGCCCGAGCTCCGGCGGAGAAGCGTGCCCCGGCGTTCCGCGAACGCACCGCCAGCGGCCGGGCGCCTTCCAGTGCGGCATCCGGTCGTCCCGTTCCCGGTCGACCGAAGTCACGGCGTGCACGACCGGAACGCCGCGCTCGCGCGCGGCGGCGAGCAGGCGCGCCGCCTGGCGGACGACCTCGCCCGCCGGAGGCTCGAGTCCCGGCGCGCCCAGGAAGTCGTTTTGGAAGTCGACGAAGAGAAGGAGCGGTCTCATCCCGCCGGGTGCGCCCGGCGCTCGACTTCCCCGGCGATCCGCCGGCCGAGCTCGGCGGTGCCGACGACCGTGGCGCCCGGCTCCGCGATGTCGAACGTCCGGAATCCGTGACGCAGAACGTCCTCGACCGCCGCCTCGATCCAGGCGGCCTCGCGCGCGAGGCCGAAGCTCTCCCGCAGCATCATCGCCGCCGACGCGATCTGGCCGATCGGATTGGCGCGCCCCTGCCCCGCGAGGTCCAGGGCCGAGCCATGGTTGGTCTGGTAGACCGCCGCGCCGGCGCTCGAAAAGTTGCCCGAGAAGGACATCCCCCGCGACGCGAGGAGAACCGCGCCGACGTCCGCCAGCACGTCGCCGAAGAGATTCGAGGCGGCGATCACGTCGAAGGAGAGAGGTTCCTGGACCAGACGGTAGGCGGCGAGATCGATGTCGACGAACGAGGCCTCGACGCCGGCGCGCGCGGCCGCTTCCCGGCCGAGGTCGCGCCACAGCGCGCTGACCGCGGGAATGCCGCCCTCCTTGACGACGACGGCGAGGCGTCCCTTCCGCCCGGCCGCCAGCGCGCCCGCGACGTCGAGGAGGCGCCGGACCTGGGTCTCCGTGTAGCGGAACGCGTGCCCGGCGACGCGGCCGTCCCGCGGGTCGACCGTCTCGCCCCACTCTCCCTGGTAGACGCCGCCGGAGTTCTCGCGGACGATGAGGACGTCGGCGCCGGCCACGCACGCGGCCTTGAGGCGCCCGGCCTCGCACAGCGCGCCGACCGGCTTCAGCGGCGAGAGCTTGCAGAAGAGGTCGAACCGACGGCGCAGGTCGTAGACGAAGCGGCCGCCCCCCGGTCCGCAGAGGACGGCGCCGCCCTCGCCGAAGATGCCCTCGCAGAACGCGCTGACGTCGTCGGTCAGGCTGCGGCCGGTCATGAGCTCCGCTTCCCGGCCGATGGCTCCGCCCGTCCGGAAATCGATGTCCGTCCCGCCGGCCGACAGCGCCGCGCGGACCACCTCGAGCGCGGCGCCGACGACCTCGGGGCCGATGCCCTCGCCGGGAAGGATCCCCGCGACGAGCCGGCCCGCCCGGGCGGCTCGACCACCAACGGCATCGCTCCAGCGGCGCGCGCTCCGGACCTCCCTCGAGTCGACCGACAAGTTGCCCCCTTTTTTTGGGGCAAGAGTCTATCTCCGTCTGCGCCGGGCACCGGATGCGAGCATCGACCGCGCCGAAAGCCCGGCGGCCGGCTCGAACCGTCGGACCCCGCCTCCAGGCCGGGCGGCCGGAGGGAGAATTCGCGCTAGATCGCGCGGGCGAGCCGGGCCGTCGTCGTGATCTTCTTGACGGCCCCGCACTTGCAGGCCCGCGCGAAGGTCTCGCCGACGCTCGCCCCGACGTCCGCGCGGTTGGCCGCCGCGCACTTCTCGCAGGTCCACTCGATCGGCTGGATCTGCGACCCGACGAACGAATGCCAGAACCGCAGGCAGGTCGCCAGGCCCGACCACCCTTCGTAGACCGTGACGCGGCCGTTGTCCTGGCCGAGGGCCTTCCGGATGGCCGCGACCTCGTTGGCGTTGTGCAGGTCGTAGTGGGCGAGGCGCCCGCGCAGGGCGACGTCCGTCAGCAGGCCGATCTTGCGCGGCGCCGACGACGCCGTCGGTCGTGTCGATCGAGGCGAGCACGAGACCGACCGCGCCCTCGACCCGCGGAAGGCGGCGGAACTCGATCGCGAAGATCTGCTGGGTCTTGATCATGGGCTTCCGGTCCGTCGGACGGGCCCAGAAAGGCCTGCGCGAAATCCCGGGTCGCCGCCTGGAGGCTCAGGGCGGCGAGCTGCCGCTGCGCGCCGGCGGCGGGCGTCGCCGATGCGGCGTTGAGCTCGACCGCGAGGTCCTCGAGCCAGAGGACGACGAGCTCGGCGAGCTCGGTCTGAAAGGCCGAGCGGTCCTGGCGCACGCCGCGGCGCGGACCCAGGATCCACTCGAGATGCGCCTCGCCCTCGGCGGGCGAAACGAGCGCGCGGGCCTCGCCGTAGCGCGCCCTCAGCCGCGCCACGATCCGTTCGTGCGTCCCCCGCCGGGACGGCGGCGAGAACCTGTTTTTCCGGTGAATCGATGACGGGCCTCCCAATCTCTCAGAGAGCCGAAAGAACCGGCGACGGGATCCCGGAGCCGGAGAGGCTGGCCGTCGGAGGGAATCGGACACGAGCAGGGTACCACGCGCCCCGGAAGGGATACGGCCGGGTACCATGACGCGCCATGGACGTCGGATTCGCGCGGCCGGAGTTCAAGCGGGATCCGTATCCCGCCTACCGGCGGCTGCGCGACGAGTCTCCGGTCGCGAGCGTCACTCTCCCCGACCGGAGGAAGGCCTGGCTCGTCACCCGATACGCCGACGTCGCGGCGGTCCTCAAGGACGAGCGATTCGTGAAGGACGCGTCCCGCGCCTCGACCGGCAAGGCGCCCTGGACCCCCTCCTTCTTCCGGCCGCTGACGCGCAACATGCTCGATCTCGACGCGCCGGACCACACGCGCCTGCGCGGGCTCGTTCACAAGGCATTCACGCCGCGCCTCGTCGAGCAGATGGCCGGGCGCATCCTCGCCCTGACGGACGGCCTTCTCGACGCCGTGGCCCGCCGCGGACGCATGGACCTGATCCGAGACTACGCGCTGCCGATCCCGGCCACGATCATCGCCGAGATGCTGGGCGTCCCGGCGGAGGACCGGCACCGATTCCAGCGCTGGTCGAATGCCATGGTCTCCGCGTCGCCCTCGGGCTGGGGCATGCTCCGGGCGATCCCGGGCGCCGTCGGTTTCATGCGCTACATTCGCCGGCTCGTCCGCTCGCGCCGGAAGCTCGCCGGCGACGATCTGGTCAGCGCGCTCGTGCGGGCGGAAGAGGCCGGCCAGACGCTCGACGAGGACGAGCTGCTCGCGATGATCTTCCTCCTCCTCGTCGCCGGCTTCGAGACCACGGTGAACCTGATCGGCAACGGGACGCTCGCCCTGCTCGAGCACCCGGGGCAGATGCGGAGGCTCCGCGAGGACCCGTCCCTCCTCCCGCGCGCCGTCGAGGAGCTCCTTCGGTACGACGGGCCCCTCGAGACCGCCACCGAGCGTTACGCGATCGAAGACGTGACGATCGGCGGCGCCACCATCCCCCGCGGGGCGCTCGTCTACGCCGTCCTCGCCTCGGCCGACCGCGACGAGCGTCAGTTTCCGGATCCGGACGCCCTCGACCTGACCCGCGAGCCGAACCGGCACCTGGCGTTCGGCCTCGGAGTCCACTACTGCCTCGGGGCTCCGCTCGCCCGCCTCGAAGGTCAGATCGCCTTCGGGGCCCTGCTGCGGCGCATCCCCGATCTGCGCCTCGCCGTCCCGCGGGCGTCGCTGCGCTGGCGCCCGGGCCTCGTTCTCCGGGGGCTCGCGTCCCTCCCGGTCGAGTTCGGCGCGACGGCCGGCGCCCGCATCGGGTAGCTTACGTAGCGCCGGCGCGGAGCCGGCGGGAGAGACCGCGATGAGCACACGCTTCGATGCCATCGTCATCGGGACCGGCCAGGCCGGGCCGTCGCTCGCGGCGCGCCTCTCGGCGGCCGGCATGAAAGTCGCGATCGTCGAGCGCGGAGCGTTCGGCGGCACCTGCGTCAACACGGGATGCATCCCGACGAAGACCCTCGTCGCGAGCGCCGCCGCGGCGCAGGCGGTGCGCCGGGCGCCCGAGTTCGGCGTCTCCGCCGGCGGCCCCCTGACCGTCGACATGAAGGCCGTCAAGTCCCGCAAGGACGCGATCTCGGGAGACTCGCGGAAGGGCGTCGAATCGATGCTCCGCGGGCTGCCGGACGCCGCGGTCTTCAACGGCCACGCCCGCTTCGAGTCGCCGCGGGAGGTGCGCGTCGGGTCCGAGGTCCTCTCCTCCGAGCGCATCTTCGTCAACGTCGGCGGTCGGGCCTCCACCCCGCCCATGCCCGGAATCGCCGACGTTCCGTTCTGGACGAACTCGTCCATCATGGGGGTCGACTTCGTCCCCCCGCACCTCGTCATCGTCGGGGGCAGCTACGTCGGGCTCGAGTTCGCCCAGATGTACCGGCGCTTCGGGTCGCAGGTCACTGTCGTCGAGATGTCGCCCCGTCTCATCGCCCGGGAGGACGAGGACACGTCGGCGGCGATCCGCGAGATCCTCGAGCGCGAGGGGATCGCGGTGCGCACCGGAGCCGAGTGCATCGCCCTCGAGAAATCGGCGTCGGGCGTGCGGATCAAGGTCGAGTGCCAGGAGGGCTCCCCCGCCGTCGACGGAACGCACCTCCTGCTCGCCGTCGGCCGCCGGCCCAACACGGACGACCTCGGCCTCGAGAAGGCCGGCGTGGCCGTCGACGCCCGCGGCTACATCACCGTCGACGAGGAGCTCCGGACCTCCGTCCCCGGCATCTGGGCGGTCGGCGACTGCAACGGCCGTGGGGCCTTCACGCACACGGCGTACAACGACTTCGAGATCGTCGCGGCGAATCTCCTCGACGGCGATCCACGGAAGGTCTCCGACCGGATCGAGGCCTATGCCCTCTACGTCGATCCGCCGCTCGGCCGGGCCGGCCTGACCGAGGCGGCCGCCCGCAGGACCGGGCGGAAGATCCTCGTCGGCAAGCGCCCGATGGAGAGGATCAAGCGCGCCGTCGAGAAGGGCGAGACGCAGGGCTTCATCAAGATCGTCGTCGACGCCGACTCGAAGCAGATCCTCGGGGCCGCGATCCTCGGCGTCGGCGGCGACGAGATCATCCACACCCTGCTCGACGTGATGTACGCGCGCGCGCCCTACACCGTCATCCAGCGGGCCATGCACATCCACCCGACGGTGTCGGAGTACCTGCCGACGGTCCTCGGAGACCTGCGCGAGGCCTGAAGGGGCGGCCGGCGGTCAGCGCGGCCGGCTGACGACCCAGAACGCCAGCGCGATGGCGATCGCGTCTTCGAGGAGCGCGATCGGCAAGCCCTTGCCCCCGGCGGCCCGGGTGAGGCGCGCCCGGAACTCGTAGCCGCCCAGCGTCCCAACGACCGCCCCGAGGGCGCCGGCGACCAGTCCCGGGACGATCCCGTGCCCCGCCGCGGTGACGGCCGCCCCGCACAGCGCGCCCATGACGATGCGGGCGATGAACGGCGCAGGCGCCTTGCGGCTGCCGGTCTTCGGCAGCTTGTCGCTGACGAGCTCGCCGAGCGCGGCGACGGTGAAGATCCAGGGCGTCACCGCCGCGCCGAGGAACGCGAGCGGCGTGCCCTGGAGGTTCAGCCAGCCGAGCCGAGCCGCCCAGCTCACGGCGGCCGGGGCGGTCATCGCGCGCAGCCCCGCCACGAGCCCGATCAGAAACGCCAGGACGTAGACCGGCATGGTGTCCTCCGCTTCGGGCCGGGCTACATCGCCTCGAAGACGTACTCGTGCTGCCCGTCGCGGGTCACGAGGGTCTTCTTCGGGCCCGATCCCACAACGAACTCGACGCCCGAGATTCCCGGCGCCGTCGTCAGGAACGAGATCGTTCCGTCGGGGTTCCTGCGGGAGGCGACCTCGCTCTTCCACTCGCCGAAATCGAAGGTCGTCGCGCCGCCGGCGCGGCTCACGGCGATATCGCCCAGGGCCGGGTTCGCGTAATGGGCCGCGAGCTTCGCGCTCTCGGCGGCGTCGGCCGGCACGGTCAGGAGCTTTCGCTCGGCGGCGAGCTGCGCGTAGAACGCCTTGCCCGCCGCGGCGACCTGGTCCGCCGCCTCGGGACGGCCGTCGAACAGCACCTCGAGGAGACGGCGCCGGAACTGCGTGCGGAGGATCCAGCCCGGGTCGGCGTTGGTCAGGATGACGGCGCCGACGTTCTGGGCCGGCAGCCACATCATGTCGCTGTGGTAGCCGATCATGTCGCCGCCGTGGTGCACGACCGTGACGTCGTAGGACGTGTCGACCATGAGTCCCATGCCGTACGTCGTGTCCTTGCCGATCGCCACCTGGGGCGCGCGCCGCTCGAGCAGCGGTTCCTTCGGTATGTAGGCCTTGCCGTCCGGAAGCTTCCCGTCGGCGAGCTCCATCGACACGTAGCGAAGCATGTCGGACACGCTGCTCCAGGCGGCGCCCGCCGGCCGCAGCGGGATGATGGCGTAGTTGAGCTCCATCGCCGCGCGCGCGGGCCGGCCGTCGATGTCGGGCGCGTACGGGCCCGCGTGGTCGCCGGCGAGGGCCCGCGCGTAGTCGAAGGTCGTCGCCTTCATGCCGAGCGGATCGAACACCTGCGTCTGCATCGCGCGGTCGTAGGCGGCGCCGAGCTCGAGGTCCGGGATAGAGCACGTGGCCGGCCGTGAAGCCGGCGGCCCCGGCCATCGGGTTCGAGTACTGGAACAGCTCGCCGAACTTGCTCGTCGGCTGCATCGTCCCGAGGGTCGCGAGCGCCTTGTCGGGCGTCACGCCCCGGAACTCGAAGATCCACTCGAGGTCCTGCCGCGGCAGGCCGGTGCAGGCGCAGATGAGCTGCCGGACGAGCACCTTCTTCGTCGTTTCGGCGTCGCCCAGCTTGAACGAGGGCAGGAGGCTCGTGACCGGCGTGTCCCAGGTCAGCTTGCCCTCGGCGACGAGGCGCGCGAGCAGCAGCGTGGTGAGCGCCTTGGTGTTGGACGCGATCATGAAGAGCGTGTCGCCGTCGATCTTCGCCGGCTGGCCGAGCTCGCGCACGCCGTAGCCCCCGGCGAAGACGAGCTTTCCGTCCTGGACGATCCCGAGCGCGACTCCCGGAATGCCGAGCTCCTTCTGGCCCGTCTCGATGAAACGGCCGAGCTCGGCGAGGCGGGCCGCGTCGAGTCGGTTCGCCTTCTTTCCGGCGAACGTCTCGCGCGTGTAGCCCTTCGGCTGGAGTCGGTCGAAGATCAGCGCGACCTGCGCTCCCCGCTTTTCGCCGACCGCCTGCGCCATGTCGTAGATCACGACCGTCCAGCCGCCGCCGGCGTACGCCGCCAGCGCCAGCACGTCGCGCTTCTCGTTCGGCGACGTCTGGTAGTCGTAGGTGCGCTGCTTCGACCAGCCGTTGCGGTCGGGCCGGTCGCTGGCGACCTTGAGCGGCCACTTCGCGTCCGGCTTGTACGCGGCCCAGGCCGCCGCGACCGCCGCGTCGGCGTCCTTCCCGTCGACGTCGACGAGGGCGATGCGCGAGTCCCCCTCGGGGGCTTCGACGATCGTCACGGGCCCTCGCACGGCGACCGTCCAGCCGACGGGAGCGATGAAGGTGTTGCCGCGGACGGTGGTCTGCGGCGTGTCGACGGCGAGGGCCGAACCGGCCGGTGCCAACGGTGCGGTGGCGGGCGGGGCTTGCGCGAAGGACGGAGCGGCCGCGAGCAGGAGCAGACCGGCGATCGATTTCATGAAAACGACGATATCGCAGGCCGGCGCCCTCAGGTCCTCCCCGGACAGCGCCGGCAGATCGGGATCAGGGCCTCCATCCGGCGACGGTGTCCTTCGCGGTACTGGCGCATCACCTGACCGTTCCACATCGCGGACAACGTCGTATCGCCGACGTTGCCCAGGACCAGTCCCTCCGGGTGCCCGAGCTGCATCCACGAGTAGCTGCAGAGGTTGACGACGCCGTTCCAGTGGACGTCCATCTTCTTGAACGGAAGCGTGCAGCGTCCTTCCAGGTCCGGGACGAAGCTGCTGTCGTGTCCCACGGCGAAGTCGAGGATGTACTGCCGGGAGACGACGTCCGCATAGGGCGCCCAGAACCGGACGATCTCGCGTTCGCGCTCACGGTCGGCGGGCGCGAGCATCACGCGCACGTTGACGAGCGTCCGGGAGCCCCGGGACCGCTTCAGGGAGGCCAGGCGCCGCAGATTGAACAGCAGCCGGTCGAACCGCCCGCCGATCCGCTGCCGCTCGTACGCGGCCGCGTTCGCGCCGTCGACGGACACGTTGAGCTCCTGCAGGCTGTCGAGGCACGCCCTCATGATCTCGTCGTCGACTTTCTGCCAGTTCGACGTGAGGGACAGGTAGCGAACCGCGGCCGCGAGCCTCCGGACGTACTCGGGAAACCGGGGATGGAGCGTGGCCTCGCCGTTCCCGCAGATCGATACCCGGGGGACGCGACCGTCGCGCGCCTGGGCGACGAGCCGGTCGAACGTGGCCTCGGTCATCAGGCCGCGGGGACGCCGGGTGGTCGGATTCGTGCAGTACCCGCAGGCGAGGTTGCAGTGGTTCGTGAGCTCGACGCTCAGCAGCGGCGGCGAGGGCGCGTCCCGCATGCCGAACGGAAACTCCGCCCGGACGAGCTCCTTGAGCGGCACCCGGCCCAGGCTCCGGAGCACGAGCCGGGCGTAGAGGGGAAACAGGTAGCGGATCCGGTGGATCCGGTTCGTGTTCCTGAACGAGCGGGCGGGAGTGAACGAAGGGAGAGCGGCGGACTTCATGGAGGACCCCCGGGAGTCGGGACTGGCCGAGAATTATGCACCCGTCGAGAATCCGGTCAACCCGCGGCCTGCCACCCGCCGGCCCGCACCGGCCTCTTCGGAGACGTCGCCTGTCCGGGGACTTTCACAACCTAGATCGAGCGGCTCTCCACGCTCGGCATCACCGGCGGCTGCTCCGCGTCGCCGCTGCTCTACTGCCCGACGGGCAACGTCACCCGCGGCCAGATGGCGGTGTTCGTAGTCGAGACGTTCGGCCTTCCGTAACCGGCGCGGACACGCCGCACTCTCCGATCACCGGGTCAGGTCCGATCGCGGGCCAGGACGACGTGCCGGGAGTAGAAGTCCGGGTTGTTCTCGCCGAACGCCGTGATCCGGAACGGGGTCGGGAGGCCTCGTTCGAGGCTCTCGGCGACGAGGCGCCCGACGCTGTAGGGCTCCCGCACGATCACGACCGCATCGGCGGGAGCGGTTTCGCGGACCCGCTCCAGGACGCGTGCTTTCATCGAAACCTGGTTGGCGAGATAGACGATCTGCGCTCCGGCATAGTCGTGCGCCGCCCCGTCGGAGCATTCGATCCGAATGCGGCGTTCTCCCATGGCCTCGACCACGCGTCGGGCGGTTCCCGCGGCGCGAACGTCCACGTCGAGGGCCACGATCTCGGGAACGGTGGTCGCGTCGCGCACGAGGAGAGCGGCCGCGGGAAAGGCGCCGCAGCCCACCATGACGAACCGGCGGCAGGCGTCGAAGTCCGCCAGCCTCAGAACCTCGGGCACCCGGTCGTACGTGTGGCGGCCGAAGTCGGAACGCACCCGGTCCGACGCCGCCACGCCCTCCTTCCAGTCCGCCGCCGCCAGCCGCTCGGCTTCCCGGGCCTCACGGAGGGCCAGCGAGCGCCTTTGAAACGGCGCCAGCGCCTCGGCCCACGCAGGAGTCGAGTCGAGGAGCGCGTCGATCGCGGTAGCGGCGGGGCCGGTGATCCAGGCCCAGCTCTCGCCCCAGAGCTCCTCGAACGCGTCGTCGCCGCGGGCTTCCCGGAGGCGCTCCCTCCAGTCCGCGATCCCCCCGGCGACTCCGTCCTCGGGCCTCCTCACGTTCCCGGAGGGCGTCGGAGCGGTTCCGGCCCCCTCGGCGTCCGACCGGCGGCGACCGCCCGCCGCCAGGCGCGGCGAAGAAACGCCCGCCGCCCGAAGAGACGCTCCACGCCCGCGCGCGCCCCGTGACGCAGACGGCCTCTCCACCCGAGGATGTGGTCGACCGTCCGGACGATGTCGTTGCGTCCCCGCTCGCGGGCCAGTGCCCGCACGCGATTCAGATGGCGGCGCTGCCAGGGCTTGTCGACCCACAGGGCGCGCGCCCGGCCGAGGTCCAGAGGACCGGGAAAGGTCGGACACGCCCCCAGACCGACGACGGTCTCGAGCATCAGCATCGTGACGAGACACTTCTCGCAGCGTCCGCAGTTGCGCCCGTCCGACGACTTGAAGCAGACGCGCAGGTGGCGGCGGGCGACCTCCGAGGGAGCGATCGCCAGGACCTTGTCGGCCCGGTCGTGCGCTGCTCCGTCGTTGCGCACGCGGAGGGTCCAGGAGGAGAACAGGGTATCCGTGAAGGGATGGCTCCCCCAGGGAACGAGTTGCGTGTAGATGTTGGACGCGGGGATCAGAGCCCGGCCGTAGCGGGAACCGAGGGCGAGCGGCACGGACGCGAGAACGGGACCGTGGCCCCAGAGGCCCCAGTCGACGAATCGGTCCCACTGCGTCGAGCGGTCGCGCACGTTCGTGCGCACGTACACGAGCGGCCGCCCGAGGGCCTCGGCGACCTCGGTGAGCGAGCGTCGGGCGCGCGCGGTGCCCTCGACGGCGTCGAGGCGGAGGTCGAGGCCGCCGACGAAGATGAACTCGTCGATCTCGCCCCGTTCGTCGCGCCCGTCCCCGTCGCCGTGATCGAGAGCGGTGAAGAACGAGTCGACGCCGCCGGAGAGAAACGCGCACGTCCGCCGCGGCGGAGTCCCGGACGGGAGCTCGGCCACGGGCCCGCGGAGAGGGACGACCCTCGTCTCGCCGTACCACGAGCGCCACACGCGAAGGACCTCGCGCGCGCCGTCCAGGAGCGGACGGTCGACCGGCAGGTCCCACTCCAGGGGTTCTCCGAGGGACGCGGCGAGCGGCAGGAGCGCGGCCAGCCAGGGGTTTCCGTCGCGCGCGAGGTCGCCGGCCAGCGCGGCCGGCACCTCGTACCAGTACGTCTCGGCGGGAGCCGACACGGCCGCGTACGTGACGCGCGCGGCCAGGCGGACGCGGTCCGGATCCCCCGGAACATCCTCGACCGAGCTGGGGCCGACGTGCACGCGGCAAGTCTAGATGAACGCGGCGAACGCATCGGTGAGCGCCGCCACGTCCGAGGTCCGATTCGGACCTGAGAGGGCAACCGGTGGCGGAGCCGTCGGGACTCGAAATCAGGACCGTCAGCGCGTCGCCGGAGCGCGCTCGAGCAACGCGGGCCAGCCGATGATCAGGTCGCCACACACGGGGAGATGCACTTGAATCAAGCGGCTCGGGCCGCCCGATTGATCCGATCGCGTCATGCATCGCGGCCGGTAGACGCCGTAGGGTGGTCGTTTCCGGAGGTATCCGCCATGCAACGTAAACTCCACTCGCTGCCGCTCAGCCTCCTGGCCCTCGTCATCGCGACGCCGGCGCTCTGCGGTCCGTCGAGGCCCGGCAATCGCGACAAGACGGTCACCGTGATGACCCGGAACCTCTACTACGGCGCGGACCTCGGTCCTGCGATCGGGGCCATCGGCACCGGGGATCCCGAAGTCATCATCCCCGCCGTCTCCGAGCTGTGGGGAGTCGTGAAGTTCACCGACTTCCCGTCGCGTGCACAGGGGCTGGCCGACGAGATCGAGCAGGTCCAGCCCGACCTCATCGGGCTCCAGGAGGCCTCGCTCTGGCAAAGCGACCCCTACGACGGGAGCGCCGAGCCCAACGCGGCCCACGTCGAGTACGACTTCGTGCAGATCCTGATCGACACGCTCGAGGCCCGCGGCCTGCACTACGCGGTCGCCGGCATGGAAATCGGCTTCGACGCGGAGTTCCCGGGCTTCCTCTCCCCGGAGGACGCCGAGAACGGATTCCTGTCGGACATCCGCCTGACCGACCGGGAGGTCATCCTCGCGCGCGCGGACCTGCGCGCGTCCGAGCTCAAACTGTCGAACCCCCGAGCCGCCAACTTCGAGACCAACCTGCAGTTCCCCGTCGGCCCCGATCCCGACAGCCCGCTCTTCACCCTCTGGCGCGGCTGGGCCTCCGTGGACGCCAAGGTCCGGGGGAAGACGTTCCGTTTCGTGACGACCCATCTCGAGGACGAGTCCATCGACGTGCGCAACGCCCAGGCGCTCGAGATTCTCTCCGGCCCCGCGGACACGGGGCTTCCCGTCGCCCTCGTCCTCGACGCCAACTCCAACGCCAACGCGGATCCCTCGACCGAGGTCTACGCCGCGTTGATTGGGGCCGGGTTCGTCGATTCGTGGTTCGAGGCGCATCCCGGGTCCGAGATCACGACCTGCTGCAGCGCGCCGGACCTGACCAACGAGGTCTTCCCCGTCGGGACCGACGACGAGGGGCGGATCGACCTCGTGCTCTACCGCGACCACTTCGACTTTCGCACCCGGGAGGCGGACCTTCTCGGAGAGGACCCCGTCGACCGGGTCGTCAACACGAGCGGCATCCCGATCTGGCCGACCGACCACGCCGGCCTGTTCGCGACGCTGAAGATCCGCAACTAGGGCGGGATCGGCCGCGCGCTTCCTGCCCGCCGGCGGCGACGGGCAGGAAGGCGGGGTCGCTCAGCTCCGGGGCTTGACGGCCCGGATGAAGGCGCTCCGGATCTTCCCGTCCACCGCGCCCGCGATCGCGTCCACGTCGATGCCGGCCGAGGTCAGAAACTCGCGGGCGTCGTTCGCCGAGTAGACGCGCGTGGGCTCGACGGTGACGTCCGCAAAGCCCGCGGCCTCGAGCTTGCGGCGGTATTCGTCTTCCGAGAGGGCGCCGGCGACGCATCCGACCCAGAGAAGCATGTTTTCGCGGACGGCCACCGGCAGCTCCCCGGCCACGACGATGTCCGAGACCGCGAACCGGCCGCCGGGACGCAGGACCCGGAAAGCCTCCCGCAGAACGCGGTCCTTGTCGGCCGACAGGTTGATCACGCAGTTGGAGAGGATCACGTCCACCGCTCCGTCCGGCAGCGGGATGTCCTCGATCTGCCCCTTGAGAAACTCGACGTTCGTCAGGCCGGATTCCTTCTGGTGCTTGCGGGCGAGCGCCAGCATCTCGTCCGTCATGTCGAGGCCGTAGGCCTTCCCGCTCGGCCCGACCCGCTTCGCGGAGAGCAGCACGTCGATGCCGCCGCCCGAACCGAGATCGAGAACGACTTCGCCGGGCGAGAGCTTCGCGAGCGCGGTGGGATTGCCGCAGCCCAGCGAGGCGGCGAGCGCCGTCTCCGGCACGTCGGCCTTCTGCGAGATCTCGTAGAGGTTCGACGTGATCGGATCGCCCGAGAGACCGGACGCGGACGGCGCGGTCCCGCAACAGGCCGTCTTGCCGGCCGCCACCTGGAGCGCGGCCTTGCCGTACTTTTCGCGAACGACGTCGGTGATGCTCTGATCGGCCATGGGATTCCTCCTGTCCTAGATCAACAAAAGTTGATGCATTGAGTACGCGAAATCACTTCTTGCAGCATGCCGCGGCCTCCGGCAGGTGTCCGCTCCCGTACGACGCGGCGAAATCGTGCACGGCCTCGAACGCGCCGGCGTTGAGCGAGTAGTGGATCCACCGGCCCTCGCGCCTGTCCCGGATGAGGCCGGCGTCCTTCAGGGTCTTCATGTGGAAAGACAGGCGCGACTGGCCGGCGGCGAGGAGGTCCATCAGGTTGCAGACGCACTCCTCCCCGTTGCGCAGACGCTCCAGGATCGCGAGCCGCGTCTCGTCGGAAAGGGCGTGGAAGAGCCGCGCGGCCTCGGTGCGGCCCGTCTTTCCCCTGGCCGCCGTTCTACGGAGCGTCTTCATGACGGGACAAGTTACATCAACGAAAGTTGATATGTCAAGAGCAACGCTGGCCGCCGCAATCGGCTCGAATGAGGCGAACGTGCACCCACCGGCCTGCGCTACGGCCCGTACAGCAGGAGCCCGAACGTCTTGACGAGGAACGTCGCCATCTGGCCGCGCGTGTTGGGGTTGTTCGGGCAGTAGTTGCCGCCGCCACAGCCCCCGGTGATGTTCTCCGCGGCGAGCCGCTCGATCCAGTCGGCGAACTGCGAGGGACAGGCCACGTCGCCGAAGACGCCGGCGCACGCGGGCGGCGAGTACCCGGCGACGTGCTCGGCCTTGAGCAGGAAGACGGCCATCTGGGCTCGGGTGACGGGATTGCCGGGGCAGTAATTGCCTCCGCCGCAGCCGCCCGTGATCCCTTCACCGTAGAGCTCCTCGATCCAGTCGGCGAACTGCGAGGGGCAGGCGACGTCGCCGAAGACGCCCGTGCAAGCGGGCGGCACGAAGGTGTCTCCATGCTTGGCCTTGAGAAGAAAGACGGCCATCTGGGCCCTCGTCACCGAGGACGACGGACAGTAGTTGCCTCCGCCGCACCCGCCCGTGATCCCGTTGTGGAAGAGGTTTTCGATGAAGGCGTAGAAGAGGTTCGACGTCGGCACGTCCGGGAAGCTCCCTCCCACGTGGAGCGTCCAGGTCTTCGTGATCGGGAAGTTGAGGGTCTCGAGGAACGTGGCGTCCCAGTGCGGAACGGGCCGGGAGCCCGAGACCGTCGCCATGAAGCAATCGTGCGTCACCGTCCCGTCGTAACAGTTCGCGGTGGCCCCGGCTGCGATCGTGCCGTACACCGCGGAGGTGTCGTCGAGCGTGTAAACCGCGGCGCCCGGTCCGGTGAACGTCGAAGCGGCGCCGCTGAAGGCCAGGGGCAACGTCGAAATGTTCTTCCACGCCGGCTCGAGTTGAATCGTTTCGCCGGGCTCCAGGACGCCGTTGACGTTGGAGCTCGTTCCGGGTGCGGCATGGACGTCCACCGCCATCGGCTGAGCGAAGTCGAACAGGAGGGACCGGCTCGCCACGCCGTTCTGCGACCCGTCCCGGCCGTCGCTCTGCCACGTGACCTGGAGATTGCCGGAGATGTTGCCCATGAAAGCGGCGGACGGAGAGGTCTGGATTCCGGTGGTGAAGGTGTTGACGGGAAACTCGTGCCCCTTCGGCCGGCCGCCGGCGTCGAACAGCCGCCCGGAAATTCCCCCGTCTCCGTCGGTGGCCTGGCTCGACCACACGACGCAGAAGTTGCCGGCGGGCTCGGCCGAAACGGTCGCCGCCAGCTGGTAGGACGCCGTCTCGGTGTTGACGCGGAACTCCGGCCCGAGCCGCCCGCCGCTCGCGTCGAAGCGCTGCCCGAAGACGCCCGTGCCCGAGCCGTCCTGGCCCTCGCTCGTCCACACGACGATGAAGTTGCCGGAGCCGTCCATCGCCACCGCCGGATAGCTCTGGAAGCCGCTCGTGTACGTGTTGACCTGGAACTCCCCTCCGAGAGCGCTGCCGGCGTTGTCGAAGCGCTGGCCGAAGATGCCCTGGCCCGAACCGTCCTCGCCAAAGCTCTGCCAGACGACGACGTAGTTGCCGGCGGGGGCGGCGGCGACGGCCGGAAAGCCCTGGTCGCTCGTCGTGTAGGTGTTGACCTGAACCCGGCCGCCGACCGGGCTGGCCGCCGAGTCGAAGCGCTGCGCGAACACGCCGTAGCCGCTGCCGTCCCCGTAGCTGCTCGTCCATGCGACCACGAAGTAGCCCCCGACCGTCATGGCGACGCGGGGCGCGAAGTCCTGGCCGCCCAGGACGAAGTCGACGGTGAAGGGCGGGGCCAGCGGATAACCGCCGTTGCTCATGCGCGCGCCCTGGATGCCGCCGCCGAGGCCGAAGGCGTCGCCCCACACCACGACGAAGTCCCCCGAGAACGCATCCATCGAGATGTCGGGCTGCGCTTCGTTGCCGGCCGTGTACCCGACGTTGGCCTGAAACTCCGGGGGGATGATGCCGAACCCGGGCTCCCACTGGCCGTAGACGCCGTACGAGTATCCGTCCTGGCCGTAGCTCTCCCAGGTCACGACGAAGTCCCCCGCGGCGTTCCCCGCGGCGATGCGCGGGCGCTGCTGGTTGCCGGTGGTGTAGCTGTTGATGCGGCGCTCGTCGCCGGCGGCGGGAGACTGGGCGCCGGCCGCGGTGGTCAGAAGGACGCCCAGGACGAACGGAACCAACGCCAGCCGCATGCGCATATGGCCCTCGATGAAGGATCAGTGTACTCCGCTCTACGGCTCTCCGCGGCTGCGAGCCCGTGGACTCGAGGACCCGGAGCGCGTGGCCGCGCGCCCGCGTCGTCACGCCGCGCCGGGCGAGCAGGCCGGGGGCCTCGTCGTACCGGATCGTGGCGGGGCCGACGGGGCGACGGCCTTCCGTCCGGTGCTAGTCCTCGACGATCGCCGCCGCGTCCTGCGCGTCCTCCACGGCCTTCCTGTCCTCCGCGCTCATGCCTGACGGTTTCACGTCGATCGTGACCTTCACGATCTTGCCGGTGAACTTGTTGTCGAGCGGCTTGTAGTCGTTGGACACCGCGGTCTCGCCGTCCAGGCCCACGTCCGCGCCTTCGTCGGCGGAAAACGCGTAGGGCTGCGTCTTCGGGATGTGCGCCTGCCCGACCTTCTGCCCGTCAACGAAGAGGGTTCCGTTCCCCCCGGCGCCCGGCTTCGGAGAGTCAGGCACGAACTCGTAGCGGATTTCGTGCTTCCCGGCGGAGACCGCGGCGGACCCGGGGATCTTCGTCCACTCCACGCCGAAGAAGTTGTATTCGAAGACGGGCCGGCCTTCCTTCATGTAGAGCGTCCATCCGCCGAACCTGCCGGCCTGCGCGAGGATGACTCCCTCGGTCTTCGCGTCGCGCAGCTCCACCGGCGCGGTGATCGTGAAGGGCACGTTCTTGACGTTGATGAACGCGTTCTCGGTCATGCCGAGCATGCCCGGATAGACCGTCAACGACGTCCGTCCGTTCATCAGGTCCGGCCTCCCGGCGACCTTGGGATCGAAGCGCTCCGAACGGCGGTCATCGATCGGCAGCACGTGGTTGGCGATCGCCTCCTTCATGAAGAGGTCCTGGAGCTCCTTCAGCTTCGCGGGATTCTGCGCGGCCAGGTCGCGGGCCTGGCTGAAGTCTTCGGCCGTGTGGTACAGCTCCCAGACGTCGGCGGACAGCGCCGGAAGCGGCACCATCAGCCAGGGGATCGAGTGGCGGGCCGCCGCGACCCATCCGTCGTGGTAGATCCCGCGGTTGCCGAACATCTCGAAGTACTGGGTCGTGTGCGTCTCACCGGCCTTCGGGTCGTCGAAGGAGTAGGCCATCGACGTCCCGTCGAACGGCCGCTGAGCCGCTCCGTTGACGCTCGTCGGAAACGGTAGGTTCGCCGCCTCGAGGACCGTCGGCGCGATGTCGGTCACGTACGTGAACTGCGACCGGACGGACCCCTTGTCCCGGATCCGGGCCGGCCAGTGGAGCACGATTCCGTTCGTCGTCCCGCCGTAGTGCGACGCGATCTGCTTGGTCCACTGGAACGGCGTATCGCCGGCCCAGGCCCAGCCGATGGCGTAGTGCGGGAACGTGCTCGGGCCGCCCCAGTCCTCGTAGTGGGGCATGTTGATGGCGGCGGTGCTGATGATCCCGTTCAACGCCATCATCTCGTTGTAGGCGCCCTCGGGTCCGCCTTCCGCACTCGCGCCGTTGTCGCCGACGATGTAGATGAAGAGCGTGTTGTCCATCACGCCCATCCCCTGCAGGGCGTCCACGAGGCGCCCCACCTGCTCGTCCGTGTGCTCCCCGAAGGCGGCAAACGTTTCCATCTGCCGCGCCTCGAGCTTTCGCTGGTCGGGCGTCTGCGAGGACCACGACGGGATCTCCTTCGGCCGCCGGGTCAGCCCGGCGTTCGCGGGAACGATGCCCATCTTCTTCTGCCGCGCGAACGTCTCTTCGCGCAGCGCGTCCCAGCCCTGGTCGAACCTGCCCTTGTACCGATCGACGTACGCCTTCGGCACGTGATGGGGCGCGTGCAGCGCGCCGGTCGCGAAGTAGACGAAGAACGGCTTGTCCGGGGTCAGCGAGTGCTGCGCCTGCATCCAGGCGATCGCCTGGTCCGTCATGTCCACGGTGAAGTGGTAGTCCGGATCGTGGGGCGGCTCCACGCGGATGGTCCCGTCGTAGATCGCCGGCGCCCACTGGTTCGTCTCGCCGCCGATGAAGCCGTAGAACTTGTCGAAGCCGGAGTGAGTCGGCCAGCGGTCGTAGGGACCCGAGACCGAGACTTCCCAGGGCGGCGTCTCGTGGTACTTGCCGAAGGCTCCCGTGCTGTAGCCGTTCAACCGCAGCATTTCCGCCAGCGGCGCGACGCTCTGCGGCCGGATGCCCGTATTGCCGGGAAACGCCGTGGCGAGCTCCATGATCGCGCCGGCGTTGTTGACGTGATGGTTGCGGCCCGTCAGCAGCGCCGTGCGCGTCGGGGAACAGAGCGCGGTCGTGTGGAAGTTGTTGAAACGCAGCCCGCCGCCCGCCAGCTTGTCCAGCGTCGGCATCTGGATCGGCCCGCCGAACGCGCTCGACTGGCCGAAGCCGATGTCGTCGAGCAGGACGACGACGACGTTCGGGGCGCCCTGGGGCGCCTTCACGTCGAAGCGCGCCGGCGGCTTGACGTCGCGGGCACTCAGCTCGGTGATGACGGGAGGCTGCGGCTCGGGAATCGGGAGAACGGTGCGGTCGACCTGCTGCGCGAGGACATTCTGGCCGCCGCAGAGGGCGCAGAAGGCCGCGGCGAGAGCAAGCCTTCGCGAGAACGGGATCTTCAACGTGCCTCCTTTGGGTCGGCTCGATGCCCCGGGAGCAGTCGACGGCCCGGCCGATCCTACACGCGAACGCCCGGAAGGCCGGGCGAGGCGCCGGCGGGACGTAGAATCGGAAACATGCGATCGGCCTCCGCGGGCGTTCCCGGAAGGCTGCTTGCGTTCATGGCCGCCGGCGCGATCCTGTCGGGTCTCGCCGGCTGCTCCTACCTCCAGTGGAAGCAGTCGAAGCACGAGGAGCGGGAGCGGCTCAAGAAGAACCCCGCGGACCTCGCCCTGGCGCGCGACTACGCGCCGCAGGATTGCTACGGATTGGTCGGGCGAATCCAGCTCCCCGCGCACGCGCATTCGCTTCTCGCGGCGGCGTTCAGCCACGGGAAAGCGCCGCAGCTTGTGGGCTGGGCCACCGTCGACCGGAAGAGAGGTTACTTCGCGATTCTCCTGCCCTCGGGCAGCTACGACCTCCTCTTCTTCACGGACGTGAACGGCGACGGTCTCTACGTGACCGACGAGGTCGTCGGGCGAACGCCGCCGGATGCTCCGGTCGCCGTGGACGCGAAGGACGCCGCGGACGGCATCGCCGTCCCCGCGCCGGAGGTCGCGGTCGACCTCGAGAATCCTCGCGCCGCCCCGATCACGGTGCACGTGGTCGTCAATCCGCAACCTTCGGTCGTCGAGTCGGTGGACGACCCGATCTTTTCACCCGAGCTCGGCGAGCTCGGTGTCTACCAGCCGAGCCGGTTCCTCGCGCGGACGCAGCGCTGGTTCTTCTCGGTCGGCGAGCCCGACGTCTCGAAGACGCAACTGGTCCTCGTGCACGGCATCGACGGCACGCCCCGGGACTTCCGAAGTCTGATCGCCGGCATCGACCGGAGCCGTTACAGCGTGTGGCTCTTCTACTACCCGTCGGGGCTGTCCCTCGACCAATTGGGCAACGCCCTCGCCCAGACGGTCCGGCGGCTCGTGGCCGGGTTCGGCGGGAAGGACGTGCGCCTGGCGATCGTCGCGCACAGCATGGGCGGTCTCGTGGGCCGCCTCGCGGTCAACCAGCTGTGCCGCGACGGTCGTCCTCCCTATCTCCGGATGTACGCGTCGTTCGACACTCCTTATGGCGGAGTCGAGGCGGTGGCGGGCGCGGTCAAGCGGAGAACCGAACTGGTCCCCTCCTGGATCGACGTCGCCACCGGCAGCCCCTTCCTGACCCGGCTTCACGCGACGCCCCTGCCCCGGGACCTCCCGTTCCACCTCTTCTTCGGCTGGGGCGACCACCACGGCCACGGCCCGAGCCCCGCGGGCGACGGAACGATCACCCTGGAGAGCCAGCTCGATCCGCGCGCCCAGGAAGTCGCGACGGCGATCAGCGGGTTCGGAGACACCCACGTCGGCATCCTGTCGGACCCGAAGGCGCTCAAGGCCCTGGCGCGAGTTCTCGACTCGGCGACGGCCGGCGAGCCCTAGGTCGGCCCCTGGCCCTCGGAAGTCACCCGGCCGCTACGGCAGCCCGAACGTATTCACCAGGAACGCCGCCATCTGCGCCCGCGTGTTCGCGAGCGCGGGACAGTAGAGCGGCGGCGACGCCCGGCAGCCGCCGGTGATCCCGCGCGTGGCGAGGTCCTCGATCCACGCCGCCGCGAACGCGCCCACGGGGACGTCGCCGAACACCGTGCCCGTCGGATCCGGCGGCGCGTAGGCCTGCCCGAGCAGCGTCTTCAGCAGGAACACCGCCATCTGCGCGCGCGTGACCGGCGCATCGGGGCAGTAGTCGCCGCCTCCGCACCCGGCCGTGATGCCGCGCGCGGCCAGGTCCTCGATCCACGCCGCGGCGAGGCCGTCCACGGGAACGTCGCCGAAGACGGCGCCGGTCGCGGGCGGGGGTGAGTAGCCGCCGCCCTGCAGCGCCTTAAGAAGGAAGATGGCCATCTGCCATCGGGTGATCTGGTCCGCTGCGCAGTAGTTCCCGCTGCCGCATCCCGACGTGATTCCGTCGCGCAGGATCTTCTCGACGGCCGCGTGGAAGATGTTCCCCTGCGGCACGTCCAGGAAGTCGGCGAGGTACGCCCTTCCGAGCGACCCCTCGGAGCCATCGGGATTGACGACCGCAACGTGGACGAGCGTGCCGGCCACCATCTCCGGGTTGAGTCCGGAGAGCTCGGTCGGTGCGATCGTCGGAGACGCCATCGCCTGATTGCCCATCCACACCGAGGCGCCGGCCTGGAAGCCGAGGCCCGTCACCGTGACGACGGTGCTCCCCGCCGCCGCCGGGCCCGACGTCGGCCAGACGGAGAGGACGGGGACCACGACCGCAGGGTCGATGCGGAAGACGCTGCCTCCGCCGTACTGTCCGCCCGACTGCGTCGTGCCGTACAGGAGCCCGTCGGATGCTTCGAGCAGGGCGCCGAGAGGCCCGACTCCGTCGCCGCCCCCCTGCGAGAACGAGTGAACGACGGTCTCCGTGCCCTGCAGGTCCAGGCGGAAGACGGTTCCGTCGCCTGAGGGACCGCTGTGTCCGCCGCCGCCCGTCGTCCCGTACAGGAATCCGTCCGAGCCCTGGATCAGCCCGTTGCCGCCGTAGGTGGCGTCGCCGCTTCCCTGAGCGCCGAAGGAGTAGATGATCCGGAATTGCCCGGCCGGAGTCACGCGGAAGACGAAGCCGTCGCCGAACTGGCCGCCCGTGGTCGCGGTGCCGTAGAAGTTCCCGTCGTCGGCCTCGACCAGACCTCCGTAGAGATTCGCTCCGTCGGTCGAGAGCGAGAAATCGTGCAGCGTGGTGAAGGTGCCGTCCAGCGCGAGCCGGAAGACGTTTCCGTCGTTGAAGGCGCCGCCGCGGTTGGTCGTTCCGTACAGAGCGGAGTCCGAGCCCTGCATCACCCGGATGGCCGAAGGATAGGGATCGGAGAAATCGTGGATCGACGAGACGTTGCCGGACGTGTCGATGCGCAGGACGTGAAAGAAGATGCCCCCGTAGTAGTTGCCGTCGTCGGCGAGGGTCAGGTAGAGGGGGCTGGGTATCTCGCCGGCCGTGAAGTCGTGGAGGGTCGTCACGGCTCCCGCCGGATCCATCCGGAAGAAAGTCCCCCACTGGTGCGCCGCCTCGGAGGTCGTGACGGCGTAGAAGTTCCCGTCGGGATGGAGAATCGGCGGTCCGATGGGGTTCGATCCCTCCGCGGCCGTGAAAGCGTGCACCGTCGTGAAGCCCGCCCCCGAGGGGGCGAGTGAAAAGGCCGTGCCGTTGCCGAGTGGACCGCCGGCCTGCGTCAGACCCCAGAGCGTGTCGTCGCCGTCCTGGAAAAGCGAGCCGCGCGGCATCGCGCCATCGGCCATCCCGAATTCGTAGACCAGCTCGAACGCGCCGCTTGCGCTGACGCGATACACCGTGCCGAAACCCCCGCCGCCTCCGAACGTGGACGCCCCGTAGAAGACGCCGGGATCGACCTCGAGCAGCGCCCCTTCCGGCCCCGAGACGCCGGTGAGAGAAAAGTCGAAGAGCTTCTCGAACGTCCCGGCCGTCGAAGTGCGAAAGAACGTGCCGTATCCTCCGAGCCCTGCGGCGCGCGCCGCGCCATAGAGCTTCCCGTCCGAAGCGGAGACGAGCGGGCCCGCGGGGAAGTTCCCCTCGTACCAGTCGAAGGAGTGAAGGCGGGTCAGGTTGCCCGCCGTGTCCACGCGAAACACGGTGCCGGAGCTGTTCTGGCCGCCGAACTGCGTCGTGCCGTAGAGCGCGCCGTCCGACCCGAAGACGAGAGTCGCGTCCGGCAGCTGCCCTTCGCTGATCGTGAAGTCGTGGAGCGGCGTGAACACCCCGGCGAAAGTCAGCGAGTAGAAGAGGCCGTCGCCGTTGGCGCCCAGGTACGTCGTGCCGTACATGACGCTGCCGCTGATCACGACCCCCGCGCGGCCCGGCGTGCCCTCCGATTGCGCGAAGCTGTGCAGGACCGAAAAGTTCGCTCCCGAAAGATCGATGTGGAAGGCCGCGCCGTTGCCGAACTCCGCGTCGGTGGACGTCGTGCCGTAAAGGGAGCTGGAGCTCTCGGCCAGCGCGGCCATGGGCTTTCCGCCGCCCGTTGCGTCGAAGACGTGAAGGGTCGTCAGCGTCCCCGCGGCATCGATGCGGAACACGGTGCCGAAGCCCGCGACGGCGTCGGTCTTGGTCGTCCCGTAGAACATCCCATCGCTTCCGCGCAGGAGCGCCGCGATGGGCTGACTGCCGTCGTCGCCCTGGAACGAATGCAACGCCGCGAACGTGTACCCGCCGAGGCCGTCGGGCGTGAGCGTGTAGACCGAGCCGCGGCCGTAGGATCCGCCAAACTGCGTCGTGCCGTAGAGGACGCCGCCGTCCCCGAGCACGAGCCCGGCCTTCGGTTGACCGGCGTCGTTCGCGAAGGAGTGGATGAGCGAGGAGGTTTGGGCGTTGGCGGGCCTCGGCGCGGAGAAGCTCCAGCAGAGAAGCGCGGACAACGCGAAGGCACGCCGTGGGGTTCGCATGGAACCTCCCGTGGTTCGTCCGATCCTAGTACCGTCCGGGGCGAGCGGGGTGCGCCTGATCCTCGGTGCTGTCGATGTTTCTGTCCATGTCCTGTCCGTGAACCACGTCTTGCAAGGCCAACCCTCGCGCGGTTGCGGGAGCGCGGAGGACGTTGCCTAGACTACGAGGGGAAAAGGCCGGGAGCGGCCCCGCCCCGACGCGTGGACTCACCGTAGTGGCGGGGCCGACGGGACTCGAACCCGCGACCTCCGGCGTGACAGGCCGGCGTTCTAACCAACTGAACTACGACCCCGCGAAAGGAACGGCGCATGATACCGGAATGGAGTGCCCAGTCAACCGGTTAGACTAGAGCTGGAGCCGGGGCCGGCCCCCCCGAAGGGGCCACAGACTGGATCAAATCCCTTATGCGATTCGGAAAGCTCACCGTCATCGTGCTGGCGGCGCTGGTTGCGCAGTTGCTGGCGGTGCACACGCGCGCGCAGTCGGTCGCGCTGGTCTCCAATCATTCGGTGTCGGCGGCCGAGACCCGGGCTTTCGACGGCAAGCGCTTCTACCAGCCCGAGCCGCGCTCGGTCCGGTTCGGCGAATGGGCGAAGAAGACTTTCGTCACGCGCCGGGGCCCCTGGCGCAAGTTCACGAACACTCCCCCGGGCCCGGCGCCGGCCGCGAACGTCTGCGACGGCGATCTGCGGGTGACCTTCGTCAATCACGCGACGCTCCTCGTCCAGATGGACGGCGTGAACATCCTGACCGATCCGACCTGGGCCAAGCGGTCCGTGGCGACCGTCGGCGTGCGCCGGCGCCGCCCGCCCGGGATCCGGTTCGAGGACCTGCCGAGGATCGACGCGGTCCTCGTCTCCCACAACCACCAGGACCACATGGACCTGCCGACGCTCCGGCGCCTCGCCGCGACGTCCCGTCCCGTCGTCTACTCCGGCCTCGGCAACGGCGTCTTCCTCGCGAAGAACGGCGTCCCGGGCGGGCGCGATCTCGACTGGTGGCAGTCGGCCGAGCTCGGCCACGGCGTGACGGTCACGGCGGTCCCGGCGCGGCACAGCTCGGGCCGCGGCCTCTTCGACCACGACCGCACGCTCTGGTGCGGCTTCGTCCTCAGCGGGCCGTCGGGCTCGGTCTACTTCGCGGGCGACACCGGTTGGGGTTCGCACTTTGCCGCGATCGGAAAGCGCTTCCCCGACCTGCGCCTCGCGATCCTGCCGATCGGCGGATTCAAGCCGGTCTCGTACATGCGCGAGCAGCACATCGGCCCCGAGGACGCGCTCCAGGCGATGCGCGACCTCGGCGCGGCGACCATGATCCCGATGCACTTCGGGACCTTCCCCAATTCGGACGAGGGGGAGACCGAGCCCGTGGAGATCCTCGTCGACGCTCTCGCCGTCTCGCCCGACCTTCGCGACCGCGTCGCGATCCTCGACAACGGCCAGTCCGTCGACGTCCCGCCCGTCCGCCGCCACGAGGTCCCGCTGCAGGCTTCCGGCCGACCCGCGGAACCCCCTCTCCACGCCGCCCGCTAAGGAATCAGGTCTCGATTTCCCGGTTCGGCTCCTCGGAGTGGAGGGCGGCCACGAGGGCCGCCCCTACGACCGGGGGCGGCTCCCCTCGTGCCTCCTGCCTCCTGCCTCCTGCCTCCTGCTCCCCTACCAGACGTCACACCTTTTATCCTCCGGCCTGACCATCGGCGAGCCCGGCTTGCAGCCGAACGCCTTCGCGAACTCCGGCAGGTTCGACAGCGGCCCGATGACCCGGAACTTCGCGATCGGGTGCGGGTCGCCCTGCGCCATCGTCCGCGCGAGCTCGGGGCGGATGGCGTCGCCGCGGAACTGGCCCCACGCGATGAAGAACTGCTGATCCGGCGTGAAGCCGTCGATCGTCGGGAGCGGCGGCTTTCCCTTCTGCGCGATCTGGAACGCCCGGTAGGCGATGCGCGCCCCCGCGAGGTCGCCGATCGACTCGCCCACGACGAGCCTGCCCTTCTGCGGCACGCCCGGCTCGACCTCGTAGGCGTCGTACTGGGCGACGACGCAGGCCGTCTTCTCCTGGAACTTCTTCAGGTCCTCCGGCGACCACCAGTTCTCGAGCCGGCCGAGAGCGTCGAACTGCGCCCCCTGGTCGTCGAAGCCGTGGCTGATCTCGTGGCCGATCACGACGCCGATCGCGCCGTAGTTGACGGCGTCGTTGAACTCCATCCCGAAGGCCGGCGGCTGCAGGATTC
Organism: uncultured Acidobacteriota bacterium; assembly: GCA_963764715.1. Taxonomy (GTDB): domain Bacteria; phylum Acidobacteriota; class Thermoanaerobaculia; order UBA5066; family Gp7-AA6; genus DAHUXD01. The sequence continues at coordinate 380,519 of CAVXTP010000006.1, forward strand.
CGGCGGGAAACACGATCTCGTTGAGCGACGGGTTGTAGTACGCGTTCGACGTCGGGGGCGTCATGCCCCACCGGCCGCGGTCGACGGGCTTGCCGATCGTCGAGAGGTTGTCGGTCACGTTGAACCGGAGCGCCGCGGCGACGTCGTCCCAGTAGGAGGCCCGCGAGATCGGCACCTTGCTGTAGTCCTTCCACTTGTCGGGATAGCCGACCTTGGGGTTGAACGTCGAGAGCTTCTCCAGCGCCTTCGCCTTGGTCTCCGCGCTCATCCAGTCGAGGCCCTCGATCGTCTCCTTCATCGCGAGGAGGACGTTCCGGACGAGCTCCTGCATGCGGGCCTTCGCCGCCGGCGGGAAGTACTTCTCGACGTACTTCCGGCCGAGCGCCTCGCCGAGCAGGCGGTCCGTCGACTCGGCGCAGAGCTTCCAGCGGGGCTTCATCTCCCTCTCGCCCTTCAGGTAGGCGCCCTTGAACGCGAAGTCCTCGTCGACGAACGGGTCCGACAGCGACCCGGCGATCGTGTCGACGAGCTGCCAGGTCATGTAGGTCTTCCAGTCCGCGACGGGCGCCGTCTTCAGGAGGCGCTGCACCTCGGCCATGAACTTCGGCTCGTTGACGTTGACGTCGCCCGCCGGGAAGCCGGAGGCCTTCGCATAGCCCGCCCAGTCGAAGGCCGGGGTCATCTTCTGCAGGCTCGCCCAGGCCGTCTTGTGGTCGGTCGCGTTGGGGTCGCGCAGGGCGACGTTGTCGAGCGACGCCTCGGCGAGCCGCTTCTCGAACGCGAACACGGTCGACGCCGCCGCCTTCGCCCGCGCCGGCGTCCAGCCGGCGAGCTCGAGCATCTTCGCGACGTGCTCGCGGTATTTCTCCCGGGCTTCGACGAATCGCTTCTCGGTCTTCACGTAGTAGTCGCGGTCGGGCAGGCCGAGTCCGCTCGCGTAGACGAAGGCGATGACGTCGTTGGGGTTGTGGTTGTCCGAGCCGCCCGTGACCCCGAACGGAACCGGGATGCCGAGAGCGTGGAATTTCGCGATCATCCGGCCGACGTCGGCCGGGGTCTTCATCGCGTCGATCTCGGCGAAGTACGGCCGCAGCGGAGCGACGCCGGCCGCGTTGCGCGCGGGCTGGTCCATGCACGCCCCGTAGTAGTCGCCGACGAGCTGCTCGACGCTTCCGCGCCGGGCGTCCTTGGTCGCCGCGGTCTCCTCGAGGATCTCCTTGAGCTGCTCCTTGGCGTCCTCGCCGGCCTTCCAGCGCCGGCTCCAGCGGGACATGGAGGGCGGGATCGGGTTGGCCGTCCGCCAGGCGCCGTTGGAGAACGCGTAGAAGTCGGTGCAGGCTTCGACGTTGCGGTCCATGTCGGCGACCTCGATGCCCCTGGGGGGCTCCTCGGCGGCGACGAAGCCGGGCGAGGCGAGGGCGGCGGCGAGGACGGAAGCGGCGAGGACGCGTCGGTGCATGGAAACCTCCGGCCGGGGATTCTATCGGGCGGGCGCGGACGCGATCCGTCGCCTCCCCACATCGCGCCCCACTGACTCGGCGCGGGCTCCGACTCTGGCCGCTCAGGCTCCGTCGAAGCCCATCGCGGTGACGAAACGCCGGTGGAACGCGGGGTGCGCCGCGAGCTCGACGTACTCCACGCGGCGGGCGATCGCCTGGGCCTCGAAGCGGCTGTCGGGATCGACGAGCATCTGCCGCGCCCCGGCGCCCGCGGCGTTGCCGACCTGGCGGAAGCGCGCGAGCGCGACGTCCGGCAGGAGGCCGAGCCGCACCGCGCTCCGGAGATCGAGGTAGGACCCGAACGCGCCGGCGACCGCGATCTCCTCGAGCTCGTCCGGCTCCGCCCCCGCCTCGTGCAGGAGCACGTCGATGCCGGCCCGGATCGCCGCCTTGGCGAGCTGGATCTCGTTGACGTCGTCCCGGGTGATGACGAGGTCGCGGCCGTGCCCCGTCTCGGACGCCGGGACGAGCAGGAACTCGAGGCGGCCCTGGCTCTCCCGGACGTGCGGGGCATCGCGGCGGAGGTTGCCCCGCCGATCGATCGCGCCCACCCCGAGCATCCCGGCGATGGCGTCGACGATCCCCGAGCCGCAGATGCCGAGGGGCGGCACCCGGCCCACCGTGTAGACCGACACCGCCTCCGCCCGGACGTGGACGCGCTCGATCGCGCCCGCCGCCGCCCGCATTCCCGCGGCGATGTGGGCGCCCTCGAACGCGGGACCGGAGGGCGAGGAGCAGGAGACGAGCCGGTCGCGCCGGGCGAGGCTGATCTCGGTGTTGGTTCCGATGTCGATCGCCACCGCGGTCCGCCCGGTCGAGCCGATGCCGGTCGAGAGGAGTGTCGCGACGTGATCGGCGCCGACGTAGCCGGCGATGTTCGACGGAACGAAGATGCGCGTGCCGATCGGGAGGTCGAGACCCGCGTCCCGGGCGTAGAGATCGAGGGCGTCGGTCGTCAGCGGATGGTAGGGCGCGGTGCCGAGCGTGCGCACGGGAAGCCCCGCCAGGAGGTGATGCATGACGGGGTTGCCGACCGCCACGACGTCGGCGATCCGGTCCCGCGGGACGGCGGCGCGGGCGCAGATCTCCGCGATGAGCCGGTTCAGCCGCTCGACGAGCTTCTCGCGCAGAATCCGCGCGCCGGCCGGGTTCTGGTCGGCGTACGCGATCCGGCTGATCAGGTCCTCCCCGTACCCGATCTGGGGATTCATCGACCCGCCGCGCGCGAGCGTCGCGCCGCTCGAGAGGTCGAGCAGGTAGACCGCGAGCTTGGTCGTGCCGACGTCGATGGCGAGCCCCAGGCTCCCCGGCCGGCGGTGCGGCACGGAGGCGAGAGCGAACTCCTTCCCTTCGAGCTGGACGCGCTGCGCGGCGGTCAGCGAATCGGGCGGGACGTCGACGGACACGTCGCCGAGCGCCACCGCCTGGCAGGCCAGCCGGACACCCTCCGCCGCCTCTTCCGCCGAGAGCTGCGACTGTTCCTGCTCGCCCGGCGCGGAGACCGCGCCGCGGATCACCCGCACCCGGCAGCCTCCGCACGTGCCTTCGCCCCCGCAGATCGCCTGGAGCTCCACGCCCACCGACTGCGCGGCGGCGAGCAGGGTCGCGCCCGCGGGGACCCGGGCGCGCCGGCCGACGGGCTGAAACTCGACGACGCCCGGACTATCGAGCGTCTGCACGGGGATCCCGGTGCCGGCAGCGGCCGGCCGCGGCGCAGAGGTCGCAGGTCCGTCCGCCCTCGAAGACGTCGGGACCGAGCCCGACGACCATCGAGAGCGACTTGCGGGGCTCCATCATGCATCCCGCGCGGAGCCGCACTCCCGCGGGGGCCGCGCCGGAAGGTCCGAGCAGCCCGAAGAGCTGCCGCTGCCCGGGGTCGAGCGGCCAGCCGGTCATGCCGGGGCCGAGCGGCAGCGTCGCGCGCAGGCCCTCGTCCGCGGCGAGATCCCGAACGCGACGCCGGGCGGCGGCGGCGAGCGCCTCGACGGCCGCCGTGCCGAACGCGTCGAGCGCCAGGGCGCGCGGCAGGTCCCGCGCGGACATCGCGTCGACCGCCTTCTCGAGCCGGCCGCCGATCGTCGCGACGATCGCCACGACGTCCCGCGCCTCCGAAAGCCGCCGGGCGACGAGCGGCCCCGACAGCTCCGCGCCGCCCTCGAGGAGGAGGCGCTCGCCGTCCCGGGAGCCCACGCGCAGGCGCCGCCAGTCGACGCGCGGCGAGAGAAGGGCCGGGCCCTCGCGGGCGGCGCTCTCGGCGAGGTCGACGAGCCGCGGGCTCCGCCTCCGGATGCGATCCGGATCGGCGCCCTGGCCGCGCAGGACGGCGTCGGCGTCGACGCCGCGGGCCCAGTCCGGCGAGGCGAGCGCGGTGCTCACAGGCCCGGCAACCCCTGCAGCCCGGCCGCCGCGGCGAGAGGCTCCACGACCGCCCGGAGGCCGCGCTCCCGTTCGACCCCGAGCGCGGGGCGCCGCCAGGACGCGACGAGCTCCGCCGCGCGGGAGCGGGCCCGCGCGAAGGCGTCGTGCGATCCGGCCTCCTGCCAGGAGCGAAGCGACGCGCGGTCGATCGCCGCCGACGGCAGGTGCTGCTCGAGCCGGAAGAGCTTGCGCGTCTCGGGAAGCTTCAGGAACTCGCCGGCGAGGCCGGCCCGGGCGAACATGTCGACCGCGAGCGACCCGGTGCGCGCCTCGATTCCCTCGAGAAGGCGCCGCGCCGAGGCGATCGCCTCCGCGTCGAGCACGAGCTTCTCGACGCTCTGGACCCCGAGGAAGTCGAGCATCCCGGCCCCGGAGATCATGTTGATCCCGCCGAGCGCGCCGAGGAGCAGCCCGATGGCGCCCTCCATGCCCGCCTGGGCGTCCACGACCTTGGCGTCGCTTCCCCCGAGGTAGGCGTGGGTCGGCAGGCCGAGGTGCTTGCCGGTCTCGGCGCACGCGAGGTCCATCATCGCCGTCTCGATCGCGCCCATCGGGGTCGTCCCCGTGCGCATGTCGAAGATCGACGGGGCGCCTCCCCACACGACCGGCGCGCCCGGCTGCGCGAGCTGGTGGATCACGATTCCGCTGAGGCACTCGGCGGCGTGCTGCACGACGGAGCCCGCGAGGGTCACCGGGGCGGCCGCTCCGGCGAGCGGGACCGGCACGATCTCCGCCGGCACGCCCGCGCGAGCGAGCTCGACCAGGCTTTCGGCGGCGAAGTCGGACCAGTGGAGGGGCGGCGACGGGCAGACGTCGAACACGGCGCGGGGCTTCGACCGGAGGGCGTCGCGGCCCCCGGCGTCGGCCGCGAGGAGGTCGATCATCGAGGAGACCGCGCGCGCCGTGAACGCGCCGGTCACGACCGGCTTGTCCGAGTGCCAGAGGACGAGGAAGAGGCGATACAGGTCGCCGATGTCCTTCGGAACGTCGTCGCAGACGAGCGCGGTCGACTGCGCCGCGTACTCCGGAAGCATCTCCGCGACCTGGACGAGGCGCACGAGGTCGTCCGGTCCGGGAGAGCCGGCAGGCGCCCGTCTCGGCGTCGAGGACCTGGACGCACGATGAGCCCGGATCGAACTGGACGGCGTCGCCGCCGTAGCGGACGCCGGCGCGGCCGCCGCGATCGTGCAGCACGAACTCGCGCGGCGCCGACGCGAGTGCCCGCTCGACCAGCTCCCGCGGGATGCGCGCGACGCCGTCCTCGACTCTCGCCCCTCCTCCGGCGAGGAGCGCGGCGACGTCGGGAGCCGAGACGCGCACGCCCGGCGATGCGAGGAGACAGTGCGCCTCGTCGAGGATGCGCTCGATGAAGGCGCGGTCGAGGAGCGAGATTTTCGGCCGCATCGCCGGAGGGCTACCCGCGCACCAGGGCCTTCGCGATCGCCACCGCCGCCACCGCGTCCTCGCCGTAACCGTCGGCGCCGATCTCCTCCGCCCAGGCCCGCGTCACGGGCGCCCCGCCGACGATCACCTTGACCCGGGGGCGCAGGCCGTGGCGGTCGAGCGCCTCGACCACCTGGCGCTGGCCGGTCATCGTCGTGGTCAGGAGCGCCGAGACTCCGACGATGTCGGCGCCGATCTCGCGCGCGCGGGTGGCGAACCGCTCGTACGGCACGTCGACGCCGAGGTCGTCCACCTCGAAGCCGCTCGCCGCGAGCATCGTCGAGACGAGGGTCTTGCCGATCTCGTGGATGTCGCCCTGGACGGTTCCCAGGACGATCCGGCCGAGGACATCCCGGCGGGCCCCGCCCTTCTGGAGCTCCGGCTCGAGCACGCCGGTCGCCGCCTTCATCGCCTCGCCCGCCATCACGAGGTCGGGAAGGAACATCTCGCCCTTGCCGAAAGTCTCGCCGACGAAGTCGAGCCCCGGGACGTAACCGCGGTTGATCGCGTCGAGCGGCGCCATCCCGACGTCGATGGCGCGGCGCGCCAGCTCGGCGGCGCGGTCGGGATCGCCGTCGACGATGCTCTGCCGCATGGCCGGAAGCAGGTCGTCATGCATCGGGAGTCTCCGGCTCCGGCCGGCGCCGGCGCGGCGCTCGCCGCCGCGCGCTCGACGACGCGGTGCACCGCCTCGGCGGCGGCGGGATCGAGCGGCTCCGGCACGTGCGTCGCGAGGAGCTGCGTCACCCGGTCCGCCGCGCGCTCCACGAGCGACTTCCCGCCGCGGGCGAGCCAGCCCGAGTGGAGGTCGCGGTCGAAGAGGGTCGGGTACCAGCGCTCCCGCATGTGCCGGCGCGTGTGCGGAAACTTCAGGAACTGGCCGTCCGGGCCCGCCTGGTCGATGAGGTCGAGCGCCAGCGTCTCCTCGCTGATCTCGACGGGCTGCAGGAAGCTCGCGATCCAGCCCGCGATCTCGTCGCAGATGGCGAGCTGGGCGAGCGAGCCCGACAGGCCCGACTCGAGGTAACCGAGGTCGTGGAAGAGGTGGCCTCCCGACATCGCGCCGATCAGCATGCTCAGGGCGGCCTCGATCCCGGCCTGGGCGTCGACGATCTTCGATTCGCTGCTGCCCCCGAGCGTGAAGAGCGGCAGGTCGTAGAAGTGGCCGAGCGCCTCGGCCATGCCCCGCGGTTCCGGCGCCGCGTAGGGGTCGACCATCGTGCGCATGTCGAGCGCGTCGCCGCCGAAGCCGGGCATGACGTAGGGCGCGCCCTCGCGCTTCGCCTGCGAGATGACGAGGCCCGCGAGCGCTCCCGCGTTGGACGAGGCCAGGCCGCCCGCCATCGTCATCGGGCCGCTCGTCCCGCCGGAGACGACCGGGATGTAAAGGGCCGGGAGGCCCTTCTCCGCCAGGAAGAGGAGCTTCTGCAGCGCGTCGGCGTTGTGCAGCAGGCCGGTCGTGACGTTGATGTAGCAGGCGACGAAGGGCCGCTCGCGCAGGGCCTCGGCGCCGCCGGCGACGGCCTCGGCCATCTCGACCACCTGGGCGCAGCCGGCCATCTCGTAGGTCACGAAGACGATCGGCTTGACGGTGTTCCGGAGCATGGCCTCGAACTGCAGCCGGTCGGCGAGATCCGGCGGCACGTCGGACGGCAGGAACATCGACATGAGGAAATGGATGTTCGGCAGCGCATCGCCGAGGCGCGCCGCGTCCGCGACGTCCTGGAGCACGGCGCGGCGCCGCTCCCCCGTCCGGTGGTCGACGATGTTGAGGCAGTCGGATCCCGGCCCGAAGTACGTCCGGGCGCCCTCGAGGGGCATCACCGGATTCCCGCGGCGATCGTGGAGCACGACCCTCCGCGGGGCGCTCGAAAGCGCGCGCTCGACCATGCGGGCCGGAATCCGGACCCGGTTTCCGTCGGAGACGGATGCGCCGGCCTTCCGGGCGAGCTCCACGGCCTCGGGCTCGAAGAGGCGCACGCCCGTGCGCTCCAGGATCTCGAGGCTCGCGTCGTGGAGGCGTCGGCACTCCTCCGACGTCAGCCGCGAAAACGCAGCCCTTTCCCGACTCGCGCCCCCGGCTCGGCCGCTCATCTCGGACACCTCGAGGCAGTGTGCGTCAGGCGTTCCCGCGCGAAGTGATGCGATTGAATCAGCCGTCCGGGGACTTCACGCCGGAGGCGCGCAACCCGGACCGGGTCCGGCGCGTAAGCACGGTGAGCCGCCTCGATCGACCTTGGCGGCCCATGGGAGGCCTATGAGAGCGATCTTGGCGGCGGCCGGGCTGGCCGCGACGATCACCGCGCGGGCGGCCGAGCCCGCGACGCCCATTCCCCTGGATCCCGCCCGCTGGCAGCTCGGAGGCGACGCGAAGATCGAGAGCTACCTGGGCCGGCCGGCGCTCCGCATGTGCAGCGCCGAGGTCGTCGCGAAGGACGTGCAGTTTCTCGACGGCACGCTCGACTTCGATCTCGCCGTCTCGACGCGGCGCAACTTCCCGATGGTCGGGCTGCGGCGGCAGGGCGAGGGCGAGTACGAGGAGTTCTATCTCCGCACGCACAAGTCGGAGCTGCCCGACGCGATCCAGTACGTTCCCGCGTACCAGGGCGTCGGCGGCTGGCAGCTCTACCACGGCCCCGGATTCACGGCGAAGGCGGCGTTCCCCCGGAACCAGTGGTTCCGGGTGCGGATCGTGATGTCGGGCACGCGCGCCGCCGTCTTCGTCGGCGACGTCGCCGAGCCGCAGCTCGTCGTCGCGCGCCTGCGCCGCGAGCCCCGGTCGGGCGGCCTGGAGTTCTCCGACGCCTGCCCGGGGGCGCCCGAGGGCGAGCGCGTCGCGGCGATCTCGAACATCGTCCTGCGTCCCGGCTGCGTCCCGTACGACTTCGCGAAGTCCACGACGCGCGAGAACGAGCCGCCGAAGGGCGTCATCCCGGAGTGGGAGATCTCCGAGTCCTTCGTTCCCGACAAGGGGCCGGTCCGGGCGCTTCCGGAGAAGGTCCTGCGCGGCGCGTGGCGGAAGGTCGCCGCCGAGCCCTCCGGCCTCGTCGTGTTCGAGAAGTCCGTGCCCCTTCCGAAGGACGTCGAGCGGCCGGGGGTCCTGGCCCGCGTCGCCGTGGACGCCGCCGCCGACGGCGTGCGCCGCTTCGACTTCGGCTTCAGCGACGAGGTCACCGTCTTCCTGAACGGCCGGCCGCTCTTTTCGGGAGACGCGCGCTACAGCCACGACAACCCGCGCCAGGAGGGCCTCATCGGCTACTGGCAGGGAACGCTCTACCTGCCGCTCAAAAAGGGCCGCAACGAGCTCATCCTCGCCGTCTCGGAAGTCTTCGGCGGCTGGGGCGTAATGGGGCGGTTCGAGCCCTAGCGCCGGGGGATCGGCTACTTCGGCTTCGGTCCCTCGAGCGCGACGAGCTTGCGCGAGGGCCTCCTCGTTCCCCGGATCGACCTCGAGGGCCTTGCGGTAATAGATCGCCGCGAGCTCCTTCCGGCCGGCGCCGTCGAAGGCCGCCGCGAGGCTGCTCCACGCGTTGCCCGACTGCGGAAACTGGGCGGCGTTGAGCCGGAGGATCTCGATCGCCGCGTCCCGGTTTCCGAGCTCGAGGAGCTCGTCTCCGAAATCGTCGAGCGAGCGCTCGCCGAAGTCGTAGCCGCCGCGGCCGTAGAACCGCTCGCGAAGCTCGCGATACCGGACGAGGGTTGCGTCGATCCCGGCGCGACGGTAAGTCTGGCCGAGCTCCTCGACGAGCGTCATCGGGCGTGGCCGTCCCTGGTGGCACGTTCCGCACCACATGTTGACGCGCTTGTCCCCGCTCGGCGCGATCTTCTTCAGGTGGCCGTTGATGTCGCCGAGCATCCGGTACATCTCGCGCGCCCGGTCCTTGTTGGGGTTCTGGTCCGAGACGAAGTCGTACGTCGACAGCGGCTGCCCCTCGGTCCCGACGTGGCAGTGGGTGCAGCGGACCCCGAGCGAGCGGGTGAAGCCCTTCATGATGGCCTGGAGCTTCTCGGCATCGGAGTCCTTCGGGAGGACCTGGAGGTTCTTCGCCTTCTCCGGCCAGTGCCAGGACGGCTGCTGGGGCATTGCCGCGGCCGCGGCGAAGAGGCCGGCCGACGCGAGCGCGAGCGCCCGGGCGCGAACGAACGAGCCTGTCATGGGACCTCCCTCCGGCGATCCTATGGCGAAACCCCCCGCCCCGCCCGGCGTCTCTTGTGAGAACGTCGACGACGGAGGCGGCCATGGGACAGCTTCTCCGGGACCTGCGCTTCGGCTCGCGATCGCTCGCGCGGAGCCCCGGATTTGCCGCGGTGGCGCTGACAACGATCGCTCTCGGGATCGGCGCCAACACCGCGATCTTCAGCGTCGTCGACGCCGTTCTGCTCAGACCGCTCCCCTTCCCCGGCGCCAACCGCCTCGTGGCGGTCTCCCAGAATCAGCCGAGCCTGGGCGTCACCGGCAACGGCGTCTCCTATCCGAACTTCGACGACTGGCGCACACGGTCGAAATCCTTCGAGGAGCTCGCGGCGATCCGGATGCACGACTACACGCTGACCGGACACGGGGACCCGCTCCTCGTCACGGCCGGGACCGTCACGTCGAACCTCTTCCGGATGCTCGAGGACACGCCCCTCCTCGGCCGCACGCTCGCGGCGGTCGACGACGACCCGGCCGCCCCGGCGGTCGCCGTGCTCGGCGAGCGGCTCTGGCGCGCTCGCTTTGCGGCCGATCCCGCGATCGTCGGAAAGTCGATCCTTCTCGACCAGAAACCGGTCGTCGTGGTGGGCGTCATGCCGGCGCGGTTCAAGACGCCGCCCGAGTCGCCGCGCGCCGACCTCTGGCTGACGCTGACGCACGACCCCGTCTTCGGCGACCTGCGCGAGCGCCGCGGGGGCCACTACCTCCGGATCGTCGGACGCCTGAAGAGCGGGACGACGCCGGCCGGGGCCCGGGCCGAGCTCGCGTCGGTGCAGGCGGCCCTCGCGCGCGAGTACCCGAAAGAGAACGAGGGCTGGGGAATCGAGATCGTCCCGCTCGCGGAGAGCCTCGTTTCGGGCGTTCGGACCGCCCTTCTCGTCCTGCTCGGCGCGGTGGGTCTCGTCTTCGCGATCGCCTGCGCCAACGTGGCGAACCTCCTGCTCGCGCGGGCGAGCGGCCGCGCGCGCGAGGTCGCCATCCGGACGGCCCTCGGCGCGAGCCGCGCTCGGCTTCTGCGGCAATTCCTGGCGGAAGGCATCCTTCTCGCCGGCACGGGCGGCGCTCTCGGCGTCGGCCTCGCCTTCGCGGGATTGAAGGGGCTCGAGGCCTGGCTTCCCGCGGATCTTCCGCGGGTGTCGGAGATCCGCCTCGACACGACGGTCCTGCTCTTCGCCCTCGGCGCCTGTCTCGTCGCCGCCGTCGCGTTCGGCCTCGCCCCGGCGTTCCAGTCTTCGGGAGCGAATCCCTCGTCGGCCCTGAAGGAAGGGTCGTCGGGCGCCGGCGAGGGCGGCGGCCGGAGGCGCCTGCGGCGCGCGCTCGTCGTGGCGGAGACGGCCCTCTCGTTCGTGCTCCTGATCGGCGCGGGACTGCTCACGAAGAGCTTCCTGCGCCTGCAGGAGGCCCCGCTCGGATTCCAGCCGACGGGCGTGCTGACCGCCGGCATATCGCTCCCCCGCAACCAGTACACGAAACCCGAACAGTGGCTCGGATTCTACGAGCGCCTCGTCGAACGGCTCGAGGCCGAGCCCGGGGTCGAATCCGCCGCTGCGGTCCTGCCGCTTCCGCTCACGGGAAGCGGGCTCAACTTCGCCTTCACGGTCGAGGGCCGCCCCGCTCCGGCCGCGGGCGCGGACCTCAGCGCCAACTACACGGCGCTGACACCCGGCTACTTCCAGGCCCTCCGCATCCCGCTCCTGCGGGGACGCCTCTTCACGGCGAGCGACGCGGCCTCCGCGCCGAAGGTTTGCGTGATCTCGGACGCGCTGGCGCGGCGCCATTTCCCGGGCGAGGACCCGATCGGCCGGCGCATCGCCTTCGGCTTCACCGAAAGCGTCCCGCGGACGATCGTGGGTATCGTCGGCGACGTTAAACGCGACGGTATCGCCGCCGACTCGAAGCCCGAGATGTACGTTCCCTTCGAGCAGGAGCCGTGGTGGGCCTCCTATCTCGCGATCCGGACAAAGCGTATGGGCGACCCCGGCGCTCTCGCCGCCGCCATTCGCCGCGAGGTCGCCGCGCTCGACCCGTCGCTCCCGGTCGCCGACATCCAGCCGATGACGGCGATCGTCAATGACTCCGTCGCGCAGCCGCGCTTCCGCACGACGCTGCTCTCCCTTTTCGGCGCCACGGCCCTGCTGCTGGCGGTCATCGGTCTCTATGGCCTCATCGCCTACGACGTCGGCCGCCGCGCGCGGGAGATCGCCATCCGTCTTGCCCTCGGCGCGAGCCGGCGCGACGTGCTCGGACTCGTGTTCCGCCAGGGCCTCGCACTGACCGCCACCGGCCTCGCCGTTGGCGCGGCGGGGGCCGCGGTGCTGACACGTTTCCTCTCGAGCCTCCTCTTCGAAACGCGTCCGATCGACCCGGCGACCTATGCCGCCGTTGCCGCGCTACTCCTCGCGGCGGGCCTTCTGGCCTGCTGGGTTCCGGCGCGCCGGGCACTTTCCGTCGACCCGAACCGGGTCCTGAGAAGCGAGTAGCCGCGCCCGGGACCCGATCGCTTCGTCATCGCCGTTCGCCTCCGGCGCTCGCGCCGAGCGCCCGGCGGAGCGAGGCGACGAGGAGGGCCAGGGCGGGCGGGGCGGGGGCCGCCTCGGGCCGGGTGGCGAACCCGACGGGGAGCGCGATGACGAGGTCCGCCAGGCTCCGGACGATCGTCCCCGGCGGCGCCGGCGAAACGGCCGCACGCGGCAGGATGGCGATGCCCATCTTCTGGTGCACGGCCGCCTTGAGCGTCTCAGTGCCCCCGCTCTCGACGCTCCACTGAGGCCGCACGCCGTGCTCCTGCAGGGCCGTCTCGATCGCTCGCCGGTAGGAGCAGCCCTGCTCGGTCAGGAGGAGCGGCTCGCCCTCGAGGTCCCGAGCGCGGAGAGGCTTTCGCCCGGAGAGCCGGTGCCCGCGCGGAACGAGCAGGGCCATCTCCTCGGCGAAGAGCGGCTCGAAGTCGAGGCCCAGCTCGGCCGGGGGCGCGGAGCAGAGGCCGAGGTCGAGCTCTCCATCGGCCACGCCGCGACTGACGCCGTTGGTTCCCGAGACGTCGAGGCGCACGCGCAGCGCGGGCCGCTCGCGCTGGAGCTTGCCGAGGAGGGGCATGACTCGCTGGCTCGCGGCGGGCTCGATCGAGCCGACGCGGATCAGGCCGCTGCGTCCGTCTCTCAGCTCCGACATGCTCCGCGCGAGCCGGTCGAAGGAGTCGAGGATCGGCCCGGCGCGCTCGGCGAGGAGCTCGCCGGCGGGAGTCAGCGGTCGCCGGCGCCCGCGACGGTCGAAGAGCTCGAGGCCGAACTGCGCTTCGAGCTCCTGGATGTGCAGCGTCACGGTGGGCTGGGCGAGGCCGAGGGCGCGGGCGGCCTTGAGGAAGCTGCCCTCGCGGAGGACCGCCTGGAAAGTGGCGAGGTGGCGGCCGTCCATCACGTCAAATCACCATTTCTGATTCTATAGTCACATAAAATCATCATTGATAATAGCATATGCGACGCCTAGGCTCGCCGGCGTGGAGTTGTCGCCATGATGCCGAGCCTGCTGCGCGACCTGCGACTCGCCTTCCGCAACGTCCGCCGCCGCCCGGGCTTCGCCGCCGCCGTCGTCGCGACACTCGCCCTGGCGATCGGGGCCAACACGGCGATCTTCACCGTCGTCCGCGCGGTGCTGCTGCGCCGGCTCCCCTTCGCGCACGCCGACCGGCTCTTCGCGGTCCACTCCCTCGAGCCCGGGAGCGACCGCCAGCCCTTCGCCATCGCCGACTTTCTCGAGCTGCGCGAGAACACGCGGAGCTTCGACGCCCTCCTCGCCTACGGCGGCTGGAGCGCCAACCTGACCGGCGTCGACGAGCCGGTGACGCTGCCGGCGCAGTGGGTCTCGCGCGACTTCTTCCGCGTCCTCGGCGCGCGCGCGTCGCTCGGCCGGACGCCGCTGCCGGAGGAAGAACGGCCGGGAGGCGCCCGCGTCGTGCTGCTCGGCGACGGCCTCTGGAAATCCCGCTTCGGCGCAGACCCCGCGATCCTCGGCCGCGCCCTGACGCTCAACGGCGAGCCCTACACCGTCATCGGAGTCCTGCCGCCCGAGTACCCGTTCCTCGCTTCGAGCGCGCAGCTCGTCACACCCCTCGTCCTGGAGACCGATCCCCGACGGGCCCGGCGCCGCTCGACTTTCCTGCGCGTGCTCGGCGTCCTCAAGCCCGGGATCGAGCCGGGGGCCGCCGGGAAGGACCTCGACACGATCGTCGCGGGCCTGCGCGCCGCCTATCCCGACACCAACGCGGGCCGCTCGGGCGTACGGCTGCAGCCCCTCGCGGAGCTCGTCGTCGGGAACTTCCGCAAGACGCTCCTGCTGCTGCAGGCCGCCGTGGCGCTCGTGCTCCTGATCGCCTGCACCAACCTGACCAACCTGCTGCTCGCGCGGGTGGCCGGCCGGCGGCCGGAGCTCGCTCTGCGCGCGGCCCTCGGGGCGCGGCGGCGGGACCTCCTCCGCCAGCTCCTCGTCGAGACGGGAGTGCTGGCCCTGCTCGGCGGCGTCCTCGGCCTCCTCGTGGCGGTTGGCGGGGTGCGCGCCCTGCTCGCCCTCGGTCCCGCCCGGATGCCCCGCGCCTCCGAGATCGGGATCGACCTGCCGATCCTGGCCTTCAATCTCGCCCTCTCGATCGCCGCCGGCCTCGCCCTGGGTCTCGCCCCCGCGATCCAGGGAAGCCGGGGAATCGCCCGGACGCTCTCGGGGATGGGCCGCGGGAACACCGGCGGCCGCCGCAGCACCCGGGCCCGGGCCGCCCTCGTCGCGGCCGAGGTCGGGCTCTCGCTCGTGCTCCTCGTCGGCGCCGGCCTGCTACTCCGCACGCTTCAAAGACTGCAGGCGACCGACCCCGGCTTCCGGGCCGACCACCTGCTGAGCGTGCAGCTCTCGCTGCCGAAGTCGCGCTATGGCCGCCCGGAGGCGATCTCCCTCTTCGCCGAGCAGGTCACGGCGCGGCTCTCGGGCCTTCCCGGCGTCGAAGAGGTTTCGGCCGCTTCGCTCAACCCGCTGACGCAGTGGCGGGCAAACATCTCCTTCCTGATCGAAGGCCGGCCGGACCAGGATCGTGCGAAGGCGCCGCTCGCCAACTATCGCGCCGTCTCTCCCGGCTACTTCCACACGCTCGGGGTCCCGCTGCGGGAAGGCCGCGACGTCGGCCCCCACGACACGGCCGACTCGGTCCCGGTCGTGCTCGTGAGCGAAACGTTCGCACGGCGCCACTTCCCGGACTCGAGTCCCCTCGGCGCCCGGCTGCAGATCGACGACCGCGATCCGTGGCGGACGGTCGAGATCGTCGGCGTCGTCGGCGACGTCAAGTTCACCGGACTCGACGCCGACGGCGCGGCGGACGTTTACGTCCCCTACCCGCAGACGCCGCCGGACGTCTCGGTGTGGCTGGCGAACATCTTCTGCATCGCGCTGCGGACGCGCGGCGAGCCCGCGACGCTCGCCCCCGCCGTCCGACGGGAGATCCGCGCGCTCGATGCCGACGTCGCGGCGTCGGCCGTCCGGCCCATGGAGGAGGCGCTCGACGAGTCGCTGGCCGAGCGCCGGTTCCAGACGGTCCTCCTCGAGGTCTTCGGGGCGGCGGCCCTGGCGCTCGCCCTCGCCGGGATCTACGCGGTGACGGCCTTCGCCGTCGTCGAGCGCACGCGCGAGATCGGCGTGCGGCTTTCGCTCGGGTCCTCCCGCGGGCGCATCCTGGGCCTCATCGCGCAGCAGTCGCTGCGGCCGGTCGCCGCCGGCCTCGTTTGCGGGGCGGCCGCCGCGCTCGCGTTGGGGAGGCTCGTCTCGGGCCTGCTCTACGGCATCGCAGCCAACGACGCCTCGACGCTCCTCGGCTCGGCCGCCGTCCTCGGGCTCGCCGCCGGAACGGCGAGCATCCTGCCGGCCCTGCGGGCGACCCGCATCGACCCGGTCCGCGCCCTGCGGGCCGAGTGAGGCGGAGTCAGAGGTTCGGAGAAGCCGAGGCGGCCCAATTCGGCAGCCGCGCGAGCAGGCGATTGGCCCGCCGAACCAGCGCGGCGATCTTCTCGCGGCACCGCGTCTGCTCGCCGATCGGGATCTCCCAGGACACCAGGGACGACGAGAACACCGCTTCCGCCAGGGCCGGCTCGCCCTCTTCGAGGCCGCGGGTCCACTCCTCCCGGATCATGGCCCGCCGCGCCTCGCGGAGCGCCTCGAGCTTTTCCGGACGGCCGGAGGTCGGACGAAAGCGCAGGGTCATCCGGCCCGACGGCGGGTCGGTCGTCGCCGCGACCTCATCGAGTCCGAGGGGGGCTTCCGGCAGGATAAACCGCTCGTGCCGCCGCGTCCGCCAGGCCACCACGTTCATCGTTCCTCCTCGCGCCGGAACCAAAATGACCGATTTGCGCGGGACGGAACTGATGCAAAAGCATCATTCGGGGGAACCCTCGCCCTCGCTCCGACGCGCCGGAGCGGCGTCGAGCGACCACGGCCCCGGCCCGACCAGGAGGAGAAACACCAACCCGAGCACCATGGAGAAGTCCGTTCGGGCCTCGTGAAGCATCGGCCAGAAGCCCTGCGCCGACAACATCGGGAGCTTCGTCGAGAGGATCGCCACCGCCATGTCGATCAGGAGCGGGATCGTCGCGAGCCGCGTCAGGAGCCCGAGCAGAAGGAGAAGGCCGCAAACGATCTCGACCGCGCCCACGAAGGGGGCCGTGAGCTGCGGGCCCGGGATCCCGATCCTGGCGAACCGGCCCGCGCCCAGAGCGTCGGGGAACAGGAACTTCTGAACGCCCTCCGAGACGAAAACCCAGCCCACGAGAACGCGAATCAAGACCGCCGCGCCGGGCGCCGTCGTGCGGCCCGCGCCTGGATGAGGACTCATTCGAACCTCCGGGTCAGGCCTTTGGCGTGAACTGCGCCAGGTCGTAGATTCCGAGCGACTTCTCGATCGAAGCGACCTTGTCGACCATCTTCTCGAAGCCGTCTTCCCCGAAGAGCTCGTGCTCCTTCTTCTCGAACGCTTCGCCGAGGGAGTCGTACTCGTGGGGCGAGACGATGCCGCGAAACGCCGGGAAGAGCACCGTGTCCTCCCGCGCCTCGTGCGGGCGGTACATCCGGACGAAGCCGCGGAGAGAGTCCGCGAGCTGTGCGCGGCCATCGGGGCTCTTGAGGGCGGGAGCCGTCGAGAGCCGGAGGGTCGTTTCCGTCAGCCGGCGTCCCGCCTCGTGTTGCTGGAGGAGCACCGAGACCAGGTCCGTCAGCTTGTTCGCCTTCCTGAACCGCGGGAAGAGGAAGTCCTCCTCCAGCTTCTCGTGGTAGTCCTCGATGAAGTTCCGGATGATCCGGGCGGAATCGGCCAGGGGCTCCGGCGGCAGGTCTTCCTTCGCGTCGAGCCTCCGCAGGGCTTCCCCGTAGATCAGCAGGATCCGGTTGAGGACGCCGTGCTCGCGCATCAGGTCTTCGGCCGGTGAGACATCCTCCTCCGTCGACTCCCCCTCGCCTCGGGCGCGGGCCGTCCCCGAGACACCGGAGATCAGGACGGCCGCTCCTCCGGCAGCCGCAACGCCGAGAAAGCCGCGACGCGTCGGGGCGGATGTCTCACCCATGGTTCCCTCCGTCGAGCGTGGTGGGAGGTGAGGGGATCGAACCCCCGACCACCTGCGTGTAAAACAGGCGCTCTACCTCTGAGCTAACCTCCCGGCGCCGGCGAAATTCCGAACCCGCGGCGATTCTACGTCGCGCGCGGCGTGGCTCGGGGAGGCGCGGCGGCCTAGGGCCTCGGCGTGAGGGACCGCGGCGCCGGCGGCGGGACGACGGGCAGGATGTCTTGCCGTGCGGCGGGTGTCGGCGTGGGGGTCGGCGCGAGCGACTCGGCGACGTCGATCGCCGCCGTGCCGAGGTTCGAGTCCGTCGACCCGTCCCAGGCGGCGAAGCTGAAGGCGTCCCGCCCGGCGAATCCGGGCTCGGGGATGTAGGTGACCGTGCGGCCCGAGAGGCCCGCCGTGCCGTGCGCCGGTTGCCGCACGATGCGCAGCGCCAGCGCATCGCCGTTGGCGTCGCTCGCCGCGAGGGACAGGACGAGCGGCGTGCCGTACGGCGTCGCCGCCAGCGCGTCGGTGACGACCGGCGCCGCGTTGGGATTGGCGTTCTCGCTCGACGGGCCGGAGTGGCAGGTGTAGCAGCCGACCTGGAATCCCTTCCAGAAGGTCTTCGTCCCGAAGCGGGTGTCGAGCGTCCGATCCCCGAAGGCGCGCGAGAGCACGGTCCCGCGATAGTCGACCCCGTGGCAGGCCTGGCAGCGCGAGGCGTTGTTCTCCGCGGCGTTCGAGTGAGCGGAGACCCAGTCCTGGCCGACCGGGTGCATGCCGTGGGGCCCGCCGTCGATCGTCGAGGGGGTCGCCGCATGGCAGGTCGCGCAGTCGGCGATCGTCCCGACGTGGCCCTCGAGCGCCAGCGACTGCATGTTGTCGTTGCGGTGCGAGCTCGGGTACTCGGCATGCGTCGAGCCGTGGCACGCCTCGCAGGCGAGATTGCCGTGGCCGTGCGACAGCCGGTAGAGAGAGAAGCCCGCCGCGGGAACGTCCGGCGTGGTCGCGAACGTCGGGTCGGCCGGGACGCGGACTCCTCCCGTGCCGTCGAACACCGTCGTGTACCGGATCTGGCCGCTGTTGTGCGCCGCCGTCCCGGTGTGGCAGCTCTGGCAGGCCGGCACGTCGAGCCAGCCCTGCCGCGCCGCCGACGCGACGTCGCCCATCGATCCATGACAGCTCTGGCACTGGATGGCGAGGCTGGCGTCGGAGGCCACCGCGCTTCCCATCGCGCCGCGCAGGCAGCGGGTCCGGGAGCCGGGATGGCAGCGGTAGCACGCGTCGCGATTGTCGGAGGAGCCGAGCGGCACGCCGGTGTCGGGGTCCGGGGACGTCGCGTGGAAGCCGTGCATGGCCTGCGTCAGCGGAGTCACCCCGGCGAGTCCGGTGCCCGGCAGCGCGTTCGACCCGTGGCAGCGCGCGCACAGGATCGGCGTGCCGTCCTGCGCCACCGTCGCCTCGAGGCCGGCGGCGTTGTAGCCGGCCTGAGCGAGCGCGGCCCGGTACGCCGCGCTCGCCCCCTGGCGGGAGTCGTGGAGAGCGAGGATGGCGCGTTTCATGTCCCCCAGCGGGTCGAGGCTCGCCGCGGGCGGGACGTGGCACGAGCGGCAGCTCATCTCGTCGGAGACCGGCACGACGATGTCCGTCGAGGCGAGCTCGCCGCCCGCGGCATCGCGCGCAACCAGGCGCAGCATCGGGTACGGGTTGCCGCGCCTCGCGTCGTCGTAGGGAGTGATCGGGATTCCGTCGGCGTGAAACCAGCCGTGCGCGGGATCGAAGGCCATCGGCTGCGGAACGTTGCCCGGGCCCGGCATCGCGTACCCGGCCAGCCCCATGTCCGGCGGCGGCGAGGCCCCGAACAGCTCGCCGACGTGCCGCCAGAAGTTGGTTTTCCCCCGGGAAGTCCGGTTGATGGAGCCGTCCGGGTCCGCGACCGCCTCGTAGGTCACCCTGACCGCCGACGGATCGGTCGCGAGGCGTCCCGAGGGGTCGACGAGCTGCGCGCGAACGTTGTTGAACGGCGGAAGAAGCGAGAAGACCGCGTAGTCGACCCCGTCGGTGCAGTGCATCCCGAGGTCGTTCCAGCCGACGAGCCTCCAGCCCGCAGGCGCGGCGTCTCCCCTCGCCGCCGCCGCGAGAATCGCCAGAACCATCAGGAACACGCGCCGCACGAGAGCGATGCTGGCCCGAAAGGCCCGCGGCCGAAAGATGCAGACGCACCAGCGGCAGGACCGGAAGGGCGGCCGGGCGGACCTGCGGTAGAATCACCGGCAACCACAAAGCATGAACAATCACCAGGCCGGAACCGCCTCCGGCGGGATTTCCGCAGCCCATCCCGGCGCGCGCTGAGATGGACTCCGTCTTCTTCGATCCGCCGTTCACCGACGACGAGCGCCGCGAGCGGCTCTACGGCGGGCAGCTCCTGGTGTTCTCGCCGCGCCCCTCGGTCAATGCGCTGCGCGACTTCGCGCGCGCGATGGTGACGGAGGCCTTCGGCTCACTCGATCCGGTCAAGGCCCAGTTCCACCTTCCGGTCGAGGAGTACGTCGCGATCCTCGCGAAGCTGAAGCCCGCGTTCATCAATCACCCCGAGTGCAAGAGCCTGCTGCGCGCGATCCTGGCCGACTTCGGCTGCGATCTCACGAAGACGTACTTCGACGTGCCCCGGATGCGGACGTCGACTTCGGATTCCTACCTGACCTCCGGAATCGCCTACGCCTTCCACCCCCATCGCGACACGTGGTACTCCGCGCCTCAATGTCAGCTCAACTGGTGGTTCCCGATTTACGAGGTCGAACCGTCCAACGGAATGGCCTTCCACCCGCGCTACTGGTCGAAGGGCGTCGCCAACAGCTCGCGGATCTACAACTATGCCGAGTGGAACGCGCGCAGCCGTCAGGAAGCCGCCAAACACATCCATTCCGACACGCGGCCGCAGCCCCGCGCCGAGGAGCCTCTCGAGCTCGATCCGCAGATCCGCCTGGTGCCGCCGCCCGGCGGGCTCATCATGTTCTCCGGGGCCCAGTTGCACTCGACGGTGCCGAACACGTCGGGAAGGACGCGCTTCTCGATCGACTTCCGGCTCGTGAACATCGACGACGTCGCCAACCGCCGGGGCGCTCCGAACGTGGACTCGGAGTGCACGGGCACCACGCTGCGCGACTACCTGCGCGGGACCGATCTCGAGCACATCCCGGACGACCTGGTCGCGGCGTACGACACGCCGCCGAGGGCGGAAGAGGCCGGGCACGGAGCCTCCAACCCGCACTGACTCCGCTTCGGCCGCGCCGGCCCGCGCCCGTCAGATCGCGATCGAGGCGAAGCGCTCGATCTCGCCGACGGGCATCGGCCGCGCGAGAAGGAAGCCCTGGCCGTAGGGCACCCCCAGGGACTGGAGGACGCGGAGCTCCTCGCGCGTCTCGATGCCCTCGGCGATGACCTTGGTGTGCATCTTGCGCGCGAAGCTCATGAGGGCCTCGAGGAGGTCCTGCTTGACCTGGCGCCGGTCGATGCCCCGCACGAAGACGTTGTCGAACTTGAGGTAGTCGGGCTCGATGTCGGCGAGCGAGGAGAGGTTGGAGTACCCCGTGCCCACGTCGTCGACCGCGATCCGGAAGTTCTGCGAGCGGAACTTCGACAGGACCTCGCGAAAGAGGCCCTCGTAGACGGCGTAGGTCCGCTCCGTGATCTCGAGGACGATGCGGTCGGGCTCGAGGCCCAGCGCGGTGACCTGGTCGCGGAAGAGCGGCCCGAGGAACTCCGGGTCCGACGCCGCCGCCGGGGACAGGTTGAGGAAAATCTGCCGGCGGTTATGACCGTTGGCGGCCGCCTCGAGCGACCGCTGGCGACAGACCCGCTCGAGCGGGACCAGGAGCTCCGTGCGCTCGGCGAGCGAGAAGAGCGTCTCGCCGCTCTCGAACTCGCTGCCGCGGGGCCCGCGCGAGAGCGCCTCCATCCCAATCATGTTTCCCGTCGCCAGATCGAAGACCGGCTGGAACACGGGCTGGATGTCGCGCCGCGAGATGACGTCCTGGAGCAGCTCGCCGCCCCGGATTTCCTGCCGCACGGTCTGCCGGGTGACCTGGTCCCGCGCCTCCTGGACGCCGCGGTAGACCAGCCGCTCCACGCGGTGCTTGGGGTCCTTCATGATACGCGCCGCGCCCACGAACGAGCGAAAGCGCGCCGAGACGTCGGCCCGCTCGGCGAGGTATCCGCGGATGAGCTGGTCGAGCTCCGCGGCCTTCTGGCCGAGCGCCGTCGGGCCCTCCATCGCCGCGCTGCCCTCGGGGCTGACGAAGAGGATGATCTCGTCCGAGCGGACGTTCGGGAGGCAGAAGGTCCCCTGCGGCACGATCCCGTCGGTCTGGAACGCCTTGAGCCGCCGCACGAAATCGAGGAGCAGGTCGTCGTAGGCTTCCCAGCCCCAGACCTCCTCGACGTGGCCTTCCGAGCTCGGGCGGAAGACGAGAACCGAGATGGAGCCCCGCTCCGCGAGCCAGTTTTTGAGGTCGTCCACGAGCACCGCCACCGTCGGGAGCCCCGTCTCGCGGTCGTAGAGACGCGTGCGCTCCTTGAACCACTTGCCGCGGAGCGCGACAAGCTCGCTCTGCTTGCTCGGAGGCGTCTTCGTCGTCACAGTCCTGCCCGGTGTCCCGTCAGGATAGCACCCAAACCCCTCAGGCCTCCGACGGAACGGGCAGCGCGCGGTCGTCCTGGAGGCGCGCGATCGCGTCGTCGTTGCCCAGAACCACGATGACGTCGCCGTGCTGGAACCGCTCCGGCGGCCCCGGAACGAAACGGCGCTCGAGGCCGTCCCGTCCCATGCGCTTCACGGCGATCACCGAGACGCCGTAGCGCGAGCGCAGCCGGAGCTCCGCCATCGTGCGCCCCGCGAGGGCCGCCGGGATCTCGAGCTCGACGAGGTGGTGCTTCTCCGGCAGCTCGAGAAAGTCGACCTCGCCGCCCTCGTCGCCGAAGGTGCGCACGGGCGTGACGAGGCGGTTGCGGCGCAGCACCTCGCTGTCGAAGGCGGCGAGCAGGTCGCGCTGGGTGACGACGCCGAGGAACTTCCGGCTGGCGGCGGAGTCGACCACCGGCAGCTGGCCGACGTCGCGGAACCAGAGCTTCTCGTTGACGGAGGTCAGCGGCTCCTCGGGCGTCGCGAACGGGATCTCGGTCAGGAGGTCCGCGGCGATCACCAGGTTCGAGAGCTCCCGCTCGGGGAAGGACTCCTTGATGTCGTGGATGTCGACGACCCCGAGGAGCCTCCCCTCCTCGTCGCCGATGTAGAGGAAGAGGCTCCGGGAGGACAGGAAACGCGACACGATCTCGGGCAGGGGCGTCGTCCGGGGCACCAGCGCGACGTCGCGCCGCATGATGTCGGAGACCTTGAGGCTCGCGAGGGCCGTGGCCTCGGGCGTCGATTCCCAGACGATGCCGGCCGAGCGCAGGCTCGCGACGTACATCGAGTCCTTCTGGAAGATGCGCGCGCTCGCGACGGCCAGCACCGAAACGACCATCATCGGGAGGAGCACGGCCGTGTTCTGGGTCAGCTCGAAGATCATGATCACCGCCAGCAGCGGCGCCCGCGTCATGCCGGCGAGCATTCCGCCCATGCCGAGCAGGGCGTAGCTGCCGACCGAGGCGGAGAGATGCGGCGCCGCCGCATGCAGGAGGTTCGCGACGATCCCTCCGAGCGCGGCGCCGAGCATGAGCGAAGGAGTAAAGACGCCGCCCACGCCGCCCGAGCCGATGGTCGCGGTCGTGGCGACCATCTTGCCGACGAAGAGGATGGCCAGGAAGAGCAGCGTGGGATTGCCGTGCAGGATCCCGTCGGTCGCCTCGAACCCGTTGCCGTAGACCTGCGGCAGGCCGATCGCGATCAGCCCGACGACCGTGCCGCCGGTCGCCATGGCGGCCCAGACGGGCAGTTTCGACCGGGCGAAAGCCTTCTTGCCGAGCGAGAGGACCCGGACGAAACCGGCCGAGCCGAGGCCGCCGAGGATCCCGATCAGCATGAACGGGACGTACTCGACGACCGACTCGACCTTGAACGGGGCGATCTTGTAGACCGGGTCGTCGCCGAGCACCCAGCGGACGACGAGCGTCGAGACGACGGCCGAGACGACCGCCGGCCCGAAGAGCGTCATGGCGAAGGAGCCCACGACGACCTCGAGCACGAAGAGAGTCGCCGCGATCGGCGTGTTGTACGCGCCCGCCACGCCCGCCGCCATGCCGCAGGCTGTCAGGATTCGGATGCGCTCGGGCGAGACCTTCCACGCCCGGGCGAGGGCCGACGCGCAGGCCGCGCCGATCTGGATGATCGGGCCCTCGCGTCCCTCCGAGCCTCCCGTGGCGATGACGACGACCGACGCCGCGCCGCGAGCGAGGGACGGCCGCAGGCGCACCGTCCGGCGGCCCAGGGACACGACCTCGATCATGTGCGAGATCCCGGACAGGGTGACCTCCCCGAAGAAGAAGCGCGCGATGAGCCCCCCGACGAGGCCGCCCGCGGCGGGCAGGAGCACGCGCAACCACGGCTCCAGGCCCTCGGCTCCCCCGAGGATGTCGCTCGTTCCCATGAGCAGGTGCGTCAGCGTCCGTGTCAGCCAGCGGAACGCGATCGCGCCGAGGCCTCCGGCGAGGCCGGCGACGGCCGCGAGGATCAGGAACTGGGTGTTGGGATCGCGCCAGAAGAAGCGTCCGAACTTCGCGGGGCGGGTCGGGGCCTCGCCGAGCTCACTCTCCATCTTCGAAACGGTCGGCCTCCGCTTCCGAGATCTCGTCGTCCCCGCCGAAGAAGAAAGCGTGGGCG
This sequence comes from uncultured Acidobacteriota bacterium, assembly GCA_963764715.1. Taxonomy (GTDB): domain Bacteria; phylum Acidobacteriota; class Thermoanaerobaculia; order UBA5066; family Gp7-AA6; genus DAHUXD01. The sequence continues at coordinate 404,453 of CAVXTP010000006.1, forward strand.
CACTCGGTCCCGCAGAAGGTGCTGCCCCCCATGCGCTTGGCGCAGCCGTCGCACACCGACTTGTGGCAGATCGGGCAGCGCGGAAGGGCGAAGAGAAACTCGAGGCCGCAGATGCCGCAGTGATCCGATAGACCGGGCACGAGAAGAGTATACGGCGGGGCCCCCCGGCGACCTGTCCTCGCCCGCCGGAACCCCCTGTCCACACGACCAACTTTCCCGCCTGTCCCCGTGCCTGTACCATGGACTCACATCCATGAATCTCTTGCGGAGCCGTCGGAGGGGTTCGCCCCTGGTGGCCGTTGCCCTTCTCGCCGCGGCGGCGCTCGCGCGGCCTGCGACGGCGCGCGCGCAGCCGTATCCGGGGTTCTGGAAGGTCGGCAACCTCATCTACGCGCCCTGCAACTACGAGCCGTACACGAGCTACACCGACCCCTCGACGGGCTACGAGCGCTACATGCGCTACGACTTCTCGTCGATGCGGCCCGATCCCGCCCATGCCGGCCAGTTCGCGGGCTACGGAGGCCCCAACCACACGGCCCAGTGGTACGGCGCCGAGGGAAAGATCTACCCGATCCTTCCGCAGGGCGTCCCGAACCCGATCGGTTTCTACCCCGGGCCGCCGGCCGAGGCCGACCTCTGCGACGAGTACATCTCGATGAACCCCGGGAAGCCCTGCCCGACGTCGCTTTCGAGCTACAAGACGAAGATCTCGAACAACTCCGTCTGGAAGGCGGGCCTCAACGCCTTCATCGACCGGATCACGGAGGAGTGCAGCGCGCCGCCGCCGCCCACACCCACCCCGACGCCGGCGCCGCCCGGCTGCCGCGGCCGGTCGACCGGCTGCGTCACCCCCGGTCCGGGCCAGTAGTCCCCGCTTCGGCTCGCTTCCCCGGTTTTTGCTATCATCCGCCGCCCTTGGCGGTGTAGCTCAGCTGGTCAGAGCACGCGGCTCATATCCGCTAGGTCCGGGGTTCAAATCCCTGCACCGCCACCAACTTTGCTCACGCCAATTCGGCACACTGGCCGCGGGCGCTCGGTCGGCGGCACGATACGTCCAATGACGGGATTGAAGTCGAGCCGGGGTCGATCGCGGTATCAGACGCCGCGGCGTCCGGTCTTCGCGGTTCCCAGGGTGCCGAGGACCAGGTCCCACAGCGGCGAGCTGACGCCGAAGTCGTGGCTCGAGTCCCCGTAGTGATGCCGGAAGTGGCGGCGCTTCAGCGCCCGGACGAGCGCCCAGGATCCGCTCGCGTGGTGCACGACGAAATGGATCGTGTCGTACACCAGGTATCCCGCGATGAAGCCGGCGAAGACCGCGGGCGCCGCGACCCCGAAGAGTCCCTTGAAGGCCAGGAAGAAGAGAGCCGCCAGCGGAATGCTCACGGACGGCGGCATCACGAGACGGGTCGAGTCGTTGGGATAGTCGTGGTGCACGCCGTGCACCACGAAGTAGAACTTGTGGCGCAGGGTCGGGAGGGCCGGCAAAACCGCCTGGCCTGGCGCGAGCGAGCCGACGACGCGCCGCGTGTCGTCTTCGATCCACTGCGGCGGATGAAAGATCGAGCGGTGAATGAGGTACTCGAGGAGCGTCCAGAGGAAGAGCCCTCCGAGAGCGAGGGCTCCCACTCTCGCGGGGCCCGTCGTCCGGAAGGCGGCCGCGAGCGCAAAGGCGATGACCGGCAGAAAAATGGCGTGCGGAGCCCAGGGGGGCACGTGGCTCAAGGCCTCCTGGACGCGGCCCCCGAACATCCGACAGGAAGCGTCGTCGTTGTTGACGAACCGCACCTCACGGGGCGCTGCCTTCGCGTTCCCGTCCGGGGCGCCTCCCGACGTGCTCATCGTGGTTTTCGCTGCTGACATGTGACGACCTGACTCTCCTGCATTCAACAATACCGGTCCCCGAATGATATGCGACTCGGGGCCCGGCCGCGAAGGCCCCGTGGGAATCGAATCTTTCGGCCGGCTTGCTCAGCGAAATGGGCGCATTCCGCTCTTTCGAGCCGCCCGACCGCGGGATTCGTCCTCGGACCCGGCGGAGTCCAGGTCGCCCGGAAGGCGAGCACCGCGTTGAGACCCCCGAAAGCGAAGGAGTTGGAGAGGGCCGCCTCGGGACGGGCGGCCCGAGCTCGGTTGGGCACGACGTCGAGGTCGCATTCGGGATCCGGGGCCGTGAAGTTCGCTGTCGGTGGAAGGATCCCCTTTTCGAGGGCGAGCACGGTGGCGACTGCCTCCAGGGCACCGGCTGCGCCCAGGGCGTGTCCGTGCATCGACTTGGTCGAGCTGACGGCGAGGCGATCCGCTCGAGCGCCGAAGACCTCCCGGATCGCGCGTACTTCGGCCAGATCGTTGCCGCGCGTTCCCGTGCCGTGGGCGTTGATGTAGCCGATCTGCTCTGGTGAGAGCTCAGCGTCGGCGAGCGCCGCCCGCATCGCGCGGGCGGGCCCTTCGACGGTCGGCTGCGTCACGTGGTGGGCGTCCGAAGACATGCCGAAGCCCGAGATCTCGGCGTAGATCCGGGCTCCCCGGGCTCTGGCCGCCTCGAGCGGCTCGAGGACGAGCATCGCGCCGCCCTCCCCGAGGATCAGCCCCCGGCGATCGAGAGAAAATGGCCGGCACGTGTCCGGAGCGACGACGCGCATCGCCTCCCAGGCTTTCAGGTGACCCGGGGAAAAGGGAGCCTCGCTGCCCCCGGCAATCGCCAGGTCCACGGCGCCGCCGCGCACCATCCAGAAGGCCTGGCCGATCGCGTGATTGGCGGACGAGCAGGCGGTGGAAATCGTGCAGCAGGGACCGGTCAGACCGAACTCCATCGAGATCTGGCTCGCTCCGGCGTTGGCCATGGTTCGGGGAATCGAGAGGGGATGGACGCGGCCGGATTTCCGCTGATAGAGCTCGACGAAGGCCGCGTCCTGCGTGGTCTGGCCGCCCAGGCTCGATCCCGTGTAGACGGCAGCGCGCTCGCGCAGTTCCGGCGTGAGCTCCACGCCGGAGTCACGCACGGCCTCTCGGGCCGTGATGACGGCGAATTGGGCGAAGCGATCCAGCAGATCCATGCGGCCGGGATCGAAGTGCTCGGCGGGATCGAGACCCTTCACTTCGGCGCCGTTCTGAAACCGGAGGCCCGACACGTCGACGGACTCGATGCGGGCAATCCCCGAACGGCCGTCGCACAGCGCCGCCCACATCCGCGGGACATCGTGGCCGAGCGCCGAGATCGCTCCGACGCCGGTCACGGCGACGCGCCGGGGCGGCGAGGTCATTGGCTCGCGGGCGCGGACGGGGGCGCGGATTCGGCAGGACCGCGGGCGATCAGCGCCCTCAGTCCTTCGACGACGTCGCGGACGCTGCGGGCCGATTTCGCCGCCTCGTCGGGAATGACGATGTCGAGCCGGGCCTCGAGCTCGAAGAGCAGCGTGATGGCGTCCAGGGAATCGACGCCGAGCTCCGCGAACGTGCTGTCGATCGAGATCCGCTCCGGGGCAACGTGCTTGACCCCCGCCAGGGCGGCGATGACTGTGTCGGCGAGTGGATCGGGCATGAAGGCGAGTCTCGACGCGTCGGAACGTATCGGGCGCCGGTCGAAAAAGCAATAAGGATAGGGTTAAGGGAACGAGGGTCCGGTTCCTGCCGCGACTACGATCGAGGTGGCCGCACGGTGGAGACGAGTCGTTCCGCCGTGGCAAGCCGCGAGATCATGAACGGGCGCTGCCGCAACCCGGGGATACGAAGCCTGCCGCTGCTCGTCTGGGCCATCCTGGCGTTGCCTCCGCGCGCGCTTGCGGCCGGACTGCCTCCTCCGGATTCCCTCGACCTCGGTTACCGGCGGATGTACGAGCTCGACTTCGAGGACGCGCTGAGCGCGTTCTCGGCATGGCAACGGGCGCATCCGGAGGATCCGCTCGGGCCGGCTTCGGAGGCCGCGGGCACTCTGTTCTCGGATTTGAATCGACTCGGAATTCTCGAGGCCCAGTTCTTCGTCCAGGACGAGAGCTTCCTCGGGCGGAAAGGCCTGCGTCCGGACCCCGATGCCCGCGCCCGGTTCGACGCCGCCCTGCGGCGCTCGGACGTTCTCGCGCGGACCAGGATCGCGACCGAGCCTCGGGACACGGACGCCCTCTTCGCGCTGACCCTCGTATCCGGGCTCCAGGCGGACTACCTGTCCCTCATCGAGAACCGGAACCTCGCGGCCCTCGGGCCGACGCGGCGGGCCACGGAGTGGGCGCAAAAGCTTCTGGCCGTGGCGCCCGACTATGGCGATGCCTACCTCGCGACGGGGCTCTCGAAGTACCTCATCGGGAGCAGCCCGGCCCCCGTCCGGTGGCTCCTGAGCCTCGGAGGGTTTTCGGCAGACAAGCGCCAGGGAATCCGGGAGCTCGAGTGGACGGCGGAAAGAGGGCGCTACCTCGCTCCGTTCGCCCGGCTGCTCCTGGCCATCGCCTACCTGCGCGAGAACGACGGCCCGCGCGCGCGGAGTATGCTCGAGGAGCTGCGCGACGCGTTTCCCGAAAACCCGTTGTACTCCCGCGAGATCGCGCGAATCGACGCAGGCCGGAACTGACGCATGGCCGAACCCGTCATCGCCGCCACCGCGACCGCGGTTCCCGATTTCGTGGTCACGCGCGAGGTGGTCAAAACCTACTTCGGGCAGGTGTTCCCCCTCGAGGGCTCACGACTCGACGCCATGATGGGGGTCGTGGACAACTCCGGGATCCGGCAGCGCTTCTGCGTCCTGCCCGTGGACGAGCTCATCCGTCCGAGATCCCTCGAGAGAATCAGCCAGCAGTATCAGGAGCACGCGATCCGCCTCGGCCGCGCGGTCGCGACCGAGTGCCTCGAGCGCGCGCAGTTGCGCCCCGAGGAAATCGACCTGATCATCACCGTTTCGTGCACCGGCGTGATGATCCCGTCGCTCGACGCGCATCTGGTCAACGCCATGGGCTTTCGGTCGAATGTTCGCCGCCTGCCGATCACGGAGCTCGGGTGCGCCGCGGGCGCCTCGGCGATCGCGCGAGGGCGCGATTTCCTGCTGGCGTTCCCGCGGGGCAAGGTCCTGATCGTCGCCGTCGAGCTCGCGAGCCTCACGTTTCAGCGCGGCAGCCTCTCTCAAGCCAACCTGATTTCGAGCATCCTCTTCGGCGACGGCGCCGCTGCGGCCGTCATGAGCGGGCAAGAGGTGCCCGGGCCGCGGGTGCTCGACGCCGAGAGTTACCTGTTCCCCGACTCGATCGACGCGATGGGCTTCGCGCTGAAGGAGACGGGGCTCCACATCGTGCTCTCCCGCGACGTCCCGGACATGATCCGGGCCCGGATCCGGGGCCTCGTGCAGTGCTTTCTCGAGCGCCACGGTCTTGCTCCCGAGGGAATCGACGCCTTCGTGCTCCATCCGGGCGGCCGAAAGCTCCTCGCCGCCATCGAAGAAGAGCTCGCTCTGCCTCGCCAGCGTACACAACCCTCGTGGGACGTCCTCGCCGAGTATGGGAATCTGTCGAGCGCGTCGGTGCTCTTCGTGCTCCACGAATGGCTGACGAAGAGGCGGCCCACGCCTGGCAGCCTCGGCCTCATGGCGGCCTTCGGGCCCGGCTTCACGGCGGAGCAGCTCCTGCTGCAATGGGCATGAGGGTTTAGCGAAGCCGTCGGCCGGTCGACCCGGCGCTCACCTGGTCCCCAGGGCCGTATGACTGCGCCCAGGCCGGGCGAGTCAGAGAAACGCGCCCCCGCTCCGACCGAGCGCGGTCACTGAGCGCCCCGCTCGAGAATGTCCTTCAGGATGATTGCACTGTTTCGCTCCTCGTCACTGGCGGCGTAGACGAAGGTGACCCGCTTTTCCCGAGTAGTGACGTGCCTCAGAAGGGCCAGAATGCCCGGTCGGGCCTTCAACTCAGCCCGATATCGCTGGCGAAACCGCGGCCAGCGGGCCGGATCGTGGCGGTACCACTCCCGCAATTCCGGGCTGGGGGCCAGCTCCTTCAGCCAGAGGTCGACCTTCGCCCTCCGTTTGGTCACTCCGCGCGGCCAGAGGCGTTCCACCAGGATCCGCATCCCGTCGTTCCTCGATGCCGGCTCGTAGGCACGCTTCAGCTTGATCATTCTCGGCCTCTCCTCCGATGTTCGCCAACGGGCGACGTTCGATGAACCCCCGGCGCGACCGGCAATTTCGTCAACGGGCGGGAGGCGCGTATCCTTCTCGCATGACGAAGAAACAGCGCCCGATTCTCCAGGCTCTCGTGATCGCCTGTGCGCTCGCCTCGCCCGCTTTCGCGGCGGCCCCGACTCCGACCCCGACGCCGAGGCCTGTCGGAGCAACCACGGTGAAGAGCTCGAAATCGAACTCCTCCGATCGCGTGGCTGCGACCCCGACATCCAGACCGGTGGAGGGGAAACCCTCGAAAGAACAGCGGGTCGCCCCGACACCCAAGGCCGGCGGCGCAACGCCGTAGCGACGCCCGACGAACGGATCCGCCCGTCCTGTGCGCGGGGCTCGACAGAGCGCCGAACCCCGCGCCGCGCATGCGACGGCCTCTACTTTGCCGCCACGACGACGCCCGGCGGGTTCCAGGTCCCTTCGCCCGGCGGCAGGATCGACGGCGGGGTGTCCCTGGGCCAGTACAGGCGCATCACGAGGTAGATGGTGTCGTTCGGCGCCGGCAGCCAGTTGGATTCCTTCGCCTTTCCGGGCGAGTCCTTCTGGATGTGCAGAGTCAGCGATCCGTCCGCGTTCTTCTTCATGCCGGACAACATCGGCGAGTTGATGAGGTACCGGTCGATCGGGTTCTTGATCAGGAGCTGACTCTTTCCGTCGTACATCGTCACCGACCAGAAGGCATTCACCGGCGGGAGCTGGCCGGCCGGGAAAGTCAGCGTGTAGTCGTGCTTGCTGCCGTCGAGCGTTTCGCCCGTGGCGTCCGTGCGGGTATAGGGGTACATCGCTTCCACGGCATCGTTCCCGTAGATGCCCCCCTTGGCGGCGGCGGCTCGCTTGAGCCAATCGCCCTTGTAGAAGGCCTGGTCGCCGAAGAAGGCGCCGATGCGCCAGCCGTTGACGCTTTTCATGCCGCCGGCCAGCCACTTCTCGACCTTGTCGTCGCCCTGCTTCATGCCCAGCAGGACGGCCGCCTTGTGTTCCGCGGAGAGGTCCTTGAAGTCGAAGGTCTTCCCCGGACCGACTCCGATGCTCGCCAGCTTCGCGCGGACGTCCTTGTCCTCGGCCGACGGGGGCACGAACTGGAGGGCGGCGTCCAGATACTCGTAGAAGTTCGCCTTGATTCCCTCGGTGGTGGCAGGAACGAAGTCGATCTTCGGCGCGGGAGGCGGGGCGGGCTGTTTGAGGAATGCCGACAGCGGCCGCGCCTTGTATCCCGCCTGGATCTTTTCGACGTTCCCCATGTCGGCGGGATTGAAGAGCTGGGTCCGGAAGAGCGTCAGCGCGAAGGGTGTCGTCGAGGAGAAGACCTTCTCGATCCCTTTCGGAGTCTCGCCCTTCCAGCCGGGGCCCACCACCAGGTAGTCGCCCGCCTTGTTCCCCGTCGCGCGGCTCCCGATGTAGCCGAAGTTGTAGGTGTTTCCGTCGATCAGCTGCACCGAGTAGTAGCGGTTCTTCGGGACGGCCGGAACCGAGACGACCATCGGCTCGGCCCGGAGATCCATCCAGGCCACGGAGTAGGGCGTGTCGCTGTTCGGAGTGATGACCGCCGTGTCTTCCGGGGTGGCGACGCGATGCGCGTTGTTGATCTCGTTGAAGGGCGCCTTGAACTGGCTGGACCTGGTGTCGACGGCGAATTCGTTCATGACCGCGTAGTTCATGACGAGCGGGAGGCCGTAGACGAAGCCCTCCTCGGCGATCGCCTTCGCCTCCTCGATGCTCGGAGCCGGGACGCCCTTCGTCACGTCCCGCTTCTCGGCCTGGGAGATCACGTCGTTCTTCTTCTGGCAGCCCGTGAGCAGGGTCGTCGAGGCGGCGAGAACGCCCAGCCATTTCATGGATGTCGAGAGTCCAAGGTTCATGCTCGTCCTTTTTCAGATCGCCGTTCTTGTTTTTTTCCGTTCCCATTCGTCGCGGGCGCACGGATGGCCCGTGTTCGGTTCGCCATCATGTCACCGGCGGACGAAGTGCCGCAATCGCCGCGCGGACGGCGCCCCGCACTGCGATACGCTCGCTCTTCCAGCGCACTCGAAACGAGGAGATCTGCCAATGCCATCCCGCGCCCTCGACGGACTCAGCGCATCGGCCGGCCGAGTCGCCGGGATGCTCCTCGCCGCGGTCGGAGTCGCCGCGACGGCGCCCGCCCAGTCGATCACGGACTTTCCGGTGACGACGTCGAACAGCCAGCCCGCCGGAATCACGGCCGGGCCCGACGGCAACCTGTGGTTTACGGAGTTCGGCGTCGGCAAGGTCGGACGAATCACGACGGCCGGCACGGTCACCGAGTTCCCCGCGGCGGGCAACCCCCAGCTCATCACGGTCGGCGCCGACGGAAAGCTCTGGTTTCCGGAGGTCACGGTCGACAAGATCGGGCGGATGACGACCGCCGGAGGTTACGACGACTTTCCGGTCCTGACCGCCTCGCCCGGTCTCGTCGGCGTCGCCACGGGCTCCGACGGCAACGTCTGGTTCGTCGAGGGCGGCGCCGGCAAGGTCGGGCGCATCACGACGGCCGGCGTCGTGACCGAGTTTCCGGCCCCGAGCGGCCCCGTGCTGCTTCAGATCGCGAGCGGCCCGGACGGCAACCTCTGGTTCACCGAGTTCAGCGCCGGCAAGGTCGGACGGATCACGACGGTCGGGGCCATCACGGAGTTTCCGGTGCCCTTCGTCGGCAGCCAGCCCCAGGGAATCACCGCCGGACCCGACGGCAACCTCTGGTTCACGGACACCGGAACGAACAGCATCGGCCGCATGACCACCACGGGAGCCGTGACCGAGTTCCCGATCCCGACCGGCTCGGCCAATCTGCTCGGCATCACGACCGGGCCGGACGGCAACCTCTGGTTCGCCGAGGCCGCGACGAACAAGATCGGCCGCATCACGACGGCCGGAGTCGTCACCGAGTTCCCGATCCCGACCGCCGGCTCCGCTCCGGTCGCGCTTGTGAGCGGACCCGACGGCAACGTGTGGTTCACCGAGACCAGCGGCAACAAGATCGGGCGGGTGACGCTCGGATCCCTGACGCCTCAGCCGGCGTCGGTCGACGCGCACTCGGCGACGGGGACGACCTCCAACGTCAACGGCGTTCTCGAGCCCGGCGAAAGCGTCGAGGTCTCTCCGGCGTGGCACAACACGCTCGGGGGGGCGCAGAGCGCCACCGGAACCGCGGTCAGCCTCACCGGCCCTCCAGGACCGACCTACACGATCAACGACGCCGCCGCCGACTACGGGTCGGTCGCGGGCGGCGCTACGGTCGAGTGTCACGACGCCACCGGCGACTGCTATCGCATTACGGTCTCGGGGGTCCGTCCCGCGCAGCACTGGGACGTGGTGCTGACGGAGAACCTGAGCGCCGACCAGATCAAATGGGCCCGGCTCGTGCACGTCGGCAACAGCTTTGCCGACGTGCCGACCACCAACCAGTTCTACCGTTTCATCGAAGATCTCTTCCACAGCGGCGTTTCGGCAGGTTGCAGCGGCGGTAACTATTGTCCGAGCGGCACGGTTTCCCGGGCGCAGATGGCGGTGTTCCTTCTCAAGGGCAAGCTCGGACCGAGCCACGTCCCGCCGCCCGCCACCGGGACCGTCTTCGCCGACGTTCCGGCGGGAAGCTTCGCGGCCGACTGGATCGAGGAGCTCGCCGCGCTCCAGATCACCGGAGGCTGCGGAGGAGGGAACTACTGCCCCGGCCAGCCCGTGACCCGCGCCCAGATGGCCGTGTTCCTTCTGAAGTCCGAGCATGGACCGGCGTATTCGCCGCCGGCCTGCGCGGGGATCTTCGCCGACGTCGCGTGTCCTTCGACGTTCGCCGACTGGGTGGAGCGGCTCCAGGCCGAGGGAATCACGGCGGGCTGCGGGGGCGGCAACTACTGCCCGACCGATCCGAACATCCGCGGGCAGATGGCCGTATTCCTCGTCAAGATCTTCGGGCTGCCGCTGTACCCGCCCTGATCGGCGCGGGCGACCGACCTGCGCCGGGAGTAGAGTTGGGCGCACGGTCACGGAATGAAAGTTCCGAAAGAGCCACGCTGACACCCCCTGATCCGCCGACATGAGTCTGAGTGCGGGAACACGGCTGGGCTCCTACGAGATCCTCGCGCCGATCGGCGCGGGAGGCATGGGCGAGGTCTACAGGGCGCGGGACGCGAAGCTCGAACGCGACGTTGCCATCAAGGTGCTCCCGGCCCACCTGACCTCGAACACCGACGCGCTCGGCCGCTTCGAACGCGAGGCCAAGTCGGTCGCGTCGCTGTCCCACCCGAACATTCTCGCCATTCACGACTTCGGGACCGAGGGCGGCGTCACCTACGCCGTCATGGAGCTGCTCGAAGGCGAAACGCTACGCTCGAAGCTCGAAGCGGGGGCCCTCTCTCCGAAGCAGGCGGTCGACTTCGCGCAGCAGATCGCCCGGGGCCTCTCCGCCGCGCATGAGAAAGGCGTGATCCACCGCGACCTGAAGCCTGAAAACGTCTTCGTCGGCCGGGACGGGCACGTGAAGATCCTCGACTTCGGCCTGGCCAAGCGGATCGAGGCGGCCGCGACGGACGAACAGACGAGCGCCCCGACGGCCACCGGCCTGACGGAGCCCGGCACGGTGATGGGAACCGTCGGCTACATGTCGCCCGAACAGGTGCGCGGACTTCCGCTCGATCACCGCTCGGACATCTTTTCGTTCGGAGCGATCCTCTACGAGCTCCTGTCGGGCAAGAAGGCGTTCGCAAGGCCCACGGCCGCCGACACGATGTCGGCGATCCTGAAGGAGGACCCTCCGCAGCTCTCGGGCTCCAGCGCGAACGTCCCGCCCGCCCTCGAACGGGTGATGCGGCGCTGCCTCGAAAAGGAGCGCGGGAACCGCTTCCACTCGGCCAAAGACCTCGGCTTTGCGCTGGCGGAAGCCTCGGGACCGGCGCCGAGCTTCGCGGGTCCATCGGTCGCGCCTTCCCGAACGACGCTTCGGAAGGTCCTGGTCGCCGCGGCCGTCGCCGGGCTGGCGCTCGTCGGATTCCTCTACTTGCAACGTTCACGGCGGCCCGCCGATGACGCCGTCAAACGGGTGGCCGTCCTTCCTTTCGAGAACCTGGGCGCACCGGACGACGAGTACCTCGCCGACGGGATCTCCGACGAGATCCGGGGGAAGCTGACTTCGTTGCCAGGCGTCGCGGTCATCGCACGCGGCAGCTCCAAACCCTACAGGAAGACGACGAAGTCCCCCGACCAGATCGCGCGCGAGCTCGGCGTGCGCTACCTCCTGACCGCGACCGTCCGCTGGGAGAAGGGCGACGGCGGACAGCGCGTCCACGTCAGCCCCGAGCTGACCGAGATCTCGGGAACCGGCGCGCCGACGTCCCGCTGGCAGCAATCGTTCGACGCCGTCTGGACCGACATTTTCCAGGTGCAGTCGGAGATCGCGGCGCGGGTGGCACACGCCCTGGGCCTGGAGCTCGGCTCGGGCGAGGCGAAGCGCCTCTCGGAGAAACCCACGCAGAACCTCGCCGCCTACGATGCATTCCTCAAGGGCGAGGGCCAGTTCAACATCGGCCTCCAAGCGTCCAATATGCGGCAGGCGCTCGGCTATTACGAGCAGGCCGTCGCTCTGGACCCGGGCTTCGCCCTGGCGTGGGCGAGGGTCGCGCGGACGGGAGCGTTCCTCTATTCCTGGGCGAGAACGCCCGAGCTCGCGCAACGAACCCGCGAGGCGGCGGAAAAGGCCATCGCGCTGGCTCCGAACCTGCCGGAGGGACACAGCGCGCTCGGCTCCTACCAGGGGCTCGTCCTCGGCGACATCCGCCAGGCGCTGGAGCAGCACAACAAGGCCCGGAGCATGGCGCCCGGAAACGCCGACGCTCTCTTCGCCACCGGGGCCGCCGAGTACGGCCTGGGCCTCTTCGAGGCGTCCATCGGCCACCTTCGCGAAGCCGAGCGGCTCGATCCCCAAAGCGTGCTCGTCAAGGAACGGCTGGCAGCCTCGCTCGTGGCGCTGCGGCGATATTCCGAGGCGCGCGACATCTACGGACGCGGACTCACCGTCTCGCCCAGGAACCTCCGAATGCTGCTCGGCAAGATCAGCACGTACGTCGAGGAGGGAGACCTGGCCGGCGCGCGCGAGGCAATCCGAAGGGCTCCGCCGCAGCTCGAGCCCACGTCGATCGTCGCCGCCGTCGCCGTGTCCGGAGACATGGTCTGGATCCTCGAGAAAGACCAGCGCCAGCTCCTCGAACGGCTGACGCCGAGCGCCTTCGACGACGACCGTGCGGTTTGGGCGCTCACCCTCATGCAGGCCTACGCGCTCGACGGGAACGCCGAGGCCACGCGGGCCCACGCGGAGGAAGCCCGAAAGGCGCTCGAGGAGCAGATCGCCACGAGGCTCTCCGAACCACTCCGCCACGTCAGTCTGGGTCTCGCGCTCGCGCATCTCGGCCGGAAAGAGGAGGCCGTCCGGGAAGGACAGCGCGCCTCGGATCTCGTCTCGGGAGCGGGCACGATCATGGAAGCGTACGTCCGCCATCTGCGCGCCCGGATCTATCTCCTCGCGGGCGAGCCGGAGAAGGCGCTCGACCAGCTCCAGCCGCTGTCCGCGAACCAGTTCGTCGTCTCCCCCGGGCGCCTGAAGATCGATCCCGACTTCGATTCTCTGCGCGGCAATCCGCGCTTTCAGAAGCTCGTCGCGTTAAAGCCCGCGCCGGTGGGGACGGGAACCTAGAGACCGAACGTCTTGACGAGGAACACCGCCATCTGCCCGCGGGTGTTCGGGTTCCCGGGACAGTAATCGCCGCCTCCGCAGCCCCCGGTGATCTTCTCGGCCGCGAGCTGCTCGATCCAGTTCGCGAAGAGGCTCGGACAGGCGACATCGCCGAAGACTCCGGTGCACTCGGGAGGCTGGTACGCCGCGCCGTGCCTGGCCTTCAGCAGGAAGACCGCCATCTGAGCGCGCGTGACCGGGCTCGCCGGACAGTAGTCGCCGCCACCGCATCCGGCCGTGATGCCCTCGGCCGCGAGCTGTTCGATCCAGTCGGCGAAGAGGCTCGGACAGGGAACGTCTCCGAACACACCTGAACACGGTGGCGGAACGTAGGTCGATCCATGCTCCGACTTCAGGAGAAAGACCGCCATCTGCGCGCGCGTAACGGAGGCCTCGGCGCAGTAGCTGCCCCCACCGCATCCGGCCGTGATGCCCCGCCGGAAGATCTCTTCGACGAAGTCGTGGAAAGGGTCGAGCTGCGGAACATCGAGGAAGTCAGCGAAGTAGGCATCAGGACGTGTCGCCGTCGCGGCACTGAGACCCGGGTTCGTAACCGCTACGTCGTTCAGGGTGCCGGGTGACAGCGAGGGCGTAAGGAGATAGATGAACGTCGGATCCATAACTATCGGATCCGTTCCGACGGTTCCTCCAACGGCCACCGTCGCGTCCGATCCGAAGCCGCCTCCGACGATGTCGATCGCTGCGCCGCCGGAGGCAGGCCCGGAGGTCGGCGTCACTTCATTGACCGCCAGGCCTGCATCGGTCAGCCGGAAGATCACACCGTCTCCGAAAGGGCCGCCTCCCGCCGTTCCGTACAGAAAACCGTCGTGCGCCTGGATGAGCGCGCGATCGGATGCATTCCGTCGACGCCGTTGAAGGTGTGAAGAAGGTGGAAGTCGCCCGAGGAATCCAGCCGAAAGCAATCGTACCCCGCGACGTGCTCCCCACCATCGCTCCGTCGTCCCGTATAGGGCATAGCCGTCTGGAAGGTGGACTCCGAGCAGAGGAGCGGAAGCGCTTTGGCCGTCGGTGCCGTCGAAGCTGTGCAGCGTTTCGAGGTCGTCGCTATCGACTGGGATCTTGAAGATCGTCCCAAACCCCTCGCTGCCGCCGTACTGCGTCGTGCCGAACAAGATTCCATCCAGGTTGAGGAGGCCTGCCGCGGGACGACCGCCGTCAATCTCATCGCCGGGGAAGCTGTATTGCCGCACGATTCCGTCCTCGACGCTCATGCTGAAGACGATCCCCCAACCGGCGTTACCGCCATCGGAGGTCGTGCCATAGAACTTGCCGTTGACTTCGACGAGATCGCCGTTCGGGTCGGCTCCATTGACCCACGGATCGAAAGGCCACAGCGTGGCGAAATTCCCCGACGCGTCGATTCGCAATGTACTGTTAGCCATAGGTATAATTTATAAGGGATGGAATGCTCCACGCGCCGTTCAGGCCATAACTGGTCGTGCCGTAGAACCAACCGTCGGACGCCTGGATGAGTCCTGAAAGAGTCCAGCCTTCCGTCGCGCTCATGACATGTAGCGTCGTCACACTTGCGTCATCTTCCATCCGAAAGATCGTTCCGTATCGGGTGTCACCGACGCCGCTCGTCGTTCCATAGAAGTGCCCGTCCGCGGCCTGCATGAGCGATGGGCTCGTGCCGTCTGCCCCGTTGAAGCTATGAATCAGACGCACGCCTAAGACATTCGATCAGCCAAAATCAATACGTACGCATTAAGCCGTCGAGTTCGCTCCCCGCTCCCGTCCGGGTCCCGTCGAAATCGAAGCCGAAAATCGTGCCAAAGTCGTTCGTCCCTCCAAACGCCGTGGTTCCATAGAGGTGACCGTCCGTAGATTGGATAAGCGAACCTGGCAGCACACCATTCGTCCACGTGAGCTCGTGGAGAGTGGTGACATCGCCAGAGAGGCTCATTTTGAAGACGGCTCCCGCGATGTACGTATAGTCGGCGCCGATCCGGTCGGCGTCGGTCGTACCGAACAGGTTGCCGTCGGACGCCTCGACGAGGGCGCTCCGAGGGTGAGCGCCGTCGCTTCCCGTGAAGCTGTGCACCGTGGTCAGGTCTCCAGAGGTCTCGACTTTGAAAACAGTGCCCCAACCGCCCGACCAAGTGTCTCCGCGTGAGGTCGTGCCGTAAAGGCCGCCGTCTGAGGCCTGGATGAGGGCGGCTTCGGGGTACGCGCCGTCTGCGAGGTTGAAGCTGTGGAGGGAGCTGAATCCTCCTGAGGGATCCACCCGAAACACCGTTCCCAGCTGGCTGGTCCCGCCCCCAACGGTCGTGCCGTAGAAATTGCCATCGGCGGCCTCCACGAGGGCAGCGACCGGACGGGCTCCGTCCCCGAACTTGAAGCTGTGGAGCGTGACGACGTGGCTTGCGGAATCCATGGAGAAGACCGAGCCCTCGTCGTACGACCCGCCCCAACTCGTGGTGCCGTAGATCAGGCCGTCAGTGGCCTGGATGAGTTCGCCCGCAGGCCGCGCGCCGTTCACATACCGATTGAAGTGGTGGAGCGTCGTGAGATCTCCGGAGGTGTCGATCTGGAAGATCGTTCCCACCTCGTGTGCTCCGCCAGAATTGGTCGTGCCGTAGAACATGCCGTCGGAGGCCTGCATGAGACCGGCGTACGGGTTCTCGCCGTCCGTGCCTGTGAAGCTGTGGAGCCTGGTGACGTTTCCGAGGAAGTCCATCTTGAAGACCACGCCCAGGTTGTTCGTCCCACCCTTGGATGTCGTCCCATACAAGGTGCCATCGGACCCTTGGACTAGCCCGGCAATGGGGTTGGCCCCATCGGCGTAGCCGAAGCTATGGACGGAAATCAGGTTCCCCTGGGAATCGACCCTAAAGATCGTGCCGACTCCGTTCTTCCCGCCCCCGCACGTCGTGCCGTAGAAGTACCCGTCGTCAGCGTGAATTAGGCTGCTGTTCTGCTTCTCTCCAAGCGGACACGAGTTTCCTGGGTTTCGAAAGGCGTAGACCAGCTCGTACGTCTCCTGCCCGCGCAACACGGGTGCGACGACTGAGATCGCCAGCGCGATCAAGACAACAGCCCACCCTGTGAACCCCTTCGCGAGTCCAGGTTCCCGATGAATTGTTCCCATAATGGCCCACCACCGCATCGATCCTTACGCCGCACGGCGGGCGGCGTCGTGATGCAAACGGATCTTTGTCGAGACTTCGAACGGTCTCAACATCGACTGCTGCGCCTCCGAGGGCGCGGCCGACGTCCGGCCGGCTACTTCCCGAGAAGCTTGTTCAGCTCCTTACGCATGTCATCCACGCTGACGTCGTGGTCCGGCTGTTTCCAGAGGACCTTGCCGTCGGCCGAGCGGATCACCATTCCGTGGTTCTCGAACCCGAGGGAGCGGACGATCTTCTTGTTCTCTTCGGTGGTGGCGTCGAGGTTCTGTCCGCGGACCCGTCCCTTGTACTCCTGCTCCAACCCGCTCACGGCGGGCTTGATCCTGGCGCAGATCGGTCAGCCGGGAAGGAAGTAGAAGGTCACCTGCAGGGGCGCCGTCGTCTCCGGCAGACCCGGGGCCCACGCGGCCACGAGAGCGAAGAGGGCGGCGAAGAAAAACGAGCGTCGAGTCGTCATGCTCAATCTCCTGATTCGGCGGCTGTCCGTGGGTAAAGCCTACAGCACGCCGGCGTGCGAAAGGAACGCCGCGAGGATCCCGGCGGAAACGCCCAGGCAGACGACCCCGCCGATCGCGTAGCGCACGGTGCGGGCGCGAAGCTGGCGCAGGATCGAGTCCGGATCGCCCTTCATGATCCGCGTGACGTTCGCCCAGTTCGGGTGCGGGACGATGCCGCCGCGGGACTCGGAGTACAGGCCGACCGCGTAGACCCGATCGGCCTTCCGGATCAGGTCCTCGTGATACTTGCATTCCTCGAGCGGCACTTCGCCTTCCGTGGGATGCCGCTTCTCGCTGCGATAGGCGCCGTCGTCGTCGGTCCACTGCTTCGCGAGCGTCTTTCGCGCCGCGTCCGGCGTCTCGAAGGACGCCGTCTTCACGTGCTCGGACCAGTGGAAGAGGGCCCGCTTCGCTTCGATGTCTTCCCTTCCGAAGTCGAACTCGGGGACCGCGAGCAGGCGAAAGCTCCCCGCGGGGGTCGAGATCGTGGACGGCACCAGCGCCACGCCCTCGAAGTACACCGCCCGCGTCCGGCGCCGGCCCTGGCCGACGTACAGATAGATCTCGTAGCGGTACGCGAGGCACTCGGTGCCGGTGAGAGGAGAGCGCAGGAGATCGCCGGCCGCCTCGATCGTTCCGGCGATGCCGGTCCACGTCCCGTCGACCGGCCGCCGCCCGGCGAGACAGCCGGCGAGCGCCGCGCGCTCGCGGACCGGTTTCCGGATGCTGACCAGGAATCCCAGGCCGATCCAGCCGAAGACCGCGGCGAAGAGCGCCGCGCCGAAGACCTTGCCCGGAGCGAGGCCATGCCGAAGCTGGAGGAACGCCAGCACTCCACCCAGGATCGCGAGAAATCCCGCGAGCTGGAGAACCAGGCTCCGCGCACACCCCTTCATCCTGTCGGCCTTTCGTTGAGCGGAGTATAGAGTCTCGCCACTCGTGCCCCACCGCTCGTTCTGGCTCGAAGAAGTCGCGGGCGACGCGCCGGACGCGGCAGCGCTCGAGGGAGACGCCCGCGCGGACGTCGCGATCCTCGGCGGCGGTTACGTCGGGCTCTGGACCGCGCTCCAGATCAAGCGGCAGGAACCGTCGCGCGACGTCGCCGTGCTCGAGCAGGACATCTGCGGGGGCGGCGCCTCCGGCCGCAACGGCGGCTTCGTCCTGTCGTGGTGGTCGAAGCTGTCGTCTCTCGTCTTGCTCTGCGGCGCGGCCGATGCGCTTCGCGTGGCGCGCGGGTCGGAGGCGGCGATCGGAGAAATCCGGGACTTTTGTGAGACCCATTCGATCGACGCGCACTTCCGGCAGCGCGGCTGGCTCTGGACCGCGACGTCGACGGCCCAGCTCGGCGCCTGGGACGGCGTCCTCTCCGCGGCGGAGAAGCTGGGCGTCGAGCCCTTTCGGCGGCTGCGGACCGAGGAGGTCGCGCGGCGTTCCGGGTCCGCGGCCCACCGGGCCGGCGTGTTCGACCCGGGCGCCGCCACCGTGCAGCCGGCGGCGCTGGTCCGCGGCTTGAGGAAAGCGGCTCTCGGGGCCGGCGTTCGGATCTACGAGAAAACGCGCGTGCGCTCGTTCTCCCGCGCCCGGCCCGTCGTGATCCGCGCCGCGAATGGCCGTCTCACGGCGGAGAAGCTCGTCATCGCCGCCAACGCGTGGGCCGCCGGGATCCCGGAGCTCGCGCGCGCGATCGTCGCGATCACGAGCGACATGGTGATGACCGCCCCCTCGCCCGACAGGCTCGCGGCGATCGGCTGGACCGGCGGCGAGTGCATCACCGACTCCCAGATGATGGTCGACTACTACCACGCGACGCGCGAGGGGCGCGTCGCCTTCGGCAAGGGCGGCTGGGGGATCGCCTGCGGCGGCCGGATCGGCCCGGACTTCGACCGCAACGCGCGCCGCGCGCGGACCGTCGTCGCGGACCTGCGCCGTTACTACCCTGCCCTGCGCGACGTGCCGATCACGCACGACTGGTCCGGCCCGATCGACCGCACACCCAACAGCCTCCCGCTCCTCGGACGGCTCGGCGGCCGGCCGCACATCCTCTATGGCGTCGGCTGGAGCGGAAACGGCGTCGGGCCGAGCGTCGTCGGCGGGAAGATCCTCGCGAGCCTCGCACTGGACAGGGACGACGACTGGAGCCGCCATCCCCTGGTGGAACGCTCCGCCGGCCGCTTCCCGCCCGAGCCGATCCGCTGGATCGGGGCGCACGTCGTGCGCGGCGCCGTCGCCCGCAAGGAGCGGGCCGAGATCGCGGACCGGAGGCCGTCGCGCTTCGACGTCGCCCTGTCCCGCCTCGCGCCCGCGGGCCTCGAGGACAAGACCGCGCATGACTGAAACCGTCGTCCCGCCGTCGGCGGTCGCCGAGCTCTCCCGCCTCGCAGGCTCGCCGGCGCGCGGCGGCGGGGAGGTCCGGCTGCTCCGGGACGGAAAGGAGGCTTTCCCGGCGATGCTCGAGGCGATCGCCTCGGCGCGCACGCGCGTCATCTTCGAGAACTTCATCTTCGCCGGTGACGCCACGGGACGTCGGTTCGCCGAGGCGCTGGCCCAGGCGGCGCGGCGCGGCGTCGACGTGCGCGTGCTCTACGACCCGATCGGAACGATGATGGTCCACGGCGGGTCGATCGCGGCGGTGCTCAAGAAGGAGGGCGTGTCGGCGCGTCCGTTCCGACCCCTCTCCCTCTACTCGCCCTGGAGCTGGCTCCGGATGCGCCACCGCGACCACCGCAAGAGCCTCGTCGTCGACGGCGGCACGGCGGTCGTCGGCGGCCTCTGCATCAGCGACAACTGGGCGCCGTCGGAAAAGGGCGGCCGCGGCTGGCGCGACACCGCCCTGCTCGTCCGGGGGGACATCGCCGGAGACGTCGAGCGGGCCTTCGACGCGATGTGGCAGCGCGCGGTGGGCGGCGCGCCTCCGGAGGACCGGACGCCGGGGGCCGGCGATGCTCCGGCGGTCGCCATCCTCGCCGAAGACCTCCCGTCGACCGAGCGCGTCGCGGCGATCTACGAGTGGCTCGCGAAGACGGCCCGGTCGACGCTCGAGATCACCGACGCCTACATGGTCGCTCCTCCGGGTGTGCTCGAAGCGTTCGCCGGCGCGGCCCGGCGCGGCGTCGCGGTCTCGATCCTGCTGCCGGGGCGCAACAACCACCCGCTCGCTGGCGCCGCGGCCCGGCGCGTCTACCAGGGGCTTCTCGACGCCGGCGTCCGGATCTACGAGTGGTCCGGCGTCATGATCCACGCCAAGACCGCCGTCGCCGACGGCGAGATCGCGCTCGTCGGCTCGAGCAACCTCGATCCCCTGTCGATGCGCCGCAACTACGAGCTGAACGTCCTCGTCATCGATCCCGCCACGGGCGCCGCCATGCGCGCGATGTTCGCCCGGGACCTCGAAGAGGCCTGCCGCGTCGAGCCCGCCGGCTGGGGCCTGCGGCCGCGCTGGCAGAAGGTGGCCGAGCGGGCGGCGGGACTCTTCGGCGGGGACCTGTAGCCGGATCCAACGGTCTCGACAACCGTAGCGGCTCGATCGCGGCGGGCGCTACCATGGAGCGGTGCACCGACCGTCGATCTCCCTGCGGGCCGCGGTCTCTTCGGGCCTGATTCCGCCGGAGTCGTCTCTCCTCCTCGCCGTTTCCGGAGGAGCCGACTCGATGGCCCTGCTCCACGCCGCGGCGGAGGTCGCG
Organism: uncultured Acidobacteriota bacterium; assembly: GCA_963764715.1. Taxonomy (GTDB): domain Bacteria; phylum Acidobacteriota; class Thermoanaerobaculia; order UBA5066; family Gp7-AA6; genus DAHUXD01. Next base: position 424,660 of record CAVXTP010000006.1, read on the forward strand.
GTCGAGGCCGGCTGGTCCCTCTCCGTCGGCCACGTGCACCACGGCTGGAGAGGACGGGAGGCGGACCGCGACCTGCAATTCGCCGAGGACCAGGCCCGGCGGCTCGGAGTCCCCTTTCTCTCGCGCCGGCGCGATGCGCGGGCCGTGTCGCGGGAGCTTCGCCTCTCGCCCGAGGCGGGCGCGCGGCACGTCCGTTACGAGGCGCTCCGCGAGATGGCGGCCGAGGGGGGCGCCGGACTCGTCGCCACGGCCCACCAGGAAGACGACCTGATCGAGTCGCACCTCCTGGCGAAGGAGCGCCGGGGAGGGCTCGCGCTCCTCGCGGGGCCCCGGGCGTTGCGCGAGGACGGGATCGTGCGACCGTTCCTTTCGGTTCCCCGCGCGGAGATCCTGCGGTATCTCGGCGAGCACGGAGTGGCCTACCGCCGCGACGCGTCCAACGGCGACCTGCGGCTCGCGCGAAATCGCGTCCGGCGCGCAATCGCGGATCTCGCGGCCGACGAGCGTGCGCGGCTGCTCGAGGAGATCACCGGCCTCCGCCGCGAGCGCGAAAGGCTCGAGCGCGAGCTCGCGGAAACGGTCCTACCGCGGCTGTGCTTCGCCCCCGGCGCGGCGTTCGCGGAAGCCGCCTTCCTCGCGGGCCTCCCCGCCGAGCTCCTCCGGGTGGCCCTCGAGCGCCTCGCCCTCCCCTTCGCTCGACCCGGCCGGCCGCCGATGACCGGACGCGAACGGGAGCGGGTCATGGAGCGTCTCGCCTCGGGCGCGGACTTCCGTTTCGAGGCCGGCCGCCGGATCCGATTCGAGCGACGGGACGCCCTCCTGCGCGTCCGGCCGGCGCCCCCCGGTCCGGGGGCGGCGGTGTACCATTCGCCGATCGACACCCCGACGGTTCCGGAGTCCGCCTCGTGAAGCTCGAGCGCCGCTACGACGCGCGGTTGATCGCAGAGCGCGTGGAGGCCGTCGCCGGGGCCGTCGACCGGGACGTCCGGGACCGGCCCCTGCTCGTCGTCTCGATCCTCAAGGGGTCGGCCTTCTTCATGGCCGACCTCGCGCGGCGGATCCGCGGCCCCTTCTCCTGCGAGTACCTCTACGTCCGCCGGAACGAGGGAGCCAACGACACGCTCGCGATCGATTTCACGACGGGCTTTCAGGTCCGGGGCAAGCACGTCCTGCTTCTCAAGGACGTCGTCCACACGGGGGTCATCGAGACCTACCTGATGGACCACCTGCGCGGGGCCGGGGCGGGGTCGCTGCGCCTGGCGGCGATCATCGACAAGCCCCTCGACCGTAAGACCAATGTCTCCGTGGACTTTTCCCTGTTCTCCACCGAGGGGGAAGCCCTTTACGCGGGCTACGGCATGGAGCACGAGGGGCTACATGCCCACCTGCCCGACATTTACGCGGTGGTCTCGGAGGCATAAAAGCCGGTCGGAGTCCGTTATGCTCAACCCGGGCTGTCCGCTCTCAAGGAGATTTCGTTGAACGCCACCATCAAAAACCTGCTGCTCTGGATGGTGATCCTGGTCCTCATCATCCTCGCCTGGAATGTCTTCAAGACCGGCACGACGGCCGTGGAGGAAGTCACGTTCTCCCAGTTCCTCGACCAGGTGAACCAGGGCCATGTGCAAAAAGTACAAATCCGGGGCGAGGAGATCCGGGGCCAGTACGCCCCGGCGGCCGGCAAGCGCGAGCCGCTCTTCAAGACCTACGCCGGCAACTACCCCGACCTGATCAAGGACCTGCGCGCGAAGAGCGTCGAGATCGACATCGCCCCGCAGAAGGATTCGTCCTTCGTCTCGGCGCTCGTGATGTACGGGCCGCTCATTCTCCTGGTCGCGATCTGGTTCGTGATCATGCGGCAGATGCAGGCGGGCGGGAACAAGGCCCTCTCGTTCGGCAAGTCGCGGGCGAAGCTGCTGACGCCGACCCAGAAGAAGGTGACGTTCAAGGACGTCGCCGGGGTCGAAGAGGCCAAGGTCGAGCTCCAGGAGATCATCGAGTTCCTCAAGGACCCGCAGAAGTTCCAGAAGCTCGGCGGCAAGATCCCCAAGGGCGTGCTGCTCATCGGCTCGCCGGGCACGGGCAAGACGCTGCTCGCGCGCGCGGTCGCCGGCGAGGCCAACGTCCCGTTCTTCACGATCTCGGGCTCGGACTTCGTCGAGATGTTCGTGGGCGTCGGCGCCTCGCGCGTGCGCGACCTCTTCGAGCAGGGCAAGAAGAACGCCCCCTGCATCATCTTCATCGACGAGATCGACGCCGTCGGCCGGCACCGCGGCGCGGGACTCGGCGGCGGGCACGACGAGCGCGAGCAGACGCTGAACGCGCTGCTCGTCGAGATGGACGGCTTCGACACCAACGAGGGCGTCATCCTCGTCGCCGCGACGAACCGCCCGGACGTCCTCGACCCGGCGCTCCTGCGCCCCGGCCGCTTCGACCGGCGCGTCGTCGTCGACCGGCCGGACCTGCGGGGCCGCGAGCAGATCCTGAAGGTCCACACGCGCAACACGCCGCTCTCGGAGAACGTGGACCTCACGATCATCGCGCGCGGAACGCCCGGCTTCTCGGGCGCGGACCTCGCCAACCTCGTCAACGAGGCGGCGCTGAACGCCGCGCGCTTCAACAAGAAGAAAGTCGAGATGATCGACTTCGAGTACGCCAAGGACAAGGTCATGATGGGCCCCGAGCGCAAGTCGATGATCATGACCGAGGAAGAGAAGCGCAACACGGCCTACCACGAGGGCGGGCACGCGCTCGTCGCGGCGATGCTGCCGGACGCCGACCCGGTCCACAAGGTCACGATCATTCCGCGCGGGCGCGCGCTCGGACTCACGATGCAGCTCCCGGCCGAGGACAAGTACTCCCACACGAAGGAGTACCTCGACGCGACGATCACCGTCATGATGGGCGGCCGCATCGCCGAGGAGAAGTTCCTCGGCCACATGACGACCGGCGCCGGCAACGACATCGAGCGCGCGACGGACATGGCGCGCAAGATGGTCTGCGAGTGGGGCATGAGCGAGATGGGCCCGCTGACCTTCGGCCGCCCCGAGCAGGAGATCTTCCTCGGACGCGACTTCGGCCGCACCCAGGACTACTCGGAGTCGACCGCCAACCAGATCGACGCCGAGGTCAAGCGGATCGTCACCTCCGCCTACGACCGGGCCAAGAAGCTGATCGACGAAAACGAGAAGGCCATGCACCGGATCGCGCGCACCCTTCTCGAGAAGGAAGTGCTGGACGGCGACGAAGTGCTCCAGATCATCGCCGAGGAGTCCGGCCTCGACATCTCGAAGCTCCGCAAGTCCGGCCCGCCGAAGCCGCCGATCCTGCCGGGCCCGACCCCCGAAGTCGCGGGCGGCAACATCGGGCCGCTGGTGCCGGAGCCGGCGTAGACGGGGGCGTAAGCTGGACGTAGGGGCGGGGCTCGTCCCCGCCCGGGCGGCCGCAAGGGCCGCCCCGACTTCTCCGAGGGCTCAACGATGACTGTCGCCGAAAAGCTTCTCCCCGAATTCGACGGCGAGATGGCGTCGACGCGGCGCCTGCTCGAGCGGATCCCCGCCGACCGGCTCGACTGGAAGCCGCACGCGAAGTCGAAGAGCCTCGGCGAGCTCGCGACGCACCTGACCGAGCTGCCGCGCTTCGGCGTCCGCTTCGAGAAGGACGTCTTCCAGATCGGCAGCGAGAAGCCGCCGAGCATGCGGAGCGCCGCCGAGTACCTCGCGCGGTTCGACGAGAACGTCGCCGCCGCCCGCGCCGGGATCGCCCGGATGCCGGACGCGCGCATGGAGCAGGAGTTCGCCGTGACGAAACCGGACGGCTCGATCTTCTTCTCGCTCAAGCGGCGCTCGCTGCTGCGCCGGGTGCTCCTGAGCCACTCGATCCACCACCGCGGCCAGCTCACGGTCTACCTGCGCCTGCTCGACGTCCCGCTGCCCCCGATCTACGGCCCCACCGCCGACGAATCCGGTTAGCCGGGCCGGCGAGCGCCGGCACGCCGTCACCGGGCGAGCTTTCGCAGCTCCTCCGACGCCGCGCGGCTGGCGACGACGACGGTCCCGTCCTTCAGCGTGATCGCGAGGCGCCTCTCGTCGTAAGGCTTCAGGTGCGCGACCGCGTCGAGGTTGACGATGTGCGAGCGGTGCACCTGGCGGAAGCGCGCGGGATCGAGGCGCTCGGCGAGCTCCGAGAGCGTCAGGTGCAGGAGAAACGTTCCCTCCCCGGCGTGCACCTCGGCGTAGTCGCCCTGCGCCTGGATGCGGCGGATGCCGTCGACGGCGATCGGGCACGATGCGGTCCCCGTGCCGGGCGAAGAGCCTCGACAGCGGCCCGGGCTCGAGCGAGCTCCGCACGCGGTCGCTCGCCGCGACCGGCGTGTCGCCGAGCCTCTCCCGCACGCGGGCCACGGCCGCGGCGAGCCGCTCCCGGCCGAAGGGCTTGACGAGGTAGTCGACCGCGCCGATCTCGAAGGCCGCCACGGCGAACCGGTCGTAGGCGGTCGTGAAGACGATCTCGGCGGGATGGCGGATCTGCCGGGCGACCTCGAGCCCGGAGAGCTCGGGAAGGCGGACATCCAGGAAGATCAGGTCCGGGCGGTGCTCGTCGGCGAGCGCGAGGGCGGTCCGGCCGTCGACGGCCTCCGCCACGACCTCGATCCAGGGAGTCTCCGCCAGGTACTCGCGCAGGCTGTCGCGGGCCGGGGCCTCGTCCTCGGCGATCAGGGCGCGGACGCGCGGGCCGTTCACGCGGTCTCCGGGACGGCGTCGATGGGAAGCTCCAGGCGGGCACGGAAGCCGCCTCCCGCCGGTCTCTCGAAGACGAGCTGCGCGCGGCCCGCGTAGAGGGCCGCCAGCCGCTCCTGCAGCAGGCGCAGGCCCATCCGCGGGCTCGCGGCGATCCCGTCCGGCGAGGCGCCCGGCCCGTCGTCCTCGACCGAGAGGCAGAGCCTGTCGCCCGCGCGGCGCGCCGAGAGGCGCACGCGGCCGCCGGCCGCGCGCGGGGCCACGGCATGGACGATCGCGTTCTCGACCAGAGGCTGCAGGGCGAACGGAGGGACGGACACCCCGAGCGCGTCGGGGTCCGCGTCGATCTCGAGGCAGAGCCGGTCGCCCAGGCGCACGCGCTCGAGCTCCAGGTAGCTCCGGACGAAGTCCCACTCGCGCGCGAGCGGCACCCAGTCGCTGCCGGTCTGGTGCACCCACTGGCCGAACCGCAGCAGCTCGCCGAGGCGCTCGAGGGCGCCCTCGGCGCGCGCCGGATCACGGCGGACGAGGCCGAGGAGCGCGTGGAGGACGTTGAGCATGAAGTGGGGATGGAGCTGCGAGCGCAGCAGCTCGAGCTCGGCGCGGGCCCGCAGCACGTCGGCCCGGACGGCGCGCTCGCGGGCCTCGCGCAGGGCCTCGGCCGTGTGCCACGCGTAGCCCACGCCGGCGAGGGCGAGGTGGATCAGCCCGTTGATGACGGTCTGCCAGGCCACGATGCCGACGGGGGGCCAGCGGATCTCGCCCCGGAACGCGAAGCCCTCGAGGACGATCAGGACGAACCAGCCCGCCGTCGATGCCAGGGCGAGCCCCGCCAGGGCCGGGGCGAGGCGCAGCGCGAGCCGCCAGCGCGCGTCGAGGTCGAGCGGCCACGGCCAGCGCCGAGCCAGGCCGAGCGACACGAACCCGAGAAGGGCGCTCGGGAGCACCGCGGCGATCGCGCCGCGCAGGGCCATCCCGAACGAGATGCCGCTCGCGCTCGTCGTGTAGAGCGCGGCGTAGACCGCCGCGAGCGCCGCCCATGCCCCCGCGTACGCCGCCAGGGGCGGGCGCAGGGTCGGCGGCGCCTCGGAGCGGGTCGTCGTCATGGGTTCCGGCACCCGATTGTCGCGGCGGGACCGACCCGGCCGCAAGCCCCGCGGACGCTCAGCGGGCCGCCACGTCGACCGGGAGAGCCTCGATCTGCGGCAGGAGGACGTCGCGGACGTAGTGCCACTCGGGCACCGACGTCAGAGCGCCTTCCGCGTAAGCCAGGGCGAGGGCGCGATCGGGCTTCGGTCCGTGCGCGTAGACGTACGCCAGGTTCATCAGGTTCTCCGGGCCTCCCCACCGCGGCACCCAGGAGGGCGGCGCCGGCTCCGCGAGCGATTCGCGCCAGGCGGCGGCGACGCCCTGCCGCATCGTCGCGACCGCCTTCGCCACGTCCCCGCCGCGGGGAGGCGGTGCCCACATCTCCATCCCGCCCCGGATCCAAAGGGCCCGCGGATTGTCACCGGCGTTTTCGAGAATCCAGTGGAACCCCGGGATGGCTTCCTCCACGATGGCCTTGCGGCGCGCCTCGTCGTTGCCGGCGAGGTAGACGAGGTTCCCCAGACAGCCGACCATGGCGAGCTTCGCTTCGATCCACTCCGGACGGACCTGCTGGGCCGCCTTGAAGCGCGCCACCGCCTTCTCGAGGTCCGCGACGAGGTCGTCCGGACGCGGCGTTTCGTTGAATCCGTTGATCCCGCGGCGCCAGAGAGCGAACCCCCGCCAGTACTCCCGGTACTCGGCCCGCGACGGGACGTCGAGGCGGCCGAGCTCCGCCTCGAGCCTCGCGAGCTCGGCGCGATCGCCCCGGTAGTCGGCGTTGAGGACCGCGGCGGCGAGCTCGGCCAGCCGGGCCTCGGACTTCTGGGCCGCCGGGGCGGGCGCCGCGAGCGCGGCGAGGGCGACGATCCAGGCTATGAGCTTCATGACGTTGACCTCCATGGCGGCTTGTACGGCACGGCTGCTTCCGGACAGACGGCGCGCGTCGCCGGACGAGCCGACGGCGAGGTCGGAAGGGCGTCGCCGCGGTCGAACGGCGACGAAGTTTTCGGCCCGAGACTCGATCCACTAGACTCCGGCCATGTCCTTTTCGGCCGATCTCGTTCTCGCCGCCGGCGACGCCGCGGCGTTGCGGGAGATCTGCGCCTGGGACGGGTTTCGCCCGGCGACCTTCCCGTCCGCGGACTTCCCGGTCGACGTCGTCCGCTTCGCCGGCTCGGCCTCGCGGCCGGTCGTCATCGCGCGGTCCCGCCGCGCCGAGACGCTCAAGGCGATGCCCGGAAGCCTGCGCCAGCGGGCGGAATCCGCCTTCGAGCGGGTCGCGCGGAGGCCGCCGCGACTCGGCCTCGCCCGCGGACGGTCGCTCGAGCTCGGGACGGTCCCCGCGGTGATGGGGGTCCTGAACGTGACCCCCGATTCCTTCTCGGACGGCGGCCTCTACTTCGACCGCGAGCGGGCCGTGTCCCGCGCGCTCGCGATGTTCGAGGAGGGGGCGGCGATCGTCGACGTCGGCGGCGAGTCGACGCGCCCCGCCAACTACGGCGAGGCCCGGCCGCCGGACGTCGAGGAGGAGATCGCGCGCGTCGTCCCGGTCATCGCCGCGATCCGGGCGAAGACGGACGCGCCGCTCTCCGTCGACACGCGGCGGGCCGCCGTGGCCCGTGCGGCGCTCGAGGCCGGCGCCGACCTCGTCAACGACGTTTCGGCGGGACGCTTCGACGACGCCATGCTCGAGACGATCGCGGCCGCGGGCGCGGGCGCTATCCTCATGCACATGAAGGGCACCGACCCGCGCACGATGCAGGACGACCTGCACTACGACCACCTGCTCGGCGAGATCGCCGCGTTTCTGGCCGAGGCGGCGGACCGCGCCGTCGCGGCCGGGGTCGCGCCCGGCGCGATCGCGGTCGACCCGGGCCTGGGATTCGGGAAGTCCCCGGAGGACAACCTCGTCCTGCTCCGGCACCTCGCGGCGCTCGGCACGCTCGGCCTGCCCGTCGCGGCGGGCGCCTCGCGCAAGGGGTTCGTCCGGCGCTTCTCCGGGGTCCCCGAGACGGCCTCGGCGGCCGAGCGCCTCCCGGGCTCGCTCGCCGCGCTCGGCGCCGCCGCCGCGGGCGGCGCCTCCATCCTCCGCGTCCACGACGTGGCGGATTCGGTCCGCTTCCTCCGGATGTCCGGCGCCATCGCGCACGCCGCGCCGGCGACGGCCGCCGTTCCCGGGGCCGCGGCCCGCTGATGGATTCGCTCGCCTCCCGGCTCGCCCAGCTGACGCACCTGAATTTCGGCTGGCGCGACGCCCTCGACATCGCGATCGTCGCGGTCATCACCTACGGGCTGCTGCGGCTGATCCGGGGAACGCGCGCCGTCCAGATGGTCCTGGGCCTCTTCGCCGTCTTCGCCGTCTACGCGATCGCGGTCTTCCTCAAGCTCGCGGCGCTGACGACGGTGCTCAAGGCGCTCATCTTCTACGTCCCGTTCGCGATCATCGTGCTCTTCTCGCACGAGCTGCGCCGCGCCCTGGCCGCGTTCGGACGGACGCCCTTCTTCGCGCTCTTCTCCGGGTATCACGCCGAGGAGGCGATCTCCGAGATCGTCCTCGCCGTGACCTCGCTCGCGGCCCGGCGGGTCGGCGCCCTGATCGTGCTCGAGCGCCGGGAGGGGCTCAAGACCTACATCGAAAACGGCTCGGCGATCGACTCGGCGGTGTCCTACGAGCTGCTCGTGACGCTCTTCGCCCCGGAACGCCCCTCCACGACGGGGCCGTGATCGTCTCGGGCGACCGGATCGCCGCGGCCGCGAGCTTCCTGCCCCTGTCGCTCAAGGAGAGCCTGCCGAAGCGGTTCGGCACGCGGCACCGCGCGGCGGTCGGCATCACGGAGGAGACCGACGCCCTGGCGATCCTGGTGTCGGAGGAGCGGGGAACGATCTCGGTCGCCCGCGACGGCGAGCTCCAGGAGGACCTCGACGGCAAGTCGCTGCGGGACCTTCTCTTCCGCGAATTCGCGGTGCACCGATGAGCTTTCCCGGAAACCTCTTCCGCAATCCCGGCACGAAGCTGCTGGCGCTCGCGATCGCGTGCGTCACCTGGTACGTCCTGACGGGCGAGCGGCGGGAGCGCATCTCCGAGCGCAGCTACCGCATTCCCCTGTCCATCGTGAACATCCCGGCGGGGACGCTCATCGTCTCGCCGCTGCCGGACGCGGTCGACGTGCGGCTGCGGGGCGCGTTCACGCCGCTCCGGCAGCTCGAGCCCTCCAAGCTCGAGGCGGTCGTCGACCTCGCCGACGCGGAGCCGGGCGAGAAGCGATACACGCTCGAGCCCGGCGACATCAACGTGCCCCGGGACGTCGAGGTCATCGCGATCTCTCCGGCCGGAGATCCGGGTCGTCCTCGACGCCGTCGCCGACAAGACCGTCCCGATCGTCCCGGACGTCACCGGCCAGCCGGCCGCCGACTCGCGCGTCGAAGAGGTGTCGGTCGAGCCGCGCCAGGCGCGGCTGCTCGGCCCGGCCCGAACGCTCGCCCGGCTGGTCCAGATCAAGACGGACCCCGTCTCGGTCGAGGGCCGGGACGCCCCGTTCTCGATTTCGACGACCCTGTCGTCCCAGGCCCCCGGGGTCCGGGTGCGGGAGGGTCAGCTCGTGACGGTCCGCGTCCGGATCCGCGCGGTCCCCGCACCGACGCCCTCGCCGACGGCGATCCACCCGAGGCGAAAATGACGCGCACTCCAGGAGGCCAGGCTTGAAGCTCTTCGGGACCGACGGACTGCGCGGACGGGCGGGCGAATATCCCCTCGATCCGGCTTCGGTGAGGCTGCTCGGCCAGGAGCTCGGCGGACGGCTGGCCGATCCGGCTCCGGCGCGGCGCGCGTCGTCGTCGGCGGCGACACGCGCGAGTCGACGCCGGCGATCGTCGCCGACCTCGCCGCGGGGCTGCGCGACGCGGGCTGCGGCGTCGCCTCCGCGGGGGTCATCACCACGCCCGGGATCGCCGAGCTCGTGCTCGAGATCGGCGCCGCGGCCGGCGTGGCCGTCTCCGCCTCGCACAATCCCTACGAGGACAACGGCATCAAGATCTTCGGCCCCGACGGCCGCAAGTGGCCCGACGCGGAGGAAGAGTTCCTCGAGAAGAAGCTGATCGAGGGGATGGGCAAGGGCGCGCCGCGCCCGACGCCGGCGCCGCCCGACCCGGACCCGGGCCTCGTCGCAACGTACATCTCGCGGCTGAAGGCCGGGGCGCCCGAGGACCTCGAGGGCCTCCCGGTGCTTCTCGACGCCGGCAACGGCGCGGCGTTCCAGATCGGGCCGCGCGCCCTTCACCGCGCCGGGGCCCGGGTGACCGCCATTCACGACGCGCCCGACGGGCGCAACATCAACGAGGGCTGCGGAGCCCTCCACCCCGAGGGGATGGCGGTCATGACGCGCGAGGAGGGCGCCGCGCTCGGCGTGGCGTTCGACGGCGATGCCGACCGCGCGATCTTCGCGGACGAGACGGGCCGGATCCTCGACGGCGACGACGTGCTCTGGATCGTGGCCTGCGACTGGAAGGCCCGCGGCAAGCTGCCGCCCGGAGGCGTCGTCGGCACGGTCATGTCGAACTACGGTCTCGAGGCGGCCCTTCTCCGGGAGGGGATCGCGTTCTCGCGCGCGGCCGTGGGCGACCGCAACGTCGCGCGCCGGATGGACGAGACCGGGGCGGCGCTCGGCGGCGAGACGTCCGGCCACACGCTGCTCGCTCCCCTGTCGCCGGCCGGCGACGGGATCCTGACCGCCCTCGTCGTCGCGTCGATCGTCCAGGCGAGCGGCCGCAAGCTCTCACAGCTCGCGACGCTCACGAAGATGCCGCAGACGCTGCGCAACATCCGCGTGGCGCGCCGCGTCCCGATCGAGGAATCCCGCGGCATCACGGGGGCGGTCGCCCGCGCCGAGGAGGCCCTGCGGGCCCGGGGGCGGGTCTTCCTGCGCTACTCGGGCACCGAGCCCCTCCTGCGCATCCTCGTTGAAGGGCCGGACCATGCCGAGGTCCACGCCCTCGCCGACGAGCTCGAGATCGTGGTCCGGGCCGAGCTCGGCGCATGAAGGACGTCCGGGCGGTTCTCTTCGACGCGGGCGGAACGCTCATCCACGTCGACGGCGAGCGGGTCTGCCGCGCGGCCGCCGTCGCCTTCGAGGATGTGGCGTTCCGGCGCGCGGAGGCCGACGCCGTGGCCGCCGTCCGCGTCCTCGTGCTCGAGCGGCCCGAGTCGCGGGACGCCGAGCGGATCCCGCTCTACTTCGACACCCTGCTCTCGGGCCTCGGCCTCCGGGAGCCGGCCGACCGCCGGCGCGCCGCGGGCGAGGTCGCCGCCGAGCACCGTCGGCTGAATCTCTGGTCGAGGCGCGCGGAGGGCGCGCGGGAGACGCTCGGATCCCTGCGCCAGCGGGGCTACCGCATCGCGGTCGTCTCCAACGCCGACGGCCGCGTGCGGGGACTCCTCGAGGCGGCGGGACTCGGCCCGCACCTGGAGTTCGTGGTCGACTCGGCCGAGGTCGGGGTGGAGAAACCGGACCCCCGGATCTTTCACGCGGCCACCGGCCGGATGGGCCTGCCTCCCGGCGCCTGCGCCTACGTCGGCGACATCTACGAGATCGACGTCGTCGGGGCGGAGCGGGCGGGCCTGACGCCGATCCTCATCGGGGACGGGCCGGCGCCCGAAGGCACGCGGCGGGTGACGGACCTTTCGACGCTTCTCTCCCTCTTTCCCGGTTTCGCATAGACTCCGGCCGATTGGCCGGCCACCCGTCGCCGGCCGGAGGAGGTCACGATGGCCACCCGCACGACTCACCGCAGCGTCGCCGGCAAGAAGCTCTACGCGGTCCGCGACGCGTCCGGGCGCTTCAAGGACATCCAGACCTACGAGCGCGCCCATCGCGCCGACCTCAAGAGGAAGAGCAAGAGCGAAAAGGCCAGGGCCGCCAAGAAGAAGTAGCGGCGCCGCCCGCGATCGCCCCGACCCGTTTCGAGTCGTCGAAACCGCAAAGGAGGGCACCATGGCCGTCGTTTCGGCTGTCCGCACCATGGCCGAGCACTGGTGGGTCGTCCTGCTCCGGGGCCTTCTGGCGATCCTGTTCGGCGTTCTCGCCTACACCTGGCCGGGCCTGACCATCCTGTTCCTCGTGACGCTCTGGGGCGCCTACGCGCTGTTCGACGGCGTCCTCGGCGTCATCGCGGGCATCCGCGGCAAGTGGGGCTCCCTCGTCGTCATCGGCGTGCTCGGCATCGCGGCCGGCGTCATCGCGTTCCTGTGGCCGGGCCTGACGGCGGTGACGCTGCTCTGGATCCTCGCGTTCTGGGCGATCGTCGCGGGCGTGCTCCAGATCTCGGCGGCGATTCGCCTCCGCAAGGAGGTCCAGGGCGAGTGGCTCTGGGTCCTGTCGGGGATCCTGACGATCGGACTCGGCGCCCTCTTCTTCCTCTACCCGGGCGCAGGAATTCTCTCGGTCACCTGGCTGATCGCCGCGCTCGCGATCGTCTGGGGGATTCTGCTGGTGATGCTGTCGTTCAAGCTCAAGGGACTGAAGGGAAGGATGGCGGCGCAGCCCGCGTAGCTTCAGGAGGCAGGAGGCAGACGTCGGGAGGCAGGAAGAGGTCAGCGATTTCCTGCCTCCTGCTTCCTGCCTCCTGCGGCCTGATCAACCGTACCGCTCCACGTCCGGCGGAACCTTACCGATCACGTTCGGCTCCTGGAAGACCATCGCCGTGCCGGCGATCGGCACGTAGATGGTGTGGTTGCCGGCGGCCAGGTCGACGCGGCACTCGTAGTAGCCGTGGGGCGAGATTGTCATCAGCATCGCGGGCTTGTTCTTGAAGTCGAGCATCGGGCAGAACAGGATGACTTTGGCGGGCATCGGTCACTCCTTCCCGTCGAGGACGGCGAGCATCTCCTCCCAGGTCACCGTCGGCACCCCGAGGGACCTGGCCTTTTCGAGCTTCGTTCCCGCCGATTCTCCCACGACCACGTAGTCCGTCTTCTTCGAGACCGATCCGGACACCTTCGCGCCGGCGGCCTCGAGCCTCGCTCCGGCCTCCTCGCGCGAGATCCCCGGCAGGGTGCCCGTGATGACGACTGTCTTCCCGGCGAGCGGCCCGGCGGCAGCGCGCCGGCGCCGGGGGCCCTCGAGCCGCACGCCGCGCGCCCGGAACTTCTCGAGGAGCTCCCGGTGCTTCGGGTGTGAGAAGTACGCCCGGACCGCGGCGGCCGTGTTCGGGCCGACCTCGTCCACGGCCTCGAGCTCCTCGGTCCCCGCGTCGGCCAGCGCGTCGAGGGAGCCGAAGTGGTCGGCGAGCGTCTTCGCCGCCTTCTCTCCCACGTGCCGGATCCCGAGGGCGAAGATCAGCCGCAACGGCTCGTTCGCCTTGCTCTTCTCGATCTCCGCCAGCAGGTTCGCCGCCGACTTCTCGCCCCAGCGTTCGAGCTCGGCGAGATGCTCGGCCTTCAGGTCGTAGATCGAGGAGACGTCCGTGAGCATCCCGGCCGTCACGAGCTGGTCGACGAGCTTCTCGCCGAGACCCTCGATGTTCATCGCGCGCCGGCCGCAGAAGTGCCGCAGGGCCTCCCGCACGACCGCCGGGCAGGCCGGGTTGACGCAGCGCAGCACGACCTCGCCTTCCTCGCGCGCCGCCGGGTCGCCGCAGACCGGACAGTGCGTCGGCATGACGAAGGGCGGCGAGTCGGCGGCCCGCTTTTCGAGCACGACCCGCACCACCTTCGGAATCACGTCGCCGCCCTTCTCGACGACGACGGTGTCGCCCACCCGCACGTCCTTGCGGGCCAGGTCTTCGTAGTTGTGGAGCGTGGCCTTCTTGACCGTGGTGCCGCCGAGCAGGACCGGGTCGAAGAACGCCACCGGCGTCATGGCCCCCGTGCGCCCGACGTTGAGACCGATCTCGCGGACGACGGTCGTCGCCTCCTCGGCCGGGTACTTGTAGGCGAGCGCCCAGCGCGGCGACTTGGCCGTCGAGCCGAGGTCCTGCTGGAGGGCGCGGTCGTCGACCTTGATGACGACGCCGTCGGTCTCGAAGTCGAGATCGTGCCGCTTCTCGCTCCACTCCTCGACGAAGCGCCGGACGTCCTCGAAGCTCTCGCACCGCGCGCGGTGCGGGTTGACCGGGAACCCGAGCTCCTCGAGGCGGGCCAGGGCCTCGCTCTGGGTCGCCGGCATGGGCGTCGCGTCGGCGATGGCGTAGAGCCACGCGTCGAGGCGGCGCTTCGCCGTGATCCGCGAGTCGAGCAGGCGCATCGTCCCCGCCGCGGCGTTGCGCGGGTTGGCGAACAGGGGCTCGCCCTCGGCCTCGCGATCGGCGTTGACCTTCGCGAAGGCCTTCTTCGAGTAGTAAACCTCGCCCCGCACCTCGAGCGGAGACTCGTCGGCGATGCGGAGCGGCACGGTGCGGATCGTGCGGACGTTGGTCGTGACGTCCTCGCCCCGGCTCCCGTCGCCCCGCGTCGCCCCGCGCACGAGCGCGCCGCCCTCGTAGCGCAGCGCGATCGAGAGTCCGTCGATCTTGAGCTCGGCGACGAAGCCCCGGGGCTCGCGGCCGAGGAGCCGCGTGTTGCGCGCGAGCCACGCCTGCGCCTCGTCCCACGAGTACGCGTTCTCGAGGGAGAGCATCGGCGAGACGTGCTCGACGGTCGCGAAGCCTTCAGCGGGCTCGCCCCCGACGCGGCGGCTCGGCGAGTCCGGGCTCGCGAGCTCGGGGTGCGCCGCCTCGAGCGCCTGGAGCTCGAGCATCAGGCGGTCGAACTCGGCGTCGGTGATCTCGGGGCGGTTCTCGACGTAGTAGAGCCGCTCGTGCCGCCGGAGCTCGCCGCGCAGCTCCTCCACGCGGCGCCGCGCGGCCGCCGCGCCCGTCCCGCCCTGCGAAATCGCCATTGCCCTCATGCTACAGTCCGCGCAATGTCTTCGGCAAAAGCCGGGATCCTGGCGATCGCGCTCGGCGCGGCCGCCGCGGCCGCCCACGCCGCCGTCCCGTTTCCGCCGCCCCCCGTCGCCTCGTACCAGATCTCCTGCCGGCTCGACCCGGAGAAGAAGACGGTCGAGGGGACCGAGGTCCTGACCTGGAAGAACACGACCTCGCGCCCCGCTTCGACCCTGCGGTTCCACCTCTACCTGAACGCCTTCCGCAACACGCTCTCGACCTTCTACCGGGAGTCCCGCGGCGAGAGCCGCGACGGGAAGCTCCCGCCCGATTCCTGGGGCTCGATCGAGGTCCTCCGCATGACGGGCTCCGACGGCGAGGACCTCCTCGCCTCGCTCAAGTACATCGCCCCCGACGACGGCAACGCGAACGACCGCACGGTCGCGGAGGTCATCCCGGGACGGCCGGTCGCTCCGGGCGAAACGATCTCGATCGCCATGGACTTCGTCTCGCGGCTCCCGCGCGTCGCCGTGCGCACGGGCACCAAGGGCGACTTCTTCTTCGTCGTGCAGTGGTTCCCCAAGATCGGGGTCCTCCAGGAGAGCGGCTGGAACTGCCACCAGTTCCACGCCTCGACCGAGTTCTTCTCCGACTTCGGCAACTACGACGTCTCGATCGACGTTCCGTCGCGGTTCCGCGGAAAGGTCGGCGCGACCGGCCGGCGGGTCGAGGAGCGCGAGACCTCCGGGGGCCGCGTCCTCTACCGCTTCCAGCAGGCCGGGGTGCACGACTTCGCGTGGACCGCCGACCCGGCGTACCTCGTCCTCGAGGACGCCTACCGGGAAGCCGGGCTCGGGGACGTCCGGCTCCTCCTGTACCTCCAGCCGGAGCACGCGGCGCAGGCCGAGCGCCACTTCCGGGCCGCGAAGGCCGCGCTCTCCGGTTATGGACGGGTGCTCGGCGAGTACCCGTACGGCACGCTCACGATCGTCGACCCGCCCTGGGGGGCGCGCGGCGCGGGAGGCATGGAGTACCCCACGCTGATCACGGCCGGCACCTCCTGGAGCGCGCCGCGAAGCATCCACCGGCCCGAGGGCGTCACGGTCCACGAGACGGGCCACCAGTTCTTCTACGGGTTGCTCGCCTCCAACGAGTTCGAGGAGGCCTGGCTCGACGAGGGCTTCAACACCTACATGACCGACCGGGTGATGAAGTCGGTCTTCGGCCCGAACCACGTCGAGCTCAACGTCTTCGGGCTCCACTTTCCGCTCGGCATCGAGATCCACTACCCGGTCGACGTCAACCGCCGCTACTTCGAGGTCGCCGACTGGGACGTCCTCGCCTCGGAGAGCTGGAAGTTCCGGGAGCGCAAGTCCTACGGCGCCCACGTCTATTCGAAGACCGCGCTGACGATGGCGACCCTCGAACGGCTCATCGGCACGCCGGCGATGGACCGGGCGCTGCGCCTCTACGCGGACCGCGAGCGGTTCCGCCACCCGACGACCCGCGACTTCATCGCGGCCGTAAACGACTCGACCGGCCAGAACTGGTCCTGGTTCTTCGACCGGACCTTCTTTTCGTCGGGGATCGTCGACTACGCCGTGGCCGACGCCGAGAGCGAGCCCGCCCGGCGGCCGCGCGGCCTCTTCGAGAAGGACGGCCGGCTCGCCGAAGGGCCTCCGCCGGAGCTCGCGAAGGCCCGGGGCTGGAACAGCCGGGTCACGGTCGTCCGCGCCGGCGACGTCGCGATGCCCGTCGACGTCCTGCTGCGCTTCGAGGGCGGGCGGCAGTACCGCTCGCACTGGGACGGGGAGGCGCGGTGGAAGCGCTTTCGCGTCGATTCGGGGCCCCGCCTGCTCGAGGCGATCGTCGACCCGGACGAGAAGATCCTCCTCGACGCCGACCGGACCAACAACGGCCGCCGGACCCAGGACGACCCCCGCGCGGCCACGCGCTGGACGGCGCGCGCGGTCTTCTGGGTCCAGAACATGATCGACTTCATGACGGTGGTGTGGTGAGGCCCCGCGGACCGCGGGCGCTGACGTGTTTCCTGCGGGGACTGCGGCTGTCGCTCTCGAAGCCGTACCTCGCCGTCGCGCTCTGGCTGGTCCAGCTGCTGCTGTCGGCGTCGCTCATCCTTCCGATCTCCAACACGCTGCACGCGCTCCTCGACCGCTCCCCCGCGGCGGACAAGATGGTCGCCAACCCCGACTACGGCTGGTGGGAGACGGTGCGCCGCGTCCACCCCGACCTGCTCGGCAACTTTCCCGAGATCGCCACGGGCCTGCTGTCCGTCGAGGGCATCCGCTGGTCGGAGCTGCCGGGCATGCGCGGCGTCGGGGCCACGGCCTTCTCGCTCGCCCTCCTTGCGACCGTGCTCCACGCCTTCGGGCTCGGCGGCATGCTCGGCGTCCTGCGCGAGCCCTCGAGCTCGCTCGTCACGTTCGGACGCGAAGGCATGCGGCGGATGCCGGCCTTCCTCCTCTTCACGTTCGCCGCGTTCGGCGCGGCGTTCGCCGCCTACCAGTGGATCTACGTCGGCTCGGGCGAGGCCCTCGCGCTCCGCGTCAAGGAGCTCCACACGGAGCAGGCCGCGCTCGCGGTGACGGGCCTTCGCCTCGTGGCGCTCGCCCTCGCCTTCGCGGCGATCAAGCTCGTCGCCGACGCCGTGCGGACGGTCTGGGTGGCGCGGCCGGACCTCCCCCCGGTCTCCCGCGTCGTCTTCGGGTTCGCCGGGGCCGTGGGGCGGCCGCTGCGCCTCCTCGGCGTCCTCGGGATCTACTCGGTCGTCACCGCGGGCCTCTACCTGCTCTGGCTGGTCCTCGACCCGTCGGCCGGAGGGGAGGCGCGTTTCGCCCTGGCGCCGCTCATCGTCGCGCAGCAGGTCTTCGTCTTCGTCCGGCTGCTGATCAAGGTCGGCTACTACGCCGCGATCTCGGAGGCGCTGACGCGTTTTCCGGAGCCCGAATATTCGTACGTCGCGGAGGACGCCGCTCCGCGCGGGACCTCGCCGACAGGGGATTTTGCGGGCCCCCGCACCCCCTCAGCGCCCGCCGCGGACGAAGTCCCGCTCGACCGGGGTTAGCGTCCGGTCGAAGCGGACCCGGTAGACGAAGGGCTGACGCCGGAGCCCCCGCTCCTGGTCCGGCTCCCAGGGCCCCGTGAAGAACGGCAGGAAGCGCAGGTCCTGGATGATGACCGTCGCCCCCCCGCCCGGCTCCGGGTACACCGTCTCGAGCGGGAACCGCGCGAACGCCAGGTAGATCTGCCAGTCCGTCAGCTTCCGCGCGGCCTCGAGCACGGGCGAGTCCTCGGGCTTCGGGTAGCTCGCCACCTTCGCCCGGGAGGGCGGCGGGTAGAAATCCGACAGGCTCTGGAGAACGTCGCGCCACCGCTTCGGAGGCTGGGGGTTCTCGATGCCCTTCGCGAACGGGCCGATGTCGAAGAAGGCGACGCGGATCTCTCCGCCGCTCTCCGAGAGGCCGAGCCAGCGGAACGGCGACAGGAACTGCGGCAGCACGGCGATCCGGGCGTCCGCCGCGGGACGGTCGATGGCCTTCCAGACCGCCAGCGCGCGGGCGTGGAGCACGGCGCAGGCCGCGATGTACGCCAGGAGCAGACCGGAGCCGACGAGCGCGATGCGCCGCGCCCGGTCCCGGAAGACGAGCGTGAGGACGAGCGTACCGAGCGAGATGGAAGTGAAGAACGGGTCGAGGATGAAGAGCCAGTCGAGGAAGTAGCGGTGCCGGGTCGCCGGCGTCCAGAACATGATCCCGAAGGACGTCGCCCAGTCGAAGAGGATGTGGGAGAGGATCCCGATCGATGCGAACACCCAGAGCGTCGCAATCCGCGTCCGGCGCGCGAAGACCCTCGAGACGAGCGCGAGCCCCAGCGCGAGAAACGGCAGCACCAGGAAAGAGTGGGTCCAGCTGCGGTGGTCGCGCAGGTAGTCCATCCGGTTGGAGAAGAAGAGAAAGTCGAGGTCCGGCACCATGGCCGAAAACGCGCCGAGGATGAGGGCCGACCAGACCGCGGGGCGCTCGGCGGCCGAGCGGGTCAGGATCGAGCCCGCGAGGCTGTGGGAGATCGTGTCCATGCGGCAGCGGATGATAACCGGGGGCAACGACAGGATGCAGGAGGCGGGAGGCAGGAGGCAGGACACGGGATTACCTGATAACTTGATCGCATGAGCGGGCAGTCGCTCGAGGGCAAGGTCGCGCTGATCACGGGGGGATCCTCGGGTCTCGGCCGGGCCTTCGCCCGGGCCCTCGCCTCCGCCGGCGTCAAGGTCTTCCTCGTCGCCCGGCGCGAGGAGAAGCTGCGCGAGGTCGCGCGGGAGATCGCTGACGCGGGCGGCGAGGCCGCGTACCACGTCCTCGACGTGCGCAGCGTGCCGGCCCTCTACGACGCCGTCGACGTGCTGCTCGCGCGCTTCCGCCGGCTCGACATCCTGATCAACAACGCCGGCCTCGGGTATCGCGCGCCGCTGCTCGAGGCCAAGCGCTCCGAGATCGCGGCCATGCTCGAGACGGACCTCGCCGCCGCGATCTACCTGTCGCAGGCCTCTCTGCACGCCCTGCTGCGGAGCGCCCCTTCGGACATCGTGAACATCTCGTCGATCGCGGGCCTCGAGGGCTTCGCCGAAGGCACGGTCTACTGCGCCGCGAAGGCGGGGCTCGTCGGCTTCAGCCGGGCGCTCGCCGCCGAGCTGAAGCCGGCCAACATCCGCGTCACGGCGATCTGCCCGGGCTCGGTCGACACCGATTTCTTCGAGGACCGGTACCGGCCGACGCTCGACCGCCCCCAGATGCTCACCGTCGACGACGTCGTGGGCGCGCTCCTTTTCGTTCTGACTTCCCCGCCCAACGTGCTGCACGGCGAAATCGTCCTGCGGCCCCGCCGGGTCTGAGGGAGCCGATGCCCTCGATTCTCCTGGTCGACGACGCCGGGCTTTTCCGCGGGGCATCCGAAGAGATCCTGAGACGCACCGGCTGCCAGACGCTCGAGGCCGCCGGCGGGACCGAGGCGCTCGACGTCGCCCGCCGCGAGCGGCCGGCCCTGATCGTCGTGAGCGCCGGGATGCACGGGATGACCGGCGTCGATCTCGCGCGGGTGCTCAAGGCGGATCCGGCCTTCTCGCGCACTCCCATCGTGCTCGTCGGCCCTCCCGGGACCGAGCCGGCGGAGGCGGGCGCCGACGCCACGCTTCCGCTCCCGCTCGACCCCGAAGCCTTCTTCGCCGCGCTGCGGAGGTTTCTCGAGGTCCTGCCCCGCGACGAGGCCCGGTCGGCCGTCGAGTGGTCGATCACTTTCTGGCGCGACGGCGCCCAGCACACCGGCACGATCCGCGACCTCTCGCGCGGAGGGTTCTTCGTGCGGACCGCCGCCCGCCAGCCGCTCGGGGCCCGGCTCGAAGTCTCGTTCGACGTTCCCGTCGAGCACGGCGTGCGGACGATCGTGGCCGAAGCGCTCGTCGTCCGCGTCGGCAAGGAGCCGGATCGCGGCCTCGGCTGCCGCTTTTTCCAGCTCTCCGCGGCCTCCAAGGGCCACCTCGAGGAGTGCCTGCGGATCCTCGCGCTCGGCGATGCGGCCGGGGTCTGACGTGAATTTCCGGAGCTCCCGAAGACCGACTTCGAAGCCCGGAAATTCAGGTCTGACCCCAATCCGAACGACGACCGCGCTGGCCGCTACGCCTTGCCCGACAGGTCCGTGAGCTCGATGCCCGCGTTCCGGGCGACCTGGAGCGACCGCTCGTCCCGGTAGAACTCGCCGTAGTACACGCGCGAGAGGCCGGAGTTGGCGATGAGCTTGAAGCAGGGCCAGCACGGGCTCGCCGTCGTGTAGATCTCGGCGCCGTCGATCGAGACGCCGTTCTTGGCGGCCTGGATGATCGCGTTGGCCTCGGCGTGCACGGTCGCGACGCAGTGCCCGTCCTCCATCGTGCATCCGACGTCCGAGCAGTGCGGCAGGCCCCGGATGGAGCCGTTGTAGCCGGTCGAGAGGATGGTCTTCGCGCGCACGATGACGGCGCCGACGTGCTTGCGAGGACAGGTCGAGCGGGTCGCGACCTGCCGCGCGATGTTCATGAAATACGTGTGCCAGTCGACGCGGGTATCCGTCACGGGGGGCGATTATGGCAGAGGGGTCAAGGGGATCCCCGCCGTTGCCGAACGCACCCCGACAGGTCACGGCGGACGGACGGGCCCTGTGCCACAATCGCCGCGTGGACCAGCGCCGCGTCGTCATCACCGGATTGGGGGCCGTCACGTCGATCGGCGGGACGCTCGCGGACTTCTGGAAGAACCTCCTCTCGGGCGCCTGCGGCATCCGCCCGTTTTCCCTGTTCGACGCCGCGTCCTACCGGACCCAGACGGCGGCGCAGGTCGACGAGATCCCGGACGGGTTCCTGACGCCGGCCGAGCGCCGGCGCATGTCGCGGGCGGACCGGATGGGCGTGGCCGCGGCGCGCGAGGCGATCGCGGCTTCGGGCCTCGACCTGGGGTCCGAGGACCCGTCGCGCATCGGCGTGATCCTCGGCGGCGGGACCTCGGGGCTCATCGACTCGGAGGCCTTCTTCGAGCTCTACCTGCGCGGGCGCAAAGCGCGTCCCTCGAAGGTCCTCAACCACCTGCCGGATTCGATCACCGACCGCGTCGCGCAGCGCTTCGGCCTCGAGGGCATCAAGTCGACGATCACGACGGCCTGCTCCTCCTCGGCCAACGCCCTGGGATACGCCTTCGACGCGATCTCGGCCGGCCTCGCCGACGTCGTCGTGACGGGAGGCTCGGACGTGCTGGCGCGGCTGACCTACGGCGGCTTCAACTCGCTGCGCTCGGTGGACCCGGACCCGTGCCGGCCCTTCGACCGCGAGCGCAGGGGCCTCTCGATCGGAGAGTCCGCCGGCATCCTCGTCTTCGAGGAGGAAGGCCGCGCGCGCCGGCGGGGCGCGCCGGTCGTCGCGGAGTTCCGCGGCTACGGCGTGACCTCGGACGCGTACCACATGACGGCGCCGGATCCGTCGGGCACGGCCGGCGGGCGCACGATCCGGGCCGCGCTCAGGAACGCGGGCCTCAACGCCGAGGACGTCGACTACGTCAACGCGCACGGCACGGCGACGCCCCAGAACGACTCGGCCGAGACCTCCGCGCTGAAGGCCGCCCTCGGGGACCGCGCCCGGAGGATCCCCGTCTCGTCGATCAAATCGATGATCGGGCACTGCCTCTGCGCCTCGGGCGCGATCGAGGCCGTCGCCACCGCGCTGACCGTGCGCGACGGGCGGGTCCCTCCCACGATCCACTACGAGAACCCGGACCCGGCCTGCGACCTCGACTACGTTCCCAACGCCGCCCGCGAGGTCGACGTCGAGGTCGCCCTGTCGAACTCCTTCGCGTTCGGCGGCAACAGCTCGGTCGTGGTTCTCTCGCGCTACACCGGCGCGCGGTGATGGGGGGCCGGGGCCTCGTCACCGGGACCGGCGCGGTCTCGCCGCTCGGGCGCAGCGCACCCGACTTCTATCGCCGGCTGACGGCCGGGGACAGCGCGATCCGCCCGCTGGACGCGGCGAGCCGGGGCGACATGCAGGCGACCCACGCCGCGCGCTACGAGGGCTTCTCGCCCCAGCCCGAGATCCCCGCGATGAAGGCCCGGCGCCTCGACCGCGGGAGCCAGTTCGCGCTCATCGCCTGCGCCCAGGCGATCGCCGAGGCCGGCTGGGCGGTCGCGGAGGATCCGGAAGGAATCGGGATCGCCATGGGAACGGGCTCCGCGGGCGCCGGCGCGTTGACCGAGTTCCTCCGGGTGCTGATCCTGGAGTCGCCCGAGGCGGCCCCGCCGTTTCATTTCCCCAACACGGTCGCCAACGCGCCGGCCTCCCAGGTCTCGATCGAGCTCAAGATCTTCGGCCCGAACGTGACGATCACCCAGAAGGACCCGTCCGCGCTCAACGCCCTGCTCTTCTCGACCCTGGCCCTGGCGTCGGGACGGGCGCGCGCCATGCTCGCCGGCGCCGTCGACGAGTGGAACGCCTTCTACGCGATGGGATTCGACCGGGTCGGGGCGCTCCGCGGGGAGAAGCGAGTTTCCGGCATCGTCCAGGGGGAGGGGGCGTTCGTGCTCCTTCTCGAGGAGGAGGCCGCCGCGCGGGCCCGAGGCGCGAAGGGCCTGGCGCGGCTGGCGGGCATCGCGACCGCCGGGGTGGCCTCCGAGCCGTACCGCTTCGCGCCGGACCCCGCGGCGATGGAGCGCGCCATCCGCGGCGCGCTCGGCGACGCGGGCGCCGCGCCGGAAAGCGTCGACCTCTGGCTCTCCTCGCGCGACGGCATCGCCGAGATGGACCGCGCCGAGGCGCAGGCGATGGGCACGGTCTTCGGCGGGCGCCCGCCGCGGGAGCTCTCCGTCAAGGACGCGATCGGCGAGATGGCCGCGGCCGGAGGGGCGCAGCTCGTGGCCGCCGCGCGGGCCGTCGCCGCGGGGGACGCGAGGCGCGCCGTGATCAACTCCTTCGGCGCCGGAGGCAACTTCCTCGCCGCCGTGATGGAATCCGCGGCATGACGGCCTCCGGACGCAACGCCGAGCCCCTGCGCGGCCTGACGATCGACCTCCCCGTGCGCTTCGCCGAGTGCGACCCCTACGGGGTCGTGTGGCACGGCCACTACGTCCTCTACTTCGAGCACGCCCGCGAGGCCCTGACCGGCCGCTTCGGCTTCTCGGCCGCGCGCGCCCTGGAGATGGGCTACCGGGTGCCGGTGACGCGCATGGAGCTTCGCTACCGGGCCCCCGCGCGCCCCGACCAGACGATCCGGGTCACCGCGCGGCTGCGGTCGCCGAGCGTCGCGCGGCTCGTCATGGACTACGAGGTGCGGAGCGAGACCGGTGACCTCCTCGTCTCGGGAGAGACCGAGCAGGTCGTCGTCAACGCCTCGGGCGAGCTGCTGCTGACGCTTCCCGCC
Organism: uncultured Acidobacteriota bacterium; assembly: GCA_963764715.1. GTDB lineage: Bacteria > Acidobacteriota > Thermoanaerobaculia > UBA5066 > Gp7-AA6 > DAHUXD01. Next base: position 448,292 of record CAVXTP010000006.1, read on the forward strand.
GGCCTGCGGTCGCTCTGCGCCTCGATCCTCGCGTTCCAGGACGAGGTCGACGCCGGGATCCGCTGAGCGGGGCCTAGCCCCGCCGGCCCCGTTCCCGCCGGAGGTACCGGTAATCCGGGATCCCGAACTCCTTGAGCTTGGCGATCAGGGAGCCGCGGGAGATGTTGAGGATCTGCGCGCCGCGGCTCTGGTTGCCCTCGACCCGCCGCATCGCGCGGTCGATGACCTCGCGCTCGACGGTCTCGACGATCTTCTTGAGGTCGTCCGTCTGGCGCAGCACGGTCTCGGCGAGGGTCGCCTCGGCCGCCGGCGACGGCGGAGCGGGGACCTCGACGGCCGGACGCGGGCCGGCCTCGCCCGGCTCCGGAGCGCCCACTCCGGCGAACGCGATGCCGGCGACCTGCACGAGCTCTTCGAGGAAGAGCACGGCCCGGGCCGCCAGCCGCGGCGTCTCGCGCACGAGGATGCCCGCACAGCCCGCGCCGTCCTGCGCCGGCTCGATGATCAGCATCAGCGGGCCCGTCACCGTTTCGGCGCGGGCGAGACGCTCGCCCGCGCGCAGGTCCTGCGCCATCCGGGGCGGGAGAGCCGGGTTTTCGCGAAACGTCGAAGCCAGGGCGCGGAAGCCCACGGCCGGGGAAAACTCGCCGATGGCCCACTCCGAGGGCGGCAGCTCCCGGTCGAGAAAGTCCGTCAGCTCCGTGGCGAGGTCTTCCGCCGAGCGCGCCTCGCGGCAGATGCGGAACGCCGAGAGACGCATCCCGCGGTACTCGACCTCGGTGACCGGAAGGCTCGCCGGCGCGGCGGCCTGGGCCTGGACGGAGTCTGCGCCGGCGCCGGTGCCTGCGGCGGAGGAGCGGCCGCGGAGGGAGGCGAGGCGAGATCCCCCGTGGGCAGCTCGCCGACCGGCGTCGGGCGCATCGCCGTCGAGGCCTCGACGACCGTGATGGTGGCCTCGCCGATCGCGATCCGGTCGCCCACCGTGATCTGGCCGCCGAAGAAGTCGCGACCGTTGACCTGGACGGTCTCGATCCCCTTGAAGAGGTCGAGGTGATAGCTGCCGTCGCGCTCGAAGAGCCGCATGTGGCGGCCGTAGACGCCGCGCGCGCGAACGACGATTTCGTTTCCGGACGACGCGCCAACCGTCGCGCTGGCGCCCGCAATGCGATGCATTTCGGCGCTCGTGCCCGGACGCCGACGAACTTCGACTGTCAACATGACCGGAAGGCCCCCTACGGGAGAAACCTTACACAGTTCCTGAGCGCGAGCGCAACACTTGTCCGTGCCGGAAGTGTCCGACTCCCGGTCATTTCCGCTTCGTTTGATCGATTCGCGCGGTCAGAAGAGCCCGGAAATCCGCCCCTGCGCGTCGACGTCGATCGACTCCGCCGCCGGCTGCTTCGGCAGGCCGGGCATCGTCATGATGTCGCCGCAGATCGCGACGACGAAGCCCGCGCCGGCGAAGAGGCGCGTCCGGTCCACGTGCAGCGTGAAGCCCGACGGGCGGCCGCCCTTGCGCGGATCGTCCGAAAACGAGTACGGCGTCTTGGCGATGTTGATCGGCAGGTTGCCGAACCCCTGCTTTTCGTAGCGCTGCAGGCGGTTCTCGGCCTCCTTCGAGAACGAGACGCCGCCCGCGCCGTAGAGCCGCCGAGCGACGATCTCGATCTTCTCGGGAAGCGGCCGGTCCCAGGGATAGAGCGGCTGGTACTTGGTCGGGCCCCGGCCGATCTCGGCGAGCACGGCCCGGGCGAGGTCCTCCCCGCCGGCGCCGCCACGCGTGAAGACCTCGGAGAGCGCGGCGGCCACGCCGAGCTCCGAGCAGCGCTTCTCGAGGAACGCGATCTCGGCCGGCGAGTCCGTCGGGAAGCGGTTGATCGCGACCACGGCGGGCAGGCCGAAGATCCGGACGTTGTCGAGGTGGCGTTCGAGGTTCAGGACGCCGCGCGAGAGTGCCGCCAGGTCTTCGACGCCGAGGGCCTCCTTGGGCGCGCCGCCGTGCATCTTGAGCGCGCGCACCGTCGCCACGAGCACGACGACCGACGGCCACATGTCGCCGTAGGCGCACTTGATGTCGAGGAACTTCTCGCCTCCGAGGTCGAAGCCGAATCCGGCCTCGGTGACGGCGATGTCCCCGTAACGCATCGCGATGCGGGTGGCGAGGATCGAGTTGCAGCCGTGCGCGATGTTGGCGAACGGGCCGCCGTGGATGAGCGCGGGCGTGCCCTCGAGCGTCTGGACGAGGTTGGGATGGATGGCGTCCTTGAGCAACGCCGCCATCGCGCCGTTCGCCTTGAGGTCGACGGCGCGGATCGGCTCCGTGTCCCGGCGGTACCCGGCGACGATCGCGCCGCAACGCTCCTTCAGGTCCTTCAGGTCCCGCGCCAGGCAGAGGATCGCCATCACCTCCGAGGCGACGGTGATGTCGAAGCCCGTCTCCCGCGGCACGCCGTTGACCTTGCCGCCGAGACCGATGACCGTGTCGCGCAGGGCCCGGTCGTTCATGTCGAGCACGCGCCGGAACGGGATGTCGCGCTGGTCGATGCCGAGGGTGTTGCCGTGGTGGAGGTGGTTGTCGATCATCGCGGCGAGCAGGTTGTGGGCCGCCGTGATCGCCGGGAAGTCCCCCGTGAAGTGGAGGTTGATGTCCTCCATCGGCACGACCTGGGAAAACCCTCCCCCCGCCGCACCGCCCTTGACGCCGAAGCAGGGCCCGAGCGACGGCTCGCGCAGCGCGATGATGGCCCGCTTGCCGAGGCGGTTGAGCGCCTGGCCGAGGCCGACCGTCGTCGTGGACTTCCCTTCCCCGGCCGGCGTCGGCGTGATCGCCGAAACGAGCACGAGCGGCGCCTCGGGACGGCCCTCCGCGCGGGCGATCGCGGAGAGCGACACCTTGGCCTTGTCGCGTCCGTAGGGGATGAAGTCGTCGGGATGGATTCCGGCGTCGCGGGCGACTTCTTCGATCGGTCGCAGCCGCGCGCTCTGGGCGATCTCGATGTCGGATTTCATGTGTGCCGGCATCGTAGCAACACCGGCGGTCACGGCCGACGGCGGCGCGAGGAGGCGGGAGGCAGGACGCAGGAGGCAGGACCGCTCGATTCGGCGTCGTCCTGCCGCCTGCCGTCCCGTCGCCTGCCTCCTACCGGTTATTGGGGTCCCCCGCCCCATCGGCCCCAATCTCTTGTGGCGGCGACTCCGGCGCTTTGCTACATTGCCCTCAATGCTCCGCTTAAAACGGGTCGAGATCGCCGGCTTCAAGTCTTTCTACGAGAAGGTGGATCTGGCCTTTCCGGGCTCGGTCACGGCGGTCGTCGGCCCCAACGGTTGCGGCAAGTCGAACATCAGCGACGCCGTCGCCTGGGCCCTGGGCGAGCAGAGCGCCCGGGTGCTGCGCGGGCGAAAAGATGGACGACGTCATCTTCAACGGCTCGGCCAAGCGCCGGCCGCTCGGAATGGCCGAGGTCGTCCTGACGCTCGCCGCCTCCAACGGCGACTCCGAGAAGGGCGACGCCGAGGGCGAGCTGCGCGTGGGCCGCCGCGTCTACCGCGACGGCGAGGGCGAGTACTTCCTGAACGACAAGCAGGTCCGCCTGCGCGACATCCAGGACCAGCTGCTCGGCACCGGCCTCGGCGTGCGCGCGTACTCCGTGATCGAGCAGGGGCGGATCGACCAGGTCCTCTCGACCAAGCCCCAGGACCGGCGGCGCCTGATCGAGGAGGCCGCCGGGATCACCAAGTACAAGCTCAAGAAGCGGCTCGCCGAGACGAAGCTCGAGGAGACGAAGGGCAACCTCCTCCGGCTCTCCGACATCATCGGCGAGATCGAGAAGAACGTCGCGTCCCTGAAGCGCCAGGCCTCGCGCGCCGCGCGCTACAAGGAGCAGACCGAGATCCTCCGCCAGCGGAAGGCCTCGCTGACGCGGGCCCGCGGCGACGTGCTCCGCGAGGCGCTGACGACGGGCGAGAAGCTGCGCGACGAGCGGCGCGACCGCGAGGCGGAGGCCGCTGCCGTGCTGGCGCGGGCCGAGTCGGCCCTCGCCCAGGCGCGGCTGGAGGCCGGCGACGCGTCGGCGCGGCGGGACGCGCTGCGCGAAGCGCTCGCCTCGCTCGAGGCCTCGATCGCGCGGGACGACGCCCTCCTCGACGCGAACAAGCGCGCGACGCTCGACCTCGCCGCGCGGCGCGGCGGCGCTCGAGCGCGAAGGCCGCGACTTCTCCTCGGAGCAGACGCGGGCGGCCCGCGACCTCGCCGACCTGCAGGAACGGCTGGAACGCACGGTGGCCGAGGCGCGGGCGAAGTCGCTCGCGCGCGAGGAGGCCGACCGCCTCGCCTCGGAGGCCGACGCGGCCTGCGCCGCGCTCGAGCGGGAGCTCGAGGAGACGCGGACCCGCGCCCTGAACGCCGCCGGGGAGCGCGTCGCGGCCCGCAACGCCCGCCACGAGGTGGACCTCGCCGCCGAGCGGATCGCGGCGTCGCTTTCGCGCCTGGCGGAAACCGGCGCCCGCATCGCCGAGGATCTCGCGGGTCGCGAGCGCGAAGCGAACGAGGCCGAGCGGGAAGCCGCGCGCCTGCGGGCGGCGGCCGCGGACGCGACGGCCCGGGTCACGGCGATCGACGAGGAGCTCGCCCGGCTCTCGGCCCGGCTCACCGAGGCCGAAGCGGGGCGCGACGAAGCGCACGCGGCGGCCGGCGCCGTGGAGCACCGGCTCGCGGCGCTTCTCGAGACCCTCCGCGCGCGGGAGACGAGCGTCAACGAGGTCCGCCAGGCCCTCCGGGGCGCGGGCCTCTCGGAGCACGGCGCCCTGTCCGACCGGATCCGGCCGCGCGCCGGCTGGGAGGACGCCGTCGGCCTGGTGCTCGGAAACGACTCGGACGCCCTGCTCGCTTCGGGCGACGTGCGGCGGGCGGTCGACGCGATGCGTCGCCTCTCTTCCGGCCGCATGATCCGGTCCGAGTGGCGTCACGAGACGCGCGCCGAGACGCCGGCCCGCTCGTTCGGGTGGGACGCCGTGCTCGACGGCCACGCCGCGCTCTCTCCGGCCGAGCGCGCCGCGCTCCCCCGCACGGCGTTCGTCGAGAGCCTGGACGACGCCCTCGCGTTGTCCGAGACGCACCCGGGCACGACCTTCGTGACGCGCCAGCGGGAGGTCGTCCGCGGTCCCGTGGTGCGCGTCGCGGGCCCCGCCGCGGAGGCGACGGGCCTCTTCGCGCTCCGGCGCGAGCAGGAGACGCTGACACGGCGCCTTCACGAGGCGCGGGAGGCCCTGGCGGGCGCGGAGCGTCGGCTCGAGGAGCTCCGCGGCCAGCGCCTCGCGCGCGAGGCCGAGCGCCCCGTTCTGCGCGAGGCGGAGCGCGAGGCGGAGGGCGCCTGGAGCGCCTTCGCCGCGCGACTCGAGGAACGCCTCGGCGAGCGCGACCGGCTCCGCCGCGAGCACGAGACGCTGACCGCCGAGAAGGCCGCCCTCTCCGGAGAGGCCGCGGGTCTCCAGACCCGGCGCCTCGCCCTCGAGGCGGAAGAACAGCGCCTGGCGCAGGCCGAGGACGGCGCGCACCAGCGGATCGGCGCCCTTTCGGCGTCCCTCTCGGAGGCCCGCGCGAACGCGCAGTCGCGGGGCGACGAGCTCGCTCACCGCCGCACCGAAGCCGAGGTCGCGGCCGAGCGGCGCCGCTCGATGGAAGCCGCCCGCGACACGCTCCGCGAGACGCACTCGACGCTCGAACGCCGGCTCGCCGAGGCCACCGAGGAGGAAGCCCGGATCGCGACCCGCGCGGCCGAGCTGACGCACGAGGAAGCCGAGGCCCGGGCCCGCCAGACGTCGAACCTCGGGGCGCGCGAGACGCAGGCCGTCGCGCACGCCGAGGCCGTCGAGACGGCGCGGGAGATCGTCGCGCGCGTCGAGAGCGCCGAGGCCGCGACCCGGACCGACCGGGCGGCCCTCGACGCGGCCCGCGAGTCCCGCTTCGAGGCCGAGGTGACGGCCACGCGCGCCGCCTCGGACCTCGAGCACCTGGTCGCCCAGTGCCAGGAGGAGTTCGGCGTCGAACCCGAGGCCCTCGAACCGCCCGCGGACGCCTCGCCGGAAGGCCTGGCGGCCCTCGAAACGGAGGTCGCCGAGCTCGCCGCCTCGATCGAACGTCTCGGTCCCGTCAACGTGCTCGCCTTCGAGGAGCACAAGGAGATGTCCGAGCGCCTGGTCTTCCTGACGACCCAGCGCGACGACCTCCTCAAGTCGATCGCCGAGCTCCAGGAGTCGATCCGCAAGATCAACGCGACCTCGTCCGAGCGGTTCGCCGAGGCGTTCCACGCCATCAACGAGAACTTCAAGGCGATGTTCGCCCGCCTCTTCCAGGGCGGCTCGGCCGAGATGAAGCTGCTCGACGAGACCGACGTGCTCGAATCGGGAATCGAGATCGACGCTCACCCGCCGGGCAAGCGCAACCAGTCGATCCTGCTGCTGTCGGGCGGCGAGAAGGCCCTGACGGCGATCGCCCTCCTGATGGCGATCTTCCGTTACAAGCCCTCGCCCTTCTGCATCCTGGACGAGGTGGACGCACCGCTCGACGAGGCCAACATCGACCGCTTCACCCGGCTGCTGCGCGAGATGACCGAGGAGACCCAGTTCATCGCCATCACCCACAACAAGCGGACGATGGAGACCGCCGACGTCATGTACGGCGTGACCATGGAGGAGCCCGGCTGTTCCAAGATCGTTTCCGTCAAGTTCGACTAGCCGTCTCTGTCACCCTGCTTCCTGCCACCTGCCGTCCTGCCTCCTGCCTCCTGGTTTGACGCCCTCCCGCCCTTTCCGTAAGATGCCCCGCTCCGACCCCCGAGCCGACGTAGCTCAGTCGGTAGAGCAGCGGTTTCGTAAACCGCAGGTCACCGGTTCAAGTCCGGTCGTCGGCTCCATTTGCCTCTTTTTCCAGATTCGCACGCGCCCGCACCGCGAAAAGTACTGGACTCGCGGTGCCCTGTCGGGAGAGGCTCTCGGGTAACTGTGATGTCCAAATCCGTGAATGCGCCCGCGGGAACCAAGGCGCTCGACTTCCTGCAGCCGGAGGGGCCCAACCCCCACGGCGGCCGCGGACGAAGCATCATCCTGAACCATCCCGAGATCCGGGATCTCGTCGGGAAGAACCCCGTCACGTTCTGGATCACGCTCGGCATCGTCCTCGTGCAGACCGCCCTGGCCGCGGCCCTCCACACCAGCCCCTGGTGGCTCATCGTCCTCGTCGCGGTCACGGTCGGGGCCTTCGCCAACCATGCCCTCTGGGTCGTGATCCACGAGGTGACCCACAACCTGATCTTCAAGACGCCGGGTGCGAACACGCTCGTCGGCATCCTCGCCAACCTCCCGCACGGCGCGCCCACCTCGGTCTTCTTCCAGCGCTACCACATGAAGCACCACGCGTTCCTCGGGACTTACGACTTCGATGCCGACATCCCGAGCCGCTGGGAACAGAAGCTCTTCGGCCGGTCCGCCCTCGGGAAGGCCTGCTGGATGTTCGTTTTCTCCATCATTCAGGCCCTGCGCCCGGTGCGCCTGCGCGTCCTCAAGCCGATCGACCGCTGGGTCGTGATCAACGTCGTCGCCCAGGTGATCTACGACGGCGCGCTGCTCTACTTCTGGGGCCCCAAGGCGCTCGCCTACATGTTCATCTCGCTCATGTTCAGCGTCGGCCTCCATCCGCTCGGCGCGCGCTGGATCCAGGAGCACTACATCGTGTTCCCGGGCCAGGAGACGGCCGACTATTACGGGCCGCTCAATCCGTTCGCCCTGAACGTCGGGTTCCACAACGAGCACCACGACTTCCCGTCGATCCCCTGGAACCGGCTGCCCGAGGTCAAGCGCGCGGCGCCGGAGGCCTACGACACGCTTCACTACCACCCGTCCTGGTCGAAGCTCCTCTGGCGGTTCATCGTCGACCCGAACATCTCCCTCTACACGCGCTACGTGCGCGAGGGCCCCTCGAGTGGCGCGAAGTTCGAGGAGGCGAAGGCCGCCTCCCAGCAGCTCCCCGAGCCCACGGCCGACCCGAGCCTCCGCCGGCCCCCGGCCAATCAGCAGTCCGCGTAGCTCGCTCGCGGGAACCGCGCCGCGCCTCCGGGTTCTCCTCTTTCAGGAGGGCCCGCCATGTTCGACACGGCGCTGATCGAGTCCGCTTCCCACCCGGGCGACGGCCGGCGGGCCCGGAGTCTGCCGCTCGCCGCCGGATTCCACGCCGCGGTCCTCGGCACGCTCGTCGTCTCCGCGCTCTGGTCGACCGGCCAGGCCCCCGAGCCGACGATCTCGCTCGTCTTTCCGTCCTTCCCGGGCGGTCCGCCGCCGCCCCCGCCCGGAGGGCGCGTCGATCTCGTCCGCGCGGCGGTCCCGCCGCGAACCCGCGTCGAGCGGATGCCGGAGCGAATCCCGGACCTTCCGCCGATCTCGTCGACCGACGTCCAGCCCGAATCGAACGCCGGCCGCTCCGACGGGCATGACGATGCGTCCGCCGGCGAGAACGGCGGAGGGGCGGAGGGAATGCGCGGAGGCGTTCCCGGGGGCCTTCCGGACGGGGACGGCGGAGTCGCCACGGATTCCATCGCTCCGTACCGGCCCGGCGTCGACGGCGTGACGGTCCCCGAGCTTCTCGAGAGGGTCGACCCGACCTACCCCGAGGCGGCGCGCAAGGGTCGGATCCAGGGCGTCGTCATCCTCGAGGCCGTCATCACGGCGGCGGGCGCCGTCGACGAGGTCCGCATCGTCCGCTCCCCGAGCCCCCTCTTCGACGCAGCGGTCGAGGCCGCTGTTCGGCGGTGGCGCTACCGGCCGGCGACCCTGAACGGCCGCGCCGTGCCGGTGCTCCTGACGGTCACGGTCCGCTTCGGGCTCGAGGGATAGGCCTACGGCATCAGCTGCGCCTGCACCATGAATGCGCTGTCGTTGGCCGGCGAGCCGGTGGGGCGCTGGCGGTGCGTGCGGCTGTAGTCGAGGACGATCTTCAGGCTGTTGCGCCGGAAGTAGTAGGAGGTGGCGGCCGAGACGACCGACGACGCCTCCGCGCGCGACGCTGCGGTTGTAGTCGACGTAGGCATAGCGCGCCGCGAGGTCGAGCCGGCTCGGAAGGATGAAGTACCCGGCCTGCCGTACCACCCGTACGCGTAGAGCCGCGCGCCGCTCGTGTCGCCCTGCGCCTGTCCGTAGAAGCCTTCCGCCTGGACGAGAAGCCGCACCACTTGAACTGCGCGTCGAAGCCCCACGACTTGGATGTCGACTTTCTCGCCGACCTCGAAGAGACCGACGTTGCGCCCGAGCCAGCCGGTTGGTCCCGCGTAGTTGAGCGTAGGGCCTCGAACGCGAGGTCGCGATCTTGCGGAGGGTGTTGACGAAAACCGTTCGCGCCGAACGAGAGGGCGGGCGTCTGCGTGGCTCTGGAGGTCGGCCTCGCTCGCTCCCATGCTTCCGAGCGGATTGACGACCAGACGCAGCATCGGCATGACGTGGTTGGTCGACGCGCAGCGTGTTCTGCCCGTACGCCTCCGAAGACCCCGGCCTGATACGCGAAGAGCCCGTCGCCGAACCCGCCGAAGGCCATCAGGCCGATGTCGCGGCTGGGCTTGAAGGCATCGGTCGCGAGCGAACGCTCCGGAAACTGCAGCACCCCGTCGTTGTAGAGCTCCTGGCGCGAGTACGGCGTCTTGTACTCGCCGAACTGGGCCGAGAGCCGCCTCGGCGAACTTCCAGTCCGAGCCAGGCGTCGTCGAGATACCGATTCGACGCCGTGCTCTCGAGGGCGAGCCTGCAAGCGCCAGGTCAGCCGGGGATCGAGGGCGAAACCCGGAAATGAAGAGCTTGAACCGTCGGACCCGGAACTCGTTTGCGTCGATGATCGACGGCGGCCGCGTCGAGGTCGACGTGCGTGTAGCGCACCTGCAGGTTGAATCCGAGGCTCGCCTCGAAGAGGCCGTCCGGCGTACGGAAGACGACGCCCCGGTTCTCGACGTACTCGATGGCCGGTTTGGCAGGCTTGGCGGCCTTCTCGTCGGGCTTGTCGGGGGTCGCGGGAGCGTTCTGCGCGACGAGAGTCTCGGGCGTTGGCGGCGTCGCCGGGTCGGGTCCGTCCTCGCCCCGCGCCATGCCGCCGCCCCGAGGATGAGGCACCCCGCCGCAACCCAGACCCGACGCCGCATCGCCTACCTCCGGCGCGAACTATCGCCCGTCGCTTCGATTCTTGCAAATGGAATCGTATTGATTCATATAGAATCGTCCGCCATGCCGAAGACGCCCGGGGTCGTCCCTGACTCCCGCCGAGGCCGCGAAGGCCCTCGGCGTCAGCTACCCCACCATCAAGCAGTGGATCTACAGGAAGACGGATCCGCTCGGTCCGCACGCCGGGAGGGCACCACCGGATCCCGCGCTCGGAGATCGCGCGGCTCGGAGGGGCGCGGCCGGCTGCCTCGGCGCTCGACGCCATCAGCGGCCGCAACAAGCTCGCCGGGGTCGTCACGAAGGTCCGGGTCTCGGGCCTGCTCGCCGAGGTCACCCTCGACGTCGGCGGCCAGACGCTCACGGCGATCATCACGGCCGGGGCCGTGCGGCAGCTCGGCCTGAAGGCCGGCTCTCCCGCCGTCGCGCTCATCAAGGCCACCGAAGTCATGGTCATCCGGGGCTGAGAAGGGAGCGGCATGAAGAAGACTCCTTGCGTTCGGGCTGCTTCTCGTCTTCGTCGCTCGCGTTCGCGGCTCCGCCCCGACGAGATCCTCGTCTTCGGCGCCGCGAGCCTCACCGAATCGCTGCAGGAGCTCGGCAAGCAGTTCGAGGCGTCGACCGGGACACGAAGGTGGTCTTCTCCTTCGCGCTCCTCGAGCGACCTCGCCCGCCAGATCGAGGCCGGCGCCCCGGCCGACGTCTTCTTCTCGGCCGACACCGCGAAGATGGATGCTCTCGAGAAGGCCGGCCTCGTGCGCGCGGGCGACCGGCGGGAGTTCCTCTCGAACGTGCTCGTCGTCGTGGTGCCGTCCGATTCGACGGCGACGATCGCGTCGGCGAAGGACCTCGAGGCCCTCCCGAAGCTGGCGCTGGCCGACCCCGCCGCGGTCCCGGCCGGCATTTACGCGAAGAAGTGGCTGACCCAGGAAGGCGTCTGGGACGCGATCGAGAAGAAGCTCATCCCGACCCTCGACGTGCGCGCCGCGCTCGCGGCGGTCGCCGGGGCGGACATCCCCGCCGGCATCGTCTACCGCACGGACGCCGTCGGTCTCGAAGGAGGTCCGGATCGCCTACACGGTGACGAACGGACCCGCGATCACCTACTCCCTCGCTCCCGTCGCCGCGTCGAAGCATCCGGAGGCGGCCGCGAAGTTCGTCGACTTCCTCGACTCGCCCGCCGGCCGCGCCGCCTTCGAGCGCCGGGGATTCCTGATCCGCGCGACGCCTTGACCCCCGACGACGTCTCGATCCTCCTGCTCACGGTCCGGGTCGCCGTCGATCGCGACGCTGCTCATCCTTCCGCTCGGGGTCGCGGCCGCCTGGGCGCTCTCCCGCCGGGGAGGGCCGCTGCGCACGCTCGCCGAGACCGTGCTTTCCCTGCCCCTCGTCCTGCCCCCGACGGCCGTCGGGATCCTGCTCCTCGACGCCCTGCGCCGCCGCAGCGCGCTCGGCGGGCTCCTCGCGCGTTTCGACATCGAGGTGCTCTTCACGACGAAGGCGGTGGTGCTCGCCACCGCCGTCATGGCCTTTCCCCTTCTCGTCCGCCCGGCCCGGGCGGCGTTCGAAGAGGTGGATCGCCGCCTGCCCGGGATCGCGCGCTCGCTCGGCTGCGGGCCGTTCGAGGCCTTCCGCCGCGTGACGCTGCCGCTCGCGGGCCGCGGGATCCTGACGGGAACGCTCCTCGCCTTCTCGCGCGCGCTCGGCGAATTCGGCGCGACGATCATCGTCGCCGGCAACATCCCCGGCCGCACCCAGACGATGGCCCTCGCGATCTTCCAGCGGCACCAGATCGGCCAGGATGCCGGCGCGATGCGCCTGGTCTGGGTGACGGTCGTGATCGCGTTCGCGGCCGTGCTCGCCTCGGAGCTCATCGGGCGCCGCCGCCGGGACGGGGCCGCCCGATGATCGAGCTCGACCTCCGGGTGCCGCTCGCCGAATTCACCCTCGAGCTGTCGTCCCGCCTCTGCTCCGACGCGGTCGCCGTGCTCGGGCCCTCGGGCGCCGGGAAGACGTCGCTCCTCGAGGCCCTGGCCGGCCTGCGACCGAACGCCGATGGCCGGATCGCGATCGACGGCGAGGTCCTGCTCGATTCCGGGCGCGGGGTCCGCCTTCCGCCCGAGCGCCGCCGGATCGGCTACGTTCCCCAGGACTCCTGCCTCTTTCCGCACCTCGACGTCGAGCGCAACGTCCGGTTCGGAATGCGCGGGCCGGACCGCGAGAGCCTTTTCGCCGAGGCCGTCGCGATCCTTCGGATCGGGCCGCTGCTCGCCCGCTTTCCGGACACGCTCTCGGGAGGCGAGCGCCAGCGCGTCGCCCTTGCCCGGGCGATCGCGACCCGGCCGCGGCTCCTGCTGCTCGACGAGCCGCTGGCGGCCGTCGACGTCGAGCTCCGGGAGCGGATCCTTCCCTACCTCCTGCGCATCCGCGACACGCTGCGGATCCCCTGCCTCTACGTCACGCACAACACCGGCGAGGCCGCCGCCATCGCGCCCGAGGCGCTTCTCCTGCGGCGCGGCGCGCTCGTCCGGCAGGGCCCCACGGCCGACGTGCTGCGCGAGATGCGGTCCTCGTCGGTCGACCCGGACGCGCGGTTCGACAACGTCGTCGCGGGCGAGCTCGAAAGCGGCCGTCCCGGCGACGAGAAGGCGGTGCTCCGGGCCGGGGCGGCGCGGCTCGTCGTCCCGGCCGCACCCGCGGCGCCGGCCGGAGCGCGCGCGATCTACGCGGTCTCGCCCGACGACATCCTCGTCTCGACGCAGCCGCCCGAGCACGTCTCGGCGCGCAACGTTCTCGAGGGTCGCGTCGCGTCCGCCGACGGCTCGGCGGAGGGCGCGTGGATCGGCGTCGAGGCCGCCGGCCTCGCCTGGACCGTCCGGGTCACGCGCTCCTCGACGGAGGAGCTCGGACTGGCGCCCGGCGCGCGGGTCTGGCTCACGATCAAGACGCACGCGTTCCGGAGGTTGTCCTAGTCGGTTTCGTCCGCCCGAAGACAGCACCCGTCCCAAGATTGTGGCGAGGAGATTCCCAGATTCGTAAGGTGCACGGGACGACAGGGAGGCAACCGACATGGCTCTCCTGACTCTCTCCGCTCTCGCCGGCATCCTGGCCCTGACCGTGGGAGAGACGGAGACCGTCCGCCCGCACTCGGACGGCACCGCCGCCACCCCGGCGCCGAAGCCGTGCTCCTCGCCCGAGTACCGCCAGTTCGACTTCTGGCTCGGGGAATGGGACGTGACCGAGGGCGGCAAGCCCGCCGGGATCAACCGGATCACCTCCATCCTCGGCGGCTGCGCGGTGCGCGAGGAGTGGAAGGGCGTCAGCGGCCTGACCGGGACGAGCCTCAACATGTGGGACGCGGCAAAGAAACAGTGGAGCCAGACCTGGGTCGACGACAAGGGCAACGTCCTTCTTCTGACGGGGGGCCGCCAGGGGCCGAAGATGGTGCTCGAGGGTGAAAAGCCGCAGGCCCAGGGGACGGTCCGGAATCGCATCACCTGGACGCCGGTCGCCGGCGGCCACGTTCGGCAGCTCTGGGAAACCTCCACCGACGGAGGGAAGACCTGGGCGAAGGAGTTCGACGGGGACTACGCGGCCGAGGAAGAGATAGCGCGGCGCGATTCGCAGGAGGGCGGCCACGGGCCGTCCACCAACGGCAGACCCCCGACCTGTAGGCAACGCCGCGGGAACCGCGGTGTTAACCCCGCCCCTACTCTGCCTTGCTGCCGATGGCCTCCCCGGTCGTAGGGGCGGCCCGTGGCCGCCCTCGTTACCTCAACCCCTCCGCCCCCTTCGTCAGCCGCGTCAGTCCCGTCCCGTCCGCGTTCATGACCCACACGTCGTGGACGCCGCCCGTCTGGCCGGAGAAGAGGATCCGCCTGCCGTCCGGCGACCAGCCGGCCTGCGACCAGACGTCCATGCCGTGCGTCAGGCGCCGTGACGGTCCCCGAAGCGACCTCCAGCCGGTAGAGATCGCGGCCTCCGTCCCGCGTCGAGACGAACGCGATCGAGCGACCGTCGGGCGAAAACGCCGGCGTCTCGTCGGTCGCCGCGCTTGCCGGGAGCGGCGAGACGGCCCCGGAGGCGAGGTCGAAGAGGTAGAGCTGGTTCCGCACGTCGCGGTCGGCGAAGAAGGCGAGCGTGCGGTCGTCGGGGCTCCAGCTCGGCACCTGGCTCGACCAGGCGTTCGACGTCAGCCGCCGCACGTTGCGGCCGTCGAGATCGGCGACGTACAGCTCCCAGTGAAACCTGTCGTTCGCGAGGGTCCCGCGCTGGAACGCGAATCGGCGCCCGTCGCGCGACGGGACCGGCACGCCGTCGAAGCCCGGGCCGCCGACCAGGCGCTTCGGATTCGAGCCGTCGGCATCCATCACGTAGAGGTCGACCTTCCCCTCGGCGCTCCAGTCGCGCGGCGACTGGAAGAGGATGCGTTTCCCGTCGCGGGTGTACTGCGGGTGAGCGTCGCGTCCGGGGCTCCACGTCAGGCGCCGCGCATCCGACCCGTCGGCGGCCATCGTGTAGACCTCCCAGTCGCCGTCGCGCGTCGAGGAGAAGACGATGCGGCTCCCGTCCGGCGACCACTGGGGAAAGGAGTTGTCGTAGGCGGCGTTGGTCACCTGCCGCCGGTTGCCGCCGTCGGCGTCCATGACGAAGATCTCGAAGCGGCCTCCCGGTTCGTCGGAGTAGTAGGCGATCCGGGTCCCGTCGGGGGACCAGGCGAGCTCGTACTCGGTCGCGGCGTCCCGCGTGAGATTGCGGGGGTTCGACCCGTCGCGGTCCATCACGAATATCTCGGCGTTGCCCTCGCGCTCGCTGAAGAAGGCGATCCGGCGCCCGTCCGGCGACATCTCGGCGGCCCCGTCCGCGGCCTTGTCGGTCGTGAGGCGGCGGGGAACGCCCCCCTCCGCGGACACGATCCAGACGTCCTGGTTGTCGCCGTGCTTCCCGGTGAAGAGGATCTCCTTGCCGTCCGGTGTCCAGGACGCGTGGCCGTCGCCGCCGGGGCTCGTCGTGAGCCGCCGCGGGTTCGACCCGTCGGCGTCGCAGACGTAGACCTCGCCGTCGCCGTCCCGGTCGGAATCGAACGCGATCCTCCGTCCGTCGGGCGACCAGGCCGGATGCCGCGCGAATTCCTCGCCCGCCGAGTCGCCGCGGTCGGTCAGCCGCTTCTCGCCCGTCCCGTCGGGGCGGATCCGGTAGAGGTTCCAGAACCCGTCGCGGTTGGAGTCGAAGAGGATCCACTGCCCGTCCGGCGACCAGGCCGGGTGCGTGTCTTCGCCGCCGCTCCGGGTCAGGCGGCGCTCCCCGCTCCCGTCCGCTCCGATGACGTAGAGCTGCGTCCGGCCGTGCCGCTCGCTCTGGAAGACGAGCCACCGGCCGTCGGGAGACCAGGAAGGATTGATGTCGAGGAAATTGGGCGAGGGCGCGGGGGACGCGGCCGCGGCGAGAGCGAGGAGTCCGGCGGCCAGGGTCGGCATGCGGGGACCTACTTCGAGGGCGGGAGGCTCGCGAGCCACCGCTCCACGGCTTCGCGGTCGGCCCCCTTGAGCCGCTTCAGGACACCGGGAGCGTGGCCCGAGATGGTCTCCGGCCGGTCGAAGGGCAGCTTCGAGTACATCTTGCCTCCCGGCTCGTGACAGGGCGCGCACTTTCCGGCGAGCAAGGGGCGGATAGTCGAGGCGAAGGCGTCCGTCTTCGCGGCCGCCTCCGGCGCGCCCCCGGCCGGCGGTTTCGGTGACTGCGCGACGTTCCAGATCCCGATCGGCAGGCCGAGCAGGACCACTCCCGCGAGCATCCCGGCCCTCATCGCGGCATCCGGTTCATCGGACCTCCCCTCCGGAAAACGAGATTGGGGCGGACGGCGCCCCTCTCGTCCTTCGGCCGCCCCTCCGCCGGGACCTTTCGTCCCAACAGATACGGTTCTCGTCCTCGAACGGGACTCGAGTTCCGCTTTTTGAACCCGACGTCCGGAAAACTGGGCCGAAATGACCCGGCATATCGATGTAACTCCTTTCGTTCCTTTACGTATCAGCCCATGCGGCGTTGCAGAAAAAGAGGAGGGTGGGCATGAAAATCCGGACCCTGATCGTCGACGACGAGCCACTCGCCCGCGAGTGGGTTCGCAACGGACTCCAGGACGAGGCGGACATCGAGATCATCGGTGAGTGCGGCGACGGTTTCGAGGCCGTCAAGGCGATCACCGAGATGAAGCCGCAGCTCGTCCTGCTCGACGTGCAGATGCCGGGCCTCGACGGGTTCGGCGTGCTCGCGAGCTGCGACCCGCAGGACCTGCCGGCCGTCATCTTCGTGACCGCCTTCGACCGCTACGCCCTCAAGGCCTTCGAGGCCCACGCCGTCGACTACCTCATGAAGCCCTTCTCGAGCGAGCGGCTGCACGCCGCCGTCGAGCGCGCCCGCGGCGAGATCGACAAGAGCTCCTCGCGGCAGCTCAAGGCCACGCTCCACGCGCTCCTCGAGGACATCCAGCGCGAGCGCGCGTACCCCGAGTGGCTCCTCATCAAGAAGGACGAGCGGAGCGTCTTCCTGCGGGTCGCCGACGTCGACTGGATCGAGTCCTCGCGCAACAACGTGCGACTCCACGTCGGCAAGGAGGTCTACGTCTTCCACGAGACGACCTCGGGCATCGAGTCGCGGCTGGACCCGAAGAGGTTCTTCCGCATCCACCGCTCGACGATCGTCAACATCGAGCGGATCAAGGAAATGCACCCCTGGTTCAACGGCGACTACGCGGTGACGCTGAAGGACGGCACGAAGCTGACGCTCTCGAGCACCTACCGGGAGCGGCTCAAGGAGTTCCGCCGGCTGGCGGTCTAGACCGCCGCCCAGTTTCATGACGACGGCGGCGGCACACACACGGATCTCGATCGTCCGGGAGGCCTCCGAAGCCTCCCGCGACGCCGGGGCTTCCGTTTCCTTCCCGCCGCCCTCCCACGCGATCCTCACGGGGCCGCATACGGCGCCGGGCCGGCTGCCGGTGTCGCGCCGCGCGCTCGAGATCTTCGTCGTCTGGACGGTCGTCGGCCTGTTCATCGCGGCGCAGCGCTATCTCCGCGGCCCGTCGCTCCAGCCGCGGCTCGCCCTGCCGCTCGCCGAGTCCCTCGCCGCGAGCCTCGTCACGGCGTATCTCTGGGCGGTCCTGACCCCCGGGATCATGCGGCTCGCCCGCCGCTTCCGGCCGCGCCAGGGCCGGCGTCTCGCGACGGTCCCCGTCCTCCTCGTCGCCGGCGCCGGCGCGGCGCTCCTGCACCTGCTCGCGACCAACGTCTTCTGGCATTTCGTCGACCCGCCCGAGTTCGGCGGCGGGTTCGCGGCCATGTTCGCGGCGACGCTCGCCTTCGGCGGCGCGGCGCGCCTGGCGACCTACATCGGGATCGTCGGCGTGACCTGGGGCATCGACGACTACCGCACCTACCGCGAGAAGGAGCTCCAGGCCTCGGAGCTCGAGCGCGAGCTCGTCCAGACGCAGCTCGAGGCCCTGAAGCTGCGGCTCCACCCTCCCTTTCTCTTCAACACGCTCGCGACGATCCTTCCTCTGATCCGGACCGAGCCCCGCGCGGCGGCGCGGACGGTCGTCCAGCTCGGCGACATCCTGCGGCTGGCGCTCCACAACGACGCGACGGGGCTCGTTCCGCTGAAGACCGAGCTCGAGTACATCCGCCTCTACCTCCAGATCGAGCAGACCCGTCTCCAGGACCGGCTCGAGGTGCGCTTCGCGATCGCCCCCGAGGCGCTCGACGCCGCCGTGCCGAACCTGATCCTGCTGCCGCTCGCCGAGAGCGCGATCGCCAACGGCATCTCCGTGCGGCCGGGCCGCGCCGCGATCGAGATCCGCGCCAGGCCCGACGACGGCGGCCTGCACCTCGAGGTGCACGAGTCCGCCCTCGACGCCGCGGAGGTTCCGGCCGCCGTCCCGATCGACGATTCGTTCGTCCGCAAGACGAAGCTGCGGCTGGAGCTGCTCTACCCGGGCAGGCATCGCATCGCCATTTCCGACCGGCTCGAGAAAGGCCACGAAGTCTCGATCACGCTGCCGCTCGAGCCGGCCTCGCCCGCGGCCGCGCGGCCGGCCGGGGTGACCGCATGAGCGCGGCCTTTCCGTTCCGCGAGCTTCCCCGCGCGGCGCGGGGCGAACGCTGGCGGGCGGCCCTCTGGGTGCTCGCGGCCTGGACGCTCGTCGGCCTCTTCCGCGCGGCCGACCGCTACTTCAGCGACCCGTTCCAGCTCCAGCGGCTGGAGTTCGGACTGTGGGAGGCGCTGGCGCAGAGCCTGCTGGCCTCGACCATCTGGGCCGTCTTCACGCCCGCCGTCGTTTGGCTCGCGCGCCGGTGCCCGCCGACCCGCAGCCGGTGGGCGCTCCCGATCGCGGGCCTGCTCGCGGGAGGAATCGTCTTCCCGGTCGCTCACTGCGCCGTCTACCAGGTCGCCTATCCGCTCCTGATGGGCTTCCCGCTCGTTCTGACGACGCAGTTCGCGGCGCTTCCGTCGATGCTCCGCGTCCTCTTCCCGACGCACTTCGTGACCTACGCCGCGATCGTCGGGGCGACCTGGGCCCTGTCCTACGGGCGGCTGACGCGGGAGCGGGAGCTGCGCGCCTCGCAGGTCAAGACGCGGCTGCTGTCGGCCCGCCTCGAGGCCCTGAAGATGCAGCTCCACCCGCACTTTCTCTTCAACACGTTGAACAGCATCCTGCCGCTGGTCTTCCGGGACCGCGAGGCCGCGTGCCGCACGGTCGTGCGCCTGGCGGACCTGCTCCGCATGTCGCTCCAGAACGAGGGAAACGACGTGATTCCGCTCCGCAAGGAGCTCGAGCTCCTGCAGGTCTACCTCGAGATCCAGCAGACGCGCTTCCAGGATCGCCTGACCGTCAAGCTCGACGTCGAGCCCGGCGTCGCCGACGCGCTCGTCCCCAACCTGATCCTCCAGCCCCTCGTCGAGAACGCGATCAAGCACGGGATCGCCGCACGGCCCGGCTCCGGCCGGATCGAGGTCCATGCGCGGCGCGACGGCGGCGAGCGACTGCACCTGTTGGTGCGCGACGACGGCCCCGGTCCGAGCGGCGTCGCCCCCCGGCCGAACGAGGGCGGCGTCGGCCTGCGGAACACGCGCGACCGGCTCGAGCTCCTCTACCCGGACCGCCACGACTTCGAGTTCCGGGGCGCGCGCCGGCCGCGGCTGCGAGGTCTCGCTGACCTTCCCGCTCGTCATGGCGTCGGCGCCGGCGCCCCGCGCCCCGCCGCCCGGCGTCGACGGGCGCCGCCGCGGCTCGACCGAGGCTCGCTCCCAGCGCATGAACGCTCTGCGTCGTTTCGCCGCGTTCGCCGTCCTGCTCGGGCTCGCCGTGTCGGCGGCCGTCGCGGCCGGCCCGGGCTCGCCCTACGCGCGGGCGATCGAAGAGTCGAACGCGATGCTCGACCAGGTCCTCCAGCTCTACCCCGGCACGGCTGTCGCCGTCGCCGTCGGAAACGAGATCGTCTGGTCGACGGCCTTCGGATTCTCCGACGTCGAGCGGCAACGCAAGGTCTCCCGTTCGACGCAGTTCCGGATCTACGAGGTCGCGATGCCGCTGACGGCGACCGTGATGGAGCGGCTGTCGCAGGAGGGCCGGTTCGACATCGACGCTCCCCTCCAGAAATACCTCCCGGACCTGCCCGAGACGCGGGTGCCCGTCACGGCGCGCGCCCTCGCGAGCCACCTGGCCGGGGCCGGCGACTTCGCCGAGGACGAGAGCCTGCCCGCGCCCTGCTCCGGCGCGCGGGACGCGGTCCGAACGCTTTCCGGCCGGGTCTTCATCCGCCCCGCGGGCCTCGGCCACTCGATGTCGCGCAAGGGCTACCTGCTCCTCTCGGCGGCGATGGAGGCCGCGACCGGGAAGCGCTTCTCGGAGCTTCTGAACGAGACCGTCGCGTGGCCGGCCGGCATGAGCTCGACGATGGCCGACGATCCGCAGCGGTTCCTGCCCGGCCGGTCGCTCTTCTACGAGCGGGGATTCCTGGGCCTCCTGCGCGCCGCCCGCCCGGTCGACACGAGCTGCCTCTGGGGCGGCGGCGGCTACGTCTCGACGACCGAGGACCTCGTCCGCTTCGGCGCGGCGCTTCTGCGCGGCGAGATCCTGCGCGGCGACGCCCTGGAGGCGATGTTCACGCCCCAGCGGACCCGCAACGGCGTCGAGACCGGCTACGGTCTGGGCTGGTACGTCGAGAGGGACTCGCGCGGCCGCCGCTACGTCTGGCACGGCGGCCGGGGCGTCGGAGGCCGGAGCGCCATCGTCATCGTTCCGCACGCGCGCCTCGTGACGGTCATGCTCTCGAACATCGAGGGCGAGCGGCTCGACGAGCACGCCCGACGCATCACCGCCTTTTTCCTGGAGGCCGTCGAGACCTCCGGCGTCTCTCCGGACCTCGTGCGCGCCACGGGCCCGGGCAAGCCCTCGCCGCCGTTCGCGTATCGCGCCGTCCCCGCTCCGGGCGAGTGACCCGCGGACCTGCTGCTATCATCCGGGCGCCGATGATTCGCGCGCTCAAGAAGCTTGTTCCTCGCTCGTTCAAGGAACAGATCAAGAGGGACATCGAGAAGACGGCGCTCGGCGCCCTGCCGCCCCGGCCGGCCTTCGAGACCCCTCAGCAGGAAATCCAGGCCCTGACCGCGCGCGTGGCCGACCTCGAGGCGGCCGTCGGCCAGCAGCACACCATCCTCTGGCGCGAGACGGGCGCCGCCCCGCCGCCGCCGCGCCACATGCAGGTCCGGACCGTCGGCGGATACGTCCCCGGCTACCTCGAGAGCGGATATGCCATCTGCGACGACCTCGACGCCGCGCTCAAGGTCGCCGGCCGGGACCTCTCCTCCTTCTCCCGCCTCCTCGACTACGGATGCGGCTGCGGCCGGACGACGCGAGCCCTCAAGACCCGTTTCCCGGAGGCGGAGGTCCACGGCACCGACATCGACCCCGAGGCGATCGCGTGGCTCGCGCGGAACTGCTCGCGCTTCGGCGAGTTCCGGCTGGCCCCGCACCAGCCGCCGCTGCCCTACCCGGAAGCGTTCTTCGACTTCATCGTCGGCATCAGCGTGTTCACGCACCTCCCCGAGGACATGCAGTTCGCGTGGCTCGAGGAGCTGCGGCGCATCACGAAGCCCGGGGGCCTCCTGATCCTGACGACGAGCGGCAAGAAGAACTACGTCGGTCTTCCGCCGGAGCTGCTTCGCGTCGTCGAGGAGCGCGGGTTCTGCTACGTCGACGGCGGGTACGGGCAGAGCATCAACCTCCCCGCGTTCTACCAGAACACCTTCCACACGCCCGACTACGTGCGCCAGAACTGGAGCCGGTACTTCGAGGTGCTGGACATCCAGGAAACGCGGATGCAGAACCACCAGGACACGGTGCTGCTCCGCAACTCCGCCGCCTCAGTCCGCGGCTGAGGCGGGCGAGGCCGCCGCGCGCGGCCGCGCCAGCACGCTCGCCGTCCAGCCGACGCCGGCGACGATCAGGACGTCGACCATCGCGTGGAAGACGAAGAGGTGTCGCGTCAGGTCCGCGAGATTGTCGGCGAAGACGCAGACGGCGAACTCGAGCCCCGCCATCAGGGCCAGCACCGCCAGAGCCTCGCCGAGCAACCGGCGGGATCCACCGGCCCGACGCGCCGAGAGACCGAGAGCCAGGCTGCCGGCGAGCACCACGGCGAGCACGCCGAGCCCGTAGCGTCCGGGCAGCGACCGCAGCGAGCTCCAGGCGCCGAAGCTCCGGCTCAGCTCCCGGGCGCGGCGTCCCGAGGCCTGCTCGAAGTTGCCGAGGCCGGCCGGCCGGATCCGGAGCGCGCGCTGGCCCGCCCGCTGCAGCCGGAGCCCGAGCCGGTCCGGGTGAGTCAGGTAGAAGCGAGCGATCGCCCCGAATCCCACCCGGTCGTAGAACCGGGAGCGAAAGTCGGGCAGCGCGAGAGGCGCGTCGGGCGCGTAGGCGCTGCGGCCGACGTACTGGAGCAGGCCCGGATCGAGGCCCAGGTCCTTCAGGTCCTGTTCCGGCGCCGGCGAAGTCCTCAGCAGCTCCATGAAGACGGTGTCGTAGAGGCCGACCTCGCGGATGTCCTTCTCGGGGCTCCGGCCGTAGTACACGACGGCGAGCGCACAGAGCCCGGCGCCGAGCCAGAGCGCCGGCGACCGCACGAGGGCCCATCCCCGCGCCGGCTGGAGGCGAACGGCGAGGAGCGCGAGGAGCGGCGCCTGGAGGCTCTCCTGGGGTTTCGAGCACACGAAGAGCGCCGCGCAGGCGAAGAACGCCGGCACGAGCCATCCGGAGAGGCCGCCGCGGCGGACGGCGAGGGCGGCCACGCCGGCCGTCAACAGGAAAAAGAGCAGCGACGACACCTGCGGGTAGAGCGAGTTGAAGGCGGCGGCGTAGCCGACGTCCGTCCAGACGAAGACGCAGAGGATCCGAACCACCCACCGGGGCACCGGCGCCAGTCGGTCGGTCGCCACCGTCGCCGCCGCCAGGAACAGCAGCAGCAGCAACGCGTGCACGGCGGCGAGGACCCGGATGTCGAAGACCCGATCGCGGCCGGCCGCGCGGCTGGCGGAGAGCGCCGCGGCGACGAGGAGGGACTCGGACGTCGGATACTCCCCCCGGGCGACCCACGGCTCGCCGATCGGGAAAGTTCGCAGCATCCAGTTCCAGTAGCGCTCGGAGTAGACCTCGGTCGGGTACTGAAGCCCCGCGGGCGCCATCACGCGGGAAAAGTCGCCGTTGTCCGCGAGGCCCACGATCGGCTCGACGAAGAGCTGCACGGCGAGCGCCGCAGCCGCAAAGATGACCACGAGGACGACGTCCCGGACCGTGCTCGAGCGGCGCACCACGCGAGCTTAGACCAGCGGGCCTCCCGCCGCGCCTAGCCCGCGCCGACCTTGGACGACACCGCGGCGACCCCTTCGCGCGGCACGTGCTTCTTCCAGGCGACGCCGAACTTCTTCTCGAAGTAGGCCTGGTTCTTCTTCCAGAGGGCGTCGTAGCTCTCCGGCGAGAGCTTACGGAAGGCGCCCTGGCCGACGTGGTGGACGTAGGCGTCCTCGGCGCACGCCACCCGGTAACCCTTCGCGCGCATCCGGACGGCGAGGTCGTCGTCCTCGAACATGCCGATGCCGTAGGCCTCGTCGAGCGGCCCGACGTCGTCCAGAACGGCCCGGCGTGCGGCCACGCAATACATCGCGGCGACGCCGATGTCGAAGACCCGCCCCCGGTGCTTCTCGGCGCGGCGCGCGGCGAAGGCCGGAAGGCCCTCGATCCCGGCGTAGTCCGGCTCGACGCGGGCCTCGTTGCCGCAGAAGTTGGTCGTGGGGCACAGGAGGCCGATCGAGGGATCCCGCTGGAGGTGGCGGACGAGCCGGCCCATGAGCCCGGGAGGCACGACGGTGTCGTTGTTCAAGAGGACCACGACCTCGCCGCGCGCGGCCGCGATGCCCTGATTGTTGGCCGCCGCGAACCCGCGGTTCTCCGAGTTGAAGATCGTCCGGATCCGCGGATCGCTCGCCGTGGCCTCGCGGAGATGCTCCGGCGTGCCGTCGCTCGAGGCATTGTCGACGACCAGGATCTCGAGGCGCGGCCAGGTCTCGCGCGCGAGCGACTCGAGGCAGTCCTTCGTCAGCTCGAGGCCGCCGTAGGTCACGACGACGACCGAAACGAGGGCATGGGCCTCGGCGAGATCGGCATCGATCGCCTCGTACCGGTGTTCCCAGTCGTTCTCCTCGGCGACCCGGCGGCGCCGGGCGCGGCGCGGGTCGTCCTTCGGCTCGGCGAGCGCGCGCAAAAGCTGGGCGAGGAACTCTTCGTGACCCCGCGCCAGGTACGAAATGTCCTCGTACGGCAGGAGCTCCGTCAGCGCCGGCGCGACGACGGGCTTGCCGCCGTAGAGGTACTCGTAGAACTTGACCGGGTTCGTGGCCTCGGTGATGTCGTTGACGAGAAACGGGATCACGCAGGCATCGAAGCTCCAGAGAAGCTTCGGCATCTCCTCGTACGGCCGCTGGCCGAGGAGCCGCACGTTTGCGCGGGAGGAGATCGGCGAAAGGTCGACGTCGAAGTGGCCGCCCGCGAGCACGATCGTGGCTTCCGGATGCGCGTCGGCGATCTTCGTCAGCAGCGGCACATCGACCCACGAGGCAAGCGCGCCGTAGTAGCCGATGACCGGCCGGCGGACGTCCTTCAGCAGGTCGTTCTCGCCGTAGAAGCGGCGGTAGTGCTCGGCGTCGATGCCGTTCTTGGCGAGGGTCAGCCGCGGGGCCACGCCCTTCCACTTGTCGAAGAGGCGGTCGGCGGAGACGACCGTGAGGTCCGCGCGGCGGACGAGGTTCTCCTCGAGCGACAGGACGGCGTCGCCGAAGCCCGGGAAATTCGTCCACTCGTCCATGCAGTCGTAGAGGACGCGCCAGCCGAGGCGCTCCCGCAGCCGCTCGGCGAGCGGAGCCCAGAAGGGGACCTGGACGACGCCGACGGTGTCGCCCATCGCGAGGTCGCGGGCGAGGTCCTCGAACGCGGCCGCCAGCGTGTCGAGGTCCTCCTCCGCGAGACGACCGCTGTAGATGCCGAGGGAGCGGCGCGACCGGATGCGAAGCTCCCCCACGTTCCCGGCCTTCTTCGTCAGGTCCCACGCCGGGCCGTCCGGCGACAGGAACGTCGTCGTCGAAAGGTAGAGGACGCGATGGCCGTGGCGGCCGAACTGGGTGGCGAGCTGCTGGGGACGCTGGAATCGGAAGTCCCAGTCGATGATCGAGAAGACGACGACGTCGTACCGGCCGGAGGGCGTCGCGGGAACGGAGTCCTGGCGGCGGGGCGCGTCCGGCGGGAGCGTCACGAGCTTCTCGGGCGGCGCGACGGGCGCGAGGGTGCGCCGCAGGTACTGCGCCAGCGGCCGCGGGATCGTGCGCCGCCCGATCTCGAAGAGCGGCGTTCCGGGCGCCGTCGCCCGGCCGAGGGCGCGGCGGGCCGCGCCGGGCGCTCCCCGCAGACGCGAGGCCGCGCGCCGGAGCTGCCCCAGGCGCGAATTCTCCCAGCGACGGAGCTCCGCGAGGGCGGCCGAGAGATGCGCGTCGCGGGCCTCCGAGAGCTGCTCGGACTGCGCGAGGTGCCCCTCGAGGACCTTGATGCCTTCCCGCAGCTGCCGGATCTGCTCCTCGCGGTCGGCGATCTCGCGCTCCATCGCGCGCTGCAGACCAACGATCTCGCCCCGGAGGAATCGGATGCCCTCGTCGCGCTCGCGGATGACCCCGTTCAACCGCCGGATCTCGCGCACCCGGCGAGCGACCGCGTCTCCGTCGGGCGGCACGGCCGCCGGCGGGCGCGACTCGGTCGGGGCGGCGGCCGGGGCAAGTCCCTCCAGGCGGGCGTTCAGCGTACCGAATCGCTCTCCCCAGGTGTTCTCGCGCGCGATCTTCCGGCGCCGGTTCTCCGCCTCGCCGGGTGCAACGCTTTCGCGGACCGCCGTCTCGAGCGCCGAGACGAATTCCGCGGGCGTTTCGTACAGCGACACGACCCCGCCGTAAGGCTCGAGCTCGGGCAGGCGCCGGGCGACGACGGGCTTGCCGGTCGCGAAGTACTCGAAGATCTTGACCGGGTTGGTCGCCTCGGTCAGCGGCGTGCGGCGGAACGGAATCGTGCAGACGTCGAAGCCGGCCACGTAGGCCGGCAGGTCGGCGTAGGTCTTCTCGCCGAGGAGGTGGACGTTCGGCTTCTCCGCCAGGTCGCCGAGGTCCGCTCCCCGGGTGTCGCCGACGAGCGCGAACGACCAGTCCGGGTGCCGTGTCGCGGCCGCGCGCACCGCGTCCACGTCGAACCAGGCCGAGATCGCGCCGTAGTAGCCGATGACCGGCCGGGGCAGGCGCGCGAGCGGTCCGTCGGCCCGGGACGGGAGCCTCGAGAAATGGCGCTCGTCGCCGGCGTTCGGCAGCCGCAGGACGTCCAGGCGCATCCGGCGCAGGCGCTCCTCGAGCTTTCCCGAAGTCGCCAGGACGAGGTCCGCGCCGCGCACCAGACGTTCCTCGTCCGCCGCCGTTTCCGGCCCGTGCGTGCCGAAGCCCGTGTGGTCGTCCATGCAGTCGTAGACGACCCGCCAGCCGAAGGCGTCGCGGAGCCTCCGGGCGAGCGGCTCCCAGGACGGGTACTGCACGAGAACGAACGCGTCCCGGATGCCGTGGCGAGCCGCGAGATCGGACATTCCCGAGAAGGCCTGGTCGAGCGTCTCTCCCTCGAGGGTCCTTCCGTAGACGTCGAAGTCGTGCTCTCCCGGCAGGCCCACCTCGAAAACGCGCTCCCCGACCTCGGCGAGCTCCGGCTCGCGGTCGAGGCCGAGGAACCCCGTCTTCGCGTAGAAGACCCGGTGCCCGGCCGCCGCGAAAGGCTTGAGGAGCTGCTGCGGGCGCTGGACCCGGAAGCCCCAGTCGATGATCGGGAGGCAGACGACGTCGAAACCGCGGGGAGGCGGGACGTGCGCGGTGGAATCGGTGCGGGCGTCGCTCAGGGTTCGTATCTTGCCATGAAGTGGGCGGGGCACGTCCCTGGGCGAAGGCGGCCACAAGCGCCGCCCCTACGCTCTGGCGCGGAGCGTCCGTCGGTCCAGGCGGAGAGGCGCGGTTCCGCCGCTCAGTGGACCGGCGCCCCCTCCCGGACCGTGAGCGGACGCTCCCAGGCCTCGAGGCGGCGGGCGACGACGGCGTCGAGCGAGATGGGTCCCGCCCCGTATGCGCCGAGCCACAGGCAGAGCGCGATGTAGAGGTACTCGATGAACCCGAACACGTCGGAGATCCCGGTGATCTCGGCGCGGCGCGCGGTCAGGATGGCGACGATCATCGTGCCGATGAGCGGCAGGCTCGCCATCCGGGTCGCGAGGCCAAGGAGCATCAGGACGCCGCAGAGGAACTCGGTCCCGGCGGCGAGCGGCGCCTGGATCTGCGGGGCGGGAATTCCGAGATCGCCGAAATAGGCGATGACCCTGGGCAGCGAGTGCAGCTTGCCCCACCCCGACTCGACGAACACCCAGCCGAGCGTCAGGCGCGCCACCGTCGGCGGCAGCCAGCGGAGGCCGGTCGAGACGCGGAGGACGAGGCGTCGGAAGCGCGAGAGGCGGTCGGTCATGGTCGGCATGGAATCTCCTTGTGCGGAGCGTGTGGCGGAAGCCTATCGTTCTAGCCCGCGGCGCGCATCATGGCGCCGCGGATCTCCTCCTGCGGCTGGGAGATCGTCTCCTTGCGCCGCGAGAGGAACTTGACGAGGTCCTTGGAGAAGACGAGGTCCCAGGTCCAGTCGAGGGCGACGCGCAGCCGCTTCTCGAGACGCGGGAGCTTCATCAGGTAAATCGTCCGCCACATCCACCAGGCCAGAAAGCCCGAGAAGTGGAAGCCGAAGATCTGGGCGACGCCCGTGCGGCGGCCGAGCGAGGCGAGCTGGCCGATCGTTCGGAACGAGAAGGGCCGCTTGGGGGTGCCGCGAAGCTCCGCGAGGATGTTCTGCGCGAGGACCTTGCCCTGCCGGATCGCGTGCTGCGCGGTCGGCGGGTGGAAGCCGCCCGTCCGCGACAGGATGTCGGGCACGAGGGCGCAGTCGCCGAGCGCCCAGACGCCCGGGAATCCGGGGACCTGGAGGTACTCGTCCACGCAGACCTTGCCCTTCTCGAGCCTGCACGGGAGCGTCTTCATCAGCGGGTTGGGCTGGGTTCCCGCCGTCCAGATGATGGTCGCGGCGTCGATCTCGGTGCCGTCGGAGAGCTTCACGCCGCGCTCGGTCACGGCCGCCACCTTCGTCTTCGCCCGGATCTCGACGCCCCGCTCGACGAGCTTCTCCTGGGCGTAGCGGCCGAGCTTCTCGGAGAGCTCGGGCAGGATGACCTCGCCCGGGTGAACGAGGATCATCCGGATCTTGTGCGTCGGGATGTGCGGGTAGAATTTCAGCGCCTGGTGGACGAAGTCGTTCATGCCGGCGATCGTCTCGACCCCCGCGAATCCCCCGCCCGCGACGACGAAGGTCATCAGGTGGTCGCGGTCCGGGGCGCCGCACTCGGTTTCGGCCTCCTCGAGCTGCTGGATCATCCGGTTCCGGAGCGCGATGGCGTCGCCGAGCGACTTCATGGTGATGGCGCGCTCCTCGAGGCCCGGGAGGTTGAAGAAGTTCGTGACCGAGCCGGGCGCGAGGACCAGGTGGTCGTAGGGAAGCTCGTGGGCATGTCCGTCTCCGTGGGAAACGGTCACGGTGCGGGCCTCGAGGTCGACCCTTTCGAGGTCGCCGTCGAAGAACTCCATGTTCGAGACGAGCTTTCGGACCGGGTTGACGATGTTCGTGATGTCGAGGTCGCTCGCGGCAACCTCGTGGAGCATCGGCGTGAAGAGGAAGAAGTTGTCGCGGTTGACGATCGTGACGTCCACGTCCGGGAAGCGGAAGAGCCACTTGTCGAGCTCCAGGGCCGCGTAGACGCCTCCGAACCCGCCTCCGGCGATCACGATCTTCCTGCGGGGATTGGGCATCGCTCCTCAGATGCCGTCGCCGCACGGAAGTTTCAGGGGGCCGAAGCCCTCGCGGGCCGTCCGGTCCAGACCAGGAGCAGCGCCACGGCGGCGTGGATCGCAACGACCGGCCACAGCAGGGGCCCGGTCGCCTGCCCGGACGCCCCGAGGTAGGCGAGGTAAAGCGCGATCAATGCGTTGTAGATGGTCATCGTCCGGACGGCCGGCGCCAGACCCAGCGCCAGCACCGCGACGCCGAAGCACCGGGCGAGGACCAGCGCGACGCCGGAGGGCTCGACGCCGAGGAGCAGCCGCACCAGGACCGCCGGATCGAGCATCAGGACGAGGCCGGTTGCGACCTCGGCCACGGCCGAGAAGAGGAGGACCTTTCGCCGGGCGCCCGAAGCAGGCTCGTTCACGGATGACCTCCCACTCGAACCGTTCCGGTGATCGTCCGCCGCGGGCAACGGTCCGAGCTTGATCCTGAGCTTGTCGATCTTGGCGTTGCGGGCATGAGATCACGGCCGGGGGTCGATCACAACGCCCTCTGATAGCGTGTCGCGGATTTCCATGCGCGAGCGCAAGTCCCGATCGTGCTCGAGGGCCCGAGGCCTGCCGTCACTGGCGGCCGGGCTGCTCGCGGCTCTCGCGACGGCACGCGCCGCCGGTCAGTCGCTCGAGCCGCGGGCCTTCTCGCCCAACCCCGTCGGGACCAACTTCGCCCTCGTCAGCTACGGCTACCAGACCGGAGGCATCGTTTTCGACGCTTCGCTCCCGTTCTCGGACGTGACGGCGAAGATCAATTCGGGGACCCTCGCCTACCTCCGCACGTTCAACCTCTTCGGCCGGACCGCCAGCGCGGGCCTCGCGGTGCCCTACGCCTGGGGCTCCGTCGAGGGCCAGGTCCAGGAGGAGCAGCGTCGGATCACGCGCTCGGGATTCGCCGATCTGCAGTCGCGGCTGACGGTGAATCTGCTGGGGGGGCCCGCTCGGACTCCGGGCGAGTTCGCGGCCCACACGCCGACGACGACCCTGGGATTCAACCTGGTCACGGTGGCGCCGACCGGCGAGTACATGCCCGACAAGCTCATCAACATCGGCGGCAACCGATGGGCCTTCAAGACGGAGCTCGGCCTGTCGCAGCCTGTCGGCAAGTGGGCGTTCGAGACCTACGCCGGCGTCTGGTTCTTCACCACCAACAACGACTTTTATGGAGGCCAGGTCCGGACGCAGAAGCCCATCTGGGCGTTCCAGGGCCACGTCAGCTACACCTTTCGGCCGCGGCTCTGGCTCGCGGTCAGCGGCACCTACTACACGGGCGGCGTGACGAGCCTCGATGGCCAACCCAGGGCGGACCTGCAGGAGAACGCCCGCGTCAGCCTGACAGGGTCCGTGCCGCTGGGGCGGCGACAATCGCTCAAGCTCTTCTGGGCGAAGGGCGCCACGACGCGCATCGGAGCGAACTTCACGACCTACAGCGTGTCGTACCAGATCTTCTGGTTCTGAGCGACGGCACCGGTCTCCAACCTCGGATCGTTGACCACGACGAGATCGGCGGACGTCTTCGGGTCGTCGCGGGCGAAGTGGATCTCCTGGGCCGGCAGATAGATCGTCCGAAACGCCCGGGCGGTCTCCCCGGGCGGGAGTCCTTCCTGGCCGCGGGCGATCGCGCGCTCGATCGCGGTCTCGAAGGTGCAGTCGATCCAGATCGCGAGGTCGTAGCGCGGCCGGAGGTCGGGGCGAAGGAGATAGATCCCCTCGAGGAGCACCACGTCGACGTCCTCGAAAGCATAGACGTGCTTCCGGTAGGCGGAAGCGGTCTCCTCCGTGAAATCCGCCTCGAGCCGGATCGAGCGCCGATCGCGCAGCGGCAGGATCAGGCGCTCGAACATCTCGTCGAAGCGGAAGGCATGCCGGTAGAAGTGTTCGGCGGGGTGGCCGGGGTCGAAGCGCACCGGCGGGAGGTTCAGCCAGCCGTCGAGCCCCGTCCGCGCGACGCGCAGGCCCGCGGCCTCGAGCCGGGCGGCCAGCCGCTCCGCCACGTAGCCCTTTCCCGACGCGTCGATCCCGCTGACGGCGACGAGAGCCGCACGTCGCGAAGGCACCCGCCGCCGGGCGGCCAGGACCGCCTCGACCGCGCCGTCGAGATTCACGCGAGCGGCGCGACTTCGCAGTAGGCCTTGATCACCCCGTTGCCCGACGTCAGGTGGCCGAGGAGCTCTCGGTACTTCTCGAGTCCCTGGACGGGGTGCGTCAGCAGCTTCTCGAGCCAGCCGGGGTGCGAGAGCTCGGCCTGCGCCAGGTCGCGGACCCCCTCCTCGAAGTCCTCGCGGCTGGCGTTCACGCTGCCCACGGCGACCTTGTTGCCGAGAACGAATCCCTGGTTGATGCGGTCCGCGGGGACCTCGATCGTACGGTCGCCGCCGGTGACCGAGACCATCGCCAGGACCCCGTTCTTCGCCAGGACCTCCATCGCCTCGAACACGAGCGGCGAGAAGCCGGTGCCCTCGAGGATGAGGTCGAAGGGCCCGTGCTCGGCGGCCGCCCGGCGGAGGCTCGTCGTTTTCGTCGAGACGTAGCGCACGCCGATCTCCTCGAGGAGGTCCGAGTTGCGGTGCCGCCCCTCCTTGAGGCCGAAGGCCGTGACCTCGAGGCCGCGCAGCTTCAGGATCATCGAGGCGAGAAGGCCGAGCGTGCCGGTCCCCAGCACGGCGGCTTTCTTCGGGCGCCAGACCCGGAGGCGCCGCTGGATCTCGTAGGCCTGGCCGATCGCCTTCTCGGCGACGCTCGTGGGCTCCATCAGGACTCCGACCGCCTTGAGCCGCTCGGGGACCTTGACCAGGAATTCCGCCGCGTCGACGTAGTACTCGGCGAGGTATCCGTGGAGAAGGTTGATCCCGCGCTCGTAGTACGAGTCGTCGGTCGTCATGTCCTGCAGCCCGATCGCGTCGTAGAGGCTCGAGCCCGGGCGCCGGACCGAGGCGACGACGTAGTCCCCGGGCGCGAGGCCCGTGACCGCGGGACCGACCGCCTCGACGCGGCCGAAGCTCTCGTGGCCGAGGATCAGGTAGTCGTGGCCGGCCGGAGGTGCGCCGTACTCGGCGGCGTTGATCTCCTTATCCGTGCCGTCGACGCCCACGCGCAGGACGCGGACGAGCACGCCGCGGCCGCCGGGAACTTCGTCGAGCGAAGGCTTCGGGGCCTCGCGCAGGTGGATCGAGTCGGGCTTTCCGGGAATGACGGCGATGGCTTTCATGACTGATGGGATGCCGCGGACGGCCCGGGGTTTCGGGGCGGGGGTCAGTCCTGAAATGCTGATTCTGCCGCCAACTCAGCAAATCAGGACTGACCCCTACTGCCCGCTCTGCTGGATGAGCTTGGCGGCGAGGCCGGTCCAGCCGGTCTGGTGGCTCGCCCCGATGCCGGCGCCGTTGTCGCCGTGGAAGTACTCGTAGAAGAGGACGTGGTCCTGGAAGTGCGGATCGGTCTGCAGCTTGTGGGCGCCGCCGAAGACCGGGCGCCGCCCGTCCGCGTCGCGCAGGAAGATGCGGTTGAGCCGCCGCGAGAGCTCCCCCGCCACGTCCCAGAGGTTCTTCATCTGCCCCGACCCGTAAGGCAGCTCGACCTTGTACTGGTCGCCGAGATAGAAGTGGAACTTCTGGAGCGACTCGATGATCAGGTAGTTGACCGGGAACCAGACGGGCCCGCGCCAGTTCGAGTTGCCGCCGAAGAGGCCCGTCGAGGACTCCGCCGGCTCGTAGTCGACGCGGTGCTCCATGCCCATCACGTCGACCACGTACGGGTTGTCCTTGTGGTGCCGCGACAGGGCGCGGATGCCGTGGGGCGAGAGGAACTCGCTCTCGTCGAGGAGGTATCGGCAGATCTGCTTCAGCCGCTGCCGGTCGACGAGCGAGAAGAACCGGCGGACCACGCCGTCCCCGCCGGTCTCGGTCTCGACGTGCTGGGCGAAGTCCGGGCGGTTCTCCAGGAACCACTGCATGCGCCGCTTGAAGCCCGGCAGCCTGTCGACCGTCTCGGAGGAGAGCGTCTCGACGGCGAAGAGCGGGATCAGTCCCACCATCGACCGGACCTTCATCGGGAACTTGCGTCCGTCCGGAAGATCCAGGACGTCGTAGAAGAAGCCGTCCTCGCGGTTCCAGAGCTCGATGCCCTCACCGCCGATGTTGTTCATCGCCCGGCAGATGTAGACGAAGTGCTCGAAGAACTTGGAGGCGACGTCCTCGTACGCCGAGTCGTCCCTCGCGAGCTCGAGGGCGATCGCGAGCATGTTGAGGCAGTACATGCCCATCCAGCTCGTCGCGTCGGACTGCTCGATGTGGCCGCCGGTCGGCAGCGGCGCCGAGCGGTCGAAGACGCCGATGTTGTCGAGGCCCAGGAAGCCGCCCTGGAAGACGTTCTTGCCCTCGGCGTCCTTGCGGTTGATCCACCAGGTGAAGTTCAGGAGGAGCTTGTGGAAGACCCGCTCGAGGAACTTCCGGTCGCCCTTGCCCGTCCGCTTCTTGTCGATCTTGTAGACGCGCCACGCGGACCACGCGTGCACGGGCGGGTTCACGTCGCCGAAGGCCCACTCGTACGCCGGGAGCTGGCCGTTGGGGTGCATGTACCACTCCCGCAGGAGGAGCACGAGCTGCTGCTTGGCGAAGTCGGGGTCGACGAGCGCGAGCGGGATGCAGTGGAACGCGAGGTCCCACGCGGCGTACCAGGGGTACTCCCACTTGTCCGGCATCGAGACGACGTCGGCGTTGAAGAGATGGGTCCAGTCGGCGTTGCGGCCGTGGAGCCGCTCCTTCGGGGGCTCGGGGCCCTGCGGATCGCCGCGCAGCCAGCGGGCCACGTCGTAGTGGTAGAACTGCTTGGACCACAGCATGCCGGCGAAGGCCTGGCGCTGGACGGCGCGCGCGTCCTCCGAGAGGTCCGGTGTGGCGAGCGTGTCGTAGAAGGCGTTGGCCTCGCGGATGCGCTCCTCGAACGTCGCGTCGAACTCGGGTCCGAAGGGCTGGTCCGGGGCCGCGGACCGCGACAGGCGCAGGCGGATGACCGCCGAGCCTTCGGCCGGGACGGTCAGGACGTAGCGGGCCGCGCCCTTCGATCCGACGCCATCGGGGTTGACCGCTTCCTTCACGCCGTGGACGACGTACTCGTGGAGGCCGTCCTTGACGTGCGGCGAGTCGTTCTCGGTGTTCCAGAGGCGCCGGGCGTTCGATTCGTTCTCGGTGAAGAGAAGCTCGGGCGACCCCTCGCACTGGAGGGCGAGGCGGCCGTAGTACTCGCTGTCGACGTCGATCGTCGCGTACCCGGAGTGGGCCTCCCCCGCCCGCAGCCGCTGCCGGCGCGCGCCGAGGCCCCAGGACCACGTGTTGCGGAACCAGATCGTCGGCAGGACGTGGACCGTCGCCTCCTCGGGCCCGCGGTTGAAGACCCGCACGCGGACGAGGATGTCGTCGGGCGACACCTTCGCGTACTCGGTGAAGACGTCGAAGTAGCGGTCGTCGTCGAAGATGCCGGTGTCGACGAGCTCGAACTCGGGGTCCCGCCGGGAGCGGCGCCGGTTCTCGTCGAGGAGCCACTGGTACGGGAACTCGCGCTGCGGGTACTTGTACAGCGCCTTCATGTAGGAGTGCGTGGGCGTCGAGTCGAGGTAGTAGTAGCACTCCTTGACGTCCTCGCCGTGGTTGCCCTGCGAGCCCGTCAGCCCGAAGAGGCGCTCCTTCAAGATCGGGTCCTTCCCGTTCCAGAGCGCGATCGCGAAGCAGACGTACTGGTGGCGGTCGGAGATGCCCATGAGGCCGTCTTCGCCCCAGCGGTAGGTCCGCGAGCGCGCGTGCTCGTGCGGGAACGAGTCCCAGGCCGTGCCGTGCGGGCTGTAGTCCTCGCGCACGGTGCCCCACTGCCGCTCCGACAGGTAGGGCCCCCAGCGCTTCCAGTTCTTCGCGCGCTTGACGTCCTCGTCGAGGCGAAGGCGCTCGGGGTCGAGGGCGGGTCTCTTGTCGGTCATCTGCGAGCTTTGGATGCCGCGCCGCGCCCGGCGTGTCGGGGCGGACCGGCCGCCTTCGCCGGAACGGGAGCAGCGGCCGGCTCGGCGAGGACCACCCGATCGAGCCGCAGCAGCTCGCCGAGCGACCAGGCCTGGAAGGGGCAGCCCCGAGGGGTGTGCGGGGGGTCGGCGTCGGCGATCTCGGAGACGTGGCCGAGGCCGGCCTCGTCGAGGTGGGCGAAGAGCGGCGCCAGGAAGCGCTCGCGCGCCTCGCGGATGACGGTCGCGCCGCCCCCGCGCACGCGGACCCAGGCCTCGGCAAAGGCGCCCTGGAGGAACGGCCAGACGGTCCCCTGGTGGTACGCGCCGTCGCGCTCGAGCGGCCCCCCGACGTAGTGCGGGTGGTAGTCCGGATGCCCGGGCGGCAGCGTCCGCGGTCCGAGGGGTGTCGCGAGGCGCGCCTCGACGGCGTCGACGATCCGACGCGCGCGCTCGCCCGTCACGAGCGGGAAGGGCAGGCCGCCGACGGCGAAGACCTGGTTCGGCCGGAGCGTCGGATCGGCGGTCCCGGGACGGTGGTCCACGTCGACCACGTCGTGGAGGCAGCCCGCCTCCTCGTTCCAGAATCGCTTCTCGAAGGATTCCGTGGCGCGGGCGAGCAGGTCCCGGAAGCCGGCGGAGAAGCCGTCGGCGATCTTGAGGGCGTTGATCCAGAGCGCCTGGATTTCGACGGGCTTGCCGATGCGCGGCGTGACGACCCAGTCGCCGACCTTGGCGTCCATCCAGGTCAGCTGGACGCCGGGCTCTCCCGCCGCGAGCAGGCCGTCGGCGTCGGCACGGATCCCGTAGCGGGTGCCCCTCGCGTAGCCCGAGAGGATCGCTCCGAAGGCGTCCTGGAGGGCGGTCCGCTCGGAGCCGGTGACGCGGCGGCCGGAAGCGGCGCGGGCCTGGAAGTACTCGTGCACGGCGACGAGGTACCAGAGCGATGCGTCGACCGAGTTGAATTCGGGCTGAATTTTTCCGTCGGGAAAGAGGTTCGGCAGCATGCCCTCCGAGACGGCCCCCGCCCACTGGACGAGGATCTGCCCCGCTTCGTCGAGGCGGCCGGTCGCGAGGCACAGGCCGCGGAGGGCGATGAAGGTGTCGCGCCCCCAGTCGGTGAACCACGGGTAGCCGGCGACCACGGTCCGGCCCTCGCCGCGGCGAACGAGGTAGGCGTCGGCCGAGCGTTGGAGGCGGTCCGGGAACGCGGCGCGGCGCGAGCGCTCGGAGCTCCGGAGCGCCTCGAGCGCGGCCTCCGCCGTGCCGGTGCCGAGGACCGCGTCGTGCCCGTCGGCCGACATGAGCCAGACCGCCTCGCCGCGGGCGAGGTCGAACTTCAGGCTGCCCGGCGACGCGAGGTCCTCGGAGAAATCGAGGCCGCGGGAACGCTCTTCGGCGTAGAGGAAGTTGCGGTACCAGTCCGGGGAGTGCTCGTAGTGGCCGTTCGATAGCATCGTGACGGCGGGCTGGTTTCCGTAAGGGCGAAAGCGCAGACGGCCTTCCGCCTGCCGATTCGGGCTCGAAGCGAAAATCTCCGTTCTCGTGGTGCAGGGAGTGATAGTCGCGCCCCGAGAGGAAGGGCCGGACCTCGAGTGTGACGGCGCCCGTCCCGGACAGGAGCTTCCAGGCGACGGCGGCGGCGGAGGCGCCCTTCGGGACCACGATCTCCTGCGCGATGCGCGTGCCGTCCGGGAGGGTGAAGGTCCAGCGGGGCCAGGGCTCGAGCGTGAAGCCGTCGGCCCGCGACGCGCCGTCGGGATAGGTCACGTCGGGGTTGTAGGTCTGCGAGGTGATGGCGTGGCGGCCCGACGACGTCGTGACCCAGGCGTCGAACCCGTTGACGAGAACGACGCGCCCCGTCGGCGGCGTCGTGGCGGTCAGGAGAAGCGCGTGGTAGCGGCGGGTCCGGATGCCGGCGACCGTGCCGGAGGCGAAACCGCCGAGGCCGTCCGCTTCGAGCCACTCCCGGGTCAGGGCGTCGCTCATCGGCAAAGGCTATCCCGTCTCACGCGGCGCCGGCCGGCGAAGCGGCGAGGCCGCGCGACCGGGAGAGCTCGATGCGCACCGGCCGGATCGCCACCCGGCCGCAGGCGCATCCGAAGACGTCGGCGAGGATCCCGGGGAACTCGTCGTCCCGCGCGTAGGGCCCGTCGCCCGCCCAGTTCAGATCCAGCCGGTCGATCTGCGGCCGCATCTCGCCTCCACAGCCCAG
Organism: uncultured Acidobacteriota bacterium; assembly: GCA_963764715.1. Classification (GTDB taxonomy): domain Bacteria; phylum Acidobacteriota; class Thermoanaerobaculia; order UBA5066; family Gp7-AA6; genus DAHUXD01. Next base: position 485,218 of record CAVXTP010000006.1, read on the forward strand.
GCACCGCACTTCGTCCGCGTTCGGCATCCATCACCCCCTCGTCCCCCTTCGATGCCGCCCCCACCCTCCCGTTTCCTGGGGTCAGCCCTGCAATTCTGAATTGTTGGTCCGAAAGATTCAGAAATTCAGGTCAGGCCCCCAGGACTTCAGAAATGCAGGGCTGACCCTACTGGACCTACTGGACGAGCTGGAGGAGGTGGCCGTCGGGGTCGGCGGCGAGGAGGGCGCGGGAGAAGCCGAGGACCGGGGACGGGACGGCGACGAGGCCGGGCGAGAGGAAGCCGGCGCGGGCGGCGGCGAGGGCCTTCTCGGCCGCGCCGGCGTCGCGGACGCGAAGCTCCGTCTGCCAGGCGACGAGGTCGTTCGAGCGGATGTCCGGCGGACGCGGGCGTCCGTCCGACGGGGCGAGGTACTCGAGGAACTCGATCCCCGGCCCCTGCGCCGCCCGCAGCGCCGTGATCCGCAGGCGCGCGCCGAAGACGGCGTTGAGGTGCTCCTGCTCGGTGCCGTAGTTTTCGGCGCCCCCCGCAACCTTCAGCCCGAGCGTGTCCCGGTAGAACCCGAGACTCTTCTCTGTGTCGGACACGACGATCGCCGTGTGGTCGATCCCGAGGAAGAGCCGCCCCTTCTCCTGCCACCGCGGCTCGCCCTTTCCCGGCGGAAACGCCAGGACCTCGAGGGCGTGGCCGTCCGGGTCCTTGAAGTAGAAAGCCTCGATTCCGCCGGAGTTGGGGTTCCAGTCCGGAAGCTTCTGCGGGCCGCTCGAGGCGTGCCGCACGCGGTGCTCGCGCAGCCGGGCGTACGCTTTCGCCATGTCGGACACGATGATCGCGACGTGCTGGAACCAGCGGTCGTTGGAACGCGAGTCGACCGGAACGGGGCGGCCCTCGGGCGCGAGATATTCGACGAGCTCGATCCGCTCGGAGCCCAGGCGCATCGTCGCCGATCGCATGCGAAGCCCGAAGACCCCCTCGAGGCGCTCCCAGGCCTCTCCGGCGAGCTCGACTTCGCCGACCTTCTCGAAGTCGAGCACCCCGGAGTAGAACGCGACCGACCGGTCGAGGTCGGAGACTGGGATCGTCACCGAGTCGACGGCCGTAACGAGGGGCTGGCCCGGCGCGGCCGCCGCCGCCGCGAGGACGAGAAGCGCGACCGCCATGAGCCGGGCCCGCGCCCGCCTCACGCCAGCCGCTCCTTCAGGTGCTCGCCGACCCGCAGGGCGTTGGCGATGATCGTCAGCGCCGGATTCACGGCCGCCGAGGACGGGAAGAAGCCGCCGTCGACCACGTAGAGGTTGTCGAGGTCGTGGGCCTTGCAGTTCACGTCGAGAACCGAGGCCTTCGGGTCCCGCCCAAACCGCAGCGTGCCGTTCTGGTGGGCCACGCCCGCGAGCGGGATCTTCTCGCCGAGGAAGAGGCTTCGTCCGAAGAGGCCGACGTGGCACGAGTCGCCGTGCATCGAGCACTTGCGCTGCTTCTGCATCGCGTTCTGCAGGGTCGCGCGCAGGCGCTCGTGCGCGGTCACATTGTTGGGCTGGTACTTCAGGACGACGTTCCCGTCGCGGTCGAGCGTCACGCGGTTCTCGGGGTCCGGCAGGTCCTCCGAGGTCAGCCAGAAGTCGAGCGAGTGCTTCGCCATCATTTCGAGCGTGAACCCCGGAGCGATCGCCGGGGCGCCCGCCGAGAGCGCCACCCCGTCGAGCTTGCCGACGAAGGAGATGTGGCCCATCGGGTAGCCCCACTCCTTCGACGCGAAGTAGTAGTCGTTGACGCCGAGCGTCTTCTGGAAGACGGTCGGGTTCGGGCAGCGCGAGATCGCGAGCAGGACCGAGTTGACGTGCCCCATGTAGTGCCGCCCGACGACGTCGCTCGAGTTGGCGAGGCCCTTCGGGTGCCGGTCGTTCGCGGACCGGAGCAGCAGCGCGGCCGAGTTGATCGCCCCGCAGGAGACGACGACGACGTCGGCCGTGTACTCCTCGGCGACGCCTTCGCGCTCGACCGAGACCTTCGTCACGCGCCGGCCCCCGGCGTCGGTGTGGAGGCGGGTGACCTTCGCGCCCGTCCGGAGAGTCACGTTCGGGTGCGCGAGCGCCGGGTCGACGCAGCACACCTGGGCGTCCGCCTTGGCCTGCACGAGGCACGGGAACCCGTCGCAGGACTCGCACCGGATGCACTTCGACGCGCGGCGGTCCTTCTCGTTCAGCATGATGCCGAGCGGCACGTGGAAGGGGCGCAGGCCCTGCTGCTGGAAGTCGTCCGAGAGGTCCTGGATGCGGGGCTCGTGCGAGACGGCGGGGTGCGGGAACGGGCCCGAGGCCGGCGGCTCCGTCGGGTCTTCGCCCCGTGTGCCGTGGACGCGGTAGAGCTCCTCGGCCTTCGCGTACCAGGGCTCCATCTCCGCGTAGGAGATCGGCCACGCGGGCGAAATGCCGCCGTGATGCCGGACCTCGCCGAAGTCCTCGCGGCGCAGGCGAAAGAGCGCGGCGCCGTAGAACTTGGTGTTTCCCCCGACCCAGTAGTTGGTGTGGGGATGGAGCGGCTTGCCGTCCTTGTCGCGCCAGACCTCCTTGGTCGCGTACTTGCCGTCGACGTTGACGGCCTTCGAGCTCCAGTTGTCCTTTTCGCGGGGAACGAAGTCTCCGCGCTCGAGCACCAGGATCCTCTTGCCCGTCGGCGCGAGCGACCAGAGCAGCGTCCCGCCGCCGGCGCCCGTCCCGATGATGATCACGTCGTAGTGATTCGCGGACATCAGCGTCCCCTTTCCCCCGCCGAAGCGGCCGGCGGCCCGCACTGGCGGTAGCCGCACCGGAAGATGCATCGATGCTCGTTTTCGTGGTGGAGCTTGGCGCAGAGAACCGGGCGCGCCCCGGAAAGCCGCAGGCGGGCCTCGGCCGCCGCGAGCATGCCGATCGGCGGCGCCACGAAGTAGATCCAGAGGTGGTCCCACCGCATCGCGGCCGCCGCCGAGCCGAAGGTCCGCGCCGGGTTCATGCTCATGCCGGAGATCGGGGCCTCGAACGTGATGAAGAGCGCCACGCAGGCGCCGGCGGCGAGGCCCGTGAAGCGATTCGTCCGCGGATCGTTCGAGACCGCGAGCACGACGGTCATGAGGATGAACGTGATGAGGACTTCGGCCCCGAACGCGCGCGCGAGGCCGGCCGGCCCGGGGAGCGTGACGGCGAAGTTGACGGCCGGATGCCGCACCGCGGCGGACAGGAAAGCGCCGGCGACGACGCAGCCGCCGAACGCGCCACCAAATTGCGCGACTGCGTAGAAGAGCGCGTCCGGCGCCTCCACCTTGCCGAGCCGCAGGAACGTCAGCGTCGTGGCGGGATTGATGTGCGCCCCGCTCCGCTTCCCCCATCCCGAGTAGATGATCGCGACCGCCGTCGTCCCCATGGCCAGGCCCATCAGCGCCCGGCGGACGAAGGGATCCGGCAGGGCGGCGTGGACGGCCGATCCGGGATGCTCGAGGAGCGCGGCGAACACGCAGGCCGACACCATGAAGAGCCCGAGGAGGGCTCCTTCCATCAGGTATTCGGGCCAGTGGGCTCGCAGCGCCCCGGCCAGGGCGCCGGCCGCTGGCGCCCGACCGGCCGGGGCCGCCGGAGCATCGAAGGATTCCCGCAGGGCCGTCACAATGGCGCTTGGATGTCCGGGAAGACCGGGCGGTTTCGGGACGCGGGCGATCCTGAACGCCGGTGGTAGCATCCCGCGCGGCGATTTCACGAAAATGCCGTTGCTTTCGTCCTCCGAGCTCCCCCCGGACTTCCCTCCGCTGCGCGCTCTTCGGGAGCGCCTCGGATTCGTTCCCTCGATCTTCCCGGCCCAGGGTCTGCTGCCGCGCGCGGTCGAGGCCCAGGCCGCTCTCCTTCGCTCCATCCTCATCGAGCCCGGGGCGCTCACCTGGGCCCGCAAGGAGGAGATCCTCGTCACCGTGGCGGCGGCGCGCCGAAATCGATACTGCCTCGCCGTCCATGCCCGCGTCCTGGAAACGCTGGGCTGCCCGACCTCGGAGATCGCGGCGCTCGCGGCCGGCCGGTTGGTGGACTTCGAGGAGCGTCGCGCGGCCGTCCTCGATCTTGCGGTCCGCCTCGCCGTCTCGCCCTTCTCGACCGGCTCCGCGGACGTGGAGCGCCTGCGGGGACTCGGCCTCCCGGATGAGGAGATCCTCGAAACAGTCCAGACGGCCGCGCTGGCCGGCCTCCTCTGCGCGCTCTCGACGGGGCTCGCGCCGGACCCCGACGTCGACCTCGACTCCGCGGTCCTCTCCGCCGTGAAGGCGACGGCGGCGACCCCGCCACCGGTGTTTGCCCCCCGAGTCCCCGGCGGGTACCTGCGTTCGGTTCCCCTCGCTCCCGACGCCTTTGCCCCGTTCGCGGAGCTCAAGAGCCGCTTTGGCTTCGTTCCCGCGCTCTTTCGGGCCCAGACCCTGAAGCCCGAAGCTCTCGAGGCCGAGGTCCAGGCCCTCCGGGAGATCCTGTGGACGGACGACCTGCTGAGCCGAACGCAGAAGGAGCTCATTCACCTCGTCGTCTCGGCCTGTCACCTCGACACCTACGGGGTCGCGCTGCACACCGAGCTGCTGCGCGGCGTCGGGGTGAATCCCGATGGGTCGGACCGGATTGTCTCGACTCGCCGGGACTCCGACCTCGCCGCCGCGGACGCGGCCCTTCTCGACTTCTCCTGGAAGCTCGCGGCGAATCCGCAGGACTATGGCGAAGCCGACGTCGCGGCGCTCCGCGCGTTCGGATTCTCGGACGCGCAGATCCTCGAAGCGATCGTGGCCTCGTCCTTTGCCTCGTTCCTGGCGACGCTCGCCGGCGGGCTGAACCCGAAGCCGGACTTCAAGCCCCGCCGCGACCTCGTGGCCGAGCACGCCGCAGCCGCCGCCCGCGAAGTCGAACGCGTCGCCGACCCCGACGCCGAACTCGTCGCGCGCGCGCGGACGGGCGACGTCGGCGCGTTCGAAGACCTCCTGCGCCGACACCAGGCGCGCATCTATCGAACGCTCGCCGGCCTGACGGGCAACGCCGAGGACGCCGAGGACTGCTGCCAGTCGGCGTTCGTCAAGGCGTTTCGGAAGATCGGCGACTTCGCGGGAGCGGCGCGCTTCTCGACGTGGCTGACGCGCATCGCGATCAACGAAGGCATCGAGCGCCTGCGCCGGACACACCCGTCGGAGAGCCTCGACGCGCCCGCCGGGGGCGATGAAGAGTTCCGCCCATCGCTCGGCACGGCCTGGGTGGATGATCCCGAGCGGCTCTATGCCCGCGAGGAGACGCGCCGGCTCGTCCGCCAGGGGCTCGCCCGGCTCCCGCTCCCCTACCGCGCCGCGGTGATGCTGCGGGACATCGAACAGCTGTCGACGGCCGAGGCGGCCGCGGTCCTCGATTTGCCCGTGGCGACGCTGAAGACCCGGCTCCTGCGGGGCCGCCTGATGCTGCGCGAGGCCCTGGCCGATCACTTCGCCGCCGGACCGCCGAGGGGGCGCGATGCTTAGCTGCGACGACCTCCGGGCCGAGCTCTCGAACCTCCTCGACGACGACGTCCCGCCGGACGTCCGCGGCGATCTCGAGCACCACCTGGCCGAGTGCCGGACCTGCCGGGTCCTCTACGACTCGACCCGGAAGACGATCCGGATCGTGACCGACGCCGGGGCCTGGGAGGTGCCGGCGGCCGTCTCGGAACGCCTGGCGGCGCGGATCCTCGCGGCGCTCGAGAAATCGAGCTAGCCGCGCTCGCCGGCCCCCGCCAGAACGATCTTCGAATCGAAGTCCGGCAGGGTCCCGAGGCCGAACGAGACAGTGTTGGCGAACTGCGCGACGCCGACCATCAGGATCGTCTCGAGGATCTGCTGCTCGCTGAACCCGTAAGTCCGCAGCCCCTCGATATCGTCCGCGTCGATCTTCCGGCTCTCCTTGTTGAGCTTGAGGGCGAAGTTGAGAAGGGCCTTGTCCTCGGCCGCGATGTTCGTCCGGTTGTGGTCGAGCGCGATCTGCTCGGGCTCGGGCCCGTGGATGCCCAGCATGCGGACGATCTCGCAGTGCGCCGTGACGCAGTAGGTCGAGAGGTTGGCGGCCGAGCAGACGAGGAAAACGTACTCTTTCTGCCGCCTCGCGAGTGCCCCCTCCTTGACCATGACGCCGCCGATCAGCGCCAGCTCCGCCTCGATCAGGTCCGGCCGCAGGGTCTGCGCGCGGAAGAAATTCGGGAGAAACCCGAAGGCGTCCCGGATCTCCTGAAACGGGGCGAAGTCGGATTCGTCGATCGGCCCACGGCCGATGTAACTCATTGGAGCCTCCCGGTTTCGAAACTATACCGCCCATTTGAATCTTTTCGGCGTCTGCTCCCGTCCAATGGGGTGGTGTTCACCTGCGAGGCTCTCCGGCAGGCGCTGTCGGACCTGCTCGACGGCGAGGTCGACCCGGCCCTGCGTCGGGAGGTCGAGCACCACCTCCAGGACTGCGCGGCCTGCCGGATCCTGTACGACTCCGCCCGGAAGACCCTGGCCGTGGTCTCGAACGTCGGCACGTTCGACCTGCCGCCGCCCGTGTCGGAGAGGCTCGTCCGGCAGATCCTCGAGACCGTTCTCGACCCGCGGCATCCCCCCGCCGGCGCCTGTCCGCTGCCCGACCGCGAGGGCGAGCGCCTGAAGGCCCTCGCCGCGTACGGGGTCGTCGACACGGCCCCCGAAGAGGGGTTCGACGACCTCGCCTCGCTCGCCTCCCGGATCTGCCGGGCCCCCATGGCCATGATCAGCCTGGTCGACCGGGACCGCCAGTGGTTCAAGGCGCGGGTCGGGCTCGAAATCACCGAGACGCCGCGGGAGATCGCGTTTTGCGCGCACGCCATCCTCGGCACCGAGGTCATGATCGTTCCGGACGCGCAGGCCGACGCCCGGTTCGCCGCGAATCCTCTCGTGACCGGCGACCCCGGCATCCGCTTCTACGCCGGCGCGCCGCTCCTCACGGACGGCGGCCATGCGCTCGGGTCGCTCTGCGTCCTCGACCGGGTCCCCCGGGCCCTCACGGACGAGCAGGCCGAGGCGCTCGCCACGCTCTCACGCGAGGTCGTCGCGCGACTCGACCTCCGGAGGGCGAACGCGGAGCTCGAACGGGTCGCGGCGGTCGAGCGGACCCAGTCCGAGGCGCTGCGGTCGAGCGAGGAATTCAAGACGCGGATGATCGAATGCAGCCGCGACTGCATCAAGGTCCTCGACCTCGAGGGCCGGCTGCTCTCGATGAACGCCGGAGGCATGGAGGCGCTCGAGATCTGCGACATCGGGCAGTACACGGGCTCCATGTGGATCGACTTCTGGAAAGGCAAGGACCGGGAAGCCGCACGGGCCGCGGTGGAAGCCGCCCGTGCCGGCGGAATGGGCCATTTCGTGGGCTACTTCGAAACCGTTCAGACGCGGCAACCCCGCTGGTTCGACGTCGTCGTCAATCCGATCCTCGGCTCCGACGGCCGGCCGGAGAGCCTCCTCGCCGTCTCGCGCGACGTCACCGAGCGCAAACGGTCGGAGGACCTCTTCCGGCGCCTGACCGAGGCGACCGCCGCGACGACGGGGGCCGGCTTCTTCAAGGCCCTCGTGGAGACCCTGGCGGCGGCCCTCCGCGTCCGGTACGTCTTCGTGACCGAGTGCGGGCCGGGCGACCCGAAGGCGCGGATGCTCGCCTTCTGGAAGAACGAGTCGATCGCGGAGAACCTCGAGTACGGCCTGGCCGGGACCCCCTGCGAGGCCGTCATCCGGGGCAACGTCCGTTTCTACCCCGACCGCGTGGCGGAGCGCTTCCCCGAGGACACGGGCCTCGTCGACTGGCGCGCGGAGAGCTTCCTCGGCATCCCGATGGTCGGCCACGACGGCGTCGTCATCGGGCACCTCGCCGTCCTGGACGACCGGCCGATGAGCGAGGCCGCGATCGAGATCTCGGTCCTGAGGATCTTCGCCGACCGGGCCGGGGCCGAGCTCGAGCGGATGCGGGCGCAGACGGAGCTCGAGCGCCTCAAGGACCGGCTGCAGGCCGAGAACGTGTACCTGCAGGAGGAGATCCGCACCCAGCACAACTTCGAAGAGATCATCGGAAACGCGGCTCCCCTGCTCGACGCCCTGTCCAAGGTGGAGCGGGTCGCGCAGACCGATTCCACGGTGCTGATCGCAGGCGAAACCGGCTCGGGCAAGGAGCTCTTCGCGCGCGCCATCCACAGCCGGAGCGCCCGCCGCCAGCGCCCGCTCGTGAAGGTGAACTGCGGCGCCATCCCGGCGGGGCTGGTCGAGAGCGAGCTCTTCGGCCACGTCAAGGGCGCCTACACCGGCGCGCTCGACAAGCGGACCGGCCGGTTCGAGCTCGCCGACGGCGGCACGATCTTCCTCGACGAGATCGGCGAGCTGCCGGCGGAGACGCAGGTCAAGCTCCTCCGGGTGCTCCAGGAGCGGGAGTTCGAGCCGGTCGGGGCCTCGCGGACCATCAAGGTCGACGTCCGCATCATCGCCGCCACCAACCGGGACCTCGAAGAGGAGGTCCGGCGCGGCCGATTCCGGGCGGACCTGCTGTACCGGCTCAACGTATTTCCGATTTCGGTGCCGCCGCTGCGCGACCGGAGGGAGGACATTCCGCTCCTCGTCGCCTTCTTTCTCACCGGGCTCGCCAAACGGCTCGGCAAGCCGCTCGAAGGCTTCACCCGGCAGTCGATGGGCGAGCTCTGCGCCTATTCCTGGCCCGGCAACATCCGGGAGCTCCAGAACGTCGTGGAGCGCGCGGCGATCCTCGCCGGCGGGTCGACGCTCGAGCTCGAGCGCGGGCTTCTGCGGGGCGGTTCCCCGGCGCCAGCGTCCGCCGGGACGCCCGGTCCTCCGCGGCCCGGCAGCGGCCGGCTCGTCGAAGTCGAGGTGTCCCACATCCGCGAGGTCCTCCGCTCGACCCGGGGGGTGATCGAAGGTCCGGCCGGCGCGGCGCGGCTTCTCGGCCTCCATCCGAACACGCTTCGCAGCCGCCTCAAGAAGTACGGTATCGAGCCCCGCCACGAGGTTTCGTAGCCCCCACGAAATTTCGTGGCGTCGTGGGTGCGACGCAAGCCCCGCAAGACATTCAAACCACTGACTCTGTGAGACTTCGGCGCGAGCTGAAGGTCCCCAAAACCTGGCCCCGACGTTGCTCATGCAGGGGTCAGCCATGTTGAGAATCAGCAAATCCAACGAATGCCTCGTGGTCGAAGGACGGGTGGCCGGACCCTACGTCGACGAGCTCGCCCGAGCGCTCGCAGCCGACGGAGGGACGCGGGCCATCGACGTCTCGGGAGTGGGCTACGTCGACGCCGCGGGCGCCAGGCTCCTGCGGCGGCTGGTGAAGCAGGGAATCGCGATCCGCGGAGGCTCCGCGTTCATCGCCGAGACCCTGAAAGGAGCCTCGTCGTGAACGTCGAGCTGTCACGCCGGATGCCGGATGCCGAGCCCGCGGCCGAGGCCGCTCCGCCCCTCCCCGGAGAGGCCGGGCTCCTCGAGCGGCTGCGCCGCGGGGACGAAGAGGCCTGCGAGATCCTCGTCCGCACGCACAGCGGGCGCCTCCTGTCGGTGGCGCGGCGCTACCTGAAGTGCGAGGAAGACGCGCGCGACGCCGTCCAGGAAGGCTTCGTCGCCGCGTTCCGCGCGATCGGGCGCTTCGAGGGCGGCTCGAGCCTCTCGACCTGGCTGCACCGGATCGTCATCAACGCCTGCCTGATGAAGCTGCGCTCGAGCCGCCGCCGGCCGGTGACCTCGATCGAAGATCTGCTCCCGAAATTCGACGAGTCCGGCCACCGTGTCGCCGAGCCCGAGGAGTGGCGCGAGTCCGCCGAGACCGCGCTCGACCGGAGCCAGACCCGCCGCCGCGTCCGCGAGGCCATCGCGCAGCTTCCCGAGCACTACCGCTCGGTCCTGCTGCTCCGCGACATCGAGGAGCTCTCGACCGCCGAAGCCGCGCGCCTCCTCAACCTGACCGAGAACGCCGTCAAGATCCGCCTCCACCGCGCCCGCCAGGCCCTCCGCACCCTCCTGGGGTCAGCCCTGAACTTCTGAAGTTTCGCTGCAGCTCGCGACAATAGCTATCAGGGGACAAATGGATGGCGCGGGCTCCTCGACTCGAGATCCAGGGAGGCGTGTATCACGTCATCGCCCGGGGAAATGAAAAGCGCGATGTCTTCCGGGACGATGAGGATCGGCGGCTGTATCTCGCGCGCCTCGCCGAGTGCCGAGAGCGGTACGACTTCGCCGTTCTGGCCTACTGCCTCATGCCGAACCACGTCCACCTGGCGATCGAGCGAGGTCCGGTGCCGCTGTCGAAGATCGTCCTTGCGCTCCATTCCTATTACAGCCAGAAGTTCAACCTCCGCCATCAACGGGTCGGGCACCTCTTCCAAGGGCGATACAAATCCTTTCTCGTGGAACATGGTCGATACCTCTTCGCGCTCGTGCGCTACATTCACGCGAACCCGGTCGCTGCTGGAATCGTGGATCGACCCGATCTCTATCGTTGGTCCAGCGATCGCTGGTACCGTGCAGGAGCCGGTCCGGAATGGCTCGACGTCGACTACGTCCTGAAACAACTTGCTCCGACCCGGTCGCGCGCCACCGCGGCATATCGACGGTGGATGGGCTCGGCCGTGCCCGAGACGTACGACGACCTCGAGGCGCTCGGGCGCGTCGTCAAGGGCGGCGAAGAGTTCGCACGGCGATCGATGCGTGTCGCCGGAAGAGACTTGCGCCGCGCCACCGGCTGGACCCCAAGCCACTTCGCGAAAGCAGCGAGCGAATCACAGAGGTTCTCCCTGAGTCAGCTTCGGGGCCCGTCGCGCGGGCGTCCCGAGTCACGGGCCCGCTTGATCGCGGCTTATGTGGGGCGTCGCGATTACGGAATCTCGACGACAGCCCTGGCCGCCTGCTTTGGACGCGATGAGTCTGCCCTCGCGCACGGCCTTCGCAAACTGGAGGACAAGATGCGGACGGACGTCAGCCTGGTGAGATACGTCGAACGGATCGCAGCGTCACTCGCGGAGGAAAATTCAGAAATTCAGGGCTGACCCCAGGTCGAGGAGGGAGTTGAAGGAGCCGTGGGGGTCGGGCTCGCGGAGGGCGTGGGAGGGGTCGGGGAGCCAGCGGGTGCCGTCGACGACGAGCTTGTAGCGGTGGCGGCCGGGTGCGGGGACCGCAAGCGCGGCGCGCCAGGCGCCGTCGGCCTGCCGCACCATCGGAAGGCACGACGGGTCCCAGCCGTTGAAGTCGCCGGCCACGGCGACCGACGCGGCCTCGTCGTCGTGAAACGTGAAGACGAGGCGGCCGTTCTCAACGCGGGGCCCGCCCGGGCCGCCGAAGCCGGCGTGCGCCTCGCGTCTCGCCGCCGCGACCGCCGCGGCGGGGTCCACGACACCGTGCCCCTGGCGCACCGCGGCGATGCCCGGCACCGGGCTCGCGGTCGAGAGAAGGATCCGCCGGACCTCCGCCGGCGTGAGCGCGGGATTGGCTTCGAGCATCTGCGCGACGACCGACGCGACGATGGGCGCCGCGAAGGAGGTCCCGTCCACGTGCTGGTAGTGCGCCGCGACGATCTTCTCGGCGCGGAGCCTCTCCTCGACCCACGCCCGCAGCGCGGCCGACTCGCGCGGCAACTCCGGGATCTCGCCCCGGACGTCGTCGGCCACGCGCGCGAGCCGGTAATCCGGCGACGCCGAGAGGCGCGCGAGCGCCTGCGCCCGCCGCCACGCCGGAGTGCCCGGCAGGATCGGCGCCGCGACCCACATCGCGGGAGCGATCAGATCCGGCTTGACCAGGCCGTCGGCCGTCACGCCGAAGCTCGAGCAGTACGCCGCGAGATGCCGCCGCTCGGGATCGTTCGCGTCGTCGTATCCGCCGACCGCGATGACCGAGGGCGCGGTGGCCGGCGGCAGCACGCGCGGTGCGGGCCCGCAGCCGGAGTTGCCCGCCGCCGCGACGAGGACCATGCCGCGCGCGACGGCCTCCTCGGCGAGCCGGTTGACCCGGCTCTCGGCGAGCGTCCGGTCCGCGTCGCCGCCGAGCGACATGCTGACGACCCGGATGTCGTGCCGCTGCTGGTTCGCCAGGACCCACTCCAGGCCCCGCTCGATCGTCTCGTCGGTGATCCGGCCGTCCCGGCCCACCCGCACGAGCGCGAGCGCCGCCTCGGAGGCGAGCCCGCGGTAGACGCCGTCGGAAAGCGACCCGCTGCCGGCCGCCGCGACGCACGTCTGCGTGCCGTGCCAGCAGTCCGGGGCCGGCGTCTCCGCGGCCTCCAGGACGCCCCGCGGATCGTGGACGTCGTGGTAGGCCCGGATCCGATCGCCCGGCGCGGCGATGTCGGGATGGGGATGGAATCCCGAGTCGAGGAAAGCGAGCGTCACGCCGCGGCCCCGGAGCGCCCCGTCGTCGCCGAAGCGCTCGGGAGTCGAAACCACGGCGAACCGATTGGGCGCGTGGCCGTGTCCCGCGTGCAGCTCTCCCCCGTCGCTCATGCACCGAATGAGATGCCGACGGAGGGCCGCCGGTTACGCGGCCCCGGCCCGCCGCGCGGCTAGAACCGGACGAAGCCCGTAAAGGTCGCCGAGATCCCCGGCGCCGGGACCGCGCGCGCGTCGGGGCTCACGAGATACAGCTTGTCGAGCACGTTGCGGGCGTAGGCCTGGAGCTCGAAGTTCTCGCCGAAGCGGTATCCCCCGCCGAGATCGAGCAGCCCGTAGCCCGGCCTCGCCCGCTCGGTCGGCCCCGGATGGTCGTCGCCGGCGTAGACGACGCCCCGCGCCTGGACGAACGCCGGCCCGAAGCCCTTCCGCAGCTGGAGGTTCAGCGACTCCGGCGGAATGTCGTCGATCGGGCGGTCGTCGTCCACGGTCGCGCCGCGCTCGATCTGGGCCGCCAGGGCGACCGCGAGCTCCCCGGGCAGGTCGAGCTGCACTTCGAGCTCCAGCCCCTGCAGCTTCGCCTCGCCGCGGTTGCGGAAGAAGAAGTCGTCGGGGTTCTCGCCCGCGTAGCGCTCGATGAGGTTCGTGATCGTGTAGTCGTACATGTAGAACGCAGTGCGGAAGCCCGATCCGTTGTAGCGCAGCGCCACGTCCCACTGGTCCGCGGTCTCCGGCTCGAGGTCGGGATTCCCGGTGATGAACCCGCGGCCCGAGGGCCCGCGGAAGTACCGGTCCGACAGGACGGGGTCGCGGAACCCGTGCGAGAACTGCCCGGTGGCGGAAAACCCTCCGAAGGAGCCCGCCGTCAGCGCGACCGAGCCCGACACGTCGCCATTGGACGTCGCCCGGTCGCCGAAGTATCCGTCTTCGTTCGACGTCGTCACGCTGTCGTAGCGCACGCCGCCCGAGAGCGTCAGCGCCTTCAGCAGCGCCGCCTCGGCCGTCAGGTACCCGGCGGCGTCGGTGCGATGCGCGTCGTCGACCGACACGTTCACGCGCTCCTGGATGGGGTCGGTGTAGCGGATCGCGACGTCGAGGGCGTGCAGCCCGTAGCGGCCGTTGACGTCGAGGCCGAGCTCGACCCGCACGGGCCCGAAGAACCGCTCCGCGAAGCTGCGCGCCTGGAAGTCGCTGGCCGAGACGTCGGCCCGTTCGACCGAGGCGGGCGCCGACGGGGTCGCGAACCGGTACTGGTCCGTGATCTGGTCGTAGCCGCCGATCAGCCCGACGAATCCGACGCGCGAGAAGCCGGCGAACGGCTGGCCGTCCCACGAGAGCGTGAATCGGCTCGAGTTCTCCTCGGGATAGTAGAAGCGCACGACGTCCGAGTTGTTGCGCGGCCGGTCGATGTCGCGGCCGTAGTCGCCCTGCCAGCCGGCGGTCAGCGTCCCGGGACCGAGCAGGTAGGACGCGCGCACCAGGACGCCGCTGTCGCGGAAGCCCGAGTTGATCACCTCGCCGTCGGGACTGTCCCAGTTTCCGTAGGACCGATAGTGGCCCGCGACGAGAAGCCCTCCCTCCGCGCCGAGCGGCGAAGAGACCGAGGCGCCGACCCGGCCGCCGGGAACGCCGACGCCGTAGTCGCCGGTCGCCTCGACGCGGAGCGGGCCGCCCGGCGCGACCGCGAGCGTCCGGGCCGAGATCACCCCGCCGAACGCGTCCGAGCCGTACGCCACCGAGCCCGGGCCCCGCGCCACCTCGACGCCGTCGAGGACGAAGGGGTCGACGTAGGTCGCGCTGGATCCGACCCGCCGCTCGGAGGAGACGCGCGCGCCATCGAGGAGGATGAGGCTCCGGCCGCGCGCCAGTCCGCGGATGGCCGGGACGGCGGCCTGTCCCTCCGAGACCGACGACACACCCGCGACGTTCTCGACCGCCTGGGTCAGGTTGAGCGGCTGGCGCGACTCGATGTCCTGCTTCGGCACGATCGTCGTGCCGTTTCCGGGAGTGGCCTCGATCGTCGGAGCGGCGCCGGCGGTCACGATGACGCTCTCCTCCACGATCGGCTCGACCTCGATCGACACCGGCCCGTCGGCGGGAATCGCCGCGACGGTGAAGGGCCGCATGTAGCGCCCGCCCGGCAGCACGACGAGGACCTCGAACGGCGCGACCGGCGTCGGCTCCCAGGTGAAGACGCCGCCTTCGCCCGTGATCTGCGTGACGTTGGTGCCGAGGACCACCACCTCCGCGCCGACGACCGGCCGGCCCGACGTCTTCAGGACGACGCGGCCCTCGAAGGCGGACGCCTCGTCGGCGTCCCCGGCGAGCCCCAGAAAGAGAATGGCGACCAATCGGCGCAGCGGCCGGATCGACGCATTCATCCGACGGGAGAGGAAAGACAAGCGGCCGCGATTATAGGCGGGTGAGGTCAGCGGGCCGGCGGAAGAACGATGCCCTGGAAAAATCCCTCGGCCACCCAGTCGCGAAGCCACCGGAAGAGCTGGTCGCCCGCGGAGCCCTGGAGCCCGCGGGCCGCCGTCGCGACGGCCTTGCCGAACGGCCGTCCCTTGACGAGGGCCGCGAGGAAGTCGTGCGCCGGCTTCGAGAGGTCGAGCCGCCAGACTTCGTAGTTCTTCCGGTAGACGGCGATCCACGTCGGCCGCCGTCCGGTCGGCGGATGATCGTGCTCGTCGTCCTTGACCGACTGCAGGTAGGCGTTGACGGGATACGCGAACGCCGCCACCCGCAGCGCCGCCGAGGGCCGGAGCACCGCCCCGGGCCATGCGGCTTCCGGAACGCGCGCGATCTCCTCGGCCGGCCAGGCCGGCGACTCGGGCGCGTCGAAGGCCGCGGTGACCAGGCTCTCGAGCCGCGCGAGGTCGGCGACGAACGCCTTCCGGCGGATGCCGCGCGACTCCCGGATGAACTCCGGCAGGCGATCCCCGAGGCGGTTCAACGTGTAGCTCCGGGACGGGTGCGCCTCGACGTAGCGCGTGACGAGCCCGGCGAAGTCCTCGTGGCCGAGCAGGTGGGCGACGGCCGGGAAGTCGTTCTCGAGGGCCTCGACCATCCGCAGCAGGTACATGCCCTGGTAGACGCCCACCCGCTCGACCGGCGTCAGCGTCTTCGACGGCCGGATCACCCGGGCGATCGCGTCCGGCTCGAGCTCGGCGCGCGCCGCGGGCGACGAGACGGCCTCCTCGGCCGTGCCGGGCTGCTCGATCACGGCCTGCATCCAGCGCTGGAGGCGCGGGAGCGGCAGCTCAAGAGGCTGCGGCAATCGCCTTCTCCTCGTTCCGGAACCGCCGCGCCTTGAGGGCCTCGGCGTGGACCTCCTCGAACGAGGGGATCTCGCCGTCCCACTCGAAGAGCGTGGCGACGTTGCCGGTGCGCGCGACCGAGTGCCGGTAGAGCTCCCAGACCTCCGGGATCGCGCGGTCGCTGTGCGTGTCGAGGATGTGCGTTCCCTTGTTCGTGTGGCCCGCGAGGTGGTACTGCGCCACGCGGGAGGGGTCGATCGCGTCGAGGTAGAGCTTCGGGTCGAAGCCGTGGTTGAACGCGCTGACGTACACGTTGTTGACGTCGAGGAGCATGCCGCAGTCGGCCTCCTCCATGAGCCGGCCGAAGAACTCCCACTCCGGCATGCTCGAGGCGGCGAACTCCGCGTAGGTCGACGCGTTCTCGAGAATCAGCGGCCGCTCGAGGACGTCGGAGACGACCTTCACGCGCTCGACGACGTGGGCAAGCGCCTCCTCGGTCAGCGGCATCGGGAGCAGATCGTGCGTGTTGCGTCCGGAAACGCCGGTCCAGCACAGGTGGTCGGACACCCAGAGGGCGCGGGTGCGGCCGGCGAGGGCTTTCAGTTTCGAGAGGTATTCGCGGTCGAGCGGATCGGTCGAGCCGATCGACATCGACACGCCGTGGAGGACCACGGGGTAGCGCTCGGCCACCTGGTCGAGCACCCACGCGGGACGTCCCCCCGTGTCGAGGTAATTCTCGGAGAGGACCTCGAAGAAATCGATTTCGGGACGGTGTTCGAGGATGTACGGGTAGTGGACCGTGCGCAGGCCGATGCCGACGCCGAGGTCGGGAAGGTTCCAGCGGCTTCGGGTCCGGGTCTTCACGGGCAATTCGATCTCACGCTTGCAATGCGAACCGGGGGGTGCGGCCTCCGCCGCGGCCCCCCGTTTCGTGACGGTGAAGTCAGGCCGCTTTCTTCGGGGCCACCGGGACCGCGCAGCCACCCTTGCCCTTGCAGGAGTTCTTGCCGGCGCAGCCGTTCTCGCCGCTCTTGCAGCCGCCCTGGCCCTTGCAGGAGTTCATGCCCTTGCAGGAGTGCTTCATGTCGGCCGAAGCGCAGCCGCCCTTGCCCTTGCAGGAGTTCTTGCCGGCGCAGCCGTTGTCGCCGGCCTTGCAGCCGCCCTTCCCCTTGCACGAGTTCATGCCCTTGCAGACGTGCTTGTCGGAGGACGCGGTCGCCTTGTCCTTCGACTTCTCGTCGCCCGCGCTGCCGTTCTTGGCGCCGGACTTCGCTTCGTTCTTCGGCAGAGCCGAGAGCAGCTGCGAGCCCGCCAGAACGCCGGCCACCGCGAGACCGATCGCCTTCACCTTCAGATCGCCCTTCTTCATCCCTGTCTCCTTTCGTCTCCCCCGTCTCGGGGTCACGAATCACCGCGTCACAGCCGACATGGCTGCCGCGAGTTACCCACGCTGCCGGGTCGAGCCGTTCGAGCCCCTCGAGCGACTTGAGCCGCGAATTCTATCCCCCCGCCGGGCGCTCCGCGCCACCCTTCGCCTTTCGGAAGCCGCCGCCCGACACGGTGAACGAGACCCGCGTCCCGCGCCGGTCTCCCGCGGAGTACGCGGAAACCGCCAGGACTGGATCTCGATCCGAGGAGCGGGCGAGCCGATCGAAGAGGTTGCGCGTCCGGGCATCCCCCGGCTCGCCAAAGATGTGGATGGTCATGGGGCTTGGATGCCCCGGCCGTCCGGAGGTTTCGTCGCTCCGGTCTCCGGGACGATCCTGAAGGATGGGTTAAGAATTCCCCGAGGAGCCCCTGACGGGCCGCCTCAGGCGGAGCGCGCGGGCGGGAAGCGTCCGGACTGGATGTCGTTCAGGAAACCCAGGAGGTGCCGGAAGTAGGCCTCCTGGTCGTCCCACATGGCGAGGTGGCTGCCGTTCTCGCAGATCGCAACCCGGGAGCGCGGAAGAAGCGTCCCCATCCGCCGGATGTCGTCGGGGTTCATTTCGTCGTACTTCGCGCCGACGACGAGCGTCGGAACCGAGATCTTCGACAGGTCGTTCCACCGGTCCCAGTCCTTGAAGGTCCCCGTCACGACGAACTCGTTGGGCCCCTGCATGGTGCCGTAGACCTGGTTGTTGATGTGCTTGAACGCGCGCGCGACCGGGTCCGGCCAGGGGTCGACGCGGCAGACGTGGCGCTTGTAGACGCCCTCGAACATCGCCTCCTGGTATTCCGGTGCGTCGTACTTGCCCTGCGCCTCGTACTTCTCGAGCGTCGAGAGCAGGTCCTTCGGCAGCGCCGCGCGGAGCTTCGCGACGTAGGCCATGTACGACGGAATCGAGGCCGTCATGCTCGAGAGCACCAGGCCTTTCAGGTGCTTCTGGTACTTCAGCGCGTACTCGATCGCGAGCATGCTGCCCCAGGACTGACCATAGAGATAGAAGTCCTCGAGCCCGAGGGCCGCGCGCACCTGCTCGACCTCCTCGCGGAACCGGTCGATCGTCCAGAGCGACGGGTCGTCGGGCTGGTCGGAATAGAAGGATCCGAGCTGGTCGTAGTAGTAGAACTCGACGCCCGCCTGCGGCAGGAAGTCCTCGAAGCACTCGAAGTACTCGTGCGTGACGCCCGGCCCGCCGTGGAGGGTCAGCATCTTGATCGGCCCCTTGCCGAGCTTCTTCGTCCAGACCTTGTACTTGCCGTCGACGGGGATCAGCCGGATGCCGGCGGTCTTGACCGCGGGCGTCGGCGTGGGACGCGGCCGCGCCGCGGCGAAGCGGGAGTGGGCGAGCGATGCGGCGGCGAGAGACAGGAGCGCGCGGCGGTCGAGGGGCATGGAGGAATGATAACCACGCGAAGGGCGCGGCCTCTATCCCTTCCTGCGCGCCCCCAGGATCGCCTGGACGAGCTCCTCGGGCGCCTCGTCGGCGGCCGGCCGGTCCGGATCCGCGTAGGCGGCGCGGCCGAGCCGGATCGACTCCCGGTACTGGCGGATGTACTCCCGGCAGGGGTCGCAGACGCCGAGGTGCCGCTCGAACTCGTGGCGGCGGTCCCCCGGCAGCTCGTTTTCGAGGTACAGGTAGAGGAAGTCCAGCAGTTCCCGGCAGGTGATGTAGGGACGCTGGTCGGCGCTCATGAGGGGCTCACACTTCACTCCCGACCCTTCGATGCCGGCGCGGGGGGGAGGTTTCGGCGGATTTTCAGACGATCCCGATCTTTGACATAATCCGCCCACTTCATGGATCTGGCGACGCGAGAAGACGGCGCGGTGACGATCATCACGGTCACGGGCGACCTGGTGATCGGCGACGCCGAGTCGAACTTCAAGAAGGCGGTCACGCGCCTCCTCGAGGAGGGCCGCGTGAACCTCCTCATCGACCTTTCGGCGGTCGGCTTCCTCGACAGCTCGGGCCTCGGCGCCCTGGTCCGGGCGCTGACCAACTCGCAGAAGGAAGGCGGCCAGACGAAGCTGCTGAACGCCGGGCCCCAGATTCGCAAGCTCCTCCAGATGACCAAGCTCGATTCGGTCTTCGAGATCCACGAGGACATGGAGGCCGCCGTCTCGAGCTTCTGACCCCGGTGATTCCTCTTCGTTTCCGGAAGGAGATCGTTGGCGGACGAACCCGAGGAGCCCGGCAGCGCAGCGGGTGACGCGGTTGGGGCGTCCGACGGGGCCGAGGCGCAGGTTTCGGCCCTGGCGGAGCTCGCCCTGTGCGAGAACCTCGCCCAGACCTCCGGCTGGGCCGCCCGCTGGAGCGCGACGATGGCCGGCGCCGACGCGACGCTCCTCTGGGCGCCCGACACCGTCCATCCCCTCTTCCTCTGCATCGGCGCCGAGGGCCCCGGCGTCGAGAAGTTCCTGAGGCGCTCGGCGCCGCGGGACACCGGCTACATCCGCGAGCTCGTCCGCGACCGCCAGCCGCTGGTGCTGACGGGCGCCGAGCTGCCAGGCAAACGACCCGTTCGTGCGCGGCCTGACGGGCTACCGGGCCTGCATCGCCGTGCCGCTCGAGGCCGAAGGGCTCGTCGTCGGCCTGCTCGCGATCTTCTTCATCGACATGCCGAACGCCGAACACGCGCTGGCCCGCCTCGAGCGCTTCCTCGAGCAGGCGGCGCCGGCCCTCGGCCGGGCCCTGCGGTCCGAGCGCAAGACCGTCGGCATGCTGCACGCGATCGAGCGGCTGACGAACCTCTACGACCTGTCGAAGGCCTTCGGCTCGACGATCGACATCGACGAGCTCACGGCGCTCATCGTCCGCAAGGCCGCCGACTTCGTGACCGGCGAGACGGCGTGTCTCTGGGTGCTCGAGGGCGAGGACGACGTGACGGTCGCGGGGATGGCCGTCAACGAGAACTACGACGTCGAATCGCCGCCCGACGCCGTCGGCGCCGCGCTCGTCGGCGACGTGATCGCGGACCAGATCTCCATCCGGCGCAACAAGATCCCCGAGGACGACCCCGTCGCGACCGAGAATCCGGATCTACCCGGTCCGCTCGGCCCTCGCCGTGCCCCTCGTCGAGGACGAGATCTCGGTCGGAGCGCTCGTCGTCGCGAACAAGCGCGGCCGCCACCCGGAGTTCACGGCCGAAGACGAGGAGCTCTTGAACGACCTGGCCCGCCAGGCCGTCCGGGCCCTGCGGAACGCCCGCCAGCACGAGGCCGAGAAGAAGGTCGAGGAGCTCGACGCCCTGCTCGCCGTCAGCCGCGAGATCACGGCGACCCTCGATCTCGACAAGGTGATGCAGACCGTTGTCAATGCCACGGCGGCGCTGATCGCGTACGACCGGTGCGGGATCGCCATCCAGGAGAAGGGAAAGCTGCGGCTCGGCGCGATCTCCGGTGCGACCGAGGTCGACCGGAAGGACCCCGACGCCCGCCGGATGGAAGAGCTCCTGCAGTGGGTCTATCTCTCGGGGACGGACACGGCCGTCACCCAGACGGAGGACGGCGAGATCACGGCCGACCGGCCGGAGACCGAGGAGAAGTTCCGGGCCCTCTTCCAGGAGACGGGGCTGCGGTCGTTCTTCGGCGTGCTCCTGAAGGACGAGGAGGGCAAGCTCGGCGTCCTCGGCTTCGAGAGCCGCGAGCCCCTCGCCTTCGACGAGGGGACGCGCGACCTCCTGTCGATCCTCGTCAACCAGGCGACGGTCGCCGTCCGCAACGCCCAGCTCTACCGCCAGGTACCGCTGGCCGGCTTCTGGAAGCCGCTCCTCGAGAGGAAACGCCGATTCAGCGCCGTGCCCCGGGACCCGCCGCCGCCGCTGGGCCATCGGCATCGCCGCGGCCGTCCTGGCGCTCTGCATCCTTCCGTGGCCGCTGCGGATCGCGGCGCCGGCGCGCGTCCTTCCCGGCCGGCGGGCGTCCGTGACCTCCCTCGTCGACGGCGTCGTGGCCTCGGTCCTGCACCGCGAGGGCGACCGGGTCCGGGTGGGCGAGGTCATCGCCACCCTCAAGGACGAGAGCTACGCGGCTGCGCTCGCCTCCGCCCGGTCCGCGCTCGCGATCGCGGAGAGCGACGTCGCCCGCGCGCGCGAGGCCGGCGACCCCGCCGCGGTCTTCGACGCGGCCTCGCGCCGCGACGAGGCGATGGCCCGGATCGCGCTCGAGGACGAGCGGCTCTCGCAGACGCGCCTGAAGGCGCCGGCCACCGGAGTGATCATCACGCCGCGCATCGAGGAGCGCGTCGGCCAGCTGCTGCCCCGCGGGGTCGAGCTGTGCGTCGTCGCCGACGTCAAGACCCTGACGGCGGAGGTCGCGATCCCCGAGTCGGAAGCCGGGCTCGTCGCGGCCGGCCAGCCGGCCACGCTCAAGTTCAATCCCTTCCCCGGCCGCTCCTTCCACGGGACCGTGGAGCGCGTCGCCGCCCGCGTCCGGGAGGAGGGGCCCGAGCGCTTCGTGATCGCCGAGGTCGCGATCTCGAACCCCGACGGCCTGCTCAAGACGGGAATGCTCGGCACGGCGAAGGTCCGCGCCGGAACGCGCCGCGTCATCGTCGCGCTGTTCCGCAAGCCCGTCCGGTATCTCTGGAACAAGGTCTGGCCCATTCTCCCGTGAGCTCCCCGGCGCGGCCCTCGAAACTGCTGGCCGCCACGCGGCCCGAGGAAGGCGCGATGGCCCTGGCGGCGCGGCACGGGACGGCGAGCAGCCACCCCGCCATCCGGCCGGACGCCGTCATCCGCCGGGTCGTGCAGCTCGGCGAGGTCAAGTGGGTCGTCAAGAACCCCGAGACCACCAAGTACTACAACTTCGAGGACGACGAGTGGGGCCTGATCTCCCTCTTCGACGGCACGCGCACGCTCGCCGAGATCCAGGCGGAGTACCAGGCGCGCTTTCCCCGCGAGCCCGTCGAGATGTCCCTCGTCATCGAGTACTTCGAGATGCTGCGCCAGATGGACCTCCTCGCCCAGACGGTGGCGGAGAAGAACCTGACGCTGCTCGCGAAGGCTCGCGGCGCCCGCCAGCGGGCGGCCGAGGAGAAGGCCGAGGGCTTCAATCCCTTCTTCCTCCTCTTCCACGTCCTCGACCCCAACCGCTTCCTCGACCGCACGGTCAAGTACGTCCGGTGGATCTGGACTCCCCCCGTCGTGGCGGCCGCCCTCGTCTTCAACGCCTGGGCCTTCGGCGTCATGCTGATCCACTGGGACGTCATCTGGGGCGGAACGATGGAGCTCTACGCCCTGACGTCCAAGCCCCTGATCGACGTCCTCCAGTTCTTCTTCATCCTCACCTTCATCGGCGCGATCCACGAGTTCGCCCACGCCTATGTCGTCAAGATCTACGGCGGCGACGTCCACGACATCGGGATCGCGCTGCTGTACTTCACGCCCGCGTTCTACTGCGACACGACGGACTCGGTGCTCTTCGAGAGCAAGTGGCATCGCCTCTGGGTCACGACCGCGGGTATCTACGTCGAGGCGTTCATGTGCTCGGTCGCGGTGGTGGTCTGGGTCGTCTCGTACCCGGACACGCTCCTGCACGAGATCGCCTTCAAGACGATGCTCTTCACCGGCGTGTCGACCGTCTTCTTCAACATCAACCCGCTCATCAAGATCGACGGGTACTACGCCCTTTCCTCGATCGTCGAGATCCCGGACCTGCGCGAAGAGTCGTTCCGTTACATCGGCGCGGTCTTCCAGAAATCGGTCCTGCATCTGCCGGTCGAAGTCCCGCCGGCCTCGCGCCGCAAGCGGCGGATCTACTGGATCTTCGGGCTGGCCGCCCTGGCATGGGTGACCGTGATCATGCGGTTCATCGGGGGCCTCTTCTACAACCTTTACAACCACATGTTCCCGAACTGGGCCATCGTTCTGCTCATCCTGACGATGTACCGGCTGTTCCGGAAGCGCGTGCGCCTGGTGACGCGCACCGCGCACCTCTTCTACCTCGACAAGAAGGAGCTGCTCATGTCGCCCCGCGTCCGCAACGTTCTCATCGCCGCCGCAGCGGTCCTCGCGCTGCTCGCCTTTCTCCCCTGGAGCCGGCGGACCCTGCGGGCCCCCGCGACGCTGTATCCGTACGTCAGCGTGCGCCTCGAGGCGCCGGAGGATGCGGTCGTCGCCCAGGCCCTCGTCGCCGAGGGCGACCGCGTCGAGGTCGGCCAGCCCGTCATGCGCCTCGTCAGCCCGGCCGTCGCCGAGGAGACCTTGCGCCTGACGGCCGAGAGAAGCCGGCTGACGGGCGAAGCCAGCCAGGCCCGCCAGGAGGCCTCCGCCCGCCGGGTCTTTCAGTCGGAATCCCGCGGCGGCTCGGTCGAAGCGGCGCTCCGGAGCGGACAGGCGCGGGAAGATCGTCTCCTCGTCCGCAGCCCGATCGCGGGCCGCGTGCTCACGGCCCGCCTCCAGGACCTCGAGGGACGGTCGGTCCCGGCCGGGACGGTGCTCGTGGAGGTGGGCGAAGTCGACAAGCTCCGCGCCGACCTCCCCGTGACCGAGCGGCTCCTCGACGACCTCGAGCCGAAGGACAAGGTGACGGCCCTCTTCCACGGTCGCCTGGCGCCGGCCCACGGGTTCGTGGCCTCGATCTCGCCGGCGACCCTCGCGTCGCCCGTCACGGCCAGCGCCGCGAGCGAGCCCCTCGCTCCGAAGGATCATCCGGAGCAGTTCACGGCGACGACCGTGTTCGACAACCCCGACGGGAGCCTGCGCCCCGGAATGGTGGGTTACGCCAAGATCCACGGGCGCCGGGCCTCCTACGCCTCCCGGACCTGGCGGATCCTCAAGCGCTGGGTGCAGTCGGTCGCTTGGTGAGCCCGGCGCGACGGCCGGAAAAGAAAAGCGCCCCGCCGAAGCGGGGCGCTCGAGTTGACCGAAGCCTGACTTAGAAGCCCGCCTTGCCGGCGGCCCGCCCCGCGATCGACTTGCCAGCCGCGCGTCCCGCGATCGACTTGCCAGCCGCGCGTCCCGCGATCGACTTGCCAGCCGCGCGTCCCGCGATCGACTTGCCAGCCGCGCGTCCCGCGATCGACTTGCCAGCCGCACGTCCCGCGATCGACTTGCCAGCCGCGCGCCCCGCGATCGACTTGCCAGCCGCGCGCCCCGCGATCGACTTGCCAGCCGCGCGCCCCGCGATCGACTTGCCAGCCGCGCGCCCCGCGATCGACTTGCCAGCCGCGCGCCCCGCGATCGACTTGCCAGCCGCGCGCCCCGCGATCGACTTGCCAGCCGCGCGTCCCGCGATCGACTTGCCAGCCGCACGTCCCGCGATCGACTTGCCAGCCGCACGCGCCGAAACAGCCTTCGAGGCCGGCGAGTGCGTCGGCGAACCGAACGACTCGACGCGGATCTCGGGCAGGTCCTTGCCCGTGGCTTCCTTGATCTTGGCCTTCTGCGCGTCCGTCAGCTTGATCTTGACTTCGTTACCCATGTGAACCCTCCTTCTTGTTGCCACTCGTAAGAGGCAAGAAGAAGGCCAGATTTCCGGAACAAGCGCCAATCGGCAAGTCATTCAATTTGAATAACTTATAAAAATGGAGGTCCGGCTCGAGCCAGCGCCGGTTGAAACTTCCTCACCTTGAGGTTGAATTTCTCAACCGCTCAGAGCCCGTGCTTCCGGCAGAGATACTTGATCTGGTTGGCGTCGAGCCCCAGGCGGCGAGCCGCCTCCGCCTTCACGCCTCCCGCCGCGGCGATCGCCTCCGCGAGCGTCCGGCGCTCGAACTCCTCGACCGCCGACGCAAAGTCGCGGACCGGGGGCGTTCCGCCTGTCGGCGCGCCTCCTCCCTCGCGGAGGGCCCGGGGAAGCTCCTCCTCGCCGATCTCCGGCGCGTCGGAGAAGAGGACGAGCATCTCGACGACGTGCTGCAGCTCGCGGACGTTTCCCCTCCAGGCGTGGGCGCGGAGCCGGGCGAGGGCGCCCTCGGAGAAGCGGCGCCCGCCTTTGCCGTGGCGCTGCGCCGAAGAGCGACAGGAAGTGCTCCGCGAGGAGCACGATGTCTTCCCCGCGCTCGCGCAGCGGCGCGATCCGGAGCGGAACGGTGTGGATCCGGTAGAAGAGGTCCTCGCGGAACGTGCCAGCGGCGACGCGCGCCTCGAGGTCCTCGTTGGTCGCCGAGATGAGGCGGAAGTCGACCGGGATCGGCCGCCGTCCGCCGACCCGCTCGACCACCCGGGTCTCGAGAACGCGCAGGAGCTTGGACTGCACGCCGGGCGAAAGCGTCCCGATCTCGTCGAGGAAGAGCGTTCCGCCCTGGGCGAGCTCGAACCGGCCGGGCCGCGACGCGATCGCGCCGGTGAACGCGCCCTTCTCGTGGCCGAAGAGCTCGGCCTCGGCCAGCGATTCCGGCAGCGCCGAGGCGTTGACGGGTACGAACGCGCGGTCGCGGCGCGGGCTCGCGGCGTGGATCGACTGGGCGACGAGGTCCTTGCCCGTCCCGCTCTCGCCCGAGATCAGCACGGTCGCGTCGCTTCCGGCCACCCGCTCGATGTCGCGCGCCAGGGCGAGCATCGGCGCGCTCCGGCCGACCAGGCGGTCGAGGGAGCGGGAGGGCTGGGCCGCCGCCCGGAGCTCGCGGTTCTCCACGAGGAGCCGGCGGCGTTCGAGCGCGCGATTCAGGATCAGGAGGAGCTCCGCCGTGTCGATCGGCTTCTGGAAGAAATCGAAGGCGCCGAGGCGCGACCGCCTGCAGCGCGTACTGGCGCTCCCCCTCCCCGGACATCATCACGACCGTCGCCTCCGGGTCGCGCTCCCGCACGTAGCGC
Organism: uncultured Acidobacteriota bacterium; assembly: GCA_963764715.1. Classification (GTDB taxonomy): domain Bacteria; phylum Acidobacteriota; class Thermoanaerobaculia; order UBA5066; family Gp7-AA6; genus DAHUXD01. The sequence goes on from CAVXTP010000006.1 coordinate 511,046, forward strand.
AGCAGGTCGAGGCCTTCCTGCACCTGGCCGGACGGCGGCAGGCGCATGTCGAAGAGGTAGAGGTCGGGCTCCGAGGCGCAGAGGGCGCGGCCGTGGGTCGCGTCGCCGGCCGAGGACACCGCGAAACGGCCCTTGAGCGCCCAGGTCAGCTGCTCGAGGAGGAAGGCGTCGTCCTCGACGATGACGATCCGCCCCGGGGGGACCGCGGGCTCGCTCATCCCGCCTCCCCCGCGATTGCCGGGAGCGACAGGCGGATGAGCGTCCCTCCGCCCGGCTGCGAGAGGATCCGGATCGTCCCCCGGTGGAATCTCACGATCTGGCTGGCGGTCGAGAGGCCGAGGCCGACGCCCTCGGGCTTCGTCGTCGCGTACGGCTGAAACAGGCGGTCCCTCAGGAACTCGGGCGTCATCCCGGCCCCATTGTCGATGAACTCCACGACCGCGCGGGGCCGGCGGCTCGTGCCGCCCCGATAGCTCCGGACGAGCACCTTGCCCTCGGGGATGGCCGCCTCCCATGCGTTTTCGAGCAGGCTCGCGAAGGCGTCGTCGAGGTAGACCGGATCTCCCCAGATCCGGGGAACTTCCCCCAGCGCGAGCGACACGGACGGGCCGTCCCCGGACCCACCGGAGCCCCCGCGCCCGCCACGGCGGGTCGGCTTGCCGGCGACCTTCCGGAGCAGCTCGTTGATGTCGAGGTCGACCTTGACGAGCAGCGCGTCCTCGCGCTCGACGAAACGGCCGGCGATGCCCTCCAGCCGCTCGACGGTCGACGCCAGCAGGTCCCGCACGGTCTTTCGAAACTCGGCGTCGTCCCAGTGCTCGTCCAGGTTCGAAAGCAGGAGGCGGAGGCGGAAGGACATGTTCTTGACGTCGTGGACGAGGACGCGGTCGAGCGCCGAGCGCAGGCGCGCCGGAAAACGCGGACCCTTCGGCGGCATCGCGGTCGCGCCGGCGGCGCGCCCTACCGGGCCGCGGTCGCCGGGAGGCGGACCTTGACCGCCATCCCGGGGCGCAGCACCGACTTGGCCGGCTCGCGCCGGACGCGGACCACGACCTGGAAGGTCCCGCTGGCGGCGTCGACGGCCGGGCTGATGAACTGGATCTCGCCCGTCGTCTTCGCGTCGGGAAAGCGATCGGGCACGACCTCGACGCGGTCGCCCACGCGGACCTGGAGCAACCGTTCCTCGGGCAGATAGATCCGCGCCAGAAGGGGCTCCATCGCGGTGATCTTGAAGAGCGGCTCGATCCGGTCCTCGATCACCTTCTGGCCGACGCGGGCGTATTTTTCGGTCACGACGCCCGCGAACGGAGCGCGGATCACGGCGTAGTCGAGCTGCGTCTTCATCTTCTCCCAGCGCGCCACGGCCACGGCGTATTGCGCCTTCTTCTCGTCGAGGTCCTGGACGCTCATCACCTGCGACTTCGCCAGGGCTTCCGCGCGGTCGTACTCGGCCTTGCGCAGGTCCATGTCTTCCTTGGCCTCGCGGACGTCCGCCTCGAGGGCCCGCGCGTCCAGGGTCGCCAGCGTCTGGCCCTGCGCGACCGCCGTGCCCCGGTCGACCGCGATCGACTCGACGATGCCGGTGATCCGCGCCGAAACGACGACGTCCTGGTCGACCATGAGGTGGGTCGCGTAAACGGCGTCGTCGGCGGGCGCGCCGCGGGCGGCCGCGCCGGCGAGCAGGAGCAGAAACAGCGGCAGAGCTCTTTTCACGATATCGGAGAAACGCCGTGATGCTATCGTTTAGAAAGTCTCATGTCGATCACCCTGGCGAGCGAATCCCCCTCCATCGAGCAGAAGGGGCTCCGGGCCAACTTCTCCTGGACCATGTCCGAGCCCTGGGACGAGCGCCGCCTCGCGGCCTTCCTGATGACCAAGCATCGGCGGAGCGACTCGGACTGGACCCGCCGCCCGTCGCCCTTCTTCGCGTCGCTCGGGCAGGCCACCGTCGAGTGCTCGGTCCCGGTCGCCCGGCCCGAAGCCCTCCCCGACCTGGCCGCGATCCTGACGGTCGAGCTGACCGGCATCCTGACGGGGGCGAGCGCGATTTACCAACAGATGGTGGCCGGCCAGGACTGGAAGACGGTCTCCCCGCCCTGAACCGGGCCCCGTCCGGGGGTCATTTCTCTAGGCTCCAAACCGCCCGACGGCGGTGTACGCTTTCGCCGCCCGGGCCGACGGATCGCCGGGCGACCCGGACGGCCAGGAGGTGACCATGATCTCGGTGCCCTCGCTTCGGCTGAACCAGTTTGGGGTGCGGTTCTACGAGGCCCTGCTCTCGGGCGCGGACCTGCAGTCCCTGGTCGGCTTCGAGGTCCTGTCCTTCGGCCCTGGAAGCGAAACGACCCGCGGCAAGGCGGCGAAGAAGGCCCCTCACGGCCGGGTCAACTGGGAGTTCCTGGAAAAGCGGATTTCGGCCTCCGAGCAGGCCTTCCAGCGGCCGATCATCAAGAAGAAGATCGACGAGCTCGTCGCCTACTACCTCCAGTGCGCCGACTCGGGGACCCTTCCGGCCATCCCCGGCAGCGTGCTCCTCGTCTCGGAGAAGCGGCTCGAGTTTGCGCCGTCGGGCGGCCGGTCCGACGCCGGCTCGCTCAAGCTGCCGGAGGAGTCGGGCATCCTCCGGGCCCTCGACGGGCAGCACCGCCTCCTCGCCCTCCACCAGCTCGCCGAAAAGCACAGCCTGCGCGACTTCCAGGTGCCGGCCGTCGTCTTCGACAACCTGACGCCCGACCAGGTCGTCGAGCTCTTCGTGACGATCAACAGCAAGCACACGAAGTTGAACCCCTCGCACCTGATCTCGCTCGCCGGCCGGCGCCTCTACCGCGACGACAACCTCGCGGCGGCCCACGACGTCGTCCGGACGCTCAACGAGGACGAGGGCTCGCCGCTGAAGGGCTCGATCAAGGTGCTCGGCATCGGCAAGGGCACGGTGACCCAGGCCTCGCTCGCCGACGAGCTGCGCGACGTCTTCGCCGCGATCGACACCGCCGGCGGGCGCGTGGCCCGGGAGTTCCGCGAAAACTCCCGGCGCTTCTTCCTGAACTACTTCAAGGCCGCCGCCCGGGCCTTCCCGGCGGCGTTCGCGGGGCGCAAGTACTCGATCAAGAGCTCGACCTCGCTGCGCGCCTTCATCCGCATCGTCCCGTACGTGATCGCCATGGTCCGCAAGCGGGGCGGCGACGTCTGGTCGGCGGGCGAGCTCGACGCCGCCCTGCGCCCGTGGGCGGAGGCGATCGGCGACCGGCGCTTCGAGACCGACACGGTCTGGAAGGAAAAGCTGACCGGCGGCACGCGCTCCGGCGTCGAGATCCTCGCACGGGAGCTGCGGCAGGGCCTCAACACCTGAGCGGCTGAACCCTCGGCCCGGAAAAACGTAATTAGAGGCGGAGGTAACGCGATTTGGCCGCAATCGGAGGCTGCCTGGTCATCCTGCTCGTCGGCGCCGTCTTCTGCGCCATCTGGGCGATCTGGCGCTACAACAACCTCGTCTCGCTGCGAAACCAGGTGGCCAACGGCTGGAAGCAGATCGACGTCCAGCTGAAGCGCCGGCACGACCTCATCCCGAACCTCGTCGCGGCCGTCAAGGGCGAGATGCAGTTCGAGCAGGACACCCTCGAGAAGGTGATCCAGGCCCGCAACTCAGCGGTCGCCGCCCGGGGAGTCGCCGACGCCGCCGACAAGGAGAACGCCCTGACGCAGACCCTCTCGCGCCTCTTCGCGCTGGCCGAGAACTACCCGACGCTCAAAGCGAACGAGTCGGTCAAGTCGCTCATGGAGGAGCTCTCGTCGACGGAGAACCGGATCGGCTTCGCCCGCCAGTTCTACAACGACATCGCGACGCGCTACAACACGGCCCAGCAGGTCTTTCCGGACAGCCTGATCGCCCAGGCATTCAAGTTCCAGCCGGTCGAGCTCTTCGAGATCCAGGACGCCGCCGAGCGCGCGGTGCCGAAGGTGGACCTGAGCCTTCGCCCGCCGCAGTAGGGAGCCCGGGTCTCCCCGGCCGGGACTCCGATGCCGCTCAATCTCTACGACCAGCAGAAGCGCAACATCGCGAACACGCGGATGTTCATCGCGGGATTCATCCTGCTGCTCGTCCTCGTCGGGCTCGGCGCCGACGGCATCCTGTACGCCGGCGGCTTCTCGCCGGGCCTGCCGATCGCGACGCTCGGCGCCCTCTGCGTCGGGGGCTTCTCGGCCTGGTGGTCGCTGCAGGGCGGCGACCGGGCGGTGATCGAGTCGACCCGGGCCGCTCCGCTCAACCCGGCGGATCCCCGGCACCGGGTCCTCGAAAACGTCGTCGAGGAGATGGCGATCGCGAGCGGGCTGCCGAAGCCCGCGATCTGGGTCATCCCGGACGCCGACCCCAACGCCTTCGCGACCGGCACCGGCCCCGAGCGCTCCTCGATCGCCGTCACGCAGGGACTGCTCGACAAGCTCGACCGGGACGAGCTGCAGGGCGTCGTGTCCCACGAGCTCTCGCACGTCCGCAACTACGACGTGCGCCTGATGACGGTCGTCGCCGCGCTCGCGGGCGCGATCCTGCTGCTCTCGGACTGGAGCCGCCGGGGCCTGGGGTTCGGACGGCGGAGGGATTCGTCGTCCAAGGGCGGCGGCCTCGGCCTGCTCTTCGTCGCGCTCTGGCTGGTGTCGATCGTGCTCGCGCCGATCATCGCCCAGCTCGTCTCGCTCGCCGTTTCGCGCCAGCGCGAGTACCTCGCCGACGCGTCCGGAGCGGAGCTGACGCGCAACCCGCTCGGCCTCGCCTCGGCGCTCGAGAAGATCGCCGCCGCCGTCGAGCCCACGCCCTCGATCAAGCAGGGCATCGCGCACCTCTGCATCGAGGACCCGCGCGGACGGCCCGTCAACGGCCAGGAGGGCTTCGTCGCGAACCTCTTCGCGACGCACCCGCCCGTCGAGAAGCGGATCGCGGCGCTGCGGGCGATGGCGTACCAGCCGGCCGGCGCCCGCTGAGAAGACCGCCCCGGCGTCGGAGGGCGGAGCTCAGTCCAG
>CAVXTP010000007.1:0-75297 GCA_963764715.1 uncultured Acidobacteriota bacterium
TCCATAATCCCCGACTCCATGAGCCGCATCGTCGCGGTCGCAAATCAGAAGGGCGGGGTCGGAAAGACCACGACCGCGATCAACCTCGCGTCCGCGCTGGCGGCGTTCGACCAGCGCGTCCTCCTGGTGGACCTCGACCCGCAGGCCAACGCCACCTCGGGTCTGGGGTTCTCGAAGCGCGAGGAATCCACGGTCTACAGCGCTCTCGTGTCGGGCCAGATCGGGAGCTCGGTCCGGCCCACGAGCTTCAGCAACCTGTGGATCGTGCCGTCGGGCCGCGACCTCGTGGGGGCCGAGATCGAGCTCGTCGAGCAGGTCGATCGGGAGGCGAGGCTCCGCTATGCCCTGGGAGACGTTCGCAGCTCGTACAACTTCGTGATCATCGACTGCCCCCCGTCGCTCTCGCTCCTGACGGTCAACGCCCTCACCGCCGCCGACTCGGTGCTCGTGCCGATCCAGACCGAGTACTTCGCCCTCGAGGGCCTGACCGAGCTCCTCGAGACCGTCGAGCGCGTCCGGGACTCGTTCAACCCGATGCTGTCGATGGAAGGCATCGTCTTGACCATGTTCGACGAGCGGACTAACCTCGCCCGACAGGTCGTCGACGACATCCGCCAGCACTTCGGCGACAAGGTCTTCGAAACGGTGATTCCGAGAAACATCCGGCTCGGGGAGGCTCCCTCGTTCGGGAAGCCCGTCCTCTCCTACGACATCAAGTCGAAGGGCGCCGAGGCGTACCTGTCCCTGGCCCGGGAGTTCCTGAAGCGGCGGGAGGCGAAATGACGCTCGGCAAGAAGCCCGCACTCGGTCGAGGGCTCTCGGCCCTCCTTCCCGGGAAAGACGATGTTCCACGTGGAACGTCCCCCCGGGAGGCGGAGGTCGGGCTGTTGAAGCCCTCCCGGTTTCAGCCCCGACGGGACTTCTCGGAAGCGACCCTGGCCGACCTCGCCCAGTCGATCAAGGAGATCGGGATCGTTCAGCCGATCGTCGTCGTACCGCGCGGCGAAGGGTTCGAGATCGTCGCGGGGGAGAGACGCTGGCGGGCGGCGAAGCTCGCCGGTCTCGAGCGAGTCCCTATCACCGTCCGCGACCGGGGGTCCGACCGCGACCTGCTCGAAGCGGCCCTGGTCGAGAACCTCCAGCGCGAGGACCTCAATCCGCTCGAGGCAGCCGAAGCCTACGCGCGATTGCGCGAGGAGTTCGCGCTGACCCAGGAGCAGATCGCGGAGCGCGTGGGCAAGGACCGGGCGACCGTAGCTAACTCATTGAGGCTACTAAAGTTATCTTTGCCGGTCAAGGAGAAGCTGCGTTCCGCGGAACTTTCGGCGGGCCATGCGAAGGCGCTCCTCATGCTCGCCTCCGTCGACGACCAGGAGCTCCTGGCCGAGGAGATCGTGCGGCGATCCCTCTCGGTGCGTCAGGCGGAGAAGCGCGCCGCGCGGATGGCGGGCGGCGACCGCGTCGTCAAGGAGAAGCGCCGCGATCCGTTCACGCGCGACGCCGAGGAGAAGCTCTCGCGCCGGCTTCAGACGAAGGTCAAGATCGTGCGGAAGCGCCGCGGCGGAAAAATCGAGCTCTCCTTCGGGTCCGAGGAAGAGCTGATCGGCCTTTTCGAGCGCATCATGAAGAACCAATGGCAGTGAGGTCAGTCGGCAGTAAGCAGTGAGCAGTAAGCCGGGAGGATTCATCCGGCGCAGCGCTTACTGCTTACGGCTTACTCACCATTTCCAAGGAGCCAACCATGAAGTCCCGCAACGAGGGCGCGACGCTGAACGGCTTTCTCGACAAGGGCAGCCACTTCAAGGGCGAGCTCTCGTTCGAGGAGACCTTCCGCATCGACGGAAAGTTCGAAGGCACGATCCCGTCGGGCAGCGAGCTCATCCTCGGCGACTCCGCCGAGGTCGACGCCGACATCCGGGTCGAGCGTGTTTCGATCAACGGCTCGCTCAAAGGAACCGTTCGCGCGAGCGAGCGCATCGAGATCCATCCGCGCGCGCGCGTGACGGCGGACCTCCACGCGCCCGTTCTGAAGATCGAGGAGGGCGCGTACTTCCAGGGCTCCTGCGACATGGCCTCCGAATCGGCGCCGAAGCTGCTGGAAATGCCGGGGCCGCGTAAGTAGCTGAGAAGGCAAGGGTTGATGCGGGAAGCCGGAGGCCGACCGCAGGAGGCAGACGGCAGGCGGCAGGAGACGGGACGATGGCGTCGCGGGCCGCGCATCGAACGGAATCCGCGCCCGAGTGAATCGCCGCGTCGGCCGCCCGTTCTTCCCTCGACTCGCGTCTCTCGACTGTGCTATTGATCCGCGGTTCCGTCGCCGGGAAATCTTCATGATCGAGCTACCCAACGTCACGAGTCTCTATGTGCTCCTCGCCTTCGGGGTGAGCTACGCCATCCTGAAGAGGTATCTCTTCGTTCCGCTCGCCTCGATTCTCGAGGCGCGCGAGCGCGAGGAGGCCGAGGCGCAGAAGGCATACGCCGAGAGCCTCGTGACGCTCGAGAAGGCCGTCGCCGCGGGCGAGCAGAGGCTCGCCGAGGCGCGGCGCGAGGGCCTGAAGATCCGGGAGAGCCTGCGGGGCGAGGGCGCCGCCATCCTCGACGAGAAGCTCGCCCTGGCGCGCCAGCAGGCCTCGGAAGAGATCGACCGCGGCGCGAAGGAGATCGCGGCGCGAGCGACGGAGCTCTCCGGGCAGCTTCCGGAGCGGGCCGTGAACCTCGCCCGGGAGCTCGCGGAGAAAATCCTCGGACGAAGGCTCGTCGCGTGAGCCTTTCGGTCCTCCCGATCTTCACGGCGACGCTCCTTTTCTCCGCCGAAGAGGGGGAGCATGCGGCCGGTTTCCTGGGGATCCCGATGGTGATCTGGCAGATCGCCAACCTGGTCCTCTTTCTGGCCGTCCTCGTTTACTTCGTCGCCCGCCCCATGAGCGCCGCGTTCCGCAAGCGACAGAACGAGATCGAGGAACGCCGCCGGCAGGCCGAGAAGCAGCGCGCCGAGGTCGACCGCCTCTCGGCCGACATCCGCGAACGCACCGCGAAGATCGAGCGCGAGATCGAGGAGATCCGGAAGGGGTCGATCGCCGAGGGAGAGCAGGCGCGCGCGGCGCTGGCGGCCCGGGCCGACGAAGAGGCGGCGCGCGCCGGCCGGGACGCGCAGGAAGAGATCGGGCGACGGCTCGCGGAGGCGAAAGCGGAGCTGCGCCGGACGGCGGCGGCCCTGACGGCGAAGAAGGCCGAGGAGATCCTCGGGCAGGCGATCACCCCGGAGGACCGCCGCCGCCTGGTCGACGACAGCGTCGAGAAGCTCCGGCAGGTTCCCCAATGAGCGCCTTCACCCGACCCTACGCGCGGGCGTTCGTCGAGGCCGCGCCGAAGGGCTACGACTTCGCCGCTTTTCTCGAGGCGGGCGAGTCGATGGTGCGGGCTTTCGAGGCGAATCCGACGCTCCGGGCGTTCCTGCTGGCGCCGAACGTGCCGCGGGACGCCAAGAGCAAGACGATCGCCGAGCTCGCCAGGAAGACCGGGATGAACGAGTACGGCGCCCGCTTCCTCCAGGTGATGCTCCGCAACCGCCGGCTGCTCGAAGCCGGGGCGGTCTTCCGCGCCCTGCGCGATCTGAACGACGAGCTTCTCGGGGTGCTGCGGGTCCGGGTCACGGTCCCGGCCGAGCTCTCCGAGGGCGAAAAGGCGACGATCCAGCAGGTCATCGCCGAGCGGACCGGGAAGACGGTGAAGATGCAGATCGACCTCGACCCGAAGCTGCTCGGCGGCTTCGTGGCGCGGGCGGGATCGCGGGTGTTCGACGGTTCGGTGGCCGCCGCGATCCGGCGGTTCCAGGCGCATGTGAACGAGACGTTGGGAGCGTGAGATGGAGATCAAAGCGGACGAAATCACGGCCATCCTGAAGCAGCAGCTGGTCGACTACGAAAAGGCGATCGACGTCGCCGAGGTCGGCACGGTGCTCTCGGTCGGCGACGGCATCGCGCGCATCTACGGCCTCGACAAGGTCATGGCCGGCGAGCTCGTGGACTTCGGTCACGACATCTTCGGCCTCGCCCTGAACCTCGAGCAGGACCAGGTCGGCGTCGTGCTGCTCGGCGAAGCGCAGATGGTCAAGGAAGGCCAGGAGGTCCGCCGCACGCGGCGCATCATCCAGGTGCCCGTGGGCCCGGCCCTCGTCGGCCGCGTCGTCGATGCCCTCGGGCGCCCCATCGACGACAAGGGCCCGATCAAGTCGACCGAGTTCTACCCGACCGAGCGCATCGCGCCCGGCGTCATCGACCGGCAGGGCGTCAAGGAGCCCGTCCAGACGGGAATCAAGGCGATCGACGCCATGATCCCGATCGGCCGCGGCCAGCGCGAGCTCATCATCGGCGACCGGCAGACCGGAAAGACCGCCATCGCCCTCGACACGATCATCAACCAGAAGGGCAAGGGCGTCGTCTGCATCTACGTCGTCATCGGCCAGAAGAAGTCGACGGTCGCCCAGGTCGCCAAGACCCTCGAGGAACACGGCGCGATGGAGCACACGATCATCGTGTCCGCGACGGCCTCCGACCCCGCGCCGATGCTGTACCTCGCCCCGTACGCCGGTTGCGCCATGGGCGAGTGGTTCCTCTACAACAAGAAACACGCCCTCACGATCTACGACGACCTCTCCAAGCACGCCGCGGCCTACCGCGAGATCTCGCTGCTGCTGCGCCGGCCGCCCGGCCGCGAGGCGTATCCCGGCGACGTCTTCTATCTCCACTCGCGCCTGCTCGAGCGCGCGGCCAAGCTCTCGGACGCGAAGGGCGGCGGCTCGCTGACGTCCCTGCCGATCATCGAGACGCAGGCCGGCGACGTCTCGGCCTACATTCCGACCAACGTCATCTCCATCACCGACGGCCAGATCTACCTCGAGAACGACCTCTTCTATTCGGGCGTCCGACCGGCCGTCAACGTCGGCATCTCGGTCTCGCGCGTCGGGGGCAACGCCCAGATCAAGGCCATGAAGCAGGTGGCCGGCACGCTCCGTCTCGATCTGGCGCAGTACCGCAACCTCGCGGCGTTCGCCCAGTTCGGCTCGGACCTCGACAAGGCGTCCCAGGCACAGCTCTCCCGAGGCCAGCGGATGGTCGAGCTCCTCAAGCAGCCGCAGTTCGACCCGATCGACGTCGAGCTCCAGATCGCCTCGATCTACGCCGGAACCAAGGGCTTCATGGACTCGCTCAAGGTCGAGTCCGTCCGCGCGTTCGAGACCGGCCTGCACGCGTTCCTGAAGTCCTCGAAGAAGGAGATCCTCTCGGCCATCGCCTCGACCGGAAAGCTCGAGAAGGCGACCGAGGAGGCCCTGTCCGCCGCGATCAAGGAGTTCAAGGACCGCTTCGTCAAGGAAAACGCCGCGGCCGTCGCCGCGTAGTTACTGCTTACTGACACATGGCCTCCCTCATCGACATCCGCCGCCGGCTGCGCTCGGTCAAGAGCACGCAGCAGATCACCAAGGCCATGAAGATGGTCGCGGCGGCGAAGCTCCGCCGCGCCCAGGATCGGGTCGTCGGCGCGCGCCCCTACGCGAAGCTCCTCTCCGACGTTCTCGCCTCCGTCACGGCGCAGGCGGGGCACCTCGAGCATCCGCTGCTCGCCGTCCGGCCGGAGAAGCGCGTCATCGTCATCGTCGTGGCCGGCGATCGCGGCCTCTGCGGCGCCTTCAACACGAACGTCAACCGGGCGACGGCGAGCCTGCTCGCCGCGCACCCGGAGTGGACCGACGTGCGGCTGCTGCCCGTCGGAAAGAAGGCCGTCGAGTTCTGGAAGCGGCGCAAGTACCCCTTCACCGAAAAGTCCTTCGCCGGCATCCTCGGCGGCTTGAAGTACGCGGACGCCCGCGAGGTCGCCTCTTTTCTGGCCGAGGAGTTCCTGGCGGAGAAGGTCGACGCCGTCTACATCGTCGTCAACGAGTTCCGATCGATCCTGTCGCAGGTCGTGCGGACGTTGAAGCTGCTTCCGCTCTCGCGCGAGGACGCGGCGGCCCCGAAGGGGCCGGAGGGCCCCGCCGTCGACTTCCTGTACGAGCCGGACGCGCCCTCGATCCTGGCCTGGCTCCTGCCGCGCTACCTCGAGTTCACGGTCTACCGCGCGCTGGCCGAGTCGGCCGCGGCCGAGATGGGCGCCCGGATGACGGCCATGGACTCGGCCTCGAAGAACGCGGGCGACATGATCGACAAGCTCACGCTGAACTTGAACCGCGCCCGCCAGGCGCGCATCACCAGGGAACTGATCGAGATCGTCTCGGGCGCCGCGGCGCTGGAGTAAAGGGCAGAAGGATAAAGACCATGGCCGAACAGAACGTCGGAAAAGTCGTCGCGGTGATCGGGCCGGTGCTCGACATCGAGTTCCCGCCGGGGAAGCTCCCCGCGATCTACAGCGCCGTCCACATCGTGGACGACGGCAAGGAGACGGGCGAGCCGATCGACGTCATCACCGAGGTCGCCCAGCAGCTGGGCGAGAGCGTCGTCCGCTGCGTCTCGATGAAGCCGACCGACGGCATGGTGCGCGGCATGAAGGCCGTCGACCTCGGGCAGCCGATCTCCGTGCCCGTCGGCCGCGAGACGCTCGGGCGCATTTTGAACGTCATCGGCGACCCGATCGACGGGCTCGGGCCGGTCAAGGCCAAGGAGCGCTGGCCGATCCACCGCGAGCCCCCCGCTTACGACGAGCAGGCGACGTCGGTCGAGATGTTCGAGACGGGCATCAAGGTCATCGACCTGCTCGAGCCGTACACCAAGGGCGGGAAGACCGGCCTCTTCGGCGGCGCCGGAGTCGGCAAGACGGTCATGATCCAGGAGCTCATCAACAACGTCGCCATGCACCACGGCGGCTTCTCGGTTTTCTCGGGCGTCGGCGAGCGCACGCGCGAGGGCAACGACCTGTACCACGAGATGACGGAGTCGGGCGTCATCACGCCGGGCGACCCCGTCAAGTCGAAGGCCGCCCTCATCTACGGCCAGATGACCGAGCCGCCCGGCGCGCGCCTGCGCGTGGGACTGACCGGCCTGACGGTCGCGGAGTACTTCCGCGACACCGAGGGCAAGGACGTTCTGCTCTTCATCGACAACATCTTCCGCTTCACGCAGGCCGGCTCCGAGGTCTCGGCGCTTCTCGGCCGCATGCCCTCGGCCGTCGGCTACCAGCCCAACCTCGCGACCGAGATGGGCGAGCTCCAGGAGCGGATCACGTCGACCAAGAAGGGCTCCATCACCTCGGTCCAGGCGATCTACGTGCCCGCCGACGACCTGACGGACCCGGCGCCCGCGGCGGCCTTCGCGCACCTGGACGCGACGACGGTTCTTTCGCGCGCGATCTCCGAGATGGGCATCTACCCGGCGGTCGATCCGCTCGCCTCGACCTCGACGATCCTCTCCGAGCGCGTCGTCGGCGCGGAGCACTACAAGTGCGCCCGCGACGTGCAGGCCATCCTCCAGAAGTACAAAGACCTCCAGGACATCATCGCGATCCTGGGCATCGACGAGCTCTCGGAGGACGACAAGCTGACGGTCGCCCGCGCCCGCAAGATCCAGCGCTTCCTGTCGCAGCCCTTCTTCGTCGCGCAGCAGTTCACGGGCCTCGAGGGCCGCTACGTCAAGATCGCCGACACGATCAAGGGTTTCCGCGAGATCGTCGACGGCAAGTGCGACGACATGCCCGAGCAGGCCTTCTACATGGTCGGCACGATCGAAGAGGCCCGCGAGAAGGCGGCGCAGCTGGCGAAGGTCGCGTAGGACCCGATGGCCCTCCAGCTTCTCGTCGTCACCCCGGAGCGCAAGGCCGTCGAGGCCGAAGCGGACGAGGTCGAGCTCCCGGGCTCGGAGGGATACCTCGGCATCCTCCCCGGCCACACGCCGCTCATCACGCTCTTGAAGCCCGGCGTCCTGTCGTTTCGCCGGGCCGGCCGGTCCGAGGCGTTCGCCGTCTCGACCGGGTTCGCCGAGATCGCGTCCGATCGCGTCTCGGTTCTCGTCGACTCCGCCGAGCGGGGCTCGGAAGTCGACACCGCCGCCGCCGAGCGCGAGCGCGCGAGCGCCGAAGAGGAGCTCAAGACCGCCGGCGTCGAGACGCTCGACGCAATCCGCGCCCGCGTGGAGCTCGCCGAAGCGCGGCTCCTGGCGGCCCGCCGCCCCCAGTAGTCCTTCGACGCGACTGTCCTCTTTGCGGCGCAGGCGCCGCAAACGGAGGCTACGTTCAGTCTGAACGAGCCGTCGTCGGTCAGCGCGACCCGACGGGAGCAGCTAAGATCCGCCGGTGGCCGAAGGCGATCCTCCCGAAGACGAACACCGGATCATCGGGGCGGATCCCGCACCTACCGAAAGGCTCTTTCTCGCCGGGCCGCGGTCGCGCGTCAAGGAGTTCTTCTCGGTCCTCGACATCGCGCGGGAGTTCATCCGCGGGTTCCGAGCGCTCCACTTCGTCGGGCCCTGCGTCACGGTCTTCGGGTCCGCCCGCTTCCGCGAAGGGACGCCCTATTACGAGCTGACCCGCCGCGTGGGCGAGGGGCTCGCGCGCCTCGGCTTCACGGTCCTGACGGGCGGCGGCCCTGGAGTGATGGAGGCGGCGGCGCGCGGGGCGAAGGAAGCCGGCGGCTACACCGTCGGCTGCAACATCGTGCTTCCCGAGGAGCAGAAGATCAATCCCTGGATCGACAAGTCGGTGACCTTCGAGCACTTCTTCGTCCGCAAGGTCATGCTCGTGAAGTACTCGTATGCCTTCGTCGTCATGCCGGGCGGGCTCGGGACGATGGACGAGCTCTTCGAGGCGCTGACGCTGATCCAGACGAAGAAGGTCGAGAACTTTCCGGTCGTGATGATCTCGACCGAGTACTACCGGCCGATCATGGGGCTCCTCGCCAAGATGGTCGCCGCCGGGACGATCTCCAACACCGACCTCGACCTCCTCCTCGTGACCGATTCGATCGAGGAGGCCATGGACCACATCCGCAAGCACGCGGTGAGGACGTTCGGCCTCGATCAGCCCCGCCGGAAGATGACGATCCTCGGCGAATAGCCGGCGTAAACCGGGGGCGCTCTCCCGTCGTCATGTTCTCCGGGCGCGGCCGACCGAACGGCCGACGCCCCAGGAAGGAGCCCTCATGCGCCGCGTCCACCGGCTCGCCGCTCTCGCGTCCCTGTCCCTCGCGCTCGCCCTCCCGGGTCTCGCCCAGGAGGATCCGGCGAGCCGTCCCCACCCCGGCCGCCACCGGTTCCGGGAGTGCCTTTCGATTCTCGATCTGACCGATCAGCAGAAGGCCGACATCCTCGGCGTGCTCGAGGCGGCCAGGCCCGCCCTCGAGGCCGACCTCGCGGCCCTCAAGGCTGCGCGGGAAACGCTGCGGGCCGACCTCGACGCGCCGACGCCCGAGGCCTGCACCATCGGGGCCGACGCGCTGGCGGTCAAGGCGGCCGTCGAAACCCTGAGGCAGGAGCGGGAGGGCGTGCGGACCTCGATCGAGGCGACACTGACGCCCGAGCAGAAGGCCCGGTTCGAGGGATGCCTCGACGCGCCGCGCGTGGGTGACGCGTCGTCCGACCAGGCGGCCGAGTAGTTCCGGGGCGAGAGGGACCCCGCCGCGGCCCTGATCCGGTTGCATCAGGCGAGCCGCCGGCGGGGGACCTAGTCTGGAGCCTGGATGTTTCGGCGAATCCTCGTCCCCGTCGACTTCACGAAGAAGAACCTGCGCGCCGTCCGGCTGGCCGCGAAGCTCGGGGCGCCGCGCCGCGCGCAGGTCACTCTCCTCCACGTCATCGAGCGCATCGACTTCGGGGATTCCGCAGCATACGCGAGCTTCTACCGAAAGCTCGAGATCGGCGCACGCCAGAAAATGAAGGGCCTGCTCGCGGCGGCGAAGGGCGTCTCGGCGAAAGCGGAGATCCGGTACGGACGGCGGGTCGACGAGATCCTCCGCACCGTCGCGGAGCAGAAGATCGATCTCGTCGTGATGAGCTCCCACCGTCTCGCCCTCCGGCACCCGGGCGAGAACTGGGGAACGATCAGCTACAAGGTCGGCATCCTCTCCCGCTGCCCCGTGCTGCTCGTGAAGTAGGCGGCTGCCGGGCGCTACCCGTCCAGGGATCCCGCAGGCCTACCGCGATCGACATGGCTTATGGTGCCCGGTACCCCGCGCCGCGCAGCGCCTGTCCCGGCGCCGCGCCGGTGATCTTGCCTCCGTCGACGACGAGCACGCCGTTGACCGCGACGTACGGGAACCCGGAGCTGTAACGCCGGGGCTCTTCGTAGCTCGCGAGGTCCTTGACCTTCGCCATGTCGACGACGACGAGGTCCGCCGCGAAGCCCTCTTTGACGAGGCCCCGGCCCTGCAGCCCGGCCGCCTCGGCGGGGAAGGAGGTCATCTTGCGGACCGCTTCCTCGAGGCGGACGACCTTCTCGTCGCGGACGTAATAGCCGAGGATGCGCGCCGTCGAGGCCCAGCCGCGCGGGTGCGACTTCTCTTCGGAAAAGATGCCGTCGGTCGCGCCGGCCGGCGAGTCGGTGCAGAACGCGACGAGCGGGCTCGCGAGCCCGGCCCGCACGTCCTTCTCGTCCATCATGAAGATGATGCAGGCCGTGTTGGCGCGGTCGGCGATGACGAGGTCGATCAGGGCGTCGCGCGGGTCCTTCTTCTCCTCGGCCGCGATCTGCGCGATGTTCTTGCCCTCGTAGGACTTCAACTTCGTGTTCAGAACCGAGGCGACGAGCACCCGGTCCGGCCCACCGGCGCCGAGGTACTGGTTGGACCACTGGCTCGTCTCTTCGAGCATCTCTTTCCTGGCCTTCTCGCGCAGCTTCGCGTCGGCGAGGCGTTTCAGGAGCGCGTCCCGCCCGCCCTCGCGGATCCACGGCGGCAGGCACGCGTCGAGACCGTTCGAGCCTGCGGTCCAGGGGTACTGGTTGGCCGCGACGTCGATGCCCTCGGCCCGCGCGGCGGCGATCCGATCGAGCACGGCCGGCATTTTTCCCCAGTTCGGCTTGTAAGCCGTCTTCAGGTGCCAGATCTGGCTGCGAATCGGGGCTTCCTTCGCGATGCGGAAGACCTCGTCGAGGGAGCTGTCGATGGCGTTGGCCTCGGAGCGCTGGTGAGTGAAGTAGGCCCCGCCGTATTTCGCCGCGACCTTCGCCATCGCGATCAGCTCGTCGGTCGAGTTGTACATGTCGGGCACGTACTGGAGCGAGGATGAGACGCCGAGCGCCCCGTCGCGCATCGCCTGGTCGACGAGGTCGCACATCCGCTTCAATTCCTCGGGAGTCGCGCGCCGGTCGGCCTTGCCGATGACGAAGTCGCGCAGCGTCCCGGCCCCCACGAAGGTGCCGAGGTTGATCGCCGTGCCGCGCTTGGCGAGCGTCTCAAAGAACCCGCCGATCGTCCGGAACTCCGGCGTGTAGCCGTAGCGGGCGTAGACCTCCTTCGCCTCGGCGAGCATCGCGTCGTTGACCGGGGCGATCGAGGCGCCCTCGCCGGTGACCTCGGTCGTGATGCCCTGCGTGATTTTCGAGGCCGCGCGCTTGTCGACGAGGACGTTGTACTCGGACTGGCCGAGCAGGTCGATGAAGCCGGGCGTCACCAGCATGCCCGTGGCGTCGATCGTCCGTTTCGCGGGCCGGCCGGTCAGTACGCCGATCGCCGCGATCTTTCCGCCCCGCACCCCGACGTCCGCCGCGAACCACGGCGCGCCGCTTCCGTCGACGACGTGGCCGCCGGTGATCAGGAGATCGAAGGGCTCGTCGGGGGGCGGAGGCGGCGCGAACGCGAGCAGGCAGAGGGGGAGCGCCAGAAGCCAGAGCGTCTTTTTCATGGGACCGTACTCTATGCCCGCTTCAGAGCCGGGCGAGCCCCGCCAGGTACGGCGCCTGCTTCGTCAGCCAGAGGGACACCTGCACGCAGGCGCCGACGAATCCGCCGCCGGCGATCGCGAGCGCGACGATCGTCCCCGACCGGCGCCCGGCGGCCCAGGCGACGGCGAAGACCGCGGCCGGGGCGAGGACGACGTAGAGCGGCAGCGAGAAGCGGTTCTCGACGGCGACCGGCAGGTACACGGCGAAGATCGCGAGCCCGACAAGCGTCGCGCCGGCGGAATAGATCCTGGAAGGCGTCCGGCGCCCCTCGAAGAGCAGGACCACGAGGCCGAGCGCCGCCAGGTAGAAGAAGGCGTAGTTCGCGAGGGACAGCGGCCACCGGTAGGACGGCCGGGGATCACGGATGTACGTGAAGGGGAGGTCCTGGTCGATCATCGCGAAGCCGTGGGCCGCGAGGGTCCGGAGATATCCCAGGGGCCGCGTTCGCAGAAACTCGCGGGGCGTTTCGACGCCCTCGGGCCGCAGCGGATTCGCGTAGACGAGCGTGGCCTCCTGTCCGGGAACGACGAGCGTTCCGTACTTCAGGATTCCCGTGCCCCAGCGGACCTGCTCCCGGTAGAGATGGCTGGCGGGAAGCGGCGACCATTCGCCGTACGCTTTCACGTTGCCGTGGAGCTGCGGCACAAACGTCACGGCGGCCGCGAGCGCGCCGAGCGCGAGATGACGCCGCACAGGCTCCTGGTACTGCCGCCCGCGGATCAGCCAAAGGACCGCGAGCGCCGGCAGGAGCGCGAGGTTCGCCGTCCGCACCGCGACCGCGAGACCGGCGGCGAAAAACGCCAGCAGGGCGCGGCGGGACGGCTGGCCGGGCTCGATCGAGACGAAGAGCGAGAAACCGACGAGAGAGGCCGACAGGGAGTCCGAGAGAAGCTCCGTCGCGCGGATCAGGACGATCGGGTCGAGCGCCATCACCGCGAAGGTCGCCTCGAACACGCGGCGCGGGCGGAAGATGCGCGCGGCGACGCGGGCCGCGTAGAGCGACGTCGCAAGGTGCAGCAGGACCTGCGCCGCGGCGGCGAGCGCGCGGGTCGTCTCCGGAGAGGGCGCCGTGAATCCCGTGACGGCGGCCGCGAAGAGCGGATAGCCGTAGCCGCGCACACGCGAGAAGAGATTGCCGAGGCCCTCGGTCGAAACGATCTGAGACAGGACGTAGTAGTGGTACGAGTCGTAGATCACCCCGCGGAACCCGGCCCGGAAGAACAGCCACGCCAGGCCCGCGGCGGCCGCGCAGACGGCGGCCACGAAAGCGGCGCGGCGGCCGTCCTGTCCCGGATGCTCGTTCACGCTGCGTTCACGTCCCGGCGCCTAGGGTACGCTCGGATGACGCGCTTTTCCGGACTCTCCCTGGCTTTCGCGCTGGCGGCCCTGCCCGTCTCGCCGACGCCGAAGCCGACTCCGGTCCCCCGGACGAAGAGCCACGCGCACGCGGTCGACGGCCGCGTCGTGTCGGTCGTCCCGTCCCGGTCGTTCGTGGTCAAGACGCCGGCCGGCGAGGAGTCGACGCTCGTCCTGACCGGGGCGACCCACCTGTCCGGCGGGCCGCTGAAGCCCGGCGGGCGCGTGGCGGTCCGATACATCGTGCGGGAAGGCAAGAAGGTCGCGACGTCGATCCGCGTCGAGGCTCCGCAGGGAGCCTCCCCCACGGCGACCGCCACGAGCCTCGGCTCCCAATAGATCCGCGCTTGCCGGCCCGGGCGGCCCGGCTGACAATGCGGGGGTGACCGGGAGCGCGCCGCAACGACCGCACCTCTCCCGCGAGGTGCTCGCCGCGGCGGCGCTCCTCGCGCTCGGAGTTGGAATCCGGGCGGTCTTCGCGGTCCGGTACCCGGCGACGGCGTTCTCGGACTTCCGCGCGCTCATCGAGTTCGGCCGCGTCATCGCGGGCCAGGGCCTCGCGCCCGACACCTGGCACTGGATCCAGTTCAACCCGGGGCTCCCGATGATCCTGGCGCTGCTTTCGGGATTCTCGGCCTCGTCCGAGCCGGCCGCGCGCATGGCGACCGCCGTCGCCACGGGACTCGTGCCGCTTCTTCCGTTCTTCCTCTGGCGCACGGTGCTGGCGCCGCGCTGGAGGGTCCTCGCCGGGGCGCTGCTGGCGCTCTGGCCCGGCCAGGTCTTCTTTTCCGGCGTCGTCGCCCAGGAGAACTGGGCGCTCCTTCCGACCGTCGCGCTGGGAGCGCTCGCGGTGCGCGCGCTGCGCAAGGAGGATGGAGCGTACCCGGTCGCGGCGGGGCTTCTTCTCGCCGCCGCCGCCGCGATCCGCCAGGAGCTTCTCGTCGTGCTCGCCCCGGCGGCGCTCGCCGCGGCGGGACTCTTCCGGCCCGACGGAGCGCGCGTGCGGCGAATGCTCCGGCTCGCGATTGCCGCGCTCCTGCCCCTTCTCGCCCTCGCGTTCCAGCGCCGCGCGGCGACCGGGCGTTTCGCGATCACGACCGAGCACGGTGGACTCGCGCTCCTCGGGAGCGTCGTGCCGGGCGCCGCCGGGCCCGGCTGGATCGACCCCAAGGCCTACATCGCAAGCGTCGATCCTTCCCTTCTGGAGGACCGGGACGCGGCGCGGAGCGCGGCATCCGGTCTCGCGTTCGCCGAGTGGAAGCGTCGGCCGGCTTTCCACGCGCTCCGGAGCGTCGCCGCGGCCGGACGGCTCGCGGTCGAGGGCGACGCCGACGATCTCTACTGGGGCGTCGGGGCCCCCGAGGCCCTTCCGCTCGCGGCCCGCGCGCGCGGAGCCGACTTCTTCGCCCGGTGGTTTCCGCGGCTTCGCTGGGAGCTCGCGCTGATCCAGGGCCTCTTTCTCGCGGCCGTCGTCCGGGGCGTCCGCCGGCGCGACGGCGCGGTCCTCGTCCTCGCCGCCTGCGTGCTGCTCAAGTTCGCGCTCCAGTCCGTCGCCTCGCCGCTCGGTCGCCTCATGGTGCCGGCGACGGCCCTGGAGCTTCTCGTCATCGCTCTCGGCGCGGCCTCGCTCGCGTCGGCGGCGCCGCGGGCCTGGCTCGCGTCTCTCTCGCTCGCGCTCGGCGCGGCGGTGGTGCTCCTGCTCGCGGAGCCGGGGCTCAACGACCTCGTCGTCCGCCGCGACGAAGCGCCGCGGCCGGTGGCGCGCTTCCCGCTCGAGATCGCGGGCATGGAGAGGGTCTTCGCCCGGTGCACCGTCGAAGCCGGCGAGGTCACCTCGCTCGAGTGGCGGCGGGCCTGGATGCGTCCCTCCCCCGGCGGGCCGCCGGCGCGGGCGCGGTGCGAGCTGCCGTCGGTGCCGACCGGTTCGAGCCTTCGTCTGCGGCTCGACAAGCCCGGTGGCACCGGAAGAGATGTCGTTCTCTCCGAGGGCCAGACCTCCCGGACGGTCGAGCTTCCGGCGCCCGGCGGGTTCTCGTTCGGGCTCGAGGCCGGCCGCTGAGCGCTAGCTGCGTCGGATTCTTCGCCGGGCCGTGTCGACGAGGAGCAGCCAGACCACCCACGCCGCCGCGGTGATCAGGGCCATCAGCCGCA
The DNA here is from genome assembly GCA_963764715.1 of uncultured Acidobacteriota bacterium. Taxonomy (GTDB): domain Bacteria; phylum Acidobacteriota; class Thermoanaerobaculia; order UBA5066; family Gp7-AA6; genus DAHUXD01. The sequence continues at coordinate 15,367 of CAVXTP010000007.1, forward strand.
GGTGGGGGAGGCGGAACACCGCGTCGAGCTCGTAGCTGCCGGCCGGGAGCTTCCAGCCCCGCAGGGAGTCGTTGACCCGGACGGCCTCGAGGCCAACGTTCCCGGCCCGCGCGGTCCATCCCGGGAAATAAATCTCGTTCTCGACCAGGAGGAGCGGGCGGTCCGTCGACACCCGATAGCTCAGGCGGTCCAGGCCGTATCGCGTCTGGCGGACGCGCGGATCCGGAGCCGCGGCGGCCGCCCGCGCCTGCAGGCCGGGAACGAAGACCTTTTCGTCCCGGGAGTCCGGAGGCGGCTCGACCAGGATCGGCAGCCATTCGCGCCGCATGTAGCCCAGCAACCGGTCGCTTCGGGTGACCACCGTCCGTGCGCGGAGGACCGTGCCGCCGAAATCCTCGAGGAGGTAGGACCCGGTCAGGTACCCGCTCGCGAGGTACGTCCCGTCTCCGTCGGTCCTCGCGGGCCGCGACGCCGGGGGCGTCGCGAAGACGGCCGGGTCGACCACGATGCCCGCGTCGTGCATCCGGGCGGGCGTCGGTGAAAAGACGCGGCAGACCGCGATGAAATCCGGCACCTTCCAGCCTTCGACGCGCGGCAGGACCAGTCCACCGCCGAGCGCGATCGAGGCGAGCAGCGCGAGGAAAGCGCGCGCCGGGTTCGCCCGGGGCTCGCGCCAGAAAAGGATGGCCGCGAGCGTCGCGAGGAAGACCGCGGCCGCCAGGGCCGGGCGCGGCCAGAAGGGCCCACCCGCGTAAACCCGGTCGATGCTCCAGCCCGCGAAGAGAGCGATCGGAATCAGCCGCCACGTCAACGTCCGTCCGCCGCCGCGGCGGCGCCGGACGTCCCGCCAGCCGGCCGCCGCGAGAATGAGGAGGACGATCGCGACGCCGCCGCGGTAGTCGCTCGGAGGAAACCGCGAATACCCGAGCGGCGGAACGAGGCTCCGAAGAAACCGGTGGACGGGAAGCGAATCGCCGGCGGCCATGGCCGCGGAAAGGAGACCGAGCGCCGCCCACGGCCAGAAGCGACGAAGGCTCGGCCACGACAGCAGACTTACGCCCGCGAGGACCGCGAGGCCCACGAAAGTCGAGATCATGCTCACGTCGCCAGGCATTCCGGCCGGCTCGAGCACGAGACCGGGCAGGTGGGCGGACGACAGCCACGCCCGGCGCATCCACGTCGCGTCGGCGTAGCGGATGAGCTCCCCTCGAAACATCCAGGCCGGACCGAGATGGATCGCGGCCATCAGCAGCCCGAGCCCGACCGATCCGCCGAGCGCGGCCGCCCATCGAACCGCGGTTCGATCGAACCGCCGCCGGACGAGGAGGAGCGCGGCGAAGACAGCGAGCAGAAACATGGCCGCGAGCAGATTGCCGGGATAGCCGCCGACGGTGAGGAGGAAGATGACGACGGGCGCCACGAGGAGCCGCCACGGCAGGCGCTTTTCGTCGGAAGCGGGCGGGACGGCGGCCCAGAAGATCCACGGCAGCATCGCGAACGAGCGCACGATGTCGACGTGCTCGGCGTTCGAGTAGAAGCCGCCGAAGAGCTGGAACGCGAACGCTCCGAGGAGGGCCTCGCGGCGCGAGCGGATGGTCGCCCGCAGGAGCGCGTACATTCCGAAAGCGCCCGCCAGAACGTGCAGGCACTGGAAGACGACGGCCGCGTGGAGCGTGTAGGGAATCCGGAAGAGCGGGAAGACCCACATCGGCGGGTACCAGAGCCCCGTCTGCAGGTTGATGAGGAAGGGATAACCCATCGACTGGAAGGGCATCCACATCGACAGGCCGCCGTGCGAGACCGCCTCGGTCCAGTAGGCGGTGGCGGCGTAGTACGCCCCGACGAAGTCCCAGGGGAACCCGTAGCCCATGAAGTAGTGCCGGTGGAAGACGGCGAGGTTCTCGGCGGCGAGAAGGAGAAACGGGGCGAAGCGGAAGAGCCGGCGAAGCCCGGCGGTCCGGCGCACGGGGCCGCTACCGGGCCCGGGCAGGCGCTGCGGCCGCCGCCTCGAGAGCCGAGAGCGCCGCCGTCACGCGCGCGTCCCAGGAGTTCTCCCGGCCGAGCGCGCGCAGCCGGTCCCGGAACCGCGGATCGCGTCCGCGCTCGCGCGCTCGATCGAGCTCCCCGGCGAAGGCCGCCGCGTCGCGGGCGATCGCGACCTCGGGATACGCCGCGCACTCCGGCATGGGCGTCGTCACGACGGGCTTGCCGCCGGCGAAGTACTCGTAGAGCTTCAGCGGCGAGGTCGCCGTCGTGATCGGGTTGATCTGGAACGGGATCGTCGCGACGTCGAAGACCGAGAGGTACCCCGGCAGCAGGTGGTAGTCGCGCGGTCCGATCCAGCGCACGTTCTCGCGCTTCAGCATGGGCTTGCCCTGGAGGCTCTGGTCGTACATCGGGCCGATGAGGAGAAAGCTCCAGTCGGGCCGGCGGCGCGCGGCCTCGTCGACGAGCGCGTAGTCGAACCACTCGGCGAGGGCTCCGTAGTAGCCGGCGATCGGGCGGCCCGCCGCGAGAATCGGCGCGAGGTCGCGGTCGGCGGTGGGCGCCGCCGCGGGGGCGGCGAACCGCTCGTACTCGACGCCGTTCGGCAGGTACAGGGCGTCGGGCCGCTTCGCGAGAGCCTCCGCGTGGAGCCGCCGGGCGACCGCCGCAACGACCGTCGCCCCGGCGAGCGCCTCCGCGTGGTTCTTCTCGAGGAGCGCGCGGTCGTAGGGGAAGACCGAGAGGTCGTCGATCCAGTCGTAGACGACGCGGGCCCCGCTCGGAAACATCCGGGCCTGTTGAAAGTTGTACGGGAAGGACCAGAGGAGGGGCTCCGGGATCCGTTCGAGCACTCCCGCGGGGCCGCGGTAGAGCAAGAGGTTCGGCTCGATCTCCTTGAAGCCGTCGACCCTGTCCTGGGCGTTCGAGCAGTCGAAGATCGCCGTCCAGCCGGCGCGCGCGAAGGCGCGGGCGAGATGGTGCGGGCGCTGGAAGAGATGGATGCCCCAGCCGACCGAGGGCAGGAAGACGACCGTGCCGCGCGATCCGGGCCGCGCGAGAAAGCCCGGGAGCTCGACCGCGCGGCCGGCAGCGGCTCCCGGCGCGGCGGAGGCGGCCGGCCCGGCCCCCCACTTCTCCTCGTACTTGCGGCGATTCTCCTCGTACAGCGCGAAGTACGCCTTCTCGCCGAGCTTCCGGAACGAGGCCTTCTGGAAGTGGTGCACGAACGCGTCGCGCGCGCAGCGGATCTCGTAGCCCTGCGCGCGGGCGCGGCGGCAGTAGTCGTCGTCCTCGAACATCCCCGCGCCGAAGCGCTCGTCGAGAGGGCCGACCGCGTCCCAGGTTCCCCTGCGCAGCGCCGTGCAGAAGAACGCGAGCATCGGGATCGCGAAGGTCTCGCCGTCGTGCTCGCGGGCAAAGCGCGCCGCCCAGTCCGCGAGCCCCTCGAGGCCGCGATAGCCGACGGGAACCTGCGCCTCGTTGGAGATCGCGTTGGTCGCGGGCCCGACGAGGCCGAGCGTCGGGTTGGCGCGCAGATGCCGCACGAGCGCCGTCAGCCAGCCGCGGGTGACGACGGTGTCGTTGTTGAGCATGACGAGGATCGAGCCCGAAGCCGCCGCGAATCCCTGGTTGACGGCCGCCGCGAAGCCCCGGTTCCCGGCGTTGGCGATCACGCGGAGCGCGGGCCAGGCTCGCGCCGTCTCTTGGAGGAGGACGGCCGTCCCGTCGGTCGAGCCGTTGTCGACGGCGATCACCTCGAAGTTCGGCCACTCCGTGCGCCCCCGCAGGGCCGCGAGGCAGAGACGGTTGAGGTCGCGGTTGTCGTGCGTCACGACGACGATCGAGGCCTTGGGGAAGAACTGCGGGACCGCGTGGATCACGTCCTCGGGTGACGCGGCGGGATCGAGGACGAGGTCCGGAGGATCGGGCGAGCCGTCCCGCTCGCCCGTGGCGTCCACGAAAAGCCAGCCCCGCTCGGCGCGCAGCCGGCGCGCGAGGGCGAGCCGCGAGGGATCTTCCACGAAGAGCGCCGTGGCGCCGTGCGACTCGCCGGCCTCGCTTCCCGGCGCGAGACAAACGACGCGGTGCCCGGCCGCCGCGTAGCGATCGAAGATCGCGCGCGAGCGCGGCGGCAAGGCCTCCCGGGCGCCCCGCCCGAGCCAGACGACGTCGTACCGGCTCTCGTCGGCGATCGGGGGCGCGCTCCTCGCCGCGGCCGCCGCGTCGTCCGTGCCTGCCCAGTCGGCCGGCGGCCGCCGCAGAAGCCTCCGCGCCGCGCCGCCCAGGGTTCGGCGGACCCTCCAGTAGAGGTTCGCGGCCCGCCAGAGGTTGGAGGTCTGGATCTTCGCGAGCTCCTGCCGCGTCTCGCCCAGGCGCTCCTCGAGAAGCGCGCGCTGCCGGGCATGCGCCTTCTCGAGGGCCTCGAGGCGGCCCTCGGACTCGGCCAGGCGGGCCCGGATGGCCCGCGCCTCTTCGATGTTGGCCAGGAGCGCGTCGTCGAGGAGGCCGATCACCCGGTCGGTCAGGGGCGGCGCCGGCGGCGGCTGTGCGACGAGGCGTCCGGCGCGGTCGAGGTCCTCCTCGGCGAGAGTCTGCAGCCGCTCGGCCGCCTGCCGGAGCCGCGCCGAAAGTGAGGGACCGTCGCGCCGCGCGTCCTCGAGCTTCGCGAGGATGGCGTCGGCGCTCGCTTCCGGAAGCGAGAGACCCATTTCCGGAACGCCGAGGCGCGCGAGGAGGGCCGTCACTTTCGGGTCGTAGGCGAGGCCCACGCACGGCACGCCGCCGCGCGCGGCGAAGACGAGGGCGTGGAGCCGCATCCCGAGGACGAGATCGCACGCGCCGAGGAGACCCGCGGTCTCCTCGGGAGCGAGAGGCCGGTTCAGGACGGCCGCGCGGTCGCGGCGCGCGAGGCCGGCGGCGAGGCGGGTCGCCTGCGCGAAGTCGTCCTGGTCCGTCCACGGGCTCTTCTCGAGCGGCACGAAGAGGAGCGTCGCTTCGTTGCGCCCGAGAAACCGGTCGAGCGCCTCGGCGACACGCGCCTCCCACGCCGCCTGGTCGACGCCGATCGACCACGGCCGCAGAGCCACGCCGACGATCGGGCCGCGCGGCTCGACGCCGAGCTCCCGGCAGATCGCGGCGGGGGCGGGCGCTCCCGCGGGGATCTCCAGCGCGAAGGCGGGATCCGCCGAAACGAGGATGCGCGCGGCGGGAACGCCGACCTCCACGAGCAGGGCCCGGGACGCCTCGTCCCGGACCGAGAGATGCACGGCGGTGTCGGCGGCCGCGCGGACGTAGCGCCTCGCGTCCTCCGATGCAAGCGGCCCGAAGCCGAGGCCGTAGAGGAGGGCCGGCTTCTTCGCGAGGGCCGCGAGCACCGCCGGCGCGGTGTAGAAGGCGATCTCCCCGTGCCGGGGCGTCAGCAAGGTCGAGGTGTCGAGGCCCCAGTAGTCCTGGAAAAGGCCGCCGCCGCCGACGATGACGGCGTCGCTTCCGGCGATCCGCTGCTGGAGGGCGGCGACGTCGCGCCAGGCGATCGACTCGACGCCGTGGCGGCGCGCGGTCGCGTCCGGGTCTCCCGAGACGACGGCGAAGGCGATGCCGGGGACCCTCCGCCGCAGGCCGGCGAGGATCGAGGAGAGGATCGCCTCGTCGCCCGTGTTCCCGAAGCCGTAGTAGCCGGCGAGAACGGCCGTGCGACTCATCCGCGCCAGTGTCTCCCAGGTGACAGCCGGCGGCAAGGCGCGGGCGGATCGCGGTTATGCTCGCGCCGATGAAGCGGCACCGCCCGATCGGCGCGCTCCTCGCGGCGATCCTCCTCTCGGCCGCCGCCGTTTCCCCTTCCGGATGCCGCAAGGACCCCGCGGACGCGTGGCAGGGCATGAACGTCGTCTGGATCTCGTTCGACTCGGTGCGCGCCGACCACTGCTCCTTCGAGGGGTACGGCCGCAAGACGACGCCGCAGCTCGACGCCCTCGCCGCCCGCGGCGTGCGGTTCTCGCGCACGATCGCCCAGGCCCCGTACACGCTCCCGTCCTATGCCTCGATGCTGACCTCCCGGTACGTGGCCGAGCTCGCCGTGCAGGAGCAGCGGGACGAGAAGGACGCGGCGAAGGTCCTCGGGATCGCGCCGGGGCCCTCCGAGGGCGACGTCCTCGTCTCCGAAGCCCTCCGCGGCGCGGGCTACCGGACGGCGGCGTTCGTCCAGAGCTGGATCTCGCGGCCCATGGGGTTCGAGCAGGGCTGGGACCTCTTCCGGTCCAAGCAGGAGTCGCTCGCGCAGAAGATGCCGGAAGTCCTGCGGTTCATCGAGGAGAACAAGGACCGGCGGTTCTTCGCCTTCGTCTATTCGACCGACACGCACTACCCGTTCCTCCACGCCCACGCGCGCCGCAATCTCTACGGCGAGTACGAGAGCGGCTTCGACTTCGACCTCGACAACATCCACCAGGTCCGGGAGGGGAAGCTCGACCCGTCGTCCGAGGACATCGCCAACGCCATGGCCATGTACGACGAGGGCCTCCACTGGACCGACGCCGACCTCGCGCCGCTCTTCGACCTCCTCCGGAAGACCGGCCTCGCCGAGAAGACGATCGTCGTGTTCAACGCCGATCACGGCGAGGAGTTCGACGAGCACGGCGTCATCAGCCACGGCCAGACCTACTACGACGCCGTCGTGCGGGTGCCGCTCGTCATCGCGGCGCCGGGCCCGCCGGCCGCCGGGCGCGCCGTCACGGAGCTCGTGCAGAACCTGGACGTCGCGCCGACCCTCCTCGACATGGTCGGCGTCGAGCGGCCGAAGGCCTGGAGCGGCCGCAGCCTCAAGTGGGCGCTCGCGGGGGCGCCGGATCCGTCGCCCTCGCCGGCGCTGGCGTTCTCGGAGGGCGCCTGGACCTTCTGGATCGGGAGCGTGTTCCAGGGCGACCGCAAGTTCATCCTCGTCACGCCCCAGGAGCGGATGCTCTTCGACCTCGCGAAGGACCCGGGCGAGAAGACGAACCTCGCGCTGAAGGACACCGACTCCGTGCGCACGCTCTACCACGCCCTGATGAAGCACCTCGGCGGGACGCCGGGGCCGGGCGCCGCCGGCCGGCCCTCCTACGAGACCTGGATGAAACAGGTCATGGGCCACTACGGCCTCGGCGAGGAGAGCGACGTCGTCAAGGAGCTCCGCTCCCTCGGCTACCTGAAATAACTTCCGCCGTGTCTGGCTCCGGTCGTAGGGGCGGGGCTTGTGGCCGCCCTGCCAGAACGGATCGCCGCACGAGGGCGGGGACTAGCCCCGCCCCTACTCCCGAGCGCGATCCGGCGGTCCACCGCCGCGCCCTCAGACCGCCGGGAAGCTCGCCACGAAGACCGTGCCGCCGCCGTCGTTCTCGCGGACCGCGATCTCGCCGCCGTGCGCCTCGACGACCTGCTCGACGATGGCGAGGCCGAGCCCCGAGCCCTGCGGATGGCTCGCCCGCGTCCTGTCGAGCCGCACGAAGCGCTCGAAGATGCGGTCCCGGTCGGCGGGCGCGATGCCCGGGCCCCGGTCGGCGACCTCGATGAACGCCCGGCCCTCGCGCGTTCCGACCCGGACCTCGACCATCGTGTTGGGAGCGGTGTAGAGGACGGCGTTGGAGACGAGGTTCGAGACGAGGCGGGAAAGCCCCGCGCGCTCGCCGCGCACGCGCGCGGGCCCCTGACGCGAGAGCGCGCAGACGATGCCGCGGCTCGAGCCGAGCGGGGCGGCCGCGGCGAGCGAGTCCTCCGCGACCTCGTGCAGGTCGAGCTCCTCCATGCGCCGGGGCGGCGCCGCGTCGCCGCGGGCGAGCAGCATCAGCCCGTCGACCTCCCGGGCGAGTCCGCGGGAAACCTCGGCGATCGTCTGGAGGGAGCGGCGCCGTTCCTCCTCCGTGGCTTCCGGGCGGAGGGCATCCTGCGCCTCTCCGAGAAGGACCGCGGTCGGCGTCTTGAGCTCGTGGGCCGCGTCGGCGGTCAGCCGCCGTTGGGCGCGGAACGCCCGCTCGAGCCGCTCGAAGAGCGAGTTGATGACCGCCGAGAGCCGCCGGAACTCCTCGCCGCCCGAGGTCACCGCCACCCGGCGCGAAAGGTCCGTCGCCTCGGCCTCCTCCGCCAGCCGCGTGACCTCTTCGACGGGGCGGATCGCCCGGTGGACCGCGAAGCCCAGGATCGTCGCCGTGCCGAGCACGCCGAGGAGCACGAAGCCCGCGAGCGCCTGGTCCACGCGGGCGAGTGAGCGCAGCGTCGGGCCGATCCACCGGAAGAGGACGAGGGTCGCGCCCCGGGCCTTTCCCTGGAGCGGCGTGACGAGGACCCGGCACGTGCGGCGCTGCCCGCTGTACGGCTCGACCGCGGTGTAGGGCCTGTCGCTCCGGCCGCGGTAGGGCTCGAAGTTGACGTTCACGTGCGAGCGCAGGAGGTCGCCCGTCAGAGCCACGGGGACCTCGCCGTTGAAGAGAATCGCCGAATGGTTGGCGAGGCGGAACTCGAACATGTTGGCTTCGAGACCGGCCTTCAGGGCCTGCCGCTCCTGCTCCTCGAGGCCCAGGAGCTCGTAGTCGGAGCCGATCGCCGAGGCGAGCGTGTCGAGCTCGCCGTCCACCTCCTCGAACGAGAGCCGGCGGATCAGCGTGCGCGCGCCGAGCGCCAGCGCGACGAGAAAGACGGCCGAAACGACGGCGCCCGAGAGGGCGATGCGCGTGCGCGCACGGCGGAAGCGCGGGAGCCTCACCGCAGGCGATACCCGGCGCCGCGCACGGTCTCGATCGAGGACGGCGCCTTCGGCCGGTCGATTTTGCGGCGCAGGCGCCCGACGAGGACGTCGATGGTGTTCGACATCGGCTCCTCCCGCTCGCCCCAGGCCTGCTCGAGTATCTCCTCGCGCGAGACGACCGCGCCGGGGGTGCGCATGAGGAGCTCGAGGATGGTGAACTCGCGTGCCGTCAGAGCGAGCGTCTCGCGGCCCCGCCAGGCGGCGCGGCGGGCCGGATCCAGGCGCAGCTCGCCCGCGACGAGCTCCCGGGGCGCGCGGAACTCGTTCCGGCGCAGGAGCGCCTGCGCGCGCGCGGCGAGCACCTCGAGGTCGAACGGCTTGCCGAGGTAGTCGTCGGCGCCATCGGAGAGGCCCTCGATCTCGGCCTCGGCGTGGTCCATCGCCGTCAGCATGAGGATCGAGTGGCGGAAGCCCTTCGCCCGCGCCCGCCGGCAGACGTCGAGGCCGTCCCCGTCCGGAAGGCGGCGGTCGAGCACGAGGAGGTCGTAGGCGTGGACCCCGAGGAGCTCCTCGGCCTCGTCGATCGACCGCGCCTCGTCGCAGGCGAGGCCCGCGCGCGAGAGCGTGCGCACGACGAGAGAGCGCAACCGCTCGTCGTCCTCGAGGATCAGGGCCCGCATCGGATTCGAACGGGGTCAGGTCTTCATTTTTCGAATTTCCGAACTCGCCCGATCAGGGTACCAGCGTGGCTGAAATCCGAAAAATGAAGACCTGACCCCCCACCAGACGCCTACCAGACGAGGTTGAACGTCTTGACCAGGAAGACCGCCATCTGGGCGCGCGTGTTCGGGTTGTCCGGGCAGTAGCGCAGAGGCCCCGTCAAACACCCTCCGGTGACGCCGAGGGTGTAGAGCTCCTCGATGAAGTCGTCGAAGCCCGTCCCGGGCGTGCAGGCGACGTCCGCGAAGACTCCCGTGCACGGCGCCGGGACGTGGGAGGAGCCGTAGAGCGTCTTGATGAGAAACGGCGCCATCTGCTTGCGCGTGACCGTGTTGTTGGGACAGTAGAGTCCGCTGCCGCAGCCCGTCGTGATCCCGAGACTCGCGAGCTCTTCGATCCAGTCGCCGAAGCCCGAGCCGGGAGTACAGGTCACGTCGGGAAAGACGCCCGTGCACGGGGGCGGTACATGGGCGGCGCCGTACTTCGCCTTGAGCAGGAAGACGGCCATCTGCGCGCGCGTGACCGGGTTGCCCGGGCAGTAGTTGCCGCCCGCGCAGCCTCCGGTGATGCCGAGCTGGAAGATCGTCTCGACGTAGTGGAAGAACGGGTTCGACGTCGGCACGTCGGGGAAGGTCGCCTTGGCGGAGGTGCAGGTGGCGGCCTGGATGTACGGCAGGAGCTGCTCGGTGATGCAGCGCGTGTGGAACAGGAGGTTCACGTTCGAGTCGCCGGGCGGGAGCAGGTGGCAGTAGCTCATGATCGTTCCGCCGCCGGGTGGAACGGAGGTCGGGCCGCTGTAGCAGCCGGCCTCCCCCGAGTAGCACATGTCGATCGGCGGCACGTAGCAGTGCGTGTGCGCGCTCCCGGCGTTGTGGCCGAGCTCGTGGGCCGAGGCCAGCAGGTCCCAGACCTGCGCGGGCCAGTCCCCGAAGAGCTGGCCCATGCCGTAGGCGCCGCCCCAGTGTCCGGGGGGGTTGGTGGCGAAGTCCGGGATGCAGAGGGCGGGCCGCCACGCGATTCCGCCGGTCACGGGCTGCCCGGACGCGAGATACACGGTCGAGCGCGGAAAGGAGCCCTGGCTCCGGTTGGCGTGGTACCAGTCGCCGAGCTGGTAGAGCTGGTCGAGGGTCGAAGGGCCGTTCCAGGGATCCGCAATCGTCCAGACGTGGACCTCGGTCACGGTGAAATGGAACGCGAGGTCTCGCTCGTAGATGAGGTCGATCTGCGCCGCGAGGGTCAGCAGGTAGGCGGTCATCGCGGCCGCGTCGCCGCCGAACTTGGCCAGGAATTCTTGGTCGGTCTCCAGGATGAGCTTGGCGCTCTGGAACCCGACGATCTCGGGCGTCGAGGCGGGGCCGCCGGGCACGATGGCCGGGGGCGCCTCGGGAAGCGAATCCGACCCGCACATCCAGGGCGGCGCGGCCGGGCGCGCGGCGGCCGGGGACGTGGAGTCGCGGACGACGGCGCGGCGGCGCGATTCGTCGGGTCCGACGTAGGTCGTGCCCGCGCTCGAGCGCACCCACGAGACGAGCGTGTCGGGCAGCGCGGCCAAGTACACGAGGGTGTCGTCCTCGCCCGGCACGTGGCCCTCGAAGTGGGCGACTTCCGGCAGGGGACGGAACGAGTCGCCGCTCTCGCCCGTGATCCGGACGCGGGCATCGGGGTCCGCGATCTCGAAGCGTCGGAAGACGACGTCCTTCCGCACGCCCGGCGACGTCGGAAAGTCGGCGACCCGGAAGGGCTCGCGCCCCGTCCGCCGCAGCGCCGCGAGGACCGTGCGGTCGAGCGACACTTCTTCCTGGCCGTCGACCACCGCGCGACGGGAACGATAGGGACTCGGCAGAGAGGGGATGGCGGCGAGAGCGATCGCCGACGCCAGGAGGAACGCGGCCGCCCCGACCGCGACGGCTCGGGATTTCATGGGGGCCTCCGTTTGGCCCGAATTCTAGCGGGGTATAGCGGGGTCAGGTCTTCATTTTTCGGATTTTGGAATCGGACCCGCCTTCGCCACGGTCCGAACCGAAATCTGAAGACCTGACCCCATCTTAACTCGTCTTAACTACTGCAGGCCGAAGGTCTTGACCAGGAACACCGCCATCTGTCCGCGCGTGTTGGGATCGGCCGGGCAGTAGCGGAGCGGACTCGTCAGGCAACCGCCCGTGATCGCGTCGGCGTAGAGCTCCTCGATCCAGGGCGCCGAGGCGTCGGCCATCGGCACGTCGGCGAAGACGCCCGAGGCCGCGGGCGGCACGTGGCCGGAACCGAGCTTGGTCTTGAGCAGGAAGGTCGCCATCTGCCTGCGCGTGACCGCGGAGTTGGGACAGTAGAGCCCGCTCCCGCACCCGCTCGTCACGCCGAGGCTCGCGAGCTCCTCGATCCAGGCGGCGCCGAACGATCCGGCCGGCACGTCGGCGAACACCGTGCCGGTCGCCGCGGGCGGAACGTGGGCCGAGCCGTACTTCGACTTGAGGAGGAAAACCGCCATCTGCGCCCGCGTCACCGGAGAGCCCGGGCAGTAGTAGCTCGGCGCGCACCCGCCGGTGACGCCGTTTGCGGCGAGCGTCTCGACGTAGTCGAAGAACTGGTGCGAGGGCGGAACGTCGAGGAACGTCGAGGCCTGCGTCAGGCAGGAGGCGGAGTTGATCTCCGGGAGCATCTGCTCGTCGATGCAGCGCTGGTGGAACTCGAGCGAGACGTAGCTCCACCCGAGAAGGTGGCAATAGCTCATGATCGTGCCGTTGCCGGCCCCCGGGTTCTCGACCGGACCGGAGTAGCAGCCGCTCTCGCCGTTGTAGCAGTGGTCGATCGGCGGCGAGTAGCAGTGCGTGTGGTGCGAGCCCGCGTTGTGCCCGGTCTCGTGCGCCGTGGCGAACTGGTCCCAGAGGCTCAGCGGATAGGTTCCGTTGACCTGGGTCACGGCATAGGCGCCGCCGTAGTGCCCGCTTCCCGACGAGAAGTCGCCCGAGCACAGAACCGAGAGCCACGCGATGCCGCCCGACACCGCCTTGCCCGAGAGGAACTGGACCATCGCCCGCGGGTAGCTCGCCGGCGGGCGGTTCGCGTGCCACCAGTCGCCGACCTCGTCGAGCTGCGTGCGGGTCGCCGTCGAGACGTAGGGATCGCTCGCGGCGCCGCCCGTCCAGACGTGGACCTCGGCGAGCGCGAGATGGAGGGAGAGGTCGCGCTCGTAGGCGACGTTGATGGCCCCGTAGAGCGTCGCGACCCAGGTGGCGAGCGCGTTGGGGTCGTAGACGACGGGATTTGAGTTCGGGACCGGGAACTTGGCCAGGAGCTCCCAGTCCGTTTCGACGCGCACCGCGGCCTGCTTGAGGCCGGCCAGGGGCGCCGCCGCCGCCGATGGATAGGAGGGCTCGGCCTGCGCGGTCAGGGCCGCCGGCAGCTCGTCGGCGCCGCAGGACCAGGGCTGATCGAGGGACATCGCGTTGGCGGGGGAGTCGGCGGTGCGCACGACGAAGTCCCTGGCCGCGGAGGCCGGTCCGACGAACACGAACGTGCCGTCCTGGAGCCGCAGGTACGCGACGACCGCGTCCTCCCGCGCGGCGAGATACACGCTCGAGTCCGGCGACCCCTCGATCGTTCCCTTGAAGTGCGCGAGCGACGGAAACGGCCGGGACTCCTCCCCGGCGGGGCCGGAGATCGTCACGCGCGCGTCCGGCGTCGTGACCTCGAAGCGCTCGACCACGAGCGTTCCGAAGGCGCCGGGGGCGACGGGGAACCCTTCGATGCGCACGTCGGCGCGCGCCGCCCGAAGAGCCGCGAGCGCGCCGGAGTCGAGATCGACGGCCTCCTGGCCCGGCGCGGAGAGCCGCACGGCGGTCTCGACCGAGACGGTCGGCCGATAGGGGCTCGGGATCGTCGCCGCAGACGCCAGGAAGCTCCCGGCGGCTCCCGCGAGGATCCCGAGAAGGGCAGCGCGCAGGCTCCGTCCGCTCATCCGCTCCTCCTCCCGATTCCGACAGCTCGACTGATCCCTCCGGGAATCGCAAGGACCGGGCCAGCAGGCGGGGCCGGCAAGCGTAGGCGAGGAAAGGCGTTAGGCGCCGTGACGTCGGTCACCTGACGGCGGTTGTCAGCGCCGCGAGGCCCGCGGTGACATCGGGGCGAGGGTCGGGTATGTTCACGCCCTCATGTCGAACTTGCTCGCGCTCGCTCTCGCCGCGTCTCTCCAGGCGGCTTCCCCGGCCTCCCCGCCGGCGTCGATCCTCGGGCAGTGGGAATCCGCGGTGCGCAACAAGGGCGGGATCGGGAACATCCTCGAGTTCCTGCCCGACGGCCGCGTCACGCAGATCTCCGCGGCCATGGGCGACACGACGTACGAGGTGCAGGGGGAGTGGCTCCGGACGTTTTACACCGACGAAGCCACCGGCCAGGTCCGCGAGTCGGAGGTGATCCTCGAGTTCGAAGGCGGCGACCGGTTCGCGGAGAAGGGCGCCGACGGCGAAGCGCAGGGCTACTCGGACCGGATCGGCCGGGCCGTGCCGGGGGCGTCGCCGATCGTCGGCGAGTGGTGCTCGCTCTTTCTCGACATGCTGACGAACTACCGCCAGTTCACACCCGACGGAAAGCTCTTCGTGCGCATGCCGATCGTCACGCTGCGGGGGACCTGGAAGGTCGAGGGCGGGGAGCTGACCGTGGAGATCTTCGGACAGCCGCCGGGCAAATACCCGTACCGGATCGAGAACGGCCAGCTCTTCATCAAGAGCCGCGACGGCTCCGATCGCGTCTACAAGCGAACCGAATCCACGCTGCTCAAGGGCTACTGAGCCGGGCCCTCGCGACGCCCCTCGGCGGAGCCCGCCTCAGGGGAGCTCGAACGTCCGGACGAGGAACGCCGCCATCTGTCCGCGCGTCGCCGCCGCGCCGGGACAGTAGACGCCCGCGCCGCAGCCTCCGGTGATGCCGCGCGCCGCGAGGTCCTCGATCCAGGGGTCGAAGATCGCGCCCGTGCAGGGAACGTCGGCGAAGACCGTTCCCGTGCAGGCGGGCGGAAGATAGCCCGAGCCGAGGTCGGTCTTCAGGAGGAAGGCGGACATCTGGGCGCGCGTCACGGCCGACGCCGGACAGTAGTTGCCGCCGCCGCAGCCTCCGGTGATGCCGCGCGCCGCGAGGTCTTCGATCCAGGGGTCGAAGGGGCCTCCCGTGCAGGGAACGTCGAGAAAGACCGCTCCGGAGCAGGGCGGCGGCGCATAGCCGGATCCGAGCTTCGACTTGAGCAGGAAGACCGCCATCTGCGCGCGGGTCAGGGAGGCGTTGCGGCAATAGAGCCCGCTACCGCAGCCGGCCGTCACGCCGTTGCGGACCAGCTTCTCGACGTCGCCGTGGAAGATGTCGCCCTGCGGCGACGTCGAGGAAGTCGGCGAAAAAGCCGCCGGGCAGGGTCCCGGCGAGCGGGCCGGAGATTTCGAGCGTGACGTCGTAGAGCGTCCCCGGGGGAAGCGCCGGCGTGGTCGCGTCCGCGCTCCCGCCCGACGTGACCGAGGCCAGCGGCGCCGCGACACCGCCGAACGTGATCGCGGCCCCCAACGCGAAGCCGCTTCCGGCGAGCACGACAGGGGTGCCGCCCGCGGACGGGCCGGACGACGGCGTCACGGACGTGACGGTCGGCGGGTCGCCGGTTCCGACGATCGTGAAGATGGAAAAGACGCTCGTGTTCGACTGGCCGTCGGGATTGGTGACGGCGATCGGGTACGGCCCGGACGCCGCGCCGGTGGTGTCGAGGTCGAGCGTCAACGACTTGGGACCGTTGTAGGCCACGCCGTTGACCACGACGCCGCCGCCGAGCGACGCCGCGATCCGCTTCGGAAAGCCGGGACCCGGGTCGAAGTAGTCGCCGTCGAGGGTTCCCGAAACGTCGACGAGGACCGAGGCGAGCCCGACGGACACGCTCGACGGCACGGGCGAGACCGGGCGCGGCGGGGGCGGCGCCAGCACCTGCGCCACCTGCACGCCCCACGAGTCGTCGGCGTCGCAGTACTGCTGGATCGTCCAGAGCGTCATGTCGTCCTCCGGATCGACGCTCGTGAAGGAGTAGTCGCCCCATCGGCGGGGCGAGCCCGGATCCCCCGCCGGGTTGTACGCCGCAGCGGTCGACGTGTACTCCACCGGGGGCTGCAGAACGCCGGCCGGGGTCGAGGCCAGGCGTTCCGTGACGGCCGCCTGGATCGGCTGGGCGGCTCCCGCGACGCTCGCGCCGAGAACGGCGCGGCCCTGGCCGGACACGGCGATCGCCGGCATCCAGTAGAAGCGCGGAGCGGCCGCGGCGGCGTCGAAAAGCGTCCCGGACTGGACGAGCGAGGGCGTGCCGGTCGAGACGTCGATCTCGTACCAGCGCGACCCGTCGCGGTCGCCGGGGGAATCGCCCGCGCCGTCGACCGCGATGTTGTGCGCGGTCCAGACGTGCCCGCCGCGCAGGCTCGCCGAGGAGAGCCGGTCGTCGAGCGCGTCGAGCTCCCCGCTCGGGCCGAAGAGGTTGCCGGCGTGAGGGACCGTCAGCGGCAGCGCCGTCGCCGGGACCGTCAGCGGAAGGTTGGCCGAGATCGAGGCGGGCGGCCAGGCGCCGGGAGCCGCGTACGCGAGCTTTCGAAAAACGAGCGTTCCGAAGCCGGCATTGTCGACGCCGACGATCCACGACTCGAGCGACGCGGCGTCGAAAAGGTCGTCGACGCCCTGCGGCGTGTAGGGGCCGGAGCCCGTCGGCGTACCGGTCAGGTTGCGGTAGGCGCGGGCGGCCCCGTTCGCGAGCAGGTTGCCGCCTCCCGACGTCAGGACCTCGCTCTTGCGGAGCGCGTGGACGGTGACTCCCTGGAAAGCGCCGGCGGCGTCGAAGATGTTGCCGCCGACGAGGAGCGCGTTGGCGTCGACGCCGAGAGACGCCGAGTCGAAGAAGGTGTTGGTGTCGCCGGCCGGATCGTCGAGGTCGTGCTGGAGGTAGAAGTACGTCCAGACGGTCGCGCCGGAGATGATCCCGTTCGACGCCGCGTCGGTCACGGCCACGAGCACCCGGTTGCTCCCGGTCTCGAAGGTCAGGGCGGTCACGAACCACCGCGCGGAGAGCCGGTCGTAACGGACGCGCGGCGTCCCCGTCCCGTCCCCGTTGCGCACGCTCGTGAAGAAGGTGTCGAGGTCGACGTCGAGGACGCCGTCGGCGGCTCCGGAGGCCTTCGCAAACGTGCGGATGCGGCCGTTGACGCCGACGAGAAACTGGTCCGGCCCGGCCGCCCCCATCGTGTCCGGCGGAAAGGCGCCGGAGTCGGCGAGGGTCGCGCCGAGAAAGCTCATCCCGACGGCGAGCGGGCTTTCCGGCCCGGCCGCCGCCTCCGGCGCGCGAGAGGCCGTGCCCCGCGGGGACGGCGCACCCGCCCGGAGGTTCCGCCGGTGGGCCGCCCGGCGCGGCGGAGTCGCGCGTGGCGCCGCTTTCGGCGCTTCGGCCGCGAGGGCCATGAGCTGGCGGACCGAGAGGCGGTACCCGCCCGCGTCGGCGGCGCCGGCCGTCGCCCGGCCGAGCGCAGCGAGCGCGAGGACGGACGCGGCCGCTCGAATTCTGGAGTGCATCTGGGCTCCCGTGCCGGGATGGGCGGTAGATTAGCAGCACGGAGGTGCGTCGATGCGATGGACGGCCGGTACGTTGGGGTTCCTCTGCGCGGCGGCGATGGCGGCGGCCGATCCGCCGACGCTGCGGTACGTCCCGAAGCACGACGAGCTGAAGTACACGTTCGGCGGCGTCGCTCCGACGCATCACATCGCCCCGGGAACGAGGATCATCAGCTGGACGGAGGATTGCTACGACGGCGCGGTGACCCAGCCCGGGCAGCTCCCGAGCAAGGTCCAGCCGGCCGGGCACGACAACCCGCAGACGGGACCGTTCTACGTGGACGGGGCGCAGCCGGGCGACACGCTCGCGATCCACATCGAGAAGCTCGAGCCGGCGCGGGCCTACGGCATCTCCTCTCAGTTCCCCGGGTTCGGCGCCCTGTCCGGCACCGACCGCACCGCGGTGCTCCAGCCGGATCTGCCCGAGCGCGTCTGGTTCTACGAGGTCGATCGCGCCCGGAACGTGGCGCGCACGCGCTCCTCCGACGGCAAGCGCTCCTGGGAGGTGCCGCTCGCGCCCTTCCTCGGATGTCTCGGCGTTTCGCCGCCGCACGGCGAGGCGCGGTCCACGATCGTGCCCGACAATTTCGGCGGCAACATGGACTGCCCGGAAGTGCGCGCCGGCAACACCGTCTACCTCGGCGTGCGCGTCCCGGGAGGGCTCCTGTCCTTCGGCGACGGGCACTACGCCATGGGCGACGGCGAGATCATCGGGACGGCCATCGAGGGAGCGATGAACGTCGAGCTGACGGTCGAGCTCATCAAGGGCCGGGAGACCCCGTGGCCGCGGATCGAGAACGGCGAGTGGATGATGTCGCTCGGCGCGGCGCGGCCGCTCGAGGACGCCGCCCGCATCGCTTTCAAGGACATGGTCCAGTGGGTCATGGAGAAGAGCGGGCTCGACGCCCTGGACGCCTACCAGTTCGTCTCCCAGAACGCCGTCTCTCCCGTCGTCGAGATGGTCGATCCGCTCTACACCGTCATCGTCAAGATCCCCAAGGCCCGCCTGCCGAAATAGCGGGGTCAGGTCTTCATTTTTCGGATTTTCCGGGGCCCCGGCGGCTTCGCGACAATTCTCTTATGAATGGCTCGACCCTTGCGCCTCGAGCACGCCGGGGCCCTGTGGCATGTGACGAGCCGGGGGAATGAGCGACGAGCCATCTTCCGGAATGATGCCGACCGGAAGCGGTTTCTGTCGATCCTCGCCGACACTGTCGAACGGTTCGCCTGGACGCTCCACGCCTACGTGCTCATGGGGAACCACTACCACCTGCTCCTGGAGACACCCGAGCCCAACCTTTCTCGCGGCATGCATCGGATCAACGCCATTTACTCGCAAGGGTTCAACAAGCTCCATGAGCGTGCGGGTCACCTGCTGCAGGGGCGCTTCAAGGCAATCCTGATCGAACGAGAGCCCCATCTGCTGGAGCTCGTCCGATACGTCGTCTTGAATCCGGTGCGCGCCGGGATTGCCGAGAGCGCCGGCGAGTGGCCGTGGAGCAACTACCGCGCGACCGCGGGACTGCAGCGTCCGCCGCAGTGGCTGGAAACCGCGTGGACCATCGGGCAGTTCGGGGGCGGCGAGGGGGCCCGGACCGCCTATCGGGAGTTCGTCGCCGCCGGAGCCGCGGGGCTCGCCGAGCCGTGGAAGCGCATTGCGGGTCAGCTCTTCCTCGGTGGCGAAGAATTTCGGCACCGGATGCGGGAGCTGGTCAAGAACGTTTCCGTCAGCACGGAAGTGCCACGTGCGCAACGCCTTCCGAGCCGACCGTCGCTGGAGGAGGTCGTCGGCGCGTCGGCGCGAGTTCTGCAGGTCGACGCTCGCGAGGTCCGTCGACCGAAGCGAACGCCGCTGAGGCTGGCGATCTCCTACATCGCTCGACAAGACACTCTGACGACTCTGGCGGATCTCGGAGGCGTCCTGTGCGTTTCGGCGTCGTCCGCCTGCGAGATCGCGGCGTCGGCGAGGCGTCTGCGGCAGCGGTCTCCCGAGTTTCGGATGCTCCTGAAGAAGATCCGTTCCGAAATCCGAAAAATGAAGACCTGACCCCATAATACGTGCATGCGGGTGTGGAAGAAGGTGGTGATCGGGCTCGGCGTGCTCGTCGTCCTCGCCGTCGGCGGCTTCACCTACATGATCGGCGGCCCGCGCAACCTGATCGGCATGCTGCGCTACGACCAGCGCGAAGAAGGGACGCTGAAGGTCGGCGACCGGGCGCCAGACGTCGGCCTCATCGCGCTCGACGGCTCGACGCCCGTCCGGCTCTCGAGCGAGCTCGGCGGAAAGCCGACGGTCCTGATCTTCGGCAGCTTCACCTGACCCCCCTTCCGCCGCTCGGTCGAGCGGGTCCAGGCGATGCGCCGGAAGTACGCCGACCACGCGCGATTCGTCACGCTCTACATCAAGGAAGCACACCCGCTCGACGAGTGGCAGATGGACTCGAACGTCGACGAGGGCGTCTGCTATCCGCAGCCCACGAATCTCGGCGACCGCCTGAAGATCGCCAACGACTTCGTCCGGCGCTTCCACTACGACGGCCCGATGTACGTCGACCCGATCGAGAACCCGGCCAACGCGGCCTACGCGGGCTGGCCCGAGCGCCTCTACGTCGTCGACGAGTCCGGCACGATCGTCTACAAGGGCAAGCCGGGGCCCTTCGGGTACCACCCCGAGGAGGTCGAGACCTGGCTCGCGAAACGGTTCCCGGAGGTCAGCGCGCCGCCGGCGCCGGCCTCCTGAACTCGTTGCGCCGTTTCCAGAGGTACACGAGAATCGCCAGGTTGATCGCGAGCAGGACGTAGCGCCGCGCGCTGCCCGGCCGGCGCGCGATCTCGTAGATCTCGGCCGGCACCGCGGCCGCCGTCAGCAGGATCGTGAGATAGGGCGACCACCAGAGGCGCAGCAGGAGGCACGTGCCCTCGGCCGCGAAGACGAGCCCGATCACGACGGCGGCGAGGCCGAGCGCCTGGACCTGGCCCGGCGTGAAGGCTGAGAGAATCGCGGCGACGTGCCGGACGGTGACCCGCCCTTCGTCGACGCCGAACGCGCGCGCGATCTCCAGGGGCTGGGAGTGGCCGGGCAGCCGGGCGATCCTCAGCGCGGCCACCCCGACGAGCAGGAAAGCGGCGCATTTGAGGAACTTGAACACGATGATCCCGACGAATCCGGCGGTCAGCGGCGGGCGAGCCGGGGGCGCTCCGGACGTGGGCATGGAAACCCGGAGTGTCCCACACCACCCCCGCGGGGCCCGTTTCCGGTTATGCTCGTCGGGCCCCGTTCGGGGCTTCGGAGGTCCTCGATGTCCCCTGGCTCCACCCCCCGTCGCCGCATCGTCTTCGCGGTCGTCGGGTTTCTGTTCGCCCTCTCTCTCCGGGCCGCCACCTACCAGGCCGGCTCGGACGCCGACCTCGCGCGCCGCGCGCCGGTGATCGTCCGGGCCTCGGTCGTCTCGAAGGAAGCGCGTCTCGAAAGCCTCGGCGGCCGGCTGCAGCCCTTCACCTTCGTCACGCTGGCGACCCTGGAGAAGATCCGGGGAGAGGTTCCGGCGGCCTTCTCCGTCCGGCTCCCGGGAGGACGCGTCGGGGACACCGTGGCGTGGATCCCCGGCACGCCCGTCTTTCGCGTCGGCGCCGAGGTCGTATTGCTCCTCGAGCGCGTCGAGGGGTCCGTGCGGACCTACCGGCTGACCGAGTTCGGCATGTCGAAGTTCGACCTCGAGGCGGACGACGACGGACGCGTCTTCGCCGTGCGCCGTGCGTTCGACTCCCGGGAGGACATCGTCGCCGCCGACCGCGGCGACGTCCTCGCCGCGCTCGACGAGAAGTCCACGATCCCGGCCCGCGACGCCGAGTCGTTCCTCGCGGCGCTGCGGGCGATCGGCGCCGGGCGGGAGCCGGGCGAGATCGCGTGGCGCGAGCGGTCGTCGAAGGACGGCGCCGGCCGCCGTCCGAAGTGGAGCAACATCGGCGGACGCGAACCGGGCGACTGCGACACCGACGGTCCGTGTCTCTTCCGGTGGTTCTGGGACACGGGGGCCTCGGTCGACGGGGTCGTGACCGTGACCGGGACCCAGACGAACCTGACGGCCGACGACGCGGCGGGCTGCGGCACCGACTCGATCTGCGACGTGCAGAACGGGATCGACGGCTGGACCGGGATCGCGGGGACCCACGTCGTGTACGGCGGCGTGTCGCCGGCGGGAAACGTGCGGATCGAGCTCGATTCGATCCGGGACTTCAACGGCGGCAGCGCCTGGACGACCGCCCTCGGCTGCGGCGGCGGGGTCATCGGCCTCGGCGGTCCCATGGAGGCGACCGGGCCCCGCACGTACCGCGGCGACGCCACCTACTACGCGACGCAGAGCGGCAACGTGTCGATGCGCAAGATCACGTGCGCCGCGGGCTACTCCGCCCGCACCTTCAAGACCGCCGTGATGCACGAGATCGGTCACACCCTCGGCCTCGGGCACCCCGACGACGACGTCAGCACGCACAGCACCACCCCGTCGAGTGCGTGGACCGGCGCCGTGATGCACTCCGTCGTCCCCGCTTCGGCGCCCGAGGCCCCCCAGGCCGACGACATCCAGGGCATCGAGTATCTCTACACGACGGGCCCCCTCGGCACGCTGCCGTCGGCGAGCTTCACGTTCGCGCCGGCCGCGCCGGTCGCGGGCGCCCCGGTCCAGTTCACCGACGGCTCGGCCGGCGGCACGACGGTCTGGACGTGGAGCTTCGGCGACCCGAGCTCGGGCTCGAGCAACGCCTCGACGGCGCGCAACCCGAGCCACACCTTCGCGTCCCCCGGCGTCTACACGATCACTCTCGCCGCGGCGAGCCCGAGCGGAACGGGGACGACGTCGAAGACCGTGACGGTCGCGCCGGGATCGACCGCCTCGTGCACGCCGAGCACGACGACGCTCTGCCTGAGCAGCAACCGCTTCGCGGTCACGGCCGCCTACCGCTCCAATCAGAGCAGCGGCAACGGAACGGGCACCGAGCTGACGGCCGACTCGGGCTACTTCACCTTCTTCAGCGCCGCCAACATCGAGGTCGTCGTCAAGGTCCTGAACGCCTGCGGGCTCCAGCCGCCCAGGTTCTGGGTCTTCGCGGCCGGCCTGACGAACGTCGAGGTCACGCTGACGGTGAGGGACACCGTGTCCGGCGCGGTCAAGACCTACGTCAACCCGCTCGGAACGCCGTACGGCCCGGTCCAGGACACGAGCGCCTTCTCGACCTGCCCCTGAGCCGGGCTACGCGCGCCGCTTTCGCAGGTCGGCTCCCGCGAGCCGCCGCGACGCGTCCCGGAGGGTCGACTCCCGCTTCGCGAAGTTGAACCGCGCCTTCGTCTTCCCGCCCCCGCGGGCGTAAAAGCTCGAGCCCGGCACGGCGGTGACGCCGACCTTCCGGGCGAGAAAGTCGACGAAGGCCTCGTCGTCCTTCCAGCCGAGCGCGGCGGCGTCGGCCATCACGTAGTAGGCGCCTTCGGGCGGCGAAAACGTGAGGCCGGCCGCCGACAGGGCCGAGAGCAGGATCTCGCGACGCGCCGCGTACTGGCGGCGCAGGTCGGCGTAGTAGGCGTCCGGCAGCGCCAGCGCCGCGAGGCCGGCGGCCTGGAAGAGCGTCGGCGCGCAGATCGTCAGGTAGTCGTGGACTTTGCGCACGAGGCCGGTCAGCCGCGGCGCGGCGACGGCCCAGCCCACCCGCCAGCCGGTCACGGCGTAGGTCTTGCCGAGCCCCGAGAGCGTCACCGTCCGGTCCTCCATGCCGGGCAGGGACCCGAGGCTGACGTGGCGGTGCGGCTCGAACCAGATGTGCTCGTAGATCTCGTCGGTGACGGCGACGAGGCCGTGGCGCTGGCAGACCTTCGCGATCTCCGCCAGCTCCTCGCGGGAGAAGACGCGGCCCGACGGATTGCCGGGCGTGTTGACGAGGACGAGCCGGGTGCGGGGTGTGATCGCCCTCGCGAGGCGGCCCGGGTCGAGGCGGAAATCGCGGCCCGTGAGCGGGACGAAGCGCGGCCGGACGCCGGCGAGAACGCAGGCGGGCACGTAATTCTCGTACCAGGGCTCGAAGATCACGGCCTCGTCTCCGGGCTCGGTCAGCGCGAGGACCGCCGCGGCGACCGCCTCCGAGACGCCGCAGGTGATCGTGACCTCGGTGTCGGGGTCGGCGCGGATCCCGTTGAGGCGCCCGGTCTTGGCGGCGACGGCGGCGCGGAACTCCGGCATGCCCCACGTAAATCCGTACTGGTGGCTCGCCGGGTCTTCGGCGGCTCTCGCCAGCGCGGCGACGAGCGATGCGGGAGGCTCGAAGTCGGGCAGCCCCTGCGCGAGGTTCACGCCGCCGACCTCGGCATGGAGCCGCGTCATCTCCCGGATCACGGACTCGCAGAACGGACGCGTGCGCCGGGAGAGGGCGCGGACCGAAGTCATCGGACCCGGATTATGACGCGGTGCGGCGCAGGTTCGGCTTCGGCGCGAACGGCTTCGGTGCTAACATTCGTCGAACCTGGCGCTCTCGGGTGCGACGCTTCGGTTCGAGGAGGGGAGAACCGCATGGCAGGATGGGGCCGGGATCAACACCAGCCGGAGCCCTGGACGTACGAGGGCCGCGCGATCCTGAACGCCGCCGGGTGGACGCTGGCCAAGACGATCTTCGAGGCCGACGCCCGCCGCATCGTGGCCGCCGTCAACGACGTCCTGGGGATCCCGACGGCCGCCCTGGAGTCGGGCTTCATCCGCGAGATCCTGGTTCCGCGGCCCGAATCCACGAGCGCGGTGACGATCCGGATCCACCCGCTGCCGGCCGAAACGGCCGCGCTCGACCCGGCGGAGTTCTTCATCCACGACCGCCGCGTCGGCGACCGGCGGCAGGGCGACCGCCGCAAGGGCGATCGTCGCCGCGGAATGGCCGAAAACCCGCGGATCTTCTCGGTCGCCGACGGGTCCTCGGGCCGCTAACGCGCGGCCGGGCCGCCGCCCGGCGCCTTCGACGCTCCCGCGGCGTTGACGACGACGTGCCCCTTCATCGACGCGCCGTGGACCGTGCAGTAGTAATTGAACGAGCCCGCCTGCGTGAACGTGAAGGAATACTGGAAGGGTCCCGTGTGCGCACCGGAGGCGAAGATCCCGTCGCCTTCGCAGGACCCCGGATCGTAGTAGCCGCCGTTCGTGCACCTTCCGGACGTCACGCCGTGCTGCATCGTGCCGTCCCAGACCCAGGTCACCGTGTCGCCGACCTGGACCGTGGTCGTGCTGCTGTGGCTCTGGTCGTCCGTGAAGGCCATGCCCGCCTGTCCCACCTGGACGGTGTGGTTGACGGACCCCGCGACGGGCGTGGTGTCCTCGGCGCCGCGCACGAAGATCGGGTCGGTCGTGTTGTTGTCGAGAACGGACGCGTAGGAGAAGACCTCGCCCGAGGCCGCGACCACGACGAGGGCGTTTTCGGTCGCGTGCGCGGCCTGGCCCGCGACCTCGAAGATCTTGTTGACCTGCACGCCCGAGTGCCCGGCCACGCTGCGGGTCACGGGGGAGCCGACCGCGACGCCGCCGTCGAAGATCGTGAAGGTCACGTTGACGGAAGCGTCCTCCCGGTTGAACACGCCGACGTTGGTCCGGAAGCCCTGGTTCGGGCCGCCGTTGCGGATCGAGGTCAGGACGGACCGGGCATGCGCCTCGGAGTTGTCGAGGCCGGGGATGAACATCCCGACGGTCGGCGTCGGGGCGGTCGAGAAGAGCCGGCTCGTCACGACGAGCTGCCCGGCCGCGCCGGTGAACTCGAACTCGACGCCGCCCGCGGTGTTGGGCGCGAGGAACGTCGCCGCGACCATGTCGTCGAAGGCCCGCGACTCCCGGGGCGCCAGCGTGAACTGGACCTGCGGCGCGCCGACGGCCGAGCACGGCGACGGGATGAAGCAACGGTAGCGGGCCGTCACGCCGAGGGGCGTCGCGTAAGAGGTGTTGAAGGCGCGAACGTCCGAGAAGAACGGCGCGCCACCGACGATCGAGGCGGCCGCCGGAAGCGTGACCTCTTCACCGCGGGCGAGAAGCGTGACGAGCAGGACGCCGAAGCCGAGAAGGATCTTGCGCATGGTCTTTTCCGGCCAGCCGGCCGGACCCCCACGACCGAGGCTATGACCGCTCCGCCGGCCCCCGCCGCGATTTAGGGAACGTTTAGGGCCCGGGCGGGGTCAGGGCAGCGTCGCCAGACCCGTCCGGGGCTGGTACGTCGATCCCGCCGGCAGGACGGCCAGACGCACCCCCGTCGCGCCGAGAACCGAGGTGGCGTTCGGGGTGATCGCCGCCCCCCGGGCGTCGTAGACGACCGCGACGCTCTCGCCGAGGACCTTCCAGACTCCGGCCGGCCCGACCTCGAGGGCGGTCGATTCGTCGATGCCGATGCCGACGAGGGAAGGGTTCTCGAGGATGACCGAGATCAGGCGGTTGTTGCGCCGGCGCCGGACGTGGTGCTGGTCGATGACGACGCCCGGAAGGAGTCCGAACCCTTCGGCCGTGACGACGTTCTCGCGCGCGATCGTCATGAAGGCGTCGCTCGAGTCCTTCTCGGGAGGCCGGCTTCCGCCGGGGCGGCGTTCGTCCCCCGTGATCATCGGCGTCGTCATGACGGCGGCGCCCGCGGACGTGCCGCCCACGACTGCGCCGGCCCGGTACCGCCCGGCGATCGCGGCCTGGACCGGGGTGTGGAGCAGGGCCGCCGTCAGACGCGACTGGTCGCCGCCGCCGAACCAGATTCCGGTGACGCCGTCGAGCCGCCGCGCCGCGCTCTCGGAATCGGCCTCGGCATGAGTCAAAAGGACCCGTTCGGCCGAGGCCCCGAGCCTGCGGAGGTGCTCGACCATCTCGACACCCGCGTCGGCGGACTCCGACGCCATGGGGAAGACGACGATGCGGGCCCTCCCGGCGCCGCCGGCGAGCGCCACGAAGCGCTCGACGATCGAATCCGGGATGGGCCCTCCGCCGACGATCAACAGCGTTCCCTTCGGCGCCGCGGCCGCGCTCGAGGCGGGCGGCGGCGTGCCGGCGGAACAGGCGAGCACGCCAGCGAGCGCGAGGACGGCCGCGAGGCATCTCGCGTGGCGACCCACGTTCGGCGGAACTCTCAACGCGACCTCCTGACCGGAAGTCATCGGCCTCCGGAAAGCCCATCATCGCGTACGCGATTTTGAATTCTCGCCGCGCGAGCGCTTTCGCACGTTTCGCTCTTTACGCGGCGTGAAACCGCGATAGCATAAATGCAACTTTCAACGGGAGCCGTCCACTCGATCTCGGAGGCGTGCGCGCACGATGAGTCGAAGCCACTGGAACGCGGCGGAGTTTCTCGCTTTTCTTTGAGGAGGAGGTCGCCTATGGGAAGGTCCTATCTCGCTCGAGTGCTGATCTGGTTCGTGGCGCTCGCGGGCCTCGGACTCCACGCCCTCGCGCAGACG
Source organism: uncultured Acidobacteriota bacterium (assembly GCA_963764715.1). Lineage (GTDB taxonomy): Bacteria > Acidobacteriota > Thermoanaerobaculia > UBA5066 > Gp7-AA6 > DAHUXD01. Next base: position 41,844 of record CAVXTP010000007.1, read on the forward strand.
AACACCGGCAACATCTACGGCACCGTCGTCGATGATCAGAACAACGGTCTGCCGGGCGGCACCGTTCTCCTCGAAGGCCCTCAGGCGCCGCGCACGACCACGGTCGACGCGGGCGGGCGGTTCCGGTTCCTCAGGATCCCGGGCGGGACCTACACGATCACGGTGACGATGCCGAGCTTCACGACCGCCAAGCGCGAGAACGTGATCGTCACGCTCGGCAAGGACACCGACGTCGGCATCCAGCTGCGGCTGTCTTCCATCCAGGAGACGGTGACGGTCACCGATACGACCCCGCTCCTCGACACGCGCAAGGTCCAGACGGGCGCGACGTTTGGAAAGACCGAGCTCGAAGAGATCCCGACCGCCCGCGACATCTACGCCCTGATCCAGCAGGTGCCCGGCGTGCAGCTCGACACCGTCAACATCGCGGGCAACGCGAGCGCGGTGGCGGGAGGGCCCGACTTCATCAGCAAGGGCTCGGGCAACGTCACCTACCAGGTCGACGGATCGACGATCACCGACAACACCTACGGGAACCCGCTCGGCCGGCAGAACGGGGGCACGAACACGTTCTTCGACTACTCGACCTTCGACGACGTCGAGGTGACGACGGGCGGCTCGCTGCTCGAGCTCCAGAACCCCGGTGTGCAGATCAACGTCGTGACCAAGCGGGGTACGAACGAGCTCAAGGGCTCGGCCCGCTTCCTTTACGCCTCGGCCAACTGGCAGTCGAACAACGAATCCCAGGAGGCCCTCGACCAGGGGTTCCAGACCAACAAGACGCGCTTCATCCGCGAGTACGGCGGCGAGCTCGGCGGACCGATCATCCACGACAAGCTGTGGCTGTGGGCCGCCGGCTCCCGGCAGGACATCTCCGTCCAGACGACTCAACCGACGGCGGCCGAGGGCTCTTATTCCCAGACGGTGACCCTCGCTCCGTGGTCGGCGAAACTGAACTGGCAGGTGAGCTCTCCGAACTCCCTGAACGCCTACTTCTCGCGCAGCAACCGGATCGAGGACGGCCGGATCTCCAGCGCGAACGTCACGACGCGTTCGCCCGAGACCTGGACGAACCTCAACATCCCCACGAACTTCTACAAGCTCGAAGACAACCACGTGTTCTCGGCGTCCCTCTTCGCCTCGGTCTTCGCGAACTACCAGGGGGTGGTCTACAACGACGTGCCGCGCGGCGGCCTCGACGCCCAGATCGACTACTACGACGGCGTCTGGCACAACACCTGGAACTACTTCTTCGCCAAGGACCCCCAGAAGGCGGCGAACCTGCAGGTGTCGAAGTTCTTCAACACCGGCAACGTGAACCACGAGGTCAAGTTCAGCTTCAACTACCGAAACCAGATCGCCGACTCGGCGACGGGCCTTCCCGGCGACCAGCTCCAGGGCCAGGAGTACACCTCCTCGGCCTACGCGCTCGTCTCCCGCGGCGTCCGCACGACCTACACCACCAACTACTGGACGGGCACGCTCGGCGACACGGTCACCTGGGGCAACCTGACGGTCAATGCCGGCATCCGGTACGATCTCCAGCAATCGCGCAACCTGCCGGGGCAGTCCTTCGGCAATGAGGTGTTCCCGGAGATCCTGCCGACCGTCAACTTCCACGGCGTCCAGGACTGGCAGTTCGAGTACACCAACTGGCAGCCGCGCATCTCGGCGACGTACGCGCTCGGCGAGAAGAAGAACACCCTGTTGCGGGCCTCGTATGCGAGCTATGCCGACCAGCTCGGCTACATCTCGTATTACGGAAGCGGCGTCCCGATAGCCAACGGCTATTACTACTACTGGGACGACATCAACGGAGACCACCACGTCGACCGGAACGAGGTCCTGATCGACGATGGGATCTACTCGTTCTACAACGGGGTCGATCCCGCGACGCTTCCGAACATACCCAACCAGGTCCAGGACGGCTTCAAGACGCCGTACACGTCCGAAGTGACGGCGGGCATCGACCAGCAGATCTTCAACGACTTCGCCGTCTCGGGGACGTTCACGTATCGCAACACGACCCACCTGCAGGACTCGATTCCGCTGGGCTCGAGCGCCGGGACGTACGACTACCTCGGCAACGTCACCGGAACGGCGGTTTACGACAACGCGTCGAATCCGTTCGTCCTCGACTTCTCGGTGCCCTGCGTCCCGCTCCAGGCGGCGAGCGCTCCGTGCGGCCCGGGGGCGTACGGGCTCAATCTTCCGGAGGCTCCCGCCGGAAATCTTTTCTACAACCGCCCGGAGGCGAGCCAGCGTTTCTTCGGGGCCGAGTTCTCGGCCGTCAAGCGACTATCGAACCGCTGGATGCTGCGCGGGTCGTTCGGCTGGCAAAGCTTCAAGCAGTACATCACGCCGCAGTCGGTGACCAATCCGAACAACCTCTGGGCCTCGGGCGGCCAGAACCAGAACGGCGTGCCCGCGGTCGGTTACTCGTCCAAGGCCTACGTCTTCATCGGCGCCGACTGGCAGTTCAACGTCACCGGCCTCTACCAGGGCCCGTGGGGCATCAATCTCGGCGCCAATTTCTACGGGCGCCAGGGATACCCGATGCCCTACTACGTCCGGGCGCGAACCCGGGACGTCCTGAATCAGCGGGTCAACCTCCTGATCGGCTCGGTCGACACGGTCCGGCTCGACAACGTGTACAACTTCGACCTGCGCCTCGAGAAGGCGTTCAAGATCGGGCCGGTGACGGCGACGGCCGCGGCGGAGGTCTTCAACGTGGCCAACTCCAACACCGTTCTGCAGCGGTACGCGCGCGCCGGCAACTGGGACGTGCGGGACTACGACCCGGCCAATCCCAATGCCGCATTCGAGCAGGACCCGAACTTCAACTACATTCAGGAGACCCTGAGCCCGCGCATCCTGCGGCTGGGCATCCGGGTTTCGTTCTAGAGTCCGCGCTCTCTCTTCGGAGGCCCGCCCGGGAATTCCGGGCGGGCCTCTCGGTTTTTCTGCCGGGATGAAACGCCGCCTCGCCGTCGTCCTCCTCGCTTGCGCGGCGGCCGCCTGCCGGCGCGAGAGCCCCTCCGCCGCGGGACCGCCGGTGGTCCGGGCCCCCGGCCCGCGGGTCCCGCGCGACGTCGTTCTCATCACGATCGATACGCTCCGCTACGACGCCACGGGATTCGACGGCAACCCGAACGGCACGACGCCGAACCTCGACCGCTTCGCCGGAGAGGGCCGCGTGTTCACGCAGGCCCACTCGCACAATGTCGTGACGCTGCCCTCGCACACGAACATCCTGACGGGGATGCTCCCATACCAGCACGGCGTGCGGGAGAACGCGGGCTTCAAGCTCTCCCCGAAGATCGACACCGTGGCGACGCGCCTCAAGGCGAAGGGCTACGCGACCGGCGCCTTCGTCGGCGCCTTCGTTCTCGACTCGCGCTACGGCCTCGCGCGCGGCTTCGACGTCTACGACGAACTCTACAGGCACCTCGACGAACAGCTCGACTTCAACATCCAGCAGGCCCGCGGCGAGGACGTGGTCAAGGCCGCCCTCGAGTGGTACCAGGAACAGGCCGGCAAGCCGCGCTTTCTGTGGGTCCACGTCTACGACCCCCACGCGCCGTACGAGCCGCCGGCTCCCTACGCCGACCGCTTCGAGGACAAGTACCTCGGCGAGGTGGCCTACGCCGACGGCGCCCTGGCGCCCCTGCTCTCGGCGGTGCGTGCGGTCGATCCGCCGCCGCTTCTCGTCGTGACCGGCGACCACGGCGAAGCCCGCGGCGATCACGGCGAGCTCACCCACGGCCTGTTCTGCTACGAGGCGACACTCCACATTCCACTCATGATGTGGTGCCCCCCATTGCTTCCTCCCGGCAAGGACGCCGTCCCGGCCCGCCACGTCGACATCGTGCCCACGATGCTCGACGCGATCGGCGAGGCGCCCGTCGCGGAGCTGCCCGGCCAGTCGCTGCTGCCGCCGGGCCGACGGGAGGGCGAGGCCGGAAACTACTTCGAGGCCCTGTCGGCCTCCTTCAACCGGGGCTGGGCGCCGCTGCGGGGGCTGCTCTCCGGGGGCAGCAAGTACATCGAGCTGCCTCTGCCCGAGCTCTACGACGTCCCGAAGGACCCGGCCGAGGCGAACAATCTCCTGTCCTCGGCGCCCGACGCGCTGCGGCGCCTGCGCAAGCGGCTCATGGAGCTTCCCACGGCCGTCATGGACCGGGGAACGGTCGGCGCGGAAGAGGCCGCGAAGCTGCGGAGCCTCGGATACCTCGCCGGCTCGGACGAAAAGAAGGCGAGCTACGGCCCCGCCGACGATCCCAAGAACCTCGTCGGCGTCGACCGAAAGATCCACCTGTACGTCGGCGCCTACGAATCGAAGGACTACGACGAGGCCCTGCGCCTGGCAAAGGAACTCGTCGCCGAGAACCCGAAGATGAAGCTCGGATACCAGCACCTCGCCACGGCCCAGCAGGCGCGGGGCGACCTCGAGGCGGCCGTCCGGACCTTCGACAAGGCCACCGCCAACGGAGTCGGCGGGGAGAGCACCGACCGGCGCAAGGCCCTCATCCTGTCCGAGCTCGGCCGTCCGGCGGAAGCCGTCAAGGTGCTCGCGCCCTACGAGGAGACCGAAGATCCGGAAACGCTCAACTCGCTCGGCATCGCGCTCTCAGACGCCGGCCGAGCGAAGGAGGCGCTAACGGTCTTCGGACGGTCGCTCGAGATCGATCCGTCCAACATCGACGCCTACCAGAACATCGGCATCGCCTACCTGCGGCTGAACCAGAACGAGGAGGCGAAGAAGTACCTCGAGCAGGCGATCGCGCGCGGCAAGCGGCACGTCCGCGCCTGGAACGCGCTCGGGGTGGCCTGCCTGCGCCTGGGCGACCCGCGTCGGGCGGTCGAGAGCTGGCAGAAGGCCGTGGAGCTCAACCCCGAGCAGTACGATGCGCTCTACAACATCGGCCGCGTCGCCGGCCAGGTGGGCGACTGGAAGACCGCCCGGGCCGCACTCGAACGGTTCGTGAGCACGGCCCCGCCGAAGCAGTACGCCCGCGACCTGCGGGAAGTCCGTGCCGCGCTCGCCGACATGTCCCGCCGCGGCCTCTGATTCCCCATAGAATCCCCGACCTATGAAGTATCTGCTGAGACTCCTCGGCGCGGCGGCCGTCTCCGCCGGCCTCGCTCGGGCGGCGGAGCCGCCGACGACCTGGGTCATCGCGGGCGCCAAGGTCGCGGACGGGACGGGGGCGCCGCTCGTCGCGCAGGACGTGCGTGTCGACGGCGACCGCATCGTGGCCGTGGGGAAGATCTCGCGCCTTCCCGGAGAGCGCATCGTCGACGGAACGGGCCTCGTCCTGTCCCCCGGATTCATCGACGTCCACAATCACTCGGAAACCGGCCTCGTGAAGGACCCGATGGCGGAATCGCAGGTCTCGCAGGGCATCACGACGCTCGTCATCGGGCCCGACGGCGAATCGCCCTGGCCGATCGGCGAGTACCTCGATGCGCGGCGCAAGTCGCCGCCTTCGGTCAACGTCATGACGATGGTCGGCCACGCGACCGTTCGCGAGCTCGTCATGGGCAAGGACTACCGGCGCGTCGCGACGCCCGAAGAAGTCGCGAAGATGGCGGCGCTCGTCGAGCAGGGGATGCGCGAGGGCGGTGCGGGCCTCTCCTCCGGCCTCGAATACGACATGGGCAGTTACGCCGCGACCGAGGAGCTCATCGCGCTCGGAAAGGCGTCGGCCCGCTACGGCGGCTTCTACATGACGCACGTGCGGGACGAAGCCGAGAAGACCTTCGCCGCATTCGAAGAGGCCATCGCGATCGGCGAGAAGGGGGGGCTCCCCCTCGAGATCTCCCACATCAAGCTCGGAACGGTCGGGGTCTGGGGAAAGACGAAGGAGGCGATCGCATTGATCGACGCGGCGCGCGCCCGCGGCTTCGATGCCACCGCCGACTGCTATCCGTACGAGGCCTGGCATTCGAACCTCGAGGTCATCGTTCCCGACAAGCAGTACGACAACACCGAGAGCGTCGGCGAGGCGATTCGCGTGCTCGGCGGTCCCACGCGGATCACCGTGACCGCCTGCAAGGCCCATCCGAACTACGCCGGCAAGAACCTCGAGGAGATCGCGAAACTGGAGGGAATGACGCCGGTCGCCCTGTACTCGAAGATGGTCAAGGAAGGCGGCGCGGACATCATCGGCCACTCGATGAAGGAAGAGGACGTCCTCGCCCTCTACAGGCAGCCGTGGGTCATGGTCGCCTCCGACGGCGGCATCGACAACGACCACCCGCGGGGCGCTGGCACCTTCCCGCGCGTGCTCGGCCGCTTCGTGCGCGAGAAGCACCTCTTCACGCTCGAGGAGGCGGTCCGCAAGATGACGTCGCTGCCGGCCTCGCGGATGAAGCTCGCCGACCGCGGCCGGATCGCCCCCGGGATGAAGGCCGACCTCGTCCTCTTCGATCCCGCGACCGTCATCGACCGCTCGACGTTCGCGGAGCCGCGCCGGCTCGCGGACGGCATCGTCCTGACGGTCGTCAACGGCGAGGCGGTCTGGAAGGACCGGAAGACGACGGGGGCGAAGCCCGGACGAGTCCTGACCCTGGCGGGAAACGCGATCGAGGCGAAGTAGAATCGGCGTCCCGCCGGGGCCGATCGGCACTTCGGGCCCGGAGGAACATGAGAAAGCTCTCGCTCGCCACAGTCCTCACCCTCGCCCTGGTTCTCGCCGGCGGCGCGACCGTGCTTCTCTCGTCGGTCGCCTCGGTGTCGGTCCCCGTCATCACGGAGCCCGCGTCGGACGGCCAGGTCATCAACCCCTACGACGTCCACATGGTCGCGGGCCCCTTCGTGGGCTCGCCCGGCGAGAGCCACGTCTGCAGCGACTGGGAGATCCGGACGGCGGGCTCGGACGAGCTCGTCTGGAGCGCTGCCTGCGCCACGGGATCGGGCAAGGTGCACGTTCACCTGGGCGACGGCACGTTCACGGGGCCCCTCGACGGCCGGCACCAGCTGAACTTCGGAAGCGCATACCGGCTGCGCGTGCGCTTCCTCGGCGACGCGGAGCCGGCCGGCAGCGACTGGAGCGACTGGGCCGTCCGCGAGTTCGCGACGACGGCCGCGACGGTGATCCAGCCGATCCTGCTCTCCGACGTGTCCGTCGTCCCGACGCCGCGGTGGCGCGACGACGCCGGGCACGACGTCGTCCTGCCGGCCGCCGGCGCCCGCGCGGGAAGCCTGCGGCTCGACGTGCTCGGAGGCGGAACGGTCCTCACGTTCACGGGGCTCGACGGCGCGGTCAACCGCCTGTCGAATCCGGGCCCCGTCGCGGCGCACGGCGCCCTGCGGGTCATCGCCGTCGCCGGCTCGGCCCCGCTCGATCTGCCGGCGTCCACCGTGTTCTTCACGGACGGGAGCGGCGAGGACCGGCAGGTCTTTCTTCCGCCGATCGCTCTCTCCGCGGACGCGATCGCCTCCTGGTGGATCGCGGAGGGCGGCGGGGCCTTCACCGACGCGACGGGCGGCGACCCGGCGGCCACGCCCGCGTTCGACGCTCCCGTGACCGAGCCGCCCGTGCCCTGGGCCGTGAAGCAGCCGGGGCTGCGGGTCGATCGCGTGGCGACCGGCTTCCAGCTCCCCGTCAACATCGCGTTCGTTCCGGCGCCGGGCTCCGCGCCGGATGCCCCTCTCTTCTACGTCACGGAGCTCTACGGCTCGGTCAAGGTCGTCCTGCGCGACGGGACGGTCTCCGACTACGCGACGGGCCTCCTGAACTTCGACCCCGCCGGATCCTTCCCGGGCTCGGGTGAGAAAGGCCTCGCCGGGATCGTCGTCGATCCGGGCTCGGGCGACGTGTATGTCAGCTCGGTCTTCGCGGTTGCCGGCGTGACCGACTTTCACTTCCCCGAGGTCCGCCGCCTCCACAGCGACGACGGCGGCCGGACGGCCTCGGCGCAGGACCCGATCCTGCAGTTTCCGGACGAGCCCATGGGCGCGTCGCACCAGACCTCGAACCTGACGATCGGTCCCGACGGCAAGCTCTACGTCCACATCGGCGACGGCCTGCTGACGACGCCGGCGCAGGACTTGAACTCGGTGCGCGGGAAGATCCTCCGGGTCAACCTCGACGGCTCGGCCCCCGAGGACAATCCCTTCTACGACGCGACGGACGGCCTGACGAACCGGGACCTCATCTTCGCCTCGGGGCTGCGCAATCCGTTCGGCGGCGCCTGGCGGGACGTCGACGGTTCGCACTGGGAAGTCGAGAACGGGCCGGGCACCGACCGCCTGGCGAAGATCGTCGCCGGTCGCAACTACCTCTGGGACGGCACCGACGGCAGCATGACGAACTACGCCGCGTTCACCTGGTTTCCTTCGCACGCTCCGGTCAACATCGCCTTCGTGCAGCTCTCGACCTTCGCGGGAAGCGGCTTTCCCGCCGACCGCCTCAACCACGCGTTCGTCACGGAGTCGGGCGCGACCTACGCGGCCGGCCCTCAGGCGCTCGGCAAGCGCGTCGTCGAATTCGTGCTCGACGCGGACGGCAATCTCGTGCGCGGCCCCCTGCCCGTCGTCGAGTACCTCGGCTCCGGACGCGGCACGGCGGTCGGCCTCGCGGCCGGCCCCGACGGTCTCTACTTCACCGACCTCTACAAGGACTTCGGCGCCGCGACGCCGATCGATCCGGGCGCGAACGTCTTCCGGATCGTCTGGACGGGAGTGGCGGACTTCACGGCCGAGTCGGGAACGTCCGGCCGGGCGCCGTTCGCCGTCCAGTTCCGCGACGCCTCCAGCGTCCCCTCGGCCTCGGCGTGGCACTGGGAGTTCGGCGACGGCGAAACGAGCGAAGAGCACGAGCCGCTCCACGTCTATCGCCTGCCGGGCGCCTACGACGTTCGGCTGACGGTCACCGGCGCGCCGGGAACGGTCGCGAAGCAGAAGCCGGCCTTCGTTGCCGTTCAATCCCCGGCCCGGAGCCCCCTGGCCGTTCCCCGGGTGCAGCCCACCCCCCGGGTCCTGTCGCCGAGGTAGCCACCTTACAATTGGCCGGATGGAGACTTCCGAGGAAGAGCGGGCGGTCCGCCGCCGTCCCCTGCGGTGGGCCGTGGGCGCCGCGGCGCTCCTGCTCCTCGCCATCCTGCTGACGGCCCTTTCGCGGCCCCGGGGGGTCCCGGTCCAGGTCGTCGGGGTCAAGCGCGGGGACCTGATCGTTCCGGTCCAGTGCGACGGGACGCTGGAGCCCCCGCCCGGCGGCGAGCTGCGCTCTCCCGAGAGCGCGGCGGTGGCCGAGCTTGCCGCCCGGGACGGCGACCGCGTCTCGGCGGGGACGCGGCTCGTGCGGCTCGAGAACGCCGAGCTCTCGCAGAAGGCGCTCGACGCCCGATCCGAGGCCCTGCGCCTGGCGGCGGACCGGGCGAGCGCCGAGGCCGAGCTCGCCGAGCTTGCCCGCGAGGAGAAGCACCGGCGAGAAGTCTTCGAGGCGGACGGGCGGCTGCTTTCGTCCGGCGCGATCTCGCGCGCCGCCGCCGAGGCCGACGAGCGGTCGCTTCGCCAGGCGGAAGACAACCTGCGCGCGGCGCGCACGCGGCTGTCGGGGCTCGACGGCCCCCTGTCGCGCCTCGCGCTGGCGGAACGAGCGGCCGACGAGTTCGAGCGGCGCGTCGCGGCGCTCGACGTCCGCGCGCCGTCGGCCGGCGTCGTCTACGGCCTTCCGCGGCGCGTCGGCGAAACCGTCTCCGCCGGCCAGGTCGTGGCGAGCGTCGTCGAGGCGGCGCACCGGCGCCTGCGGGCCCGCGTCGACCAGCCGGACCTGCCGCGGGTGGCGACGGGCCAGCGCGTCATCGTGGCCTTCGACGGCCTGCCGCGGCAGCGCTGGGAGGGCCGCGTGACGTTCGTCTCGCCGGGGCTCTCGACGGTGGGCGGCCGCGAGGTTGGCGAAGTCCTCGGCGAGGTCGACGATCCGAAGGGAGAGCTTCCGACCAACGCCGCCGTCGAAGTCCAGATCGTGACGGGAGAAAAGAGCGGCGCGCTCGTCATCCCCCGGGCCGCGGTCCTCCGCGACGGCGACCGGCGCTACGTGTACCTGCTCGAAAAGGGCCGGGCGCGCCGGCGCGAGGTCCAGGTCGGGCTGTCCGGCCTGAACGACGTCGAGATCGCCTCCGGCGTCTCCGAGAAGGACTCGGTCATCCTTCCCGGCTCGACCACCCTGTCGGAGGGCCTGCGGGTCCGCTCCGGCGGCGCGTAAGGCCCGGCCCCTCGACCCATGTTCAACCGCGAAGTCTTCGGCATGGCGCTCGACCGGTTCCGAAAGCACCCGGTCCAGACCTCGCTCACGCTCGCCGGCCTCGTCGTGGGAACCGCCGCGATCATCCTCGTCGTCAGCCTGGGGCTGACGGGGCGGCAGTACGTGCTGCGCCAGATCGAGGGCGTCGGCTCGCGGCTGGTCTGGGCGAACTACCGCGGCACGGTCAGCTCCGGCGTCTCGCGCACCGCGGACGACTTCATGACGGACACGGACGTCAAGGCGATCGCCGCCCGCAACGACCTCTTTTCGGGCGTCACGGGGATCGTGACGCTCCGCGGCAACGTGACCGTCCAGTCGCAGTCGAAGACGCTGACGGTCCTCGGCGTCATGCCCAACTACGGGGAGGTCCGCAAGAACATGCGGATCCTGCGGGGCCGCTTCTTCGACGACGACGACGCGCTCGAGCGCGCCCGGGTCTGCGTCGTGAACCGGGCCCTCTACGACCAGCTCTTCGCCAACGACGAGTCGCCCGACAAGACGATCCGCACGCTCGGCACGACCTTCCAGGTCATCGGCGAGTTCGAGGAGCCGGTCGACACCCTCGGCCGCGGCGAGGTCGTGCCGGAGACGATCCTCATCCCGATCACCGTGGCCTGGTACTACACGCCGACCCGCCAGCTGAAGACGCTCTTCGCCGAGACCCGGGACTTCGAGTCGCTGCCGGCCGGCGTCGAGGCGGTCCAGGAGATCCTGCGGGAGCGCCACCGCCCCGGGTCGGTCTACGAGGTCGAGAGCATGACGACGGTCGTGCGGCTGGCGCGCGCCATCTCGGTCGCGCTCATCGTCGTCTTCATCCTCGCGGCCGCGGTCTCGGTCGTCGTCGGCGGCGTCGGGATCATGAACATCCTGCTCGCCTCGGTCGAGCAGCGGACGCGGGAGATCGGCGTGCGGATGTCGGTCGGCGCGCGCCGGCGGGACATCCTGGGCCAGTTTCTCTTCGAGGCCCTCGCCCTCGGCGTGGCCGGGGCCTCGATCGGCGTGGCGATCGGCGTCGGGCTTCCGTACCTCTCGAGCCTGCTGATCAAGAACGTCGACATCCAGGTCTCGGTCCTCTCGGCCGTGCTCGCGTTTCTTTTTTCCTGTGCCGTGGCAGTCATTTTCGGCGCGGTACCGGCGTACCGCGCATCGAGCTTGAACCCGTCGGAGGCGCTTCACCATGAATAGTCGCTGGACCATTCGTTTCGCCCTGTTCGTTCTGTCGGCCCCGGCCGCGCTCCTCGCGCAGGCCGCCGGGCCGGAGCCGCTGACGCTGCGGCAAGCCGTCGAGCTGGCGCTGGAGCGGGCCCCGCAGCTCGCCTCGGTGCGGGCCGCGCACGAGGAAGGCGCGGCCTCGGCCGCCCTCGCCCGCGACGCCTTCCACCCCTCGGCGTACTTCGGGACGACGCCCGGCTACACCTACGGCCTGCCGACGACGGTGGCGGGACAGGTGCCGGCGATCGCGTCCGTCGAGATCCGCCAGACGATCTACGACGCGAACCGGCGCTCCGTGGCTCTCCAGGCGCAGGCGACCGAGTCGGCCCTGGACGCCTCGCTCGCGCAGACCTGCCGGTCGACGATCGAGGCCGTCGTCGGCGCCTACGCCCGGTCGTTCCTCGACGGCGTGCAGGTCGAGGCCGCGCGCCGGCGCCTGGACGCCTCGGAGGCGATGGCCGGGCGCGTCACGGCGCTCGGCGAGGAGGGCCGGCGCACCCGGCTCGACGTCGAGCGCGCGACACTCGGCGCGGCGCGGGCCCGGCAGAAGCTCCTCAACGCGGAATCGGACCGGGACCTCTCCGAGCTCGAGCTCAAGCGCCTCATCGGCTGGCCCGGAAGCGCCCCGCTCCGCCTGGCGGGGGACCCCGACTCCGTCATTCCCGAGCTCCAGCAGACCGAGAACCTCAACGCCGCGCTGGCGGCGGACCCCGCGCTCAAGGCGCTCGGCCGCGAGGTCGAGCTCCTCGGCCAGTCGGCAAAGCTCGAGTCGAAGCGCTGGCTGCCGGTCATCGAGGCGTCGGCGCACTATCAGCGGCTGGCGAAGTTCAACAACTACGACGACTACTACCTGTCGTTCACGCCCAACTCCGTGGCGGTCGGCGTGTCGGTCCTGCTCCCGCTCTGGACGGGCGGCCGCTTCGACGACGGACAGCGCAAGGCGCGCGCGCGGCTCGACCGCGCGGAGGCGGACCTGCGCGTTCGGCACGGCGACGTCGCGATGGAGGTGAGCCGGGCCGAGGCCGCGGTGGCCCGCGCGACGGCGGAGAAGAGCCTCTCGCGGCGGGCCCGGGGCATCGCCGACCAGACCCGCTCGGCCGAAGAGATGCTGGTGCGCGAGGGCCGCAGCGAGCCGACCGACCTCGACGAGAGCGAGATCGCGCTGGCGGACTCGGACGAGGAGGCCGCACGCGCCAGCCTCGACTCGGTGCTCGAGCGGGTGCGGCTGCTTTCGCTGCGGGGAGAGCTCGGGACGGCGCTGCTCGGCGTCGAGCCCCCCTGCGCTGTTCCGTAGGGGCGGCCGGGAGCCCCTAGCGCGTCTTCGCCGGCGTGGGCGCCGGCGTCACGGCCGCCGTCCGGTTGGCGGCGAGGAGCTTCGCGAGCACTTCGTCGTAGTACGGCTTCTCGCGCAGGCCCGCGTACTTGCCCGGGAAGTAGGCGACCGTCACGTCCGCGAGGCCCGCGGCGCCGTCGAAGGCATTCAACACGACGGCCAGGCGTTGATCGTGGGGCAGGCGGATGTTGTCGATCATCGGGAAGTCGAAGTACGCCAGCCAGAATTCGGTCGCCGTGGTGTCGGCCCGTCCGTTCTCCTCGGTCCGGACGGTGATCCGGAGCTGGAGCTGCTCGAGCTCGTTGTTGACGCCGAGCACCTCGAGCCGGAAGTTGCGGCGGATCCCGTCGACCTCGAGGTCCCGGGCGATGAAGGGGACCTCGCCCGTGCCGTCGGGGGACGGGAACGCGAGCGTCTTCGTGTTCACGGTCGCGTCGAAGGTCGCGCCGCCCTCCTCGATGACGAGCATCTGCTTCTTGGCGACCTCCTCGGCGACGCGCGCGAGGCGCGCGAGGTATTCGCGGCGCTCCGGGCTCTGCCTCGCCTGCCGCTCGATGTGGAGAAAGAGCGGCTTGAGGTTCAGCGACTCGTGGAAGTTGTAGACGAGAAGCTCAAGGTTCAGGAGCTTCTGGTCGAGCGTCTGCGGCCCGGCTCCCAGAAAGGACGAGATGATCGAGGTGAACATGTCCTTGCGCAGCGCGCTCTCGGACTCCTCCCGCCGGCTGATCAGCTCCGAGTAGAGGCGGGCGTTGGTGTCGGCCGTCTGCATGCGCTCGCGCAGCTCCGCGTCCCGGTGCTCGCGCTCGCGCAGGTACGAGGACGTCCAGAAGCCGAGCACCGCCACGGCGAGGGCCGTGAGGAGCCCGCCGACCGGATGCAGCAGGATCCCGGCCTTGTCCCAGGCGTCGCGCTTCTCGGCCATTACTTCCGCGTGAGCGAGACCTTGCCCGCATGCTCCGTGACCGCGAGGTCGTAGCGGCTGGGCTTCTCGAAGACGGCGACGCCGAGCGAAGCCGTCCCGCCCTTGTAGTCGATCGAGAGCTTGCACTGCCCGCTCGCCGCGATCTTGAGGCTGTATCCGCCGAACTCGTCGGTCGAGGCCGTCGCCGTCGTGCCGGCGCAGTCGAGCTTCAGCGCGACCCCCCTGGCGATCGGCTTGCCGTTCTCGCTGACCGTGCCGTGGATCTCGGCCGCGGAAGCCCCGGCGGCCAGGGCCAACCCGAGGATCGCCATTCCCGCTCGTCTCATCATCTTCCTGACCTCCATTGCCGATTGGCTAACCCGAACCCGGCCGCAAGGCATTCCATTCGCATGGATCCGGTCGCCGGGGTGACCAGCCGCACACGCGGCCGACACCCGGGCGCGGGAGGCGGTGTGGGACAATCCGGCCAAAAATGACCCGGCGTCTTCTGTCGCGCTTCCTCGCCGTCGCGGCCCTCGCCGCAGTCTATGTCGCGGCAGCGCGTCTCGGGCTCTCGCTGGCGTTTTTGCACCCCAGCGCGACACCGGTCTGGGCCCCGACCGGCATCGCCCTGGCGGCCCTGCTGATCCTCGGGTACGACCTCTGGCCGGGGGTCTTCATCGGCGCCCTGGCGGCGAACTTGTGGACGTCCGGCGCGCTCGCGCCTTCCCTCGGGATCGCCGTGGGCAACACCCTCGAGGCCGTCGTCGGCGTCTGGCTCGTCCATCGCTTCGCCGGCGGGCGCCACGCCTTCGAACGGCCGCGGGACATCTTCCGCTTCGCCTGGCTCGCCGCGGGAGCGGCCACCGCGTTGAGCGCCACGCTCGGGACGGCGAGCCTGTGCCTCGGGGGCCTCGCGCCGTGGTCGAACTTCGGGCCGATCTGGCTGACCTGGTGGCTGGGCGACGGCTCGGGCGCCCTGCTCGTGACGCCGGTCCTGCTGACGTGGACGCTGCGCAACCACCCCCGCGAGTCGGGCGAGCGGCTCGAGGCGGGCGTACTCCTTCTCGGCGTGGTCCTGGTCGGGCTAATCGTCTTCGGCGGGTTCATCCCGACGCCCTCCTCGACCCGGGACCTTCCGCTCGAGTTCCTGTGCCTTCCGCTCCTCGTCACGATCGCGTTCCGCATGGGAGTCCGCGAGTCCGCCCTCGCCAACCTTCTTCTCGCCGTCGTGGCGATCACCTGCACGCTGCGCGGGACGGGCCCGTTCCACCGGCCCGACTACAACGAGTCGCTCCTGCTGCTCCAGGCGTTTTCGGGGGTCGTGGCGCTGACGACGGCGGCGCTCGCCGCGGTCGTGTCCGAGCGGCGGCGCGTGACGCAGTTCGCGGCCGTGCTCGAGTCGGCCGTCGACAGCGCGGTCGAAGGCGTCGTCATCCTCTCGGGCGGCGCCTCGCCCTCGCGGCCGCGCATCACGTTCGCCAACGGCGGGTTCCTGCGGATGACGGGCCTCGCGCGGACCGACGTCCTCGGGAAGACCCTCGACGTCGTGAGCGTGGCGCCGGGCGAGGCCCTGGGGGACGCGAGGCGGGCCTTCGCGGTCGGCGAGGCGTTCCAGCGCGAGCTCGTCGTCAAGCGCGCCGACGGCACCGAGCTCGCCGTGGAGCTCCAGCTCATGCCGGTCCGGGGCCGGAAGGCCGGCTCGATCTCCTGGATCGCCATCCTGCGCGACGTCAGCGAGCGCCGCCAGCACGTCGCGGCGCTCGAGCACCAGGCCCTCCACGACTCCCTGACGGGCCTGCCGAACCGGCTCCTTCTCCAGGACCGGCTCGAGCAGATGCTGCGCGGGTCGCGGCGCGAAGGCGGCTCGCTCGCCGTCCTGTTGATCGACCTCGACGGCTTCAAGGAGATCAACGATTCCTACGGGCACTCCGTGGGCGACGTCGTGCTCGCGCAGGTCGGGCCGAGGCTGCGCGGCGTCCTGCGCTCGGTCGACACGATCGCTCGATTCGGCGGGGACGAGTTCGTCGTGCTGCTCCCGGCCTCCGGCGGGCGGGCCGACGCCGGACGCATGGCCGCGAAGATCCTCGAGACCCTCGAAGCGCCCTTCGTCGTCGACGAGCACACGCTCGAGATCTCGGCGTCGATCGGCATCGCGCTGTCCCCCGAGAACGGGACCGACGGGGCGATGCTGCTGCGGGCGGCCGACGTCGCGATGTACGGCGCCAAGCGCTCGAGCAACGGATATGCGGTCTACTCGGCGAAGGAGGACGTCTTCTCCCGGAGCCGCCTCGCCCTCCTCGAGGAGCTGCGCCACGGCCTCCAGGCCGGCGAGTTCTTCCTCGTCTACCAGCCCGAGGTCGACCTGCGGACGGGACGCCTCGAGCGCGCCGAGGCCCTCGTGCGGTGGCGGCACCCCGAGCGGGGCCTCATCCTGCCGGACGAGTTCATCTCCGGGGCGGAGCGGATCGGCCTGATCCGCGAGCTGACGGACTGGGTCCTCGAGACGAGCCTGAGGCAGTGCGCCGAGTGGAAGGCGGCGGGCGCGGTCGTTCCGATCGCCGTCAACGCGTCCGTGCGGATCCTCCGCGACAGCGGGCTCGCCGAGCGCGTCCGCCGGATCCTCGAGCGGCTGCGCCTGGACCCGAAGCTCCTGACGTTCGAGATCACCGAGAGCGTCACGGCCGAGCCGCTGCACGCCCTGTCGACGCTGGCGGAGCTGCGCGAGGCCGGCGTGCGGCTGGCGATCGACGACTTCGGCGTCGGTTCGCTCTCCCTCCGCACGCTCAAGCAGCTCCCGGTCGACGAGATCAAGATCGACCGCTCGTTCGTCACGGGAATGGACACGCAGGAGGCCAACGCGGCCGTCGTCCGCTCCGTGATCGACCTCGCGCACCACCTCGGGTGCCGGGCCGTCGCCGAAGGCGTCGAGAGCCCGCGGGAGTGGGACCGCCTGGCCACGATGGGTTGCGATCTCGTCCAGGGCCACTTCGTCAGCCCGCCGCTCGAGGCCGGCGAGGTGGTGCGCTGGATGGCCGAGCCCCACCCGCTCGCCCGCCGCTGAGACTTTACGAGGCCTTCACGCCCTCCTCGGCCGCGCCGGGCAAGCTCGCGCTCCACCCGAAACGAGGAGCGCGAGGATGCGAAACACCCGATCCATGGAATGGACCTGCCCGAAGTGCCGCACGCGCAACGCCCGCCCGATCCCGGGCAACACGCCCGAGGGAAAGCTCATCGCCGTGCGGTGCGACTCCTGCGGGGCTGCGTACTACGCCACCGCCGTCGTGCGCGCGCAGCCCGGCGCGCCGCCGGCGGTCTACGGGGTGACCTGGGTGTGACCTCGAACGATGGCGGCCAGCGCGCGGCGATTCCTACTGCAGGTTGAAGGTCTTCGTGAGGAATACGGCCATCTGCCCGCGGGTGGCGGCGTTGGTCGGGCAATAGGCTCCGCCGCCGCAACCTCCGGTGATGAACCGGGCGACGAGCTCGTTGATCCACGCTGCAAAGGGGTTGGAGCACGGCACGTCGAAGAAGAGCGGGTTGTTGCAGACTGGGGGCGTGTAGCCGGGAGCCTCGAAGGCCTTGATCAGAAACACGGCCATCTGCTGTCGCAGGACGGGGTCGGTGGGGCAGAACGTCGTACCGCCGCCGCAGCCGCCGGTGACGCCCTCGGTCACGAGCTCGTAGATCCAGGGGGCGAAGCCGGAGGAGCAGGGCACGTCGGTGAAGGTCGCGGAGGTGCAGGGCGGAGGGGTGTAGCAGAGGCCGTGCTTGGCCTTCATCAGGAAAACGGCCATCTGCTGGCGAAGTGTCGGATTGTCGACGCCGTAGAGGCCGCTGCCCACGCCCGCGGTGATGTTGTTGGAGACGAGGGCCGTGACGAAGGAATAGAACTGGTGCCCGCCCGGCACGTCCAGGAAGTCGGCCACCCAGCCCCTGGTGATCGTCCCCGTGGTGCCGCTCGGGGTCGTGACCACGACGTCGTGAGACGTTCCGGGATCGAAGGCGGGCATCGTGGCGTTCAGCGTATGGTCGTCCGTGAAGGTGACGGTGACCGGTGTGCCGCCCACAGTGACGGTCGTCGGATCGGCGAAGTCGGTGCCCGAGATCGTGGCTGCCGTGCCACCGGCGGCCGGTCCCGAGGGCGGGTCGATCGAGAAGGCGATTCGCTGCGAGAACTCCGAGGTGTTGCCGGCGGGGTCGGTGGCCGTAGCCGAAATCCGAGCACCGGGTTCCGTTTCGACGGAAAGCGTGACGTCGATGGACGCATTGCCGCTTCCGTCCGTGGTGACCTGCGACGAGCCGAGGTAGGTCTCGCCCTCGAGAAACTCGCGTGGGAAGTCCGGGCACGCCGGGTTGGCGTAGAAGTCCAGGTCGAAGGTCGTCGATGGCGCGCTGTTGAGCTTTCCGAGGATCCGCGTACTCGCGGCGCCGACCAGCCCGTTGTGCTCGACGGACAGGATGAGCGGAAAGTTCTGACCGTGGTTGGGGCCTTCGTCCGCGTCGAGCGGGTCGTTGAAATAGAGCCCAGGGTCGAAAATGATCCCGAACGTACCGTTGTCGTGAATGGAGTTGCCCCGGATTTGATTATCGACGGCCGACCCGGCGCTCAAGTAGACGCCGGAGCCTCCGTTGTAGGCGATGACGTTGGCCTCGCCGGGTGACGTGCCGCCGACGATGACGCCGGAACCTAAGGTGTCGATGCCCGTCCCGTTGCCGAGGGGCCCGGTGCCGGCGGCGTTGGTGCCGATGAGGTTGCCTTGAATGATCCAGGTGGAGAGGTTGAAGTGGAGCGCGATCCCGCTGCCGCCGTTTCCGGAGATGACGTTGCCCTCCCCGGCCGCGCTTCCGCCGACAGTGGCCCCGGCGCCGGGGATGAAGGGTGCAGAGATGATGCCCTGCCCGTTCCCGAGAGACTTCGTTCCAGTGAGATCCGTGCCGACGAGGTTGCCCTGAATGGTCACGCCGGAGCTCGCCACTGCGATTCCGGCGATGTTGCCGGAGATCAGGTTGCGATCCGCGGGCGCGGTCCCGCCGATCACGGTGGTCAGGTCCGTTCCGGCGTAATAGATGCCCGTGACGTTCTCATACGCGTAGGTTTCGCCCGGGACCGGTCCGATGAAGTTCCCCCTCACGAACGCGCCGGGACCGTTCAGCTCGATGCCTCTCCCCCAACGGATGAACGCGAGACCGCGGATCGTCGTCCCGCCGGCAGAGGCTCCGACAGAGAGCCCGTTGTCATTGATGCCGGGGATGCCGTCGAGCAGGATCGTGAGCACGGCGTTCGTAGCAATCGGGTCCGTATTGACGCTCGAGCCGGGTTGCGTGTAGCCGTCGATCGTCACCCCATCGGTGATCTGCGGAAGGTCCGTCGCCGGCGTGATCGTCTGAACGCCGCCGCCCGGGATGTTGAAGGCGATCGTGTCCGCGCCCGCGTTCGCGTTGGCGTCCAGGATCGCCTGGCGAAGCGATCCGGCGCCCGAGTCGTTGGTATTGGTGACCGTGAATGTGGCTGCCGCCAGGGACGAAGCCGCGAGGAGAGACAGGAACGCGAGTCGGAATGGCCGCATAGAACCTCCTGTCGCCATGGAAGTGACCTCTACACAACACGCGCGGAGGCCCCGGCGCAGGGATCATTCCCTCGGCCGGTCTCCGCAAGGCCCGGCCGGGGCGAGATGGAAAAGCAGTCGGGACAGGAGGTTACGGTGCTCCTCCAGGGCGGGCCGCCGGCGACCGTGGGGCGCCTGAATTCCGCGAGACACGCGGGAGCACGGCGGACGGTGGAGGACGGGCGGCTAAGGGAGAGTTCTAGGGCCCGTAGAGCAGGAGCCCGAAGGCCTTGACCAGGAAGACGGCCATCTGCCCGCGCGTGTTGGGGTTGAGCGGGCAGTAGTTGCCGCCGCCGCACCCTCCGGTGATCTGCTCGGCCGCGAGCTGTTCGATCCAGTCGGCGAACGGGGACGGGCAATCCACGTCGCCGAAGACGTGCGCGCAGGCCGGCGGCACGAAGGAGGAGCCGTGCTTGGCCTTCAGCAGGAACACGGCCATCTGGTCGCGGCGCACGGGATTGGTCGGGCAGTAGTTGCCGCCGCCGCACCCTCCGGTGATGGTTTCGGCCGCGAGCTGATTGACCCAGTCGACGAAGACCCCGCCGGGGCAGGGCTCGTCCGTGAAGACCGTTGCCGAGCAGGCGGGAGGCGCGTAGCCGCTCCCGTGCTTGCCCTTCAGGAGGAAGACGGCCATCTGGGCGCGGGTGACGGAGTTGCCCGGGCAGTAGTTGCCGCCGCCGCAGCCGCCCGTGACTCCGTTGTGGAAGAGGTTCTCGACGAACCTGTAGAACGGATGCGATGTCGGGACGTCCGGGAACGACTCGCCGAGGTGCAGCGTCCAGGTCTTCGCGGGGAGCCCGCCGGAGTCGGGCCGGCCGGCGATCGTGGCCGGGCTCAGGTCCTCGGTGAACGTGGCGTCCCAGTGCGGCGCGGGGCGCGTGCCGGAGACCGTCATGAGGTAACAGCCGCCCGGATCGGTCGCGCAGTCGGACACGGAGCCGCCGGTGACGGTGCCGTAGCCCGCCACGTCGTCGTCGGTCGTGTAGGTCGGGCCGGGCGGACCGGTGAGGCCGGACGCCGCGCCGCCGAAGCTCTGGGGAATCGTCGAGGTGTTTTGCCAGGCGGGCGCCACCGCCGCGGTCTCGCCCGCCTCAAAGACGCCGTTGGCGTTGGAGTTCGAGCCCGCGACCCCGACGCCGTCGACCGCCAGCGACTGCGGGACCGTGCCGGCCGGCAGAATGGCCATTCCCGGAACCGCCAGGCCCGTCGAGCCGCCCGCGAGCGTGCGGACGGGAGCGGCGTTGCCGGTGGCGGTCCGGTTGTAGGCCGTGACGGAGTTCCCGTTCTGGTTCGACACCAGAAGCTGCTGGTTGGGGAGGTCGACGTAGACCCCGACGGGATAGTTCAACCCCGTCGAGGCGCCCGCGATCGTGCGCAGGGGAGCCGTGTTGCCAGTGGCCGTCCGGCCGTAGACGGTGACCTTCACCGGGCTGGCGTTCGTGACCACGATCTCGTCGTTCGTGCGGTCGAGCGCGAAGCCGATGGGGGTCGAGAGAGCGGTCGCGGCGCCGGTCAGCGTGCGAAGGGGTAAGACGTTTCCGTTCGCCGTGCGGCTGTAGACCGTCACCGAGTCGGGAGCCGGGGGAGTCGCGGAGCCGGCCGCGTTCACGACGAAGATCTCGTTGCTCAGCGGGTCGACCATGAGCATGTGCGAGAAGTTCAGGCCGGTCGCAGCTCCCGCGATGGTCCTCAGGGGCACGGCGTCGCCGTCCGCGGTGCGGCTGAACACCACGATGGACGAGGCCGTCGAGGTGTCGGCCGCCGACCGGTTCCCGACGATCAGCTCGTCGTGGAGCGGGTCGAAATCGATGCCCACGGGGGAGTCGAGCTTGGTCGAGCCACCGACGATCGTGCGGACGGGGGCGGTGTCGCCGCTCGCGGTTCGCGCGTAGACGGTGACCGAGTTGCCGAAGTAGTTGGTGACGAACATCTCGTCGTGGACCAGATCGAGCGCGATGCCCCTCGGGCCGTTCAGGCCCGTCGCGGCTCCGCCGAGCGTTCGCAGAGGCGCGATGTCGCCGCTGTCGGTCCGGTTGTAGACGGTGATCGTGTCGCTGGAGCCGTTGGCGACGAAGAGCTCCTGGGCCCTCGCCGCACGGAGTCCGACGATCGTGCCGAGGAGCGCGAGGAACGGAGGGAGAGCGTGGCGACGACTCAGGACGAACCGGAGCATGTCTGCCTCCTTGTCGAGGGAGGACGAGGGTGCCGGCCGGAGCACATCCAACCCGGAGTCGAAGGCGGGACTCTAGCATGGGGGCGTAGGCGACCCGGCCGCCAGCCGATGAGTGGTGCCCTTGCCGTCCCGGTGCGCCAGCCCGGCTCCGACGGGACTACGACGCGATGTTGCCGAACTCCCCGCCAGGCTAAGGGTCTGACCGCGTGGGCTCGGACCCGGGCGGTTGCGGAGGCGCCGGGATGCCGACGTTGGCCACGGCAAAGAACTCGCCGCGCGGCAGTTGTTGGTAAGTCTCGTTGCCGCGATTCCAGTCGTAGCGCAACGTGCCGAGGTCCCCGGCAATGGTCCACCAATCGCCGATCGTGTAAACGTGGCCTCGCCCGTCGGCCATCATTCCCGGCAGCCGCCACGGCGTGCGCCCGTCCTGATCCACGATCAGTCCGTGGTCGGTGATCGCGTGGCCCGTCGCAGCCTCGAGCGAGACGCTCAGCAGATGGAAATCCCGGAACTCCTGGTTCCCGAAGGCCCGGTTCGCGCGCTGGTAATAGAACACGCGATTTCCGCCGATGGCGAGGCCGCCGAGGTAGTTGAAGCCGATGTGCTGGATCGGGGTGAACGCGGACGCCATGGGCCGGGTCGAGTCGAACGCGTAGAGCATGCCGCCGTTGGGGAACATGGTGAGCAGGGCGCGGTCGCCGTCGAGGGGCTGCATCCATGCGATGGCGCGGCTCGCCTGGAGAGCGGGATCGGTCTCGACCTTGTTGGAGTCCCAGCGAACGAGAGCGGGCAGAGCGCCCGGGTGGACCTCGATGACCCCGGTGTCGCCGTGAATCTGCTGCAGGTCTCCGCCCTGATTCTTGACGGAGAACCAGACGTCGCCGCGCCGGTCGACGAAGGTCCAGGCGGACGAGAAGTTCCAGTCGCCGCGGCTCGGGGCGCTGACCTGCCCGAGGTTGGTCTTCTCTCCGGTCACGGTATCGATGCGGTACATGTAGGCGGCCTGGCCGGCTGTCTTCCCGGTGACGAAGACGTAGAGGGCGTGGCGCACGGGATCGACGCCGATGGCCGAGTAGACCGTGTAGCCCGGGCGGATGACGCCGTAGTCACGCCAGCGGCCGGTCGCGATCTCGTAGCCGAGCGCGTGCGAGCCGGTCCAGGTCTTGTAGACGCCGGGCTTGTCGGCCGAGAAATGCGTCGCCATGTAGAGCCAGCCGTTCGCCTCGACGATGTCGCTGTGGATTTTGCCCTGGGGATTGGTCCGGGCGTCCTCGCCGCAGATGTTCGTGATGTCGTGGACCAGCTCGGTGATCTGCCCGGTTGTGGTGTCGTACTTGAAGAACGAAGCGCCGTGATGCGCCGAGTGCGTCGAGCTCGCGAAATAAACGTTTCCGTCGGACGCGAGACGAATTCCCTGCCACTGACCGTCCAGTTCGCGCTTGTAGTTGTTGAGCGCGAAGGATTGCATCAGCTGGCGGTCGGTGGATGCGGGGCTCCGATCGGATCCGGCGGCAGGCCCGGTGGCTGCGGCCGGCGTCGGATTGTCCGCGCAGCCGGCCGCCAGAACGGTTGCGACGCCGATCGAGAGCGCCATCGCAAGCGCCGAACGGGAGACCGCACCTCCAGGCAGAAAGCGGTTCATGACAGGAAAACCCCCGGGGTCGCGTGGGACGACGACGCTCCCGCGCGAAATCAGCGTGAACAGGCGACTCTCGATACGGATTCATCCTACCGCGCTCGGCGCTCACGCGCGGAGCGATCCCGTGAGGGACAAGAAGGCAACTGCAAACAAGAGCGAACGCCGATGAAACACAACGCCCCTTCTCGAGCGGCTCGCTCGGCGTGCCGCGGAATGCGGACGGAGAGCGGGTCGCCGCTGCTCGGAACAAACCGACGCCGTGGTGGGAAGCCAGGCCGTCAGGAAATGCGGCTTGAGATCTCCTTCTGACGGAGAGAGACGGCTCTAGTACAGGTCGAACGTGAACGACAGGAACACGGCCATCTGGCCACGCGTGTTCGGGTTGAGCGGGCAGTAGTTGCCACCGCCGCAGCCGGCGGTGATGCTGCGATGCACGAGCTCGTAGATCCAGGGGGCAAAGTTCGATGAGCAGGGAACGTCCCCGAAGTCCTGCGAAGTGCAGGCGGGAGGCGTGTAGCTTCCACCCTCCCTGGTTTTCAGCAGGAAGACGGCCATCTGCTGCCGATTGACCGGGTCGGCCGGGCAGAACTTGCCTCCGCCGCAGCCCGCGGTGATCCCCTCGGCGACGAGCGCGTAGATCCAGGGGGCAAAGTTCGATGAGCAGGGAACGTCGGAGAAGGAGGCCGTGGTGCAGGGGGGCGGGGTGTAGCAGACGCCGTGCTTGGCCTTCATCAGAAACACCGCCATCTGCTGGCGTTTCGTGGGGTCGTTCACACCGTACAGTCCGCCGCCGATGCCGGCCGTGATCTGGTTGCGAACCAGGCCGTAGACGAAGATGAAGAACGGGTTGCCGCCGTTGGGAACATCCACGAAATCGGCGAGAAAGCCGTTGGGGAGCGTCCCGGTCGTGCCGTCGGTGTTGGTCAGCGTGATGTCGTAGAGCGTCCCCGGCGTGAGGACCGGCGTCGTGAAGGTCACGGTGTCGTAGTCGTCCACGACGACGCTGGGGGCTGGGATACCGCCCACCGTCACCGACGCGCCGGGCAGGAAGTTGAACCCGTACAGCTGCGCCCCGGGCACCCCGCCGGGATCGCCGCCGCCCGGCTCCGAGTGGACGACTATTCGCTGCGAGAACTCCGAGGTGTTGCCGTCGGGGTCTGTCGCCGTCGAGCTGACGCGCTCGCCGGCGCCGAGCGTGACGGAGAGGACCGCGTTGATCGGCGCGTCGCCGTTGCCGTCGGTCGTGACCTGGGTCGAGCCGAGGTAGGTTTTGCCCTGGAGAAAGGACCGCGGCCACTTCAGGCATGCCGGGTTGGAAAAGAAGTCGAGATCGAAGGTCGTGTTCGGAGTGCTGTTGAGCGCCCCGGTGATGGTCGTGGTGCCTCCCCCGACGAGGGACGACACGGCGGACGCGATGACGGGAAAGTTCTGACGCTCGTTCGCGCCGGTGTCGGCATCCCCGTAATCGTTGGGCAAAGGGGTCAACCAGTTGGGAGGCGGAGACGGGTTGTAGAAGAGAACGATGCCCGAGCTTCGGTACAAGTCCCCGTTCGAATAGATCGAGTTGCCCCGGATCTTGCAGCGCTTTCCGTTCTGGCTGACGTAGACACCCGTTGAATTGAACGCGATCACGTTGCCTTCGCCCGGACCCGTGCCACCCACGGTGACGTCGGTGGTGTCCACCTGGATGCCCGAGTACCGGAACTCCGCCAGTCCCGTGACGTCGGTGCCGATGAAGTTGCCCTGCACAACCGTCTCGAAGCTGGAAGGCGAGCCGTTTCCGATGAGAAACGGGCCGACCGCGACGTTGCCACGAATGAAGGTCGTCGCCCCGATCGTCGTTGTGATGACCGCGGCGCCGGCGGCGGGGTAGAGCGGATTCGTCGGCGGGAGCGGGGCGGCGCCGGTCGCGTCGGTTCCGAGCAGGTTGCCTTCGACCGTCGCTCCCGCGACGCCATCCAGGTTGACGTGCGACCCCCAGTTTCCCGCGATGAGGTTTCGGTCGGCAGGTTGAGGCCCTCCGACGGTGAGGGCCGCTGCTCCCGCCCCGCCGAAAGCGTAGATCCCGGTGACATCGTCGCCAACGGCCGTCATGCCCGCCGCGTCGGTTCCGATGAAACAGCCCTGCACGCCGACATTCGCGGCGTTCACATAGATCCCGGTGTTCCAGGTGTTGAGAACCAGGCCCTTGACCGTCGAGCCGGCGGATCCGGTCCCGAGGAAAAAGCCGCTGTCGTTGTCTTCGGCGTTCGGATCGTCGACACCCGAGACGACGATCTTCAGGACCGCGTTGATCGCGCCCGCCACGTTCGTGTTGGGCGTGGCGCCCGTCTGGGTGTAGCCGTCGATCGTGACCGGGCTCGTGAGAAACGGCAGCGCGGTCAGCGGTTTGATCGTGCAGACGCCGCCGGTGCAGCCCGCGCCGGAGACGTTGAAACCGATCGTATCGGCGCCCGCGTTCGCGTTGGCGTCGAGCATCGCCTGGCGCAGCGACCCCGCGCCGGAGTCGCTGGTATTGGTGACCGTGAACGTGCTCCCGGCCAGGGTCGAAGCACCGATCGAGAACAGGAGGGCGAGGGGGATTCGTTGCATGACGTCTCCGCTTCTGGACAACACGCGCAGAAGCTTCCCCGGGGGGATCACGTCCCCGGACGCGGGGTCGGATCCCCCGGCCGCCCGGGGGAGGGCGGGGAGGAGCCCACGGGAGCTCCGGACGGCTCAGAGTAGATCACTCAGGAACCTGGCTTCCGACGGTCTGCCGTCCCGAGCCTCTCGTTCCATCCGCCGCGGGACGAACGCGTGGCTCCGTCCTCACTCCGATCGCAGCGCCTGGATGACGTCCACGCGCGACGCACGGACGGCGGGCAAGAGCGACGCGAGGATCGCCGCGGCCGCGAGAAGCGCAGCCGCTCCGGCGATCGGCAGCACGCCCGGCATCTGAGCGACGCCGAACAGCCGGCTCGCCAGCCAGGCCAGCGCGATCCCACCGAGACCGCCGACCAGGATTCCGGCGGAGGCGATCGCGGCGCCCTCGCGGAGAACACGGGCCCTGAGCTGGCGCGGCTCGCATCCGACCGCGAGCCGGATGCCGAACTCACGGGTCCGAGCGCCCACCGAGAACGCCAGCACGCCCGCGACGCCGACGACCGCGATGAGCAGCGCGATGCCGCCGAAGGCCGAGAACACGAACGCGTTCAACCGCTGCGGCGTCAGCACCTGGGTGCGAACGTCCTCGAGCGTCGCCGGCCGCTCGACCGCCTGGTCGGCGGAGATGTCGTGGAGGGTACGCGTCACGGCCGGGACGAGCGCGTAGGGATCGGCCGCGGCGCGGACGAACAGGCGGCTCGGCTCGCCGAACTGCCGCCACGGGACGTACACCGTCATCGTCGGCACCTGCACGACGTTCTCGTCGTCCACGTCAGCGACGACGCCGACGATGCGGCGCGGCCCGGAACCCATGCCGGTGCGGCGGTCGAGCCACAGGTGTCGGTTGACCGCTTCGCCCCTGGGGAAGAGGCGCTGCGCCACGCTCTGGCTGACGATGGCGACGGATTCGGTGTCGGGACGGTCCTCGTCCGTGAACTCGCGGCCGGCGACGATCGGGACACCGAGCACGGCGAAGAATCGAGGCGAGACGGGCCGGAAGATGCAGGCCGGGTTGTCCTCGCCGTTGGCGGGCTGGTATCCCTCGAACCCGAACTGGAGCTTCAGGCTCCACTGGTCGCGCCAGGGCACGACCATCCCGGACGCGACGCCCTCCACACCCGGCAGCGCGCCGATCCGCCGCGTGGCTTCCTGGAAGAAGTTCTCGGTTGCTTCACCGCCGGCGCCGGGCGCGGGCGGCGGGACGTCGACCGCCAGGACCTGCCGCATGTCATAGCCGGTATTCGCCGTCGACATCGCATTCAACGTCGCGACCAGCATGCCGGCGCCCACGAGCAGCACGAAGGAGCACGCGATCTGCGTCGTCGCGAAGATCTTGAGACGGCGGCTCGTGCCCGGCGTGATCCGAATCCCGCCGACAGCGGGACCCAGAGCGCTCGACCGATCGAAGGAGGGGAGCCGTGGCACGTACGCCAGCAGCACCGCCGCCACCAGCGCCAGTCCCGCCCCGAGCCAGAGCACGCTGCCGTCCACCCTGGCCTCCAGCGCGCGGACGGAGAAGCGCGCCGCATAGCGGGCCGCCACGGCCACGAGCGGCCTCGCGAGCAGCAGGCCGAGCGCGGCACCCGCGACGCAGAGGACGAGGCTCTCCGCGAGGAGGGTGCGCCGGAGCGCGCCCCGGCTGGCGCCGAGCGCGGCGCGAACCGCGAGCTCGGATTCGCGGCGGACCGACCGGCTCAGAATCAGGTTGGCGACGTTCGAGCATGCGATCACGAAAACGACCGCCGCCGCCGCCAGGAGCAGCAGGAGGATCGTTCGTGCGGGCGACGCCAGCTGGTCGCGGAGCGTCCTGACCTCGAGCCCGACCCGGGCGTTCGCGGAGTAGGACTCCGGGTGGGCGTGCACCATCGACGCGTGGACGGCCTCGAGCTCGGCTCGGGCCTCTTTCAGCGTCGCGCCCGGCGCGAGCCGCCCGAAGAGCTCGGTCATGCGGTGCCAGCGCTCGTTCTGCATCGTCGCCCCGAGGTGGTGCGGGCTCGTCACGACGTTCGCGATGATCTGCGTCTCGGCCGGGTAGGGCACCGACGGCTCGAGGACGCCGACGACCGTCGCGTTGCCGGGACCCAGACGGATGACCTTGCCGACGACGGCCGGATCGGAGTGGAGCACCGTCGTCCAGAACCGGTGAGTCAAAACCGCGACGGGTGCCGCCTTCGGCCCGTCGTCGCCGGAATGGATCAGCCGCCCGAGGGCCGGCCGGAGCCCCATGACCTCGAAGAACGATCCGTTGACCACGCCTGCCGTCACGACGCGAGGCTCCCCGCCGAACCCGACCAGCGTGAAGTCGACGGTGGAGAAATCGCCGAAGGCCGAGATCGACTTCACGCGCGACTCGAGATCGCCGATCTCCGGCATGGAGAAGGTGAGGTTCTCCGTCCCGACGCCCCGGGCGGTCTGGCGGATGTAGAGCAGCCGATCCGCATCCCGATTGACGAGCGGACGCAGGAGAACGCTCCGAACGACGCTGAAGATCGCCGCATTGGCGCCGATGCCCAGCGCGAGCGTCACGACCACGGTGATGGCCAGTCCCCGGGTGCGCAGAAGAGAACGCAGGCCGATTCGCATTTCCTGGAAGAGCAACAGCATGGCGTCGGACCAGCGGCTGTACCAGACCCGATGCATCGAGTCGCGGACGGCCGCCATGGACCCGAATTCCTCGAGGGCGGCTTGCCGGGCGGATTGTGGATCCTCGCCACGCTCGATCCGTTCCCGAATGCTCAGCTCCAGGGCGCTGCGGATTTCGTCCTCGAGGTCGCGGTCGTCGGGTCGCATGGCTACTCGGCTATTCCTTGGCCGCCGGTGCGGGGTTCATGATCCGGCCGATCGCGCGGACGAGCTGGGACCAGCGGTCCTGCTCGCGGATCAGTTGGGCCCTGCCGGAGGGTGTGAGACGGTAGAACTTCGCCCGCTGATTCGCCTCGCTCACTCCCCACTCGGACTTCAGCCATCCCCGCTTCACGAGCCGGTGCAGGGCAGGGTAGAGCGAGCCGGTCTCGACCCTGAGCAACTCCTCCGACTGCCGGCGGATGGCCTGGCCGATCCCGTGGCCGTGCTGAGGTCCCCACCGGAGGGTCCGCAGAATGAGCATGTCGAGGGTGCCCTGGAGGAGCTCGAGGCGCGGATCGTCGGGGGTCCTGGTCATTGTCGTAGACCGTCTACTACCTTGTACGTAGAACGTCTACGGCTTGTTTCAAGCGGGCGCCAGGTCGCTGCCGAAGGCAGCGCGGGCATACAGCCCTCCATCGAAGTCCCGATCCGCAAACACGGAGAATCAGGGGTCAAGGCGGAGGAGGGATCAGCTAACCCGTTGGAAAATATGGTGCGCCCGGCGCGATTCGAACGCGCGACCTTTAGCTCCGGAGGCTAACGCTCTATCCGGACTGAGCTACGGGCGCAAAGAACTGACGCGAGAAACTCTGGGGTGAGTGGAGGGATTCGAACCCTCGACATCCAGATCCACAATCTGGCGCTCTAACCAACTGAGCTACACCCACCGTCGGGTCGCGCAGTTTAACCTCCTGGGGAGGGGGGGTCAAACCGGGGGCCCGCCCGCCCCTTTCAGGGTTTGCGCGGACCGAGGTTCTTCAGCTCGATCGTCGCCAGGCCGTAGGAGGAGCGCACGGGGTCCCCGTAGACGATGAGCCGGACGGGCCCCTCGTTCTCCGGCAGAGGGTCCATCGCAACCTCGGAGACGAGGAACACCTTCGGGTTGGCCCGATTGGCACGAAGCTCCCCGACGGAGAAGACGACGGTGTAGCCGTCGCGCGCGGTCACGACGACCACGGAGGCCGCCGACTTGCGCTCGCCCGACATCGTCTTCAGGTCGAGCCCGTTCCTCTCGAGCACCTCGAGAAGCGCCATGCCGTGATAGATCGCGACGTTGCCGTCGGTGTCCTCGAGGCGCACGTCGCGCTCGTCGCGGCCGAGGAGAGACTCGCGCGAGATCGTTCGATCGTCCGCCACCCCGGGCATCTTCAACGTCGGCGGCGCAGGCGGGGCCGCGGCCCAGAGTTGAGCGGCGGCGAAGAACCCTGCGAGAACGCCGCGGTGGCGGGAGCTCTTCATGCCTTCCATTCTACGTGCGCTCGAGGCGGGTCATGTCCTCGTAGGTCTCGCGGCGGCGGATCGAGCGGCCGACACCGTTCTCGACGAGGACCTCGGCGGCCCGGCCCCGGAAATTGTAGTTGGATGACATCGCCGCACCGTAGGCGCCGGTGTCCCGGATCGCGAGCAGGTCTCCCTCCCTCGGCTCCGGCATCCGGGCGTCGTGCTGAAAGCAGTCCGCGCTCTCGCAGACCGGCCCGACGACGTCGGCCTGGATCTCGGGGCCCGCGCGAGAACCCACCGGCTCGATCGGATGAAGCGCTTCGTAGAGGGCCGGGCGCAGGAGGTCGTTCATCCCGGCGTCGACGATGACGAAGGTCTTCTGCCGCTCCCGCTTGACGCCGAGAACACGCGTGACGAGCACGCCCGCCGGTCCAGCGATCGAACGACCGGGCTCGATGAGGATCCGGGCGGGGAGGCCCTCGAGAGCCGGCAGAACCGCTGCCGCGTAGGCCTCCGGCGTCGGCGCGTCCGGCCCGATACCGATCCCGCCGCCGATGTCGATGGCCTCGATCGGAACCCCGGTGGCGGAAAGCTCGCGCGCGAGCGTCGCGAGCTCCCGCGCCGTCTCCGCCAGCGGCGCGGCCTGGAGAATCTGGCTCCCGATATGCGCCTGGATACCCGAGAGGCGGACGTGGGGTAACCCCCGCGCCCGCTCGAAGATCGCGCGGGCCCGGCCGATGTCGACGCCAAACTTGTTCTGCTTCAGGCCGGTCGAGATGTAGGGGTGCGACCGGGCGTCGATGTCCGGGTTGACCCGCAGGGCGACACGGGCGGTGCGGTTATGCGACCCGGCCACGGCGTCGATGCGCTCGATCTCGCGCTCGGATTCGGCGTTGAACGCGAGGATCCCGCTCTCGACGCCGAACCGCAGCTCCTCGTCCGTCTTGCCGACGCCGGAGAAGACGATCTTCGAGGCCGGAAAGCCGCTCTCGAGGCAGGCCCGGAGCTCTCCTCCCGAAACGACGTCGGCCCCAGCGCCGAGGGAGGCGAGCCGCCGGAGGATCGCGAGGCTCGAGTTGGCCTTGGCCGCGTAGCAGACGAGGTGCGGGACGGCCGCGAAGGCCGCGTCGTATCGGCTGTACGCCTCGTCGATGCGCGCGGCGCTGTAGACGTAGAGGGGAGTGCCGTGCTCGCGCGCGAGGCCTTCGAGCGGCACCCCGTCGCACGTGAGGTCGCCGTTGCTGTCCCGCGCGAAACCGTTCACGGACGCGGACGATATCCGATTCGATGGCGTGCCCGGGGGGGCCTTAGGACGCGCGGTCTCCCGGGACGGCGGGCGGCTCGCCGGCGACGGCATGGAAGATCTCGGTCAGGGTCATGGGAAGGGCCTCGGCGTCCTCGACTCCGTCGATCCCCCGGAAGCGCTCGAACTGCCCGGCGTCGAAGTTCGACACGACGGCGTCGATCCCCCAGCCGCGGACCTTGACGCGCACGGCGTCGAACGCATCGAGCTCCGTGCCGAACTCCGTCCGGGTCTCGGTGATCCGGTTGGCATAGCGAATCCGCTGGAACCGGCGCGTCAGCTCGCTCACCGGACCGTCGAGAACGAGCCGGCCGGCCCGGAGAATGCCGGCGTGGCTCGCGATTCCGTCGAGGCGGGAGGGCTCGTCCGTCGCGAGCAGGGAGGTCCGGTCCGGGCCGATCGGAGGTCGGAGCCCGGCGGGCGCATCGTCGAGGACGAGGAGCTCCGCGGCCACCCGGCCGGCGAGCCGGCGGCGCTTCTTCCAGGCGTCTTCGCCGAAGAGGAGAACGCGTCCGCCCGTCGGCTTGCGCCTGCCGAGCACGACGTCGATGAGGGACGTCTTTCCCGCGCCCGGATGCCCCAGCAGCGCGTAGGTCGACCCGAGGGCGACCGTCAGGCTCACGCCGCGAAGGGCCGCGCGCCCGTGATGCTCGACCGTCAGGTGCTGCACCTGGATGGGTTCGTTCATCGGGCCGCGCCCGTGCTCTCCCGGAAGTCGTAGCGCCGGATCATGGGGGCCGCGGCGGCGATGGCGCCGGTGATGAGGACGGTCGCGACGCCGCCCGAGACGACCGAGACGGTGACGCCGATGACGGTCGAGGCGAAGAGCGAGGCGACGAACCCGGCCTCGAGCTCCCCGAGCTGCGGACCGCCCATGAAGAAGATCATGTTGATCGAGGTCATCCGGCCGCGCAGCCGGTCGGGCGTGATGAACTGGCGCAACGTCTGCCGGATGACCGTCGAGATCGCGTCGGCGAGGCCGACCCCGGCGAGGGCCGCGAGCGTGAGCCAGAAGCTCCGCGAAAGGCCGAACACGATCGTGGCCGCGCCGTAGGCCGCCACGGCCCACAGGAAGATGCGGCCCTGCCGCGCCGGCAGCGGCCGGACCGAGAGATAGAGCGCTCCGGCGAGAGCGCCGACCGCCGGCGAAGCGGCGAGGATGCCGTAGCCCTTCGCGCCGACGTGGAGGACCTGGTCGGCGAAGATCGGCAGGAGCGAGGTCGCGCCGGAGAAGAACGTGGCCAGGAAGTCGAGCCCCATCGTCCAGACCATGAGGGGCGTCCGGAACACGAACCGCAGCCCCTCGGCGAGGGCCGCGCGCATGTCGACTTTCCCCTCGGTGTGCTCGGGCGCGCCGGAGGTCCGCATCGTGACCAGGGCGAAGATGACGGCGATGAACGAGAGGGCGTTCAACAGGTAGATCGTGGCGAGGCCCGCCGTCGGCGAAGACTCCGGATGGTGGGCGATGAGGATCCCGGCGAGCGCGGGGCCACCGATGAGAGCCGCCTGGAAGACCGAAAGGTTGAGCGAGAGCGCGCCGGGCAGGTCCTCGGACGGGACGAGCCGCGGGATCAGGGCCTGCCGCGACGGGCCGTCGAACGCGACGGCCGAGGCGCCGAGGGCGTTGAGCAGGTAGAGCAGCCAGAGCGTTTCACGGCCCGCGAACGTGAACGCCGCGAGACCCAGCGCCACCAGGGTCATCCCGACCTGCGTCATGACCATGACACGGCGGCGGTCGTGCCGGTCGGCGACGACGCCTCCCCAGAGGGAGAAGACGACGATCGGCACCACGCGCGTGAGCCCCACGAACCCGAGGGCGAGCGGCGACTTCGTCAGCAGGTAGACGTGCCAGTTGATGGCGACGACCTGCATCTGCGAGCCGGTCAGCGACAGGAGCTGCGAAAAGATCAGCCGCCGGTAGTCGCGATGGGCGAGCGCCATGTACGGCGCCCTGGCGGCGGAGGAGGACACGGGAGCCGGATTCTATGGCCGGGGGGCCGCGGGTCCCCGGCTCACGGACCCGTGAAATTCCCCGGAAACGGCGTGCGGGCGAACTGCACCCCCTCGAAGGGGAACCGGATCTCGACCGAGCCGCGGACCGCGACGCCGTTCTTGCGCGCGGGCTCGAACCTCCACTGCTTCGCGGCGGCGATGGCGGCGTCGGTCAGATCTTTTCGGGCGGCCGTCTTCACCGTGACCTCGATCGGCTGCCCGGCCTCGGAAACGAGGACGCGCAGCACGACGACGCCACGCACGCGCTCCTTGAGCGCCTGCTCCGGATAGACGGGCATCACGCGTTCGACCGGGCGGGGCGTCGGGA
>CAVXTP010000008.1:0-96431 GCA_963764715.1 uncultured Acidobacteriota bacterium
TCTGGGAAGTGATGCTGGTGCCGATGTACTTCCTGATCGGGGTATGCGGCGGCCGCACCAGCTCTACGCCGCCATCAAGTTCTTCCTCTACACGCTCGGCTCGGTGCTGATGCTCCTCGGCATCATCGCCCTCTACTTCTACGACACGACCGGCTTACGGGGTACAAGGGCCTCGGCCACGCGCCGGGGCGTCTCGATCGAGGCGCTCACAGCGGTCTCCCAGTCGATGCCGGCCGGGCTCCAGGTGTGGCTCTTCTTCGCGTTCTTCTGCGCTTCGCGATCAAGGTCCCGATGTTCCCGTTCCACACCTGGCTGCCCGACGCCCATACCGCGGCGCCGACGGCCGGGGTCGTGATCCTGGCGGCGATCCTCCTGAAGATGGGGCGTACGGCTTCGTCCGGCTCTGCTGCCATGTTCCCCGAGCGGTCCACAACAGCCGCGTCATCGGCGTCATCGTCACCCTCGCGATCATCGGCATCGTCTCCGCGCCATGGTCACGCTGGTGCAGAAGGACATCAAGCGCCTCGTCGCCTCTTCCTGGGTGTCGCACCTCGGGTCCGTGATGCTCGGGATCTTCGCCTCGACATGGCCGGCATGCAGGGCGGGATCCTCCAGATGATCAACACGGCGTCTCGACCGGCGGGCTCCTCCTTCTCGTGGGCATCGTCTACGAGCGCGCCACCCCGGATCGTCGGAGTACGGCGGCCTCGCGAAGCCGATGCCGATCTTCGCGACCTACTTCGTCGTCGTCGCCCTCTCCTCGATGGGCCTGCCGCTGCTGAACGGGTTCATCGGCGACTTCACGATCCTGCAGGGCGCCTTCGCACGGAACTTCTCGTCGGCCTTCGCGGCCGCGTCGGGCATCGTGCTCGGGGCCGCGTCCTCTCGGCTCTACCAGCGCATCTTCTTCGGCGAGGTCACCAACCCGGCCAACGCGAGGCTCCCGGACCTGACGCTGCGGGAGCGGCTCGTGCTAGCGCCCCTCGTCATCCTCGCCCTCTCGATCGGCTGTACCCGAGGCCCATTTTCGACGTCATCCGCAGACCGTCCGAGAGATCGTCGCGATCGTCGGCGGTCCACGGTCGAGGCGCGGCGATGGCCGAGAAGGCGGACCCCTCCGGCGCCGTCGAGGCCGCCCGCCGTGACTTTCTCCACGAAGCCGTCGGACTGATCCTGCTCTCGGCGGAGCTCTTCCTCACGGCGGCGGGGCTGCTGATGCTGACGGTCTCGGTTTTCTTCGAGAAGGCCCGCGAGGAGTTCCTGGGCTTCCTGGCGACGCTCTCGGTCGCGATCACGGGAATCCTGGTCGTCTTCGTCGCGTCCCGGCCGGAGCGGTCGGTCCCGATCCTCGGCGGCGCATTCGTCGTCGACAACTTCGCCCTGTTCTTCAAGGGTCTCGTCCTGACGTCGATCCTGCTGACGATCCTGGCCTCGGTGCGGTTCGTCGGCCAGGCGCCGTACCCGGGGGGCGAGTACTACGCGCTCCTGCTCTTCGCCGGCGTCGGCATGCTCTTCATGGCCTCGGGCAACAACCTGATCACGATCTACGTCTCGCTCGAGACGATGGCCCTCTCCTCCTACATCCTCGCCGGCTACTTCAAGGGCGAGGTCAAGTCGACCGAGGCCGCCCTGAAGTACTTCATCCTCGGGGCGTTCTCCTCGGGCGTGCTCCTCTACGGCCTCTCGCTCGTCTACGGGGTGTCGGGGAAGATGGGCCTTCCGGAGCTCGCGAAGCTCTTCGCGACGACCGAGCGGTCCAACATGCTCATGCTCGGGATCCTTCTCATCCTGGCGGGCCTGCTCTTCAAGATCGCCGCGGTGCCGTTCCACGTCTGGACGCCGGACGTCTACGAGGGCTCGCCGACGCCCGTGACGGCCTTCTTCTCGGTCGGCCCGAAGGTCGCGGCGTACGCGATCCTGGCGCGCATCTTCTACGTGGCCTTCGCGAAGTTCCACGCGGACTGGGGGCTCGTCGTCGCCCTCGTCTCGGCGGCGACCATGATCCTCGGCAACGTCGCGGCCCTCCTCCAGACGAACGTCAAGCGCATGCTGGCGTACTCCTCGATCGCCAACGCGGGCTACGCGCTGCTCGGCGTCCTCGGCTTCGCGACCGACTGGGGGCTGTGGGGGATCCTGGTCTACCTGCTCGCCTACACCTTCATGAACTTCGGGGCGTTCACGCTCGTCATCCTGCTCGAGAGCAAGGGCTACGCGGGCGAGTCGGTCTCGGACTTCAACGGCCTCGCGCAGCGCAACATGCCGGCCGCGATCGTCATGCTCCTCTTCCTCCTGTCGCTCGCCGGCATCCCGCCGACGGCCGGCTTCATCGGCAAGTACTACCTCTTCACGGCGGCCATGAAGGCGGGCTACGCGTGGCTCGCCGTGCTCGCCGTCGCGATGTCGGCGGTCTCGCTCTTCTACTACTTCCGGATCGCCGCCGCGATGTTCTTCACCGAGGGCGCCGCGACGAAGCTCCAGAGCTCCTACGCCCTGACGGCCGTCGCGGCGATCTGCGCGACGGGGACGATCGTAATCGGCGTCGCGCCGCAGCCCTTCCTCGCGATCCTGAAGACCTGCGTTCTCGCGCCCTGAGGGCCCGGGCATGGCGGGCCTTTCGCGGCAGGGCCTCATCGCCGAAGCGACTTCCGCGGGGCTTCTCTTCCTCCTCGGCCCGGCCGCCGGGTACTTTCTCGGGAAGTGGCTCGGCGGTCTCCTCGGGTGGGGGCGCGTGCCGTCCTGGATCGGCGCGGCGCTCGGCCTCGTGTCCGCTTTCGTCCACCTCGTCCGCCTGACGGCGAGGGCTTCCCGGTGAGCGACATCGACGCGGTCGTCCGCCGCGTCCGGAAGCGGGTGTTCGTGATCGGCGCGTTTGCGAGCCTCGGCGCGTTCGCGTTCGGGCCCCGCGCCGGCGCTTCATTGACAATTTGCGCCGCCGTGGTAATTTCCAGCTTCCTGGTCCTCGAGAAAGCCACGGAGCGTCTGGTCCCCGGCCTCGGCAAGGCGGATAAGCGAACCCTGATCCCCCTTCTGCTGGTGACCCTTGCGAGCTTTGCGCTTCTCGGGGTGGTTCTTTGGCGATGGAAGGGCTTCGATCCCGCGGCGGGGGCCGTGGGCCTGTCCGTCGTCGTTCTCGCGGTCATCCCCGAGGTCTGGACGAGGAGGTAGGCGCGCTTGCAGGAGCATCATTCGATTCTCTGGGCCCCGATCAACGCCCTGTTGATCCGGCTGCTGGGCCATCCGCCGGTCGAGAAGCTTTCGCCGGCCATGGCGCATTTCTTCTTTCCGGACGGCAGGGGAGCGTGGATCCCGGACGCGGCGATCATGGCCCTGCTCCTGATGGTCCTCGTCGCGATCCTCTTCCCGCTCGCCGCCAGGCGCTTCGACCGTTACCGCCCGGGCGGCGTGCAGAATTTCCTCGAGATGCTGGTCTCGTTCCTGCGCGGCCTCGTCGCCGAGACGATCGGCGAGACGCACGTTCGGCAGTACCTGCCGATCATCGGCGTCCTCTTCGTGTTCATCGCGATGGGCAACCTCTTCGGCCTCTTCTTCTTCCTCCAGCCGCCGACGGGTTCGCTCTCGGCCACGGTGGCGCTCGCCGTGGTCTCCTTTCTCTACTTCAACGCCGAGGGGATCCGGGAGCACGGCGTCGGGGGGTACCTCAAGCACTTCATGGGGCCCCTCATCTGGATCGCGCCCCTCTTCTTCGTCATCGAGATCATCGGGACCTTCGCCCGGATCCTGTCGCTGTCGCTGCGCCTTTTCATGAACATCTTCGGCGAGCACACGACGACCAACGTCTTCGCGAGCCTGGTGCCGATCGTGGTGCCCTGGCCGATGATGGCCCTCGGCATCTTCACGGCGTTCCTGCAGGCCTACGTTTTCGCCCTGCTTTCGGCGGTCTACGTCGGGTCCGCCGTGGCGCACGAGGAGCACTGATCGGCCGACGGCTCGTGATAGGTTTCGCCGACCATTTTCGCCAAGACGGCGTGAGAAGAAAACTGAAGGAGATTTTCGGATGCTGAAGAAGACGCTTGTGTTGTGTGCGCTGGCCCTCGTCCTGGCCATGCCCGCGATGGCCCAGGAGACGGCCGCGGCGGCCGGAGCCGGGGGAGGAGTGAAGTGGGGCGTGATCGGCGCCGCGGTCCTGCTCGGCCTCGCGGCCGCCGCCGGCGCGACGGCCCAGGGCCGGGCGACTTCGGCCGCGGCCGAGGGAATGTCCCGTAACCCGGGCGCTGCCAAGGACATCCGTGGCATGACGCTGCTCGGCCTGGTCCTCATCGAGTCCCTGGTCCTGTACGCGCTGCTGATCTGCTTCCTGATCTACAGCCGTTAGGCCGGGCGGAGACGGTCCCGGGGCCTTTCCGGGCCCCGGGCGACCCGTCCTCCCCGGGAGACAGGCTGACCCCTGCGAGAAACCTTCCGGGCATATTCCGCGTACTTTTTTTGAGATTCGAAATAAACGGACGAGCGGCCTAGGCCGTAGAAAAGGCGGAGGTTAGCCCGGTCCGATCGGTGGCGAGCGCTGCCGGTGCGGTTCGGGCAAGCATTTTGCGATTCCTAGAGGCCATGAAGGCCAACGTGCAGCAAGCCCTGGAGTCGGGTGAATCGCCGAAGACGGTGTCGGCCTGGGACTTCAATACCCAGGTGATGCCCTTCGTGGACTCGCTCTACAACACCGCGTACCGGATGACCCGCAGCGCCGAGGACGCCGAAGACCTCGTGCAGGAGACCTACTTCAAGGCCTACAAGTATTACGACAAGTTCGAAGAGGGCACGAACCTCAAGGCCTGGCTCTTCAAGATCCTCAAGAACACGTTCATCAACAACTACCGCAAGCGCAAGCTCGAGCCGCGGAGTGTCGATTTCGCCGAAATCGAGGATTCCTTCGAGCGAATCGTGCGCCGGGACGCCTCGGAGCCGCCCTCGGACCCCGAGTCCGACTTCTTCTCGAGCGTCCTCGACGACGACGTCAAGAAGGCCCTGGAGTCGCTGCCCTACGACTACCGGATGGTGGTCGTGCTGGCCGACCTCGAGGACTTCTCCTACAAGGAGATCGCCGAGATCCTGGACTGCCCGGTCGGGACGGTGATGTCCCGCCTGTACCGCGGGCGCAAGCTCCTCGAAAAGGCCCTGCTCAAGTACGCCCGGAAGCACGGGTACATCCGGGGCGCGGAGCCCACGAAGATGCGGACCCGGCCCAAGCCGCGGCCGGCCTGAGGGTTAGAAAGGCCGTTCCCGGGGCCGAAGGGGTCGAAAGAGCGGAATAACAGCGCCCGGGGGGCCGTTTTTCCCCTCGGCTCGATGAACTGTTCTACCGCTCGCTTTCTCGTCTATGCCTACCTCGACCGCGAGATCCCGCGGTCCGAGGCCGAGGCCCTCCAGCACCACATCGCGATCTGCCGGCCCTGCGCCATGCGGAGCCGGTCGGCCCGCGGGCTCGGAAGGCTCCTCCGGACCCGTCTCGACTATGCCCGGGCGCCGATCGGCCTGCGCGAGCGCCTGAACGCAAGCGTCACCGCCCGGATCCGCCCGAGCTACGCGCCCCTCGGGATCGCGGCCTCGGTCGTCCTTCTCATCCTGCCGCTCGTCTCCGACCAGCGTGGACCCCAGAGCGCCGCCCTTTCCCTCGCTGGCTCGGTCGCGATCGCCGCGCCGTCCTCCTCCCGCGTCGTGCCCGTGTCCCGCCAGATGACCGGGACCTTCGTCTGCCTCCAGTGCGATGAGCTCCACGCGGGCGGCTCCTGCCCGGCGGAAGAATCGGTTCACGAGCTCGGCTTCTGCGCCGACAACGGCGAGCGCTGGCGCGTGATGACCACGGACCGCGAGTTCGCGAGCGCCTCGGTCGGCCAGACGGTGACCGTCGAAGGCGTCGCGTTCCCGGAGTCCGGGTTCCTGCGGGCTTCGCGCGTCGGATATTAGCCGTCGCTCGCGCGCGCTCGGTGTCCTGCGCCCTTCGGGCGCACCGCGCTGCGGCTCGCCTGTGGGCTCGACCGCAGCGCTGGCCACCTCGCTTCGCTCGCTCCCGCGGCGCGGACCTCCTCCCTCCCTTCGGTCGGGAGACTTTCCGCGCCGCGAACGGATGGTGCGGTGCCGCGAAAATGAGACGTCGCGGCTCCGGTCGTAGGGGCGGCCGGTCGGGAGACTTTCCGCGCCGCGAACGGATGGTGCGGTGCCGCGGAAATGCGACGTCCGTGGCTCCGGTCGTAGGGGCGGCCGGTCGGGAGACTTTCCGCGCCGCGAACGGATGGTGCGGTGCCGCGGAAATGCGACGTCCGTGGCTCCGGTCGTAGGGGCGGCCCTTGCGGCCGCCCGCCCACGACGGGCAGGGCGTTGACCGTACAATCGCGGCGCGATGTCGAAGTGGATTGAGGCGAGTGCGCCGGCGCGGGTGGACCTGGCGGGAGGGACGCTGGATCTGTGGCCGCTGCACGTGCTGCATCCCGGGTCCGTTACGGTCAACCTGGCGATCGATCTCCGGGCGCGGTGCCGGGTGCGGGCGGGGAGCGCCGGGTTTCGGGTGACGGTGCCGGAGCTCGGGTACGAGCGGACGGTCGACGAGGCGGGCCAGCTCCTCGCGGATCCGCGAAGTGCCCTCGCCGGGGCCGTCCTCGAGGCCCTCGAAATCGACGAGCCGCGCGAGATCGAGCTCTCGTCCGACGTCCCGTTCGGCTCGGGGCTCGGAGGCTCGTCGGCGCTCACCGTCGCCATGGCGGCCGCACTCGCGGCGAGCGTCGAGCGTCCTTTCGACGGCGACGGACGCGTCGAGTTCGTCCGCGACGTCGAGACCCGGGTCCTCGGCAAGCCCGCCGGAACTCAGGACTACTACCCGCCGCTCTCCGGGGGCGTGCACACGCTGCGGTTCCAGCCGGGCGGCGTCGAGGTCGACCGGCGGGACGTCGACCGGGGAGCATGGCTGCGCCACCTGACGCTCTACGACACCGGGGCGGCGCATTCCTCCGGGATGAACAACTGGGAGATCTTCCGCGCGCGCCTCGAAGGCGACCACCTCGTCGCGGCCCGGCTAGACGACGTCCGCGACGCATCCCGGGAGATGGCCGAAGCCGTCGACGCGGGCGACTTTCGCGCGATGGGCTCGGCGCTGCGGCGGGAGTGGGAGGCGCGCCGGCGGCTCGCGCCGGTGGTGTCCTCTCCGGGCATCGAGGACGCCATCGCGGCGGCGACGGCCGCGGGGGCCTGGGCGGGCAAGGCCTGCGGCGCCGGCGGCGGGGGCTGCGTCGTGATCCTCGCTCCCGCGGAGAAGACCCCGGCGGTGCGGGAAGCGCTCGGGCGCCTGGCGGGAGGGCGCCTGCTCCTCGTGGCGGCCGAGAACCCGGGCCTGCGCGTCGGCCCCGTCGCGGGCGCCTAGCGCCGCTTCATCCAGGCGACGCAGCGCTCGACTTCCCGCCGCATCGCCCCGGGCGAATCGGCATGGAAGCGCTCGCCGTGACCCGGCAGCACCCACTCGAAGTCGTAGTCGAGCAGGCGCTCCATCGAGCGGATCGTCTCCGGCCAGGAGTACCAGTTCGCGTCGCGGAAGGCGACCAGGTGGCCGCGGCGTTTCGACCAGGCGAGGTGGTCTCCGGTGAAGAGGTGTCGGTCCCGGTGGAGGAGCACCGCATGGCCGCGCGTGTGGCCGGGCGTCGGGATCACCGTCAGGTCCGCGTCGAGGCGCACGGGCTCCCGCCCCGAGAGCTTCCATTCGACCTCCCGGGTCCCGGCCGTGACGTCGTCCCCGTGCATGACGCGGCGGCAGCCGAAGCGCCGGGCCAGCGCCGCGTGGTCGGCGACGTCGTCCCGGTGGGTCAGGAAGAGGGTCGCGACGCCGCCGCGCTCCTCGAGGGCCTTCAGCAGCGGTCCCGCCGCACGCGGCGAGTCGACGAGGACGTTGCCGGCCGGCCGCTCGATCAGGTAGCTCCAGGCGCCGAACGAGCTCTCCGCCGTGAAGCCGCAGAAAGAGACGTTCTCGTCGACCCTTTCCGGGAAGGCGCGGGCGCCGACCGAGGCGTCGGTCTTCGAGACGGTTCCGATCGAGGCCGTCGGGCACGCGACGAGGGCCATGAGGGCGCGCCGGCGATCCGCCTCGTCCGCCGGCTGGGCCCGCACGTAGGAGTGGCCGGACCCTTCCTCGAAGACCGACGGCGCCACGCGGCGGCAGGTGTCGCAGTCGATGCAACTCGAGTCGACGTAGAAGTCGCCGGGGACGTTGTCCGGGAGACGGGAAGCCGGGTTCGCCATGGGGTGCTAGATCCGGTCGAGCTCCGCCACGGTCTTCTCGCCGACGACGTTGCCGGTGTTGAGCGTGCCGGCCGGCTCGATCAGGACGACCCAGCACTCCTCCTCGGCCGACGGCTTGTGCTCGACGCCCTTCGGAACGATGAAGAGCTCGCCCTCGGAGAGCTCGACGTCGCCCGTCCGGAGGCCCATGCGCATCCGCCCCCGGACGACGAGGAAGAGCTC
Organism: uncultured Acidobacteriota bacterium; assembly: GCA_963764715.1. GTDB lineage: Bacteria > Acidobacteriota > Thermoanaerobaculia > UBA5066 > Gp7-AA6 > DAHUXD01. Next base: position 8,458 of record CAVXTP010000008.1, read on the forward strand.
GTCCTCGTCGGGATGGTGGTGCCAGACGAAATCGCCCCGGAGCTTGACGACCTTGACCTGGTGATCGTTCAGGTCGCCGACGATCTTCGGGTGGAACGTCTCGGCGAAGAGACCGAATTTCTCGAGCAGGTTGACCTTGTGCATCGGCTCCTCCGCTCGCGGCGTCACATGCGCTGCGGCGACGGGATCCCGAGAAGGTCGAGAAGCGCCGCCATCTCCCTCCGGAAAATACGCGCGACCGCCAGCCGCCGGTTCCGCACCGCGGCGTCGGGCTCCTGGGCGATCGGCTGGAGGTGGTAGAAGTGGTTGAACCCCTGCGCGAGGACGAAGGCGTGCCGCGCCAGCGCCGCGAGCTCCAGGGACTCGACCGCCCGCCCGGCGACGTCCGGGGTCGAGGCCGCGTCGAGGGCGATCGCCCAGAGCTCGTCGTCCCACCCTTCGTCCGACAGCGCCGACGGATCGACGGCCGACGGGATGCCTCCCGCGTCGAGCTTGCGGAAGATGTTGTCGGCGCGGACCAGCGAGTACTGGAGGTAGGGCCCCGTGTCGCCCTCGAAGTTGAGGGCCTCGCCGAAGTCGAACGCGATGACCTTGGTGCGGCCGACCTTCAGCAGGAAGTACCGCAGCGCCCCGACCGCGATCGCGCGCGCGTCGGCGTCGGCCGCCTCGGCGCCGCCTTCCTCGCCGCGCCGCGAGGCCACCTCGGCCCGGGAGCGCTCGAGGAGCAGCTCGACGAGGTCGTCGGCTTTGACCCCCAGGCCCTTGCGCCCGGACATCTCGACGTAGGGCTTCTTCTCGTCCTCGGCCGAGAGGCGGTACTCCTCCCCGAACCGGTCGGCGAGCTCCCGCGCGGCCTTCGGCGAGAGCGCGACGATCTCGTAGGAGAAGTGGATCGAGGCGTCGGCCTCGCGGTCGTGGCCGAGCGTCCGCAGGCCCTCCCGGACGACCTTCTGGGGATAGGACTGGCGCACGTCGATCACGTTGTAGACGCGGGTGGCGCGGCCGAACGCGGGCGCGCCGGGAGACCCGCCCGAGTGCGCCGTCCGCCAGACCGGATGCGCCCGGATCCGGGCCGGGATCTCGGCCTCCTCGACCGCCCCGGAGCTCCAGACGGGCTCGACGCGCTCGTAGTCGAAGTCGATCGGCAGGAGGCCGAACTTCCAGAGCTGGTACGCGATGTCCTTTCCCGTGTACGTGACGATCCCGTTGGAGCGGACGAGGATCTTGTCGGGCTCTTCCATGCCCGCGAACTCGGCGGACTCCGTCAGGCGCAGCACCCAGCATCCGGCGTGCTTGCCCTCGGTTTCGAGGTGGATCGCGCCGGCGCCCTTCAGGAGCTCGAAGGCCTTCGCCCAGAAATGCTTGTGCAGGATGTCGCTCTCGCGGGGCAGCAGGTCGTACGCGATGCCGATCCGGCCCATGGTCGCCAGGTGCGCCTGCGACACCGCGTCGGACACGACGGCCGCGATCCGGGCGGTCTCGCTGCCGCCCTTCTCCATGGCGTGGAGGACCTCGTCCCGCCAGGCCTTGGTCTCGGGCCGGGCCGCGTACGTCCGCCCGACCTCCGCGTACAGGTCCCAGCAGAGGTACGCGAAGCCCTTGGGCTGCACGGGCCCGCCGGGGAAGCGGCGCTCGTCGATGATCCGGCGGGCGGCCTCGACGCTCGTGACGTTCTGGAGGTGCACGAGCCCGGCGACGACGTCGGCGACCTGGACCCCCGTGTCGTCGAGGTAGTTCTGCACCTCGACGGCGTGGCCGAGGTGGCGCAGCACCCGGACGAGGACGTCGCCGAGGACGGCGTTGCGCAAGTGCCCGATGTGCGCCGCCTTGTTCGGGTTGATGTTGGTGTGCTCGACCACGATCTTCCCGGCAGCGACCGCCGGAGCCTCGGGGCCCGCGAGCAGCGCGCGGATGACCGGCCCGCGCTCGAGAAAGAAGTTGAGGTACCCCGCGCCCTCCACCCGGGCCTCCCGCACCCCGGCCGGAAGCGCCAGGGCTTGGGCGAGCTCGGCCGCGATCGCCCGCGGGGCCTTGCGCAGGGGCCGGGCCAGATCGAACGCGACGGGGCAGGCGAGGTCGCCCAGCGCGAGCTTGGGCGGCCGTTCGAGGACCACGCGCTCGATCTCGACGCCGAGCTTCTCGCGCGCCGCGAGCCGCACCGACTCGGTCAACTTCGCGCGCAGGGCTTCGAGCATGGGGCGCGAGTATATCGGGGGGATTAGAATGCCTTCATGAGCGCCGCCGTCGTCCGCTCGATCGCCGTTCACGCCTCCGCGGCGGACGTCTTCGACGCGTTCACGCGCGTCTCCGACCTCCTGTCGTGGCTGTGCGAGGGGGCGCTCGTGGGCCTGCGGCCCGGCGGGAACTGGGCGGTCGGGTTCACCAACGCGCGGGGGATGACCGAGGCCACGGTCCTCGGGAAGATCGCCGACTTCGAGCGCGGCAAGCGGCTCGTCGTCGAGGAGATCTCGTACGAGCCGGCCCGGGGCGAAGCGCTCGCCGGGATCCGGCTGGAGCTGACGATCGCCGAGCAGGGCGAGGGGTGCCTCGTGACGATCGCCCAGGACGTGCCTGACGCAGGACCCGCCTACGCGGCGTATCGCGGCGAGGCGGGGACCGGCTGGGAGTCGAGCCTCGCGGACCTGAAGAAGTACCTCGAGGGGCCGCGGCGCCGGCGCATCACGATCGAAGCCGGCCTGATGGCGAATTGAGCAAGGCGACGGTGGAAACGGAGACCTGCAGGATCTGCGGCGGCGGGGGCTGGGTGCTCGACTCCTCCGACGGGCGCAAGCTCGCCCATCCGTGCGTCTGCCGGGGCGCCTCGATCGCGCGCGCCCGCCTCGACTCGGCGGGGATTCCGCAGCGCTACCGGGACTGCACGCTCGAGAACTTCTCCGACAACACCGTCAGCCTGACGAGCGCGCGCGCCCGCGCCCGGGAGTTCGTCGACGCGTACCCCGCGGTCGAGGCCGGGCTGCTGCTCGTCGGCCCCTCCGGCCGGGGCAAGACCCACCTCGCCTGCGCCATCCTCTCGGAGCTCGTCACGACCAAGGGCGTGACCGGCCTCTACGTCGACTTCTCCGATCTCCTGATGAAGATCCAGACGTCCTTCCGGCCCGACGCCGACGTTTCCAAGGAGTCCGTGCTGACGCCGTACGCCGAGGCCGAGGTCCTCGTCCTCGACGAGCTCGGCGCGTCCAAGCCCCATCCCTGGGTCCTCGACGTCCTCTACAGCCTGCTCAACTCCCGGTACAACCGCAAGAAGGTGACGGTCGCGACGTCGAACTTCGAGGACGAGATCGACGCGTCGGCCGGCGAGCGGGAGAAGCTCGAGGACCGCATCGGCTATCGCCTCCGCAGCCGCCTCTACGAGATGTGCCTGATGGTGCCTCTCCGCGGAGGCGACTTCCGGAAGGACGTCCTGGGAACGCGGATCCGGTCCAGGTTTTGAGCCACCGGCTCTCCCGGCGCGCCGCGCGCCTCCTTTTCCCGACGCTGCTGTTCGCGGCGGCGGCCGCCTGCACGACGACCAAGCCGCCCGCGCCCGCGCCGCTGCCCTCGCCGGTCGAGGCCCCCGTGCCGGTTCCGGCCCTGGCCGTCCAGGCGCCGGCCCTCGCGGCGCCCTCGGGCGTCGTCTACCGTCTCGGGCTCAAGAGCGACCTGACCGAGTTTTCGACGGGCACGGCCGGAACGCTCTGGGTCGTGGCGTCGGGCGAGCGCGCGGAGCTCCTGCAGGGACCGATCGTGTTCCGGTCGGGGGGCCCGGCCGGTGCGCCGGCCTCGTTCCAGGTGCAGGCCGGCGCGTTCTCGCAGGAGGAGCCGGCCCGCCGGCTGGCGGACCGCCTCTCGGCCGCGCTCTCGACGCCGGGCGAGGTCGCCTTCTCGGCCGACCGGGGGCTGTATCGCGTGCTCCTCGGCGGGTTCCCCGCGCGCTCCGACGCCGAGGCCCTGCTCGAGCGTCTCAAGGCGCAGGGCCAGGACGGGTTCGTCGTCCCGGGGGCTCCGCGGCCGGCCGGGGCGGCCCCGGTCCCGATCCCGATCGCCGTCTCGGGCGCGACCGGCGCGCCGCTCGAGCTCGCGTCGCCGGTCGACGTCTACGGGCCCGCGCCGGACGTCCGGGTCTCGGTCGACGGCGTCGCGTACCGCGGGAGCCTGCGCGTGCTCGTGAATCCCCGCGGGACGCTGAACGTCGTCAACCGCATCGACCTCGAGGAGTACCTCTGGGGCGTCGTGCCGGCCGAGATGGGTCCCAAGCGGTTCGACGCGATCGAGGCGCTCAAGGCCCAGGCCGTGGCGGCGCGGACGTACGCCCTCGCGCATCGCGGGCAGTTCGAGGCCGAGGGCTACGACATCTGTCCGGGGCCGAAGTGCCAGGCCTACGGGGGCGCGGCGATCGAGGACCCGCTCTCGACGGCGGCGGTCGACGGGACCCGGGGCCTCGTGCTGGCCCACGACGGGCAGTTCGCCGACGCGCTCTACGTGTCGACGTGCGGCGGCGTCACCGAAAACGTCGAGAACGTGTTCTCGGGAGGGCCCGTGCCGTACCTCGTTTCGGTCGAGTGCGGCGAGCTCGCGGCCGAGGAGATCGCCGGGGCGGCCGTCGCCCGGGACGGCGGCGGCGCGCGGAGCGGCCTCGCGTGGCGGGGCTACGTGCTGCGCCGCCTCGCGCCACGCAAGGCCGCCACGCGGGCGGCGAGCCTCGAGACGGCGCAGAAGCTCGCGGGCGTCCCCCGCAAGGGCGCGCCGCCGGCGAAGCTGACGCCCGCCGCGGTTTACCCCTCGCTCGTCACGGCCTTCGACCTGACCGAGGCCCGCGCTCTGCAGCTGACGCGGCGGGACGAGGTTTACTTCGACGAGCAGCCCGGCGCGGCACGGGGCCTCTCCGGGCCCGCGCGCGGCGCGTACGAGTTCCTGCTGCGGTTCCGCTTCGCCAACGACGCGCTTCCCCCCGCCGACCGCGAGCTGACGGAGGAGGAATACGGCGGGCTCGCGTTCTCGATCGCGCTCCGCACGCTCGGCGTCACGGAGGGGAGCGGGCGCTTCCTGTCGCGGGAAGGCTCCAACCTCTGGGTCAAGGCGACGGAGGGCCGGATCGGCCTGCCCGTCGACCCGGAGGTGCCCTTCGCGCGGAGGATCGGCGACGCGTTCTACCCGACGAGCGTGCTGCGCCTGCGGGCCGGGGACCGGGTGCGCTGGTTCAAGGACAACGGGCGCCTCCTCGCCTTGTGGGTGGAGCTCGATCCGGACGGCCCCACGTTCGAGCGCGAGTCGGCCTGGACGGAGTGGGTGCGCCGCGTGCCGGCCCGCGAGCTCGCGCGGCGCATGGCCGGGCGGGTCGCCGGCAACGAGGTGCGCGAGATCACGATCACCCGCCGGAGCCCGACCGGGCGCGCGATCGAGATGCGCGTCAAGACGGACCTCGCCGAGGCGACCTTCCGGAAATTCGAGCTGCGGCAGGCCGTGGAGATGCCGGAGATGCTCTTCTCGGTCACCCGGGTCGACGGGCCGGGGGAGGAGAAGGCGTTCGTCTTTCTGGGGCGCGGCTGGGGCCACGGCGTGGGGTTGTGTCAGAACGGCTCGTACGGGATGGCCCTGGCCGGCTGGACGTACGACCAGATCCTGAGGCACTACTACACGGGGATCGACATCGTCTCCTCCGGGACGGTGACCGCCGCCGCCCCCTCGACCCGCTGACGCGGGCCGGCGGTAGAATCTCCCCGTGAGCACCGCCGCCCCGGCCGAACGCACCGCCATCCTCCACACCCTGTCGGACTTCTGCGAGGCCGAGATCCGGCCCCACGTGATGCGCTGGGACGAGGCGCAGGAGTTCCCGCGCGAGGTCTTCCGCAAGCTCGGCGGGCTCGGGTTCCTCGGCGTGCTCTTCCCCGAGGAGTACGGCGGCGCCGGACTCACCTACATGGACTACGCCGCGATCGTCGAGGAGATCGCGAGCGTCGATCCGTCGGTCGCGCTGTCGGTCGCGGCGCACAACAGCCTCGGGTCCAATCACCTCTTCCAGTTCGGCTCGGAGCCGCAGCGCCGGCGCTACATGCCGAAGCTGACCTCCGGCGAGTGGCTCGCGGCCTGGGGCCTGACCGAGGCGGAGGCCGGGTCCGACTCGAGCGGTACCAAGACGACCGCGGTCCGGGACGGCGACTCCTGGGTCTTGAACGGCGCGAAGAACTTCATCACGAACGCCTCGGTCGGGTCGTTGGCGATCCTGATGGCCGTGACCGATCGGGCGCGCGGAAACCGCGGCATCTCGGCCTTCGTCGTCGAGCTCGACAATCCCGGCATCCGCGTGGGGAAGAAGGAGAACAAGCTCGGCATGCGGGCCTCCGACACCTGCACGCTCGTCATGGAGGACTGCCGGGTCTCGGCGGACGCCCTGCTCGGCGCCGAGGGCGCGGGCTGGGTCGACTCGATGAAGATCCTCGACGGCGGCCGGATCTCGATCGCGGCGCTCTCGGTGGGCCTCGCGCGCGGGGCCTACGAGGCGGCCCTGCAGTACTCGAAGGAGCGGCGCCAGTTCGGCAAGGCGATCAGCGAGTTCGAGGCCATCCAGTTCTATCTGGCCGAGATGGCGACCGAGATCGACGCGGCGCGTCTTCTGACCGAGAGGGCCGCGCAGGCCAAGGACGCGGGAGAGCCGGTGACGCGCTTCTCGGCGCAGGCCAAGCTCTACGCCTCGGAGATCGCGGTGCGCGCGACCGACCGCGCGATCCAGATCCACGGCGGGTACGGCTTCACGAAGGACTTTCCGGTCGAGAAGTTCTACCGCGACGTCAAGCTCTGCACGATCGGCGAGGGCACGAGCGAGATCCAGAAGCTCGTCATCGCCAAGCAGCTCCTCGCGGACGGCGCATGACCTCGGCTTCGGGCGCCGGGCCCGACGAGCTCGCCCGCGGGGTCCTCGCGGGCCGGGCGCGCTCGATCGGCCGGGCGATCTCCGAGGTCGAGCGGGACTCGGGCGTCGTGCCGGAGATCCTGCGCCGCCTCTTCCCGCAGACCGGCCGCGCGCGGATCATCGGCATCACCGGGCCGCCGGGGGCCGGCAAGTCCACGCTGGTGCAGCGCCTCGCCCAGGCCTTCCGCCGCGAGGGACGGACCGTCGGCATCGTGGCCGTCGACCCCTCCTCGCCCTTCACGGGCGGCGCGATCCTCGGCGACCGGATCCGCATGGCCGAGATCTACACCGACCCCGGCGTGTTCATCCGGTCGATGGCGACGCGCGGCGCGCTCGGCGGCCTCGCCCGGGCGACGAGCGACGCCGTCGACGTGCTCGACGCCGCCGGCTTCGAGGTGATCCTGATCGAGACGGTCGGCGTCGGCCAGGACGAGGTCGACGTGGTGCGGGCCGCGGACACCACGGCCGTGGTGCTCGTTCCCGGCCAGGGCGACGACATCCAGGCGATCAAGGCCGGGATCCTGGAGATCGCCGACGTCTTCATCGTCAACAAGGCCGAGCGCGACGGCGCGGACCGGGCGGTGGCCGAGCTCGCGATGATGCTCGACCTCTCCCCGGCCGGGGGATGGCGCCCGCCGATCGTGAAGACTTCGGCGACGACGTCGGCCGGCGTGCCCGAAGCCATGAAGGCGCTCGCGGCGCACGGGCTTCATCTGGCGCAGTCTTCCGAAGGCGCTCGGCGCCGCGCCCTGCGGGCGCGCTCGCGGCTCCTGGCGCTCCTCGAGGGGCGGTTCCGGCGGACGGTCGAGGATCGCGCTCCCGAGCCGGACGGCCTGGAGGAGGCCGTCGCCGCCGTGACGGCGCGGCGCGAGGACCCCTACTCGGCGGCCGGACGCCTCTTCGAGCGGCTCGTCCGCGCCGGAGACGAGGCCCCGGCGGGACGCGGCGCGTGACGGCGTACAAGATCGACCACCTGGGAGTCGCCGTCGCATCGATCGACGACGCGCTCGCGGTCTACCGGGCGCTCGGGCTCGTCGAGGTCAAGCGCGAGGAGGTTCCCACCCAGAAGGTCACCGCGGCGTTTCTCCCGGTGGGGGAGAGCCGCATCGAGCTCCTCGAGCCGACCTCCGGGGACTCGCCGGTGGCGAAGTTTCTCGAAAAACGCGGCGAGGGCATCCACCACGTCTGCTTCGCCGTCGAAGACATCGAGGCCGCGCTGGCGGACCTCGCGGCGAAGGGCTTCCGGCTCATCCACTCCGAGCCCGTGCCGGGCGCCGACGGCAAGCGTGTGGCGTTCCTCCACCCGCAGGCCGGGCGCGGCGTGCTGATCGAGCTCGCGGAGACCGGCGGAAAGGCCGGACCGTGAAAGTCGGCGAATACGTCCTCGTCCACCTCGTGAACCCGCGCGAGAAGTTCTGGGGAATGCTCAAGGACCGCGACGGTTCGGGGCTGACCGTGCGGGGCCTGTCGCTCGAGGGTTTCGAGGGCTGGCTCCGGGAGATCGCGCGGCGCGAGACCGTCACGGTCCTTCCGGCGACGGTGTTCTTCCCGCTTCATCGCGTCGAGCGCGTGTTCCTGGACGAGACGGCCGGGGACTTCGTCTCCTTCGCCGACCGGTTCCGGCGGACGGTCGGCGAGGACGCGCGCTACTACCTGACGCCGATGCCGGAAGAGACGCTGGAGTAGGGCTCGGCCCGCGCCGTCAGGCGCGGAGGTGATCCGGTTGCCAGTCGCGGATCTTCCGCTTGATCGCGTCGCGGCCGCGGATCCCGCCGTCGAGCACCTCCCGCACGAGCGCGGGAAGCTCCCCGTCGGACGCGAAGCGGAGCGCGACGAGCTGGCCGGTGGAGAGCTCCGGGATGCGGGGCGCGAGGTCTCCGGAGAGGAGCTTCTCGAGGCGCAGGCGCATCTCGAGCCGGATGACCCGATCCTGCACCGTCAGGGCGAAGAGCCGCATGTAGAAGAAGAAGCCGAAGAACGCCAGGGCCATGGCCACCCCCCAGGCCGAGCCGAACGACGGCGAGCGTCCGGCCTGGAGAAGGCACCAGACGAAGTTGACGACGAGAATGCCGAGGAGGACGAAGTGGTAGGGGGGGACCCACCGCGCATGGCGGGCGTAGGACTGCGGCTTTCCGTCCCTCACAGAACGACGTTCTTGACGAAGAAGTCGGCGGCGGTCACCTGGCCGTTGACCAGGAGCCGCGCCTGCTCGGGGGACATGTCGAGCGTGCCGCCCGACTCGCCCGAGGAGGTCGTGAGGACGATGCGGATGGTCTGCGGGACGCCGCGGCTGGCGGGGTCGGAAAGCGCGCGCGCCGTGGCGTTGATGGCGTTGAAGACGTTCTCCTCGGTGTTCGTCGTGACGAGGACGCCGGTCTTCCCGCGGAAGTTGGTCAGCTTGTACTGCGTGATCCCCGCGCCGTCGAAGACCTTGACGAACGCCGTCTGGAGCGCCGGGTCGACGGTGCCGAACGAGGGGCCGGAGCCTTCCACCGAGGGCTTCTGCGCGCCCGTGGCGGGCAGCTCCATGCGGGGCTTGTTGTTGCGAATGTAATCCTGGACGCGCGCCGGCTGCGGCGCCTCGGGGGCGGGCGTCGGCTTCTTGCTGTCGGGCGTGTCGATGGCGATGACGTTGCCGAAGTTCTCCTTGTTGTACTTCTCGGACCCCTCGACGTCGATCTCGTCGAGCTTGATCGCGGTCACGGTGCCGTTCTCGAGGGTGATGATCGCCCGGTCGCCCTTCACCGAGTACTTGCTCCGCGCGAAGATCAGGGAGCCGTCCTTGAGCTTGACGACGTAGGCGAACGCCGGCGCGGAGAGCGCGAGAAGCGCCGCAAACGCGATTCCTAGGGCCTTTTTCACGGTGGCGACCCCTCCTCCGGCGCCCGGCGACGCCGGTTTGACACGATCTGCCGCGCCTCAGATGATAGCACCCCGATGCTGATCGTGATGGACGCGGCCGCCTCCGCGGAGGACGTGGCCCGCGTCGTCGACACGGTCTCCGGCCTCGGCCTCCAGGCGCATCCCATTCCGGGCGCGCAGCGCACCGCGATCGGCATCACGGGCAACCGCGGGACGGTCGACGCCGGCGCGTTCGAGAACCTTCCGGGGGTCGCCGAGGTCATTCCCGTCTCGGCGCCGTACAAGCTGGTTTCCCGCGAGGCCAAGCGCGAGACGACGGTGGTGTCGGTCGGCGGCGTGCCGATCGGCGGGAAGGCCCTCGCCGTGATCGCCGGGCCGTGCGCCGTCGAGTCGGAGGCCCAGGCGATCGAGGTCGGGCGCCGCGTGAAGGCGGCGGGCGCGACGCACTACCGGGGCGGCGCCTTCAAGCCCCGGACGTCGCCGTACTCGTTCCAGGGCCTCGGCGAGAAGGGCCTCGAGATCCTCTCGCGCGTCCGGGCGGAGACGGGGCTCCCGATCGTCACCGAGGTCCTCGACACCGAGACCGTCGACATCGTCGCGGAGCACGCCGACTGCCTCCAGGTCGGGGCGCGGAACATGCAGAACTTTTCGCTCTTGAAGCGGCTCGGCCGCCTCCGCAAGCCGGTGCTCCTGAAGCGCGGAATGGCGGCGACGATCGAGGAGCTGCTGCTGTCGGCCGAGTACCTCCTCGCCGAGGGCAACTACGAGGTCATCCTCTGCGAGCGCGGCGTGCGGACGTTCGCCGACCACACGCGCAACACGCTCGACCTCTCGGCGGTGCCGTACGTCCAGCGGATCTCGCACCTGCCGATCCTGGTCGATCCGTCGCACGGCACGGGCAAGCGGGCGAAGGTGCTGCCGATGTCGCGCGCCTCGGTGGCGGTCGGGGCCGACGGCCTGCTGATCGAGGTGCACCAGGCTCCCGAGCACGCCCTCTCCGACGGGCCCCAGGCGATCCTGCCCGAGATGTTCGCGGCGCTCGTGGACGAGATTCGGCGCCTCGCGCCGGTGGTCGGCCGCACCGCGTGAAGGGTCTCCTCGTTCTCGAGGACGGGACGGTCTACCGCGGCGACGCGATCGGCCGGCCCGGCACCTCCTTCGGCGAGATCGTCTTCAACACCGCGATGAGCGGCTACCAGGAGGTCCTGACGGACCCGTCGTACTCCGGGCAGATCGTCGTCATGACGGCCTCGCACGTCGGCAACTACGGCATCCGGGAGGACGAGGCCGAGTCCGACCGCGTCCACGTCGCGGGTTTCATCGCGCGCGACTTCCCGGTGCGCTGGAGCGGAACGGGCGGCGAGCAGAGCCTGGCCGACTATCTCGACGCCTCCGCCGTGACCGGCCTCCACGGCCTCGACACGCGCTCGCTCGTGCGGCGGATCCGCAGCCTCGGCGCCATGCGCGCCGGAATCTCGACCGAGATCGACGACCCGGCCGAGCTCCATCGCCGGGTCCTGGCGTCGCCCGCGATGGTCGGCAACGACCTGGCGCTCACGGTCTCGCCGGGCGCGACGCGCCTGGCTCCCGGCGGCCGGGGGCGGAAGAAATACCGCGTCGCCGCCGTCGACTACGGCATGAAGCGCAACATCGTCCGGCTGCTCCAGGCGGGCTCCTGCCGCGTGACGATCTTTCCCGCCACGGCGCCGCCGGACGAGATCCTCGCGAGCCGCCCCGACGGGGTTTTCCTCTCGAACGGCCCCGGCGACCCCGAGGCGCTTCCGGGCCCGATCCGCACGATCGAGGCCCTGGTCGCGACGGGCAAGCCGATCTTCGGGATCTGCCTCGGGCACCAGCTGCTGGGGCTCGCTCTCGGGGCGAAGACGTTCAAGCTCAAGTTCGGGCACCGGGGCGCCAATCACCCGGTGCAGGACCTCGGGTCGGGCCACGTCGTGATCACGTCGCAGAACCACGGCTTCGCGGTCGACGCCGAGACGCTGCCTCCCGAGGTCGAGGCCACGCACCGGAACCTGAACGACGGGACCCTCGAGGGGTTCCGGCACCGGAAGCTGCCGATCCTCGCCGCGCAGTTTCACCCCGAGGCGGCGCCCGGCCCGCACGACGCCAACGTCCTCTTCCACCGCTTCCTCGAGTCGATGGACCAGGCCCGCAAGTGAAGAGCCTGCCGCTCGAGGTGGCCGTGCGGTATCTCAAGTCGCGGCCCTCGCGGCTGGTCTCGTCGGTTTCCCTGCTGTCGATCGCGGGAATCGCGCTCGGCGTCGCGGCCCTGGTCGTCGCCATGGGCCTGCTCTCCGGTTACCGGACGGAGATCCGCGAGAAGCTGATCGGCGCCAACGCCGAGATCGTCGTCTTTCCGCTGATGCCGGGCGGCGACCCCGATCCCGGAGCGCTCGAGCGGCGCGTGGCGGCCGTGCCGGGCGTGCGCGCCACCGCGCCCGTGATCTACCAGACGGGCGTGGCGTCGTCGTCCGCGACCCCGGACGGGGCGGACGCGATCCTGAAGGGCGTCGACCCGGCCGCGGAGCGGCGCGTGTCCCAGATTGACGCGTACCTGCCGGACGCCGAGCGGGCCGTGACGCGCTCGGGCCCCGGCGTGCTGCCGGGCGCCGCGATCGGCGCGGAGCTCGCGCGCAAGCTCGACGTCCGCGAGGGCGACGCGATCACGCTCTCGGTGGCCGACGCCTCCGGCGGCCCCGGCCGCTTCGCGCCGCGCTCGGGGCGGTTCCGGGTGTCGAAGATCTTCCGGACGAACTTCTCCGAGTACGACACGGAGTGGGTGTTTCTCGACCGCGAGGAGCTGCGCCGACTGGCCAGGCTGGAGGGGAAGGCCAACGTCGTCGAGGTGCGCCTCGCCTCGATCGAGGAGACGGAGGCCATGGCCTCGGCCGTCGGCCGCGCCGCCGGGAACGGCTACTCGGTGTCGGACTGGCGCTCGATGAATGGCGGACTCTTCGCGGCGCTCGCGATCCAGCAGACGACGCTCTTTCTCGTCATCGGCCTGATCGTGGCGGTCTCGACGTTCAACGTCGTGGCGACGCTCGTCATGACCGTCCAGGAGAAGAAGCGCGACATCGGCGTCCTGACGGTGCTCGGCGCCGAGCCCGGCTTCTTCTCGCGGGTCTTCCTGTCGCTCGGAGCGCTCCTCGGCGGCGCGGGGGTCGCGGCGGGCATCGCGTTCGGCGTCCTCGTCTGCTGGGTGATGACGCGGTTCCGGCTGCTCTCGTTCCCGCCGGGGGTCGCCGAGATCTACTTCGTCTCGTACATCCCCTTCCTGGTGCGCCTCAAAGACCTGGCGGCGATCGTCGGCTTCTCGGGTCTCGCCATCCTCCTGGCCGCCCTGGTTCCCGCCCGCCGCGCCTCCCGGATCGACGTGGCCGAGGCCCTCCGCTACGAGTAAAGGCGGCTAGAATCCGCCGCATGAAACGCGCCGCGCTCCTCGTGTCCGGCCTCGCCCTGCTCGCCGTCGCCGCGGGGCCCGGGCCCGCCGGCTCCTCGCTCGACCGCTTCCGGTACCGGCCGGAGAAGATCCGGGTGGGCGAGGTCGCCCACTACGTCAAGTCGAACCTGGACGGCTCGAAGCCCACGCGGGTCTCGATCTTCGTCGCGGCGAAGGACCGGCTCGAGGTCGCGAAGGTCGAGCAGGGCGTGATCGACGCCGCGTGGGTGCGGGCCCATTTCGACTGGACGCTTTTCACCGCGGACCGGCTGGAATCCGCCGTCGTCAACCTCGACGGCTCGATCGAGTCGCCGCGCCGAGCTCTCCGCCGACACGAAAACCGGCGTCGTGAACGTGAAGGTCGGCGACATGAAGGGCTCCGCCGCCTGGCGCTGGGCGCCGTTCCACATCTACAACTTCGACTTCGCGAGCCTCAACTTCGCCTGGCGCCAGCTCGCGGATCCGAGGTCCTCCTTCACGATCGGCGTCCTGGATCCCACCTTCAAGGCGGAGGGCGACATCTTCGTCTACCGGGGCGAGGCGCGGATCGAGTACCTGCGGGACGAGCCGCTCCACGGCAAGCGGTGCACGCTCCATCGGATCTCCGGTCCCGGAATCGGCGGCACGACCGGCTCGATCTGGGCGGATCCGAAGTCGGGCTGGCTCGAGAAAGTCGAGATCCCGTTCCCCGACAACCCGGACTGGTCGAGCTTCCGGCTCGAGCTTCAGGGCGTCGAGAAGATGACGCCCGAGGCCTGGAAGAAGTTCATCCCGGACTCGCTGGCGAAGGCGAACGCGGCGAACCCGCAGCGCTAGGGCGCGCTCGCGCCGCCGCGGCGCGCGACGAACTCCTTCTGCTTCCGGATGGCGTCGGAGCGGATCGCCGCGAACTCCGGATCTTTCCGGATGGAATCGAACATCGGGTCCCTGTCCATCGCCGGGTAGCCGAGGTAGTTGTGCTCCACGGCCTGACGGAGCAGTCGCAGCGCCCCGTCGCGATAGCCGGCCAGCGCGAGGATGCCCGCGCTGTAGTACTGATTTTCGGGATCGCGGTCGGGCCGGGAGATCGTCTCGAGGGCGGTCGCGGCCCGGTCGCGCTCGGCCCGGGGAGCGGAAGGGAGCGTCAGCGCCGCCGCTTCGGACATTCCGAAGTCGCGGTAGAGCCGGGCCGCGTCCTCGAGCCGGCCTTCGCGCGTCAGGAGGCCGGCCTCGCGGCGCTTCGACCAGCCGGATGCGCCGTCGAGCCGGAGATACTCGCGGGAACGCGCGTTGTTGCCGAGCTGCTGAAACACCAGGTAGCAGGAGCGAAATCCCGGGTTGCGGGGGTCGAGCGCCAGCGCGGCGTCGCACTCCCGGGCGGCCTCGTCGGCCAGGCCGGCATACCGCAGGACGTAGGCCTGGGCGAACAGGGCCTGGGCGTCGCTGGGCCGGCGGCGCACGAGCTCCCGGGCCTTCGCGTCGGCCTCCTCGAGCCTGCCGCCTTCGGTCGCGAGGATGATCAGCCCCTGCGCCGCGACGGTCAGGTTCGGATCGAGCGCGAGGGCCTTCGCGTAGGCGGCCTCGGAGCGCTCGATGAGAGCCGCGCTGGCCGAGTTGCCCCGCGGGGCGCCGTACGAAGCCTCGTTGCCGTACGACGCCTCGTAGTAGTCGCGCAGGGCGAGGTCGTTCCAGGCTGGAGCGAAGTCCGGATCGAGGCCGACGGACCGCTCGAGCATCGCGATGCCCTGGCGGTTGGGCTCGGGGTCGCTCGGCAGCGACTTGCTGCGGAGGTACAGGTCGTAGGCCTCGGCGTTGCGGGGGCGCGTCGAGGCCGTCGTCTCCGCGGCCGCTCCGCCGAGGAGCGGAAAGAGCCCCTGGCGCAGCCGCGCGGAGATCTGTTCCCGCAGGCCGATCAGGTCCCCCGACCGGGCGCTCGAGGTGTCGCGCCAGAGCAGGCGGTTCGACTCGGTGTCGATCATCTCGAGAGTGACCCGGAGCTGGTCGCCTTCCTGCTGGAAGTGGCCGGTCAGGACGTCGGCCACCCGGAGCTCGCGACCGGCGGTCTGGGGGTCGACGTCGCCCTTCGCGTATTTCTGAGTCGCCGCGAAGGGACGGATCGCGAGCGTCGGGATGTAGGAGAGCGTCGTCGCCACTTCGTCCGCCAGGGCGAGGCGCAGGTGATCGGTCGCGGCGTCGCCGCTCAGGTTCTGGAAGGGGAGGATCGCGATCGTCGTCTGGCCCTGCGGGGCGCGGGCGCCCGCCGGGCCGCGGTGCGTGGCCCACCATGCGGCGGCGCCAGCGGCGAGAAGGATCGCGGCCGCCAGCGCCGGCCCCTTCCATCGGACCGGGCGCTTGGGCGCCACGGGCGCGGGAGCGGCCGCCGTCCGGCCGCTGCGGCTCGAGTCCGAGTCGCGCTTCAAGCGCTTCAGGTCGGTTTTCAGCTCCGCCGCGCTCTGGTAGCGCAGGTCCCGGTCCTTCTCGAGGGCGGTGTTGACGATGCGGGAGAGCTCCTCGGGCAGCTCCGGGTTGAGCTTGACGGGCGAGACCGGCGCGCGATTCAGGATCGCGTCGAAGATGATGGCCGAGGTGTTGCCGGCGAAGGGCTGCTTGCCGGTGGCCATCTCGTAGAGGACCGCGCCGCACGAGAAGACGTCCGTCCGGGAGTCCAAAGCTTCGCCCCGGGCCTGCTCCGGGGACATGTAGGCGACCGTTCCGATGGCGGTCCCGGGGCTCGTCAGGTCCGCCTCGGCCATGGCGGTGGGCTGGGCCGTATTGCCGCCGGAGCTTCCGCTCGGTTCGGCGGCTTGCTTGGCGAGGCCGAAGTCGAGCAGCTTCGCCTGCCCCCGCCTCGTCACGAAGATGTTGGCCGGCTTGATGTCCCGGTGGACGATGCCGCGGGCGTGCGCCGTCTCGAGGGCGTCGGCGATCTGCGTTCCGAGCTCGAGGACCGCGTCGAGCTTCAACGCCCCGGGCTGAAGCCGGTCGCGGAGCGTCTCGCCTTCGAGGAGCTCCATGGCGATGAAAGGCCGCCCCGCGTCCTCGTCGACGTCGTAGATCGTGCAGATGTTGGGGTGCTGGAGCGACGAGGCCGCGCGCGCCTCCCGCTGCAGCCGCTCGAGGGCCTGCGCGTCCCGGGCGAGCTCCTCCGGCAGGAACTTGAGGGCGACACGGCGGCCGAGCTTCAGATCCTCGGCCTCGTAGACGACGCCCATGCCGCCGCCGCCGAGCTTGGAGACGACGCGGTAGTGCGTGACGGTCTGTCCGATCAATGGTTCTCCGGCCGAGGGCTGCGGCGCATTCTACTTGCTCCGCCGACCGCTATACTCCCGCCCCGGGTGGGAAAGCGCGACGACATTCGATCGATCCTCGTCATCGGGTCGGGGCCCATCGTCATCGGCCAGGCCTGCGAGTTCGACTATTCCGGCACCCAGGCGGTGCGCGCGCTCAAGCGCGAGGGCTACCGGGTCGTGCTCGTCAACTCCAATCCCGCGACGATCATGACCGACCCGGCGATCGCCGACGCCACCTACATCGAGCCCCTGACGGTCGACTTCCTCGAGCGGATCATCGACCGGGAGCGGCCCGACGCGATCCTGCCGACGGTCGGGGGGCAGACCGCCATCAACCTGGCCCTGGCGCTGGCGGAGAAGGGCATTCTCGAGAAGCGCGGCGTGCAGCTGATCGGGGCCAACGAGCGGGCGATGCGGCTGGCCGAGGACCGGGACCTCTTCAAGAAGGCCATGCTCGAGATCGGCGCCGAGGTCCCGCGCTCGGAGCGGGTCCGGTCGCTCGAGGAAGCCGAAGCGGCCCTGAAGGAGATCGGGCTGCCCGTCGTGATCCGCCCTTCCTTCACCCTCGGTGGCTCCGGAGGCGGGGCCGCGAAGACCCACGCGGAGTTCCGCAAGATCGTCGCCAACGGCCTGCGGGAGTCGCCGACCCACGAAGTGCTGATCGAGGAGTCCGTCGAGGGCTGGAAGGAATTCGAGCTCGAGGTCATGCGGGACACCGCGGACAACGTCATCATCGTCTGCTCGATCGAGAATTTCGACGCCATGGGCGTGCACACGGGAGACTCGATCACGGTGGCGCCGCAGATGACGCTGTCGGACCGCCAGTACCAGGCGATGCGCGACGAGGCCAAGGCCGTCATCCGGAAGGTCGGCGTCGACACGGGCGGCTCCAACATCCAGTTCGCCGTGGACCCGAAGACCGGCCGCCGCGTGGTCATCGAGATGAACCCGCGCGTCTCCCGCTCCTCGGCGCTGGCCTCCAAGGCGACCGGGTTCCCGATCGCCAAGATCGCCGCGCTGCTGGCGGTGGGCTACCACCTCGACGAGATCCCCAACGACATCACGAAGAAGACCCCGGCGTCCTTCGAGCCGTCGCTCGACTACGTCGTCGTCAAGATCCCGCGCTGGACGTTCGAGAAGTTCCCGCGCGCCGACAACCGGCTGACGATCCAGATGAAGTCGGTCGGCGAGGCGATGGCGATCGGCCGCACGTTCCCCGAGGCGCTGGGCAAGGCGATCCGGTCGCTGGAGATCGGGGCCGACGGCCTCGACGATGGCCGCGGGGAGCTGCCCCGCGAGGAGCTGCTGGCGAAGCTCGAGGAGCCCACGGCCGAGCGCCTCTTCCACCTGCGGCGGGCGTTTCTCGCCGGACTGAGCGTCGACGACGTCGCCCGCCACACGCGGATCGACCCGTGGTTCCTGGACGGCGTGCGCCGCATGGTCGAGACCGAGGAGGGCTTCGCGGGGCGAAGCCTCGGGTCGGTGTCCCGCGAGGAGCTGCGCGACGCCAAGCGCCTGGGCCTCTCGGACCGGGCGCTCGCCCGCAAGCTGGGCTGCGACGAGGCCGCGGTCCGCGGCCGCCGCAAGGAGCTCGGCCTCGTCCCGGTCTACAAGACGATCGACACCTGCGCGGCCGAGTTCGAGGCCGAGACGCCCTACTTCTACTCGACCTACGAGGACGAGAACGAGTCGATCCGCACCGGCCGGCGCAAGGTCGCGATCCTCGGCGGCGGGCCGAACCGCATCGGGCAGGGCATCGAGTTCGACTACTGCTGCGTCCACGCGTGCTACGCGCTCTCGGAGGCCGGCTTCGAGACCATCATGATCAACTGCAACCCGGAGACGGTTTCGACCGACTACGACACGTCGGACCGGCTCTACTTCGAGCCGCTGACCTTCGAAGACGTCTCGGCGGTGCTCGACAACGAGCGGCCCGACGGGGTCCTCGTGCAGTTCGGAGGCCAGACGCCGCTCAAGCTCGCGCGCTCGCTCGAGGCCGCGGGCTACCCGATCTGGGGCACCTCGCCCGAGTCGATCGACCTGGCGGAGGACCGCGGCCGGTTCGGCCGACTCCTCGGCGAGCTCGGTCTCGCGGCGCCTCCGCATGCCGAGGCCCGGACCGAGGCCGAGGCCCTCGACGCGGCGCGCCGCATCGGGTATCCCCTGGTCGTCCGCCCGTCGTACGTCCTCGGCGGCCGCGCGATGGCGGTCGTCTTCGACGCCGGGCGCCTCGCGGCATACATGCGGACGGCGGTCGCGAGCTCGCCGGAGCACCCCGTCCTGATCGACCGGTTTCTCGACGACGCCGTGGAGCTCGACGTGGACGCCCTCTGCGACGGGAAGTCCACGTGGATCGGCGGCGTCCAGCAGCACATCGAGGAGGCCGGCATTCACTCCGGCGACTCCTTCTCGGTGCTGCCGCCCTGGCAGATCCCGCCGGCGCTCCTCGACGAGATCCGGAAGGCGACGCGCCGGCTCGCCGAAGGCCTGTCGGTGCGGGGGCTCGTCAACATCCAGTTCGCCATCCAGCACGGCAAGCTCTACGTGCTCGAGGTCAACCCGCGCGCTTCCCGCACCGTCCCCTTCGTCTCCAAGGCGATCGGCGTCCCCATGGCCCGGGCGGCGGCTCTGCTCACGATTCCGGACCGGAGCCTCGCGTCGCTCGGCCTTCCGCCGGAGCGCGACCCCGTGGACTTCTTCATCAAGGCCCCGGTCTTTCCGTTCCGCAAGTTCCCGGGCGAGGACGTGCTGCTCGGGCCCGAGATGAAGTCGACGGGCGAGGTCATGGGGATCTCTCCGCGTTTCGGGGACGCCTTCGCGAAGGCCTGCGAGGCGGCCGGCACGCGGCTCCCGCTCCAGGGCCGGGCGTTTCTCACGGTCAATCCGTATGACAAGCCGGCGGTCATTCCGATCGGGCGCGAGCTCGCGGACCTCGGCTTCGCGCTCTGCGCGACCGAGGGCACGGGGGACGCGCTCAAGGAGGCGGGCGTCGACGCGGAGCGCGTGTTCAAGGTCAACGAGGGCAGCCCCAACGCCGTCGACCGGATGGAAGCGGGGGAGATCCAGCTCGTCGTGAACACGCCTCTCGGCGGCGAGTCGCGCTTCGACGAGGCCGCGATCCGGGCGGCGGCCCTGCGGCTGTCGATCCCGTGCCTGACGACGCTCTCGGCCGCCACGGCGGCTGTCGAGGGGATCCGCTCGCGGCAGGAGGAGGCGACCGGGGTCGCGCCGCTGCAGGAATACCACCGGGCATGAACGGCGAGCCCGCGCGACGCCCCGGAGGCGTGGCGCGCCTCGCGGCCCTCGCGGCGACGGCCGCCGGCTTCCTCGCGGTCTTCTCCGTCGGATTCCCTCCGGCGGCCCGCGACCGGCTCCCGGTGCTGCTGCTCGCCCTGGCCCTCGGCCTCGCCGCGGCGTGGAATCCGGCGCGGGGGCTCGTCGCGTTCGCGTTCCTCTTCCCGCTCTCGGGCCTCGGCGACCGGGCCTTCGGCGGGGCCGACGCCGTGGCCTGGCCGGTGCTCCTCTTCACGGGCTTCGCGGCGGGCTGGACTTTCCGGTTCCTGTACGACTTCGAGAACGTTCCCGATCCTTCGCGCGCGGACCGCGTCCTGCGCGGGCTGTCGGCCGTGTGGTCGCTCGCGGCAATTCTCTCGATCGTGCGCGCGCGCACCCTCTGGGCCGCGCTGCACGGGCTCGGCCTCCGCGCGGTCAACATCGAGGGGCTGCTCGACGCGTCGGCGATCCGGGACGCGGTGCTGTCGCTGTCGGCGCTCGCCTCGGGCGCCGGCTTCTTCTTCATCCTGCGGCGGTCCGGCGCGGCCCTCCGCGCGCGGGCCCTCCGCGCCGCCCTCGCCGGCTGCGCGGTCTCGGGGGCCGCCGCCGTCGCCGAGCGGCTGGGGATGCCGCCCGGCGAGACCAACGCGTTCTGGAGGATGACCGGGCGACTCTCGGGCGGCGCGATCGATCCCAACGCGCTCGGCATTCTCTGCGGTCTCGCGCTCGTCGCCGCGGCCGCGGCGCTCTTCGGCGCGTCGAACGGGCGTTTCGGGGCGCTGGTGCTGGCGGGAGCGTGCGGCGCGGGCCTCGTCCTGTCGGGCTCCCGGAGCGGTCTGCTCGTCGTCGGCACGGGGCTCCTCGCCCTCACGCTCGCGCCGCGCCTGCCTGCCCGGCGGCGGCTCGTTCTCGCGGCGGTCTGCGCGGCGGGCCTCGCCGTCGTCGGGGGCCTCCTCCTGCGCGGGGACCGCGGGACCCTCGGCGAGCGCCTGGCGCAGCTGCTCGACACTTCTCTTTCCGCCGAGGCCCGCGCCTCGTCGCGACCGGTCCTCTGGGCGAGCGCGGTCGACCTGTTCGCCCGCGACCCGATCGCCGGCGGCGGGCTCGGGTCCTTCTCCTGGCAGCTTCCGACGCTTCTCGCCGAGCGCGGGCGCGCGCTGCCGCTCCGCGACAATCCCGGCAGCGCCTACCTCCAGGCACTCGCTGAAACCGGCGCGATCGGGTTTCTGCTGACGCTCGGGCTGGCGGTCGTGCTCGCGCGCGAGGGTCTCGCGGCGCTCGCGCGCGGGAGGGACGAGCCGCTCGAGGCCGGATGCGGCGCCGGGGTTCTCGGTTTTCTGGTCGCCCTCGCGGTGGGATCGCACTGGTTCGCGCCGGACGCGTCCCTGCTCTTCTTCCTCCTCGCGGCGGTGTCCGCGCGCCCGGCCGCGGCGCCCGCCCCGGCGCGCGCGGCCGGACGGTCGTGGCCGTGGGGGCGCTGGTCGCTGCGAGCGGCGGCCGCCGTCTACGCGGCCGCGGTGCTCGTCGCGGCCGTCTCGACGCTTTCCGCCGAGGAGGCTTTCCGCTACCGTCGGGGCATGGGGTTCCACGGCAAGGAAGAAGGGCCGGGCGGTTCCTTCTACTGGACGCAGCGCCGGTTCGCGATCCGGGTGCCGGCGGGCGAGACGATGCGCATGACGCTCGCGCACTACACGCCCGAGGGGCGCGACGTCGAGCTCCTGGCCGAGGCGGACGGAACGACGGTGCTCCGCCGCGACCTGCGCCCGGGCCAGAGCCTGCCGCTGCGGCTCGCCGCCGCGCCCGGAGCGTCCGCGGATCGTCCGGTTCACCCTCTCGCGGGCGTTCGTCCCCCGTCACCTCGGGCTCTCCGCGGACCGGCGCGAGCTCGGCCTCGTCGCCGTCTTCCCGGCGCGGTAGGACCGTGGAGTTCCAGTTCCACCCGGCTTCGCGGAGCGGCGCGGTGCGGAGCCTCGTCTTCGGGGCGCGCGGGCAGAAGGTCGCCATCCTGCTGACCGGGGCCGCTGCGGTCGCCGCCGTGTCGCTCTGGGTCACGGTGCCCGCGGTGGCCTCGCGTGCGCTGGCGGGCGCCTCGGCCGATTCCCTCGTCCGCGAATCGCCGGCCGCGGCGTCGGAGTTCCGCAGCGCCGCGGAGCGCACGGAGCGCCTGGCCGAGCGGGCCCGCGACGCGGGAAGCCTCCTCGCCCGGATCGCCTTTCTGTACGGCGTCTCGCCGGCCGACTGGCCGAAGGGCCTCAACCCCGAGGCGGGCTGGCTCGCGGGCCCCGACCCCGAGCGCATCTCGGCCGGGCTGCCGCGCTTCCTCGGCGAGCTCGAGCGGGGCAGGGCGTCTGCTCGCGGCGCGCGAGGAGGCCGATCCGGGGATCGCGGCCGGCGCACGCCCTCGCTCCTTCCGGTCGCGGGCGAGCCTCGTCGAGCCCGCGGTGCTCTTCGGGCCGCGCATCTCGCCCTGGACCGGCGCGGAGGAGTTCTTCACGGGCCTCGAGCTCGCGGCACCGGCCGGGTCGGCCGTCCTCGCGCCGGCCGTCGGCACCGTCGTCTTCACGGGCCGGGTCGCCGCTTCGATGAAGTCGAACTGGTCCCGCTACGGCAACCTCGTCGTGCTCTCCCACGGAGCGGCGGGGTACACGCTGTTCGGCCAGCTCGCCCGGATCGAGGTGCGGCGCGGCCAGCGCGTCGGCGCGGGGCGCGCCTCGGGACGGTCGGCACGAGCCGCTGGACGATCTCGCCGTCGCTCCACTACGAGCTCTGGCGGCCCGGGAAGGCCGGCCCCGCGCCGACGGACCCGCGCTTCGGCATCCTCGACCGGCGTCTCGGCCCCCCGGACCTGTCCCTCGAGAAGATGGCGGCCACGTCGGCGCCCGTCCCGATCGAGCCCCTGCCGGCGCGATAGCGGCGGCGGCCCGCACGCGCTATGCTGGACGGGCCGATGACGGAGACCTTCGACCTCGCCGTCGCGATCGCCTACGCCCGCTGGAAGCGCGCGGTCGATCTCCTGGTGCGCGAGGTCGTCCACCGCCGGGAGTGCCGCGTCGCCGCCGAAGAGCGCGAGCGCGCGCAGCGCCGGGTGCAGAATCTCCGCCGGATCGTGCGCAAGGCCCTGTCGGAATACAGCCGGCTACAGCTGCTTCGCCAGTAAGCCGTCGCGAACGCTCCGCTCCGGGTCTCCGCCTTGCGGCGCACCGGCACCTCCTCAGGGCGGCCGCAAGGGCCGCCCCTACGACCGGAGCCAGACAGCCTCATTTTCGCGGCACTGTCTCTGTCGTTCGCGGCGCGAATAGTCTCCCGACCGAAGGGAGGGAGGAGGTTCGCGCCGCGGGAGCGAAGCGACGGGAAGAGGTCAGGTTTGCGGTCGAGCGCGCATCCGCGCGAGCCGCAAACCGGTGCGTCCGCAGGACGCAGACCGACGAACTAGCGTAGCGACGTTAGTCGCGAATCGAAGTGGAACGGCTCGGGCTTGCCGGTCCGGATCTCGCCGGAAGTCGGGGTGCGCCGGATTGAGGAGGAAGTTGCGCTCGCTGGGGGACGACCGCCGAGGGGACCGCGAGCACCGGCGAGCGGCCGGCGCTTCACCCAGTCGGTGCCGCGGTCGGCGAGCGACTTCGGGAGCGGGGTAGCGGCGCCAGTCGCGGGGCAGGTCCGCGGCCTCGATCGATTCGACGGCGAGGGCGTCGGGCACGTCGGCCGGAATGGCGACGAGGTCGCCGGGCAGGAACGCGGGGTCGGCGTGGACGAGGAGCTCGAGCGCCGCGAGCGACAGGCTCTGCGACGCGTAGACGACCGGAGTGCCGCGCCGGTTCCACCGTCCGCCGGCCCGCCGCGCGCCCTCGCCGTCGAAGGCCGCGTGGGCTTTCTTGCAGAGTCTCCAGACGCGCACGGGTCGTCCGCTATCCGACGACGCCGTGGGCGAGGCGCAGGAGGACGGCTTCGACCTCCTCCGCGCCGAGGTCCGTGTCGAGCTCGGAGAGCGGCGTCCTCCCGCCGAGCGCGCGGTTCGCGGCCGCGAGCCAGCGGCCGGCGACCTCGCGGCCGCCGAGGACCTCCTCGGCGAGGGCGGCGATGCGGGCGAGGCGGACGAGCCGGTCCGATTCCTCGGCCGAGAGCCGCTTCTCCTTCTTGCGCCGGGCGAGGGTGCGCCGGGGAATGCGCAGGATCGAGACCGCGTCGGGCGCCGGGAAGCTCGAAGGCCGCCGCCACCGCGGCGAGCGACGCGTAGGGCAGGCCCGCGCGGACGAGGGCCCGGAGCTGTCCCGGGGACCTCGCGGGGACCAGGCGCGGGCCTCCGAGGGCCCGGACGATGTCGGCGGTGCCGCTCATGACGCCTCCTGCCAATTGGCAGATCAGCATTATGCCATATGGCATGAGCCGCCCGGGCGTCCATGCGCCATCCTCGCCGGGGGTCGGGACAGATGGCGTCCGGGTCAGACGCCGCGCGGGTAGCGCCGGACGCGCTCGCGGTGAAGGGCGAGGCGCGCCGTGACGTCCTCGAGCCGGTCGCCTCCGGTCAGCGCGAGCAGGGCGTCGGCGAGCACGAAGGCGAGCATCGCCTCGCAGATGACGCCGCAGGCCGGGACCGCCGTGACGTCGCTGCGCTCGTAGGCCGAGCGCGACGCTTCTCCGGTCGCGAGGTCGACCGAGTCGAGGCCCCGCGCGAGCGTCGAGATGGGCTTCATGTGGGCGACCGCGACGACGTCCTCGCCGTTGGTCACTCCGGCCTCGAGGCCCCCCGCCCGGTTGGTCCGCCGGCGGAGCACGCCGCCCCGCCCGCGCTCGATCTCGTCGTGGGCGCGCGAGCCGGGGCCGCGCGAGGCCTCGATCGCCGAGCCGAGCTCGATCGCCTTGACCGCGGGGACCGAGAGGAGGGCCTGGCCGATCCGCCCGTCGAGCCGCGCGTCCCAGGAGGCGAAGGTCCCGAGGCCCGCGGGGACGCCGCGCGCGGCCACGAGGATCGAGCCGCCGAGGGTGTCGCCGTCCTTCTTCGCGGCGTCGATCGCCTCGACCATCTTCGTCTCGAGCGACGCGTCGATCGCGCGGAGCGGCGAGTCTTCGCGGACCTTCTCGAGCGAGGAGAAGGCGCGCGGGGACCGGTCGTCGACGACCGGCCCGAGGGAGAGGACGCCGCTCCGCACCTCGATGCCGCAGGCCGAGAGCAGCAGCTTGCACACGGCGCCGGCGGCGACCCGGGCCGCCGACTCCCGCGCCGAGGCGCGCTCGAGGACGTCGCGCAGGTCGGCGGAGCCGTACTTCATCCCCCCGGCGAGGTCCGCGTGGCCCGGCCGGGGGCGTGTCACGCGCTTGCCGTCCGCCGCGGCCGGGTCGAGGGCGAGGGGGCCCATCACGCCCTCCCAGTTCGCAAAATCCCGGTTCAGGATCCCGATCGCGATGGGGGAGCCGAGCGTTCGGCCGCCGCGCACGCCGCCCTCGAAGAGCGCCTCGTCCTGCTCGATCTTCATCCGGCCGCCGCGGCCGTAGCCGTGCTGGCGCCGCGCGAGCTCGCGGGCGACGAATGCCGGATCGACGGTCAGCCCCGCCGGAACGCCCTCGAGGATGGCGGTCAGGCGGGGCCCGTGGGATTCGCCCGCGGTCAAGAGACGCAGCGGCACCCGCAGAGTCTAGTGTAGGGGCGGGGCTTGACCCCGCCCGGGCGGCCGCAAGGGCCGCCCCCCCACGCGCGACGGCTCAGCCCTCGGCGCGCAGCCAGCGGTCGAGGGCCTCGAAGCGGCGCGCCGCGCGACGCGGCGTGCGGAGCGCCCGGGCCTTCTCCTGCTGCTCGGAGGTCAGGATCGGCCAGATCTCGGATCGGATCCGGGCGCGGAGCACCGCGCCGTCGGCCCGGACGTCCCCGGCCTGCGCGGCGAGCTTCCGGATCTCGGCCTCGTCGAACGGCTCGGCCAGCGTCGCCGCGCGCAGAGCGCGCCGGCTCTCGGCGCCGGCCTTGATCTGCGCCTCGATGGCGTCGGCGTGGGCGCGCAGGACGCCGCGGACGCGGGCCTGCTGGTCCTCGGTCAGCCCGAGCTCGCGGACGGCGCGCCGGTACATGCGCGGCGCGCGGCCGTCGGGGCCGGTTCCGGACGGATGGGCCACGAGGCGGGCGGCGAAGAGGCCGGAAAGCGCCACGGCGGCGGCCCCGGCGGCGAGAATCGAGCGGCGGATCGGAACGATGCGCATCGAGTCCTCCTGTGTGTCCGCCGATGAGACGAGCGGGACGCCCCCGCGGATTACGGCCGCGGGCTAAACTGCCCCCGTGGAGCGCAAGTACGTCCTCAAGACGCCGGCGCGGCTGAAGACCTACCGCGTCGACTACGACCGGGAGTTGAACGACGAGCAGCGCGACGTCGTCCTCGCCGACGGCGGCCCGATCCTGGTCATCGCGGGGGCGGGCTCCGGGAAGACGCGCACCCTCGTCTACCGCGTCTCGCGCCTCATCGAGTCCGGGCACGATCCCTCGCGCATCCTCCTCCTGACCTTCACCAACAAAGCCGCGAAGGAGATGCTCCGCCGGGTCGAGACGCTGCTGGCGGTCGACACGCGCCGCCTGATGGGCGGGACCTTCCACTCCGTCGGGAACCGGATCCTGCGCCGGTTCGGGACGCGGCTGGGGCTCGGGGCCAACTTCACGATCCTCGACCCCGAGGACGCCCGCGAGATGCTCGAGGCCTCGACGTCCGACCGGAACATCCCGACGCTCGAGCGGCGCTTCCCCAAGGGCGACGTCCTGCTCGACCTCTACTCGTTCACGATCAACACGGGCCGCCCGTTCACGCAGGTCCTCGCCGAGCACGCGCCCCACTTCGCCGAGCTCGAGACGGAGATCGTCTCGGTCTTCCAGCGCTACCGTGAGCGCAAGCGGCTCGGCAACGCCTGCGACTACGACGACCTGCTGCTGATGTGGAAGCGGCTGCTCGACGAGGTGCCGGAGGCGGCCGTGCAGCTTTCGGCCTCCTACGACCACGTCCTCGTGGACGAGTACCAGGACACCAACCGCCTCCAGGGCGAGATCGTCGACGGGATGGCCCGCGTCAAGAAGAACGTGACGGTCGTCGGCGACGACGCGCAGGCGATCTACTCCTTCCGCGGGGCCTCCTTCGAGAACATCCTCGGCTTCCCGCAGCGCTACCCGGGGGCCCAGACCTTCCGGCTGACGCGCAACTACCGCTCGACGCCCGAGATCCTGGCGCTCGCCAACGCCTCGATCGCCCACAACGAGAATCAGTTCCCCAAGGAGCTGGCCGCCGCCCGCGAGGCGGGCGGCCTGCCCGCCGTCGTCGCGCTGCCGGACGTCGCGGACCAGGCGCGCTTCATCGGACAGCGCCTGCTGGAGTGGCACGACGAGGGCGAGAAGCTGGCCGACCTCGCGGTCCTCTACCGGGCGCACTACCAGGCGCTGGAGCTCCAGATCGAGCTGACGCGGCGTGGCATTCCCTACGAGATCCGGTCGGGCACGCGCTTCTTCGAGCAGCGCCACGTCAAGGACGTCCTCGCGTTCCTGCGGATCGTCGTCAATCCGAAGGACGAGCTCTCCTGGAAGCGGGCCCTGAAGCTCTTTCCGCGCGTCGGCGAGCGCTCGGCCTCGGCCGTCTGGCTGGCGATCGGCGGGCGGCCCGATCCGCTGGCGGCCTTCCGCGCGCTCGACGGCCGCAGCGCGGACCTCGGCCGCGGGTCGGAGGCGTCGCTCCGGCCTTTCCGCGCCCTGCTGGGGCGCCTGGATTCGCCCGCGATCCGCTCCTCGCCGTCGGAAGCCATCCGGTCGGTCGTCGAGGACGTCTACCGCGACTACGCCCGGGCCAAGTTCCCCAACGGCGACGCGCGCCTGGACGACCTCGAGCAGTTTGCCCAGTTCGCCCAGTCCTACGACTCCCTGCCGTCGTTTCTCGAGGAGATCACGCTCTTCAACGAGCTCTCGGGCGAGGACGTCGTGGCGGGCGAGCCGGACGACGACCGCGTCGTGCTGTCCTCGATCCACCAGGCCAAGGGCCTCGAGTGGAGCCGGGTGATCGTGATGTGGCTCTCGGAGGGGCGTTTCCCGAACTACCGGTCGGTCGCGACCGACGAGGGCCTCGAGGAGGAGCGCCGCCTCTTCTACGTCGCCGTGACGCGCGCCAGGAACGAGATCGCGCTCGTTTACCCGATGCTCGCCCGCGACCGCTACGGCGTCGACGTGATCCTGGAGCCCTCGCGGTTCCTGACGGAGCTGCCGGAATCGGTCTACGAGCGGTGGACGATCGAGCGGGAGCCGTCCTCGGAGGAGGTCGAAAACGCCGCCGGGGAGCCGATTAATTGAAGCCGGGCCGCGCTAAAATGGTCCCGGGTCGACGATGAAAGACGACATCTACTCCGCGATCTGCCGCGAGGCTCTCGAGTCCCGCCAGCGGGATCTCGGGTCCTTCGTCGACAACGGGATGGCCGGGCTCTCGACCCGGCTGGAGAAGACGCTCCTGAAGCTGCCGGCGGGGCACTTCCTTCTCGGGCTCGGGCCATACAACGCGGGCCTCGTCAAGCTCGACTTCGACGAGCTCCTCATCGGCCGCGAGGTTCCGGAGTACATCGGCGTCGGCATGCCGGTCACGGGCTTCCGCGTCTCGTCGCCGGACGCCTTCCTGAACGTCGAGGTCTCGCGGCTCCACGCCAAGGTGCTGCGTCAGCTCAACCACGACGGTCCCCGCTACCGCCTGATCGACATGCGTTCGACCTGCGGGACGTACCTGAACGGCGAGCCGATTCCGGCGCCCGACGACCTCTCCGGCGTCCTCGAGGAAGACTGCGCGCGCCCGCTAACCTCCGGCGACTTTTTCTCGCTCGGCCCCTCGGCCGTCAATCTCTTTCTCTTCTTCCAGAAGTGACCGGGGCGCGGGTCGCGCCTCCGGGATCCCGGGCGGCGGCCTTCGTCGGACTGGCGGCGGCGTTCGTCGCCGCGGTCGATCTCGCACGCTTCTTCGGCCCGGCGCTCCTCGCGGATCCCGAGCGCGCGTGGGCACCGGCCCGGCTCCTGCTCGGGCTGGCCGTCGCGTCGGCCGCTTCCGCGGCGGGAGCGATCGCCGCGGCCCTCTTCCTCGTCGGCGCGGCCGGCGCGTCCGCCCGCCGGCCCCTCGAGCCCCTGCCGCTCGCTCCCGGGACCCTGGCGGCGATCGCGATCGCCGCGGTGCTCGCGGGCTCCTTCCTGAGGCTCGCCGGACTCGATCGGGTCCCGGTGCCGCTGTGGGTCGACGACATCTCGCTCGCGCCGCCGACGCTCGAGCTCAAGGGAACCTGGAGCGACTTCGCCGACACGATCCGCCCGGCGCCGTACGGCGTGAGCAAGCCCTTCGGCACCGTCGGCGTCCTCTACCTCGAGGTCCGCCGGGCGGCGTTCAAGCTCGCCGGCGTCAGCGTGCTCGGCGTGCGGCTGCCGGCGGCGCTGGCCGGCTGCGCGTCGATCGTGACGGCCGGCCTCCTCGGCCGCGCGCTCCTGCCGGCCGGGGGAGGCGCGCTCGCGGCCCTCGCGCTCTCGGGGATGCGCTGGCAGCTCATCCTTTCGCGCTGGGGCTGGGTCGCGATGTTCCTCGCGCCGGTCGCGGACGTCGCGGCGCTCCTGCTCCTCTCGGCGCGCCGGACGCGCCGGGCCGCCGTGGCCGCGGTCGCGGGCCTCGTCGCCGGTCTCGGCGCGCACGTGTACCTCTCGGCGTGGGTCGTGGCCGGGGCGCTCGGCCTTCTCGCCGTCTGGCCCGGCGCGGCCGGTTCCCTCCGGAGCCGCGCGCGGCTCGCGGTCGGCTTCGCCGCCGGCTTCCTCGTCGCCGCGGCTCCCCTCTTCCTCTTCAAGGAGAACCGCGCGACGCCGTACTTCTCGAGGCTCTCGGACCACAGCCTCGCGATCGAGATCGAGCGCGCGCGTTCGGCGCGGCCGCTCCTCGAGGCGACGTCGGACGCGTTGAAGGCGCCGTGGTTTCTTCCCGACCCCGTGCCGATCAACGACCTGCCCGGCAAGTCGCGGCTCGGCTGGGTCCTCGGAGTGCCGGTCGCGCTCGCGCTCGGCCGGGCGCTGCTGCGCCCCACGGAAGAGATCTCCGCCTATCTGCTGGCGCACGCGGGTTGCGCGCTGGCCGCCTCCGTCGCCTCGGGCCAGGCGCACGCGCCGAACGGGTTCCGGTTCGGCTACCTGACGACGGTGACGGCGGTCGCCGCGGCCGCGGGAGCTCTCGGGATCGTCGCGGCCGTCTCCGCGGCGCGCCGGCGCGAAGCCGCCCTGGCCGTGGTGGGCCTTCTTACGGTCAACGGGGCCATCGGGGCGCGCGACGCCCTGGTGCGCTGGGGAGAGTCCCGCGTCACCTTCGACTTCTTCCACGGGCCGGACACGCTCGTCGGGCGGGCGGCGGCGCGCTGGGAGCGGTACGGACCGGTCCGGACGGACCTCGCGCTCGTCCACTCGCCGCTGACGTTCGAGGCCGTGCGCCGGCTTCGCCTGGACCCCTGGCGGACGCCGCCGATGGAGCCGGCGCGCGCGCCGGGGGAGTCCGCGTTCCGGATCGTGCGCCCCGGCTCGCCGCGCCGCGAGGGTGAGCGCGTCGTCGAGCGGATCGCCGACGCCTGGGGACGGGAGTGGGGGATCGTCGTTGCCGGACGCTGAGGGCGAGCACGCGGGCCCGAGGCCGGGCGCATCGATCGCCGTCGGCCTGGCCGCGGGGTTCGTCGCCGCGGCCGCCGTCGTCCGCTGGATCCGGCCTCGCCTGCTGGCGGATGCGGACCCGTCCTGGGCCTCGGCGCGGCTGACGCTCGGCCTGCTCGCGGTCGCCGCCGCGGCCGCGGCGGGCGTGGCGCTGGCCGCCCTGTTCTGGGCGTTTTCGCGCCTGCGGGCCGCGCGCGCCCCGCTCGAGCCCCTTGCGCTCCGGTCCGGGACGCTCGTCGCTCTCGCCGCCGTCGCCGTCCTCGCCGGAACGGGCCTGCGCGTCGTCTCGCTCTCGCGCGTCCCCGAGGTCCTGTGGGTCGACGACCTCTCGCTGATCGCCCCCGCGCTTTCGCTCGAGGGGTCGCCACGGGACTTCCGGGACGCGATCCGGGCCACGCCCTACGGCGTGCCCCGGCCCTACGGAACCATCGGCGTCCTCTACCTCGAGGGGTATCGCGCGCTGCTCGACCTGGCGGGAACGACCGTTCTCGGCGTCCGC
Source organism: uncultured Acidobacteriota bacterium (assembly GCA_963764715.1). Lineage (GTDB taxonomy): Bacteria > Acidobacteriota > Thermoanaerobaculia > UBA5066 > Gp7-AA6 > DAHUXD01. The sequence goes on from CAVXTP010000008.1 coordinate 39,382, forward strand.
CTGCCCTCGGCGCTCGCGGGGATCGCCTCGCTCGTCACGGCGGCCCTGCTCGGCCGCGCGCTCCTGCCGTCCGGCGGGGGAGCGCTCACGGCGCTCATCCTCGCGGGACTGCGCTGGCACCTCATCCTGTCGCGCTGGGCCTTCAACATGATCGTGCTCGCGCCGATCGTGGACGTCGCGACGCTCCTGCTGCTCTCGGCCCGGCGCCGGGGCCGCGTGACGACGGCTCTCGCCGCGGGAGCGGTCGCGGGTCTCGGTGCGCACGTCTATCTCTCGGCCTGGCCGGCCGCGGCCGCGCTGGCGCTCTTCGCGCTCTGGCCGGCCTCACCCGGCGAGCCCGGCTCCTCGCGGGCTCTTCGCGCCGCCCTCTTCGGCCTGGGGTTCGCCGCCTGCGCCGCGCCGCTCTTCCTGCTGCGCGACGGTCGGACCACGCCGTACTTCGCGCGCACCGCGGACCACAACGTCGTCCTCGAGATGCGGCGGGAGCGTTCCGTCCTGCCGCCGGTCTTCGCCGCCGCCGAGGCCCTCGCGTCGCCCTGGCGGGCCGACCCTTCGCCGCGCCACGACCTGCCGGGACGCCGGCGGCTCGGGTGGATCTACGGCATTCCGGTGACGATCGCCCTCGGCCGCGCGCTCCTGCGCCCGCGCGAGCCGCTCTCGGGGCTGCTGCTCGCGCACGGCGCGGCGTACCTCGCGGCGGTCGTCGCGGGGGGGCAGGCGGACAATCCGAACGGGTCCCGCTTCGGCTATCTCGCGACGCTCACGGCCGTCGCGGCCGCCGCCGGAACGCTGTGGCTGGTCGGCCTCGTGCGTCCACCCCGGCGGCGGGCCGCGGCGCTCGCCGCCGTCGGCGCGATCGCCGCGAGCGGCCTGCTCTCCGCGCGCGACGTGCTGGTGACGTGGAGCGCGCATCCCGAGACGTTCCGCGGGTTCCACGGCGAGGACACGCGAATCGGACGGGCGGCCGCGCGGTGGGAGCCCTACGGCGCCCTCGCGATCGAGCCCGGCGTGGGGCGCTCGAGGATCGCGGTCGAGGCCGTCCGCCGTTACCGGCTCGACCCGGACCTTCCGGCCGAACCTCCCCGGCCGGGCGGGCCGCTTCGCATCCGGATCGCGCCCGCCGGCGAAACACCCGCGGCCGGGGAGCGCCTCGTGGAACGCATCGAGGACCCCGAGGGCCGAGTGCGGGCGGTCGTGCTGGCGAGCCGGGCGGGCCGCTAGCGGGGCGTGTCGGCGGGGACGCGCGACGCCTCCGCCAGCGCGTCGGGACCGACGTCGAAGGAGGAGGGCATGATCGAGATCAGGCCCGAGGCGTCCCAGATTCCCATCGTGCGCAGGGGCGGCCGGTAGATGTGGAGCGAGACGGCCCGGGCGCTCGTCGAGGCGAGGCGGTGGAGCGTGGTCGGCCCGATGTCGGAGAGGTCGCCCTCCGGGCGGGGCCGGTTGTCGGAGAGCTCGGGCTTTTCGTGCGGCGTCGTGAAGCGCTCCTCGGCCAGGGTGCCCGAGAGGACGACCATTCCGCCCATGACGCCGCGATGGTCGTGGATCGGGGTGATCTGGCCGCTCTCCCAGGCGATGAGCATGACCTCCCAGTCGTCCCAGACCAGGATGGGGTGGCGGAGGTACCGCTCGCGCGAGAACCGCACGCGGTCGAGGTAGCGCTCCGTCTCCCGCGCGACCCGCTCGCACAGGCTCCCCGGCGTCGGGCGCTCGGGCCGGGCCGAGGCGTCGAAGATGACTTCCCGGACGGCTTCGGCGAAAGTCACGATCGGGATTCTACTCCCGGGTTCTGCTATCGTCCGCCGCGATGAAAATCGCGGTGGTTCCCGGCGACGGGATCGGAGTCGACGTCACGGCCGAGGCGGTCAAGGTCCTCGACCGGGTCGCCCGTTTCCGGGGGCTCGCCTTCGAGCCGGTCTTCTTCCCCTGGAGCGCGGACCACTACCTGAAGACCGGCGTTTCGATCCCCGAGGGCGGCTTCGACGACTGGGCCCGGAACTACGACGCCGTCTTCATGGGGGCCTTCGGGGACCCGCGCGTGCCGGACATGAAGCACGCCGCCGACATTCTGCTCGGCGCCCGCTTCCAGCTCGACCTCTACGTCAACTACCGGCCGGTTCGCTGCCTCGACGACCGCCTCTGCCCCTTGAAGAACTTCGGCGCGCGGGACGTCGATTTCGTCGTCTTTCGCGAGAACACCGAGGGCTCGTACGTCGGGGCGGGCGGCCACCTCAAGAAGGGGACACCGGAGGAAGTGGCGGTCCAGGAGGACGTCTCGACGCGGCTCGGGGTCGAACGGATCATCCGCTACGCCTTCGAGTTCGCGAAGTCCCGCGGCCGCCGCCGGGTCGTCATGTCGGACAAGTCGAACGCGATGCGCTTCGTCGGGGACCTCTGGCAGCGGACGTTCGCCGAGGTCGCGAAGGAGTATCCCGGGATCGAGGCGTCTCACCTCTACATCGACGCGCTCTGCATGCAGATGGTCAAGGACCCCCGGCAGTTCGACGTCGTCGTGACGAACAACATGTTCGGCGACATCGCGACCGACCTCGGGGCGGCGCTCCAGGGCGGGCTCGGGATGGCGGCCTCCGGCAACCTCCATCCCGGGCGTGTCTCCATGTTCGAGCCGGTGCACGGCTCCGCGCCGAAGTACGCCGGCACGGGGAAGGCCAATCCCTTCGGCGCCATCCTCACCGCCGGGCTGCTCCTCGACCACCTCGGCCATGCGGTCGAGGCCGCGGCCGTCGAGGCCGCCGTGGCCGCGTGCGTGCGGGACGGGCGGGCGACCGCGGACGTCGGCGGGTCCCTCACGACCTCGGCCGCGGGCGACGCGGTCGCCGAGCGCCTCCGCTTCGACTGAGCCGATCCAGCCCCGGATCGGCTACAATGCGCGGACGAAGGAGAATCCGAACATGGCTGCTTTTGCGCGCAGATTGCTCGCTGCTTCGGCCGCCGCTTTCTTCATCCTCTCCGTTTCGACCCTGACCGCTGCGGACACGTTCCTGAGCTCCGACGACGCCAAGGAGAAGGATGAGCCGCAGAAGTTCCTTCCCGACTACGACAAGCTCGTGAAGGGCAAGGACGCCGACTGGGTCTACTTCCCAAAGGGCAGCCTCAAGTCCTACAAGACGGTCCTGGTCAAGGACTTCGAGTCCAACGGCCGAGGTCGTGATTCCCGGGACGCCGCCCACGAGGGCCAGCGGTACGCGGAGCAGTGGCTCGAGAAGGAAGGGTTCCAGGTGGTCGAGAAGGGGGCGGACCTGGTCGTCGAGGGCAACGTTTTCAACGCCTGGGAGCCGAGCGGCGCGGCCCGGTACTGGGGCGGATGGGCGGCCAATCCGGGCGTCGGGCTCGAACTGCTCATCAAGGACAAGACCGGAGCGGTGGTCGGCGAGCTCCGGCAGAAGGCCAAGGGCTCCACGATCCCCGACGCCGTCGAGAACGGCCTCGAGGACATGTGCAAGTCAATCGCCAAGGGCAAGTAAAGGGCCTTCGTTTCGGACGCTAAGGCATTGCCTTTCAACAACTTGAGCCGTATCGGCGGGGCCCGGTCGCAAGGCCGGGCCTTCGTCGTGGTACCGTTTACCGCCTCAAGGAGCAGCGCCGATTTCTGAACCCAGCCACGCCGTAACCCTCCCCGAAACCGGACTGACCGCGCTCTTCGGAATCGCCGACGAAAACCTGCGGGCCATCGAGAACGCCTTCGGCGTTCGGCTCCAGGCTCGCGGCAGCGAGATCGCGGTCGTCGGGGGCGAGGCCTCGGCCCAGGACGCCGCCCGCCGGCTTCTGGCGGGCCTTTCCGACCTTCTGGCCGGGGGGTTCCCCCTGCGCGGCGGAGACGTCGCGACCGCGATCCGGGTCGCCCGGGAGGACCCGACCGTCTCCCTGGCGGAGTTCTTCACCGACAGCCCGTTCGGGCCGACGCTCAAGTCGGTCGTCACCGTCCGCAACATCAAGCAGCGGCTCTACGTCCAGACGATCGACCGGCACGACCTCGTGTTCGCGATCGGCCCCGCCGGCACCGGCAAGACGTACCTCGCCGTCGCGATGGCGGCCGCGGCCCTCCTCGAAAAGAAGGTCAAGCGGATCGTGCTCGCGCGGCCGGCCGTCGAAGCCGGGGAGCGCCTCGGGTTCCTGCCCGGAGACCTCGTCGAAAAGGTCAACCCGTACCTGCGCCCGCTCTACGACGCGCTCTACGACATCCTCGGCTACGAGCGCACCGCCAAGCTCCTCGAGCGCGGCATCATCGAGGTGGCGCCGATCGCCTTCATGCGCGGCCGGACGCTCAACGACGCCTTCATCATCCTCGACGAGGCGCAGAACACGACGCCCGAGCAGATGAAGATGGTCCTGACCCGCATCGGATTCGGATCGAAGGCGGTCGTGACGGGCGACATCACGCAGATCGACCTTCCCCAGGGCAAGATGTCGGGCCTGCGCGAGGCGCAGCAGGTCCTCTCGAAGATCGAGGGGATCAAGTTCGTCCTGTTCGACGAGCGCGACGTGGTTCGCCACGCCCTCGTGCAGTCGATCATCACGGCCTACGAAACGCTCGACCGCGAGCGTGAAGCCGCCGCCGGCAACGGCCGGCCCGCTTCCGCCCGCTGAGGACGTCGATGGCGGACGAAGCGCCCGAGGGGCGCACGAAGACCCATTTCGGCCGCCCGGCCGCGCCGGCCGGCGACGGGGCGCCGCCGCCGCGCCGGGAGCTCCGCCCGTGGCTCTGGGCCATCGCCTACGTGCTCGTGACGACGCTGGCGTTCTCGCCGACGCCGTCCTTCCGCGACTCGCCGGTCACGCCCGGCATGGTCGCTCCGCGCGACGTCGTGGCGCCCCGGGACCTGATCGTTCCGGACCCGGATGCGACCGCGCGGCGCCGGGCCGAGGCGTCGGCCGAGGTCCTGCCGCTGTACGAGTCCGACGCCACGGCGGCGGCCCGGTTCGAGGAAGAGCTGCGCGCGGCCTTCGGCCGGGCGCGGCCGGCCGTCTCGAAGTCCCGAGTCCGCGGCGCCGTCACGCCCGAGCTCCGCGACGCCTTCACGCTCCCGATCGGCGACGAGGCCCTCGCGGCCCTCGCGCGCCAGGGCTTCTCGAAGGACCTCGAAGACCGCTTCGTCGCGATCGGCCTCGACCTCTACCGGACCGGCGTTGCGGACCATCGGGACCTGCCGCCCGAGGGCCGCGGCCGCGGCCTCGCGGTGCGCGACAGCTCCTCGGGGCGGGAGACGCGGCGGCGCGAAGCCGGGGCGGTCGAGTACGGCAGCGAGACCCGTGCCGCGGTGGCCGCGCGCCTCGCGGACACGCCGCTCTCGGTCCGCGAACGGGCCGAGGTCGCGGCCTTCCTGACCGCGGTCCTCCGGCCCAACCTGACCTACGACGGCAGCCTGACGGCGTCGCGCCGCGAGGCGGCCGCGCGCTCGGTCGAGAGCGTCTTCACCCGCATCCCGCGCGGGAAGGTGATCGTGCGGCGGGGCGACGAGGTGACGGCGCGGGCGGCCCAGTGGATCGCGGCGGTCCGGGCCTCCGCCTCGGACCCGTCCTCGTGGGTCAAGGTGACCGGCGTCCTGATCCTGCAGGTGCTGGCGGCGGCGGCCTACTGGCTGGACGCCCGGCGGCAGCGGCGCCGCAAGCGCGAGCGCTCGACGTCGGTCGTGTTCGGCTCGGTGCTCGCGACGGGCATCCTGTTCGCGCTCGTGACGCGCGGCGGCTTCGCGCTGGCGCAGGCCCTCTCGCCCTCGCTCGAAGGGGCCTCCGGGGCCGTGAACTACGCGATTCCGTTCGCCGCCGGCCCGATCGTCGTCAGCCTCGTGGCGGGCATGGGGCCCGCCCTCCTCGTGGCGCTCGTCCACGCCGTCGGGGCGGGCGTGCTCATGGGCCTGTCGTTTCCGTTCGCGCTCTTCTCGGTCGTCGGATCGCTCGCCGGCATCTACGGGCTCGGCAAGGTGCGGGCGCGCAGCGTCCTCCTCGCGATGGGGGGCATGGTCGCGGCCGGCAACCTCGTGGCGATCGCCGCGATCCACTTCCTCTCGGCCGGGCCGTGGGGCTGGGAGTTTCTCTACGACGCGCTCGCGGGGATCGGCGGCGGCCTGACGGTCGCGATGGTCGTCGGGCTCTTCCTGCCGATCTTCGAGCACCTGTTCTCGGTGGTCACGGACATCCGCCTGCTCGAGCTCTCGAACCAGAACCTGACGCTGCTGCGCAACCTCGCCCTCGAGGCGCCGGGCACGTACCAGCACTCGCTGATGCTCGGCCACCTCGCCGAGGCCGCCGCCGAGGCGATCGGCGCCGATTCCCTGCTCGCGCGGGTCTCGGGCTATTACCACGACATCGGCAAGACGAAAATGCCGGACTACTTCATCGAGAACCAGTCCAAGGGGTTCAACCGGCACGACCGCCTGGAGCCGTCGATGTCGGCCCTGATCATCGCCGCGCACGTCAAGGAAGGCGTCGAGATGGGGAAAAAGGCGCGGCTGCCGGAGCCCATCGTGACGGCGATCCGCGAGCACCACGGCACCAAGCTGATCCGTTACTTCTACCAGAAGGCCCTGACGCGGCACGACCCCGCCCAGGGTCCGGTGCAGGAGACCGAGTACCGTTACCCGGGGCCCAAGCCCTCGACCCGGATCCTCGGGATCCTGATGATCGCCGACGCCGTGGAGGCCGCCTCGCGGACGCTGCTCGAGCCCACGCCGGCCAAGATCCGCGCGATGATCCAGACGATCGTCGACGACTGCCTGCGCGACGGGCAGTTCGACGCGTGCGACCTGACCATGCGCGACCTCGCGATGATCGTCGACGCGCTCGAGCGGACCGTCACGACGGTCTTCCACCACCGCATCGACTACCCCGGCTTCGACTTCAACCGCGAGAAGGCGCGCCGGCGCACGGGCGCCGTCTCGGAGGCCGCCGGGCCGAGGGCCGTCTGATGCGGGTCGACGTCCAGACCCGGGCGGCCGGAGCGCCGCCGGCCGCGCGCGTCCGGAGCGTGCTCGCCCGCGCGGCCCGCGCGGCCCGCGCGAAAGGGACGGAGGTCTCGGTGCTGTTCTGCGCCGACGGGCGCATGCGCACGCTCAACCGGCGCTACCGCGCGAAGGACCGGTCGACCGACGTGCTCGCCTTTCCGGCGGGCGACGCGGCCCGGGGGTTCCTCGGCGATATCGTCATCTCCGTGCCGTACGCGGAGCGGGAGGCCCGGCGCCGCGCCGAGCCCCGGGCGCGGGAGATCGACCGCCTGCTCGTCCACGGTCTTCTCCACCTGATCGGCTACGACCACGAGACGGACGAAGGCCAGATGGACGCCCTCGAGGGCCGGGTCCGGCGCCGGCTCGGGATCGTGGACGCGGCTCCGCGGCCGGCGACCCGCGGGCGGGGGCGGGGGGCGCGATGATCTCCTTCGTCACCGCCGCGTTCTGCTACGCCGCGTTTTTCCTCTTCGAGACGTTCGCGCTCGCCCTCGACCGGCTTTCGCCGATCAAGGTCCGGGGGCTCCTCGAGGAGCACCCGGAGCGCGCGCGCCTGCTTTCCGGCGCGGGGCAGGTCGAGATCGTCCGGACCACGACGAAGGTCCTGGTGCAGGCCCTGCTTCTCGCGGGCCTGCTGACGACCGTCTCGGCGCTCGAGGCCTTCGAGGTCCCGCGCCCGTGGCTCTGGGGCGGCATCTTCTTCGTCACCGGCTGGCTCCTGACGGAGATCGCGCTGCTGCGCCGCGACGCCAACCGCGACCCCGAGAAGATCGTGGCCCGCCTCCTGCCGCTCATCACCGCGGCATCGTGGTTCCTGCTCCCGATCGCCTTCCTGATCCGGCGGATCTTCGCGGGCCGGGCCCAGGCGACCGAGAAGCCCCCCGAGGCCACCGAACAGGAGGTCCGCGCCTACATCGACGTCGGCCGGCAGGAGGGGATCCTCGAGAAGGACGAGGAGCGGCTCTTGCTCTCGATCGTGGATTTCGGCGACACCCGCGTGCGCGAGGTCATGACGCCGCGGACCGACGTCGTGTGGATCGACGCGGCCGCGTCGACGACCGTGCTCTTCGACCTGTTCGTCGAGTCCAAGTACTCCCGCATCCCGGTCGTCCGGGGCTCGATCGACACGGTGGTCGGCGTCGTCCACGTCAAGGACGCCCTCCAGGTCCTGCGCGCCGGGGCGAACCGGTCGATCCCCGACCTGATGCGCGAGGCCTACTTCGTGCCCGAGACGAAGAAGGTGTCGGAGCTCCTGCGCGAGTTCCAGCGCCGCCACCTCTGGATGGCGATCGTCGTCGACGAGTACGGGGGAGTGTCGGGGCTCGTCACCGTCGAGGACCTCCTCGAGGAGATCGTCGGCGAGATCTCCGACGAGCACGAGGACGAGCGCGAGCCGGTGTCCCGCGTCGGCGAGAGCGTCTACTCGGTCTCCGGCAAGGCCAACATCGAGGTCATCCGCGATCTCTTCGGCCGCGGCCCGGAGGAGGAGGAGTTCACGACGATCGGCGGGTTCCTCGCGAGCCGCCTCGGCCACATCCCCAAGCCCGGCGAAACCCACTCCGAGTCGGACCTGAAGTTCACCGTCGAGGAAGCGGACCGGCGGCGGGTCTACCGCGTCCGGATCGAGCCGGTCGGCGCCGCCGTGGCCCATCCGGCGGTGGCCAAGAAGGCCTAGGCGGGCCCCCGGGCGTGTTTCGCGCCGGCTCCGTCGCGGTCGTCGGCCGCCCCAACGCCGGCAAGTCCACCCTCGTCAACGCCCTCGTGGGCGAGAAGGTGGCGATCGTCTCGGACAAGCCGCAGACGACGCGCAAGCGCATCCTGGGCGTGGCGCGCCGGCCCGGCGCCGAGATCGCGCTCTTCGACACCCCCGGCATCCACAAGCCCGAGTACCGGATGAACGCCGCCATGGTGCGGGACGCGACCGACGCCCTCGCCTCGGCCGACCGCGTGCTCTTCGTCGTCGACGCCGCGGCGGAGCGGGGGCCGGGGGAGAGGTTCATCCTCGACCTGATCGCGCGGGCCGGGGTGCCGGCGATCCTGGCGCTCAACAAGATCGACCGGATCCGCAAGGAGACGCTCCTGCCCCTGACGGCCGAGCTCTCGCAGCGCCACGCCTTCGCCGCGGTCGTGCCCGTGTCCGCCCGGACGGGCGAGAACGTCGACCGCCTCTTCGAGGTCCTGGCGGAGAGCCTGCCGGAAGGCGCTCCGGCCTACCCGGACGACTTCCTGACGTCGACGCCCGAGACCGAGTGGATCGGGGAGGTCATCCGCGAGAAGCTGCTCGAGCGCACGCGGGACGAGCTCCCGTTCGCCCACGCCGTCGTCATCGAGTCGGTCCGCGAAGCGGAAGACCGGGGCATCACCGTCGTGACGGCCTCGATCGTGGTCGAGCGGGAGGGACAGAAGGGCATCGTCGTCGGCAAGGGCGGCTCGATGATCCGCGAGATCGGCCGGGCCGCGCGCGAGGAGCTCGAGGAGCAGCTCGGCTGCCGCCTGTACCTGGAGTTGACCGTCCGCGTGAAGGCCGACTGGCGCAACGACGAAGGCTTTCTGTCGCGGCTGCGCGGGGGGCCGGGGACGTAGGAGCGGCGGCGGAAACCGCGGGCGCGGCGGCGGCTTATTCGCGGATGCGGGTGCGGACGCGCTCGGCGAGATCGTGGAGCGACTCGGCGAGGTTTTCGCGCAGGCGTTCCATCTCCGCGAAGAGCATCGCGTCGGACTCGTGGCGGCGGACCCGGTCCTCGAGCAGCGGCGCGATCTGCGAGCGGATGTCTTCGGCCTCGCGGCGGCCTTGCTGGGTCTTTTCCTCGAAGGTCGACGCCAGCTCGTGATGCTCGCGCAGCACCGACTCGACGCGGCCCTCGAGCTCCGGCAGCCTCGCGGCGAGGTCCCGCAGCGCCGAGAGCTCGCCTTCGAGCGACGGCACCCGCTCGGCCACCTGCGCCACGGCGCCGAGCCGCTCGTCCGAGGCGCCGAGCCGGCCGAGGGCCTCCGCGAGCTCGCGCTCGAGGGCCTGGCCGCGCTCGGTCAGGCCGCGGAGGGCCATGCCCACGTCGTCGGCGTCCTTGCGCTGCCGGCCGGTCTCCCCGCGCATGCGCTCGTCGAGCTCCGCGAGGGCGGACTCGAGGCGCCGCAGGCCGGACTCGAGGTCCGCCGCGCGGCTCGAGGCGGCTTCGGCCGGGGCGAGGCGCTCGAGGGCGGACGCGAGGGCCTCCTGCAGGCTGCCGACTCCCCGCTCGACCGCCGCGAGGCGCTCCGCCAGCGCCCCGACGTGCTCGCTCGCGGCCGCGATGCGGTCCTGGATCGAGGCCACGGTGAGCGCCTGGCGCTCGGCCGCCTCGCGTTCCCGCGCGGCGTTCGCGTCGGAGTCCCGCAGGCGCTGCTCGAGCACGTCGATCCGGGAGTCCTGAGCGGCCTCGGCGGCGAGGAAGGCCGGCTCGTCGGCCGGCTCCTCGAGCGGCGCAACGGCCGGGGCGTGGCCCGGGGGCGCCGGAATGTCGATCTCGATCTCGTCCGCCGCCGAGAGGATCTCCGGCGTCTCGTCGTCGCGGGCCGGCTCGCCGGCCGCAAGGGCCTCGTCGTCGTCGTCCGAGGGAATCTGGATCTCGACCGGCACCGCCTGCATCTGGATGGTCGACGCCGGGTTCGCGGGCTCGCCCGGCTCGGGCGGCGCCGCGGCCTGCGGCGGCTCGGGCACCGAGTAGGGCGAGGCGGCTTCGTCGTCGAGGACGCCCCGGCCGAGCTCGGTCGTGTCGAAGGGGGCCTCGTCCGGGTCGCGCGGCACGAGCGACAGCGGCCGGGACGGTCGCGGAATCGCCGGCTGCGACTCGCGCTTCAGGAGCGAGTCCTTCCACGTCTGCAGATCGTCTTCGCGTGCGGCGTCGGCCGCGGCGCGGGCCGCGCTCTCCTCCTCGTCCTCGGCGCGCCGGCCCTGCAGACGCCTCAGGAGATCGACGAACGTGAGCTTGGAGATCAGCTTGAAGGTCTCGGTGACGCCGCGGCCCGCCGAGGCCACGGCCTCGACGAACGGATAGGCCGAGAGGCCCAGGGCCTCCTGCATCGCGTCGACCGCGAGGATGTCGGCGAGATCGCGCTTGTTGTACTGGACGACGACCGGGATGCTCTCGAAGTTGACCGCGTTGACCTTGAGGTTGTCCTTGAGGTTCTGCCAGGCCTCGAGGTTCTTGGGGAGCATGGTCCACTGCGAGTCGGCCACGAAGACGATGCCGTCGACGCCCTTCAACACGACGCGCCGCGTCTCGTTGAACGCCGTCTGGCCCGGGACGGTCGCGAGCTGGAAGCGGATCTTGTAGCCCTTGATGTCGCCGAGCTCGACCGGGAGAAGGTCGAAGTAGATCGTCCGGTCGGTCTGGGTCTGGAGGTTCAGGAGCTTGCCCGCGGTCCCGGGCTCGAGGCGGTCGTGGAGGACCTTCAGGTTGGTGGTCTTCCCGCAGAGGCCGGGACCGTAATACACGATCTTGGCCGTCAGCTCCCGGGTGGCTGCGTTGTAGATGACCATGGTTCGGTGTTGTGGCGTTCATTTTAACGCCGTTTCGGCGCGCCGGCGCAGGTTTTCCGCCCGTTCTTGACGGGGCCGGACCGACCCCATAGACTCGCGCGGATTTGAGCGAAGAGCTGATCAAGAAGGCCAAGATCCTCGACGCCGACCGCATTCGGCGAATGATCGACCGCATGGCGCACGAGATCGTCGAGCGCCAGAAGGACCTCCAGCAGCTGGCCCTGATCGGCATCCGGACCCGGGGCGTCCCCCTCGCGACGCGGCTCGCCGCCCGCCTCTCGGACCTCGTCAAGCAGACGTTCCCGGTGGGCACGCTCGACATCACGCTCTACCGAGACGACCTTTCGACCGTCGCGCCCCAGCCGCTCCTGAAGAAGACCGAGATCGACTTCGACCTCAACGGCCGGACGGTCCTCCTCTGCGACGACGTCCTCTTCACCGGGCGGACGATCCGCGCCGCGCTCGACGGGGTGATCGATCTCGGGCGGCCGCGCGCGATCCGCCTCGCGGTCCTCATCGACCGCGGGCACCGCGAGTTCCCGATCGAGGCCAACTACGTCGGCAAGAGCGTCCCGACCGCCAACCGCGAGGTCATCCAGGTCCTCTTCCAGGAGACCGACGGCGCCGACGAGGTCTGGATTCTGGAGAGGCCCGCCTGACGATGCGAGCGTCTGGAGTAGGGGCGGCCCTTGCGGCCGCCCTCGAGAAGACGGGCGGGGACAAGCCGACCACCGAAGGCATGCCCCCGTCTGTAGGCAGCGCTGGCTCCGCCAGCGCTTACCCCCGCCCCGACGCGCCGGTGGAGAGGCCCGCCTGACGGCCTCGAGCCTTCGCTCCAAGGACCTGCTCGGGATCGAGTCGCTGACGCCCGACGAGATCACGCTTCTGCTCGACACCGCCGAGTCGATGCGCTCGATCGGCCAGCGCTCGATCAAGAAGGTCCCGGCGCTGCGGGGCCGGATGGTCGTCAACCTCTTCTTCGAGGCCTCGACGCGGACGCGGTTCTCGTTCGAGACCGCCGAGAAGTGGCTGTCGGCCGACTCGCTCAACTTCGCGGCGAAGGGAAGCTCGGTCGAGAAGGGCGAGTCCCTGCTCGACACGGCGCGCAACCTCCAGGCCATGTCGCCCGACCTGATCGTCATCCGCCACGGCTCGCCCGGCGTGCCGCACTTCCTGGCGCGCCATCTGAAGGCCGGGGTGGTCAACGCCGGCGACGGCGCCCACGAGCACCCCACGCAGGCCCTCCTCGACGCCCTGACGATCCGGCAGCGCCTCGGCAAGCTCGAGGGCCTCCGGGTCGCCCTCTGCGGCGACATCGCCCACTCGCGCGTCGTGCGGTCCAACATCTGGCTGCTGACGAAGATGGGGGCGAAGGTCGTCGTCTGCGGCCCGCCGACTCTCCTGCCCGACCGGATCGAGGCGATGGGAGTCGAGGCGACGACCGACTTCGACGCGGCCCTCGAGGGCGCGGACGTCGTCATGATGCTCCGGATGCAGCTCGAGCGACAGGGCAAGTCGCTCTTCCCCTCGGTCCGGGAGTACTTCCGCCTCTACGGGCTCGACGCGAAGCGCCTCGCGCGGGCGAAGCCGGGGGCGATCGTCATGCACCCCGGGCCGATGAACCGCGGCGTCGAGATCGCCTCGGACATCGCCGACTCCGACCGCTCGGTGATCCTCGACCAGGTCTCGAACGGCGTCGCCGTGCGCATGGCGGTCCTCTACCTCCTGCTCGGCGGCCATCCCTGGGAGGGCGAGGCGTGAGCCGGCGGCTCCTGCGGGGCGGTCGGGTGGTCGACCCCGCGGCCGGGCGCGACGGGCGCTTCGACGTTCTCCTCGAGGACGGCGTCGTGGCGGAGGTCGCGGACCGGATCGAGGCCCGCGACGCCCGGGTCTTCGACGTCTCGCGCCTCTACGTCTTTCCGGGCTTCATCGACCTCCACGCTCACCTGCGCGAGCCCGGGCGCGAGTACGCCGAGACGATCGCGACCGGCCTCGCCGCCGCCGCGGCGGGCGGCTTCACCGCCGTGTGCGCGATGCCCAACACCAGCCCGGTCAACGACATCCGGGAGGTCTGCGAATTCATCCTCGGCCGGGGCGCCGCCGTGCGGGGCACGCGCCTTTATCCCATCGCCGCGATCACGAAGGGGCAGAAGGGCGAGGAGATGACGGCCTTCGGCGAGCTCGCCGCGGCCGGCGCCGTGGCCTTCTCGGACGACGGGGAGTGGCTCGCCGACGGCTCGCTCCTGCGCCACGCCTTCGAGCACGCCCGGCTCTTCGGCCGGCCGATCGTCCAGCACAGCGAGGACCCGGGCCTCTCCCAGGGCGCGCCGATGCACGAGGGAGCGGTCTCGACGCGCCTCGGGCTGTCGGGACAGCCCGCGATCGCGGAAGCCGCGGCGGTCGCGCGGGACCTGCTCGTCGCGGAGCGGACGGGCGGGCGCCTCCACGTTGCCCACCTCTCGACCGCGCGCGCGCTCGAGCTCGTGCGCCGGGCGAAGGCGGACGGCATCTCCGTGACCTGCGAGGTCACGCCCCATCACCTCGTGCTGACCGACGAGGAGGTGGCGTCGTCGGGGTTCTCGACCCGTACGAAGGTGAACCCGCCGCTGCGCGAGGCCTCGGACCTGACGGCGATCGTCGGCGGTGTCTTGGACGGAACGATCGACGCGATCGCGACCGACCACGCGCCCCACCACGCCGACGAGAAGGCCGTCGACTTCGACTCGGCCCCGTTCGGCATCGTCGGCCTCGAGACGGCGGCCTCCGTGGTCCACGACCGGTTCGTGGCCCGCGGCCGGTTCGGCCTCGACCGCTTCGTGACGCTCTTCTCCACGGGCCCCGCGCGGGCGTTCGGCCTTCCGGGCGGCACGCTCGCCCCGGGCGCTCCGGCGGACGTGACGCTCTTCGATCCGGAGGCCCGCTGGAAGGTCGACCCCCACAAATTCGTGTCCAAAGGACGAAGCACTCCGTTCGCCGGGTGGGAGCTCTCCGGCGCTCCCGCGGCCACGATCGTCGGGGGCGAGGTCGTCTGGCAGAGGGTCGAGCTCTAGCTCTTCCGCCCGCGCCGTGCGCCCCTTCCCCCGGTCCCTTCCGCTCGTCTTCCTCGCCCTGGCGGCCGCGGTCGCGCCCGCGCCGGCCGCCCCGGTGCGCCGTGTCGCGATCCGCGCGTCGGCGGACCTGCCGCCGGCCGGCCTCGACCGCCTCGCCGCCGCCGCGCGCGCCCGGGGCGTCGAGGTCGAGCTCGCGCGCGAGGGGTCGCCGGCGCCGGCGGGGTTCGACCTGCTCCGGCTTTCGACCCTTCCGCCCTCGGACGCGGTCCGCACCGCCGTCCTCGTCTTCCCGGTCGTCTTCGAGTCCGGGGCGTTCGTCTTCGACGGACGCGCCTATCGCCGGCCCGACGAAGCCGTCCGGCTGACCGCCTCGACGGGCGGCGAGATCATCGTGCTCGGAAACTCCGCCGCGGCCATTCTGTCGCTCGCCGGCCGCTGGCTCTCCGGGCCCTCCGCCTCGGACTACGAGGTCCTGTCCGGAGAGCTCACGCGCTCCGGGCGTTTCGAGCGGCGCGACGGGCGGCTCGTCGTCGATCCCGCCTCGGACCGCGACCGGATCGCGCAGCGCGACGCGTTCCTGGCGTCCCTGAAACACCGGACGCGCGGCACGGTCGT
This sequence comes from uncultured Acidobacteriota bacterium, assembly GCA_963764715.1. GTDB lineage: Bacteria > Acidobacteriota > Thermoanaerobaculia > UBA5066 > Gp7-AA6 > DAHUXD01. Next base: position 54,528 of record CAVXTP010000008.1, read on the forward strand.
CTGGGAGTACCCCCCGGGCTCGGGGAACGCGGCTGCGGCGTGGGAAAAGACCGCGTCCCGATTTCTGCGCAAGGGCAAGCTCCTCGTCCGCGTGTACCCGGACACCGTCACCAAGGCCGCGCTCACCGGCTCCGCTCGCGCGGCCGACCTCGGAAACGACGGCGACGGGCTGCGCGTCGACCTCGACGCGTCGGCGCCCGCCGAGCCCGACCAGGTGACGCCGGTTCTGGCGGCGGCGGGGCTCGCCGCGGCCGACTCTTCGCTTCTTTCCCGCCCGGCGCTCCTCGCGGCCGCCGGCGCCCGGCGCGCGGGCCGCTGGTGGGGACGGGAGGTCAAGACGTTCGCCGCGTTCACCCGCGGCGCGGGCGTCGATCCTTCGATCGAGGACATCCTGGCCTCGGCGGACTCGCTGTCGCCGGTGCTCGACGTCGGGACGGCGGCCTCCTGGCTCGACGCCGGGGCGCGGCTCGAAAGCGAGGCGGACGTCGAGAAGTCGCTCGGCAAGCCGGACGCGGTGCTCGCGCCGCTGCTCGCGCGGTGGCGGGCCGGAGCGCTCCGCCAGACGGTGGCTCCGCCGCAGCGGCACCCGCTGCCGGCCGCGTTTCTCGGCGGCGTCGCCTACGACGCGCCGGACGAGGTCGAGGACTCCCTGGTGTCGGCGCGCTCGCGGGAGGCGATCGGGCGGCTGGCGGCCGCGGGATTCACGTCGATCGCGCTGCGGCCGGGCGCGCTGATGCGGGACCCCGAGACCGCCGAGATCCTGTTCGTCCGGCACGGGGCGCGCGGCGAGACGGACGAGGGCCTCCTGCGCGCCGTCGGGGACGCGCATGCCGCCGGGCTGACGGCGATGCTCGACCCGGAGCTTCTCGTCGGCGGGGGAGTCCCCGCCTCCCGGGTCGCCATGCCGGGGGAGTCGGCGTGGGCCGAGTGGTTCTTCGCGTACCGGCGCTTCCTCGTGCACGAGGCCGTCGTCGCGGAGGCGGCCGGAGCCGACGTCTTCGTCGTCGGGGAGGCGCTGACCGCGACCGAGGAGCAGAAGAACGAGTGGAAGCACGTGATCGCGGCGGCGCGCCTGGCGACGGGGGCGCCGCTTCTCTACGCGGTCGCGACGCCGGCCGGAGCGGCGGACGTCCCGTTCTGGGACGGTCTCGACGCGATCGGCGCATGGTTCCTCGAGCCGCTGGCGCGCACCGAGAAAGCGGCGGACGCGGCGCTCGCCGACGGCGCCCGGGCGGCCGCCCGCCCGCTCGCCGAAATCTCGAAGCGCCTCTCGCGGCCCGTCATCTTCACCCGCGCCGGTTATCCGCCCGTCCGCGCGGCGTGGGCGATGCCGTCCGAAGCCGGGCGCCCCGCCGCGCCCGAGGATGCGGCCCGCGCGACCGCCGCGGTCTTCCGGGCCCTCGGCGCCGAGGCCTGGTGGCGGGGCGTCTACTGGTCGGCGGCCGACGCCGGCGCTCCGGCCGTGGAACGGGCGATCGTCGACGGCGTCCGCTCCCGGGAGACGCCCGCGCCGTGAGCGCGCTTCTCGACGCCGCCGTCGAAGCCGCGGTCGAAGGCGGCCGGGTCCTCCTCGCCAACTGGCGCAACCTCCCGCACGGCTCGGTCGAGGAGAAGCGGAAGAACGACTTCGTCACCCACGCCGATCGGGAGAGCGAGGAACGCATCATCGGCGTCATCCGCGGCCGGTTTCCCGGCGACGCCTTCCTCGGGGAGGAAGGCGGGGCGCGCGGAGGCGCGGGTGCCGGCGCGCGCGAGTGGATCATCGATCCCCTCGACGGCACGTCCAACTTCGTCTCGGGGTTTCCGTTCTGGTGCGTCTCGATCGCCGCGCGCGAGGGCGACGAGCTCGTGGCCGCGGTGGTCTGGGACCCCCTGCGCGACGAGATGTACACGGCCGAGCGCGGCGGCGGCGCCTGGCGCAACGGGACGCGCCTGGCGGTGACGGGACGAAGGGATCTCGACGGCGCCTTCGTCGCGACGGGCTTTCCGTTCCGCAACCGCCACAAGATCGACTCGTATCTCGCGCTCTTCAAGGCGGTCTTCGTCCACGCCCGCGCGATCCGGCGGGCGGGCTCCGCGGCCCTCGACCTGGCCTACGTCGCGGCCGGCGTTTTCGACGGGTTCTTCGAGTTTCGCCTCGCGCCCTGGGACGTCGCGGCCGGCGCGCTCCTGATCGAGGAGGCGGGCGGCCTCCTGACCGACTTCGACGGCGGGAAGCGCTACCTCGAGCGGGGCAACGTCGTCGCCGGCCCGCCCGGCGTCGTCGACGGAATCCGGCGCGCCGCCGCCGGGATCGTCACCGAAGACACCATCTAGACTTCTCGACTTCGACCTCGGACGGCGCCCGGCCCGCCAGGGCCGCCGCGACGACGAGGTTCCCGGTCGTGTTGGCCGCGCTGCGGAAGGCGTTGGGGATCGGGTCGACGGCGAGCAGGAGCCCGACCGCGGCCGTCGGCAGGCCCGCGGCCGCCAGGACCGGCGCCGTCACGAGGATGGCGCCGTGGGGGACGCCGGGGACGCTGAAGCTGACCGCGAGCGCCAGGGCGGCGAGCGCGGCGAGCTGCGACGGCGGGATCGGCGTCGCCGTGAGGCGGGCCACGAAGAAGACCGCGACGAGGCAGTGGACCGGCGCCGAGACCTTCAGCGTCGAGACCGCGAGCGGCAGGACGAAGCGGGAGACGGGCCTCGGCACCGCGAGGACCCGTTCGGCGCCGTCGAGCATGGCGGGCAGGGACGCGAGCGAGGAGTGCGCCGCGAACGCCACGAGCTGGGCGGGCGCCGCGGCGCGCGCGAAGGCGGCGGGGGATACGCGCGCGAAGAGCCAGGGCGCCGCCGTCAGCAGCAGGATCTGCGCGAGGCAGAGCCCCGAGAGCACCAGGACGTAGAGCCCGAGGGCCCCGGTCGCGGCCAGGCCCACCCGCGCCGCCAGCGCCAGCGAGAGGACGAAGATCGCGATCGGCGCCAGCCGCACGATCCAGCCGAGGAGGACCGTCATGGCTTCCGAGATGCCGCGGAAGAACGCGAGGACCGTTTCCCGCGGCCCCTCGGCGATCCGGCTCACGGCGGCCGCGAACAGGATCGTGAAAAGGACGAGGGGGAGGAGGGCCCCGTCCGCCGCCGCCCGGAAGACGTTGGAGGGGAGGAGGCCCGTGATCCAGTCGGAAAACGTCAGCTTCGGAGGCGCCGTGCCCGCCGTCGACGCGAGGCTCTCGCGGAAGCGCGCTGCCGTTTCGCCGCCGAGGGGAAGGGCCGCCATCAGCGGCGGGACGACGAGGGCCGCGGCGAGCGCCGTCAGCGCGAGGAGAAGGAGAGAGAGCGCGACGGCCCGTCCGCCGAGGCTTCCGACGAGGCCCGTCCGGGACGCCGCGACGATCGCGACGACGAGCCCCGAAACGACGAGGGGCAGCACCGTCATCAGGATCGCGTTGACCCAGAGCGTGCCCACGGGCTCGAGCGCGGTGGCGAGCCGGGAGAGACGCGCGTCGCCGGCGAGGGAGGCGGCGGTGCCGAGGCCGAGACCGGCGGCGAGCGCGAGGAGGACCTGGAGCGTCAGCGAGCGCCGCACGGACGCGGCCTAGGCGCCGTTCAGGCGGCGGAGATACTCGCGATCGAACGCGGCGAGCAGGCTCTCCTCGCGCGAGTACGGCCCCGGCGCATAGGCCCGCGAGGACACGCCCCGCTGGGCGAGCTCGCACATGTGCCAGTCCTGGCGGTTCGTGAGGTCCCAGATCTCGACGCCGTCGGAGGGGTCGAAGCCGGGGGCGGCGGCCGCCTCGGGAGCGAACAGGAACTCGCAGACGACCGTCGTCCGGTCGATCGCGACCGGCGCGAGCCTCGTCGCCATCGCGAAGTCTGGCTGGATCGTCAGGAAGAGCGACGGGAAGACCGAGTAGTAGTAGACGCGCCGGCGCTCCTCGCCCGGCCGGTCGGCGATCGGAAGGGCGCAGGGCCGGCCGCTCATCGTCAGGCTGCCGCCCTCGGCGTTGATGAGCATGTAGCCGCCGAGGATCCCGCCGTCGCGGAGGTCGTTGGCGCCGCTCCGGTAGTGGGAGAGCTTCGCGAGCGCGGGATGGACCGGCGGGCAGTGATAGCACTCCGAGAAGTTCTGGAAGATGAGCTTCCAGTTGGCCCGGACGTCGTATTCGATCCGCCGGACGGTCGGGAGCGCCGACAGCCGAAAGGGCGTGAAGCGTCCGAGGAGGGGCCGGAGGGCCGCTTCGAGGGGCTCCGGGCGCTCGCCGAGGTGGACGAACACGAAGCCCTCCCACTCGCCGATCGGCGCCTCCCGGAGCGGATGCTCGCTCTTGTCGAACCACGGAACGTCGGCCATGTGCGGCGCGCCGAGGAGCGCGCCGTCGAGGCCGTAGGTCCAGGCGTGGTACGGGCACTGGATCCCGGCGGCGAACCGCCCGCTCGCGGCCTCGCAGAGGCGCGTTCCGCGGTGGCGGCAGACGTTGAAGAAGGCGCGCAGCCGCTCGTCCCGGCCCCGCACGAGGATGAGGCTCTCCCCGGCGACCTCCCGCAGGGCGTAGTCGCCGGCCTGCGGCAGGGCGTCGGCACGTCCGGCGGCGATCCAGGTCCCCGAGAAGATGCGCTCCGCCTCCCGGGCGAAGACCTCGGTCGAGGTGTAGTAGCGCCCGTCGAGCGTCGTCGCCGGTTCCGCGAGGACGTGCCCCTGGAACTCCACGGGCGCAAGCCTAGCTCCGCGCCGGTCGCCCGGCAAGGTAGACTCCGGCGACACCCGGGCGCCTTCGACATCGACGAGGAGGGAACATGCGGCGACGTTTCACGCGGCGGGATTTCGTTCGGACGGGAGCGGCGGCGGGGCTCGCGGCGGCGGCCCCCCGCGCCACGTTCGGAAAGGCGCCGGCGGTCGTGCCCGGCTCGGCGGCGCAGCCCGTCGTCATCGCCTCGGCCAACGGCAACTGGTTCAAGAACGGCGGAACGCAGACCTGCGTCGAGAAGGCCTGGACGAGCATGACGGCGGGCACCGACGTGCTCGATGCCCTCATCGAGGGGGTCAACATCGTCGAGCTCGACCCCGAGGACTACAGCGTCGGATACGGCGGGGTGCCGAACGCCGAAGGCGTGGTCCAGCTCGATTCCTCCTGCATGCACGGCCCGCTCAAGCGCGCCGGCGGCGTGGCGTCGCTCGAAGGCGTCCGGACGCCCTCGAAGGTGGCCCTCGAGGTGATGAACAAGACCGACCACCATCTCCTCGTCGGCAAGGGGGCGCAGACGTTCGCGCGCAACCTCGGCTTCACGATCGAGGACGACCTCAACACCCCGCTCTCGCGCAAGCTCTGGCTGGAGTGGAAGCAGCGGACGGACCCGTCGCACTACCTGACGCCGAAGGAGCGCGAGATCGCCTCCGCCGAGGCGCGGCGCCAGATGGCCGCCGAGGGCCTCTTCCCGGCCTCGAAGATGTACGGAACCATCAACTGCGACGGCATCAACGCGAAGGGCGAGATCTGCGGCGTGACCACGACCTCGGGCCTCTTCTTCAAGATCCCGGGACGGGTGGGCGACTCGCCGATTCTCGGCGCCGGCCTCTGGGTCGACGGGCAGGTCGGCGCGGCGGGCTCGACGGGCCGCGGCGAGGCGAACCTCTACAACCTCTCCTCGTTCTTCATCGTCGAGTGCATGCGCCGCGGCATGCACCCGAAGGACGCCGGCATGGAGGCGTTGAAGCGCATCAAGGCGAACACGGTCGAGAAACGGCTGCTGAACGCGAAGGGCAATCCCAACTTCAACATCAATTTCTACGCGCTCAACGCCAAGGGCGAGTTCGCCGGCGTCGCGATGTATGCCCTCGAGGACGACGAGCGAGGCTGGGCGGGCGAGACGGGACGCCGGGTGCGCTACGCGGTGTGCGACGCGAAGGGCCCGCGAACGCTCCAGGTCGAAGGGCTCCTCCCGGGCACGCCGAACGGGAGTTAGTGGCGGAAGAGGCCGGGGACAGCCGTCCACCGAAGGCAAGCCCGCGGCCGAAGGCAACGCCGGCGTCAGCCGGCGGTCACCCCCGCCCCTACGACGGCAGGTACTCCTTCGGAATCGGGTTGTCCTTCGTCTCGTCCGTCCAGATCGCGTTGGCGATCCACCACCGCTTTCCGTCCCAGAAGAGCTCGATCGAGTTGATGCCGCGCTGGATCACCGGGCCGGTCTCCGTCCGCCGCGACTCGTACGTGCTCCAGACGTGGGCGATCGGGCCGAAGCGCTCGGTGACGCGGTGGATCTCCTTCTCGTAGAAGCCCTCCTTCTCCAGGCCGGTCGAGGCCTCGACGAACTGCTGGTGCGTCGAGATCCGGGGCTCGAGCTTCCCGTCCTTTCCGACGTCGACCGGGACGAAGCGGATGTCGGAGATGTAGAGGGTGCGGTCCCGCGCCCAGTCGCGCGGCTGGCCCTTCGGCCCCGAGACGACCTCGTAGTAGGCGTTGACCATCCCGTCGATCGTCGCGACATCGGCCGGCCGCGGTGCGATGGTGGCAACCTCGACCTTCGGCCTCGCCTGGGCGGCGCCGACCGCCGCGACGAGCGAAACGCACACCAGGGTCACCCATGACTTGAGCTTCATGTATCTCCCGCTTACTGCTTACTGCTTACTGCTTACTGCTTACCGGCTTCAACGACCACGCCGGCATAACCGACGACGCTCGAAGTATCTCCCGTTTCGTCGCCGCTGTCGCGCCGGGCGACGACCCGGGCCGGCCCCGCGCCGGCCGCGCGCGCCGCGAAGAGGAGCGCCGTCGCGGGAAGGACTCCGCACATCGAGATTCCCTCGCGAAAGACGGTCCGGAAGAGCTCCTCGGCGTCGAGCTCCTCGACGCGGGCGAGCGCCATGTCGTCCTTGATTCCTCCGACGTCCCGGCTTTCGTAGTGGTTCATGTCGGAGGAGGCGAGAAGAAGCGGCGGCTCGCCCCCCTCCGACCGGACGGCGGCGAGGGCCTCGCCGATCTCGCGGCAGAGCGCGAGGCTGCGCTCGCCGATGCAGATCGGGACGATCGCGACGTCCGGCCGCCGGACCTGGAGGAACGGAAGCTGCACCTCGAGCGAGTGCTCGCGCCGGTGGGCTTCGCGGTCGGGCTCGAGCGACGGGGCGAGCGTCATGAGCCGCTGCGCCAGGACGCGATCGACGGGCACGTCGCCCAGCGGAGTGCGCCAGGCGTCGGAGGGATCGAGGGCCGCCGCCGCGCCGCGGCCCGTGTGGTTGGGGCAGAGGATCACGCAGGTCGGCGGAATCTCGAGCCGCGCGTAGACGGCGCCGGCCACCGGGCCGGAGTAGACGTAGCCGGCGTGCGGCGCGATGGCGCCGAAGGCGCGGGCCGGCGCGGCCCCGGCGGCCGCCAGGTAACCGAGGACGCTTCGCTCGAGGGCATCCTTCCGGGCCTCGTAGAACGAGCCGGCGACAGCCGGGGGCCGCACGGGCATGGGGCGATCCTACGCCTCGGCAGTCTCAGTTGATGATCAGGGTGGCCTCGGCCGACGCGCCGGCGAGCTCGACCTTGATCGTCGCGGCTCCCGTCTTGTGCCCGGTCGCCACGCCGGCCGAGTCGACCGAGGCGACGGCGGCGTCGGTCGACGTGAAGACCCCGGACGCCTCCGGGATGGCCGAGCCGTCGGGCGCGAACGCGGTGAGCTGGAAATGCTGGGACTCGCCCACGTGGGCGAGCGCCGTCGACGGCCGGAGCTCCAGCCGTCCGATCGGGCGGACCTGGACCGTGACTTCGCAGGCGCCCTGGACGTCCCCGACGCGCGCCACGATGGTCGTCGTGCCGGGCCCGACCGAGGTGATCACGCCCTTGTCCGAGACGCGGGCGATCTTCTCGTCCGCCGAGGACCAGACCGGCACCAGGGTCGTCAGGGCCTTCTGCGCCGAATCGCGGATCGTCCAGGTCACCGGGAGGGACGTTCCGGCCGGCCCCACGAGCGGAAACGCCGGCGAAGCGAACTCGATCGAGCTGACGTCGACGATCTCGACCGGCACCTGCGAGGTGACGCCTTCGTACGTGGCGGTCACGGTCGCCTTCCCCGCCTTCTTGGCCACGACGCGTCCGCCGGGGTCGACTTCGGCGACGGCGGAGTCCGAGGAGCTCCACGACGGCGCCCCCGACCCGAGAGGCTCGCCCTTCTTGTCGAGGATGCGGGCCGACAGGCGCTGCGCCCGGCCGATCCCGTAGATCTTGACGGTCTTCGGGGAGAGGTCGATCGTGGCCGGCTTGCGGGAGCAGGCGGCCGCGACGAGAACCGCGGCCAGGCCGAGGGCGGAGCGACGAAGACGCATCGAGTCACCTCCGGGAAAATTGGTTTTTCAGAATAGCACCAGAGAACCTGGGGTCAGACCCCCTGCCGGGGGTCAGACCCCGCGACTTCCTTACATCCAGCGCAGGATCCGGCGGGCGCGGCGGGCCACGCGGTCGGGGTGCCTGACCGGGTCGTAGATCCGCGGGGAGGGGATCACGGCCGCGAGCGTGGCCGCCTCCTCCCGGGTCACGTCGGCCGCGGACTTGCCGAGGTAGAGCCGGGCCGCGGCCTCGACGCCGAACGTGCGCGACCCGAACTCGATGACGTTGAGGTAGAGCTCGAGGATCCGCTGCTTCGACAGACGGCGCTCGAGGCGGCGCGCGATCGCGAATTCCCGGAGCTTCCTCCACGGCGTGCGCGCCGGCGAAAGGTAGAGGTTCTTGGCGAGCTGCTGCGTGATGGTCGAGCCGCCGACCTTCAGGTCGCCCTTCTCCCAGTTCTTCTCGAGGGCGCCGCGCATCGCCTCCCAGTCGACGCCCTCGTGCTCCCAGAAGCGCGCGTCCTCGGCGACGACCACGGCGCGCCGGAGGTCCGGCGCGATCCGGGAAAGCGGCACGGGTTTCCAGTCGAGGCGCGGGCTCTGGCCCTCGCGCTGGAGCCGGGCCTTGCGGAGCTCCATGAAGGCCGTCGTCTTCGGCCACGAGGTCGCCAGAGGCGCGACGTCGGGCAGGGTGGCCCAGAACAGGACCGCCGCCGCGGCGAGCGCGGCGGCGGTGAAGAGGACGAGGCGCCGGATCAGGTTGAGGGGGTCAGGTCTTCATTTTTCAGCTCTCGCGAGATTCTGAGACGGCCGAAAAATGAAGACCTGACCCCCATCCCCACACCCGGTTTACGACCGCACGGCGGAAATCGCCCGCCGCAGCTTCCTCACACCCTCGTCCGCTTCGTCCTTGGTCAGGACCAGGTGGGGCCGGAAGCGGATGGCGTTCGCCCCCGACGCCAGGCCCATCATCCCGTTCTCGAGGCAGGCCGCGAGCGTCCGGTCCCGCGTCTCCTTGTCCGGCAGGTCGAAGGCGATGAAGAGGCCGCGGCCGCGGACGTTGGTCATGACGCCGGGGAATTCCGCCGAAAGCTCGGCCAGGCGGCCCTGGAGGTACTCGCCCACGACCCTCGCGTTCTCGATCAGGTTGTCCTCGGTGATGATCTCGAGGTACTTCGCGCACCGGATCATGTCGACGAGGTTGCCTCCCCAGGTCGAGTTGATGCGGGAGGAGATCTTGAAGACGTTGTCGGGGACTTCGTCGACGCGGTGGTTCGAGGCGAAGCCGCAGACCTGCGTCTTCTTGCCGAACGCGAACATGTCCGGCTCCACGCCCATCTGCTGCCAGCACCACATCGAGCCGGTGAGTCCCACGCCCGTCTGGACCTCGTCGAAGATCAGGAGGAACTCGAGCTCGTCGGCGAGCCGGCGGAGGCGCTGGAAGAGCTCGGGGCGGAAGTGGTTGTCGCCGCCCTCGCCCTGGATGGGCTCGAGGATCAGGGCCGCGATCTCGTCCGGCGTCGCGGCCACCGCGGCGCGGATCTCCCGCTCGACGGCCTCCTCGGCCGCGGCCACGTCGCGGATGACCTGCTCGGTGACCGGGAACGAGAGCCGCGGGCAGGAGAGCCGCGGCCAGTCGAACTTCGGGAAGTACTGGGTCTTGCGGGGGTCGGCGGTGTTCGTCAGCGAGAGCGAGTATCCCGACCGGCCGTGGAAGGCGTTCTTGAAGTGGAGGATCCGGGTGCCCTTTTCGCCCTTGCCGCGGGCCAGGTTCTTGCGGATCTTCCAGTCGAACGCGGTCTTCAGCGTGTTCTCGATCGCGAGGGTGCCGCCCTCGACGAAGAACATGTGGTCCGAGTGGGAGCGCGGGACCGCCAGCTCCGAGAAGGTCTCGACGAAGCGCGCGAAGTGCTCCGTGTAGATGTCGCTCGTGGAGGGCTTCGTCAGCGCGGCCTCCATGAGGGCCTCCCGGAACTCCGGGTCCTGCATCTTCGGGTGGTTGTAGCCGACCGGGATCGTCGCGAAGCACGAGAAGAAGTCGAGGATGGGCCGGTCGCTCCGGGCGTCGTAGAGGTAGGAGCCGCGGCTGCGCTCCATGTCCATGACCACGTGGTAACCGTCGACCAGGATGTGACGGCCGAGGACGTCGAGGACGTTCTTCGGGGACAGCTGCTCGCGGGTCAGGGTTTGCATGGCGGAGCTCCTCAGCAGGCGCAAAAAGGGCGAAAGAGCGGGTCGCGGAGTGGGAACGCTAGCAGGAGGGCGAGGGGGGCGTCAACCCCGGGGGGCGGTTACGAGGAGAGCGCCGGGACGCGCGCGTCCTCGAGGCTCGCGGCCGTGCAGCGATCCTTGCCGTGCTCCTTGGCGCGGTAGAGGGCCGTGTCGGCCGCCCGCAGGAGCTCGTTCTTCTGCTGCTCGACGGAGGCCCCCGGCGTGGCGTGCGACCGGATCGAGGACAGGCCGAGCGAGCCGGTGATGACGCCGTGGAGATTGAGCGCCGGCTCGTTGAAGCCGTAGGGGCGGAAGAGGAACGTCGCGCTGCGGATCGCGCCGCGGATGGCCTCGGCGACCTCGAGGCCCTCCTCGAGGTTGTGCCCGGGCAGGATGAGGACGAACTCGTCGCCGCCGTAACGGGTCAGCGTCGCGCGCTCGTCGGTCACCGTGCGGCGCAGGATGTAGCCGACCTCCCGGAGCACCTGGCTGCCCGCGAGGTGGCCGTGGCGGTCGTTGACCGACTTCAGGTTGTCGAGGTCGAGGAAGATCACCGAGAGATCGCCGCCGTCGCGCGAGATGCGCGAGAGCTCCTGCGTCAGGCGCAGGTGGAGGTAGCGCTCGTTGTACAGCCCGGTCAGGCCGTCCCGCTTGGCGACCTCGTACGCCCGCCGGGCGTCGAGCAGGTTCTGGATCGAGATCGAGGCGTAGTCGGCGAAGATCTCGAGCAGCCGACGGTCCTTCTCGCGGAACCCGACCGGGCCCGACTTGTTGACGAGCTCGAGGACCCCGCAGACCGACGACTCGATCCGGATCGGAACGCAGAGCACGGACTTCGTCTGGAAGCCGTCGGTCAGGTCGAGCGTGGGGTAGAAGAAGGGATCGTCGACGACCTCGTCGGTCATGTAGGCGACGCCGGTCGCGTAGACGTGGCCGACGATGCCGACGCGGGCGTTCATCCGCTTGCCCAGCCGCGCCTCGCCGTGCGCGCCGTAGGTCGAGATGAAGACGAGCTCGTTCTCGAGCCGGTCGTCGGAGTTCTTGGTCATCGGGTCGTCGAGGAGGATCGAGCCCGCCTCGGACGGAACGAACTCGTTGGCCTTCTGGAGGATCTCGCGGAGGAAGCGGTCGATCTCGATTTCGCCCGTGTAGGCGTAGTAAGCCTTGTGCCGTTCGAGAAAGTTCTCGAGTCGACGATTCTCGAGCGTAAAAACCTGCAGGGCAACCATCCCGATCTCAAAAATTCTACCATCTGATAGCCTCGAGCGCCGTGCGGACCGCGCGAACCGATGCCGTCACAGCATGAGCGGCGGGCCCGCGCGGCGGGTCCCCGGCTCCCGGCCCTCAAGCGCTGGGGCCAGCACTTCCTGGCGAGCCCCGAGACCGCGCGACGAATCGTCGAGGCCGCCCGCGTGGCCGAGGACGACTGCGTCCTCGAGGTGGGCCCGGGCGACGGCGCCCTGACGCGGTTCCTGGCCGACGGCGCGCGCCGCGTGGTCGCGGTCGAGATCGACCCGCTGCGAGCGGAGGCGCTCGCGCTCGAGCTCGCGGGAAATCCGCGGGTCCGGATCTTCCCGGGCGACGTGCTCTCCCGGCCGATCGCGGACTGGTTGCGCGCGGGCGGGTGCGAGACCGACGCGCTCCTCGTCGCGAACCTCCCGTACAACGTCGCGACGCCGATTCTGTTTGCGGCGATCGAGGCCGGGGGAGTCGTGCGCCGCGTCGTGGCCACGATCCAGCGGGAGGTCGCCCGCCGCTTCGTCGCCCGGCCCGGGCAGGACGAGTACGGCTATCTCTCGGTGCGCGCCGCGACCCTGGCCTCGGGGAGGATCCTCTTCGACCTTCCGCCCGGGGCATTCCGTCCGCGGCCCAAGGTGACGTCCTCGGTGCTCGAGTTGACGCCCCTCGCCGCGCCGCCGGAGCCCGGGCTCGCCCGCCGCGCGCTGACCCTGGCCTCCCTCGGCTTCAACGCGCGCCGCAAGACGCTCCCCAACGCGCTCGCGACGGCCGGACCCCGCGGCGACTGGGAGCGGGCGCTCGAGACGCTCGGCCTCTCGCCCCGCGCCCGCGCGGAGGAGCTCTCGCCGGCGCAGTTCCTGGAGCTCGCCCGCGGCTGGCGGGCCGCGTGAGCGCGCCGCTCGAGATCGTCCCGCTCGGGGGCGTCGGCGAGTTCGGCAAGAACGTCCTGTGGCTCCGGTGCGCGGGCGCCTCCATCCTCGCCGACGTCGGAGTCTCGTTCGCCGACGAAGCGTTCCCCGGCATCGACCGGATCGCTCCCGATCTCGCCGCGCTCGCGGACCAGAGGATCGAGGCCGTGTTCCTGACGCACGCGCACGAGGACCACGTCGGCGCCCTGCCGTTCCTGAGGGAGTGGTGCGACGCGCCGGTCTACGGCTTCCCGTTCACGCTCGCGATGGCGCGGCGGCGGCTCGAGGAGGCCGGGGCTCCGCTCGACCGCCTCGTCGAAGCGGTCGGCCGCGAGCCGATCGAGGCCGGCCCCTTCCGGGTCACGTTCTTCCGGGTCTCGCACTCCGTCCCCGACTCGACGGCGCTCCTGATCGAGGCCGGCGGCGCGCGCGTCCTGCACTCCGGCGACTTCAAGCTCGACGACGATCCGCCGGACGGCGAGCGCACCGACCGCGAAGGAATCGCCGCCGCGGTGGGCGCGGGCGTCGACCTCGTCCTCGTCGATTCGACCAACGCGGAGCGGCCGGGGCGCTCGCTGCCGGAGCGGGCCGCGGGCGAGGGGCTGCGCGCCGCGTTCCGCGAGGCCCGGGGCCGCGTCGTCCTGACGACGTTCTCGAGCCACGTCGCGCGCCTGGCGCAGGGCGTCGACGCCTCGCTGGCCGCCGGCCGGCGCGTCGCGATCCTGGGACGGAGCATGCGCGCGGTCTCGGAGATCGCCGAAGGGATGGGGAAGCTCCGCCTTCCGTCCGGTGCGCGGCCCGCCGCGGCGGACCTGCGCGCGGTCCCGCCCGACCGCCTCACCTGCCTGACCTCGGGCAGCCAGGGCGAGCCCTTCTCGGCGCTCCACCGGCTGGCGCTCGGCGAGCACGCGGACCTGGAGCTCTCGGAGGGCGACGTCGTCCTCCTGTCGGCGCGGACGATCCCGGGCCACGAGCGGTCGGTCAACCGGATGTGCGATCACCTCGTGCGCCGGGGAGCGCGCGTCATCCGCGACGCTGAGCCGCCGATCCACGTGTCGGGCCACGCCCACCGCGAGGAGATCGCCGAGTGGCTCCGGATGTCGAGGCCCCGCGCGGTCATGCCGGTGCACGGCGACCGGAGGATGCTGGCCGCGGCGGCGGAGATCGCCCGGGAGGAGGGAGTCGCGGAGGAGCGGATTCACGTGCTCGACAACGGCGACCGCCTGACACTGGAGGGCGGACGCGCGCGCCTCGAGCCGGGCGCCGTCGCCGCCAGCGCCGTCTACCTCGACGAACGGGGGGAAGCGGTCGACCCGGACGTCCTCCGCGAGCGGAGGCAGCTCGCCTCCGACGGCGTGGTCGTCGTGCGGCTGCGCGACGGCGAGATCGAGGTCGCCTCCCGCGGCGTCGCGGGCGACGCGGCCGAGCTCGCGGGCGAGGTCGCGCGGGCCGCGCGGGGCGTTCTCGCCCGGGCGACGCCCGAGGAACGGCAGAACGCGGAGTGGCTGCGGGCCGAGGTCGCGCTGGCGGCCCGGCGGGCGTGCCGCCGGATCTTCGGGCTCCGGCCCGTGATCGTTCCGTTCCTGCCGTGAGCCGGCCTCGAAGCGCGTCTGATACGTTTTGCCGATGAGCTGGCTCGACGCGATCGTCCTCGGAGTCATCCAGGGGCTGACCGAGTTCATCCCGGTCTCCTCCGACGGCCACCTCTCCGCCGCCGAGATGCTGATGCCCCGGTTCGGCCAGGTCGGCCTCCTCTTCGACGTGATGGTCCACGTCGGCACGCTCGCGGCGATCTTCGTCTACTACCGCTCGCTCCTGCGGGAGGAGGTCGTCGGCCTCTTCTCCACGAACGCCGGGGAGCGCCGGCGGGCGTGGCGCCTCGCGATGCTGCTCTTCGTCGCGACGGTGCCGACCGGGATCGTGGGCCTCCTCCTCAAGCCGATGGTCGAATCCACCAAAGGCAGTCCGCGCTTCGTCGGGGCCATGGAGATCCTGACCGGCCTCTACCTCGCGGTTTCCTACTTCCGCAAGGAGGGGAACAAGAACCGCGACACCATGTCGTATCTCGACGCGGCGATCATCGGCGCGGTCCAGGGGCTCGCCGTCCTCCCCGGCCTCTCGCGCTCGGCGTCGACGATCGCCTTCGGACTTCTCCTCGGCTTCGCCGCCCGGTGGGCCGCCGACTTCACGTTTCTGCTGGCGATCCCGGCGATCGTGGGGGCGGCGGGCCTGGAGGTGGTGTCGGCCCTGCGCCACGAAGGCCCCGGGTTCTTCGCGACTCCGGATTTCGGCCGGTACCTGGCCGGGTCCGCCGTGGCGGCGATCGTGGGCTACCTCACGATCGGGTTCCTCATCCGGATGGTCTCGACCCGCAAGGTCCACCTCTTCGCCATCTACTGTTTCGTTTTCGGCCTGGTCCTGATCCTCGTGTTCCCGTCGCTCACGGGCCGCTGACGGGTCAGCGCGGGGGCCTTCCCTCCGTCCAGCGCCGGGCGTGCCGCGCCGCCAGCCGGATCGTCGCGTAAACGAGAACGCAGCAGAGGAAGTCGACGACGAGGCCGAGGTCCACCCGGTTGGGCTGGTTCTGGAAAGCCGGCGGCAGGCCCGGCTGCAGGACCGCGAAGTAGATCGCGTTGCCGACGACGACGGCGATCGCGTACTCGATCCAGCGGCGCTTCGTCACGCCGCAGAATTTATCGCGACTCGGCCCCCGCCTCGGACAGCCGTTCGAGGGTGATCGCGAGGTGCCGCTGCGACAGGGCGCGGCCCTCGGCGAGACCGTTGCGCTCCCGGATGGACACGGCTTCCGAGAGCGCGGCCGCGCTCGCCTCGAGGTGCGCCGCGGCGAGGCCGGGATCGAGCTCGGCCCGGCGCCGGAGCGCGAGGCCCAGGTTGTGCAGCGTCACTCCGCGGGCGATCTCGCGCTCCGCCGTGCGCCAGACGAGGGCGGCCTCGAAGAGCGCGACCGATTCCGCGAGCTCGTCGGCCGACGAGCCGAGGTTCGACAGCGCGGTGGCGAAGTTGTGGAGCGCCCGGGCGCGCCAGCCGCCGTCGGTGTCCTCGGCGAAATGCGCCAGGGCTTCCCCGAAGAGGGCCCGGGCCCGCGGGAGGTTCGCGGCCGGGCCGGGGCTGCCGAAGAAGACGGCCGCGTTGTGCAGGAACCGGGCGCGCTCCTCCGGCGCGGGGAAGGGGAGCTCCGGCAGGAAGGCCCAGAGGTCGTCGGCGAGCACCCGCGCGCGCGCCGCGTCGCCCGACTCGCGCAGCTCCTCCTGTGCCCGGAACCAGTCGCGGTACGCCCCGACCGGGTCGGCCGCGAGGGTCTCCCGGAAGTGGCGGCGGAGGTCCTCGAGGTCGGTCATCCGGGCGACAAGACTATCCGGGGAGCGCAAAGTACGCCTTTCCGTGTCCGGGGCTGTTCTCGTGGCCGATCAGCGCCGACTCGACCCCGGGCGGGTCCCCGACGAAGAGGCGCGGCTCCCGGAAGGCCGGCGGCACGTCGAAGACGAAGGTCGTCGTCGACTCCTCGCCCGGCCGGAGGGGCCGATCGAGGGGCGCCGAGAGGCCGTAAGTACCTTATGCAAAAAAGTTCAGCCCGGCGAGTCGAAGAGGCCGCGCTGGGCGGGGCCGGGCCGCCGGAAGGTGCCGGTCCGGGCGCCGGCCTCGCCCTTTTCGCGGTTGAAGCCGAGCCGGCGGCACTCGATCTCGAAGAGGCTCTCGATCGCCGCCCACCGCGGTCCGACGCCGTCCATCCGCGCGCCGAAGCGCGACTCGTTGCTCTTGCCCCCGCGCGTCTGCCGCAGGTTCGACCAGACGCGCGCGGCGCGGTCCGGGAACGCCTCCGCCAGGCGCTCCTCGAAAACCGGCAGGACTTCGGCCGGCAGGCGCAGGAGGGTCATGAACGCGCTCGCCGCGCCGGCCTCCCGGGCCCGCGCCAGGACGGCCGCGATGTCGCTGTCGTTCAACCCGGGGATGACCGGCGCGAGCGCCACGCCCGTGCGGATGCCGGCCTCCGAGAGCCGGGCCAGCGTCTCGAAGCGCTGCGACGCCGGGCTCGCGTGGGGCTCGATGAGGCGGGCCGTCGCGTCGTCGGCGAACGGGATGCTCACGTAGACCATGGCGTCGGCCTCGCGGGCGAGCCGGGCGAGGACGTCGGCGTCGCGGCGCACGAGCGCGCCCTTCGTCACGATGCCGACCGGATTGCGAAACTCCGCGCAGACCTCGAGGCACTTCCGGGTGAGGCCATAGACGGCCTCGAGCGGCTGGTAGCAATCGGTCACGCCCGAGAAGACGAGCGTCTCACCCGCCCAGGACTTCCGCATCAGCTCCTTGCGCAGGAGCTCCGGCGCGTTCGTCTTGACGACGATCTTGCGGTCGAAGTCCGTGCCCGCGCCCCAGCCGAGGTACTGGTGGGTCGGGCGTGCATAGCAGTAGGCGCACGCATGGAAGCATCCGCGGTAGGGGTTGACGCTGCACCGGAAACCGACGTCGGGGCTGTCGTTCTCGGCGATGATTGATTTCGCCTCTTCCTCGAACACCTCGAGCTCCGCCTCGGGGGGCTCGCCCAGCCACTCGGCGTGGACGCTGTCCCAGGGGTTCGGAGGGTTGGAAACGCGGCGGGCCACGGGGGTCAGGCGGACTTGGCGGGCCCCGGGTCCTTCGACGCGGCCCCGGCGAGGCGCGCGAACTGCTTGAGCCCTTCGCCCGTCAGGAAGGGCGCGGCGAAGCGGATGAGGTCGGTGCGCAGGCGCCGGAAGGCCTCGAGGGGATCCTTGGACAGGCCGGGATAACGCATCAGGTTTTCGACGCCGAGCCGCTGCATGTAGTCGGGGTGGAGGAGCCGGCGGACGCCGGCGGAGTAGGCCGCGATCGCGACACCGGTGCGGACCTGGATCTCGAAGGAGCGGCCCCGCCGGGCGAAGCGCGCCGTCGCCGCCTTCTCCTCGCGAAGGACCTGGCGCTTGAAGCCGTGGGCCTTCATCACGTCCTCGAGCAGCTGCGAGCCCTCGTCGGCGAGCTCCGCGTCCTTGCGCCGGACCGGAGAGCGTCGCAGGGCCTCCATCAGGGAGTCGATGCGGCCGCGCAGCTCGTCGCGCGTGGCCCGAAACGCCGCCATGCGGGCCTCGTCCTCGCCCCGGGCGAAGCTCGGGTCCTCGATCGACCAGTGCACGAGGTGGCGCGCCCCGGGCCAGCTCGGGCAATCCGCCGCCGCCGAATCGCAGACGGTCACGACCAGTTCGAGGGCGGCGTCCCGGAACTCCTCGGCCGGCTTCGAGCGGGCCTCGTCGACGTGCACGCCGAGCTCTTCGATCGCCCGCACGGCGAGCGGGTGGACGAACCCGGCGGGACGGGAACCCGCCGACACCGGATCGAGCAGGTCGCCGTAGTCGAGCCGGGCGAGGGCCTCGGCCATCTGACTGCGGGCCGCGTTGCCGGTGCAGAGAAAAAGGATGCGCTTACGGTCTTCGGGCACGTCCCTTTCTATATCGCACTCGCTCCCTCCGGTCCCCGGGGGAATCCCCGGTGGAGGGCCGCGCGCGCGTCGCGCGGGCACGACGCGGAGCCCCTGCCCGTAGCCGAATCGCGCGTTCCGCCCCATAATGGAGCGGCTTGAGCGAAGGATCCTTCTGGAAGAGCCGCCTCGCCGGTGAGGCGATCGGGGTCGTGCTGCTGCTCGCGGGGCTCCTCGCGGCGCTGGCGCTCCTGTCGTACGACCCCCGGGACCCGAACATCTTTTCGTGGACCGCCGGCGGGGAGGCCGCGACCCCCAATAACTGGATCGGGGGCTTCGGCGCCTCGCTCGGCGCCGCCCTCTACGCCCTCTTCGGCTTCGCCGCGTGGGGGGTGACCGGGCTCGTGTTCGTCCTCGGCTGGCGCCGGTTCTGGGGCCGGCCGCTGCCCAACCCGGCGTCGAAGGCGGCGGGGATCGGGATCCTCCTCTTCTCGCTGCCGATGCTGATCTCGCTGGCGCTGGGGCGGCGGCGGATGTTCGGCGAGGAGGCGGAAACCGGCGGGATCGTGGGCCGCGCGCTCGCCGACGCGTTCCGCGGCCGGATCGGGACGACCGGGGCCGTTCTCGTCGCGGGGACCCTGGTCCTGCTCGCCGTGCCGCTCGCGACGCAGGTCTCCCTCGGGGACGTGTTCCTCCGGCTCCGGGTCCGCTTCGCGAGCCTCCTCTCGCGCCTGACCGTGGGCTGGGCGCGGCGGCGCGACCGCCGCACCAAGGAACGCCTGCGGCGGACCGTCGTGACGAAGCATCTCGAGAAGGCGCGCCACGGGGAGATCTCGCTCGACGAGATCCCGTTCGCCGTGGACGAGGCGCCGCCGATCGTCCGCGAGCTGCCGGGGCCGGGCAAGTTCTCGATCAAGAAGACGACGGCTGCCGCGCCGCCGAAGTCGAAGCCGGCTTCCGCGGCGCCGAAGAAGAAGCCCGACGCGCAGCAGAGCCTGCCGCTGACGGTCGCCGGCTACACCTATCCGCCGGTGTCGCTCCTCGAGAAGCGCGAGCAGTCGACGGCGATCGACCGCAAGGCCCTCGCCGAGACCGGCCGCCAGATCGCGGCCAAGTGCGCGGAGTTCGACGTCGAAGGCGAGGTGGCCGAGTACCACCCCGGCCCCGTCGTCACGACCTACGAGTTCCGGCCGGCGGCCGGGATCAAGGTCAACCAGGTCATGGGCCTGTCCGAAGACCTCGCGCTCGCCCTCTCGGCCGAGTCGATCCGGGTCGAGCGCCTCCCGGGCCGGGCGAGCGTCGGCATCGAGGTCCCCAACCCGGGCGGCGGCGAGATCATCGCGATCCGCGACATCGTCGAGTCCGAGCGCTTCCAGGGCTCGCGCTCGCTTTTGACGCTCGCCCTCGGCAAGGACATCCACGGCGAGCCCGTGATCGACGACCTGCGCGCCATGCCCCACCTGCTGATCGCGGGCACGACCGGGTCCGGCAAGAGCGTGGGGATCAACGCGCTGATCACCTCGATCCTCTACAAGGCGCGCCCCGACCAGGTGAAGCTCATCCTCATCGACCCCAAGATGGTCGAGCTCGAGATGTACGAGAACCTCCCGCACCTGGCGACCCCGATCATCACGGACCCGAAAAAGGCCGCGAACGCCCTGAAGTGGGCGGTCGCCACGATGGAGGAGCGCTTTCAGACGCTCTCCGACTTCGGCCAGGTCCGCAACGCCGAGCAGTACAACGCGGCCATCCAGGATCCCGAGGCGGTGGCCCGCGTCCGCGCCCAGCATCCCGAGGACCCGGACCTGAAGCTCGAACCGATGCCCCTGATCGTCATCGTCATCGACGAGCTCGCCGACCTGATGATGACGTCGGCCAAGGACGTCGAGGAGGCGATCGTGCGGATCGCCCAGAAGGCGCGCGCGGTCGGCATCCACCTCGTGGTCGCGACGCAGCGGCCGTCGGTCGACGTCCTCACGGGCGTCATCAAGGCGAACCTCCCGTCGCGCATCGCGTTCAAGGTGTCGTCCAAGATCGACTCCCGCGTCATCCTCGACGGCAACGGCGCGGAGCGGCTCCTCGGCCGGGGCGACATGCTCTACCTGCCGCCCGGGACCTCGCGGTTGAAGCGCGTCCACGGCGCCTTCGTTTCGGTCCAGGAGACGGCGGCCCTGATGAAGTTCCTCCGGAAGCAGGCCAAGCCGCTCTTCGACGAGGAGATCACGAAGGACCGCGCCGAGGCCGTGCAGCGCGACGACGCCGGGGACGAGACGGACCCGCTCTACGACGACGCGGCCCGCCTCGTCGTGCGCGAGAAGATGGCCTCGATTTCGTTTCTCCAGCGGCGCATGGGCGTCGGGTTCTCGCGCGCCGGCAAGCTCATCGACATGATGGCGCGCGACGGGCTGCTCGGCCCGCCGCGCGGATCCAAGCCCCGCGAGGTGCTCGTCGGGCAGGACTATTTCGAGGAAGTCGACCGGCAGCCGCGATGAGCCGCCCGATGCGCTACCTCGTCCTGGCGGTGCTGGCGGCGCCGGCCCTGGCCTACTTCATCTACCGGCTCGCCAGGGGACTGGGTTTCCTGGATCCTCCGTGGAACAAGGAGCACGAGGAGCGGAGGACGATCGTCGTCGCGCTCTTCGCGTTCGTTCTCTTCTTCTCCATTTTCCTCTTCGGCTACGCGAACTCCTGGCCCCGGGTCTGGGCGGTCTTCGGAGTGATCAACGGGCTGGCGCTGGCGATCTTCGCCGGGGCGGGGGCCCTGGCGGCCCGGCGGCTCTGGAAGCTGCGTCACCCGGCGCCCGAGCCTCTCGGCACGCCGCCGTCCGGCACGCTCGAAGAGGAAGATCCGTCCGAGAAGCCCCTGGCCTGACGCGGGCACAGCGCCTGCGCCGGACGAGCGCCCCATGATCGACGATCCGCGGCCCGCGACCGTTTTCTTCGGCACGCCCGAGTTCGCCGTGCCCTCGCTCGAGGCCCTGCTCGACGCGGGCGTCCCCGTGCCGCTCGTCGTGACGCAGCCCGACCGGCCGGTCGGACGGCACGCCGCGCCGCAGCCGTCGCCCGTCGCGGCGCTCGCCGCGGCCCGGGGGATCCCGACGGAGAAGCCGGCGTCGCTGCGGGGCAACGCGGACTTTCTGGCCCGGATCGCCGCCGCGGGCCCCGGCGCGATCGCCGTCGTCGCGTACGGAAAGATCTTTCCGCCCGAGCTGCTGCGGCTGCCCCGCCTCGGCTGCGTGAACGTGCACGCTTCGCTCCTGCCGCGCTGGCGCGGGGCCTCGCCGGTCCAGGCGGCCATTCTCGCGGGCGATGCGGAGACCGGGGTCGCGACCATGCGCATGGAGGAGGGGCTCGACACGGGGCCGGTGTACCTCGAGCGGCGGGTGAAAATCGGCGCGCGCGAGACGGCGGGCGAGCTTTCCGCGCGGCTCGCGGTCCTCGGCGGCGCGCTCCTGGTCGAGACGCTGTCGGGGCTCGCCGCCGGGACGCTCGCACCGAGGCCCCAGGCGGGGGAGCCGACGGTCTGCCGGCCGATCCGCCGCGAGGACGCGCTCGTCGACTGGGAGCGCCCGGCCGACGAGATCCTGCGAAGGCTCCGGGCGTTCGCGCCCTGGCCCGGGCTCTACACGTTTCTCGCGGGTGAGCGCATCAAGATCCTCGAGGCGGAGCCCGGCCCGTCCGGCGGCGGCGCGGCGCCCGGCACCTTCGAGCTCTCCGCGGGAGATCTCGTCGTCGCGGCGGGTGGCGGCTCGGCCCTGCGGCTCCGGCGCCTCCAGCGGGCGGGGCGCCGTCCGGTGACCGGCCCCGAGTTCGCGCGGGCCGCGCGCCTTCCCGGGCGCTTCGGCGTCGGATCGTCCGGGTGAAGGGAAAGCGGCGCACCGGGCCGACGGCGCGGACCCGGGCGGTCGAGGCGTTGCGGAAGGTGCTCGGCGGCGGCCGCCTCGCGGCGCCGCTCGTCGGAGAGCTTTCCCGGGGGCTCTCGCCGGCCGACGCCGATCTGCTCCGCGAGCTCGTGCTCGGAGTCCTGCGGTGGAAGACGTCGCTCGACACGGAGATCGCGGCGGTTTCCCGCATCCCGCTGCCGAAGCTCGCCCCGAATCTGCTCGAGATCCTCGAGGTCGGCCTCTACCAGGTCCGGCACCTCGACCGCGTTCCGCCGTACGCGGCCGTCAGCGAGGCGGTCGAGCACGCGCGCGCGAGCGGCGGCGAGGGCGCGGGCAAGCTCGTCAACGGCGTCCTGCGGGGGATCCTGCTCCTGCCGCCGCCCGCGCTCCCGGACCGCGGGAAGGCGGCCGACCTCGCGCGTCACTTTTCCCATCCGCGCTTCCTCGTCGAGCGATGGATCGAGCGTTTCGGAGAAGACACGGCGCGGCGGGTGCTCGCGGCCGACAACGCGTCGCCGTCGATCGATCTCCTCGTCAATCCCCGCCACGGCACGCGGGATACCCTGCGCGCGGCGCTCGCGGCCGACGGCATCGCGACGGAGCTCTCGCCGCTCGCGCCGCTCGCGCTGACCGTGACGTCCGGGCGGCTTGTGCGCTCGCCGCTTCTCTCGGCCGGCGCCTTCAGCGTGCAGGACATCGGCGGGCAGGTGCTTCCTCTCCTGCTGCCCGAAGGGGACCTCCTCGTCGACCTCGCGGCGGCCCCCGGCGGCAAGTCGCTCTCGGCGCTGGCCCACGGACGCGCCCGCCGAAGCGTGGCGCTCGACGGGTCTCTCGCGCGCCTGACGCGCGTTGCCGGGAACGCGCGCCGGCTCGGCGCGGCCATGCGGCCCGTCGCGGCCGATCTCGCCGCCCTGCCGCTGGCGCCGGGGTCCTTCGACCGCGTGCTGCTCGATGCGCCCTGCAGCGGCACCGGGACGCTGCGAAAGAACCCGGAGATCCGCTACCGGGTGAGCCCGGACGCGATCGAGCGCCTGGCGAAGGCCCAGGCGGCGCAGCTTTCGGCGGCGGCGGCGCTCCTTTCGCCCGGAGGATTCCTCCTGTACTCGACCTGCAGCCTGGAGCTCGAGGAGAACGAGCGCGTCGTGGAGCGAGTCTGCGCCTCGACGCCGGGCCTCTCGCCGGCGGCGATCGCGGCGCCTCCGGCGCTCTCGCCTTTCGTCGACGGCGCGCGCTTCCGTCTCTTCCCCGACGAGCGAGTCGACGGGTTCACGGCGCACCTCCTCCGCCGGGAGGCGGCCGGGACCCGTGATCCGTAAACCGCTCGTGGCTGGGTGGCCCGCTCCGGTCGCGATCGTTCTGTGGCTGGGCGCCGCGGTCCCGGCGGCCCCCGCGGCGGATTGCCCGTCGCGCGCGCCCGCGGACCCGACGGCCATTCGCGGCGTCGTCGTGATCGCGGGAGAGGACGATCCGGCGCTCTCCCCGCGCGGGCTCAGAGCTCCGGCGGCAGGTCCGCCGGCGGGGTCTTCGACGGGCGCGGTTTCGACGAGGCGGGCTCGTAGACCAGGTGGATCGTGATGAAGGTCCCGCGCTCGCCGTCGATCCGCGTCGTCACGCGCAACTGGGACCGGTCCGCGGCGATCGCGAGGGTCGTGAGCCAGTTGGGCCCCTGCACGGATTTCGACGAGATCTCGACGTGACCGTCCTTCCACACGGCGCTGACCTTGCGCTTGCCTCCGGAGGAGCGCGTTTCCTCGACCTTCCGGCCGTCGGTGAAGACGACGCGGGTCCGTCCGGCGGCGTCGGTGATCGCGAGCCGGGGCTCGCGGTGCTCGATCATCAGGGTCTCGAAGCCCTCGAAGAGGTCCGCCTCCGGGCTCTCGGGCGCGCCGCGCCCCGGCCCGCCCTGGCCTCGCAGCGACCGCGACGGGTTGTCGCTGAGCTCCACGTTCAGCTCCCACTTTCCCGAGAGGTCCGGGTAGTCGAGGGCCGCCAGGGGAAGCGCCGCGCCGGCGGCGGCCAGGGCGAGACACGCGGCTCGATGAAGGGCGAACGACATTCCGTCTCCTCGTCCTCAATGCAACGCGGCGGAGGCCCCGCCCATTGCGTCCTGCGGCAAGAACTACAATCGCGCCGATGAGTCCAGCGTCCGGGCCGCCCGTGCCGATCCTCGACCTGACCCGGTATGACGAGGACCTGAAGGCGGAAATCGGGCGGCGGGTCGCGGAAGTCTTCGCCGGCGGCCGGTTCGTGCTCGGCCCGGCCAACGCGGCGTTCGAGGCGAGCCTGCGGGCGATGCTCGGCGTCCGGCATGTGCTCGGCGTCTCCTCGGGCACGGACGCGCTGCTCGTCGCGCTGATGGCGCTCGGCGTGGGCCCCGGGGACGAGGTCGTCACCTCGCCGTTCAGCTTCTTCGCGTCGGCGGGGGTCGTCGCGCGCCTGGGCGCCCGGCCCGTCTTCGTCGACATCGACGCGGCGACCTTCAACCTCGATCCGGCCGGCCTCGAAGCCGCGCTCACGCCCCGCACGAAGGCGATCCAGCCCGTGCACCTCTACGGGCAGTGCGCCGACATGGACCCCATCCTCGAGATCGCCCGGCGGCGGGGCGTCCCCGTCCTCGAGGACGCCTGCCAGGCGATCGGAGCCCGCTACCGCGGCCGGGTCGCCGGCTCGCTCGCGACGCTCGCCGCATTCTCCTTCTACCCGACGAAGAACCTCGGCGCCGCGGGGGACGCGGGCGCGGTCGCGACCGACGACGACGATCTCGCGGCGCTCGTCCGGAGCCTGCGCGTCCACGGCTCGACGACGACCTACTTCCACGACCGCGTGGGCGGCAACTTCCGGATGGACGCGCTCCAGGCCGCGGTGCTCTCGGCCAAGCTGCCGCGCCTCCCGGGCTGGACCGAGCGCCGCCGCGCGATCGCCCGCCGATACGACGGGCTCTTCGCCGAGGCGGCGCGCGCGGGCCGGATCCGAACGCCGGTCGAGGCCGAGGGCCGCGTCCACGTCTACCACCAGTACGTGGTGCGGGTCCCGGACCGCGACGGCGTCAAGGCCCGCCTGGCCGAGCGCGGAATCGGGGCGTCGGTCTTCTATCCCGTGCCGCTCCACCGTCAGACCTGCTTCGCGGCGCTCGGCGGGCGCGAAGGCGACTTTCCGGAAGCGGAGAAAGCCGCCCGCGAGGTCCTCGCGCTTCCGATGTTCGCCGAGCTCACCGACGGCGAAGCGGACCGGGTCGCGGGCGCCGTTCTCGAGTCGCTGGGCTAGGTCCGAAGCGCCGAAGTCCCGGCCGGCGTTCCGTCATCTCGGGGGGGTCGTCTCGCGCACGAGATAGCCGCGGCGCACCCGCGCGGCATCGAGCGTGCGCCAGAGGTACTCGCCGAGGACTCCGAGCGACAGGAGCTGCACGCCGGAGAAGAAGGCGAGCGCGACCATGAGGGAGGTCCAGCCCTCGATCGGCAGCCCGTGGAAGAGCTTGTAGATGACGAGAAAGACGGCGTAGGCGAAGGCGGCGAGCGCGAGGAAGGCCCCCGCCACCGACATCCAGCGCAGCGGCGCGTACGAGAACGAAACGACGGCGTCGATGAAGTACTTGAGCTTCTTGGCGAACGTCCAGCGCGAGCCGCCCTCCTCGCGCGCCGCGCGATCGTAGGGCACGAGCGCCGTCGCGAAGCCGCCCCAGAGGAGAAGACCCGGCAGCGACGTGTGAATCTCGCGGCTTTCGACGAGAAAGTCGATCGCGGGCCGGCCGATGAGGAAGCAGTCGAAGCCGCCCGCCGGCATCTCGGAGAAGGCGAGGCGGCGGAGCGTGCGGTAGTAGAACCCGGCCGCGGCGCGCGTCGCGAGCCCTTCAGGGCGGCTGCGCCGGACCGCGAGGACCGAGGTGGCGCCCCGCCGCCAGGCGGCGACCATCTCGGGCAGGAGCTCCGGAGGCTCCTGGAGGTCGGCCGAGAGGACGGCGGCCGCCTCGCCCTTCGCCTCGGCGAGTCCCGCCGTGATCGCCATCTGGGAGCCGAAGTTGCGGGTCAGGCGCACGCCCCGGGCGCGGGGCCACTCCCGCGCGATCTCGCCGATGCGGTCCCAGGAAGCGTCGGCGGAGCCGTCATCGACGAAGACGACTTCCATGTCCCAGTCGGCGGCGTCGGCGATCGCGCGCAGCCGGCCGGCCAGGCGCGGCAGGCTCTCGGCGTTGAAGTACACGGGGACGACGACCGTGACGAGCTCGCGGCTCACGGGTGCGCCTCGAAGAAGCCCCGGACCCCGGCGACGACGGATTCGACCTGCTCGTCGGTCAGCATCGGATGGCAGGGAAGCGAGACGACCGTCTCGCAGGCCGCTTCGGAGACCGGGAAGTCCCCCTTCCGGCCGCCGAGAAACGCGTAGGCCGGCTGAAGGTGGAGCGGAACCGGGTAATGCACGGCGGTCTCGATTCCCCGCGCCTTCAAGTGCTCCCGCAGAGCGTCGCGGCGAGCAAGTCGGACGGGGTAGAGGTGCCGCGCGGGCACCGTGCCCGGCCGCGTCGCCAGCCGCTCGAGCGGAAGGGTGGAGAACGCCGCGTCGTAGCGGCCCGCGATCGCGATCCGGCGCGCGTTCTCCTTCGCGAGGAACGGCAGCCTGGCCGAGAGGATCGCCGCCTGGAGCTCGTCGAGGCGGGAGTTCCATCCCTCCGTCTCGGCGAAGTCCCGGCGGCTCCAGCCGTACTGGCGCAGCCTCCGGAGGTTTTCGGCGACCCGGGCATCGGAGGTGGCCACGGCGCCGCCGTCGCCGTAGGCGCCGAGGTTCTTGGACGGGTAGAAGGAGAACGCCGCGGCCGCGCCGAACGTCCCGGCCGCGCGGCCCTCGAAGAGGGCGCCATGGCTCTGCGCGCAGTCCTCGAGGACCGTCAGCTTGCGCGTCGCGGCCAGCGGCATGAGCCCGGCCAGGTCCGCCACGCCGCCGTAGAGGTGCACGGGCAGAAGGAACCGCACGGCCGGGGTCAGGGCGCGCTCGACGCCGGCCGCGTCGAGGGTCAGCGTCGCGCGATCGACGTCGGCGAGAACCGGCCGCGCGCCGGCCATCCGGACGCCCGCGAGCGTCGGGCCGCAGGTGTTGGCCGGCAGCAGCACGCCGTCGTCCGGCCCGGCGCCGAGCGCCCGCAACGCGAGGGCGATGGCCTCGGTGCCGTTGGCGCAGGCCACGACGTGCGGGACGCCCAGGAAGCGGGCGAACGCTTCCTCGAATGCCGCGACTTCCTCTCCGAGGATGAACCAGCCGCGCTCGAGCACGCGGGCGACGGCCGCGTCGATCGCGTCTTTCTTGTCCCGGTAGTCGAGGGCGAGCGCCCCGAACGGGACCTTCGGCGGCGCCCCGGTGGCCGTGGTCACGGCTCTTCCCCGACGTCGCCCGCCGCCGGGTCGCGCCGGAATCGGCGGCCGCACGCGCAGGCGGCGGTCCCGTTCTCGAAACGCAGCGTCTTGCCGCAGCGGCAGACGTGGCCGTGGACCTGGGCGGGGGAGCCGTAGACCAGTGCGAAGTCGGGGACGTCCCGGGTCAGCAGCGACCCGGCGCCGACCATGGCGAAGCGCCCGACCGTCAGGCCCGGCAGGAGGATCGCGCCGGCGCCGAGGCTCGACCCCTCGCGAACGAGCGTTCGCGGGTAGGACTCCCGGTGATGGCCGCTCCGGGGACGCGGGTCGTTCGAGAAGATGACGCCGGGTCCGACGAAGACGTCGTCCTCGAGCGTGAGGGCGTCGTAGAGCGACACGCCGCACTTGACCGTGACGCGGTCGCCCAGAACCACGTCGTTCTCGATGAAGCACCGGTCGCAGATGTTGCAGTCGCGGCCGATCCGCGCGCCCGGGAGGATGTTGACGAACGCCCAGATGCGGGTCCCGTCGCCGATCGCCGACGTGGCGACGAGGGCCGTGGGGTGGATCGAGAGCATTCCTGGGCCGGAGCTTAACCCAGGAACGGGCGGCGCCGCGGACCGCGCCGTGTCGCCGGCGCGGCCGGGTCCCTTCCGGTCGAGGGGCGGAGCTTCGCCCGGGCGCCGCCGCTACTCCTTTTCGGACGGGTCGTTGAAGAGCGCCGTGAGCCGAATGCTCCCGTGGCCGAACTGAGGGAACGACGGAACGCTCGGGTCCCCGGGGTCGAGATTCGAAGCCGTGTCGTCGGGCGGGAACAATACCAGCGACCGCAGAAACTCGAGGACCGCCCCCCGCCTCTCGGCGTTGAGGTTCTCAAATGCGTCCCGGGAACGCTGGGCCTCCTGGCCGTGCCGGAGGATCACCTCGGTCAGGTTGATGCTTCGCCCGTCGTGGCCGTAGGAAATCCTGCTGCCGACGCCCCAGAGCGGCCGCGTCAGGAACTCCTTCTGCAGGGTGCCGTCCCAGTTACGCTCGTGGAAGTTCGGTCCCAGGTCGTGGCGCTTGAAGTCCGTCAGGATGTTACGCACGACGAAGGGGCCGTTCTTCGGCTTCTTCAGCGCCGGGAAACCGCTGCCGTCGTCGACGGAGTCGGCAAGAGCCGTCGCCGTCGCGAAGAGGCTGTTCAGGATTCCGCGCTCCCGGTCGTAGGCCGTCTCCACGTCGGCGACCCGGCGGTCGTGGTCGATCGCGAGGTCGGGAACGTGGCAGGAGGCGCAACCAATCTGCTTGAACGTGTTGAGCCCTCGCCGCGTGACCTCCGTCTGCCGGTAGGTGGCGGGCTTGAAATAGTTGAGCAGGTAGAACTCGAGATAGTCGACGAGGGCCGTCGGGATCTCGTTGCCGGCGACGTCGCCGTCGGGCTCGAAGGCCGGGTTCGGGACGGGCGGACCTTCGATCCGGTCGAGCGTCCCGTCGAGGACCATCCCGGCCGGCGTCGTCGCCCGCCCGGGCGCGACGGCCCGCGCCAGTTCCGGGTCGGCGGCGTCGAGGCCCATCTCCCCGTGGAGGGCTCCGACGACGAACTCGCGGATCGAGATGGTTCCGCCGTGCGCGAAGAACGGCCGGACCCGGAGATCGGGGTCGACGCCCTGAACGCGGGTCGTGTCGACCGAGCCGTTCGGGTTGGCCGTGATCCATCCGTAGTCGATGTCCTTGGCGACCAGCTTCTTCGTCGCGGGACGGCCGTCGCGCTGGGCGGCCAGGATGGCGGCCGCGCGAATCTGCCGGAGCCGTCCGGTGATCTCGTCGGCCAGCATCTCCTTCAGGCCCAGCCCGAAGAGGTGCGGCGCGTCTCGGCTGTCGGGGCGGGTCACGACGTCTCCACCGCTGCCCGCCGAGCCGCGGGGGCGGCCATGGCAGCCGGCGCAGCTGTCCGAGAGACCCGCGCCGATCGCGATCGTCGTGTTGAGGTCGCCGCCGCCGTCTCCGACCCCGGGGCCCTGGAGCTGGAGCCGGGTGAACTTGCGCTGGAAGATCTGGCGCCCCCGGCGGATGGCGCGATAGGGATCGCGGCTGATCAGGAACGACGCCGAGTCCGGGGTCGTCCAGTTCCCCCGGCCTGCGCCGATCTCCTGCGCGAGCGACTTGTGAATGCCGTCCTGCGCCAGGTTCGGCGCCTGCGTCGAATCGATCATCTGGCCCGGCGCCGCCGGCGAAACGACAACCCCCGCCAGAAGCAGCCAGCCCGCGAAGCGATGCCGGTTCCGCATGTCGCCCCCCTCGCGTACGCGCCCGCGGCCCCCTTTGGGCCCCGGGCCTCGGACGCCATCGATCGGTGAATCCCCTACTTGAGAAAGCGGAATCGGGGGGGGAAAGACGACAGCCGGTTCGGGCGGTCAGAAGTACTCGGCTCGATGCCTTTCGTAAAAGTCGACGGTCCGCGCCAGGCCCTCTCGGAGCGCCACCTTCGGCTCCCAGCCGAGGAGGCGGCGGATCTTCGTGATGTCGGAGACGAAGTCTCCGGGCTCCTGGGCCTTGCGCTCGGGCGTGAAGTCGGTGAACTCGAGCTTCGTCCCGGGGACGAGGTCGCGGAGGGTCTCGGCGACCTCGAGAAAGGTCGACGGCCGGTCGTGTCCGACGTTGAGGATTTCCCCGACGGCGAGCGGCGAGGCCGCGGCGAGGAGCAGGGCCTCGACGCAGTCATCGACGTACAGGAAGTCGCGCAGGATCCGGCCCGAGCCGAAGATCGGGATCGGGCGCCCCTCGAGGGCGAGGCGCACGAACCAGTTCACGACGCCGAACTGCGAGTGCTTCATCTGGCCCCGCGGGCCGTAGATGTTGGTCAGGCGCAGGGGCACGGTGCGGATCCCGTGGATGCGGGTGTACGTGCGGCAGATCATCTCGGCCGAGAGCTGCGAGATCTCGTAGATGCCCCGCGGGTCCGACGGCGTCTCCTCCGAGACCGGAAGGCGCACGGCGGGGCCGTACTGACCGCGGGTGCCCGAGCGGACCACCACGGCGCGCGGGTTCTTCGCCCGGCAGGCCTCGAGGACGACGGCCGTTCCCTTGATGTTGATGTCGATGTCGGGGTAGGGATTCGACAGCGACATCACGTGGGAGACCTGGGCCGCGAGGTGGAAGACGACGTCGCGGCCGGCGACGAGGCGCTCCATCGCGGCCGCGTCGCGCACGTCGGACGGGTCGACCTCGACCTTCGACCGGATCTCGCGGATGTTCGCGGGATTGCCGCCGTAGCCCTCGATGAGCGCGTCGCAGAGGGTGACGCGGGCGCCTTCGGCGACGAGGCGGGCGGCGAGGTTCGAGCCGATGAAGCCCAGTCCGCCGGTGATCAGGATGTTCGCGCCGTGGAAACTCATCCAGGCCCTATCCTAACGCTAAGCTACGGCAAATCAATGCGTTGCAGCTGACTCATCTCGAGTACTAGCACTCGATGGAGACGAGTGCTAGTATCCACATCCCCCCGGGACGGCTTACGAGGCGGCCCGGAGGCAACACAAAAAGGCAACTAAGGAGGCGAGTTCATGAAGATTCGGCCACTCTACGATCGGATCCTGGTCAAGCGTCTGGAAGAGGGTGAGAAGAAGCGGGGCGGGATCATCATCCCGGACACCGCGAAGGAGAAGCCGATGGAGGCGGAAGTCGTCGCCGTCGGCAAGGGCAAGGTGAACGAGGAAGGCAAGCAGTTCCCGCTCGACGTCAAGAAGGGCGACCGCATCCTCATCGGCAAGTACGCCGGCACCGAGATCAAGATCGACGAAGTCGAGCACCTCATTCTCCGCGAGGACGAAGTGCTCGCGGTCGTCGAGAAGTAAGGAGTAAAGAACATGGCAGCGAAAACGATCATTTACGGCGAGGAAGCGCGCCAGCGCGTCCTCCACGGCGTCAACAAGCTCGCCGATGCCGTCAAGGTGACGCTCGGTCCCAAGGGCCGCAACGTCGTCATCGAGAAGAAGTTCGGTTCCCCGACCGTGACCAAGGACGGCGTGACGGTCGCCAAGGAAATCGAGCTCCAGGATTCGCTCGAGAACATGGGCGCCCAGATGGTCCGCGAGGTCGCCTCGAAGACCTCCGACGTCGCCGGCGACGGCACGACCACCGCGACGGTCCTGGCCCAGGCGATCTACCGCGAGGGCATCAAGAACGTCACGGCCGGCGCCAACCCGATGGAGCTGAAGCGCGGCATCGACGCGGCGGTCAAGGCCGCGGTGGAGTCGCTCGACAAGCTCTCCAAGCCGGTCGAGGGCAAGGACATCGCCCACGTCGGCACCATCTCGGCCAACAACGACTCCGAGATCGGCAAGATCATCGCCGAGGCGATGGACAAGGTCGGCAAGGACGGCGTGATCACGGTCGAGGAGGCGCGCGGCCTCGAGACGACCCTCGAGGTCGTCGAGGGCATGCAGTTCGACCGCGGCTACCTCTCCCCGTACTTCATCACCGACGCGGAGCGCATGGAGTGCGTGATGGAGAACGCCAAGGTTCTCCTGTACGAGAAGAAGATCTCCAACATGAAGGACCTGCTCCCGATCCTCGAGCAGATCGCCAAGCAGGGCAAGCCCCTGCTGATCATCGCCGAAGAGGTCGAGGGCGAGGCGCTCGCGACGCTCGTCGTCAACAAGCTGCGCGGCACGCTGCAGGTCGCGGCCGTCAAGGCCCCGGGCTTCGGCGACCGCCGCAAGGCCATGCTCGAGGACATCGCGATCCTCGCCGGCGGCAAGCTGATCTCCGAGGACCTCGGCATCAAGCTCGAGAGCGTCAAGTGGGAAGACCTGGGCGACGCCAAGAAGGTCACCGTCGACAAGGACAACACGACGATCGTCGTGGATGACCGCTCGAAGGGCAAGAAGGACGCCATCCAGGGCCGCGTCAAGCAGATCCGGACGCAGGTCGAGGAGACGACGTCCGACTACGACCGCGAGAAGCTGCAGGAGCGGCTGGCCAAGCTCGTGGGCGGTGTCGCCGTCATCAAGGTCGGCGCCGCGACCGAGACCGAGATGAAGGAGAAGAAGGCCCGCGTCGAGGACGCGATGCACGCAACCAAGGCGGCCGTCGAAGAGGGGATCGTCCCCGGCGGCGGCGTGGCCCTCCTGCGCTCGATCGAGGCCGTCGAGAAGCGCGCCAAGGAGCTTTCGGGCGACGAGAAGATCGGCGCCCGCATCGTGATTCGCGCCCTCGAGGAGCCGACACGCCAGATCGTGGCCAACTCCGGCGCCGAGGGCTCGGTGGTCATCAACGAGCTCAAGGCCAAGGGCGGCAACTACGGGTACAACGCCAACGCCGAAAGGGTCGAGGACATGCTCAAGGCGGGCATCATCGACCCCACCAAGGTCACCAAGAACGCGCTGCAGAACGCGGCGTCGGTGGCTGGCCTGATGCTGACGACCGAGGCGCTCGTCTCCGAGATCAAGGAGAAGGACAAGGCCCCGGCCGGAGGCGGAATGCCCGGCGGCATGGGCGGGATGTACTGATCTCCCGTTTCCGATCGATTCGAAGCCCCGGCGCGAGCCGGGGCTTTTTTTATACTGGGGGCAAGTGAGCCTCTCCGGCGACCGCGTCAGCGCCGTCATCGTCCACTACCGCACGCCGGCGGAGACCGAGCGGGCGGCCCGGGCGGTGGCGGAGACGTCGCCCGGGACCGAGATCGTGGTCGTCGACAACGCGTCCGGGGACGGCGTGGCCGCGAGGCTCGCGGCCGGACTGCCGGCGGCGCGGGTCGTGGCCGAGCCCGTCAATCGCGGGTACGGCGCGGCCTGCAACCGCGGCGCGCGCGAGACCGCCCGGCCCTACCTGCTCTTCCTGAACTCCGACGCCTACGCGCGCCCGGGCTCCGTCGACGCTCTCGCCGCCGCGCTCGACGCCGATCCGCGCGCGGCCGCCGCCGGACCGCGGCTTCTTTTCCCCGACGGCTCGCTCCAGCGGTCGATCCGCCGGCTCCCGTCGCCGTGGCGGATCTTCTGCGAGAGCTCCGGGCTGGCGTTTCTCTCGGGCGGCCGGGGGCTTCTTTCGGGACACGCGGCGACGCGGCAGGACCACGGGACGCCGCGGGAGGTCGAAGCGCTCATGGGCGCCGTCCTGCTCGTGCGCCGTGAGGCCTTCGAGGAGGTCGGTGGCTTCGACGAGACGTTCTTTCTCTACGCCGAGGAGACGGATCTGATGGCGCGCTGGCGCCGGGCCGGCTGGCGGATCCTCTTCACGCCGGCCGCCGAGTTCGTTCACGAGGGGGGCCGGTCGGGCGGGGAACGCCTCTTCGGGCAGCTCCACGCCTCGCTCGCGCGTTACGCCGCGAAGCATCACGGGCCCGCGGCCGCGCGTTTCGTGCGGGCGGCGCTTTCGGCCGGCGCCGCCGCCCGGTACGGCGCGGCCCTCCTGACTCCGGGCGAGACCGGGCGCCGGCGGCGCGCCCGCTATCGCGCGGCGCTCGCGGGGCCGGCGCGATGAAGCCCGCGCTCGTCAGCGTTCTGTCGAGGCCGCCCCACGACTCGCGGGACGGCCTCGCCATCCGCAATTTTCACCTGCTCTCCGGCCTCTCCGAGTTCTTCCGCGTGCGGGCGCTTTCCCTGTCCGATCCCGAGAGGCTCTACGCCGGGCAGTGGCCCGCCGGCGTCGAGTTCGAGCTCGTCCCCCAGACGCCGCGCACGGCGCGGCGCATCGCGGCGGCGGCCGGCAGCCTTTTCGCCGGCGGCGCATACTCGGAGCGCCTGTACCGCTCCGCGGACCTCGCGCGGCGGGCCGCACGGCTTTGCGCGGCGGAGAGGCCGAAGTGGGTCGTGGCCCATGCGTACCACGTCGCCCCGGCCGCGCTCGGCGCAGGCGTGCCGGCCTGGATCGACTTCCACAACCTCGATTCCGAGATCTGGCGCCGCACTGCCGAGATGGAGGGACGAGGGTTCGTCCGGGCCTTCGCCCGCCTCCAGGCGGACCGCGTCGCGGCGCTCGAGCGCTCCCTGGCCGACGCCGCGGCGGGCGTCTCGTGCGTGTCGGCCCGGGACGCGAAGGCCCTGCGCGCGCTCGGTGTCCGGCACGAGCCCCTCGTCGTCCCCAACGGCGTCGACCTCGAGCGGCACGCTCGGCGGCGCGCTCCCGCGTCCAGCGAGATGGTCTTCTTCGTCGGAGACCTCTCCTGGCCTCCGAACGCCGACGGCGTGCGCTGGTTCCTCCGGGAGGTTTGGCCCCGCGTGCGGAGCCTCCGGCCTTCGGCGCGGGCCGAGATCCTGGGACGCGAGGCGCCGGCGGACCTCGCGCGGCTCGCCGGCGAGGGCGTCGCGCTGCTCGGAGAGGGCGGCGATGCCCGTGACGGCTGGGCGCGGGCGTCGGTCGCCATCGTGCCGCTGCGGGCGGGCGGCGGAACGCGCCTCAAGATCCTGGAGGCCGCCGCGAGCGGCGTGCCGGTC
This sequence comes from uncultured Acidobacteriota bacterium, assembly GCA_963764715.1. Lineage (GTDB taxonomy): Bacteria > Acidobacteriota > Thermoanaerobaculia > UBA5066 > Gp7-AA6 > DAHUXD01. Next base: position 89,254 of record CAVXTP010000008.1, read on the forward strand.
GTCTCGACGTCGATCGGGGCCGAAGGGCTCGAGTTCGGGGCCGACGAGATCCGGATCCGCGACGAGGCCGGCCCGTTCGCCGAGGCCGTCGCCGGGCTCCTCGGCGACGCAGTCGCCGCGGCGCGACAGGCCGGAGCGGCCCGGTCGCGCGTCGAGGGCTCCTACGGCTGGGGACCGATCGCGCGCGCCTTCGCGCTCGAGCTCGCGCGGCGCGCGGGAGTCGCCGCGTGAGCGTCCTCGCCGTGGGTCTGGCCGGACTGTCGCTCGTCCTGCTCGCGTGGTCGTATCTCGTCTACCCGCCGCTCGTCGCGTGGATGGCGGCCCGGCGTCCCGCCGCGCCGGAACCGGGCGCCGCGCTCCCGGAATCGGCGGAGGTCCTCGTATCGGCCGCCGACGAGGAGGAGGTCATCGGTCGCCGCGTCCGCGACCTGCTCGCCCAGGACGGCGTGCCGGGCTACCGGATCACGATCGGCTGCGACGGTTGCCGGGACGCGACGGCGGCGCGGGCTCGCGAAGCGGCCGCCGGGGCCGGTAACGTGCGCGTCGTCGAGTTTCCGGAGCGCCGCGGGAAGGCGGCCGTGCTGAACGACCTGCTGGCCACGTCGACCGCCGAGGTCCTCGTCTTCACGGACGCGAACACGCGCTTCGAGCCCGGCGCGGTGCGCGCCCTCCTCGAGGCCGTCGCCGCGCCCGGCGTCGGGGCGGCGTGCGGACGGCTGGTCTTCGAGACCCCTTCCGGCGGCCGATCCACGCCCGAGGCGGCGTACTGGGACCGCGAGACGCGGCTCAAGGAGTCCGAGGGCGCGCTCGGCGCGTGCCTCGGCGCCAACGGCGGCATCTACGCCGCGCGCCGCGCGCTCGTGCGGCCGCTGCCTCCGGACACGACCTCGATGGACGATTTTCTGATTCCGGTGCGCGCGGCCCGCGAGGGAGCGCGCGTGGTGTTCGCGGCCCGGGCCCTCGCCCGCGAAGACGCCGCGCGGGACGCCGCGGCCGAAGCGTCCCGCCGGCTGCGGATCGGGATCGGCGCCGGGCAGGTGCTGCGGCGCGAGCTCTGGCTCTGGAACGCCGCCGCCCACCCCGTGCTGACACTCGCCTACGTCTCGCGCAAGGTCGCCCGGTGGCTCGCGCCGCTGGCGGCGCTCGGCGCCGCGGCCGCCGCGCTCCTCGTCCCGGGCGCCCGGACGGCGGGGGCATGCGCGCTCGGCCTCGCGGCGCTCCTCGGGCTTTCGGCGCGTCTTCGCCTCCCGCTCTCGGGCCCGCTCGGGAGGCTCTATTATTTCGCCGTGTTGAACGTGGCTCTCGCCCTCGGCGTCGCCGCGGGTCTTCTGGGGCACAGCCGTCCGTTCTGGGCGCGGACGGCGCGCTCCTGATGGCGGCGCGGCGGCCGTCCGCGTTCCGGGCGGTGGCCTTCGGCGGCGATCTCGCCATCGCCGTCGGCGCTTTCGACGCCGCCTTCTTTCTCCGCACCCACGTCTCGATTCCGGGCACCCTGACGCTCCTGCCGGAGTCGAGCGTGCGCTTCACGGCCGGCAACATCCTCTTCGTCGCGGCGGTCCAGGCCTTCGCGCTCTGGTTCTTCGGCCTCTACCGCGATCACGAGCGGTTCCGGGAGCCGCTCGCGCGGCTGCTGCTGCCGGCGCTCTTCGTCGAGCTCCTGACGCTCGCCTCCGTCTACTTCCTGGCGCAGCCGTATTCGTTCCCCCGCTCCGTCCTCGTCGTCTACATCGTCCTCAACGGCGGGCTGCTGGCAGTCTGGCGGACGGCCGTCGACCGTCTCTTTCCCCAGCCCCGGCGCCGCGCGATGATCGTCGGCGGGGGAGCCGCCGCGGCCCTCGTTGCGGACACGATCCGGCGCCATCCGTGGACCGGCGTGGAGCTCGCGGGCGTGGTGGGCGACGCCGGCGGAGCGCACGGCCTGCCGTCGCTCGGCTCGGAGGAGGACCTCATCGAGATCGCCCGTACGCATCGGATCGACGAGGTGATCCTGATGCCGGAGGCGCCGTCGTGGAGGGACCGGCTTTCCGAGAAGATTCCGGAGGGCTTCGAGGCGGACCTTCTCGTGTGGCCCTCGCCGTTCGAGACCATGATCGGCCGGCTGCGGTTTCGCATCGTCGGCGACCTGCCCCTGCTCGAGGCGCGCATCCGGCCGCTCGACGGCGCCGCGGCGTTCGCCAAGCGCGCGTTCGACGTCGTGGCGGCGGCGGCGGGCCTGCTGCTGCTCGCGCCGGGGCTTGCGCTCGCGGCGCTCCTCGTCGCGTCGACCTCGCGGGGCGGCGTGTTCTACCGGCAGACGCGGGTCGGGCGCGACGGAAAGCCATTCGAGCTCTGGAAGCTCCGCACCATGCGCGAGGGGGCGGAGGTCGAGACCGGCGCCGTGCTCGCGTCCCCGGACGATCCCCGCGTCACGGCGATCGGACGCGCGCTCCGGGCCGCTCGCATCGACGAGATCCCGCAGCTCTGGAACGTTCTGCGCGGCGACATGAGCCTCGTCGGTCCCCGGCCGGAGCGGCCCGAGTTCTCCGAGAAGTTCGCGCACACCGTTGCGGGATACGGGCTGCGCCACGCCGCGCGCCCGGGGCTCACGGGACTCGCGCAGGTTTCGGGCGAGTACTCGACCGAGCCCGACATCAAGTTGCGCTACGATCTGGCGTACTTGAACAACTGGTCGTTCGGCCTCGACCTCGCCATCCTGCTGCGGACCCTTCCGGTCGTCCTCACCCGCCGTGGCATCTGAGCCGCCCCGGGCCCGGCGCCGGGTCGCCGTGGTCATGCCCGCGTACAACGCCGAGAAGACGCTCGAGCGGACGTACGCGGACGTCCCGAAGGACTGGGTCGACGACGTCATCCTGGTTGACGACCGGTCCCGCGACCGGACCGTCGAGATCTCCCGCCGCCTCGGGATCCACACCGTCGTCCACGAGCGCAACCGGGGCTACGGCGGCAACCAGAAGACCTGCTACGCGACGGCGCTCGCGCGCGGCGCCGACGTCGTCATCATGGTCCACCCGGACCACCAGTACGACCCGACCGTCATTCCCCACCTCCTTTCGGCGCTGGAGAAGGGGGACTACGACGCGGCCTTCGGCAGCCGGATGCTCGGGGGCCGGCCGATCCAGGGCGGGATGCCCAAGTGGAAGTATCTCGGCAACATCCTTCTGACGGCGATCGAAAACGCGACGTTCCTGATCTACCTGACCGAGTACCACAGCGGGTTCCGGGCCTACACCCGCCGTTACCTGGAGTCCGTCAACCTCGAGGCCAACTCGGATGGTTTCGTCTTCGACACCGAGATCATCGCCCAGGGGATGGCCAAGGGCCTTCGGATCTGCGAGATCCCGATCGAGACGCGCTACTTCGACGAAGCCTCCCAGATCGCCTTCGGCCCGTCGGTCCGTTACGGCTTTGCGATCCTCAAGACGATGCTGCTCTACAAGCTCCACGCCTGGGGGCTCTACTCCGGCGGCATCTTCCGCGAGCGACCGCGCTGAGCGCCGACCTCAGCGGCGTTCCGGGTCGGGCAGCGGCGGCGGCTCGGACAGGCGACCCTGGCGGAGCTCCCGGGAGAGCTCGGCGATCCGCGTCTGCAGCGGCTCGCGGGTCGATTCCGGCAGGGAGGCCAGGATCTCCGGGCTGACCCACCCGGCGCGCAGGAGCGCCGCCTGCGACTCCACCGGGCGGCCCGCGAGAGCGTAGGCCCGGCCGAGGTTGAGATCGATCTCGGCGCGCTCGCCCGTGCGGAGGGCTTCGCGGTAGTTTTCGAGCGCGCGTTCCGGCTGGCGCGTCACGAGGAAGGCGGAGCCGCCGATGATCCACGGCCTCGGGTCGGCCGGCAGATCCGCCGCCGCCGAGAGGCCGAGCTGGCCGACGGCCAGGATGTTCGACGCCGTTCGCGCTTCGGCGGGGCCGTCGAGGACGCCGCGGAACGCGGCGGTCGCGTAGCCCACGCGCCGCTCGGCGGCGTAGCGGGCGAACTCGGGGTACGCGAGCGCGGCGAGCGCCGCGAGGGCGGCGGCGAGGGCGATCCGGCGGCGGGCGTTCACGCCGGCTCTCCGGGGTCGGTCGGCTCGCCCGCGACCTTCCAGGCGCGTCCGGCGGCGAGCAGCAGCGGGACGGCGGTGATCGGTCGCTGCAGCGGGAACCAGGTCAGGGCGGCCGCGGCGCCGGTCGCGAGCACGGCCGCGAGCACGATCGCTTCGGGCGTGCGGCGCCGCCACGCGGTCCCGACCGCCAGGACGAGCAGACCGCCGCAGGCCCCGAGGGTGAGGAGGCCGGCCGGGGCGCCCGCGTCGCTGAAGACCTGGAGGTAGTCGCAGTGCGCCTCGGCGTAGGAGCTCGTCAGGAGCGGCGTGACGAAGCGGCGCCTCGACCGGATCTCCGCGGCGAGCCGGTGTGGAACGAACTCGGCGCCAAACGTCCCGGGACCCCACCCGAGGAGCGGCCTCCGGCGGGTCATCTCCACGGCCGCCGCCCACGGTCCGCCGCGAAACGACACGACGGCGTCCCAGTTGCGCGTCGAGACGGCGCGCGTCAGCTCGCGCGCGCGGCGATTGAGCGGCGCGTAGGCGAGCACGGCGATCCCGACGGCCGCGACGGCCGCGGCCAGCGGGAGGACGGCGCGCCGGCGGAACCGCAGGACGAGCAGGGCCGCCGCGCCCGCGAGGACCGCCATGAGCGCTGTGAGGTTCTGATTGACGACGAGGCCCGCCGCGTCGAGCGCCAGGGCGCCGGCCGCGAACGCGCGCCACGACGCGCGCGTCGAGGTCACGAGGACCCCCAGGGCGAGCACCGCGCTCATCGCCAGCGCGATCGCGAGATAGCCGACGTTGCCGGCGAAGGCGCCCGTGTCCTGGCGGGCGCCCGCGGTCTCGAGGCGAAACGGGCTCCAGAGGCCGCGGGCCTCGAGGACGGCCACGGCGGCGTTGATCGCGCACGCTCCGAGAAACACGGCCACGAGCGCGCGGCGCGCCTTCGGGACGACGCGCGAGGCGCCGAGCGGCAGAAGCAGCGCGAGCACGGCGAGGGTGCGCATCGAGTCGAGGGCGAGCGCCCGGCGCGGCGAGGCCACGGCGGACACGAGGGCGAGAGCGAGGGCGCCGGCCGCGAGCGCGAGCGTCGCGCGGCGCAGGCGCGGCTCGCGCGCCGGTCCCGACGCCCGCGGGAACCCTCCCGCGGAGGCGAACGTCACCGCGGCCGCCAATGCCGTCCCCACGACCGCGATCAGGCGCTTGGGCGCGTCGAAGGCCGCCCCGGCCAGCGTGTCGACCGCGAGCGCCGTGCCGGCGAGCACCGCGCACAGGACGACCCCGGCCACGACCGCGCCGGGGTCGCGCCGGGGCGGCTCCACGGGCGGTCGCTTCTTCTTTGCCACGCGGGGGCGGATGTTACACGCGCGCCGGCGGGCGACGACGCGCGGCGGTATGCTGACCGCGGTGACTTTCGATCCTCAGGGGACTCCGCCGGCTCGGCTGGTGTCGCTCCCGCACTGGGTGTACCGGCACCGCCGGCCGATCCTCGCGGTGTTCGGCGGCCTCATGCTGTCGGGGGTCCTGGTCCTCGCGTATTTCACCACCCGGGTCGTCCAGCGCTTCGACGGGCGGCGCTGGGACCTGCCCTCGCGCATCTATTCGGACCTGTACGCCCTGCGGCCGGGCGACGCCGCGAGCGCCTCCGACCTGGAGTCGAAGCTGGCCCGCCTCTACTACCAGCCGGTCGACGAGACGCCGGAGCGCCCGGGCCACTACCGGATTGCGAAAGACACGATCGAGATCCACACGCGGCCCTTCCGCTACCCGGGCCACGACTTCCCGGACCTGCGGCTCCAGCTGACGCTCGCGGGCAAGAAGGTCAAGTCCATCGTCGACGCGCGCGGCGAGAGCGTGCCGGCGCTGATCCTGGAGCCCGAGCTGCTCGGGTCCGTCTTCTCGGCCGAGCTCGAGGACCGCACCGTCATCCGCCTCGCGGAGGCGCCGCAGACGCTGATCGATGCCGTCCTCGTGACCGAGGACCGCGACTTCTATCGCCACAGCGGCGTCTCGGTGCGCCGGCTCTTCGGCGCCCTCTTCGCGACGCTGACGGGCGGAATGAAGCAGGGGGGCTCGACGCTCACCCAGCAGCTCGTCAAGAACCTCTATCTCTCGCCCGAGCGGACGCTGCGGCGCAAGGCGAACGAGGCGGTCATGGCGGTCGTGCTCGACGCGCGCTACTCGAAGGACGAGATCCTCGAGACGTATCTCAACGAGATCTATCTCGGGCGGCGGGGGTCGATCGCCATCACCGGCGTCGGGGAGGCCGCGCGGTACTACTTCGGCAAGGACGTGCCGGACCTCGACCTCGCCGAGTCGGCCACGCTCGCGGGCATGATCCGCGCGCCCAACGCCTACTCGCCGTTTCGCAACCCCGACCGGACCCGCGAGCGGCGCAACCTGATCCTCCGGCTGATGCGGGAGGAGGGCAAGATCGACGAGGCCGCCCTCCGCCACGCGATGGAGGAGCCGCTGACCCCGCGAACGCGCAGCGAGGAGCGGACCAAGGCCCCCCACTTCGTCGACTTCGTCAAGGGCGAGCTCGCCGAGCGCTACGGCGAGAAGCTGCAGACCGAGGGCCTCCAGATCTACACGACGCTCGACGTCGATCTGCAGCAGGCGGCGCAGCGCGCCGTCACGCAGGGCCTCGAGACCCTCGAAAAGACCTACCGCCGCCTCGCCTCCGCGTCCAAGCAGGCGCCGCTGCAGGGCGCGCTCATCGCCCTCGAGCCCCAGACCGGCAGCGTCCGGGCGCTCGTCGGCGGGCGGGACTATCGGCTCTCGCAGTTCAATCGCGTGACCCAGGCGCATCGCCAGCCGGGCAGCCTCTTCAAGCCCTTCGTCTACCTCGCGGCGTTCGCCCGCCGGGACCTCGACCCGCCCGTCACGCCCGCGACGGTGCTGGTGGATTCGCCGATCGTCGTGGAATGGGGCACGAAGACGGAAGAGGAGCAGTGGACCCCGCGCAACTACGACAACGACTATCGCGGGCGGATGACCGCCCGCCGGGCGCTGGAGCTCTCGATCAACATTCCGACCGTCCGCGTGTCGCTCCAGGCCGGCCTGCCCTACGTTCTCGCCGCGGCCCGCGACGCGGGCATCGCGTCCCGGCTGCGCGCCTATCCGTCGATCGCCCTCGGCGCCTTCGAGATC